>CAWETC010000019.1:0-205430 GCA_963811915.1 uncultured Alphaproteobacteria bacterium
AGCAGCACGGCGCCCCCCCGGTCGGGTATCCGGCACGGTAGGTCTGCTCGACGGCCCGCACGCAGGGCTGGTCCATGATCTCCATCGCGGCCGGGATGGCGCCGCCCGCGATCACCGCCGACACCGCCTCGCCGGCGGTCTCCATGGTCGGGAACGCGGCCATCAGCGTGATCACCTGCTCCGGCACCGGCAGCAGCTTGACCAGGATCCTGGTGATCGCGCAGAGCGTGCCCTCGGAGCCGACCAGCACCCCGAGCAGGTCGAGTCCCGGCCGGTCCGGGCCCTGGCCGCCGACCCAGGCCCGCTCCCCGTCGGGAAACACCACCTCCATGCCCAGGACGTGGTTGGTGGTGACGCCGTAGGAGAGACAGTGCGGACCGCCCGAGTTCTCGGCCGCGTTGCCGCCCAGCGTGCAGCCTTTCTAGACGAGGGATCCGGGGCGTAGAAGAGGCCGTGCCGGGCGGCCGCCTGCTGCAGGTCCCAGTTGACCACGCCGGGTCGACCAGCGCGGTGCCGGTCAGCGGGTCGATGCTGAGATCGCGCATGCGGCTCATCTGCATCGCGATCCCGCCGTGGAGCGTGACCGCGCCTCCGGAGAGCCCGGTGCCGGCTCCGCGGCTGACCAGCGGGATCGAAAAGCGCGCGGCCAGGCGGACCACGCGCTGAACCTCCGAGGCGTCCGCCGGCAGGACCACCACCTGGGGCGGTGCACCGCTGATCGAGCCGTCGCGCTCGAAGATGCGGAGATCGTCGCGACCGCTGATCACGTGCCGGTCACCGACGATGAGCGCAGCTCCCGGACCAGCGCGACGTCGAGCTCGGGCATCGATCAATCCTAGGAGCGCGGCGCTTTCCGGAGGGGCGCGATCCGCGCTAGGTCGACGCCTCCGACCCACCCTCGGCCGCGGGCCGGGCACGCTGCTGCTCTGACATCTCCAACACCTCCGCCACCGTGGTCGCGTCCTCGGCCCTTCGGTCGGCGGAACGGAACGACACGATGCGCGGGAAGCGGAGCGCGAGGCCGGTGCGGTCGTCGGTCATCCCGGCGGTGTGGCGGGGGCTGGGGGTGATCTCGTCGGCCAGCACCTCGACCACCACCTCCGGTCGCAGCCAGGTATCCGGGGTGAGCAGCGACCGCACGCGGGCGGGCCGCTGTTCCTCCTCCAGCGGCTGCAGTCGCTCATAGAGTTCTCGCCAGCCGATGTCCGACAGCCCGGTCCCGATCTTGCTGATGGTCGGGAAGTCGTCGCGTTCGGCGTCGTAGACGCCGGCCAGCAGCGCGCCGGCGCCGAACTCCGCTCGGCGCCCCTTGCCGCGGTAGTAGCCGAGCAGCACGACATCGATCGTGTCGTTGAGCTGACCGCTCGTGTTTCGCTTGAGCTTCACCCAGTTGAAGTTCCGAGCCCCGGCCTGGTACGGCGAGTCCATCCGCTTCGCGACCACCCCCTCCAGGCCGCGGCTGATGTTGTCGAGCAGCTCCCGGGTGAGCACCTCCACCGAGTCGGTGACGACGAGCGGTGCCGCGAGCAGCGTGTCCGATCCGGCCACCACCTGGTCGACCGTCGCCAGCCGCTCCTCGTACGGACGGGGGGTCAGATCCTCCCCGTCGTGATACATGGAGTCGAAGACGAAGGCGCGAAGCGGTGCGCGCTGAGCGAACTCGTCGACTCCCTGCTTGCGGCGGCGGCCCATCGTCTGCTGGAACGGCAGGTACTCTTCCGACTCGGGGTCGTAGGCAATCGCCTCGCCATCCAGAATGACGCTCTCGACCGGGAGTCGCACCGCCGCCGCCACAAGCTCCGGGAACATCGCCGTCATGTTCTCGAGGTTGCGCGAGAAGATCCTGGCGTCCCCGCCCTCCACGTGGATCTGCACCCGGAATCCGTCGTATTTCGGCTGCACGCCCATGCGGCCCAGCTTGGCCACCACCGCCTCCGGGTTCGGGAGCCGCTCCGCGAGCTGGCTGCGGAGGGGTCGGCCGACCCGGACCTCGAGCGCCGCCACCGCCTGCTCGCCCTCGACCGAGAGCGTGCGGGCGATGAGACCGAGATCCGACGTGCGGTTGTAGGCCCCCTCCAGGACCGGGCGCAGCGAGCGGTCGCCGCGGGTCGCGAACGAGAGCGCGTCGAGCACCGTGGGATCACCGATCCCGAGCCGCATCCGGCCCGAGGTGATCCGCACCAGGTGTTTCGCCGCTGCGGGTCCCATCTCGCCGAGAAGGCTCGAGAACTGATCCAGCTTGGACTGCAGGCTGCCGCCGCCGGCCGTCTCCGCCACCTGCAGGAGACGCCGGTGGGTCTCGGTCACCGTCGGCGAGGACTGGTCGCCGGGACGGTCCGGGGCCAGCCCGAAGGCGGTGGCGCCGAGGTCGCCGGCGCGGCGATACGTGGCCTGGACCTCCTCCTTGTCCTTGCGGTAGGCGATCCCGATCGCGTTCAGGAGCAGCCGCTCGCCGAGCCCGATCTCGATCGGAACGAAGAACGGCGCCAGGCGGCCCTGCACGAGGTAGGTGAGCGGCTCGATCTCGTCCTGCGAGCTGCGCGCGTAGATCTCGGAGAGGATGCGAACCAGGTCGGTGCGTTTGGTCGTCGCCTCCAGCTGGTCCAGGTCCTCCGCCAGCTCGTCGAATCTCATGCTCGCATTGTCCTCGCGCCACCTCGCCGGGTTTGAGGTACGTTCCGGCCCGATGCCGAGCCGCGCCAGGTACATCGCCGCCGTCGACCAGGGCACGACGGGGAGCCGGTGCATCCTGTTCGACCACCAGGGCACCATCGTCAGTGCCGACTACCTCGAGCACACCCAGATCTACCCGGAGCCGGGGTGGGTCGAGCACGACGCGCTCGAGATCTGGGCCCGTGTGGAGTCCGTCATCCGCGGCGCACTGGATCGGGCCGGGGCGGAGCCCGCGGACATCGCGGCGGTCGGGGTCACCAACCAGCGTGAGACCGCCGTGATCTGGGATCGGAAGACCGGCCGTCCCATCCACAACGCGATCGTGTGGCAGGACACGCGCACCCTGGACCTGGTCCAGCGCTGGATCGATGACGGGTTCGAGCCGGTACTCAAGGCGAAAACCGGCCTGGTCGCGGCCACCTACTTCAGCGCCGGCAAGATCCGCTGGATCCTGGACCACGTGGAGGGCGCCCAGGCGCGTGCCGAAGCGGGTGAGCTGGCCTTCGGCAACACCGACTCGTGGATCATCTGGTGCCTCTCCGGCGGTGCCCGCGGCGGGGGGCACGTGACCGATTACACGAACGCCTCGCGGACCCTGCTGATGGACCTGCGGACCCTGGACTGGGACGACGAGCTGCTGCGCTACTTCGACATTCCACGGTCGCTGCTTCCCGAGATCCGTCCCAGCTCGGACCCGGAGCTGCTGGCCACCACCTCCGCGGGGGGGCCCTTCGGCGCCGCGATCCCGATCTCGGGCGACCTGGGCGACCAGCAGGCGGCGGTCTTCGGTCAGACCTGCTTCCGCGCCGGCGAGGCGAAGAACACCTACGGGACCGGCAACTTCCTGCTCCTGAACACCGGGCCGGACCGGGTGGTCAGCGGCTCCGGACTGCTGACCACGGTCGCCTACGGGCTCGGAAAGAACCGGGTCACCTACGCGCTGGAGGGCTCGATCGCGGTCACCGGGGCTGCCGTGCAGTGGCTCCGCGACAACCTGAGGATCATCGTCGACGCCGCCGACACGGAGCGGCTGGCGATGGATGTCGCGGACACCGGGGGCGCCTACTTCGTGCCCGCGTTCAGCGGCCTCTTCGCCCCCTACTGGGACATGTACGCCCGGGGGGCGATCGTCGGCCTGACGCGCTTCACCGACCGCCGCCATCTGGCGCGGATGACCCTGGAATCGGTCGCTTACCAGTCGCGAGACGTGGTGGAGGCGATGGAAGCCGACTCGGGTGTCCGGCTCTCCGCCTTGAAGGTCGACGGCGGGATGACTCGCAACGACTTTCTGATGCAGCTCCAGGCCGACGTGCTGGGACGGCCCGTGATCCGCCCCACCGTGAGCGAGACGACAGCCCTCGGCGCCTGCTACGCGGCCGGGCTCGCGGTCGGCTTCTGGTCTTCCCTGGACGAGCTGCGTGAGAACTGGGCCGTCGACCGAACGTGGGAGCCGGCCTGGACCGACGGGGCCCGTGACGAGGGCTACCGGCAGTGGAAGAAGGCGATCGAGCGGACCCGGCGCTGGGTCGACAGGTAGGGTTCAGAGGAGGTGCTGGCGAGCACCCGACCGCGAGCCGATGAAGAAGCTGATCAATGCGCCAGAGGACGTGGTACGCGAGGCGCTGCAGGGCCTCGCGGTGGCCCACGCCGACCTGCTCGAGGTGCACCTCGAGCCGCACTACGTGGTCCGGCGGGGCGGCACCCGGCCCGGCAAGGTGGCGGTGATCTCCGGCGGGGGCTCCGGCCACGAGCCGACGCACACCGGCTACGTGGGCCGGGGCATGCTCGACGGTGCCTGCCCGGGCGAGGTCTTCACCTCGCCGACGCCGGACCAGATCACCGCCTGCACGCGAACGGTCGCCGCCGGTGCCGGCGTTCTGCATCTGGTCAAGAACTACACCGGGGACGTGATGAACTTCGAGATCGCCGGCGAGCTGGCGGCCGCCGAGGGCATCGAGGTGCGGTCGGTGGTGGTCGACGACGACGTCGCCGTCCAGGACAGCCTCCACACCGCCGGCCGGCGCGGAGTCGGCGGCACGGTGCTGATCGAGAAGCTGATCGGTGCGCTCGCCGAGGAGGGCGGGACGCTGGCACAGGTGGAAGCGCTGGCCACGCGGGCGAACGAGTCCGTGCGCTCGATGGGCATGGCGCTGACCCCGTGCACCGTACCCCAGGCCGGCCGCCCCACCTTCGAGCTCGGCCCCGACGAGATGGAGCTAGGGATCGGAATCCACGGCGAGCCCGGCCGGCGGCGGATGGCGGCGGAGCCCGCGGACCGGGTCGTCGACCGCCTGCTGGAGCCGATCCTCGGGGACCTGCCCTTCGGGGAGGGCGACCGCGTCCTCTGCTTCGTGAACGGCATGGGCGGCACACCCCTGATTGAGCTCTACATCGTGATGCGGCACGCCGCCGAGGTGCTGGCCCGCTGTGGGCTCCGTCTCGAGCGCTCGCTGGTAGGCGACCACATCACGTCGCTGGAGATGGCCGGCTGCTCGATAAGCCTGCTCCGGATGGACGACGAGATGATCCGGCTGTGGGACGCGCCGGTGGTCACCGCAGGCCTGCGCTGGGGGGGCTGATGGCGGAGTCGCTCGACTCGGAGGGTGTCTGCCGCTGGCTCGGGCTGGCCACCGACCGCGTCCTCGAGCGGGCGGCGGAGCTGACCGGGCTGGACGCCGCAATCGGTGACGGGGATCACGGCACGAACCTGGCCCGCGGCCTGACCGCGGTTCGCGACCGGGTCCTGGTGGAGGCGGCCGGCACCCCGGGCGAGGTGCTGCGGCAGGCCGGGATGACGCTGCTCTCGACGGTGGGCGGCGCTGCCGGGCCGCTGTACGGAACCTTCTTCCTGCGGGCAGCGACCTCCGCCGGCGCCGCGCCGTCGCTCGACGTGCGAGCTGCCGGCGAGGCGCTGGAGGCGGGTCTCGCCGGGGTCCGCCAGCGCGGCAAGGCGGAGCCGGGTGACAAGACCATGCTCGACGCGCTGCTGCCCGCGATCGAGGCGTACCGAGCGGCCCAGGGTCAGGGCCTGGCGGCGGCCACGGCGGTGGCCGCCGCCGCGGCCGAGGCGGGTGCGCGGGCGACGGTGCCACTCGTCGCGCGCAAGGGCCGGGCGAGCTATCTCGGGGAGCGGAGTGCGGGACATCAAGACCCGGGCGCGACCTCGGCGTCGATCCTGGTCCGCGCGCTGGCTGACACCGCCGGCATCGCGGGATGAGCGAGCGCTACGACGTCCTCGTGGTGGGTGGCGGCGTCACCGGCGCCGGGCTCCTGAGAGATCTCGCCATGCGCGGTGCCCGGGCGCTTTTGGTGGAGCAGGGCGACCTCTGCCACGGCACCTCTGGTCGTTTCCACGGCCTGCTCCACTCGGGGGCCCGCTACGTGGCGCGGGATCCTCGCGCGGCAGATGAGTGCATTCGCGAAAACCGGGTCCTGCGGCGCATCGCGGCCGGCTGTGTCGAGGACACCGGCGGCATCTTCGCCTGGCTGCGGGACGATCCCGAGGACTACCCGCCGCAGTTCGTCGCCGGCTGCCGGGCCGCCGGCATCGAGTGCGAGGAGATCCCGGTCGCCGCCGCCCGCCGCGAGGAACCCCTGCTCAGCCCCGCGGTCCAGCGCGCTTTCCACGTTCCCGACGCGGCCGTCCAGTCGTTCGACCTGGCCGCGGCCAACGTGCATGCCGCGGTCGCCGACGGCGCCACCGTCCGGCTCCGGACGCGACTTACCGGCGTGGTGATCGAGCAGGGTCGGGTGGTTGCCGCCGAATTGACCGACGCCGACGGCGACAGCTGCCGTGTCGAGATCGGCTGCCTCGCCGGCGCGGCGGGAATCTGGGCCGGCACGGTCGCCCGGATGGCAGGCGACGACATCGCGATGGACCCCGGATGGGGCGTCATGGTGATCATGAACGGGCGGCTCTGCCGGCAGGTCGTCAACCGCTGCCGGCCGCCCGGGGACGCGGACATCGTGGTGCCGGTGGGGACCGTCTGCATCGCCGGCAGCACCGACCGAACGCTCGACAGGTTGGAGGACTACGAGATCACGCGCCAGGAGGTGCGCGAGGTGGTCGAGGGCAGCGCCGAGCTGATCCCCGCCATCGAGGAAGCCCGTGTCCTGCGGGTCTTCGCCGGAGCGCGGCCGATCTACGACCCGGCCGGGAGGCAGAGCGGGGACCCCTCGCGCTTCCTCTCCCGCAGCCACACCGTGATCGATCACGCCGAGCACGGGGTCGAGAACTTTGTCTCGATCGTCGGTGGCAAGCTGACCACCTACCGGCTGATGGCGGAAGACGCAGCCGACCGGGTGGCCGGGAAGCTCGGGCTGACCGCACCCTGCCGGACCGCGGAGGAGCCGCTGCCGGGTTCCCAGTCCGGACGCTCGTGGGTCCTGGGCGGCCGTCTGGAGGCGAACGAGGATTCCTCGCGCGGCGGCGCCGACGCGGACCTGGTGTGCGAGTGTGAGCTGGTCAGCCGCGCGATGCTGGAGCGCTTCTTCGCCGAGCGTCCCGGGGCCCCGCTGGACGACGCGCTGCGTGCACTGCGGCTGGGGATGGGACCCTGCCAGGCCTGCTTCTGCGCGCTCCGCGCCGCGGGCATCCGTGCCGCTGGGATCCCTGACGAGGCCGACGGGCTGGCGCCGCTGCGTGATTTCCTGGAGGAGCGCATGCGGGGCAACCGACCCATCTTGTGGGGAGACCAGGCACGGCAGCACGGGCTCACCGAGATCATCTACCGCGAAGTGCTGGCGGTGGACCGGTGAGCCATCCCGTCAAAACTCCGGTTTCGCGCGAAAACGGGACTATGGAGGGGGGCTTAGACCCGGTTTCCTCTGAAAAAGCCCCGCCGAGTGGCGTCATGCAGCAGTCATGCAGCGGGGCTGAGGCTGACGTGGTAGCCGAGAAGCTCGAGACGTCGGACGTTGCGTCGGACCAGGGCCTCGCGATCACGTCGATCGAAGTGGTCGGCACCCAGGTCCTGGTAGTAGGTGCCGTCCTTGAGCAGGTGGTAGATGGTGACCAGGATCGCGTGTGCGACCGCGATCAGAGCGCGCTTGGCTCCCCGCTTGGCCTTGAGGCGGTGATAGAGGGCGGAGAAGTACGAGTCCTTCGCCCGTGCCGCTGCCTGCGCGGCTTCCACCAGCGCGCCACGCAGGAACTGGTTGCCGGCTCCGATCCAGCTCGATCGTCGCTTGCCCGCCGATTCGTTGTTGCCGGGGCAGAGCTTGGCCCAGGAGGCGAAGGCCTTGTCGTTGCGCCAGTAGCGCATGTCAAGACCGATCTCGGCCAGGATCCGTTGCGCGTTGCGTCTGCCGATGCCAGGGATCTGCTCGAGCCTGGCGAAGACCGGCTCAAAAGGGCGCATGCGGGCCTCGATCTCCTGGCTCACCGCGTCGATCTCGCCCTCCAAGAACTCGATGTGCTCGAGCAAGCGCTTGAGCATGAAGCGCTGATGAGGACCCACCGAGCCCTCCAACGCCAGGCTCAGAGAGGCACGCTTGGTTCGCAGCTTGCCCTGTGCCAGCCCCGCCATCTGGTCGCTATCCGTCTCCCCCGACGCCAGCTGCTCGAGCATCATGCGACCGCTTTTGCCGAGCACGTCGGTGGCCACGTCGCCGAGCTTGATGTTTCCCCCCTCCAAGACTTTCTGCAGCCGGCGTACCTCATCCGCACGATCCTCGATCAGGCGCTGCCGGTAGCGCATCGCCTCTTGCAGCTCTCGCTGCGGACGCTCCGGAACTCGACTCGCGGTGAGCAGCCCGTGGCGCAGCAGGTCAGCAATCCATTGCGCATCCTTGACGTCGGTCTTGCGTCCAGGGACCGCCTTCATATGCGCTGGGTTGACCAGCATCAACTCCATCCCCTGTCCTTCCAACAGGTTGTAGACCGGCTTCCAGTAGCTGCCCGTGCTCTCCATCGCCAGCACCCTCACCCGTTCCCGCTGCAGCCACTCCAACAGCCTCAGCAACTCCCGGGTCATGGTGCCGAACCTGCGCACCTGCTCCCCCTCCGGGGTTCGCAGCCAGGCCACCACCGTCTTCTTGTGCAGGTCCAGCCCGCAGCAGCGCTCGACGACCACCTCCATGACCGACCACCCTCCCTGGCTGAAATGGGTCAGCGGGTGAACTGCTCGGAACAGAGTTTCCTCTGCGTGTTCTCGCCCCATCGGGCCACCATCGCGGGTGCCATCAGTTCACCGGCCCAGATTCACGCTCGGTCTCCCGCCGACCAAACACGGTTGCGGGCCACTCGCTGTCAGCCCATTTTCATCCCCTCGGGTGCCGCTCCGCGGCATGCCGATTCACGCGAAAACGGGACTTTGCACCGCGGGGTGAGGGCTGCGTGGTGAGCACGGGGGAGACCGCGCCCTATGACCTCGTGGTGGCCGGTCTCGGGCTCGCCGGCCTGACCGCGGCCGTGACCGCCGCCGATCAGGGCGCGCGGGTGCTCTGCGTGGGAAAGGGCTGGGGTACCACGCACTTTCGTTCCGGCACCGTCGACGTGCTCGGGTACCTGCACGGCGCTGAGGTGCGGCATCCCGCCGAAGCCATCGAGCGGCTGATCCGGGAGGTCCCAGACCACCCCTACGCCACGGTCGCGAGAGATCTGGAAGCCGGCCTCGAGCTGGTGCGCCGGGCGCTCGGCGCGGTGGGCATCGGCGCGGTCGGGTCGCCGGCCGAGAATCGTCGCGTGGCGACCGTGGCGGGAACCTACCGCCCCGCGTGCCTGCTCCAGGAGTCTCTGGACGCGGGCTGGCAGGGGGCTCGGGTGCTTGCCGTTGGTTTCCACGGCTACCGCGACTTCGAGCCGGAGCTCTTCGCGGCCGTGCTCCCGGCGCGGGCCGAGAGGCTCGGGCTGACCGTGCGGGCCCGTGCCACCACGGTCGAGCTTCCCCAGCTGCACCGTCACCACCTCGACGGCATGACCCTGGCCCGTCTCTTCGACGGTCAGGTCTTTCGGCGCCAGCTGGCGACCGCGGTGCGAGCCCGCGTCGGCAGTGCGACCCTGCTTTGCTGCCCGCGGTGCTGGGTCTGAACGACCCGGCGGGTGTCGTGGCGGCCCTGGAGCAGGACCTCGGCATTCCGGTGGTCGAGGTGCCGACCCTCCCTCCCTCGGTCCCCGGCCTCCGGCTCGCCCAGGCCCTGGAGCGTGCGGCACGCGCCCGCGGAGCTCGGATCCAGGTGGGTCCCCGCCTCTCCTTGGAGCGGGGAGGAGGGCGGGCGACGGCGCTGCGGATCCACGGGGCCGCGCGCGATCTGCGGCTGCCGCTCGATCGTCTGGTCCTGGCTACGGGTGGCCTCGCCTCCGGGGGTCTGGTGGTCGATGGGCGGCGGGGGGAGATATGCGAGCCGGTGGGGGGGCTGCCGGTGCGGCAGCCGGAAGGGCCGGCGGAGGAGTGGTATCGCGAGGATCTGCTGGGGGCGGCCCAGCCCGTCGCCCGGGCGGGGGTCCGATTCGACCAGGACCTGCATCCGCTCGATGAGGAGGGGGAGCCGGTGGAGAACGTGTTCTGCTGTGGCGGCCTGCTGAGTGGCGCTCAGCGTCCGGTCGAGCGTTCGGCGGACGGGATCGCCGTCGCCTCCGGTCACCTGGCCGCCAGCCAGGCGCTGCATACCCACCAGCCCGCTCCGGACGCTGCGCCGGGCGGGGACCCCGGAATGGCCGCGGCATGAGCCCGAGCCCTCTCGACCTGGACCAGATCGACCTCTCGGCCGACCGGTGCATCAAGTGCAATGTCTGCAACACCGCCTGCCCGGTTCTGCCCGCCACCGACCTTTTCCCCGGCCCCAAGTACTGCGGCCCGCAGGCGCAGCGATTCCGCGAGGGCCTGCCGGTCGAGTCATGGGTCGACTACTGCAGCGGCTGCGGCGCCTGTACCCGGGCCTGTCCCTCCGGGGTCAAGGTGGCGGAGCTCAACGCCCGCGCCCGCGCCCGCATGTACGAACGCAAACGGATCCCGGTCCGCAACCGTGTGCTCGGTCGTACCGAGCTGCTGGGGCGGCTGGGCGACCCGCTGGCGCCGCGCCGGTCTCGTCGAACGTCAGGTTGAGGGTATCGCCGTTCAAGAGGTTGATGCCGTTGAAGGACGAAGTCCTGAGAGGTGGTGTTGATCTGCTGCAGCACGTTGTTGTACTGCGCGATCAGGCTGGCGCGGGTGGCCTGCGAGTTCGGATCGGCGACCGGAGCCGCACCACCGGTGCCCAGGCTGGCGAACGCAGCACCGCTTGTTGTTACAGCCGTACCGCTGATCGCGCCGACCGTGTTCGAAGCCGCATTGTTGGTAGTCGTAATGCTGATCGCGCCGGTGGAATCGATGGTGGCCTGAAGATCGTTCGCCGCCAGCGCGGTATTGAGCCCGTTGAGCGTCGATATCTGACCATTTCCCGTGCCGAACGTGAGACTCGTCGCCGTTAAACCGGAGTTGGTGGCGGCGATCGTGAGCGTCAGGCCGCCGAGCGCGGTCGTTCCACCGCCGCGGGCCTGCGTAACCGGCGTGGTAAGACCGAGGGAAGCCAAGGCCGTGCCGCTGACAGACAGATCGCTGGTCGTGCCGGTGCTGAGCGTAATCGCGCCCCCGGAGATCGTCGACGCACTCCCCGTGCCAAAGGTGCCCGTGACCTTGTCGATCGCATCGAGAACGTCCTGGACCGTGCCGGTGCTGACATTGATGGAACCGCCGGTGGACGAGGTGCTGGTGGCTCCGGTCGTGACGAAGGTGATTGTCTTGCCGTCGACCGTGAGCGTGCTGGCCGCAGTCAAAGCCGTCGCGAGGCCGTCGGTCGACGTCGTACCGCCCGAAAGCTTTGTTGCGCCCGTCACGGTGGTGGCAGTAGTCGAATCGACGATGGCCGTGCCCGCAGTTGCGGTCGCACTGGTGTAGGCGGCCTGGGTACCCAACAGGTTGTTCGCCGTGGCACCGCTAATGGCCGTCGTCGTCACGCTGGACCTGGTGGTGTAGCCGGTCGGCGCCTGCAGCACCTGGTTGGCGATCGACTGGGCGCTGGCGACCAGGCTTTGCAGCGAGGTGAGGCCGGTGTTGGCGGCCTGCAGGACCTGCACGCCGTTGCCGATGCCGTCGAGCAGGTTGTTGATGTCGCTGGCGCGGTTGTTGAGGCCCTGCGCCGTGAAATATTCGGTCGGATTGTCGAGCGCGGTATTGACCTTGTTGCCGGTGGAAAGGTCATTCTGGGTGGTCGCCAGCAGCGACGCGGTCGACTGCAAGGAGAGAAGATTTTGGCGAACGGATGCCGAGAGAACGATACCGGACATGTGTCAAGCCTTCCTAGTGTTGTGTCTATGCTTCTAACGGGACTCCTTTAAATTAGAGTTAACGCGCACTTAAATAGCTTGGTTAAGGCTTTCTTACTTCAATCCGCCCGGCGCGCCTTCGAGAAGTTTCAACCCTCGGAAGCAGCCAAAAACAAGAAAACGGCGGGGTTTCCCCCGCCGTTTCGCCTTTAGCTTTTGTGTTCGCGATCAGCGCAGCAGCTGAAGCACGCTCTGCTGCGACTGGTTGGCGAGCGCGAGCGCGGACACCGCGATCGACTGGCGGGTCGACAGCGCCTGGCTGTTGGCCGCTTCCTCGTTGGTATCGGCCAGCGTCAGGTTGGACGAACCGGTTTGCAGCACGTTGATCAGGTTCTTGTTGAAGTCCTGGCGGATCTGCACGATCGACAGGTTCGAACCCAGTGACGTTGCTTCCGTGCGCAGCGTGGTGCTGGCGGCGGTCAGCGCGGTCAAAGCGCTATTGGCCGAGTTGCTGTCCAGGAAGTCCGTGCCTTGTTTCAGTTGCGAAAGACCAAGGCCGGCATCGTTGAAGGTGACACCGGTGATCGACAGCTTGGAAGCGCCGGTCTCGTCGAACGTCAGGTTGAGGGTATCGTTGTTCAACAGGTTGATGCCGTTGAAGGACAAGTCCTGAGCGGTGGTGTTGATCTGATCCAGCACGTTGTTGTACTGCGCGACCAGGCTGGCGCGGGTGGCCTGCGAGTTCGGATCGGCGACCGGAGCCGCACCACCGGCGCCCAGGCTGGCGAACGCAGCACCGCTTGTTGTTACAGCCGTACCGCTGATCGCGCCCACCGTTGACGAAGCCGCATTGTTGGTAGTCGTAATGCTGATCGCGCCGGTGGAATCGATGCTGGCCTGAAGATCGTTCGCCGCCAGCGCGGTATTGAGCCCGTTGAGCGTCGAGATCTGGCCATTTCCCGTACCGAACGTGAGGCTCGTCGCCGTTGAACCGGAGTTGGTGGCGGCGATCGTGAGCGTCAGGCCGCCGAGCGCGGTCGTTCCACCGCCGCGGGCCTGCGTAACCGGCGTGGTAAGACCGAGGGAAGCCAAGGCCGTGCCGCTGACAGACAGATCGCTGGTCGTGCCGGTGCTGAGCGTAATCGCGCCCCCGGAGATCGTCGACGCACTCCCCGTGCCAAAGGTGCCCGTGACCTTGTCGATCGCATCGAGAACGTCCTGGACCGTGCCGGTGCTGACATTGATGGAACCGCCGGTGGACGAGGTGCTGGTGGCTCCGGTCGTGACGAAGGTGATTGTCTTGCCGTCGACCGTGAGCGTGCTGGCCGCAGTCAAAGCCGTCGCGAGGCCGTCGGTCGACGTCGTACCGCCCGAAAGCTTTGTTGCGCCCGTCACGGTGGTGGCAGTAGTCGAAATCGACGATGGCCGTGCCCGCAGTTGCGGTCGCACTGGTGTAGGCGGCCTGGGTACCCAACAGGTTGGTCGCCGTGGCACCGCTAATGGCCGTCGTCGTCACGCTGGACTTCGTGGTGTAGCCGGTCGGCGCCTGCAGCACCTGGTTGGCGATCGACTGGGCGCTGGAGACGAGGCTCTGCAGCGAGGTGATGCCGGTGTTGGCGGCCTGCAGGACCTGCACGCCATTGCCGATGCCGTCGAGCAGGTTGTTGATGTCGCCGGCGCGGTTGTTGAGGCCCTGCGCCGTGAAGAATTCAGTCGGATTGTCGAGCGCCGAGTTGACCTTGTTGCCGGTGGCGAGGTCATTCTGGGTGGTCGCGAGCAGCGACGCGGTCGACTGCAAGGAGAGAAGATTCTGGCGAACGGATGACGAGAGAACGATACCGGACATTTTTCATACCTTTCTGGTGTGAAATTAGAGTGCGAGCGTAGCCCCGACCTTCATGATCGAGCGACCGACGCACGTTGGAAGCAAGCCTCTAACAAAGCATGAATTCGGAACCGCACTTTCGACTCGCCAGCCGCGCCGGCAACGCGCCGATTGCCTTTTTTCCGCGCGCGATCTTCAAAACACCGTTGATATGACTGCACATTTTGGCTGCGCCGTCCGGTCTTTACCAAGTGTTAACTATAATGGGAAAGGATTGTGGCCGTGTCGGCCAAGAGAGCATTGATGCGTCGCCGGCGCGACCAAAGCCGACACTCGTTCGAATTCGCTGCATGGATGGCTCGCCCAAGAGGCGGCAATGGAGAACAGGCATGGCCCTTAAAGTCGAGCTCAAGCCGCACGAACGGATCATCATCGGTTCCTGCGTGGTCACCAACACCGATCAGCGCGCCAGATTATTGATCGAAGGCGACAAGATTCCGATTCTGCGCGAGAAAGACATCATGACGCCGGCCATCGCCGACACGCCGGCCAAGCTCGTCTATCTTGCCGTGCAGTTGATGTACATTTCGCCGGACCCGCAGATCAACCACGGCACCTACTTCAATCTGATCCGCGATATCGTCACCGCCGCACCGAGCGCGTGGCCGATCATCGAGGGCATCAACACCAGTATCCTCAGTGGCGACCTGTATCAGGCATTGAAGCAGGCCCGCAAACTGGTCGCCTACGAGAAGAAGTTGCTGGATCAGCACGCAGCCAGCAACAAGGCCAAAGAGGAAGCGCGCCGCTCCGCCTGAACGTGGCGGCCTGGAGCCTGATCGGTTCTGACTGAATCAGAACCGAAGCTCTGACCTTCTGTTTAGATCAGATCGCCACCGGTGGAGACGCTTCGACCTCAGGCAGGACGCCGCCGGATGACGACCGCTGAGCTCCGAATTCCAGCACCGCCGCGATCAGCGCATCGACATCGCATTTGTCGGTGCGGTGATTGACGATCGCCGCACGTATCGCGAGCTGGCCGGCCAGAACCGTCGTCGACGGCGCCGCTATACCGGACTCCTGAATATCGGCGACGATATCGCCGTTGACCTGGTTGGCGTCATTAGCGCGATAGCGAAAGCAGACGATATTGAGCTGAACCGGCGCCAATAGTTCAAGCCGCGGCTCGGCCAGGATGCGGGCTTCCAGATACCCCGCGAGCGCACAGGTGCGGGTAATCATCGCGCCCAGCTTTTCAGTGCCGTAGGTTTTCAGCGTGAACCATGTCTTGAGCGCCCTGAAATCCGCGCGACAGATCGGGACCGAGATCGCACGGCCATGGCGAGCCTGCGGCGAGCCCCCTGGTTTCCCGGCGCAGATACACCGCGGGCGCAGCAAAGGTTTCGCGATGCTGCCGGCCGTCGCGAACGACCAGGAAGCCGGCGTCGTAGGGCACCTGCCCCCATTTGTGAAAATCAAGCGCGATTGAATCCGCTTGCTCGAGTCCCGCCAGCCGCGGCGCCAGTTGCGGAGAAAGGACCCCCAGAGCCCCGTAAGCGCCGTCGACGTGAAACCAGAGTTTCTCCTCGCGGCACAATGCGCTCAATGCGCAGAGGTCATCGATCGCGCCGATGTCTACCGTTCCGGCCGAGCCGACAACAAGAAAGGGCCTGAGACCTGCTGCGCGATCAATCGCGATCTGGGCGCGCAATGCCGCGACATCGATGCGATGCAATCGATCGGTCTCGATACAGCGTAGCGCATCCCTGCCAAAGCCCGCGAGATCCATCGCCTTGGAAACGCAGCCGTGCGTGGCGGTCGATGTGTACGCCGTCAACAGCGCGCCATCCTCGCCGAGTCCATGCTGACGAACGACCGGCCCGAGCGCGGCCGTTCGTGCCACCAGCACCGCCATCAGGTTCGCCATCGATGTGCCCGTGACGAAAATTCCGCTCGCCTCGCTCGGGAAGCCGAACATCGCGCGCGTCCATTCAACGATCTGGCGTTCGACCTCGATCGGAATGTGATCGCGTCCGCCGAGATTGGCGTTCAATCCGGCCGCCAGCATCTCCGCCAGCATCCCGACCGCGGTGCCGCCGCCATGCACCCATCCCATGAAGCCGGGGTGAACGTTGCCCGTCGCATAGGGAACGATGCTATCGCTGAATTCCCGATAGACCTCGCCGAGCGCGGAAGGCTGCCGCGGCAGACCTTCGCGAAACCGCGCGCGAACATCATCCGGTATCGGAGACCACACCGGACGCTCGCGAATGTTGGCGGCGTAGTCGATCATGTCATCGAGCATGCGATGACCCTGCGCACGAATCTCGTCCCAGTTTTGTGGATCGAGCGTTTCGCTCGATGCGGACAGCAGCGGTTCCTCGCGCAACGCCACTGTCATGCTGCCTGCTCCTGGGCATGCTGCGCGCGGCGATCCAGCATGGCTGCGAACGCATTGAACACTTTTTGCATCTCAGGCGCCTTGTACGGAAAGATGCCGGGCGGATCCATGTTGTGGACGATCGCGGTATTGTCAGCCTCGAATATCAAGAGCGAACCATCTTTGGTTTCCGCGCAATCCATCGTGAAATAATCAAGACCGATGCGGGCGATCATGCCGGCCAGCGCCGCCTCGTGACGGCGCGCGAAGCCGATGTCGAATGTCCGCATGAACGTTTCTTCCTCGAGGCGCTTGCCCGCACTGAACGTCATTCCGGCGTTGAGATACCAGATGTCCCAGCGATCGGCGATCGCCAGATGAACCGCGTAAGGCCGGCCATCGACGACGACGATCCGGTACTTGCGAAACAGGTCATCATCGCTCACGTAATCGACAAACCGCGAGATGAAAAATTCCTGCTCCTGTCGTTCGCCGAGATAGCGCTCGATGGCGGCGGCATCGTCGATCTTCGCAAGCCCCTTGCCCGCATGCGACCCGCGCGGCCTGATGATAACGGGAAATGCAAGATCGGTCGTTATATCACGCGACGCCGCGGCCGCGCGCGACAGATCGAATAGTTGCGTGCGGCTCACAGCCGTCGTCATCGGAATTTCAAGCCCGTCGATTCCGGAAAGCAGCGCATGCAGCTTGTCGCGATCGAGATTGCCGACGAGATGCGGCGGATTGAGCAACGGCCGCGGCCAGCTTGCGACCAGGCCGATCTTGCGTAGCGCATCGCGGCAATCTTCGGAGTCCGATGCTATCACGATGGCGATGTCATGATCGGGAAGTGGCTGCGGCAATTCGACTTCCGGAATGACATAGAGCGTCATCAGCTCGATGCCGGAATTTTCCAGCAGGAATTCGATCGGCGTGTTGCTGCCCATGTCGGTCGCCGCCGCGAGCGCAAGCACGCGCAATCGCGGCTGCGGCGTCGAACATGGCGAACGGAACAATTGATGGGATTTGAGGATCTCATGCTGGATCGCGAGACCGGCCGGCTTGTCGCCCAGCAATTGCGCGATCAACGACAAATCCAGCCCCTCGCCGGCTTCGATGCTGCCGTCGATCAATTTGCCGATCAGGGCATGCCACAGCGGACGTAAATCGATTCCGGTCGCCGCCAGGGTGGTAAGCCTGGCAAGGCCAATACGGTCCGCGCAATGCAACCGGTTCATGGCAATTCGCTCCCTGGAGACGGCTTCCATCTCATGCCGTATCGGGTGCAAGTGCGGGCGCGACAAATTGCGAGGAGACGTCGCCACGGAATATCGACGGGCCGACGTGATCGAGATGGCTTTCGAGGTCGGCCCAGATTTCTCCGCCGATATCGGTCCAGCGTTTGCAGAACGCGAAATCCTCGCTGAGATAGGTTCGGGTGCGCGGATCGATCATGCATTCGAACAGTGCAAACCGGTTGAGGCTTCCCGCCAGCGCATCAAGTGAATGTTCGCGAAGGAATTGCAGCGGGGCGTAGGCGGGATGTGCGCACATCTTCTCGAAGACGTGGCGCCGGATCATCAGGAATCCGGTCCCGGCGTAGCGCACCCGCGTAAAGCCATTCACCACGGGAACATGATCCGGATCGTTGATCTCCAGCACATAGTCGAGCGCGGCTGACGGCACATTCGGTCGCTGGGCTTCGATCGCCCGCTTCGCCTTGTCCCAGTTGACGCGCTTGATCGGATAGGCGCCGGCCACCATATCCGCACCGCATTCGATCAGCCGAAACACCTGTTCGGGCATAAACCCGATATCCGCATCCACGAACAGCAGATGGGTCGCGGTGGGGTCTTCAAGGAAGAGCGTCACCAGATTGGCCCGCGCGCGCGTAATAAGCGCATCGCCGTCGCGCAGTTCGACCTTGAGGTTCATGTTGGACAACGGGCGCACCGCGCTCTGCAACTTGAAGATGGAACTGGCATAGATGCTGGAAACCTGGCCGCCAAAGCAGGGCGTGGCCACTACCAGGTGAATTCGCTCGGTCATGAATGGCTCCGACAGCGGCGGCGGCGTCCGCAAATCCTCACCAAACAGTAAATAGACGTGGTTAACGAAATCCTAACGCCGGAACATTACGCCTCCCCGGCCATGCCGGACCGGCTCACTTGCCGCAATTCATCGTGCAGGCGGCCGATAACACTGTCCCAGTCGCCAAAGGCCGGCTGCCGGAACAGTTTCGCCGTCGGGTACCATGGCGAATCCTCGCGGCCCCTCAGCCAGCGGAAATCGGCCGCATGGGGAAGAAGGATCACCACCGGTTTGCCCAGCGCGCCCGCCAGATGCGCGACCGCGGTATCGACTGAAATGACGACATCAAGCAACGAAATGACGGCCGCAGTATCGGCAAAATCGCGAAACCCGCCGCCGAGGTGGATCAAGTTCGGCAGGCCGCGCAGGACTTCACCATCGGCGTCTCGCAGGTCGCTCTGGAGACTGACACACTGTAGCGGCGGATCCTCGAAAAGCGCGGCAAGACGTGCAAGTGGAATCGACCGGTTGGCGTCATTCTTGTGCGAGAGCTGGCCGGACCAGACAAATCCGGCGCGCGGTCTTGCCGCGAGCGGTCCTGTCAACCGCAAACGATCGCGCCACTCGGCCAGCCGCTCCGCCGAGGCCGCGAGGTACGGAACCGCCGCCGGGATCGTCTCGGGCTTGGTGCCGAACGCCAGGGGAAGACTGAGCAAGGGACAATGCAGATCGAATGCGGGCAGCGGCTCGCCGCTGGCGATGATGGTGAGGTCCTGGAGCTCCGCCAATAACGGCTGCAATTCCCGCTGAACTTCGCAGACCACCTTGGCGCCCATGCCGGCCAGCAGCGGCGCATAGCGGATGAACTGGATGGTGTCGCCCATCCCCTGCTCGGCATGGAGCAGAATAGTCTTGCCGCTGACCGGCGCATCTCCGAGCCAGAGCGGCGCATGAAGCTGCCGGCGCTGCCGGGCAAACGCTCCCGTGCGCCAGCGCCATTCATACGACTTCCAGCCGGCGTCGAAATCGCCGAGCGAAAGCCGCGTCATCGCGGACTCGAAATGGGCCTCAGCAAATTCGGGCGCCGTCGCGAGTGCGGCTTCGAAATCGACAAGCGCTTCGGCCGGCCGGTCGAGGCGGCGAAGCGCATGGCCACGATTGGTCAGGATCTGCGAATGACCGGGCAGCGCCGCAAGTGCCTTGTCATAGCTGGTTATGGCCTTGACGGGTTGGTTGAACCGCAAAAGCGTATTGCCTCTGTTGACGAGCGCGCCGGCATGGCCAGGGTTTTTAGCCAGCACCGCATCGAAGTTTGCAAGCGCTTCATCGATGCGGCCGAGCTCGAGACAGGCATTGCCGAGATTGTAGAGAATCTCCGGATGATCCGGCGCAATCTCCAGCGCGGTGCGATACCATGCGATCGCCTCCTCGAAGCGCTCCGTCGCGTGAAGCGCCAATCCAAGATTGGACATCGCTTCCGCGGAGCCGGAATTGATCCGAAGCGCCTGCGTGAGAAAGCGAAGCGCCTCGACGTGGCGAAGGCGCCGGAAGTTGAGAACGCCCAGCAAATGAAGCGCCTCGAAATCCTCGGGCCGGTATTCGAGAATTCCGGCGCATAGCTTCTCGGCTCTGCCGAGATCACCCTGTTGAAATGAGTTGTAAGCCTGCCGCTGCAAGCGCGACAGGTTCGGCATCCCCGCCGAGGCTTTTTTCCACTTCGCCGGCAACAGATAGGCTCTCCGCACACCGCCTCGAAAGCAGGAACGCGCGCCCGGAATAGACCGGACTTACGGGATCGCTTTCGAATCAGCCAATGCCCGGCAGGCTATCATTTTCTGTTCGCGGCTGCCTTTTTCGGGGCACAAGGACGACGCGCCCGCGCCAGCGGTGGCTTGCGCCCGGTCACGAGCGAGATTTGGTCCATAACTTGCATCGACGTTTATAGCGCTTTTGTAAGACAGGTGGTCCCATGCGATTTCGTCAGATTTCCGGCGCCGCGGCACTGGCTGCGTTGCTTCTGTCGCAACAACCTCTCCTGGCCGAGACGACGCTTCGTATCGCGATGACCGCGTCCGATATTCCGACCACGACCGGCCTTCCCAACAACGGCTTCGAAGGCATGCGTTTTCTCGGTTATCCGATTTTCGAGGGACTGGTGCTGTGGGATCTCACAAGCACCGATCATCTGGCGGGATTGCGTCCCGGACTTGCGGAGAAGTGGGAACAGGTACCCGACGACAACAAGACCTGGATCTTTCATCTGCGTCACGGCGTCAAATTCCACGACGGTACCGATTTCAACGCCGACGCGGTGGTCTGGAATCTCGACCGATACTTCAAGACCGACAGCCCGCAATACGAAGTGACCAGTTCCGCAATGACGCGGGCGCGCGCGCCTTTGCTCAGCACTTACAAGAAGATCGATGATTACACGGTCGCGATCGGCACGACAAAGCCGGCCTCGTATTTTCCGTTTATGGCTGTCTACATCCTGTTCACGTCGCCGGCCTCCTTTGAAAAGGCGGGCCACGATTGGGCAAAGGTCGCCATCCTGCCTGCGGCAGGCACCGGACCTTTCCGCATTTCGAAAGTCGAGCCGCGCCAGGAAGTCGATCTGGTTCGATGGGATGGTTATTGGGACGCCGCGAAGAAGGCCAAGGTCGACAATGTGGTGCTGCTGCCGATCCCCGAGGCCAATGCGAGGCTTGCGGCCTTGCGTTCGGGCCAGGTCGACTGGATCGAAGTGCCGCCACCAGACGGCATCGCTTCGCTGAAATCGGCCGGGTTCAATATCACCATGGGTTCCTATCCGCATGTCTGGCCGTGGTTTTACAACATCGGCGCATCAGGCAGTCCGTTCAAGGATGTGAAAGTCCGCCAGGCCCTGAATTACTGCGTCGATCGCGAAGGGCTGGTGACCTTGCTCAACGGGACCGCCGAGCCCTCCGTAGGCTGGCTCAAGACCAGCGATCCCAATTTCGGCTCGCCGGTCAATCACTACAAATTCGATCCCGCCAGGGGCAAGGCGCTGCTGGCTGAAGCCGGCTTTACGCCTGACAAACCGCTGACGTTCAAGGCGATGATTTCGACCTCGGGCTCCGGTCAGATGCTGCCTTTGCCGATGAACGAATTCCTGCAGGAAAACCTGAAAGAGGCTTGCGGGGTGAATGTCGAATTCGAGGTGGTCGAATGGCAGCTCCTGCTCACGGCGGCGCGCGCAACCCCGGACAGTCCGAGCCTCAAGGGCGCGATGACGCTCAACATCAGTTCGCCCTCGTCCGACGTCGGCGTCATGGCGCGCTATTTTTCCTCGGCGAATTTTTCACCGAACGGCTTTAATTTCGAGCAGTGGAAGGATGACGAGTTCGACAGCGCCCTCACCGCGCTTGCGGGAACGACCGATCCAGCGGTGATTTCAAGTTCATTGCGCAAGGCCCATGAACGGCTGGTCGATAACCCGCCATGGCTTTATATCGTTCACGACCTCAACCCGCGTGCGATGAGCCCTAAAGTGAAAGGTTTTGTCTCGCCGCAATCATGGTTCGTCGATCTGACGCTCGTCAGCATGCAATAGAAAACATGAGGGCGAGCGCGATCAAACGCGCACGCCTTAACGTTCCAGATATTTCGCCGGGGGATAATCGCGCGAATAAACCGGGTTGGCGAGAAAGGCTTCCTTGCCGTAGGTCCAGAACTGGCTGACATCCGGATAGGTCTTGAATACCGAGTTGACAAGCCGGCCGTCCTTTCGGGTCACCTTTCGAAGATAGACGTTGCCGACGACGTTGCCCAAACCGTCAAACTTCACCGGCCCTCGCACGGTATCGACATTGGTCGAGCGCAGCGCAGCCATCAAGGCAGGCTTGTCTTCCACGTTGCCATTGACGGCCTTGACCGCCGCTTCAAGGACCGCGCCGTTCACATAGGTGCTCGCCGCGTAGAACCCCGGATCATATTTGAACTCCTTGCGGAAGGCCGGCGCAAACGTCTGGTTCGGTTTGGCGTCCAGCTCGGCCGAATACCAGCACGTAGTGATGATACCCAGCGCTTCATCGCCCATATTGCGCAGCACCGCCTCGTCCAGCGCGGTCATGCCGCCGATGACGTGCATCTTGTCTTTTAGACCGTAGTCCACGAATTGCCGAAGGAACCGGAAGCCATTCGAACCGGCAAAGCCAAGAAAGATCGCGTCCGCACTCTTCAACTGGCCGACGTAGCCGCCATAATCGGGTACGGTCAGCGGCGGAAACAGCTTTTGAATGATCTGGCCGCCATTGTCCTCAAAGACTTGCTGAAAGCCGGCGCACATTTCCTGTCCGTAGGCGATGTCATCGGCGATGGTAATCATCTTTTTGTACTTGAGTTCTTTCGCCGCGTATTCACCCAGGGGATGCGCGCACTGGGAAGATGTCGAAGTCGCGCGAACGAACCAGGGATTTGCGCTTCGTTGAGTCATATCCTCCGCCGCTGCAACCGAGAGCGTCGGCATTTGCATCTGGCGAATATAATCATCGATCGCCAACGCCTCGAACGCCGCGAGCGGTCCAATCAGGCAATGGACATTGTTCTTTTCCACCATTTCCTGAAGTCTTGCTGCGCGCTGTCGCAGGGACACCTCCGGTATCCCCTGTCACCAATTCGACCTTCCGACCTGACATGGTGTAGTCGCGCTCCTTCAGAAACATGTTGAGCGCGCGCTCCATATCGATGCCGCCGGAAGCCAGCGCTCCGGTCTTCACCGTCAACAGACCGATGCGGATCGGGCCATCGCTAGCTCTTGCCCTACCGGAAGCCGCAGCGCTCGACAGGCCAATGCCCGCGACAGCCGTTACGAATTCCACGACGTGAAATTCCCATCCTGTCCTCCCCATGTGTCTGCCTGGATCCTCCGATCGGCCAATTGTTTTGGCTCTTGGAGCAGGATTCAACTGCATTGAATTCATGCTCGTCATCCATCGTCTTGTTTAAGCACGATCTCCGCGCAAACGCCTCTGACGTTTGTCGCGAGGGAAAACCGGTTCCTACTTTTCCGGATCATGGTCTTGGAATAATCGGAACCAGGATGTGATTAAAGCCCTTGCTGTCGATATGAAGCGTGGTCGTTCCTGCGAACAGCCGGCTCGGCCGATCGCGCGGCTCATTATGCAGAAAAGGCCCGCATCCGAGCAATTCATTCTTGAAATTGGATAGTTTTGCACCGGTCGTTGACTGCCACTCGTAGTCCTTGCCGCGGACGCTCAAAGCAATACGATATCCCTTCGGGACGATGATCGAGGTCGGCCATATTTCAAGCGCCAGATCAACCGGTCTGCCCGGCTGCAATGGCTGCACCTCGTCATGGCTGTGGTAGGGACGGTACGGTCGAGACAGGGTTTCATCGAGCTTGCGATGAGAAGCGCGCAACCAGCCCTGTGCCACCGGCGTATGCGGATCGATCGCGCCGACAAAAGTCACTTCGCGCAGGTCCGGACTGAAAACCCGGAAAACCAGAAATAGATCGGCATCCTCCGTACTGGAGGAAATTCGCAACCCCGCCGCCAGCGGACCGGTGATCTCGGTGTCTTCGGTCAACGGCTTGGACATGAACGTCAGTCCGTCGCCCATTGCGGCAAAGCTGATCTTCGCGTCCTCCGCGGGTGGTTGCAGCGAAAGGGTTTGATCCCTGGGATCAAGATAAAACTTGGTCCAGACCGTCGAAGGCAACGGCCAGGCGGATTCATGCCGCTCGACGAAACGATCGGTATGACGGACCTGCAATTGAACCTTCGGCTGTTGCGGCCAGCCGTTGGCTTCGCCCTTGAGATAGAAATCGAAGAAGCGTTTCTGCAATTGACGCCCGTAGTCGGTATAGAAATGCGTCCAATGCTCGAGGCCGTGGCACTCCAGCCACTTCTCCTTTGACGCGGCCCGGGTATATCCCTCGAAATTCCCGCGTGGGTGCAACCCCTGGCCGCCCCAGTTGGCTGCTGACAAAAATGGCACCGTCACCTTGTCCCAGTCCGGCGAACGCGCCTTGTGGTATTCATCGTCGAGGGGATGGGCGAGAATGTCGTCGCCGAAACTCGATCGATTGCGCGCCAGTTCCTCGTCCGACATGGTTTCGTCGCCGCATACCCATTCGCCGCTCACTCTGCTGCGCGGCCCTCTTTCGCCGAGGCCGAACTGCACGGTCTTCACCTGCATGTCGTACCAGTTGGCCCAGAACGTCGACAGAATGCCCCCATGGTGCGTCATGTCGCGATACCAGTCAGCCGCGCCTTCCCAGATGCACATCGCCTTGAGATGGGGCGGCTGTAGCGAAGCCACCTGCCACTGGTTGATCCCGTAATAGGAGATGCCGTTCAGGCCGACATTCCCGTTCGACCAATCCTGGACGCCGGCCCATTCGATGCATTCATAAAAGTCGCGCGTCTCGCGGGGAGAAAAATGATCGACACGCCCCGGCGATCGCCCGGTGCCGCGTGAATCCACGCGCACGCAGACATAGCCGTGAGGCACCCATTTCTCGGGATCGACCACCTCCCAATTCTGATACTTGTTGGTTGATCCGTAGGCCACGTCAGGGTGGCTCGCGATCATGCTCTGCCAGGCACTCGGGTAGCCCTGCTGAAAGGCGAGCCCCTTGGCATAGGGACCATAGGTCAGCAGAACCGGCCATTTGCCTTCCGCCTTCGGCCGGAACACGTCCGCCCGCAGCACGATGCCGTCGTCCATGACGATCTCGGCATCCCATTCGATCAGCATGTCGTCCTGCGCCACCGGTTCAGCCATTTCCTGCCCTTTCTGTTTGCGTCGTGTTAGCGACTGCCTGATTTTGTTTAATCGACGAGGAATTTATCAGTTCGAAGGACGGCACACTATTCGTCCATCGGAGCGGTGCGAATGACCGCGTTTGATACGCTGCCATGCGATGGGTGCGAGCGGTGGAGGTGGGAGCGGCGGGTGGCCTGGCAAGCCTTGACGCGCACTGCTGCGATGTCGCCAGCGTGCTGGCGGTTGATCGCTACGCCGCGTGCTCCTGGCCGTGCCGGGCGCGAGATACAGCATCGCCGCGAAGGCTTCGAATATCTTGCGCATCTGCGGCGCCTTGTAGGGAAACAGCTCCGGCGAATCCATGTTGTGGACCACGGCGGTGTTGTCGGCCTCGAAGATCAGCAATTCACCGTTTTGGTTTTCCGCGCAGTCGATGGTGAAATAGTCGAGGCCGATCCGATCGGCCAGGGCGACGAGCGCGCCCTGGTGGCGTCGCGCGAAACCGCTGTCGAAGCTGCGCATGAAACGCTCTTCTTCAAGGCGCTTGCTTTCGCTGAACGCCATGCCGGCGTTCAGATACCAGATATCCCAGCGGTCGGCGACCGCCATATGGCAGGCATAGGGCCGGCCATCGACGAAAACAATTCGATATTTGCGGAACAGACCGTCGTTCCCGGCATAATCGACGAAGCGGGAGACGAAAAATTCCTGCTCCGGGCGGTCCGCGAGATATCGGGCGATCATGGCACCGTCGTCGATTTTGGCGAGCCCGACGCCGGCATGCGAGCCGCGCGGCCGAACGATGATCGGAAATCGCAGCTCCGCCGCGAAATCCGCGAGGCCGACATTCGATTGGGCGATCCCGAGCAATTGCGCCCGCGTCATGCCGGCGGTCGCCGGGATATCCAGGCCCGGGATGCCACATAGCAGGCCATACAGTTTGTCGCGATCCAGGTTCCGAACAAGGTGCGGAGGATTCAGAAGCGGCCGCGGCCAGCGCGGCATCGCCCGGTCGATCTTGCGTAGCGCCTCCCGGCACTCCTCCGAATTCGGAAGCGATCACGATCGCGACGTCATGGTCGGGCAGCGGGACCGGCAGTTCTGTTCCGGCGACCACGTACAGCGTCTGCAACTCGAACCCGGAGCCTTCCAGCAAGAACTCGATCGGCGTGTTGCCCCCCATATCGATCGCGGCCGCGAGTGCAAGCACGCGCAATTTCGGTTTTTCGACCGAACAGGGGGACCGGTAAAGCTGATGAAAGGCGAGCACCTCGGCCTGAATGGCCAAGCCCGCCTGCTTGTCGCCCAAGAGCTGCGTGATCAGCGATAGATCGAGCCCCTCGCCTGCTCCGGCGGTTCCGGCGATAACCTTCGAGATCAGTTGATCCCGCAATGGACGCAGATCCATGCCGCCAAACGCCATTGCGGTGAGCCTGGCGAATCCAATTCGCTCCGCGCTGGGGTAGCGCGCCAGACCGGCTTCGACGCTCTTGAGCTCCAGGCTGTTAGACTCCACCACAAACCTCCGCCAAATCCAATCCGTCGCTATGCGCCAGCAACCACTCGGTCTTGGCGACGATGGCCCCGACATTGCCGAGCTCGCGTTGCAAGTTCTTCCGCGCAATCTCCGCGTCGGGCGACCACGCCTCGGTCACGAGGCGCGCGCCGGCACAGATGCGCAACGCCGCGGCGGGCTGCCCCTCGCCGTCCCCCAGCGCCACGGGCTGGCCGATCAGGCAAGGCGTGGCCGCGACCGCCGGGTCATCGGCGGAAGCCGCAGGCATGACGCCCCGCGCCAGCACGCGATATAATTTTTTGTAATGTTCCAGCGGGAAGACGCGATCACTGTGCCTGATCACGAACGGAAAGATCGTCCTCTGCGCCAATTCATCATCGTCGACGCCCTCGCCGGGTGGCCTTGGCTGCGGCGGCAGTAGCCGAAGCGACGGTGAGGATGCGATGATTTGCTCCGTGCCCTTGCCGAAAGTCTCAAGCGCGATCCGGCGAAAGTCGTCAGGCACGCTGTAATAGGCCCTGATTTCCTCGAGTGCCGCTTCCCAGCGCAGCCATTGGCCAAAATTGGCCCTGACCGGAAATCGTGACCGCAGGGCTGCCCAGCCTTTCGGCCAGTCGCTGCGGCTGGTGTATTCAAGCAGTCCCGGCGCAATGTCACTTGCGGTATTGATCTCTTGCGCGAGGGCCGAGGGGACCAGCAGCGCGCCGCTGAAGGGCGGACCGGTGAAGAACTTGGAGCCGGTGACAAGCACCAGATATCCGCGATCGAGATATTTTCGCAACCGCGTGCGGCCAAGGCGCATCTGGCAGGCATCGACCACGATCTGGACCTGATCCGGCCAGCGCATCGAGATTTCGTCGAGGCATTGCGCGCTAGGGGCTCGCCATCCGAACTTCGAGGAATCCATGACTTGAAGAAGCACGCGACTGCCGCTGGCGATGGCGCGTTCGACCGCGCCGAGAACCATTGCATCGCTGGCCGGCTGCGGGCGGATGTCGCCGGCCTCATCGAACAGCCGCAGCGCGACGCTGTTGACGGAATGCGCCAGCCCGGCGATCGGCTCGCCTTTACGAACCCGGCTGCCGTTCGCCGTCACAGCATTGAAATGACACCCGCGCGCGGTGTTGACGGTTCCGCTGCCGGTTTGATCGGCGGCCACGATAACCGTGGTCAGAGCGGGGCCGAGCCGCGCCCGCGTGAGGAACAATGCCTGCAATTGCGCGTCGGTGCCCGACGGAGAAAAGACCACATCAGCCTTTGTCCGGGACAGTCCGAGACAGGCCTTCAATTCCTCGCGCATGGCCTCAACGCGCGCATCGAACGCGGCCTCGAAGCCGACGGCAATGGCGGACTGCATCAACGAATCCCGCGCTTCGCGCGCGCGATCGTAGGCGCGTTCCGAAATCGATGTCGCTGTGCTGGAGGAGAAGCTTAGTGTATCCGGGCAAGGAAAAGGCTGGCAGCCATATTCGTTGAGCCCGCTCGCCGGATTGATCGTCAGCCGCGCATCACCGCCGCTGCCCAGCAACCGATCAAGCGGCGCGAACAGCTCGGCCATGGCGGAAGCGGAGCGGGATTTGATCCCGGGATATCGCCTTCTCCGCCACCTGCAATCGAACACCACCGTCAAGCATTGCTCGGACCCCACGCCAATACCGCCGTGCCTGGCCTGTGGCGACAGAAAGGCATCAAGGGCGGCCAACGCGGCGTTGGCCTGCTTTCCGAAAAGTAAACAGCTATGGTTAACGAAATCTTTATGTCGGGCACCGTGCGGTGCCGGGGTTGCCTCCCCCTGGCGATGGCGCGCGCCTTACCCACCAGCCGGAAGAAACTTGGTCAGCGTCAGTCCAGCAAGCATCGAGGTCGCCTCGTAGGACGCCGACAGGCTGTTCTGCAACGCCAGAAGCTGGCTCGCCACCTCCTGCGTCGAGACGGTTTCGGTCTGGTCGATGACGTTCTGCAGTTGAGTTCGAGCTCTGGGTTTGCCGGGCGCCTGCTTCCTGCATGATGTTTTGCGCGGCGGCATAATCGGTTTGGATATCCGAAATGGTCTGCTGGCCCGGCTGGGCGGTCATGTTGGTCGCAATGCGCGAACTAAGGGCTGATATCTGCGCAGCCGAATTGGCTCCGGTCGGCGAGACCGTGACGGCGGCGAACACCGCGACCCCTTCGAGCTGCTGACGAATAGCCTGTTCGTTGGCCTGTGCGCCGTATTGAACCGTGATCGATGAATCGACCCGGGCGGTCTCCGATCCCCGCGGCGAGCTGGACGAATTCCCGGTGTACCAGGCCACGGTGTCGGCGGAGCCGTTGACCAGCGAATTACCGGAGCTCGAGACCCGCAACGGCGGTTGAACCGCCGTGATGGGAGAGGAGCTGAAACCGAGCGCGTTGAGCGCGGCCGGGTTCGAACTCGTGATGTTCAGGCTCGCGGCGTTGTCGGTATTCAGCGTGACCACGCCGCCGCTGACGGTCGACGGCGTCGAAGTGCCGGTGATCGAGTCGATACTGCTCAGGAGATTGCCAACGTTTGCGGTGGCCAGGTCAAGATAGGTGGTGTTGAGCGCGTTGCCGGCGCTGGTGGGGGGCGTGGCGCTGGAATTATAGAACTGGATCGATTGGCCATCGACCGTCAACGTGTCGCCTGCGGAGAAGGAACTGGTCAGCGAATCCGAACCCGACGCGCCGGACAAGCTCGTCGCACTAGTGACAGGCGTACCGGCCTGGCTATCGACGACGCTTCCGGTGGCCGTTCCGGATGGATCGAAGAAATCGTTGCCCGCGGCAACCGCGGAAGCCGCCACCAGCGTCGTATTGGCTACCGTGCCGATTGCCGTATTCAGCGCCGTGTTCAGGTTGCCGGCGGTCGCTGCCGGAGTCGAGCCGATGGTGAAGCTGCCGGCAGGCGCTGGTGACGTATTCGTTGCCGTCAACTGAACCGAAGTAGTCGTGCCATCAGGCAGATTGAAGGTGATGTTGAGCTGGTCGCCTGGATTTGGATTTGTGGCGCCGAGGGTAACCGAAATGCCGTTCGGCGAACCGGACGGACCGGTCACCGTCGCGCCCGTTAACGTCGACGACACAGAACCGATTTTCAATCCGAACGGCGAGCCGGGGACGTCCTCGGCGACCGAAACCGTATTCGGGGTCGGCGGCGTCGAGGTCGTGCTTGGCCCCGTAAGCACCAGGCGACCAAGGCCGGTGGTGCCGTCCGCCTGCGCGCGCTCGGCAATCACCTGCTTCAAGCCGGCCTGGGAGCCGGTGCCATTCATGATGTCGTTCGCGGACGCCACCGACGGCGTATTGATCGCACTGCCGGAAAATATGAAGTTGTTGCCGACCTGCGTGTTGAGGATTCCCACGATCGACGACAGTTCGGTCTGCGCGTTCTGCTGTGCGATGGTTTGTCCGGTGCTGTTGAGGTTTTGTGGCGTGGTGGCCGCATCGCTCTGCACCTGCCCGCTGATGCTCGTCAGCGATTGCAGCGCGGTGTTGGCCGCGTTGATGGTGGTATTGACGTTGTTGATTGTGTCGGAGAACGCGGAAATCTGCGAGAGCTGCGATCGCGCTGCGATCGCGAACCCCTCAGCCGTGCCCATGCCGGAATAGGTGGTCGATTTCTCTCCGGTGGCGAGCTGCGTCGACAGGTTGGTGAGCTGGTTGTTGAGGTTCTGCACCGCCTGCCCGAACAGCGTGCCGCCAAATCCTACGCTATTGATCGACATCTGGATCGCCTTACAGTTGGACCTGCATCAAGGTCGTCATCATGCTTTGAACCACCGACATCACATGAGCATTGGCCGCATAGGAATTCTGCAGCGCGATCAGGTTCGACATCTCGGTGTCGATGTTGACGCTGGCGGTGGAATCGAATTTCTGCTGCAGCGTGCTGACCACGACATCCTGGCCCTTCTGCAATTGCGTCGCCGACGCCGCCGCATTGGACTGCAAGCTCAAGAATTGCTGCAAATAGCTGGGCAGCGTCCCCGAGAGCGGTGACGGATTTGAACCGAGTCCGGTTGACGGCGAATACGTGAACGTACTCGACGTCAATTGCGAATAGATGAAGTCCGAGCGCGTGGTGTCGCCGGCCGCCGTGGGTGGTGAAGTGCTGTAGACCGTGAGATCCGACGGATTATTGAGCAGCGCCGAGTTGACGGTGATGCGTCCGGCCAGGCCGGTGATTTGGGAGCCGTTGCCGGTGATCGCGCCGGTGTAAAGCGACCCGGCGTCGGTGAACAGCGGCAGTTGGGGGCTGCCGCTGGTCAACGACGACGTCGTGGTGGTGACGGAAGCTGAATTGACGGTGTTGGAAGCGGTTCCGTTATTGAGCACCTGCAGCGTCGAACCGGAGGGGTTGGAGAATTGCATACCGGTGCCAGCGAGCGCGGCGTTCAATTGGGAAACCACCGACGCCATGCCGCCGGAGAAATTGACACCGATCTGCTTCGGATTGGCGTTGGCCGCGTTCGGCAGCGGCAGCGCAGACGGATCGGTCACGTTCACGATCTGAATCTGCTGCTGGGTGGTTCCGTTCGTGACGGTAAGATTGATCGTGTTGCCCGGCAGCATGTTCGCCGTATCAAGGCTGAAGCCGCTCTGTGCACCCGAAGTGACCGCCGTGCCGGCCGTGGTTTGGTCGGACAGCGAACTGGCGAGCGTTGCCGCCATCTGATCGACCTGGGACTGCGCCTGCACCAGGGTCTGGTCGCGCAACGTCAGGTCGGCGGCAATCTGTCCCGAACGGATCACGTTGTTCGAGACCACGTCCATGTTGGCGCCGTTCGGAAGTGTGATCGTGAGAGATCCTACGCCGGATTTGGACGGATCGGCGTTGTAGAGCGAGGTGGCGGTCAACGTACCCGGCGACGTGAAGTTGAACTTGGAAGCCAGGCCGGCGCCGACGAGCTGAACACCCGAGCTCGTAAAGACGTTGGCCTGATTGGATCCGTCGGTAGTGACTTTGATGTCGACCAATTGCGCGAGCTGATTGATCGCGGTATCGCGCTGGTCTTCCAGCGTGGCGGCGGCGGGATCGGTTGGGCTCAAACTCTGCAGCTGCGTGTTGATCGACGCAATCTGGGCCAGATCCGTGTTGGCCGTGGTCACGGACGTGCCGATATCCTGCTCGACGTTCGAGCGCAACGCCTGAATACCCTGCGTCGTCGAGTTCAGTTGCTGCGCCAGCGCCTGCGCTGCCGACAATGCCGTGACCTGGGTGGTCTGGCCGCCCGAAGTCGTCGACAGCGCCTGAATCGCGGAGGTAAAATTGTTGAATGCGGTTTCGAGCGTACCGGTGCCGCCGGGCGTCCCGTACACGCTTTGCAGCTGGCCGAGGATATTCGCAGTCTGGTCGGCATAGCCGGCACCCGAGGTTTCGGTCCGTAACTGGTTCTGGACGAACACGTCGAGTTCGCGGTTGACGCCGGTGACCTGAACGCTCGAGCCGAAGCCATTAGTCGCTTCTTCGACCTGGTCGGGGCTCTGGGTGACGTAGCCGGGGGTCTGGGCGTTGGCGATATTCGATGACGTAATCGACAGCGCGGCCTGGTTGGCGCGCAGGCCGGACATCGCGGTGGCCAGGGCTGAACTCAAACCCATCTTTATTGCCCGCCTTGAATTACATCATGCCGAGTGGTGCCGGCGCCGATCAGCGCAGCACGTTCAGCAAATCCTGAACCATGTCGTTGGCCGTGGTGATCACCTTGGTATTGGCTGAATAGGCCTGCTGGGTCACGATCAGCTTGGTGAACTCGTCGGCGATGTCGGTGTTCGATCCTTCGAGCGACGAACCTGAAATCGTGCCTGACGCGCCGGCGATCGCCGGCCCGGACTGCTCCGTCACGGCATACGCTTCGCCGCTGAGCGCCTGCAGGTAATTGGTGCCGTTGAAATGCGACAGCGTAACGGCATCCAGATCGATGTTCTGGCCGTTGGAGAACGTGCCGACCACGATGCCGTTGTTGTTGATGGCCACCGACTGAAGCTGGCCGGCGGCGAAGCCGTTCTGCGTGACGGTGCCGACGGTGGCGGTGCCACCGGTAGAGGCAAATTGCGTCAGCGCACCGGAGCTCATGTTGAACTGGAGCGCCCCGAGCGTTTGACCGTCCACGGAGACGTTCGGGATTGTGATGCCCGAACCCGCCGGACTGGTCAGATTGCCGTTGGCGTTGAATACGAAATTGGTGCCGGCATTGACCCAGGCGGTCTGCGCACCGGTAGCACTGGTGTTGGCCTGATAGAACAAATTCCAGGTGTTTTGATGCCCGGGGCCCAAACTGGCGCTGTCCGTCTTGGCCCATCGCAACTGGACGTTGACCGGCGTTCCCGCCGAAGTATAGACCGTGATGGCGCCGCCGCTGATGCTTTCATTGTCAAAGGTGGTGACGTCGTTACCGATTACGAAACCGGTACCGGCCGACCCGCCCCCGGTTGGTGCCGCCGTCGCGGTTGTTGTGAAGCCGAGCGCATCGAATGCGGATGCGTTACTGGAGGCGACCGAAAGGCTCGTTCCGGAAGTCCCCGTATGCAGCGTGATCGCCCCGCCAGTGATCGTCGAGGCATCCGGACCGCCAAACGTGCCCGTGACCTTATCGACCGCATCGAGAATGTCCTGCACCGTGCCGCTCGTGAGATCGATGACACCGCCGGTGGCTGAGGTACTTGTGCCGCCGGTGGTGACGAAGGTGATCGTCTTGCCGTTGACGGTGAGCGTGTCACCTGCATGAAAGGATGAGGTCAGCGAGTCGGTCGAAGTGGCTCCTGACAGCGTTGTTGTGCCAGTGATCGCAGCCGCCGGTGAATTCTCGTTCAACGCGACTGCGCCTGTCACGGTGCTGTCGCCGAAAGGCACCGCGGGGGTGCCCGCCACAACCGGGTTATTCGTGCCGAAATCAGCGGCGTTAAGGCCGCCGGCCGCGGTGATCGACCCGGCGGCGGCATTGGGACTCGCTTCCGTGACCGGAACGGTCGGAAGGTTCGCCGCGTATTGAATCGCGGTGGTAGCCTGCGCCGGAATGAAGTTGTTCGAAAAATTCAGCACCGTCGGAACGCTGCCGGTCGGGTTTCCGGTCTTCGGATCGACCGTGGTGCCCATCAAATAATATCCGGCGCCATTCACGAGGTAGCCGTTGGCATTGACCTGAAAATCACCGGCGCGGGTATAGTCGGTGACGCCGCTAAAGACCGGCTGGTTATCTACGACGCTGGTGGGGGCCTGCACCGAGAAGAAGCCGTCGCCGTTGATCGCCATATTGGTCGCGACGGTCGATGCGGAGACGGTACCTGCTGTCGTGATCGTCTGTTGCGCATTTGCAGTGACGCCTCCTGCGGCTTGCGCGCTCGGCGTCGTTGCATCGGCAACGAGATCCTCGAAAGTGGTATCGATGCCCTTGTAACCGATGGTGGAGGCATTCGCGATGTTGCCCGAGATGTTCTGCAGGGCGAAGGATTGAGCCTGCAAACCGCTGACCGCAGTCGTGAGCGCGTCGAAGATACCCATAACGTTGTCTCCACATTCGATCCGGACAGCCCGTCGGCATTGCCAGGCCGTGGCCATTATCGAAGGAGACATCGCAAGCGGTGTGCCAAATACGAAAATGCATTTGCTTCAGACACTTAAATGAAAATGCCCCGGTCTTTCGACCGGGGCACAATTGCCGAGCGGGCAACAATTGCCGGGAGAATCCAGTCCGGATCAGCTCGGCGTCGGCGCGGCCGGATGAAATTGCAGGGCGAAGCCGTCCATGCAGTAGCGCAGGCCGGTCGGCTTCGGCCCATCGTCGAAAACGTGACCGAGGTGACCACCGCAGCGGCGGCAGTGAATTTCAGTCCGCAGCATCCCGAAGGTGCGGTCTTCATGCTTGCCGACGGCGTTTTCGAGCGGCTGCCAAAAACTCGGCCAGCCGGTGCCGCTCTCATATTTCGTTTCCGAGGAGAACAGCGGCAAATCGCAGCCGGCGCAAGCGAAGATGCCCTTGCGATGCTCCTTGAGCAGCGGGCTGGTCCACGGACGTTCGGTGCCTTCCTGGCGCAGGATTTGATACTGTTGCGGCGTCAACTGCGCGCGCCATTCCGCGTCAGTCTTTTCGACCTCGAATTTCTCTTCCGCGGCACGAGCCGGGGAACCTCGCAGCCAGCGGAAGGCAGCAAGGCCCAGAAAACCGGCGGCGGACGCGAGCAGGATACGGCGGTCAATCATGATGAGGGTCTCCGTGCAAAGCGAAATACGGGTTGTTCGCTTTCAGATACGGGGCGCAGAGATGCAAGTTACACCGGTCCTCGCGTAAATTTCTCACTTTCTTGCGAGTGCGCCATCGCGGGTTCGCCTTCGCCGAGGGGAACCGGGGCGACCGGCCTGGGACGTTCGGGATGCGGCCGGCCGGGCGGCGGGCGGGGCCGTGGCGGACGGGTTCCGGCCTGCCGGTTGGCCTCGGCCAGACGCACCTCGCGCTGGCGTTCCTTCGCCCTCGCCCGCTCGCGGTAGCGCGCCAACGCACCGGCGGCAGCCGAGCTTCCCCGCCCCCAGATCCCGATCAGATGTCCGGCGACCCGTCCGGTCGAGCCACCGGCCCAGACCAGTTCGAACGGCGAAAACAGCCGCCAGCGTTCGTCGCCCCACAGAATGCTGCGGGCGATCAACTGCCCCGCGATCGCCGATGTGTTCATCCCCTGGCGCCCGAAGCCGCTGGTGACCCACAGGCCACGACGCAACTGGCCGATCTGCGGCATGCCGTGCACGGTTTGTCCGACCGCGCCGCCCCAGACCTCCGATATCTCGACGCGCCCAAGCTGGGGAAAAATCGTGCGGATCCGGCGCGCAATAGCGGGCGCGAAACGTTCCGGCCGCGCCTCCCAGGTGGCTTCCGGACTGGCCCACATCAGCCGATCGCCATCGACGATGCGGAAATGATCGATGCCGTCGGTGTCAGTCACCGACCCCTGAAACGTGATGGCCCCGGCCAGCCGTTCGCCGAGCGGCGCGGTCACGGCGGCATAGCGCCAGACCGGCAGCAGCGTTTCCGACAGCCGCCGCAACGGCGCGCCAAGATGAATGTTGCCGGCGAGCACGATGTGTGACGCGCGTAACCGCGCCGACGGCGTCACGATACGTTTGCGAATGCCCGATGAATCGATGCTGACGACCGGCGTGTCCTCGAAAATCCGTGCCCCCGCCCGCCGCGCCAGCGCCGCCAGACCGTGGACGTATTTGCTGCCATCGACCTGAAACGCCTTGGGATAATAGACGCCGTGGAAATAACGGTCGGTCTTGAGACGATCGCGAACGCGATCGAGCTGCCAGCCTTCCACCTCGGTTTCGAAATCCTCGCCGAGCATCTGCAACCGGCTGATCAATTGGTCGCCGACATCGACATTGGAGACTTCCAGCGCACCCTCGCTCAGCGCAATGCCCGGCATCAATTGTTCCGACGCGTTGGCCCGAATGGACTCGGCGCCTTGCTTCGACAGCGCCCAGAGTTCGCGGGTGTCCTCAAAGCCGATGCGGGCGATCAGGTCTGCGATCGGCAGGCCATAGCCCGGCATGACCGTGCCGAGTTGATGGCCGGATGCGTTCCAGCCGACATGCCGGCCTTCGAGAACCGCGACACTGGCGCCAAGCCGCGCGGCCTCCAGCGCCACCGTGAGGCCGGCGAGCCCCGCGCCGACGACGCAAATGTCGACATCCAGATCGAACGTGAGCCGCGAGCGTTCGCGAATCGTCCCGCCGTCAGAGCCGTTGGTCGTGCTTGTGGAAGTCTCGCTCATGCTGTTTTCTTACGGACCGATCAGGCGCTTGTCACCTCGTCATGAGCCAAGGCTTGTACATTAAAGGCTTGTACATTAATCGGCAGGCTTGAAACGAATCGGATCGCGCCATGCGCCGTTTGCTGTTGCTGCGTCACGCCAAGACCGAACATGACGCACCCAGCGGCCGCGACCAGGACCGCCGGCTCGACAACCGTGGCCGGCGCGATGCCGCCGAGATTGGCGGCTGGATCGGCCGGCACCCGCCTTTTCCCGATGCCGTGCTGGTTTCGGCCGCGGTCCGGACGCGTCAGACCTGGGAAATCGCCTGGGAGGCGATGAAACACCTCGTTCCGCAGCCACAGGTAGAGATGCTGCCGGAGCTCTACGGTGCCGATCCGGCGCAACTCCTGCAAACCATCCACGACGCCTCCGCAGCCGATCCGCAGCGGCTGATGGTCGTCGGGCACAATCCGGGAATGCATGAACTCGCTCTTGCGCTCACCGGCGGCGGCGATGCCGCCGGACGCAAGGCGCTTGCCGAAAATCTTCCGACCTCGGGCCTGGCCGTATTCAACTTTGCGATCGATGATTGGGCCGATGTGGCATTCCGCCGCGGACGGCTCGTGCAGTTTCTCAGCCCGAAATTGCTGAAGCAGGGTTCCGACGACTAGGGCAGGCGCGTAACCTCGTCGCCCAGCCGTCAATTGATATTGGATTGATGCTGAACAGGGAGGCGCAGATGTTCAACTCTATTCTCGTGCCGCTTGATCTCGCCGATACCGATCTGGCGAAACCAGCGATTGCGACGGCGGCGACGCTGTCCAAAACCTGGAGCGGTTCGGTGCGCCTCTTGAATGTATTGCCGATGACACCGGTGATGCTGGCGGAATACGTCCCTCCCGATTTTGACACCCAGCAGCGACAGACCTCGGAGGAAGCGCTCGCGATCGTGGCGCGCGAATCCGGCATCGATGCCGCCCGCATTTCCAGCGTGGTCCGCCAGGGCGGCATCTATCACGAGATCCTCGAAGAAGCCGCGGCGATCAAGGCCGACCTGATCGTGATGACGTCGCACCGTCCGGCGATGCGGACCTATTTTCTCGGCTCCAACGCCGGCCATGTCGTGCGCTACGCCAAATGTTCGGTGCTGGTGGTGCGGCACTAGAGCTCGACGAAGCGTGCCCTCGACTTTCGCGGCATGGGGTGCGTTGACAACCAGGCTTACGGCAATAATCCCTTCGGCAGATGATCGAACGTGTAGACCCGCGGCCGGTTGCGCCCGACGAAGCCTCCGACCTGCCAGGCAAACAGCGCGACGAATCCCACCAGAAACAATACGCCGGCCCATTCGCCTACGGCGATGGCACGGACGAGAAGTCCGGCCATCGCAATCGCGACCAATGCGAGCAGGATGAGGGCCGCGCCGTAGACGCGTGATGTGAGGCCGCCGGTCAACGTCGCCTTGCTCCCAGCCTGCGCCAGGCGCGCGTGCAATTCCGTGACGAAAACACGATAATCGCGGTCCTGCGGTGCCATCAGGGCCGCGCTCTGCCAACTCGTCGAGAGAATGGCGAGGCGCGCGCCGTCGCTATTGCCGATGTCGGCGCGAAACCGGCGCGACTGCATCGACACCGGCCGGTACGACAACCCGATGGCGCTGATGTCGGCGTAACGCCACACTCCCGATCTGCCGGCGATGTGCCACGACAGCCCTTCGTCGGTCAGTTCGAACTGATGCGCCGCGCCGATCAGCGAGGCCTTGTAGGCGTAATGGATGCCGGGCGCGGCGTCCGCCGCTGATGTTGCCGGGTTTTGCAGTGAAGTTGGCAATCCGATGAATCCCGGTCAGGGCGACGCAGGCCAATGTGGCTGCTTGCGCATGTCGCCGCCTTTATCTTACAAGCGGAGCATGGCCGAGACGACCTATTTTCCGCGCCGCCTGATCCTCGCCGGCGCGATGATTTCCGGAGTGCTGCTGGCGCTGGCCGTGCACATGCTCGGCGCCCGCTTTGGGCTCGATCTCGGCGGGTTGTGGCGATCCGATACGCACCAGTTCATGCCGGCGGGCTCGGCCGTGGCCTGGTGGCTGATCGCGACGGTCGGTTTTTGCGGCGGCTATTTTACGGCTACCCTGATGCACAGCGCCGTGTCGGGGCAAATTCCGCAGCGGATGCAGCAGTTCCTGATCGCGGTTGGCGTGCTGGTGCTGGTAAGCGCCGGCCAAGCCGCCTCGGCGCCGAGCCCGATCCCGACCATTACAGGTGTGCTCGCCGGGTTGGCGGCGCTGTGTCTGGGCGGGGCGATGGCCTTCTGCGGGGCGCATTTTGCGCTGCGCAGGGCTTGAGCTTCGATCCCGACGGCTGCCGCCTCATTCCCCTCTTTTTGACGCACCGCGCCAGATTACTGCGGCTGCCGCGAGCAACAGGCAGGCCGAGATAATCAGCGACGCGTGCGCACCCGCGATGAAAGCCCCGGATTGACCAACCAGCGAACCAAACAGCGCAACGCCCAATACGCTTCCGGTTTGCCGGGTCGAATTGAGCACCCCCGCGGCGATACCGGAGCGGGACTTCTCGACGCTTCCGAGCAGCGTTGACGTGAGTGGTGGCACCAGCAAGCCGAGGCCAGCGCCGAGGACGATCAATTGCACGCCCACTGCCCGGTAACTGGTGCCGGGTTGGATTCCGAGCAGCGCAAGGCATCCGGCTGCGGCCAGCGTGGCGCCTGCGGCGATCGTCAGAGGCGCGCCGATGCGTTCGGCAACGCGCGCGGCAACGAGGTTGACCGGCAGCACCGCCCCCATCATCGGAACGAACGCCAGTCCCGTGACGAAAGGTGACATTCCGTTGACGCGCTGGAAATACAGACTGAAGACGAAGATCAGTCCGTAGAAAGCGACGTTGACGAGAAGGCCGACCAGCGATGTCAGCGCGAACATCCGATGCTCGAATAGCGCCAGCGGCAACATCGGTTGCGATGCGCGCATTTCCGCAAATACGAACAGAACCGCCAGGACGGCTGCGGCGGCGAAACCCGCGATCACCGCAGGGTTACTCCAGCCAAGCGCGCCGCCCTCGATGATCGCGCCAGCGAGACAGCCGAGCGCCGCGATCGCCGCGGTCTGGCCCGGCAAGTCGACCTCGCGCTGCGGTGACCGCGGCGTTTCGCTGGCATAACGCCAGGTCAGCCAGAGGCCAGCCAGACCGATCGGCAAGTTGACGAAGAAGATCGATCGCCAGCCGATCAGCGCGATCAGCCCGCCTCCCACCAGCGGTCCCGCCGTAAGCGCGAGGCTGGCGCCGGCCGCCCAGATGCCGACGGCGCGTCCGCGCCGCTTTTCGTCGGCATAGGCGTGGCTGAGCAACGCAAGCGAATTAGGCACCAGGATCGCCGCACCCAGCCCCTGGAGGCTTCGTGCCGCGATCAGGATGGTGGCGTCGGGCGCAAGCGCGCATCCAACCGAAGCCGCCGTGAAGATGGCAAAACCGGCCATGAATACGCGCTTGGCGCCGATGCGGTCACCGAGCGCGCCGGCGGTGAGAATGAAAGCGGCAAACGCAATCGTATAGGCGCTGACCACCCATTGCAGCTCAGCAACGCCTCCGCCGAGCGACGAACCGATACTGATGAGGGCGGTGTTGACGATGGTGACGTCGAGCTGGACTACACCATAGCCGAGGCTCATGGCCGCAAGTGTGAGCGGCGTCGAAAGGCCGGATCGGGAGGACCTGCTCGCCGACTGCGGCATGGAAAATACGGTCGGGGATTTGGCATGACTGCTCATGGACCACCTCACTTTCCGGGGAGCCAACCCGCAATCCTAGTCAGGGTTTGACGTCAATGCTTCGACGGATATCGAAATATTCGCGCAGCTCGCAGCTGGGCATATCAAACTGTCGGCAGCCGCAGCGCGTTTCGGGATCTCACCCCGCAAGCCACCGCAGCCGCTCGACGTAGCGAATTTTTTCCATCAATTGGCGTTGCCCTGCGATGTCTGCAGGTCTTGCACACGGCCTCGCGCCAAACCTTGCACGGAATATTGCGAATTCACCCGGCCGGCGGGAATTAGAATGTGGATTAAGTGCGGCTGGGTGTGGGCTGGAATGGGCCTGCCCTCCGGCCTGCTCCGACGCAAAACGTCGCGCGATGCTGCTCGCGCGACGTTTTGTCTCAATCGGCTCGACCCTTCAGATCAACTCGCGGCGCGAAGATTGATCTTGCTCTCCGCCAGCGTGGTCAGCTTCTTGTCGGTTGCCCTTTCCTCATCGAGGGTCTTTTGCAGAACGGTCGCACAATCGTTGCGGCCGAGCTGTTTCGCCCAAGCGATCAGGCTGCCGTAGCGCGTGATCTCATAATGTTCGGCGGCCTGGCCGGCGTTGATCAGGGCCGCATCGAGCACCGACTTGTCAGCGACTTCGCCGGCGACCTCGTCGGCTTCCTTGATGATGCCGTCGATCGCCGGACAGTCGACCGCCTTCATCTCGGCGCCGTGCATCTGGAACACCTGTTCGAGGCGCTGCACATGGGTCTTGGTTTCTTCGAGATGGCTCAGAAAACCCTGCTTGAGCTGCTTGTCCGTCGCCTTCTCGGCCATTTTCGGCAGCGCTTTCACGAGTTGCTTCTCGGCATAATAGATGTCCTGCAACTGATGCACGAACAGGTCGTCCATGGTCTTGATGTCCCTCGTGAAGAGTCCCATTACTCCGTCCTTTCCTGTTTCGGGAACACGATCCCGCGGCCCGTTCATCGCCGGCACGCCAGGTATGTTCGATTGCTGATGCTGCGCTAACCGGCAGACCGCGCGGTTGTTCCTGCCGATGACGAAAACGCGGCCGAACATCGCAACATCGTCCGGCGTGGAACGGCTGCGGGAACGCAACCCAGCCCGTCAAGACCGGAGTCAAGACTTCGATTCCGGCGCCGCAAGGCCTATGTAGGGCGTGGGACGGTCGTACCGATCCGGGGTCGAAGCTCGCGTTGTCAAGGGACTGCACAACGGGATGTTTTTGCCTTATGGGTTTCCGTTCCGGAACAATCGGCGGCGTTGCTGATGATTGCTTCGAAGAAGCCTGCAACATGTTGCCGCCCTGCCGGGAGGAAGAATGCATCGACTGCTGACCACGCTCGGGCGTGGCTTCAAGGAACGGATCGGCTGGAGACGGCTCGGGATCGCCGCGAGCCTCCTGATCGTCGCCTTCGCGATTACGACGCTGGTCCGCACCCTCAAGGGCGTCGATACCGGCGTGATCCTGACGGCGCTGACCGAAATATCTCCTCATCGCATTGCGCTTGCCGCGCTGTGCGTGATCGGCGCGTTCTGTACGCTGACATTCTATGATTTCTTCGCGTTGCGGACGATCGGCAAGAAGCACGTGCCCTACCGGATCGCCGCGCTGTCGAGCTTCACGAGCTATTCGATCGGCCACAACATCGGTGCGACCGTGTTCACCGGCGGCGCGATTCGTTTCCGGATTTATTCGGACTACGCGCTTAGCGCGGTCGACGTCGCCAAGGTCTGCTTTCTCTCCGGCCTGACCTTCTGGCTCGGCAACACCTTCGTGCTCGGCATCGGCATGGCCTGGCACCCCGAAGCTGCTTCCGCGATGGACCAATTGCCGTCTTCGATCAATCGGCTACTTGCGCTAGGCACGGTCGCCGCAGTCATTTCCTACTTTGTCTGGCTCACCTTGGGCGAGAGCCGGCGCGAACTCGGGCAGAATGGCTGGAAGGTGATGTTGCCCTCGGCACCGTTGACTCTGGTGCAAATCCTGATCGGCGTGGTCGACCTCGGATTCTGCGCGATGGCGATGTATTTGCTGATGCCGATGCAGCCGGACATCGATTTTATTTCGCTGGCCGTGGTGTTCATTCTGGCGACCCTGCTCGGCTTTGCCAGTCATGCTCCGGGCTCAATCGGCGTGTTCGACGCTGCGATGCTGGTCGCGCTGCCTCAATTCGGCAGGGAGCAATTGCTGGCCACGCTGGTGGTGTTTCGCATCCTGTACTTCATGATCCCCTTCGGCATCGCAATTTCGATCATGGGCACACGCGAACTCTGGCTCAGCGTGGTGCTGCCCTGGCAGGAGCGCCGCAGGACTGAGCGGGGCTTGTCCGGTGGCCTGCGCCATCGCCGCGCCCCGCTGCCGCCCACTGAAGGACCTGAAGTTGCAACAGCGCTAAGTGCTCGCCGCCGCCCGGATGTCAAACGCGCGACTAACCGAATTTAACTCAGGCCTCAGAGCCCGACCGGTTCTGATTGATCAGATCCGAGACTTTGATTTCTGTTCAGCGCATTTTCTTGAGTGCTTATCCCGCATCAAGTGCGGGCAAGCTTTCGCTCGAAAACGCTAGTGCGAGGGACCAGCGGTCTTTTTCGCGCTGGCAGGCGGCGGCTTCGTTGCCGTCGCGGTCTGCGCCGCCAGATATTTCGCCACGATGGCGGGATCGACCGAGGCGAGTTCGGTGTCCGGCAGCCGTTGCCAGGTTTCATTTTTGCCAAGCAGCGGAGTCAGGATATAGCCGCGCAACGTGAGTGCCTGCCCATCCGGGCTGACGCTCATTTTGGCTTTCCAGACGTCGCCGTTACGCGGATCCAGCACGTTACCGCCTTCGTATTCGAGGCCATTGCGTTTCATATTGCGGATGAAGGAAATGCCCGCCACTGGCGCGTTCTTGCGGTCGTCGGTGCATTTCGAGCAAATCTCGTTGGGATCCAAGGGAAACGTTTTGGCGATCACGCCTTCGAACATGCCGTCGTGGTGATCCACCATGAGAACCCATATCACGGGCTTGCCGTCTTCCGTCTTCTGCCACAGTCCCGCGGCTGTTACATCGGCGGCCCGCCCCGGCAGCGCGCTGACAAGCAGCATCGCGAGGCCGGTTACGGTCGGCATCATCGGTCGCAATCTGGATCGAGCATTCCACATCGTCATCACCTGATCAGCCCATCGAACGAACTGGAGCCTACGGCCATTTCGCCGACGGTTCCAGTGCCCCGCTTGGGATATCAAGCGGTGTTCTGCGACGGACCGCCATTGCCACAAATGTGTCGCAACAGATTCGCCGTGCCTGTGACGGTGTTCACCTGGCTGCGGCGGCGCTCAATTGACCCCAAGCTTCTTTTGCAGGCTCGAGGATGACGTCGTGTACTGGAACACCAGCCGCTTGTCGGGATAGACGTAACGGTGCGCCTTCTGGGCCATCAGCGATCCCTCATGGAAGCCACACAGGATCAGCTTCAGCTTGCCTGGATAGGTGTTGATGTCGCCGATTGCAAAGATCCCGGGCACGCTGGTCTCGAAGGCCGAGGTCTCGACCGGCACCAGATTGTTCTCAAGCGCAATGCCCCAGTTCGCGACCGGGCCGAGCTTCATGGTGAGGCCGAAGAACGGCAGCATGGTGTCGCATGTGATCTTCGAGATCGCGTTGTCGTTGCCCTTGACCGTGGCGCCGGAAAGCTTGCCGCTCTCTCCTTCAAGCGCGGTGACCTGACCGATCTTCAAATCGAGTTTGCCCGAAGCCACCAGCGCGCGCATCTGTTCGACGCTGTGCGGGGCGGCGCGGAAATCGTCACGCCGGTGCAGCAGCGTCACGCGCCTGGCGATCGGATGCAGATTGAGCGTCCAGTCCAGCGCCGAATCGCCGCCGCCGACGATCAAGAGATCCTTGTCGCGGAACTGCTCCATCTTGCGCACTGCGTAAAATACCGAAGAGCCTTCATAGGCCTCGATGCCCGGCACCGGCGGGCGTTTCGGCTGGAACGAACCGCCGCCGGCCGAGATCACAACCACCTTGCACTCGAACACCTGGCCGGCATCGGTGGTGACGCGAAAGCCGGGATCGCCGATTTTCTCGATCGATTCCACCATTTCGTTGAGATGGAAGGTCGGATTGAATGGCTTGATCTGTTCCATCAGCGCTTCGGTGAGGCCTTGGCCGGTGACCAGCGGAATGCCCGGGATGTCGTAGATCGGCTTTTCCGGATAGAGTTCGGCGCACTGACCGCCGATCTTGTCGAGAATGTCGACAAGATGCACCTTCATATCAAGCAGGCCCAGTTCGAAAACGGCAAACAACCCGCATGGGCCGGCGCCGATAATCAACACGTCGGTTTTGATCGGTTCGCTCATATCGCTTCTTTTCGGTTGGACATGCCGGAAGGCTGCGCTTGTCTAGCCAAGGCGGGGCAGCGAGGAAAGCCATAATATGGCCCCCGCGGTCACGGCAACCCCTTGCCGCCGCTCGACAACTGCGCTGTAAGGGCAAGAAAATACGGAGATCATCTCGTGAACGCCCCTGCCCGTCTCGATTCAGCGCCACGGCTTGAAGATTTCCCCTACCGGCTCTCGGACAATGTGCGTTTCGCCGATCTCGATCCCAATCAGCACGTCAACAACGCGGTTTATGCGACCTATTTCGAGACCGGTCGCGTCACGCTGATGAAAGACCGCAGCTACGGGCTGATGCCCGCGGGCCTCGCCTGGATCATGGTGCGGCTCGATATGCATTTCCGCGCCGAGTTGCGCTGGCCGGGACGGATCGAGATGGGGCTTGGCGTCTCAAAGTTCGGTCGCACTTCGGTGACCTTCGATCAGGTGGTATTTTCCGAAGGCAAATGCGTGGCGTCGGCGCAGTCGGTGACAGTGCTGATCGACGAGGCCACGCGCAAACCCACGCCCCTGACCGCCGAGATCCTCGCCAATTTCCAGCCCTGGCTGCGGCGCGGCGTCGAAGCCGCGTAGCGAACGCTACTTAAATTCAAGCCTGACTAAATCCAAGCCTGCTAAATCTAAGCCTGCCGCTCCGGCGTCGAGACCACGAGGCCGTCGAGTTCATCGCTCACCTTGATCTGGCACGACAGCCGCGAGTTCGGCCTCACGTCGAAGCCGAAATCCAGCATGTCCTCTTCCATCGGGGTCGGCGCCCCGACCTTTTCGCGCCAGGCCTCGTCGACATAGACATGGCAGGTCGCGCAGGCGCAGGCGCCACCGCATTCGGCTTCGATGCCGGGGATCGCGTTGCGGATCGCCGCTTCCATCACGGTGGCACCGTTTTCGACGTCAATAGTGCGGGTTTCGCCAGTATGGTCGACAAAGTGAATCTTGGCCATGATTGCTCGTGCTGCCGGATGAGAGAGGTCCGGATTGTCCTATAACGGGTCGATCCGCTCCGCGCTAGCGGCCGGAATGAAAACCTGAGTGTTGTTTTGTCGCGTGTTTGCGGTCGGATCAGGACCGGCGCAGGATCACAGCGATGGCGGAACGGGCCTCTGCGACGGCATCGCCTAGTTCGGCCAGCGCCTGGGCCGGATCGCCTTCCTCTCGGATCAGGGCTTCCAGATCGCTGGCGGCATCGGCGACGCCAAACGCACCGATCGCGCGCGCCGCCCCCTTTAATGTATGCGCCAGTGCTCCCGCATCGGCGGGTAAGGCCGAGAGAGAGCCGATCAGGCTGGCCGCCTGGGCCGAGAACATGGCCAGCACTTCGCGCTCGAGGCCGGTATCGCCAAGCGTCATGCGATGAAGATGTTCGATGTCGATCGCACCGTCATCGGGTGCCAGTGGCGGCGATGGCATCCAGGAGATCCGTTCCAGGTGAAGTGGCATGGCGGTAATCCAAAATGGGCCTCGCTTGATCGATCCGACAGCGAGGTTTTCGCCAGCCAATCACGGAAATGGTTAACGGAACGTTTGCCGTACCCGCCGCAAGTTCGCCGTCTTTTCGGCGAAGACTTGCCCTAATTAAGCCTGTGATCTGCTAATTTTGAGGACTTGTAAGGCCTTAGGGCATCGTGCTGTTAACGATGATTAAGATTGTATTAATCGCAGCCATTTCATTCGTGACGCCTAGCCAATAGGATGTTTCCGGATGTGGGGGACAAGCCGGCGGACGGCCGCGCTTTCGTGCCGCGCAAGGTTGGGACACCGGTTTCGAGCTTGCGGGGGCATTCGCGCGGGACTCTCCGGGGCGCGCAAGACGCCTAAAAAATGCGATGCGTAAAAAGTAAAACGAGGGCTCAGACTGAACATGGCGAACAATCCCAAAAAGGTCAAAGACCCCACCGAAGTCGCGCTTTCTGCCATTCAGGAAGCTTTGAACATCGGCGACACTCCGGTGTCCGACAACGCGCGGAGTTCGACGCGCAGCGAAGCCGCGCCGACAAGTTCACCCGCGACGCCGGATTTCAATGAGCCCTCCTTCGATACCCGGGAGCAGGCCTTTGATACCCGGCCCGGCAACGACCTGCCGATCTTCGAACTCATCGAAGAGCCGCGCTCGACCCGCCGCGCCGCCAATGACGACCGCGAAACCATCGGGCAGATTCTGCAGGCCATTCAGAAGGGCCGGCCTGCCCGCAACGTCTACACGCTGGCCACGCTTTTCACCGCGGTCTGGCTGATCAGCGCCGCAGTGCTGACCTTCAGTTTCCTGCCGTCGCTGCAAGCTGCCGTCGGTCAGGGCGCCGGCGGCACCCTGGCGCTGGCCGGCCTGGCGGCCTTGTTCCTCGCGCCGGTATTGCTGTTCTATTTCATGGCGAGTTTGTCCTGGCGCGGCCAGGAATTGCGGATGATCGCGCAGTCGATGGCGCAGGTCGCGATCCGTTTTTCGGAGCCCGAGGGCGCAGCCAGCGACTCGATGGTGACAGTCGGTCAGGCGATCCGGCGCGAAGTCGCGGCCATGGGTGACGGCGTCGAACGCGCCATCGCGCGTGCCGGCGAACTTGAAACCCTGGTCGCCAACGAAGTCTCCGCGCTTGAACGCGCCTACAGCGACAACGAGGTACGGATCCGCGCCTTGCTGCAGGATATCGCCCATCAGCGCGACAACCTGGTCGGGCAGGCCGAACAGGTGCGCAGCGCCATTTCCGGCGTGCAGATTGATCTGCGTCACGACATCGCACTGATATCGGACGCGATCGCATCGCGGGTCGATGAAGTGGCCAAGAGCATCACCGGCGCGCTGGAAGAGCGCGGCAGCCACATCACCAGCGCGCTCGGCAATGCCGGCGACAACATGATCCTGGCGCTCGGCGAGCGCGGCGGCGACCTGCTCGACCGACTCGAGGAAGCCAGCGCGGAAACCACCCGCGCGGTGCTCGACGCCAGCGAGCGCCTCACCACCAGCCTGAATTTCAAGACCGGCCACGTCCACGACGAATTCGTCGAGCTGGCCGACCGCGTCCACGAGATGCTGAACGAGCGGATCGACCGCATCACCACCGAGTTCGAGCAGCGCTCGTCCACCATTGTCGACGGCATTTCCGACCGCACCGAACAGGTTCATGATTCCCTGAAGAATTCGAGCGACTCCCTGCTTCTGGAGCTTGAACTGCGCAGCGGCGATCTCGTGAGCAAGATCGACGACGCCGGCAATCGTCTCGCGACCCAGATCCTGAGCTCCGGCGACAAGGCCAGCGATGCGCTTGACGTGACCGTGAACGCGCTGGTGGCGAAGGTCGTCAGCCAGACCGAGAACGCCCATGACTCGCTCAGCCTTCAGATGAGTGCCTTCGACGAACTGGTGAAGAACCAGGGCGGAGAGCTGGTCGAAAAATTCGCCCGCGACAGCGGCACCCTCGGCGCCCTGATCACCCGGCACATTTCGGAATTCGATCGCACCGTCAAAACCTTCGGCGGCGAAATCGTCGATCGCATGGGTCAGCGCACCGAGGACATCGCGCAAACGCTGAAGACCTATGTCGACACCTTCGACAACCGCCTCACTTCGAATGGCGGCGAGATCACCGCCTCGCTGGACCAGCGCCTCCTGCAATTCGAGACCACGCTTGGAACCCGCGTCGCCAATCTCGATACCTCGCTCGACAGCAAGATCAACAATCTCGATACCTCCCTCGACAGCAAGATCAGCAATCTCGATACGTCGCTCGACAACAAGATCAAATCGTTCGATAAATCGATCGACGGCCGGCTCAAATCGCTTGAACAGACCTTCGACACGCGGGCGAAATCGGTCACCGAAACCATTGACGACCGGCTCGGCTCGCTGGCTTCGTCGCTTACCGACGGAGCCGCGCAGGCGGTCCACTCGATCGACTCCCGCCTCACTATGCTCACCTCCTCGCTGACCGACGGTGCCGCGCAGGCGATCCACTCGATCGACTCGCGCCTCACTCTGCTCACCTCCTCGCTCACCGAAGGCACCGCACAGGCGATCGACGCCGTCGATCGGCGCATCGCCAGCGTGACCGAAACCATCGACGGTCGCAGCGCGCTGTTGACCGACACCATCACGGCCCGGTTCCAGGAAATCCATCAGGGCATCGAAAGCCGGGTCGGCGCGGTGGCGTCCGATATCGATATGCGCGTCGCGCAGTTCGAAGACCTCCTGGGTTCGCGCGTCGAGGCCGTCGCCGGCCGCATCGAGGACAGCGGGCGGCAAGCCAGCGAAGGCCTGATGGCTCGCGCCGAGGAATTGTCGCTCGGGATCAAGTCCCACGTCGAGGATGCGGAACGTTCGCTGACCAACCTTGTGGTCAATACCAGCGAAACCATTCAGACCGGCGCCCGCGCCGCGCAGCAGTCGCTGCTGACGGTTTCCACCGATGTCGGCGCCCAGCTCAAGCTGACCTCGGCGGAGGTCGAGCGTGCCCTCACCGCCGTCGGCAGCAGCTCGGCGAACTCGATCCTGACCAGCGCCCGCGATGCCCAGGCCACCCTTGTGACGGCCTCCTCGGACGCCGCCACCCAGATCAAGTCGTTGTCGGCCGACATCGAACGAACGCTCTCGGCCGCCGGCACCGCAACCGCCGGGTCGATCGTCTCGGGCGCGCGCGAAGCACAGACCACGCTGGTCACCGCTTCCGCCGATGCCGCCAGCCAGGTCAAATCGCTGGCCGCCGATGTCGAGCGCTCGCTTACCGCCGCGGGTAACGCCACCGCCGCGTCTATTCTCGCCGGCGCGCGGGAGGTCCAATCCTCGCTGGTCACCGCCTCGTCGGATGCCGCCAACCACGTCAAATCGCTGGCCGCCGACGTCGAACGGTCCTTGTCGATCGCCGGGACTTCCACCGCCGAATCGATCGTCGCCGGGGCACGCGAGGCGCACTCCACCCTGGTCACCGCTTCGGCGGATGCGACCAGCCAGGTCAAGTCGTTGGCCGCCGATGTTCAGCGCTCGCTGTCCCTCGCCGCAACGTCGACCGCCGATTCGATCACGGCCGGTGCCCGCGACGCCCAGAGCACGCTTGCGCGGCATCGTCGGATGCCGCCAATCACGTCAAGTCGCTGGCCATCGATGTGGAACGCACGCTGACCTCGGTCGGTGCGGATACCGCCGCTTCGATCCTGAGCAGCGCGCGAGAGGCCCAGCAGTTCGCTGACGGCAACGTCGGCCGATGCCGCCAGCCAGATCAAGGCGATCTCGACCGATATCGAGCGCTCGCTCTCGACCGTTACCGCCAATACCACCGACAATATCGCCACCAGCGCCGCTCAATGCGCAGAACGCCCTGGTCGCGGCGTCGAACGAAGTCAGTTCAAAGGTCAAGTCGACCTCCACGGAGATCGAACGCTCGGTTCTGGCCGCAAGCGGCGCTTTCAGCTCCACCATGACCGGCAAGACCAACGAAATCGTCAACTATGTGCAGCAACAGACCGATCGTCTGTCGCAGATGATCGACGGCAAGCGCGGCACGCTGGTCGAGGCCATCGGTGCCAAGACCAACCAGCTGACGGTCGATATCGACCGCGTGACATCGGACGCGCTGAAATCGATCGAAACCCGCGGCCAGATCTTCTCGCAATCGATGTTGACGCAACGGCTCCGACGTCGCGCGGACGATCACCTCCGCCGGAGAAATGGCGACGGGCGCCGTCAACAAGTCTCTGAAGGATCTCGAGCAGTCCTCGCGCGCGGCGATCGACCAGTCGCGTCAGGTGTCGATCGCGGCGGTGACGGAGATGCAGGAAACCAGCAAGATCCTGCGTACCGACACGGTCGCTCTGTTCGAGCGGCTGCGTGAAGGCAATATCCTGTTGCAGGAAGTGCTCACCGGCGCTCACGACAATCTCAATTCGCTTGAGCGCGCGCTGGTCACGCGGGTGGCGGACTTCGTGTCCGCCATGAACGACGTCACCTCGCGCAACGGTACCGCGACCCAGGCGCTGGAAGATCAGTTGAGCGTCTTCAACACCAAGACCTCGCAGGCGCTGGAAAATCTCGGCACGCTGTCCAGCGAGTTCGAAACCCACGGCAGGACGCTGGTCGACGCCGCGGCCGTGGTCGAGCAAAGCAACCGCAGCACCACCGCCTCCGTCGCCGAACGCAAGTCGTCGCTGGATTCGCTGGTGACCACGATTGACCTGCGAACCACCGACCTTGATCAGCGGCTGTCGCGCTTCACCGGCCTGCTCGATGAATCGCTGGCCGCCGCCGAAGAACGCGCGCGCGATATCGCGCGCATAGTGGCCGAGACCGCAGGCGCAGGTTCGGCCGCCATCAGCCGTCAATTCGAAGCGGTTCGCGCGGCGGCCGAAGAGGAACGCCGGCTGACCTCCGACGCCATGGCCGAACTCTACCAGCAGAGCACGCAGGAAGCCGACGGCATGTTCAAGCAGTCCGCGGAACGCTTTGCCTCGATGGTGCAGAGCATGAAGCAGATGGCTGCGGAAATGCAGGGCGAGCTGGAAGCCACGCGCAACGAGCTTCGCCGCGGCGTGCTGGAAATGCCGCAGGAAGCCGCGGAAAATACCGCGCAAATGCGTAAGGTCATTGTCGACCAGATCGAGGCGCTGGCGGAGTTGAACCGGATCGTCGCACGTCACGGCCACGGCCTCGATGTCGTGACCACGGGCCGCACGAGCATCCAGCGCGAGGAAGAGCCGCTGCTGGCTTCTATCGCCGGCGGACGCGGCGAGTTCCGTCGGCTCTCGCTCCCCCTCGCATGCGCGACGCTGGCGGCAGCGCATCGACCTTGCCGCCGCCGGACCTCGGGATGCCGGCCTCGCGCCGGACGGAAGCCCCGCCGGTTTCGCCGGCGAGCTCCGACCAGGGCCGCGACGGATGGCTTTCCGATCTGTTGAACCGCACGACCGACACCGGCGCCGGCAATCGCGACGTTCCGCGCAGCCGCCCGCCGCAGCAAGCCACCGGCGGCAATCCGCTGGAGTCGCTGTCGCTCGACATCGGCCGCCTGATGGATCGCAATCTCGCCGCCGAGATGTGGGATCGCTATCAGCGCGGTGAGAGCAAGGCATTCTCCAAGCGGCTCTACACCCCGGCCGGCCAGAAGGCCTTCGACGAGGTCGCCCGCAAATATCGCGCCGACCGCAGCTTCAAGCAGACGGTCGACCGCTACATCACCGAGTTCGAGCGCCTGCTCGACGAAGTCGCCCGCGACGAGCGCGGCCCCGCCGTGCTGCGCAGCCATCTCATCTCGGAGACCGGCCTCGTCTACACCCTGCTCGCCCACGCCGCGGGACGGCTCGGGTAAGGCCCTGATCTGATCGCCAATAAAGAAACGGAGGCAGCGATGCCTCCGTTTTTGTTTTGGACGGCAGCAACATCAACTCCCATCCGGCTCAACGGAACCGTGATTGGCCGCACATCGCTAGTCTCGATACGTTACTGCACCGCGGGTTCTGACCGCTTGCGCTAAACACCGTTGCAGGAGTGAACGATGTCCAAGGTTGCACTGTACGTTCCCCTTGAAGCCAAACCCGGCAAAGAAAAAGAAGTAGCCGAGTTTCTTAAATCGGCGCTGCCGCTGGTGAATGCTGAGCCGGGCACTGTGAGCTGGTTCGCCATTCAGGAAGGTCCGTCGTCGTTCGCGATTTTCGATACGTTTGACGACGAGGCCGGCCGCGAGGCCCATCTCAATGGCAAGGTCGCCGCAGCATTAATGGCGAAAGCAGGGGAATTGCTTGCCAAGCCGCCAGCGATTCACAAGATAGCAATCCTGGCGGATAAGCTTCCCAGATAGCCCCGCGAGCGCCAATCCGTCCTACAACTCTACGGCCTCCGCCTCTCGGTCGCCGGAGGAGGCACTGGCACCGAGGCCGAGGCTGCGGCTGGCGCGCTTGAACTGCTGGCGCCGAACAGCAGGCGCGTCGGATTGCGGTCGAGATTGTTCACCGCGCGGCTGATATCGCCGAGGGTGCGGCGGCCATCGGTCATCAGGGCGCCCGAGCGCTTGTCGAAATCCTCGGCCAGTTCGCGGATCGATTTCACTGCCAGGAACAATTCGCCGCCGTCCCTGCCGCCGGCCAGCGCATTGAGGCCAAGCATCAGATTGTCGGCCTTCCCCATCACGCCGTCGACTTTCAGCATGACGTCGTCGATCTTCTCGGAGTTGCGCGCCAGCGACGAGGTGAAGGTCTCGAGGTTTTTCAGGGAGTTTTTCACCGCCGCCTGGTTGTCCGCGACCACCCGGTTGATGTTCTGCAGCGTCCCCCTGATGGCCTCGGTCACGTCCTGCAGCGCATTCGGATCGGCCTTGAGCACGGGAATGCCGTCCTCATCCAGGGGAACCGCGGGCGCCGCCTCCTCGCCGCCTTTCAGCGATATCGCGGCCACGCCGGTGAGCCCCTGAAATTCGAGCCCGACCAGCGTGTCCTTACGCAGCGGTGCGGTGTTCTCGACCATGGCGAGTGCAACCACGCGACGCGGGTTGTCCAGTTTAACGGAGATCACTTCTCCTACCCTGATACCGTTAAAGTTGACGCTGCCGCCGGTGCGCAGGCCGGTTGCCGGGCCTTCGAAGATGACGCGAAGCGGGCTACGCGCCTTGGTGGTGTGGAGACTCTGGAACCACAGCACAAAGCCAAAAGCCGCCGCGATCACGGCCAACGTGAACGTTCCGATCAGGACGAAGCTTGCCCGCGTTTCCATCAACCAACTCCGATACCGACGAAAAAAACTAGCCCATGACTGCGCGGGCGCGCTTGCCGTGGAAATAGGCCCTCAACCAGGGATGCTGCGAGGCCTGCATGTCGGCCATCGATCCTGCTGCAATGATCTTACCGTTCCCTAAAACGGCAATACGGTCACAAGCAGTGTAAAGGCTGTCCAAGTCGTGGGTTACCATGAAAACGGTCAGGCCCAAAGTGCGCTGGAGGGTCCGGACCAGTTCGTCGAAGTCACCGGCGCCGATCGGATCGAGGCCCGAGGTCGGCTCATCCAGAAATACCAGTTCCGGATCGAGCGCCAACGCGCGCGCCAAGGCCACGCGCTTGATCATGCCGCCGGAGAGTTCCGAAGGAAAACGATCGGCAACTTCCGGCCGCAGCCCCACCATGCCGAGCTTGGCCATCGTGATCTCGTCGAGCAATCGCTGCGAGACCTTGAGATATTCGCGCACCGGGAACTGGATATTCTGCCGCACGCTCAGCGACGAAAACAACGCGCCCTGCTGGAACAGGATTCCCCAGCGCCGCTCCACGCCGCGTCGCTGCGCGGCGTTGGCGGCATCGAGATCGACGCCGAACACCTCGATGCGCCCGCTGACCTTGGGAACCAATCCGATGATGGTGCGCGTCAGCACCGACTTGCCAGCACCGGAAGGGCCAACGAAGCCCAGAATTTCACCGCGCTTTACGTCGAGATTGAGCCCATCCAGAACCTTGGTCAGGCCGAACTGCACCGAGATATCGCGGACCCGGATTATGGCATCGGAGATTTCAGGCACCATCATCAGATTCCGATCGACGCGAAAAAGATCGCGAATATGCCGTCCATGACGATGACGAAGAATATTCCCTGCACCACCGACGAGGTGGTGTGCTGGCCAAGCAATTCAGCGCTGCCTTCGACCGCAAGCCCCTCGACGCAGGCGACGATTCCGATCACTGCCGCCATCACCGGCGCCTTGATGATGCCAACGGTAAAATGATCGATCGAGATGGCATCGCGCAGCCGAAGCATGAATGCCTCGGGATCGATCCCGCCATAGCCCCACGCCACCAGCCCACCGCCCACCAGCGCTGCCATCGCCCCTATGAAGGCGAGGATCGGCAGCGCGATCACAAGCGCCAGCAGCCTTGGCAGGATCAGAACCTCGATCGGATCGAAGCCCATGGTGCGCAGCGCGTCGATCTCCTCGCGCATTTTCATGGATCCGAGTTCGGCGGTGTAGGCGCTGCCCGAGCGACCCGCGACCATGATCGCCACCAGTAGCACGCCGATTTCGCGCAGCACCAGCACGCCCAGCATGTCGACGACGAAGATATCCGCGCCGAACTGGCGGAAATGAAAAATACCCTGCTGGGAGATAATGCAGCCGATCAGAAACGTGATCAGCGCCACGATCGGCACCGCGCGCCAGCATACCTGCTCGAGATGATGCACCGTCGATGTCAAACGGAAAGTCGACGGACGGAGAAAAACCCGTGCGACCGCGGCCAGCACCGCGCCGAGCATATCGATCAGTCCGACAATGGTGACGCCGAATCCGACCATATTGCGGCCGATCTGATCCAGTATCCCCGTGATCGTGAGTGATGTCGCGCCGGCGGCGGGCGCCGACTTCACCCGGCGCACCTCGTCGACCAGGCTTGAATAATTGGCCGAAAGTCCGGCGATCTTGGCCTCCACTCCGCCTTGGGTCAGGCTGCGGCGAAGCCGCTCGATCAACCACGCCCCGAACGTATCGAGCTTGGAGACTTGCGATACATCGATGAAGATATTGGGGCGGCTTCCGGTCAGTTTTTCGGCGTCGGCCACCATCTGTTCGAGCATCGGCGCAAAACGCGCCGTCCATGAACCGGTCGCGCACAGCGCAAGCCCGTTGCCCTGTGCAATCCGCTCCAATGTCGGGTCGCCCTTCACGATGCCAACTCCGGTTCTCCGCTGTTCATCGGGGAGGAAAATCCAACAACGCCACGGTTCCCTTGTAGAATACACCACCAACCAGCCATACAGTAACAGCCACAGTTGTTGGCGCCGGGCAAGCATACGGTTCAGAAATTGCCAGATATTGAAATGACTTCCAGCATATCGACAGCGCTCGCCGCCCGAATCGAACGCTGGCCGATCGCCGGCAGCTTTACCATCAGCCGCGGCGCCAAAACCGAGGCCGTGACGGTGGTGGCGCAGGTCGCCCGCGCCGGCCATATCGGACACGGCGAATGCGTCCCCTATCCGCGCTATGGCGAGACCCCTGAAGCGACCTTGGCTGCCCTGTTGTCCATGCAGGACTCCCTTGGGCGAGGGCTCGACAGGAAGGCCCTGCAAACGGCGATGCCGCCCGGCGCCGCCCGCAACGCACTGGATTGCGCCTTGCTGGATCTCGAGGCCAAGATCAGCGGCCGGCGCATCTGGGAACTGCTCGGACGCCCTGCCCCGCGGCCCTGTACCACCGCCTACACGATCTCGCTGGGAACGCCGGAAGTAATGGCCGCGGCGACCGCCAAGGCCGCGCACCGGCCGCTGCTCAAGATCAAGCTCGGCGGTAACGGCGACGGCGAGCGGATCGCGGCGGTGCGCCAATCGGCGCCCGAATCCGAACTCATCGTCGATGCCAATGAGGCCTGGACACCGGAAAATCTCGAAAAAAATCTCGCCGATTGCGCGAAAGCCGGCGTCACGCTGGTCGAGCAGCCGCTGCCTGCCGGCCAGGATGAGGCGCTGGCGCACATCCGCAGGCCACTGGCGGTCTGTGCCGATGAGAGCGTGCATGACCGCGTCTCGCTGGAGGGACTGCGCGACCGCTACGATGCCGTCAATATCAAGCTCGACAAGTCGGGCGGACTGACGGAAGCGCTGACGATGGCGGATGCGGCGCACGCGCATGGATTTGAAATCATGATCGGCTGCATGGTCGCGACGTCGCTGGCGATGGCGCCAGCGATGCTGCTTGCGCAACAGGCCCGCTTCGTCGATCTCGACGGGCCCTTGCTGCTGGCACGCGACCGCGATGACGGGCTGCGTTACGATGGCAGCCAGGTCTATCCGCCGGAGCCGGCGCTGTGGGGATGATGATCCAGAAGGCTGTTTTATCTTTGACGCGTTTTCTTCACGCGAACCGGTGCCCACTTCGCTCGAAAACGCGACAGCGCTGCGCCGACCACATCAGGATCGCACCTGACAATGCCATCGCGGCCATGATGTAATAGACGCCCTGCCCGTATCGGGCGTAAACCGCGCCGGACAGGATCGACGCACCGCCGGCGACGATGCCGGAACAGGCCGCGAGATAACCCTGTCCTCTCGCCATGATGTGCATGGGCACATGGCGCACCAGAAGTCCCATGGTGCCTACTTGAGTAAGCCCAAAGCTCAGTCCATGCGCCAATTGCACCACCGCAAGCACCGCGACGGATGGTTCCTGCGCGGCGATCAGCCAGCGTACCATGGCGCACATCGCCCCGATCACCACCAATGCCGAAGGCTGCAATGTGAAGCGTGGCGACAGCGCGAATACCACGATCTCGGCCAGCACGCCCAGCACCCATAGCCCCGCAATCGTCAGACCGCCGAGCCCGGATAGCTGCCAGTTGATCGAGGCGAAGGTGTAGTAGGCGGCGTGGCTGCCCTGAATCAGCGCCGAAGCCAGCACAATCACGACAAAGCCGGACTCACGCAGCAACGCGGTCGCGCCGTGCAACGCCGCCGGCGGTGTCTTTGGTTTATCCAGTGGCTTCAGTCCGAGGCTGCCGGCGGCGCCCAATGCGGCCAGCGCAGCGATCACCCAGATCAGGTACCGGGCCGCGATCAAATCGACCAGGAGCCCGCACGCCAGCGCTCCCACGACGAACGCCGCCGAGCCCCACAGCCGCAGCGGTCCGTATTTGAGGCCGTACCGCGCCACGCCGCGCAGCGCATAGGCATCGGTCAGCGGCACGATCGGCGTCCACATGCACGCGGTGGCGACGAAAGCGAGGAATACCAGCAACGGCTGACGCTGGGTGCCGACCGCGGCGAACCCTAGCGCGGTCATGAAGGCCGTCACGATCATCGCGCTGCGCAGCGACGCACGGCTTTCCGCAAGGCTGGTGACGAACGGCAAGACTGTAAATCGCGTCACCGCAGGAACCGCGGTGATGATCCCGATCCACGACGCATCGATCCCGACCGCCTTCAGCCAGACCGGAAAAAACGGCATATGGGCGCCGATCAACGTGAACACCGCCCCGTAGAACAGCCCCAGGCTGGCCGCGAATTGCTTCGGCGCCGCAGATACGATGGGGATTTGTGATTCGCCTGACATCAATTCAATTGCGATTCGCTCAATATCGTGATGATCGTTAGCGTAACGCGCGATGATTTGCGCGACGAGTTTATCATGGCCGACGAAGCATTCGCCCTGTCACCGATCTCCGCGCGCGCTACGCAGCCGCGCGAGGAGGATTACGACGCGATCAGCGCAGCGTTCATGGAGACGTCGCGCGGCCGCTGGTTCCTCGGCGAGTACGCCAAACGCAACCGCAACGCGGACACCAGGATGGTGCTCGATGCGGTGGCGCGAATCGAGGAAACGATCGCGGCCCAGAAAAGGCCGGCGCCCGATGACAACAGGCTTGACGAGGCGCTGGCCGCGATCAAGGCCGCGCTGGTGGAGGCGAGAGCCACCGCGACGGCGGCACTCGGCGATCTCGCGCTCGAAGAAAATCTGGCGCCTGCGCGCAAGGGCGCCCGGGTCATCCGGGAGATTGCATGGCGGTTGCGGGAAATCGGCGCCGATGGCCGGATTTGCGACCTGATCGATTCCCAGGTCAGCGCCATTGAAGCGGCCTGCGGGAAAATAGCCGCGACCGATCCCACGCCCTTCTTGAGCGCAGCGTTCGATCTGCTTGAGGGACGCATCAAGACGTTCGACGACAGCGAATCCGAAGCTGCGCAGCCGGCGGAGCAGCCGGTCTCCTCGACGTCGCAAGCCAATGAAGAAGCTGATTCCGAAGAAGCGACTGCTTCCCTCGCGCGCGCCGCCGAGGAGCCGATCCAGTCGCCCGCTCCGACCATGCATGATGAAGTGCCCGCAGCCGCAGAGGACACTGCGCCGGCGGCAAGCATGGCGAGCGACGCCGAAGCCGCGATCAGTCATCCGGCCATGGCGGCTGAACCAATCGTGCCGATGGCTGAGGCGACGGAACTGAAAGCCGAGGCTGCAGAGGCAACGGCTGGGATCGCGGACCCGTCGCCCGAAGCCGATCTAAGCGCTGAAGCCGCCGAGGCCCACGACAACGCGGTGCTCGACATGATTGCGCTGGAAATGGCCGCGCCGGATCCGGACGATGGCGCTGCCCTCTGCGATGACGAGACTTATGAAGTCGAATCGGAAATGCAGGCCGCAGCGTTACCCCCGGCTGAGCCTGTCATCGTCGCGGAGCGGCCGGAGCCTGTGATCGCGCCGGCGCAACCAGCGGCTCGCGAACCCTTGCCGCAGCCTTCCTTTGCACCCGCGCCCGAATTTGCTCCCGAGCACTCTATTGCTCCTGATCCCTCGCCCGCTCTTGAAACTTCTCTTGAAACTTCTCTTGAAACTTCTCTTGGCTCAAGCCTGATCGCGAGCGGCATCGTGCGGGCGCGCGCGGCATCGAGGCCCGATCCGCTGGCGCCGATCCGGCGCATGAGCCAGGCCGAGAAGATCGCGTTCTTCTCGTGATCTGAAAAACCTGCGATCAGCCGGTCAATTTCGCGAACATATCCGCATCGACGTTACCGCCTGACAGCACGATCACGACATTCTTGCCGTTGCTATCGATGCGGCCGGCCAGTAGCGCGGCGAGGCCGACCGAACCGCCCGGCTCGACCACCATCTTCAGCTCGCGGAATGCAAATCCGACGGCCAAGCCAACTTCCGCGTCGGACGCGGTGAGGCCCTTGGTGAGGAGCCGGCTGTTGATGGCGAACGTGATCTCGCCTGGAATCGTGGCCATCAGCGCATCGCAGATGGTGCGGCCCTCGGCGTGATGCGCCTCGCGTTTTCCTGCGCGCAGCGAGCGCGCATGATCGTCGAAACCTTCCGGCTCGGCCGACATCAGGACGGCCTGCGGAAAGCGCGCCTTGACCGCGGTGGCGACCCCGGCCATCAGGCCCCCGCCCGAGACCGGCGCGACCACGATATCGGGCTCGATCCCAAGCGCCGCCATGTCTTCGGCGATTTCCCGCCCTGCGGTACCCTGCCCGGCGATCACAAGCGGATCGTCATAGGGCCGCACCAGCGTAGCGCCGTGCCGGGCGGCAATGTCGTTGGCGATGGCTTCGCGGTCCTCGCGGTCGCGGTCGTACAGCACGACTTCGGCGCCGTAAGACTTGGTGCGCTCGCGCTTGGACAGCGGCGCGTCGGATGGCATCACGATGGTCGCCCGCATGTTCAGGATCTTCGCCGCCGCCGCCACGCCCTGGGCATGATTGCCGGACGAGAACGCGACCACGCCGCCGCTACGCGCGCCCGGCGGGATCGACGACAGCTTGTTGAAGGCGCCGCGGAACTTGAACGATCCGGTCCGCTGCAGCATCTCCGGCTTCAGGAAAACCCTGGTCCCGACGCGCTCGTTGAGAACCGGCGATGACAATAGCGGCGTTCGCACGGCGAATGGCGCCAGCACGCGCGCGGCAGCGTCAATATCCGCCGGACTGACCGGCAGCGGTAGAGATGATTCCGACATGCCCGACTTGTATCGCGTCCCCCGACAGGCGGGCAAGGTGCCAAAGCGCTTTCAAGCGAAAGCCTGCCCCGCACTTGATGCGGGGTGGGTGCCGGTTTGCATAGCAATCAAGTTTACGCAGATTGCGTAGACCCATCTGCGGTAGCAAACGCGTCAAAAAAGGGATTTCAGGCGAAGCGCGGCTGCTTTGCGGCACAGCGCAACGCATCGCCTTGCGGCTCGATGTCTTGCAGGACGGCGTCCTGGCGCACACCGGTAATATTTTCGACAAATGCCCGCGCCGAAGCTTCCCAGGTATGTTCCGCGGCAAATGCGAGGCAGGCTTGCGGCGAAACCCTCAAGGCGGCCAGGCAGGCGGCGCGCAAATCATCGTGCAACGCCCCGACCGGCGCCGAACCAATCACGTCGCGCGGACCGGTCACGGGAAACGCGGCAACCGGCACGCCGCTGGCGAGGGCTTCCAAAAGAACCAGGCCAAAAGTGTCGGTCTTGCTGGGGAACACAAAGACGTCGGCGGCGGCATAGGCCTGCGCCAGGGCTTCGCCCTGCCGCGCGCCGAGGAACACGGCGTGCGGATATTTTCGCTCCAAGGCGGCGCGCGCCGGTCCATCGCCGACAATGACCTTGGTGCCGGGCAGATCGAGATCGAGAAACGCCTCGAGATTTTTTTCCACCGCCACGCGGCCGACGCAGAGGAAGACCGGACGCGGCAGGCCGAGGTCGGCGACGCGCGGATGAAACTGGCTGGTGTCGACGCCGCGCGGCCACAGCACGACATTGCGAAAGCCGCGCGCGCGCAATTCGGTTGCCAAAGCCGGCGTCGCCGCCATCACCGCCTGGCTGGCGCCGTGAAAGGCGCGCAGCGCAGCCCAGATCCAGGACTCGCGAACCGGCAGGCGCGCAGAGATATATTCGGGAAAGCGGGTATGGAAGCTGGTGGTGAAGGGCACCCCCTGTTTGCGGCAATAGCGCCGCACCAACAGCCCGATCGGCCCTTCGGTTGCGATATGAATACTGTCCGGCCGCGCCTCGGCGATCAGCCGGGTTATCTTGGCCTGATATGGCAGCGCCAGCCGCAGGTCCGGATAGCTCGGCATCGCGACGGTACGAAACGACGCCGGCGTGAGAAAACCGACCTCGACACCAAATGCCTTGGCCGCGTCCGCCATCATGGTCAGCGTGCGCACCACCCCGTTAACCTGAGGATGCCACGCGTCGGTCGCGACCAGGATGCGCATCATGCGGCGCGCGCTGCGACCGGGGCAATGGGGACGGTCCGGCGCAGCGGATCGGTCCAGGTAATGATTTCAAAGCGACCGTCTTCGTGCTCGGCGAGCGCGGTGCAGCTTTCCACCCAGTCGCCGCAGTTCATGTAGCGGATGCCATGCTCGTCGCGGATGGTGGCGTAGTGGATATGGCCGCAGATCACTCCGTCGGCGCCATGACGCCGCGCCTCGGCGGCAAGCGTCGTCTCGAAGGCGCCGATATAGTTCACCGCGTTCTTGACCTTGAGCTTGGCCCATTGTGACAGCGACCAATAGGGTACGCCGAACGCGCGGCGGAAGAAGTTGACCAGCCGGTTCATCTGGATGGCGAAATCATACGCCTTGTCGCCGAGATGGGCGAGCCAGCGCGCGTTCTGCACCACGAGGTCGAAGATGTCGCCATGAATGACCAGATAGCGCCGTCCATCGACGCCGACATGTACGGTGTTTTCCATGACGTCGATGCCGCCGAAATGCGTACCGTAATAGTTCCTCAGGAACTCGTCGTGATTGCCCGGCACGTAGATGACCTTGGCGCCCTTGCGCGCCTTGCGGAGCATCTTCTGCACGAAGTCGTTGTGCGATTGCGGCCAATACCAGTTGGACTGCAGTGCCCAGCCGTCCACGATATCGCCGACGAGATAGATCGTATCGGCGTCATGGCTGCGCAGGAAGTCGAGCAACCGATCGGCTTGCGAACCGCGGGCTCCGAGATGGACATCGGAGATGAACAAAGTGCGAAAGCGTCGTTCAGGACACTCTTCACTCATAGCGTCACTTTCCATGCGCGAGCAGGTAACTGAGTCCCATGACGAAGTGATGACGAGATCACACCGCCGTGAGAACCGCTCGCTCGACCAGCTTATAGATCCCCGAAGATTGCCGCTTTGCTCCGCGGACAGGCGGTTTCAGCGACGTTTCGCCCGGGATCCGGGATTTGTCATGCATCGTCCAGGCCGCTGGCAGTGAGCCCGAATCAGCCGACTGCCTTGCGTGAGCGCGAAATAACAGCGCAGTACGACAGCGCAACGACAGGCCCCGCCCTGCCCGGCCTTCCCTGCGCAATGGTTTTCCAGTTTCCTTCGCGCTCCCCGGTGATCAGGCTTTATTGTCACCGTCGCCTGCGTGGCGTGTCAGGCCAGTGGGCGCAGGTGAGTATTCATGATGACTGTGTCTCATGGAATCGCAAGACGCTGGAAAGTGTGTCAGGTCTTTCAAACATTCTCGTCTTCTAGAAGAGCTGCCATTCTCAACTTATTCGGGTCGCGTTCACCCTTCGCCGCCGCCGCGAGGATACGCGAAGCCAACTTTACCTTCATGTCAGATGTTCGCTCGGCCTTAGGCAGGATAGTTGCCGCCTCGTCCAGCACAGACCTCATCAGCTCGACTTCGTCGGGCTGAAATACCGTTCCGATTTTCGCCACTCCGTCTCCTCCTCTACGTCACAGCACTAATCGCAATGCCAAGCAATTGCAGCAATACTATCCGCCTGTCTTCTCGCCCCAAAAACACTTCCGCTAGCGATCGCGTGTGTGGAGAGCCTGCTGCTGCGTTGTCATCTCGACGAGATTAAAGCGCGTCGCGCGGAAATTTTGAAGCAATTCACAAGACCGAACTCTGCAAAGTTCGCTCAGATTTCAACCGCGTCACTAGCTCAGTACCTCCTGCAAAATATGAGAGATGAAGTGACTAGAATTTCGGCGGTTGATTTAGATCAACCCGCAGATTTAATTCTCGATTATTATATTTCGAGGGCGAGACCAAGCGTGTGAAAGAGACCTGATCTTTCTATGAGTTTGGATCGATCCGTGCGCCTGTTAAGCCGCTCTCCCGTCATCCGTACAGACGATCCGGAAGCGATGGAGCACGCGTTGCTTACGGTTTACGGGGCAACCCGGTTCGCAGTCTCCAACACAGATGATTTTGAAGGGGTGGGTAACTACCTTCAGCTTGCGAGCATTGGCCTCGGCTTTTGTGCATATGGTGGCGCGAAGTCAGTCGTGGAATTTCCGGAGAGCGACTTCGCGCGCCTGCAAATTGGCCTCAAAGGCAACGCCGCGACCATTCTAAACGGCACGGCGATCGCGATAACTGAGGGGCAGTCCCGCATAGTTCCCCCGGGGGAACCGATTAGCATTGTGTTCGAACCCGGCTATGAGCAGCTCATCCTTCGAATAAATAGAGTGGCGTTGGAAAAGACATTGACGACGCTCCTGGGCGCAAAGCCAGGAGGCGTCCTCAAGTTTGATCCCATTGCGGCGGCGCTGCATCCGACCGCCCTTGTTTTGCGCGATTTGGCGATGTTCCTGGCTAACCAGTTAAATTCAACAGCCGCTGAGCTGCCAAGCGCAGTGCTTCTCGAACTGGAGCAGGCACTTATAGTTTCCTTCCTGTCAGCTCACCGTCATAACTTCAGCGAACTATTGGAGGGAACCGGAAAGCAAGTCGCGCCGCGGATCGTTCGGCTGGCCGAAGAGTATATTGAGGCATCTTGGGACCGCGCCATCACGATCGAGGAGCTGGCATCGCAAACCAACGTTAGCATCCGCGCACTTTATGCTGCGTTTAAGAAAAGCCGCGGATACTCTCCGATGACATTTGCGAAAACGGTGCGGTTGCGACGTGCAAAGCAGATGCTCATGGATCCAAATCAGCACGCCTCCGTCTCGGTAGTCGCCTTCAAGTGCGGCTTCGGAAATCTCGGACACTTCGCAAGAGACTTTCGTGAAATGTTCGGTGAGCGTCCATCCGAAACTCTTTCGCGCACACGGCGAGTCGCCTAGCTTGCCTTACAGAAACATCGACAAGCGCCATCGCCAAAAGTGCTAGGGCGCTAGGCGCTGCGCGGCTTGTGCTTTGCGAAGCGTTGCTGATGATTTTCGAAACCGGTCAATCGCTTCACTTTGACCGCGCGTCGCTGATGTCGGCCACTGATCCAATGTATGGTCCAAATACGCGGTGCAGCGCATCGCCAAAAGAACTCGTATCGTATCCGTCATGGTGGGCGTCGCGCGAGGTTCAAGTTCCAGGCCTTGTCCAGATTGCGGGCTTCGGCGAGCGCGGCCGCGCTCGGCAAGAGGGTCGACGCCAGATCGGTCTCGGTTAAATCTGCGCCGGCGAGATTGGCATTGGATAGGTCAGCTCCCGCAAGGTCGGCGTGATTGAGGTTGCAGTTCGTCAGATTGGCGTTCTGCAGCTTCGCGAATTCGAGATTGGTGCGCGAGAGATTAGCGCCGGTCAGATCCGCATTCCTGAGGTCGGCGGACTTGAGCACGCCACGCATCAGTCCCATCGATTGGTTGCGCATGTCCGCGCTCAAATCGGCGCCAACAAGCCTGGCCCCGATCAAGCTGGCACCGGAAAGATCACCGGTTATTCGCGCGCCGCTCAAATCGGCCCCGCCAAGCTTGGCGCGTTGCATCTGCGTGCTGAGCAGCGATGTCTTGACGAAGGACGCCTCCGTCAAATCCGCGTCGATCAGCCAGGCTTGGTTCAGGATGGCCCGGTCGAAGCGCGCGCCTTTCAGATCCGTCCGGTTGAGCTTTGCCAGGCGAAGATTGCTGCCGGAGAAGTCGAGGCCCGAGAGATCGAGGTGCGACAGCCGCTTTCCCTCCAAATCTGCCGAGCGTTGGTCCCCGGGGCCTTGAGGCGCCGCCTTGAGAAGCTCCTCGACCTCGGCGCGCGTCATCTCCGATGTCGACATTTCCGGACTGTTGAGGTCGACATAACGCAGCAGATCCTGCGACGCGGCGTCAAAGGGGTGAACCAGCAGCGCCGCAATCGACACAAGGGCAAATACGATACGCGGCATCGCGTCCTCCCGGACTACCCAGCTTTAATTGATAGCATAAAAAATCGGCACCGTCTCTTGCAGATTTTGGGGTTGGCTGCACTGTCACGTTAACCCGTCGCGAGATGGTGACGCGCCAACGCGTGCCTCCATGTAGCGCACTACGGCACTGTCAGCTTGAAGGAGCTTGTCCGCGTTGGGTTGGCTGTAAGCCGGTCACTTCCTGTCGACACCCAATTCCGGACATCTCGCCGCGCCGCAATAACTGACGCTCCCGTATCCGAAAGATGTCGGGGGCCGGCCGGATGAAATTTGTTTGGTGGTGGCCGATGTCCGGTCAGGGTGGTCGAAAACAGGCATCGCGACTTTGCTGCGGGATGTCTTGTCTACTTTAGCTGCGCGGCGACGTTGATACAGTCAATATGCAGATGCGCTCGAACTTTATCCCACTGGCGAGCGATAGGGTCTGTACGACAGGCAACGTGGCGCTCTCGTACACGTCAACACCGTGGTCGCCCATGGCCTTCTTAAGCTCGAAGCCTGAAAGGCTGAAGCTCAGCCCCACGTAGGGCCCGGCTGTAAAGGTTCCGTTTATCATTCCCACATGGAAGGTGGCGCTGCTGTCGTCCCCCGGCTCGGTAATAGCAACGGTGAATTTGTCGTCGTAAGCGTGTGCAGCGGGAGTATGCATTCGTGGCCCAGCGCCGAAGGAGGCGGTGTCCACGGCCTGGCCAACTCCAGTGGCTGCGCCGTGATCGTCAACGCTGCCCGTGCTGGTGAATGTAATCGTCCATGCAACGCCGGAATTGATCGGTTCCAACTTCGAGTTGAAGCCCGTCGGTGAAGCCAAACATGTTCCCGAGGCGCGGTAGGTAAACGGCGGAGTGTTCGCGTTCGCGCTGATCGGGTCGGCGAGCGCCGGGACGACCACCAGCGTTATCACGAGGCGGGAGCATAACTTCATTTCGCACCTCCTTTTCGTTCCCTCTCTTAACGGCGAACATTCACCAGGACGACTGCGATGTCAGCTTTGTGCCGCCACAAGCGGACACTGCCAATTCGGTATTGCTGCAAAGGAAAAACCCGCCCAAGGCGGCTCTTCAATTCAAAGCCTGATTGGTCGAGGTTTAGCGACTTCGAAATCGGGGCAGCTACAGCGGCTCCACGCTAAAGTAGTCGCATTGGTAACATCGAAAAATATTTGCGGCCTTCTTGGTCAGCGTTGCCGGGAGATTGCCCCTGTATTCCATCGGAGCAGAGCAGATCTCGCATCTTCGGGCTGGCACCTCGCGCGGAGAATTCGGCACTGGACATACGCATTCGTCTCATTCGTCTGAGCGCAGCCAAGCCATGTCTGTCTTCGCAAGCCATGTCTGCTTCGTGAGGCAAAGCAGACATGGCTGCTGTCCGGTTCAACCGCCGCTAATATATCGCCTGCCTCGACTAGCTAGAACCCAGCTTGGTATTGGCGGAAATAGCTGCCACGCAGACAATTCAAGTCGTTGTGGTCGTCCCAACCACCCCTGGCGCGCCACGCGCTCCAGGCGTTGTAATCCTCCTGCTCGGTATAGGGATTTCCCGCCTCGTGGCCCGGGCAAACGCCGGTTTCGACGATGTAGCCTGGGTGGGCGATGGAGTAATGCGCTATTGCGGGCCCGGCCAGCGCGAAAGAAAAAGCGACGGCAGCGCCAAGAATTGCGAATTTCGTCATGCTGTTCTCCTTTCCGTTAAAGTAGAACGAAAAGCTAAGCACGGACGCGGATCGCATCGCGGCCACTTCCATTTCTTAAAGTCATGGTACCGCTAATGCGGTGTGGCCCGGTCCATTCCAAAGTCTACTCCGACCCTCGCCAAACGATATTAAAGAAGTATTTAATGATGCTGTGCCGCGCCCTGGATCGTGTTGCAATTTCACAATCCGCCGAGGTCTGTTTCGGGTCCACTTTCTGAGGTCAGCGTCATCACCGCGAGGTCCGCTTTGCCCCGACGAGCGGACGGAACTAGTCCCGGAGGCTCAGAAGGTAGGTCGACACATTGCGAACCTGTTGCGGCGAGAGGATGAGGTTCGGCATGGTCGGATGTGATTGGGCCGTGAGCCAGAACGCGAGGGCCGCTGCGGTCATCCCTGGCATATGGGCGATCTCCTCGAAGCTGGGGGCTGTGGCGAGAGGAGATTGGGTTTGGCCGGGGCGCACGGCGTGACACGAGGCGCAAACATCAAGCGCGAGCTGACGTCCTTGTTGAACATCGCCAATGTCTTGTGCTTGGGATGCCGCAACCATACCAAGGATGCTAAATACAGCCGAGACGATCAGCGTTCGCATCGCAGCCTCCTCAGTCGTATGACAGAATACTCCTGCAAAATACAAAAGATACCCCCGCGCGGGTCCGATTATGCCAGCGAAGCGCCCTTTTCGAACGGCGCTCCCGGCCCGTCGACCGGGACCCGGGCGTCACACGCTTGGCCCTGCGCGGCAAAAATCCGGCCGGACCAGTCGCCCGCGCGGGCTGCATGACCCGATGTCTCAATTGGGTTAAAAGCGCCGTTTTGGCTCCGCGCCAGCTACTTCCCGTCTAACCCCAGCTGAGAGATTTGACGCCTGTGTTGCGTCGACCGGTCGAGCTGGCATGGACACAGCGGTCACAGCCGACGCGGCAGCTGATGTCGGCCACTGATCCAATGTATGGCCCGCCGTGCGTTGCAAGAAGACTTCGTCGAACTGGCGGCGAGCGGTTTTCGCTTCGTTCGACTTCATTCCAATCGTTGGCACCGGTGGGCCGGCCTCACGGGAGCTGGTCGAATTGGGTACGCGGCCTGTCAGCCGTCATTCCAGATTCATTTCCACCGCGATACGAATGAGATCTGAATGACCCTTTGCATTCAGCTTTCGCCTGAGCTGCGACGTCGTGTTGGACACAGTCTTATAGGAGATACCGAGGGTATCGGCGATTTCGGCTATCTTGTTGCCACGGCGCAGCAGTCTTAAAATTTCCAGCTCCCGCGGCGTTATCTGGCTCGAGGGGCTGCCCGTTGCGGCACCCGCGAAAAACGTGACGGCTTCCGCCAGATGTGGTGAAATAAACTTTTCTCCAGCAGCCACCTTGTGAACAGCCTTAACAAAAAGCCGCGGGTCGTCCGATTTCGAAAGATAGCCTTGCGCGCCCATCTCGACCGCCCGCACCACAAAGTCCGGATCGTCATTCATGCTGAACATAATGATCTTCGCGTCGGGGTCTTCCTTGCGGATTTGCCGCATTAATTCGAAGCCGGAAACGTCCGGAAGCTTGATATCGATAACCGTGACATCGGGCTGCTCTTGCAGAAAGGCCAGATAGCCGGCTTTGGCGTCCCCGGCCCCCTCGATTGTCACGGACCGGTCCCATGCGAATAACGACTTGCATCCCGATACGACCACAGGATGATCATCGACAATCAATACCTTCGTTGCCAATTTCTGACTTTCCGACATCGAGATCGCTACCGCTTCACCGATATAAACGCGGATCGATATCCATTAGAATAGAATTCTTCTAGATACCTGGGATGGTTGTATGTGGCAAAGGCTTCCTCTGCGGTTTCGGCTTTTTCTGCCGACGATAGCGTTGATCGCGGCATCTCTGCTGTTCGGCGTTTTTGCTCTGCAAATGTTTTCGCCCGAGCAATTTGAGAATGAAAATGCGGAGGGCGCGGCTTTAGCGCGGGCTGTCACCAGGGGGCTCAACGCGGCGCTCGCAGTGGCGGCGAACCCCGAGAAGGCGCTCGACGCCTTTGCTCAAGGCATTGAAACGGGGCACGCAATCCAGTTCCGTAAAACCGAGACTTCCACGAACAAGCCCAAGATTCGGCTGACCACCGACGGGATCCCTGGCTGGTTTGTCAGCCTCTTGCGAATACCCAACATCGCTTCGGCCCATCCGGTTATCATTGGAGAACGGCATGTAGGCGACATCATTTTTGCTCCCGATCTTTCAGCCGATCTGCTTGAGAAGTGGCTTGGCTTTTTGGCCATCACCTTGTCAGGGTCAGCATTACTCGTGCTGGCCGCCTTGAGCGCTTATTTAACGACCACCCTGGCGCTGCGGCCGCTAGAGCAGCTTGGCGCCGGCCTTGCCCGCATGCAGCAGGGCGACTATGACAGCAAGATTCCACTTCTCGGGCCGCCCGAAATCCGAAAAAGCTGCGAAGAAGCCAATCAGCTTGCACGAATGCTCAAGCGATTGGTCCAGGACAACCGTGACTTGTTGCGGAAGATCGTATCACTCCAGGACAAGGAGCGTCGCGAACTCGCAAACGAGCTTCACGACGAACTTGGCCCGCTGCTGTTCGCAATCAGGGCGAACGCGATTGTGCTATCGGAATCCGGTGATGACGCGGCCGTCATTGATCCTGACACGCCGTCCCGTCGGCTACTTGACGCGGCAGAAGCGGTGCAGCATGCGAGCCGCCGCGTTATCGAAGGCTTGAGTCCGCTATATCTCGAAGAATTGGGAATCGAGAAAAGCATTCAAACGCTGTTCCAAAACGCTCGTTCCTCACTGCCGACGCTTACAATGGCTTGCCAGGTTGATCCTCGACTGGATTCCCTCGATGGCCTGCTGTTGCAAACAATCTACCGCGTCGTCCAGGAAGCGGTGACGAACGTCATAAAGCACGCGCAGGCAACGAGGCTGAACGTTGTGGCTTCGGTATCGGATCAAGCTGTGATCGAAATCTCGGACGACGGGATCGGATTTCCTGACAACGTCTCGCTTGGCAGAGGATTGACCGGAATGTCCGATCGCATTCACGCACTTGACGGAACGCTGGAATTATTGCGCCAAAGAGGCAGAACGGTCGTGCGCTGCGTCTTGCCGCTCAACTCGCCGTAAGCTGGCGGGCTCGCGTAGCAACTAGCAACGATCACAGCGCCGTTGCGTCATGCGTTACTGGCGTGACCAATAAGGCGGACCAAAATTGTCGTCAACACTGCCCGGGTAATTCCCATCGCCATAGAGGCCGCCCCACCCCGAGTGATACCTGGGATAAATATTGCCGTACCCGAATCTGATTGCGTCCTGGGCCGGCAGTGGATGCGCGCCTCGAAAGGCCCGAGTGTACGAGTTCTTGCGACGAGTAGTAGCCATCGTAGGCCATCACGGGAGCCGCGGTGGCAATCAAAAAGATCGCCGCACAGGTATTTCTGAAAATCGTCATCGTGATCATTGTCTTTCTCCCTGGAACAACAAATCAATGCAACGAGAAAACATATGTTCCAAAACAGATGTTTCACGAGCCTCTGCAAAACTGGCTGGATCAGAACCCGCTTACGCCGGAGAAATGGTGACGTCACCGATTGACTGCAATTGTTTTTTGGGTCAACCGACGAGAATAAATTGAATTTTAGGAAAGCAGGATTCCGTTCCTGGCGGCGCGCGCCCAACTTCTGCTGAGGCTCCCTGCGTGGCTAAAGCTCCTTACGCGAAGGTCGGCTCTGTTCGCGTTCGCAAAACCCTGTCACGAGTGGATCCGCCTGAACCAGAGTTCCTTCTCCGGCGGCTATGGATGAAGTCCTGGATACCGAGTTATCGAGCGCCCTGCGGCCTCAGCCTAAATGCCCTTGCTTCCGCATTTCGTTTGAGAAAATATCCACATGATGCGGGGGACAACCAGAATGAGAATTCTAAAAATCGTGGGCTTGTGCGCCGCCTTGGGCGGTTGCTGGGCCCCGGGACAAGATGTGGCGACATCCACTACATATGGCGATCAATTCATCGGGAAAAATGTCGATGCTGTCGTTGCGCGGCTTGGAAAACCCAGCGGCCGCAAAAAGATGGACAACGATCAAATGACCTATCTGTGGGAGCTTGCCGCCGCAGACCTGCCCACTCACCAGAGGTCCTACACAGGTCAGGCAGGTCTGTATGGCGACGGGCTGACTCCGGGCGCCATGTCCGACGACCCGAGAATTTGCAAAGTCAATGTCACAACGTCGCCGGAAGGGACCGTCACGCAATTCGATGCCGAGGATTCCAATGGCACGGGCGCGCCGAAGATGACGATTGGGATTGCCAGGAGTTTTTGTAGTGAGCGACTACGATTATAGAACCGAATGAGTGGGCCCGTAGCGTTTACCCGGCATGATTGGAAGTCGGTTCATCATCTCCGATATGCCATTCATAAAGCACCTGTTGCCGGGAGCCCAAGATCCGGAAGCCCCATGGCGGGGCCTCTCCAGCTACTCTTTCGAACAGGCGACGACCAATTCGCTTTGCCTCATCCAAATAAATCGTTCCACCTATCACGCGGTCAAGCACCACCGAATGCGTTCCGTTACTCCCGCCCAGAACTTCAATCGTGAGAGGTTGTTGATCTGACATGCAGAGAGGCACCGCTCGGAAAAAGGGCGTACCTTTACAGTTAGCAGCAATGTCTCGCGGGCGGTTTATCGTTAGAAATGACGTTGCCAGGATATCGGCCATCACCATAGAGGCCACCGAAGCCCGACGGATAGTTGCTGTATCCCTGGCTGTAACCCCACCGCAGCGCATTTTCGACGGGCAGGCGCGGATCCTCGGGAACGGTCGTGTCGCGAGCAGCGTTTCTGACCGAAGCCGCTTTCTGCGCGATTGCCGGAGCGACGAGCGCAAGTAAAAGCGAAAAAGCCGAAACCCCTATTAAGCAGGGCTTGTTCATACGTTTCTCCTGTGACCAACCGCATTCAGGTGAGGGCCGGCTTCGGCTCGCAAATCCTGAAAGGATCGCAAAAAAGCCGGGACTGAAGCCGGGCTTTTTTGCGTCCAGTGGAGTAATCAGTATCTTGCGACCACGGGCCCACCGAAACGGTAATTGATACCCGCCCTGACGACGTTGTCGTCCAGCGGCACCGAACTACGGGGGCCTTCCCCCGCAAGCGTGTTGAATGCCGCGCTGTCAAACTTCATGTAGAGCCACTCGAACTTGGCCGACCAGTTGGGCGCAAATCCCCATTCGTAGCCGCCACCTGCGGTCCAGCCACTGCGTGTCGATGACGCTGAGCCGAGCAGAGCGCCGGTGTTGGAGTCCTTGACGCCGGCTTCAACGCCTGCCCCGGCATAGCCGGCAGTTCCGTAGAACAGCAGGTTGTTGACGGCATATCCGAGGCGGCCCCGAGCGGTCGCTACCCACGTTTCCTTGGTGTAGCTCGTGAAAGCGGGGTTACCAACCGCGCCGTCATCGAAGTTACTGCCATATTGGCCGACCCAGGAGGCGTCGCCTTCGAAACCAACCACGAAACTCGACACCTGCCAGTTATATCCAAGCGTGCCGCCGACCAATCCGCCCTTGACGTTATATCCCACTGTATCGCCGAGGCCGGTTGCGGCATCGATGTGTGTGCTCGTCCCCAACGATCCGCCGCCCGCGACACCGATGTAGAAGCCGGTCCAGTCGTAGATCGCGACAGGAACGGGTGCCGCCTTCACCGGCAAATCAGCTGCTGAAGCGGCTGTCGGACCGAGAAGCAAGGCGGTGACTGCGCCCAGTATGATGTTCTTTGTCATGATGATCCCTCGAAAATCTGCTGCTGACGTTTATCTGTTTGCGGGATCCGGCTGCAGCACGATCGTATTCGTGCTGCAGCCGGTTTCAGCTTAGAACCTCCACTGGAGGCCGGTCGAGACACCGGCGAGAGTGGGGCCGACCCAGCAATGCGGTTGGGAAACCAGGCCACCCGATGCCCCGAAGGCGGAGTGACAGTCGGTGGTGACGCCGTGTCCGCCGGCACCCAGATCGTAGTGAGCGTCCGGTCCGTTGATGGTCGCCGCAACCGCGGTGTACCAGGTCAGGTTCGGGCCGAACTTGTGCTTATACGTGGAGGTGATCATGTCGGACTGGTTGTCGTTTGCGACAACCGTCAAGCCGCAAGCAGCACCGCAGTCCGCGCCCGTTGAGCCGGGAATCGGAGTGCTGGTCGTCGGAGAATTGTGCTGTCCGGGATCGCCAACTGCCCTGAACGCGTGCGCCCAGCCGAAGCTGACGTTGTCCTCCGGAGTCAATTCCTGGGTCAGAAACAGCCATGTGCCGTTTCGCTGGCGTTCGTTCTGGAAATCGATGAGCGGGTTTACATAGCGATGCAACATTTCGAAGATGCCGCCGACCGTGGTCTTGGTCTGGAAAGTATAAAGCGCCGCCACCTTGAAGGCGTCTTCGTCCGCGACATCCGCGTTGAAGGCGGCCAGCTGGGTAGCATTGGGGAAACATCCTGCCGTCCCTACGGGGCATGAGACGAGCTGGGAGGTCGTCATGGCGGAGGATCCGACTCCGTAGATACCCGAGATATCGCTCTGCCGGTTGACATTGGTATGCCGCTCATAGGCCACGGTGGCGTAGAACGGACCGTTGGTATAGCTCAGATCGGCACTGTAGGCGTTGTCGAACGCGCCGTCGTTACATCCATTCGGAAAAAGTCCGCCGCTGGTGGGATCGTTGCCGCCGGTACAATCGGATTCGCCCGCGGCGATATTATCGCTGATGACGCTGCGGTTCTGGCCCGGTGAGAACAGCGCATTGAACTGGAATCCATGGATCGTCGGCAATTCATACCAGATCGAGTGATCGAGCCGACCGCCGAATTCGACGCGGTTGTCGCCGCCGGTATTGCCCATAATCACATGCATGTCGCCGATCTGACCCGCGAACGGATTGAAGCCGCCGGTGGACCTTTCGTAGGGCGCGGTCGTCTTGCCGATCTTGATTGCGCCATACTCGGGCGAAGCAAATCCGATGTAGGTGTTGCGGTTGAACAAGGCGCCGTTGACGTTGTCGCTGATCTGGCTGTTGCTCTGCTTCAGGCCTGGCGTGTTGGAAATGTCAAAGCCGACCTCAAGCTGATAGACGAAGTTGAGCGGAAAATGGGGAAGCTCCTGGAAGCCGCGCACGCCGAGATAAGACGAGTTGGACGAGATCGCCGGAAGCCAGCCGAAATTTCCGACCGGCACAGGCTCACTTTGACCGGTAAAGGCGGGGTTGGTTTGCATATTGCCGAGCATCTTCGTCGTATCGTCGGCCGAGATATCGAGATTGCCGTAAGCCGTGATCTCGCCGCCGGGGGTGTAGAAGGTAAGAGGATTACCTTTCTTGTGTTCAAAAAATCCGTGCCCCTTCGCGTCGATTTCCGGTGCTGCCAATAACATCGGCGGAGTCGGGATACCCGTCGCAGGCGCGCTGGCCGTGCGGACGGCAGAACCGTTGGCCGGTACGGCGGCGGGCGCTGAGTACTTCGTTGTCTCAACCTTGTTCAGCCGCGCTTTGAGCGTGGCATTCTCATTGGCGAGTTTCGCGTTGTTTTTCTCGATCGCCTCGAGCCGAGCCAACACGTCATCAAGCTTGTCGGCAAACGCAGGGACGGCATGGAACGCCAAGCCTGCTGCTACTAAAGTCGCACCTAATGCGTGTCTTCTCATCGTCTCGCCCCCTCCTCTAAAAGTAATTTAATTCTAAGAAGCAGCCTGACGTGGTTCATAAATACCGTCAACGTAGTGCAAGGGCGTGGAAGCCTTCGCACATGCAAAACAGCGGCGATGAGAATAGCTAAAATCTATGATCTATTTCAAATAGATAACAGATTAAACGCGATCTCGTTGCAATGCGGAAACATTGTGTCGTTCAGGCAACACGAAGGAATAATGTATACCAAGGGCGGGTAAAAGTGGCACTTTGATCGGGAACTGTTGGCAGCGCGGGCTATCAGTTCGCGCGGGATTTTTGCGTGATAGTTCCTTTGGGCAGCGCAGCGGCTTGAGCGGACACGCATCACAGTCAAGCTTGCTCGCGCGATACAGAAGCGTTGCCCCTCATGCAGGGTAACGCTCGTCCCAAGTCGCTTTCCGCCCGGGGGCAGACGACTTCCAGTCACGGACTTTTTAATGCCTGGAACGCGCCGTCGTCTTGCGGCGCGTCGCTTCGCCGGCCTTCGCCAAAATAGCGGTAACTACGGCTTTCGCCGACAGAAGGCCGATGTGTCGCCGGAGACGTGCGGGAGCACCAAAGCGCCCTGGAACACGACATTCAGTTCTTTCCCAGGCGTGTCGCTTCTGGAAATTCTGCGTGTTTGCAAAGCTCAATGAATTTCGCTTCGGCGCGTGAAGCGGCGATTTTCCCAAGCGTGACGATGCCTTCGTGTTTTCCAGCATATTCTTGCGCGGCCTTCATTCCCAAGAAGCCGCGCGTGAACATCCGTGCCCCCCCCTCCAATTTCCGATCCTGGGGACCGGACCCGCGGAGACCCTGCCGCGACCATAAATTGCTAACGGCGTGGAGCGAGGTGAGAATAATCCGGCAAAACGGGAACCAACTTTCTGGAACATTTCACTCACGGCACGAGGAAGCACGGGCGGTCGGAACTCCGGAACAAACATCGGCGTCGGGATTTATGTCGCAGCAGGCTTGCCAGCTCCAGCTAAGGGCCGATCCGACTGCGTCATTCGCTATGGGTACGGTGCCCCGCGCAAGCTCTCCAGAGATAAAGGGGAAGCTGGTTACGACGCAGCAAGACTGATTCGATCTTGTAACAATGGAGTGATCCGATGAGATGTCTGCCACTTGTTATTGGCGTTATTGGCGCAGTCGCGTTCGCCAGCGGCGCCTCGGCACAATCAGTCAACCTCACTGGCAATTACAGGTGCATCCAGGATTGCCGTGACGGCCTTGTGGGCGCTCCAACCTTCGTCACCCAGAACGAGAATCAACTGAACCTTGTGACCGAGACCGGAAAATCTTTCCGCGCCTGGCCCGATGTGACTGCGCCGTTCAGCCGGATCTGGATCGACGCGCGTAACGAGAGCGCCGTGTATTCGCCCGACGGAATGCGGATTCAGTTCGATGACGGTAGGGTCTGGCAGCGAGACTTCGGACCTCCGCCTCCCCCGCCACCACCGCCTCATGCATGGCGGAAAGCGTCGCGATAGCTCGTTTTACCCTGATCAAGTGTGCATCGGTCCCCGGCGCGAGGTATGAAGCGCCGGGCAGAACACGTTCCTCCGGCGCTTGCAGATTGCCGGGGCGCTACCCGAGATGACCGCGCTTCCCGAGATGACCGGCAGGTTCCAGCAATCCCAGAGGAAATTCGGGTCAGAATGGCTATTGGCCGCCGCCGGCATCGGCGTAATGTGACAGGCGGGACTTTAAGGATTGGGCAGCCAGTTGAACGTTTTGGCGAGAAACAATGTCCACGTCAGTGGACGCGGCGACCGCGCAATGGTTTTCGCCCACGGCTTCGGCTGCGATCAGAACATGTGGCGCTTCGTGGCGCCCGAGTTTGAAACCGACTTCAAGGTGGTGCTTTTCGACCACGTCGGCGCGGGTGGATCGGACCTTTCGGCCTATGACCATCGCAAGTATTCGACGCTGGCCGGCTATGCGCAAGACATCATCGAGATTGGGCATGAATTGGGCCTGAAGGACGCCGTGTTCGTCGGTCACTCCGTCAGCGCGATGATCGGCGTTCTGGCCTCCCTTAGAGAGCCCGGTATGTTCCGGCAACTGGTTCTGGTTGGCCCGTCCGCGCGCTACATTGACGACGGCAACTACACCGGCGGCTTCAGCGAGAAGCAAATCGGAGAGCTTCTCGAGTTCCTCGAGGACAATCACATGGGCTGGTCCGCCGCGATGGCACCGTCAATCATGGGCAACCCCGACCGGCCCGAACTCGGTGAGGAGCTTACCAACAGCTTCTGCCGCACCGATCCGGAGATCGCCAAGGCATTTGCCCGGGTCACGTTCACGTCCGACAACCGTGCCGACCTGCCGAAGGTGTCCGTGCCCACGCTGATCCTCCAGTGCAAGGAAGATATCATAGCCTCCCTGGCCGTCGGCGAGTTCGTGCATCGTCAGATTCCCGGAAGCAAGATGGTTGTGCTGGACGCCACGGGTCACTGCCCCAACCTGAGTGCGCCAAAGGAAGTCGTCTCGGCGATGCATGCCTTTGTCTGAATCGGGGGCCGGCTCACACGGCGGACGGTCCGCTCCGGATGGCTTCGAAGAGCTGTTCGAGAATGCGCCCTGCGGCTACCTCGTTCTTTCTCCCGATGGTCGCATCGCCAAGGTCAACCAAACCCTGTGCAGCTGGACTGGATATTCGCACGATCAGTTCGCCGACAAGCGCATCCACCAGTTTCTCAACATCGCCGGCCGTATCTACTATGAGACGCATATTGCACCGCTGTTGCGGATGCAGGGCTTCTTCAACGAGTTCGCGCTCGACTTCGTGACCGAAAGCGGCCAACGGGTTGCGACAATCGCCAACGCTACAGAGCAGCGCGCCCCTGACGGGACGCTGTTGTCCACGCGCCTGGTGGTGATCAGGGCGACGGACCGGCGGCGTTACGAGCGGCAACTCGTCGACGCCAGGGCGACAGCGACCGAATCCTTGAGAAGCGAACGCGAGACCGCGGAGCTTCGAGAACAATTCATCGCTGTCCTGGGCCACGATCTGCGCAATCCGTTGGCAGCGATCGGCGCGGGCGCGAGGATCCTGCAGCGCTCGGGCGCCCTGCGGGACCACAAGGATCTTCGTGTCCTCGACATGATCAATATCACGGTCACCCGGATGTCGGACCTCATCGACAACGTGCTCGATTTTGCGCGCGCGCGGCTGGGCGGCGGCATCATCCTTAGCCGCGATGCCAGCCGCCCTCTGCAGCCTGTGCTGGAACAGGTCGTTGACGAGTTGAGGACGGCATCGCCCGGACGCATCATCGAAACCAGCATCGCCATAACGCAACCGGTCAATTGCGACCGAACGCGCCTCGGCCAACTGGTTTCGAACCTGATCGGCAACGCCTTGACGCATGGCGCGCCCGACAAGCCGGTGCGCGTCGGAGCCAGCACCCAAGGTGGCATCTTCGAGTTCTGGGTTGCCAACGAGGGCGACCCCATCCCCGAAGCAGCCATGGACAAACTATTCGAGCCATTTTTCCGCGGCGAGGTCCGCGATAGCCGGCAAGGTCTCGGACTGGGCCTTCACATCGCCTCACAGATCGCCGAGGCGCACGGCGGCAGGATTGCGGTGACATCCACAATCGAGGAAACGCGTTTCGTCTTCACGATGCCACTGCATGTATCATGAGCGGACCTTGTAGCGCCGTGCAAAGCCACAGGATTGCCACCGCCAATGATTGATCCCGCCTCATAGGTCCGGGCGCTCACTCGCGGCGCAGCAAACCTGACCTGCGATGCTGCTGACAAACTTATTAACGGTCAGTCGCGTTCGATGATCCTGGCGCCCGGGTAGATCCGGCGGGCGTACCCCACGACCAGCGCTCGGTTCTGTGTCTCGAGGAACGGAGTCCGGATCTGACACGACCCCACCATCAGGTGCCACAAGCCGTTAAGTTTTTGGATGATGACGTTCATGTGAGTGCCTTCTCCCCTGCTTGAGAGGTTTTGTCGACGGACTAATCCGCCGGTTGAGTGTGCGCTAAAGCGCAGGGTTCGCGAACTCGTATTCCGCGCTGCGCTCACGTTCGCGAGCGGCCAACCGAGCCAACGCCTTAGCCGCATCAGCGTGCGCGGCTCTCTCAGCTCGCCGCTCATAGTCCTCAGCAAGAGCCTTGAGCTGACCCGCAACGCGTTGGTCCGTCATCGTTTGGGCCGCCCGGAGTATGGTCCGGGCCGTGTCCAAGTATTCTTTGCTCAGCATTTTTGCCTCCACAATTCCAGTTCGATTGGCATAACCCGTCCAACTGCAATCAATCAGAGGGAAACGGACCGGACCATTGCACAGACGTTTATCTGTGCCTTACATTCGTTTGAGACGGGGATACTTAGGTTTTAAGTCGACCACCTGGTCGGCTCGGAAAACGCGGCGCGCGCGTCTGACGACCTCGCGTTGGGGATTATTTCGGTTTTGGTGCCAACGAACATGCCGAGCGACACTGACAACGTCGATTCGTCGGGGCAGACCGGAAATCACCGGCCTACTTCCAAAACGTCGCAATTGAGCCTTGGCGAATATCGGCGACTTCAAAGTTCAGCTCAGTGCCTCTCCAAAGATGTTGGCGATCATCCCCGTGGACCACGGTAGTTCCAGGTGCGATAATCAAGGCGGAATGGGACTTGGCTATATTGCCGTCCACGAGACGCTGGCCTCAGCGCGGGCGATTCTTAGACAGATAAAAAAGATAAAATAAAAGAATAGCCTCCCTCGCACCTGCGCCAGCACCGCTCGAACGGACTTCGAAGCGTTTGATCTGGAATTAACGACGCAGGAGTGAGCCATGATTGGAAGACCGTCCTCGATTGTTACGATAGTTTTGGCAGTGCTTGCCACGTTGGGCAGCATCGCCCTCGCGGCGCAGGATAGGTACACGCTGAAACTGGGTGAACTCGCGCTTGCTGATTTCAGAGGATACGAGAACTGGAAAGTTGTCGCAGTCAGTCAGACCGAAACTTTGTTGAAAGCAATCGTTGCCAATGACGTGATGATGGAGGCGTATAGGCAAGGCTTACCTGCGGACGGCAAGCTTTTTCCGGAAGGGTCGAAGATTGTGAAAATGGAGTGGACCTTCAAAAAGAACACCGTGGCCCCGTATCCCGTGATGGTGCCAGATACCCTCAAGGCACTTGCCGTCATTGAAAAAGATTCCAAGAGATTCCCGGACACGCACGGATGGGCATACGGCAATTTCAACTATGATGCCGCATCCGATACGTTTACCCCTCAGGGGGACGACGCAAAATGCGGCTACGCGTGCCACACGACGGTAGCGGCACATGATTACATTTTCACGGCGTACCCCAAGAGGTGACCGCGGAACGGTCCGCTTCATCAAAAAAGACTGAAATCGGAACCGCAGTCTGAACTTCGGCGGGCCGTCTCCAGCTTTTCTAGCGCTTGGTCCGCGTCAAACGATCGCTGAAATAGTCGATGACCATCTTCGGCACAATAAGGCCGAAACTGATCGCCAGGATGATGATCGCGGCGGACATCCCGTCGGCAATTGTCGCGCCGAGCAGTTCCAGTGTCGCTTGCGAATGGCTTGTGATCTGCAACAGGCCGCTCGCCATCCTGAAAAGGTAGACGCCTGGAATCATCGACACCACCGAAGCGAAGCCGATGGCGGCAAACGGCATGTGGGTGCGCCGCGAAACCGGCGTGAGGATCAACGCGACGGCAACGCAAGCGATCAGGCTGCCGGTCGCCGCGCCGAAACCAAGCTGCGTCATGGCGGCCCAGCGCAAGGCGTGGGCGAACATGCCGACGGCGACCGGCCATGGCAGCATCTGAAGCGGCGTTGAAAAAAACACGCTGTATGCGGCAACCGCGACACCGGCGGCGATGACGTCTTGCCACAGCGGGATGACTCTGCCGATCGGATCGACCGGCAAGGATACGCCGAGCAAGGCCAGTCCGAGCAGCAATCCCGCCGAGATGGCGACGACGATAAATCCCGCATAGGTCAAGCGGGCGACACCAAGCGATATGCGGCCGTTGACGAGGTCGAGCGCACCATTGAGAAAATGCGGGCCAGGCACCAGCACCATGCACGGACAAACCACAACAAGGCGCAGCGACGAACTGAGGTCGTAGCGGACGGCCAGCGCCCCGACGATGCCGGCAAGGGCCGCCGCGCAGAACGGCTGCAGGAAGAGATTGGAGCTCAGTCCGCCCAATGCGCGGCGCAATAATGCGCCGGCGCCGGCGCTCACAAAGATCAGCGCCGCAGCCGCCATATGCTCGACGCCGAAGATCACCGCCAGTGCGACCGCTCCGGCCGCCGCGGATAGTGCGAAGAGCCAGGCCGGCGACGGTGCCGCGCGCGAAATGTCTGCGATGCTTTTGATGGCGGCATCCGCCGCGAAACGCCCCGCTTCGATGGCGTCGATCGCCCACATCGCCGATGCCACGCGGCCCATTTCCACGCCCGCCGGGTCGGCCGCCACCTGAACCGTCCGCATGCCCTGCTGGTCGTCGATCAGAAGCTCCAGACCGCCCCAGCGCGGTATTACCGTGGCGCGCAGTCCCTGCGAGCGAGCAAGACGTTCGGCCGCCCTCACCGTCTGTTCGGTGGCTTGTCCGTTGACGTACAGAACCCTGGCAAAGCTCAGGACCAGTCGTGATCGCTCATCCGCGGTCATCGGAGGCTTCCCCAGCCGTCGCGCCGGATATTCAGCGCGTGGTCCGAAAAAATAGACACCGGTTTTCCGAAAAGATCATGCGCAAACGATAGAATATGGCGCGAGGGCGCTTCAACCTGAAGCCGTCGCGCTTTGGAGGCTCTCTTTGACGTGCCGAGCCTGCAGCGGCTCAACGCGCGGCGGAATCCGCCACATATGGCTTCACCATCTTTCTGGGGTCGACCACGCGATCAAACTCCGCCTCGCTGACAAAGCCCAGCTTCAAGGCGGCCTCTTTCAGCGTGAGGTCGTTGTCCATGGCGTAGTGGGCGATTTTCGAGGCCCTGTCGTAGCCGATGACGGGCGACAGCGCCGTCACCAGCATCAGCGAGCGCGTAACATATTCGTTGATCTTCTTCAGGTTCGGCTTGGTGCCCTCAACCAGGAACTTGCGGAAATTGGTGCAGCCATCAGTCAGGATCGTAATCGAGTGCGTGATGTTGAAGATCATCAGCGGCTTATAGACGTTCATTTCCAGATAGCCGCCGGCGCCGCCGAAGCCCACCGCCACGTCATTGGCCATCACCTGCACCGCGACCATCGCGAGCGCCTCGCACTGGGTCGGATTGACCTTGCCGGGCATGATCGAAGAGCCTGGCTCATTTTCGGGGATTTCCAGCTCGGCAAATCCGGCGCGCGGCCCGCATGACATCAAGCGGATGTCGTTGGCGATCTTGTAGAGCGAGACCGCGAGCGTCCGCAGCGTCCCGGAAAGCTGCACCAGCGCATCGTGAGCGCCCTGGACCGTGAATTTGTTGGGCGCGGTGACGAACGGCAGGCCGGTCAGCTTCGCGATCCCGGCCGCTGCCACTTCGGCAAATCCGGGCACCGAGTTGATGCCGGTGCCAACAGCGGTGCCGCCCAGCGCCAGGCGGTACACGCCATTAAGCACAGCTTCGGTCCGCTCCAGATTGTCCGACAACATTCCGGCATAGCCGGACCACTCCTGCCCCAATGTCAGCGGGGTGGCATCCTGCATGTGGGTGCGCCCGATCTTGACGATGTCGTCCCACGCCTTGGCCTTGGCGGTGATGGCATCGCGCAGCGCGGTCACCGCCGGAACGAGGCGCTGCTCGACGTTGACGGCGGCGGCGATGCACATCGCCGAAGGGAACGAATCGTTCGACGATTGCGCCATGTTGACGTGATCGTTCGGATGAACCGGCGTGTGGCTGCCGAGCGGCGTGCCTGCGAGCTGAGCGCAGCGGTTGGAGATCACCTCGTTGACGTTCATGTTGAACTGGGTGCCGCTGCCGGTCATCCAGACGTGCAACGGAAACATGTCGTGGTGCTTGCCGGCCAGGATTTCGTCGCAGGCCTGGACAATCAACTTGTATCGCTGATCGTCGAGCCGCTTGCCGTCATGGTTGGCGATCGCGCAGGCTTTCTTCAGCGTCGCATAGGCCGTGATCAACTCGCGTGGCATCAGATCCCGGCCGATGCTGAAATGCTCCAGTGAGCGTTGGGTTTGCGCGCCCCACAGTTTGTCCTCGGGCACTTCAACCACGCCGAGGCTGTCGGTCTCTTTTCTCATGCGACCCATTTTGACATCTCCGTTATAGGCAGGTCGATCATTGCCCGCGGCTTTATCGGGCGGCCGCCGTTCGATCGTTTTCCAGCGTCGGCTTCGAGTTCACATCCTCGGTCTTCAGCACGCCCGCGGTCTCGGTCCGGATCTTCCGGGTGAAGCTGGCGTCGTTAATCAGGGAAATGCCATAGGAGGGGATGATCTCCTTCAGTTTCGGCAGCCACGCCTGCCCGGTCAGTTCGCCGGCAAAACACTTCTGCAAGACGCTGATCGCGATGAAGGCCGCGGTCGATGCGCCTGGCGAGGCGCCGAGCAGCGCGACCAGCGAGTTGTCCGACGCGCCGACGAGCTCGGTGCCGAACTCCAGGAGCCCGCCGCGCTTGACGTCGGGCTTGATGATCTGGACGCGCTGTCCGGCGACCTGCAGCCGCCAATCCTTTGGCTCCGCCTTCGGGTAGTACTCGTCGAGCGCCGCCAGGCGGTGACTCTCGGACTGCAGCACCTGCTCGACCAGATATTCAGTCAGATCGAAATTGTCGCGGGCGACCGAGATCAGCGGCTTGACGTTGGCGGGACGGACCGAACTCGACGAGGTCGAGCAGCGAGCCGTGCTTCAGGAATTTGCTGGAGAAGCCGGCATAGGGGCCGAACAACAGCGAATGCTGTTCGCCGATGACGCGGGTGTCGAGATGCGGCACTGACATCGGGGGCGAGCCGACCGCGGCCTTGCCGTAGACCTTGGCATGGTGGCGCTTGTTGACCGCGGGATCATCGCAACGCAGCCAGATTCCGCTCACGGGAAAGCCGGCGTAACCGCGTCCTTCAGGAATGCCGGACTTTTCCAGCAGCGGCAGCGCGCCGCCGCCCGCGCCGATGAACACGAATTTGGCGGTGACCGAGCGCATTTCGCCGCTGTCGAGATCCAGCACCTCGACGCGCCAGCGCTTGTTCTCGGCACGGACGAGATGGGTGACGCGGGTGTTGTAGTGCACGCTGCAGCCAGGTTGCGCGACCAGGTGGTGCACCAGATGATGCGTAAGCGCGCCATAGTCGACGTCGGTGCCGGAGATGATGCGCGTGATCGCGACCGGCTCATCGCCGGCGCGTCCTTCCATCACCAGCGGAACCCAGTCGGCGATCTGGCTGCGGCTCTCGCTGTACTCCATGCCCTCGAAGCAATGATGGGCCGACATCGCGGCGTACCGCTTCTTGAGAAACCCGACATTGCCGGCGTCGTGCACGAAGCTCATATGCGGCACCGGATGGATAAAACTGCGCGGGTCGGCGATCGCGCCCTTCTTCACCAGATACGTCCAGAATTGCCGCGACAGGTCGAACTCGACATTGACCTCCAGGGCTTTGGAGATGTCGACGCTGCCGTCCGGCTGCTCGGGCGTGTAGTTCATCTCGCAATTGGCGGCGTGACCGGTGCCCGCGTTGTTCCAGGCTTCCGAGCTCTCCAGCGCGGCATCCTGGAGCGTCTCGAACATGGTGATGGAGAACGACGGCTCCAGCTCTTTGAGGAAAACGCCGACGGTCGAGCTCATAATGCCTGCGCCAATCAGGACGACGTCCGGTTCGGTACTCATGCTGACCTCTCCCTCGTTTGTGAAGATGTATGCAGACCTCGTTTTGTGTCCCGCCCTGACGGCATTCGCCGCGGAGTGGTTTCAAGGATGGCGACAAGGGTCGCTAGGCGTCCGTCGCAAGCTCCCTGCCTCTGGTCATGCGGAATCCCCGCGAGCCGAATTGGGTTTGAACGGAAGTGCGGTGCCCGTCGGATAGACGAGATAGGCGCGCCGCCATGGTTCGTCGCCGATCAGCTTCCAGCGATGTCCGGTGCCCGTGTTGTCCTGCGCCAGCAGGATATCGCCGGGACGCAGCGTGAAGCGCTCGCCACCGCGCGTCTCGAATTCCAGTGTACCGCTGAGCGTGACGACAAAGCGCGGCTCCGGATCCTTGTGCCACTCATAGGATCCGCCGGATTTGGTCTCCTGGAAGGACAGATCGATCCCGCCGAGCACATCGCTCTTGACGTCGCCTCTCTCGCCCCGGGGAAGATCGATTGTTCCTTCCTCAAAATGCGAGTTGCCATCGTCGCCGGTCCACAGTCTCACACATCGGATCATGATGATTTCCTTCCAGTCAGGCGCCGTGCAGGAAAATATTGAGCCGAAGTAGGGAAGTTGCCATGTATTGCTAGATGTCGAGAGCTGCCGCCCAGCAATTTTTTACGTCGCCAGGTTCGGCCATGGCGCGCCTACGCCCGCGATGCGTCGACGGGGTTCGAAGATAGATCGGGCACCGAGGAAGCGCGCAGGAAATCGGCTGCGTGGCATGGGGATGCACTTTGGCCGAACTCGGCGGAAGCTGCTCCTCGTTGAGGCTTTGACCGGGACTATAAGCGTCCACATTCGGATTGCTCCGGCTTGCCCTGCCCGCACCGTACCCTGGAACCGGGCGTAATTTTGGCCCTCTGCGAAAAGTGAAGCCGCCTCAGTCGGTGGCCTTCTTTCATTTGGAATTGCCGGCGGTTGGATCCGTTTCGGACGTCCGTCAACGGCGCAGCCAACGTCCGTTCGCGGAGGCCAAGCAGACTTCCACGCCGCGACGATTGTCCGGTATCCGAGAACGTCCGCAGCTGACCCGTGATGGTGGCGGCGTGGCGCTGCGCGGATTGGTTGCTTCCGAATGCATCAATAATGTTTCAGCGCGGGTGCGAAGGCGATCCAGAGGCCGACGGCTATCAGGCCAAACGATCCGAGCAGCAGGAATGCCGCGCCGTAGCCTGCGATCTGTGCGATCCAGCCGCCCAGTATCGGACTCAAGGATGCGCCGATGCCTTGAACCGTGAGCACGGCCCCTTGACCCAGGTTGATACGGCCGGTGCCATTCAGAGAGCGCGCAACGACACCGGGAACTGCGACGCTTTGCAGTCCGGCGCCGACGCCATCGAGAATTTGAACCGGAATCATTCCCCACCAGCTGACGAAGAAGTAGGCAAGCACGCCACGCACAGGCAGCGCCGCAAACGACAACAGCAGGATGGGCCAGTATCCCTTCTTTTCCGCGACACGCATCGCGACGATGGATGCGATCACCATCACGGCCTGCGCCACCACAACGGTTGTCGCCACGAACCCCGGGCCGTTGGCGCGATCGCCGGCGACGGCTGCGAGGCCGTATAGCGCAACAATCGACGCGTTCCCTAAATGAAATGCGGCCAGCGCCATGCTCAGAACCAGCAACGGCTTGTGGGTCAGCAGCACGCGCCATGCGCTGGGCTGGCTATCGGGACCTTGTTCCCTGCTGCCCCGCGCCGCCCGATGATCGATCGCTGCTGCAGGGATCATCAGCACACAAATGACTGACACGATCCCGAACGCGGCTGCCAATCCAAAAACGGCTGTGTATCCCAGGGTCCAGCCAAGATAGCCGGACAATGCCGCGCCGACCATGTTACCGGCATGGTTGAAAGCCTGATTTCTTCCGATCTGCCGGTTAAATCCCCGCTGCCTGACGATGCCGAGCGTAATGCCGGTTACCGCCGGCACGATCGCGGCGCCGGCAATGGCGGTGGCGATCTGCGAACCGGCGACGATCCAGAAATTCTGCGAAAGCAAAATCAGCGCTGACGCGCCGACGACGCAGATACCCGGCACGATCACCCAGGCCCGCTTGAAATTCGTCGTGTCGATTAATCCGCCGATCGGAATGGTGATCAGCATCCCCGCCACATTGCCGCATGTCATCGCCGTGCCGATCAGACCACTGTGCCATCCGCGGGAGAGCAGGAAAATGCCGACAAACGGACCAATGCCGGATTGCATGTCGGCCATGAAGAAATTCAGCGCCAGCAGCGGCCAGAGACGATGTGAGGAGGATGGTTCGGATCGACGAGGGGAAGCCGCAAGGCGCTTCCTCATCCAAGTCGCCGCGTTTACGAAAAAATCGGCGATGCCGGGCGTTACAATTCGGTCGAACAGAGCATTCGTCCGGGATTTTGCGCTGCGCGGCATTGGCAACCAGAATTGCGGAACGGAAGAACCGATGGACTTGAAGATTGTTCCGATCACCGCGGTATGACAAATCAGCGCGGCGGGCCTAGAATTTGGCTGGTTGAGTGAATTGCCAGGCGGGGCGTCGGCGCTTCGCGAGAGCCATACGGGAGGGATCAGGACGTGAACCGCAAACAACGCGCAGCCGAGTCTGCCGCCAGGCGATCCGGTGCCTTGGCATCGGATCCGCGCGTTGCCGGTCTTTTTGCCGCCGGCCTCGCGCACCATCAGGAAGGCCGGCTGGCGCAGGCCGAAACGCACTATCGCGAAACGCTGGCGCTGCAACCCGATCATGCCGACGCGCTGCATCTGCTCGGAGTGATCGCGTCCCAGGTCGGGCGCCATGACGTTGCCGTCGATCTGATCGGCCGGGCCATCGCGCTTAACCGGAGCAGCACGCTCTACTATAGCAACCACGGCCTCGCGCTTGCCGGCTTGCGACGCTTCGAGGAAGCGATCGCGAGCTATGACTGCGCGTTGTCGCTGCGTCCGGGCGGCGAGGCGCTGTTCAATCGCGGCGTCGCGCTACAAGTGCTTGGACGTTTCGCACAGGCGCTCGAGAGTTATGAGCGCCTCCTGGAGACGAGCGCCGGCCATGCGTCGGCACTGTGCAATCGGGGCCTCGTGCTCGAGCAACTCAAGCGCCCTAACGATGCCTTGACGAGCTATGACCGTGCGCTCGCCGCGCAGCCCAATTTCGTCGAGGCGCTCTGTAATCGCGGAAACCTCCTAAGCAGGCTCGGCCGCCTCCCCCAAGCGCTTGCGGATTACGACCGCGCGCTGGCCGTACGTTCCGACCACGCCGAGGCACTCTACAACCGCGGCAATGTACTCGTTGCGCTGGGGCGACCGCACGACGCGATCGAGTCCTATGGGCGCGCCCTGCTCGCAAGGCCGGATTATGTCGAGGCGCTGTGCAATCACGGCGCCGCCCTTGCGGCACTCGGACGCAACGACGAGGCGCTCGCCAGCTACGACCGGGCGCTGGCGGTGGCGCCCGATTTCAGTGAGGCGCTGTCGAATCGCGGCAACGCGCTCAAGGCGCTCGGGCGTCTCGACGAAGCGCTGGCGAGCTACGACCGTGCATTGACGGCGCGGCCGGACGACGCGCAGGCACTTTTCAACCGTGGCGTGACCCTGCACGAATTGAAGCGCTTCGAGCTGGCGCTCGCCAGCTACGATCGCGCGCTCGCGGCACGTCCGGATCACGCCGAGGCACTGTCGAACCGCGGTGACGCGCTCCGGGAGCTCGGCCGGCTGGAGGATGCGCTCGCCAGCTACGACCGCGCGCTGGCCCTGCGACCGGACTACGCCGAGGCGCTGTCCAATCGTGGCGACGTGCTCAAGGCACTGCGCCGCTTCGATGACGCGCTCGCCAGCTATGACGCCGCCCGGCGCCTGCGTCCGGATGATCCCGCGACGCTGTCCAATCGTTCCGCGACGTTGCAGGCGCTGGATCGCCTCGACGAGGCGCTCGCGAGCTGCGACCGCGCGCTGGCTTTACGTGCGGATTCGGTCGAGGCGATGATCAACCGCGCCAGCGTCTTGCAGGAGCTGCGACGCTTCGATGAGGCCCTTGCGAGCTACGACCGCGCCATCGTGATCGCTCCAGACCACGCAGAGGCGCAAACCAACCGCGCATTCCTGCTGTTGCTCACCGGCGATTTTGCGCGGGGATGGCCAGCCTATGAATGGCGCCGCAAGCTGCCGAGCTGGGTCGAACGCGGCTTCACGCAACCCGAATGGTCGAGCGAGGACATTGCCGGCAAGCGGCTTCTGCTTCATGCCGAGCAAGGTTTTGGCGACACCATCCAGTTCGCCCGTTACGCCGCGCAGGCCGCCATGCGCGGCGCCGATGTCGTTCTTGAGGTCCAACCGTCGCTCAAGCCGCTGCTCGGCGGGCTGCTCGGTGTCGAAGTGATCGCGGCCGGTCGTGATCAGCTTCCAGCTTTCGATCTGCACTGTCCCCTCCTTAGCCTGCCGCACCGGTTCGCGACAATGCCGGCGACAATCCCAGGCGGCGTTCCCTACATCGGAGCGCCAGCCGACCGGATCTCCGCATGGGCGCAACGCTTGCCGGCAGACGGGGTGCGTGTCGGTCTCGCCTGGTCGGGCCATCCAGACAACGCCAGAGACCACGAGCGTTCCATCCCGTTCGCGCGCCTGGCGCCGCTCATCGGCATTCCCGGTACCCGCTTCGTCAGCCTGCAGAAGGACATCCGTGCCGCAGACGCGAACGACTTCCGCCGCTGCAGCAATTTGATCGACGTCAGCGGCGAGTTGCGTGACTTCGCCGATACGGCGGCGGTCATCGCGCAGCTCGACCTCGTCATCACCGTCGATACCGCGGTCGCGCATCTCGCCGGCGCCATGGGCAAGCCGGTCTGGATGCTGCTGCCGCGCGTCCCCGACTTCCGCTGGCTGCTCGATCGCGCCGCAAGCCCGTGGTATCCGAGCGTGCGGTTGTTCCGCAAAAACCAGCTGGACACATGGGATGCCGTCATCGCGGCTGTAGCCGCCGAGCTCGCGGCGTGTGCCGCGCCGCCGGTGGAGCGCGCGCGATCAGCTTGATGCAATGTCACACCGCACAACCGCCCTAGGGACTTGGGGCAGGTAACCGGCCTATCCGTGCCAGTCGGATCCTCGGATGATGCCGCAGAAATTGATGTGGGTGAAGTGCGGGTCCTTGTCCGCGAGCACGTCGGCGTTAACGTTGCCGAAGGTCGTCTCCGGCTTGTGCTTATTGCCGTCGTAGAAGGCCTGGATGATGTCCTCTTTGAAACGCGGCGTACGCGGATGCACGTGCACCACCGCCTCGCGCTCCGCGTTGCTGTACTCGGAATAAGCTATGCCAAGTACGTCCATTTCGACGCCGGCCGTTACCAGAGCTACGACGGGGTGCATGTGCTGCGGGATGCCGGGCGTTGTGTGCAAGGCGATCGCGGTCCAGACCGTTTCGACATCTTGTTGATGGACTCCGCGACTTCGCAGAAAGTCACGGGCCGCATTCGCGCTGTCAACCTCGAAGCGCTCCGTCGTAGTGCTGTGCTGATGCGTCAAGCCCATGTCGTGAAACATCGCGCCTGCATAAAGCAGTTCGGGATCGAACCGCAATCCGCGCCGCTTGCCTGCCAGCGCGCCCCAATAATAGACGCGGCTCGAATGGTTAAACAACAACGGCAATTCGGTGTCCCGCACCAACTCCGTTATTTCGCGGGCGAGCTTGCTGTCGGGCACTTTGATTCCAGCGAGATCGACATTCCCCGTTAGATTGATGTTCATTGCACGTCTCCTGACCAACTGACTGGAGGCGAGGTATGCTCGCTGTCCGCCGGAACCATTAAATTGCGATTTAACGACCCGACGACTGGCGATTTGGCGCGGCCGCTCAATCATGCAATCAATGTCTTCCGACCTCAGCATCCGCCAAGCGACGCGCCGGCTATTTCCGTCAGGTTTGCCGAGCCCCCGTCCGTTGAGGGGACCGGAGGCGGACAGATCGGTGAGGAAGAACTCGGAGCCGTCGCAGTCGTGCTCGCCGCCTGCGTGGAGGTGTCCGGTATTTCGCCCGGCAATAGCAAAGGCGATTGAGGGCTCACCGAACCGGAGCCTGCGGCTCCCGAGCCGGAGCTTGCTGCCCCGCTGCCACCACTCGCCGATCCGGTCGTGGATGGCGATCCCGACGACGGGCCGGACTGCGATGATGCTGAAGGCGATGACATGGATGGCAGGGAAGACGCTTGGGACATTGAGAGGACCAGACCCAATGGCGCCTTCGCTATTTATAGCACTTTCGCTGCTATTGGTCTGACCGTTCCCTTGCAATACGGTCTGGCCTTGGGCCGCCGTGATACCGAGAAGCATGATCGCGATGATGAAGACGCGTTGCATGGCGCGCTCCCACGTTGAATGCCGCAAAGCGGCGCCCCCGCATATCCCCAAAGACAACGCCCGAGCCGCAAAAAATAAAAATGAAATTTAAGTAAGAAAAGTACAGCATGGAACCGCGAGGACGGATTTGGCGCGCAGGCCTCACGTTCGCTTGAATGCCGGAGTGTCCAAAGCCAACGGCTTCCAGGCGTGTGCCCGGACAATCGCCAAGAACACAAATCGCCTGGCAGGCCGGTTGATGGTGAAAGATTGGAAGCGACAAGGATGCCGTCAAGCCGGCGCGATTGCCGCGAACCGGCTCTGACCGAACGGCGATCAGTGTCGACGGAGCGCGCTCGCCGGTCGTATAACAGCCACCGTGCCCATGCGACGGTGACAGGAAGCCTTTGAATGCCGCGGCAAGATAGCAATGGCGGTCGAGACGCACGGCCGCCCTCCGGGCCGGCTGCCTTCGGGTCTTCTGCAAAAACCGGCACATCGCTCAAGGAGCGCGTCGGCGCCCTGAAGAATCTGCGCCCCTTTCTGATGATGGTCTGGCGTACAAGCCGCGGATTGACAGCGGCATCGATGGCATTGCGGCTGTTTCGCGCGGTCTTGCCGGTTGTCACCCTCTATGTCGGCAAGCTCATCATCGACAATGTGGTGCGACTTGTGCAGGCGCCGGACAAGCCGGCAACGCTGGAATTGTGGCTCGGCAGCGGCCTGTTGAACCGGCTGATCCTGCTGCTGGTTTGCGAATTTGCGCTGGCGGTGCTGGCTGATGTCCTTGGGCGCGTCGTCTCGCTTGTCGACAGCCTGCTGGCGGAGCGCGTAACCAACGCTTCCAGCGTGCGACTGATGGAGCACGCCGCGAAGCTGGATCTGGAGGACTTCGAAGATTCCGAATTCCAGGATCAACTCGAGCGGGCGCGACGTCAAACCAGCGGCAGAATGACGCTGATGGGGCAGTTGTTCAGTCAGGCGCAGGACCTCGTTACCGTCATCAGTTTTGCTGCAGGTCTGATTTTCTACGCTCCCTCGCTGATCGCCCTGCTGCTTTTGGCGCTGGTCCCGGCATTTATCGGAGAGGCACACTTCAACGCCCAAAGCTATTCGCTCGATTTTGTCCGCACGCCGGAGCGGCGCGAACTTGACTATGTGCGGCAGACGGCGGCCAGCGTGGAGACAGCAAAGGAGGTGAAGATCTTCGGCCTCAATGGCTTCCTGATCGATCGATACATCCGCCTTGCGACCGCCTTTTACGCTGCCAACCGGCGGCTGGCGTTGCGGCGCGCCAGTTGGGGAGGACTATTCACCGCGATCGGCACCATCGGGTATTATCTGGCTTACGCCTACATCACATGGAGCACACTGACGGGAAAATTCTCCATCGGCGACCTGACCTTCCTGGCCGGCTCGTTCCTGCGCTTGCGCAGCCTGCTGGAAGGCCTGCTGACCAGTTTCTCGAGCATGGCCGGCCAGGCGCTCTATCTCAACGACCTGTTTTCATTCTTCGAGGTGAAGCCGGAAATTCTTTCACCGGAAAACCCAAGACGTTTTCCGGATCCGATCAAGCGCGGCTTTGAATTCGAAGGCGTCGGATTTCGCTATCCCGGCTCGGAGCGATGGGCGGTACGCCATCTCAGCTTTACGCTTCACGCCGGCGAGGTGCTCGCACTTGTCGGCGAGAACGGCGCCGGCAAGACAACCCTGGTGAAGCTTCTGGCGCGGCTGTACGATCCGGTCGAAGGCCGGATCCTGCTCGATGGCCATGACCTGCGCGAATACGATCTGGAAGCGCTGCGTGGCAACATGGGCGTCATTTTCCAGGATTTCGTCCGCTACAATCTCAACGCCGGTGACAATATCGCCGTCGGCAAGATCGCCGCTCGTAACGACCGGGCTCGCATCGAGCGCGCGGCGAAGCGCAGTCAGGCCGATGAAGTGATTACCAAATTGCCTGCTGGCTACCAGCAGATGATCGGCAAGCGGTTCAAGGCCGGGGTCGAACTGTCAGGTGGAGAATGGCAGAAGATTGCGATTGCGCGCGCCTATATGCGGGAAGCCGCGGTGCTGATCCTCGATGAACCGACCGCGGCGTTGGACGCCCGATCGGAATTCGAAGTGTTTCAACGCTTCAAGGAACTTAGCGCCGGAAAAACAGCTATCCTGATCTCGCATCGCTTTTCCAGCGTTCGCATGGCCGATCGCATTCTGGTGCTTGCCGATGGCCAGATCGAAGCGGCCGGCACCCACGACGAACTGCTGGCACAGTCAGGCCGCTATTCCGAGCTGTTTGAACTGCAGGCTGCCGGATATCGCTAGCTCGATTTAACGGGCGCTCATGGCTTGCTTGCGGGATGGCTCCGCTTTCCGGCCAAAGCGAGAGTCCTGCAGCGCAGCAAGCCCTGGGTTTCAGCAATGCCGCTCCATCACCTCCTGACTGATGCTCGCCGAATTCGATATGCTGCACTGTTAGGGCCGGCAGCCGTAGGAGGACGGGCGCGGATCGTACCGCGGTGCAGCTAACCGAATTTGAGGCTGCGGATGGAGTGTTGAGGAGTGGACCTATGCGCCTTTTTCAGCGTCGCGTTCGGCCGAAAAGCAAAGGCCATTTGATGCGCATCACCCTGGCGGTTGCCCTGTCGTGTGATTGCGCGTTGCTTCCTGCGACGGCTATGGGTGAAGACGCTGGCGTCGCCCCACCGCTCGTTCTGGCGCCAGAGGAGGCACCACCGCTGATTAAGCAAGGTCCGCTCGCTGAACCGCGCTCATCAGATCAGGTCGGCTTCCCCACGGTCCTGACCGAGTATGTTATCTCGCCGGCCACGCTCACACCTGCCAAAGTTGCATTGGGTCAGAAGCTGTTTTTCGAGCCTAGGCTCTCAGGTGACGGTACTGTCGCCTGCGCCACCTGCCACGATCCGGATCGCGCCTTCACTGATGGCAGGCCAGCATCAGTCGGCATCCACGGCCGCGTTGGCCAACGTAACGCCCCAACCGTTCTGAATGCCCTCTATAATAAACATCAGTTTTGGGACGGCAGGGTCAGTACGCTGGAGCAGCAGGCGGCACTGCCGATCACTAACCCCTTCGAGATGGGCTCGGCCAGCATCGAGGATGCTGTGTCCAGGATTGCCAGCGACAAGGATTATCAGACCCAATTCGTGCAAGCTTTCGGCCGGGGTGTGAACGAGCAGGATATGTTGAGCGCGATTGCAGCCTACGAACGAACGTTGGCTTCATTCGATTCCCCGTTCGACCATTTCATCGCGGGAGATGCGAACGCCATCAGCAACTCGGCCAAACGCGGTTGGGAATTGTTCAATACCAAGGCCCGTTGTCACCTCTGCCATGCTTTGACCGAGAATCAGCGGGATACAGCCCTCTTCATCGACAACGATTTTCATAACATTGGCGTCGGAATCCTCCGGCATCGCGTCGCTCCCTTGGCGCAACAGGCTCAGCGCGAGCTGGCGCAAGGAGATTTGCCGGCTATCGACACCACAGCGATCACCGGCGAGATGTCGGTCCTCGGGCGCTTCCTCCTTACGAGGAAGCAGAGTGATATCGCCTCGTTCAAGACGCCGGGGCTGCGAAATGTTGTCGTGACGACGCCCTACTTCCATGACGGGTCGATGCAAACATTGTGGGATGTGATGGATCATTACAACAAGGGCGATGGAATCATGGACCCCTGGCTCGACAAGGACATGCAGCCGTTGGCGCTGTCGGAGTCCGAGATCGACGACGTAGTGGCGTTCCTCGCCTCACTGACGAGCCCGCAATACAAGGAAGTCAGTGACCGGGAGTATGCACGGCAGCTCGCCATATCTAGGATTAGCCGCCCACAGCGGGACACCGCCCGGGCATTCGGCCCGAAGCCGGTGCAGCCAGCGCCGCCTCCGTTTTGAATGTGCTCCGTCGCGCGATGTCCTGCTGCGCGCCACACCTAATGACCCTTCCGAAGCGCTCGCTTCTGGAAGGACGCGGCTAAACCAAGACCTGGCTAAAGCAAGACTTGGCTAAAGCAAGGCTCAGCCCGATTCTGCAACGCAGCCGAGAAAATATGACGGCAAGTTCTGATACGTTTGGTACGGAGAAGCACCCGCGTCGACTGTCAATCAAGACTAGCGTGGAGATGAAGATGACTCGTTCCCATCGAGCAGCGCGAAATCATCTGAGCCAGTTTTGTTTTGTCATGTGCTGCGCGACCTCCTTTGCCGGCCCGGCCATTGCAGGCGAGAAGCCGCCGGTCATTCCCGATCAGCCCTCGTCGCTGACGACCGCCTCAAGGATTTCAGCGACGGTTGAATTTGGATTGCCGGCCATCGCTTCCGCGATCGAGCGCGACATTCCAAAACGGCTCGCCACCATCGACGAACGGATCGGCTGCGTGAACCGGCGCGTTCTGGTGTTTCGGATCAGGGCCAATTGTGACGTCGACGGTTTTGTCGACCGGGGACCACTGTCGCTCTACGGCCGCGGTGATCGCATTGTCGGCTCGGTTCCGATCTTTGGCAGCATCGAGGGTCAGGGCGCCAACAGGTTTACCTCCCGCATTCATGGCGATGCCGAGGGACGGGCCGTGGTAGAGGTCGAATCCCGTCCGAAGCTGAGCAAGGATTGGTCGATCGACCTGAATTTCAGCAACTCCTACCACTGGAGCGAACCGCCGATCCTGCATGTTCTCGGCCGTGACATTGCATTGACGAGATACGCCGAACCGAGCATCCGAAGGCAACTCGGCCGTATCCGGGCGCACGCGCGGGAAGCGGCGCGGCGCCTCGACCTGCATGACAAGGCCGCAAAGGCCTGGGAGCAGGCGTTCCAGCCCGTCCAGATTTCGCAGGATCCTCCGGTCTGGCTGCAAATTACCCCCGCGAGTGCGGCCTTCGCGGGCGTCCATGCCAGCGCAAAAAACCTTTCGGGCTCGCTCGAATTGACGGGCACGGCGCAGACGCTGGTCGGCCAGGCGCCGTCCGCCGTGACACCGACGCCGCTGCCGCCGCTCGGCAACGACGTCAGCGAGCCCGGCACGTTCGACATCCTGCTTCCGGTGCGCGTCAACTATGACGGCCTGCGCGACAAGATCATGCAGGTGGTTGCCGCCAGCAGCGCCGGCCCGGTCGTCAAGGAAATGCAGATCTATCCATCGTCCGGCAAGCTCGTGATCGGCGTTCGCGTCGCCAAGCCGGGCGACAGCGATGCGGCTGCCGGCGAATGGGTCTATTTGTCCGGCGCACTGAACGTCGATACCGGTCAGCAATCGATCCGGATTTCCGATCTGACGGGGGACAGCTCGTTGCCTGACGGATCCGACGCGGCGCAACTGCAGAACCAGATTCTCGGCCAGTTGAAGGAAATCCCCGACATTGGCTATGGCGTCGCTTATCAAAACCTGCTCAACGCGGCCAATGAGCGGCTGAACCGGCCGTTGAAGAATGGCTACCGCATGGAAGGTCACCTCAGCAGTGCGAAGCTGGACAGCATCCTGCTGTTGGCCGATGGCGTCAGCATTGCGCTGCGGGTTAGCGGCGAGCTCAAAATCCTCTATGGAATATAAGCCATGCCCGTCACGTTCAGGTTCGTCCTTGTCATCCTGTGCATGCTCGCCGGCACGGATGCGGCAGGCGCACAGACCGCTTTCTATCGTGCGCCGCCATCCGAGACCGCCGGGGCGCCGGGCACGCTGGTTCGGCAAGAGCTGATCGACGGCGCCCCGCTGGGCGCCACGACGTATCGCGTGCTTTATCGCTCGACCGGCCTGGACAACAAGCCGATCCTGGTGTCGGGCGTCGTGATCGTGCCGCCGGGCGATCCACCGCCGGGCGGCAGGCCGATCGTCGCCTGGGCCCACCCGACTTCAGGGGTCGTGCCGCGCTGCGCGCCGTCGCTGGCGATCTTCCTGTTTGAGCAGATCCAGGGACTGCGCTCGTTCGTGCGCAACGGGTACGTGGTCGCGGCAACCGATTATCCCGGACTCGGGACCCCGGGGCCGCATCCATACCTCGTCGGCACCAGCGAGGCCCGCGCGGTGATCGACTCGGTGCGCGTCGCCGCCCAGTTGCCAGGCGCCGGCGGCGGCAAGAAATTCGTGGTCTGGGGCCATTCACAGGGCGGCCATGCCGCCCTGTTCACCGGCATCATCGCGAAAGCCTACGCGCCGGAACTGGATCTGCTCGGTGTTGCGGCGGCGGCTCCCGCCACCGACCTGGTGACGCTGATGAACGAAGACATCAATTCTGCCGGCGGCAAGAACATCACCGCGATGACGCTGTGGTCCTGGCAGCGGGTGTTCGATGCGAATATGGATAGGTTGGTCGACCGCAAAGCCATACCCGTCATCGACCAGCTCGCCGAGGAGTGCATCGAAGGACCGTTCGACATCAGGATCCGACAGATCACCGAGCAGCCGCTGGAACAGTATTTCCTGACCACCAAGCATCCGTCCGACGTCGAACCCTGGCACACGCTGCTCGCGCAAAACTCGCCCGGCACCCTGCCCGCCGGGATTCCGGTTTTTCTGGCGCAAGGAGCTGACGACGTCATCATTCGACCCAAGGTGACGCAGGACTACGCCGCCACGCTGTGCCGCGCCGGCAGCAAAGTGCGCATGCTGTCGATGCCGAACATCGGTCACGGAAGAGCGGCCCAGGCCAGCACCCAGGCCATGCTCGATTGGACCAGCGGCCGGTTTGCCGGAAAGACAGCTCCCGACGATTGTTCCCGGTAGTGGATATGAAGCTGCTCGGTAGAGATGCGCCAACTTGAATGGCGATGCCGTAGCCCGTCACGAGATAGTCGATGCCCTCGCTGTCATGCCAGCTTTTCATTAGGTTGCGAATCGATCATCGTTCTCGCGCAACTGTTTTTTGAGCTGCAAGCATGAATCGTCGTCAGCGTCGCGCGGCTCCCAAAGGCAAGCAAGACATCTCGAACCGCGTTGACCCCGAATCGCCCTCGGCGTTATGCAATTCGGGCCGCCGCTACTTGCTGTCGGGCCTGAGGACCGAGGCCCGGAATTGCTGTCAGCACGCTTTGGCCGTCGACCCACACCACGGCGATGCCTTGCGCTTGATGGGAGAGATTTGCCTTCAGTCGGGGCAACCGGATCAAGCGATCGAATGGCTTGCCAACGCAGTCAGGATCGAACCCACAGCCGAGCATGTTTCAGCTCTCGGGATGGCGCTTTATCGTGCGGGAAAGTTGGCAGAGGCTCTCAAGGCCTTCGATAAAGCCATATCGCTCCAGCCCGAGCACGCAGAGCTTTGGAAAAATCTCGCGTCTGTCCTGATAGATCTTAACCGTCCGGACGAAGCGCTGTTAAGTCTGCAACATGCGCTCCAGTTGCGCCCGCGCTACGTCGATGCGGCAAATCTCAGCGGTCTCATTCTCTACAGGAAGGAACGATATCTGGAGGCGCTCGATCTCTTCAATCTTTCGATTGAAGTCGAGCCGTCGCAGGCGGACGCCCTTCGAATGCGAGCGCTGCTTTATCTGAATTTAAAAAGATTTGAGGAAGCGTTGGCAGACAGCCGACAGTCGGTGCAATTGGATCGAGGGAACGCCGATGCGCACAATGATCTGGCGGCTGTCCTCCAGAAGCTCGGTCGGTGCGAAGAGTCATTGGAGTGGTACGACCGGGCGATTGCGCTTCGCCCGGACTTTATACTTGCCTTGAACGGCAAGGCTGGCTCGCTGACCGAGCTTCGAAGGATAGATGAGGCTTTCGCGTGCTACGCACGAGCCTTGGCGCTTGATTCCGAAGATGCAAATGCGCGATGGAATCTGGCGCTGCTCCAGATGCTCGTCGGCGATTTTGACGCCGGCTGGGTTGGTCGTGAAGCCAGATGGCAGATAGGACTCATCCACGATCCCAAATTTCCCCAGCCTGTCTGGTCGGGGGATCGCTCGATTGAAGGGAAGACGATTCTTCTGTACGCCGATGAGGGGATCGGAGACGCGTTCCAATTCGCTCGCTACATTCCTCTGGTGGCCGGTCTCGGAGCCCGGGTTATCGCCGCTGTCGCTGGCCCGACCTGTTCTTTAATATCGCGACTGGATGGCGTTGCCGAATGCGTTGCGAAAACGTCCGCGCTGCCGGCGTTTGATATTCATTGCGCCATTTCCAGCCTGCCATTGGCGTTTAAAACGTCGCTGGATACGATACCGGCTGTCGTGCCCTATCTTCCTGCGCCGGACGAAGCCCTGGTGAAAGAATGGGAAAGGCGGCTTGGCTCTGACAGAAAGTTTCGCGTCGGGTTGGTGTGGTCCGGGAATGCGGGTCATATGAATGATCACAATCGTTCAATGCCGTTGCGTGATCTGGCCAAAATCCTGGACCTCGACGCCACGTTCGTCAGTCTGCAGAAGGATTTGCGGGATCGAGACAGGGAAGTCCTGTCCGGCACGGACATCGTTGATTTAACGGAAGACCTTTCGGATTTCGATCAGACCTCAGCGCTGGTTTCCTGTCTGGACCTTATTATCTCGGTCGACACGAGTGTTGCGCACCTGGCGGGCGCGCTTGGACGGCGGGTCTGGATATTGTTGCCGTATACCCCCGACTATCGCTGGATGCTCGATCGCGAGGACTCTCCGTGGTATCCGACAGTTCGCCTGTTTCGTCAGACGCAGACTCGTGTTTGGTCAAGTGTTCTTGATCGGGTGCGCGTTGAACTTGGCGTCATGATCGAAGATTGGAAATCCAAACTCTGCGCAGACATAACGCAAGATTGACGAAGACAGCGCCCGAATGAGTTGAATAGATATTATTACCTTGACGCACTACGGGCCATCTTGCGTATCGGACACGATGCGGGCGAACTCGCGATTGAGATTTGCCGGCGTCATGGCGTGGATATCGGCGGCGGCGTGTAGATCACCATCCGGTCCGACGCGATCGAATGTCCAGTCGCGTCGCGCACCAAGCGAGCAGAGAATCCGAAATTCACCGGTCATGCGGACCGTCGTCAACCGCGCGCAATTGCTTTCCAGGGCGGCGCCGGCGCTGTTCATCATTTGATGGTAACGGGGTCCTTCGATCCGGCGCTTCTTGAGTCGCAATTTTCACATTATCGTGATAATGGTCAACGACCGGACATACATGAGGTTTTTGCATCCTATAAAATGTTCGAGGCGCAGCGCCAAGAAGAGAAAAGTACTCGCCCACAACATTGCAGGTGCGCGCCATCAATGAAGCTAAGACTGGCCAAACTCGATTACGGAGACTGACTTTGTAACCAAGGAGTACTAGTCATGGTTAAGTCAATAGCAGGGCAAGTCATCAACATTATTGATCTGGAAAAAGAGATTGAGGCGGAGGTTCGGAACAGTCCACCGATGCGTGGCCAGCATTCCACGGAGTTAGCCCCGCCAAGAGTGCATGCGCCAACTATCGCAATACCGGATTATGTCGAGCACTGCGAGGGAGCCACCGAGATCGGCAAGTTATCTGCAGAAGCCGTTGTCCGCGAATACGAAGCTGCAGCCAAAGACATCGAGGCGATGGGCGCAGAGCTGATCGAGCGCGTTAAGCAATGCGAGGCAATGACTAAAGATGCGCTCGCCGTTACCGAGGAGATGAAGGAAACTGCCGCGCGCTATCGCGAGGAGGCCAAGCGTATCTTCTTGCAGATTGAGAACTGTACGCGGATGACGGCGGAGGTTCGAAAGACCTGCATCGAACTGAAAGAGAAGATCGCCGCGCCTGCTCCATAGAAAAAAGTGAAACCGGGCCGCCCTCACATGGTGAAGTCCTGACGCCGTTGGCGAGCTGTTCGTCAGCAGCGCCCGCGTGCTGACTTTGCGCAAATTGGCCGACCACGCTCCGCAGCGCATGCAGGCGCGCAAGACCGAGGCGAAGATCATGGAGATGATGCCGCCAAGGGTATGGCTATCCTGCACGGCGGTCGCGCGGCTGATCGGCGCTCCCGATGACCGCAAAACCCGCGCGCGGCTCGACCGCCTGGTGAGCGACTGCAAAATCGAACGCAGGCGCGAGAAGGGCGTCCATGGCCCGGTCCACCTGTTCCGGAGGTCGTGAGGTCCGCTCCGGACATGCCGCGCCAGAGCTCTCAATTCAAGCGGCGCGGTGCGCCGAATGCCTTGGTCCACCAGTTGGACCTCGGTTGGCCGCCACTGCGTGGTAAAGAATGGCCGGAGTAGTGCTGTAGAGACGAAGGATCGTGTTCCACCGCTTGCCGAGGGCGGTTTGAATCCAATTGCCACGTTGGATGCCGGCTGGTTGCTGAGACCCAAAATGGATCGTCGTCGAACCATCCGGGTCAGGCTTTGCAGCTGGTGATGGATAGCTCTGGCTCCCGGCCCGGGGGTAATCCTGTGGCGTGTCGAGCATCGAGCGCGTCTGATTGTCGTAAGCCGTGAGAGACCAGAACTTGGCCGCGGGAATGTTGGGCGGGAGCGTTATTCTGTAGGTCTTCGCCCCATCATAAACCTGGGCGCCGTGCACAGGTCGAGATTGTCGTAGAGCTTCTCGATAGTTGCCCCCGTCGGGACGCCGTCCTTGTGGCGTGCCGATGGGCGTTCCGATTTTGTCCGGAGCTCCGATTGATCGTAATAACGTCTGCGCCGAAGCGACAAGGCACGAAGAACGATAGCCAGGCGAATGCACCTATGGCAGCAGATCGTGAACGTCACCAGCCTCCGCCTTTCGCGGCAGACATACTTTCCTGCCGGAAATCGTAGCCTTTCGTTTCAGCGTGAGTACTTCGGGTACACGGCGCACAGTTGACCCTCGCCGAGCAGGATTTCAGTGATCCCCGCAACCCGATCCTGGTTGGCCGTTTGTTGGCGTTTTCGAGAGTATTCGTAACGTCGCAGTTGGCAGTTCCATCGCCGGCAACGTCACCTCTGTTGATGTGACGGCCAGTGGCGCCGCACTGGCGTTCTTGATATCCGGAGGGTATATTTTCGGAACACTTGGCAGGCGCGGATGTCGATTTTTGCAGGCAGATTAGGTCTGGCGCTGGTATTGGCGGCGCTGTGGCTGGGCGGGCGAACGGCCCATGCCCAAGTCGCGCCTGTGTCCTATTGGATCCCGGGCTGGCCCATGGGGTTCGGCGGCAATCTGCCCTCCGGCCAGAGTTTAGACACCTACGGCAATTTTCCGGGCTTTGACAGCAGTGACGCCCGAGGCGGCGGCTTTTCCTATACGCGCTACAATTTTTCGAACGGCTGGTTTGTCGGCCGCGAAAGCACCGGCCTGGGTTTGGGCATGAATGGCATCAACCAGGTGGGTGCGTTCGGCAATGTCTCTTCCCTTTATTACGACGGCGTCCAAGTCGGCTACAACTTCCAAAATTCGGGTGGATTGCCCGTCAAGGTATTCGCGGGGTTCGACACCTTGAAATATAACACCGGCATCGGTGGACTTCTTGCCCCCTTCGACAGCACGTCCGGCACCCTACCCGTCTACAGCGCGCATGCGGGCGTGGAATTTCAGCCTGCACCGAACCTCAGCGTGTCACTCGGGGTCGGCTACACCCAACAGCCGGGGCGCATCAGCAGCGACATCAATCCGTTCTTGTCACCTGTCCGGTGATTTACCGTTTGCCGTCAGCGGTCGCCGCTAACGCGGCGCGTGGCATCGATGGGTGACGTACCATGGCTCAAGACCAAATGCTCTTCCGCTTCGCTGCCGGTGCGGTCACGTGCGCGGCGCCGCCAACGAAGTTGGGCCGAACGCCGGCTTCCGTTTCGGCTGCTACTGCTGGAATTGCCAGGCGTTTGCGCGCCTCCTTGAACGACCCGACGTGCTCGATACCGCCGGCGGAGCAGATATCTTCCATATGCCGGCGGGTCGCGTGAGCCTTACAACGGGCACGGACGCGGTGCACTGCCTGCAGTTCTCCAACAAGGTCTTCCGCTGATACACGGCCGGTCCACGCTTCCCGGTTATCGGACTCATTGATCTCGATCGCCATCAAAAAAATACTCGTATGACATGCATCTTCGCATTGCGACGGCGATAGTGCTTGTTCTCATGTCGTGTCCGATGCAGAATTTCGTGCTTATCGCACCAACGTCAATGTGACTGACATATTTTGGATGGTGATCCACGGCGAAATTATCTAATCGACGAGGCTGCCGCTTTTTACAGGAGAGCGACAATGCTGATCTCAGTTCCGATGATCATCCTCGGGTCGCATCTGGCCATCACGGTGGCCGATAACGTGCCAAAATTTGATATTGCGCGTGGCTGTCGCCTCGACAACACTGCTTCGTCGGGTCTCGTTGAAGAGCAGCCGTTGAAAAAATGTGTGAGCGACGAGCAGCAAGCGCTTCAGCAGCTTCAGGCCCAATGGCCTCAATTCGCCGAGTTCGACAAGGCAACCTGCACGACCACGACTAATACTGACAGCACGCCAAGTTATGTCGAATTGCTGACTTGCCTTCAAGAAGCGAAGGAGGTTCGAGACCGATCGAAAAAATAAAACCCGATAGAAGTGGCGGTTAGACCGGCAACCTATTTGCTTTAGATCAGGGTCGTCATGTACCCGCGCATGTCTCTGAGCGAGTTTGAGATATGCCAATGGACACCAAGGATTGGCCAACTGCCGCATGGTTTATCGCTCATGGGCCAGAGCGGCGAAGTGATCCGCCGAACTCAATCCTGGCTATCGCGTCTTCGCCAACCAGATGGCCTGCGGCGCGCGGTCGGGCAGTTCCACGATGGCCGTCGTCGGCCCCCGCGCGGAGAATTTCGTCAATTACGACACCAATATCGGGTCTAGTTCGCTTGCCGCCGGCTTCCTCGACCACGCGCGCGAACTCACGGAAAACATCACCGTCAAGGTCACAGCCTTCGATGATTATGTGCACGAGCGGAAAATCGATCTCGATCGCATAGGCCTGACCAAGATCGACGTCGAAGGTTTCGAGGCTGCAGTATTGGCCAAACGCGTGGCAACTTCACAACGCACTGTTTGGAATTCTCCCTCTGGCCCATTGAATGCCGCTTAACGCCTTTTGGTTTTCTACGAGGCTGGGTAGAAATCGGGCTGATCTGCGGAGCGCAAAATTCGAAATGGTGTTCAATCTCATGCGGACCAAAGCGGGCGTCCGCCGGTCGCTGAATCCATGGGTTCGCGCCCTAATAAAATCCGTGAAAATGATGGATCGGCCCGTGACCGTGGCCGACACCCAGGCGATCGGCCGCCGCGATCGCGGCACTGATCCAGGCCTTGGCGTGGCGAATGGCGGTTTCGAGGCTCTCGCCTTTGGCAAGGCCGGCGGCAATCGCGGAGGACAGCGAGCATCCGGTGCCATGGGTGTTGCCGGTGGCGATGCGTGGCGCCGGCAGCGCGAGCGTACCGTTGCCGGTCACGAGATAGTCGATGCTTTCGCTGCCCTGCGCGTGGCCGCCCTTGATCAGGACGGCCGGACAGCCCATTGCCAGCAGCCGCTCGCCCTGGCGCGCGATGGCGGCTTCGTCCGCTGCGATGGGCTCATCGAGCAACGCGGCGGCTTCGGGCAGGTTCGGCGTGATCAGCGACGCGCGCGGAATGAGTTGAGTTCGCAAGCTCTCAATGGCGTCGGCAGCAAGCAGGCGGTCTCCCGAAGTCGCCACCAGCACCGGATCGAGCACGACGTGTTTTGGCGACCAGCGCACGAGGCCAGCCACAATGGCATCGATGGTCGCAAGCTGCGCCACCATCCCGATCTTGACGGCCCTGACCTCAAGATCGCTAAACACCGCATCGATCTGCGCGCTCACGAACTCAGAAGGCACCGCATGAATACCACTGACGCCGCGGGTGTTCTGCGCGGTCAGGGCCGTGATGACGGAGGCGCCGTAGACGCCGAGCGCCGCGAACGTCTTCAGGTCGGCCTGGATGCCGGCACCGCCGGACAAATCCGAGCCGGCGATGGTGAGCGCGATGGGTATCGTCACCGCCTCGCCCGCAGCGATTTCAGCGGTCGCGTGAAGGTCATAAGCTTATCCTAGCGCGGGGCGGTATCCGCAGCAAGTTTGTCGGCCGCGGACCGGCCTTGGTTCTCTCGATATCCTTGGCTCTCTTGATATAAGGTGGGCTTTCTTCGCGCGAACCGGTATTCACCTCGCCTGAAGACGCTATATTACTGCAGAGCGACGCCTTTCCGGAGACAACAGCGATGGTTCCCTTCTTCGTCCAGTTCAAATGTAAGCTCGGCCAATCCTACGCCGTCGCCAACGCGCTCGCCGAAGCCGAGATCGCCTCGGAGATCTACTCCACTGCGGGCGATTACGATCTGCTGGTGAAGTTCTATGTCGATAACGACACCGACATCGGCCACTTCGTCAACGAGAAGGTCCAGGTCATTCCCGGCATCCAGGACACCCATACCATCATCACCTTCAAGGCGTTCGGCACCGGCTAGACCGCGCACCATCTGCGGAAATCAACCAGTCCCGAGGCGGGTCGATTGCAAGCCGGCGGTGACGCGGGACCTCGCCCGCGATGGCGCGAAATGCCGTTAAAAAATAGGGTTACCCAATCGTCAACGCTCAGTTTTTCTTAAGGATTTCCACCCACTGTGGTTAACGGCACGTGCCGGTAACAATTGTGGGTTGTTCCAGTGAAAAAGCCTTCAGCGTTGGTTTTCAGCCTGCTCCTGGGCACCGGGTTCGCCCATGCTGCGGACATGCCGAACATCTTTGCACCTCCGCCTGCCGTGCTCTGGTCCTGGACCGGCTTCTATGTCGGCGGACACATCGGCGGCGGCTTTGGAACCTCGCAGTTTTCCGATCCGGCAGGACCTTCGATTTACGGTGACAACGTCAGGAGTCCGCAGGCCCTCGGCGGCGTGCAGGCCGGCTTCAACTGGCAGGTTCTCAACACCAATTGGGTTCTCGGGGCCGAGGCGGATATCAGCGCGCTCAGCGCCGACGGGACCAATACCTGCATGGCCTCATCAGGTTTATTCATATCGGCCAATTGCCGGGTTCGCCAGAATGCCAGCGGCAGCCTGACCGGTCGCCTGGGCTACGCGGTCGGCAGCGGGGGACGCACCCTGCTGTACGGCAAGGCCGGCATCGCCGGGATGCAGGAGCAGATCGATATTGCGACCAATGCTGTCGTACCTGCGCTGGCCACAAGTTTTGAGGGCATGCGTTGGGGATGGACCATTGGAGCCGGGCTGGAAAAGGCGCTGACGCCCGCCTGGTCGATCAAGGCCGAATACGACTATGCGAATTTCGGCGGCGTCAACGTCGCGACACCCGCAAGCTATCTCCAGGTGTTGCCGCCGTTCAATGCCTATCTTGCGACCCCGGGCAGCACGACCAGCGCCAGTCAGGGCGTCCAGACATTCAAGCTCGGCCTGAACCTGAAACTCGGCGAAGATATCAATGCGCGGTGGGACCCGCCGGCATCGGACTATCATCTGCGAGGGGCATCCGACATGCCCTATATCCGGGATCTGGAAATAGAGACCGGCGGACGCGTCTGGTACAGCTCCGGCACTTTCCAGAAAGATCTCGGCTCGACCACCAATCAGGCGCAGCAGGGTGTGCTGAATTCGAGACTTAACTACAGCTCGAGTGCCGTTACCGCGGAGCTGTTCGGCCGCGTCGATACGGCATCAAACTTTTTCGTCAAGGGCTTTGTCGGCGGCGGAAACCTCGTCGCGGGCAAAATGCATGATGAAGACTGGTTGCTTTTCAATAATACAGTCCCCTACTCGAACACGGTCTCGAGTTCGGTCACGGGACAGCTCGGTTATGCCACCTTGGACGCCGGGTATGATTTGTTTCACGGGCCGAGCTCCAAGGTCGGCGGCTTCATCGGCTACAATTATTTTCACGAGAACAAGTCAGCGATGGGCTGCAACCAGCTTGCGAACGTCAATTCGGACTGCGTTCCCACGATTCCGAGTGCCGTGCTTGGCATTACCGAAGATGACAGATGGTATTTACTCCGGGTCGGCGTGAACGCCGTCGTGATGGTGGCGGATGGATTGTCGCTGACCGGCGACGCTGCCTATTTGCCCTACACGGCATTTCACGGCCAGGACGATCACGTACTGCGCAATGGCATCTCTCCGGAGTTCGGCAGCGGACAGGGCGTGCAGCTCGAGGGAATCATCGCGTATTCGCTCGGACAATACTTCAGTGTCGGTGCCGGCGGCCGCTACTGGGCGATGTGGGCCACCAATGCCAGTACAAACTTTTTTGAAACGCCGTGCCCCTGTCAAACCCAGCCGGTCCGGACAGAACGCTACGGCGTCTTCCTCCAGGCATCGGTCAAGCTCGACGGGCTGAACTAAAACAGGCGAGCATTCGACAGGCCAACTGGTCGTTTGGCGGGCGCCCACTGGATCAAGACCTGTCGCTGTCCTTCGCCGCTTTCTTCGGCCGCGGCGGTCCCTCCACCGGCGGCAGCGACTTGACATAGTCCGCGATCGCGTCGCGATCCCCGGCATTAGTTGTGAAGTGTTCTTGATCACGCTCACCATCGAGCCGCCCGCACTGTCGCCATCGGGCGTTTGTCCGGTTTCAAGAAAATAGGCGATGTCCTTTGCGCTCCATTCGCCTATTCCCTTCTGCGTGATGTTCGGCACCCAGCCTTTGCCTTCCGGATTCGGTCCGCCGGCGAAGCGTTGCGACGCAATGATGCCGCCCAGGAAATTGCGCGGACTGTGACACTCGGCGCAATGGCCAAGGCTGTTGACCAGATACGCCCCGCGATTCCATGACGCGGAACGCGTGGCGTCCGGCACGAAAGGCTTGCCGTCGAGAAACAGCCATTTCCAGATTCCGACGTTGCGCCGGATGTTGAATGGAAACGGCACATCATGATCGCGCACCTTGCCGGGCACCGGCACCAATGTCTTGAGGTAGGCGAACAGGTCGCGAATGTCTTCAAGCTTCGCATGCTGGTAAGACGGATAGGGAAAGGCTGGAAAATAATGCATGCCGGCGGGCGACGTGCCCTTGAGCACCGCAGTAACGAAATTCGCCTCGGTCCAGCGCCCGATGCCGTCGGTCATGTCGGGCGAGATGTTGGGCACATAGAATGTCCCGAACGGCGACGGAACGGCGAGCCCGCCGCCGAGCCTGAGGCGATCGGGCTGACCCGGCACTGCATGACAGGAGGAACATCCGCCCGCATTGAACGTTGTGAGGCCGTTGGCGAGATTCGGTGTATAGGCCGGCAGCAACTCCGAAGAGACCACCGCCGGTATGGTGAGCCACCAGTACGCCGAAAGGCCGATGGCGGCAGCAATCATCAAGCCCAAGAAAACTTTTTGGGAGAAAACTTTTGGGGAGAATACTCTTTGGAAGAAAGCCCGCTGGGACACGCGTCGCAACATTCACCGATCCGTCATTATCCGTTGCAGTTTACGGTCAGTATCGCCGCAGGGCGAGCCGTCATGACGTTGAAAATTGGTGGCTATTGAGGTCATTAGCGGGAATAAAACCCAAAACCGGCTGTTTTAAAATCGGCACGTCAAACGCTCACAGGGAGAAAACCATGTCGAATACCAGGATCATGCTTGCCACACTGGCGCTGGGGACCGCCGTTGCCTTCGCCGGCCCCGCCTTCGCCGAAAAGCTGAAAGCCACTCTCAACGGCGCATCCGAAGTCCCTCCCAATAACAGTGCCGGCAAGGGCACCGCCGATATCGACTACGATCCCGCCACCAAGAAACTGAGCTGGAAGCTGACCTATTCGGGGCTTTCCGGCAACGCCACCGCGGCGCATTTCCACGGCCCGGCCGAACCAGGCAAGAATGCCGGCGTGGTGGTCGCGATTCCCGGCGCCGCCTTGAGCCCAGCCGAAGGCAGCGCCACCCTGACTGACGCCCAGGCCGCCGATCTGGAGGCCGGCAAGCTCTACGTCAATATCCATACCGCCGCCAATCCGGGCGGCGAAATCCGCGGACAGGTGACGAAGTAAGCCTTCTTGTCTTCGAAATAAGTCTTGGTTTTGAAGTAGCCCCTGGCTTCAACGACAAAAGGGGCGAGCGCGTCAGGCGCCCGCCCCTTTTGCTTCGCCTTTTAGCTGTTCTTGACGCGGAAGGTCTCGTGACAGCCGCCACATTGCTTGCCGATGACAGGCAACGTCGCCTTCAGCGAAACGAGATCCGTGATCTTGCCCTTGGCATCCGCTACGGTCTTGCCGAAGCTTGTGATGTGCTCGCTGAAACCAGCCTTGTCTTCCCAGATCTTCGGAGAAGCGCTGTAGTCGCCTCCCCACTTGGCCCCCTTGAGGCTGTCGGGAAACAGCGTCGGAAGATTCTTGGCAGTGTCCTCGAATTGGGCGAGCGCGGTATTAACCGTAGCCTGGTCATATGGCTTCTCGCCCTTGACCATTGCTCCCAGCGCACCGGCGTTCTTTCCATTGCCCTTCATGAAGTTCTGCGCATGCTTGAGCGCATCCTCTTGCGCCATCACCGCGCCGACACCGAGCAACAACGTCCCCACAATCACGACAGTTCGCATCATCAGTTTGATCCCTCTGGGTTTTTCAAACGCACGGTAAACTTGTTACAGATATAGCTAAAACAGATGTCATCTCTCCAACACCACGCGCGGGGTTTCATTCCCGCAGGTCTGGCTATCACAGGTTATGCCGGCGCTGATGCTCGCGAATTGCGATCCAGACCCGCTCAGCGGTCGCAGGCATGTCGATATGATCGATCTTGTATTCACGCCACAGCCCATCAATGATCGCGTTGACGACCGCCGGACAGGAGCCGATCGCACCAGCCTCGCCTGCTCCCTTGACGCCGAGCGGATTGGTCTTGCAGGGAACGTTATGCGTCTCGAACACAAAGGAGGGACCGTCGGCGGCGCGCGGCAGCGCATAATCCATGAACGTTCCGGTGACGAGTTGTCCATCCTTCGGACTATAGACTGCCTGCTCCATCAAGGCCTGACCGATCCCCTGCATCGCGCCGCCATGCACCTGGCCGGCGAGCAGTAACGGATTTAATGTCACGCCGAAATCGTCAACGATGACGTAATTGACGATCTTGATGATGCCGGTAGCCGGATCGATTTCGACTTCGGCGAGGTGGGTGCCGTTCGGATACGTCCCGTCGGCGCTGGTGAAGGTGGCGCTCGCGCTCAGCTTCGAGCGATCGGCGGTTGCGCGTCTGGCCAGATCGGCAAAGCTGACCGAACGATCGGTGCCCGCGATCCGCACTGTACCTTCGGTGATTTCGAGATCGCTGCTGCTGGTTTCCAGCGCTTCGGCGGCGATCTCGCGCAAGTTCGCTCCCAGCTTGCGGGTGGCGCGCTCAACGCTGACGCCACCGGTCGGAATCGAAGCCGAACCGCCGGTACCGAGGCCGGTCGCGATCTGATCGGTGTCGCCCTGGAAGATGTGGACGCGCTCGGGCGCCAGCCCGAACTGCTCGGCAACCAGTTGGGCGTAGGCTGTCTGATGGCCCTGCCCGCTTGACTGGGTGCCGATCAGAATCGAGACATCGCCATTGGGATCGAGCCGCACTTCGGCGGTCTCCTCACCCATCGTGCCGCAGACCTCGACATAGCTCGCGAGCCCGATGCCGCGCACCAGACCCTGTTTGTTCGCGGCCTTGGCGCGCCTGGGAAACTCCTTCCAATTCGCGATCTCCATCGCCCGCTTCATATGCGCAGCGAAATCGCCGGAATCGTAGACCTTGCCGGTCGCGGTGGTGTAGGGCAGCGCGCGCGGCGGAATGAAATTCTTGCGTCGGATCGCATCCGGGGTCATCCCGAGCTTGCGCGCGGCCGCATCGACCAGCCGTTCGACCACATAGGCAGCCTCCGGCCGGCCTGCGCCGCGATAGGCATCGACCGGCACGGTGTTGGTGAAGACAGTGCGGACGCGGCAGTGAAAGACCCGGATGTCATAGAGTCCGGGCAGCATGCCGGCGCCGCCATGTGGGATGTAAGGGCCGAAGGTCGACAGATACGCGCCCATATCGCCCATCAGATCGACGTCCATCGCGAGGAACTTGCCATCCTCGGCCAGCGCCATCCGCGCCGTGGTGACGTTGTCACGCCCTTGCGCGTCACCCATGAAGTGATCCGCACGGTCGGCGGTCCACTTCACCGTCTTGCGCAGCTTGCGCGCGGCGAACGCAGCCAGCGCATATTCACGGTAGGGAAACAGCTTGGTACCGAATCCGCCGCCGACATCCGGACAGATCACCCGCATCTTTTCCAGCGGGATCTTCAGCACCATGCCGCCGATGATTTCGCGCAGGCGATGGCTGCCCTGGCTGCCGATCGTCAGCGTCAGATGATCGCGCCTGGCGTCGTATTCGCAGACCACCGCACGCGTTTCCATGAAATTGGTGACGATGCGCGGATTGACGATCGAGACCTCGGCCACTGCATGCGCTCTCGCGAACGCCGCCTCGGTCGCCTTCTTGTCGCCGATCGGCACGTCGAACAGCACATTGCCGGGATGCTCGGGCCAGACCTGCGCCGCGCCGTTCTTGACAGCATTGGCGACACCGATCACGGCAGGCAGCGACCTCCAGTTGACCTCGATCGCCTCGATCGCATCGCGGGCCTGATCGAGCGTTTCCGCGACTACGAAGGCGACGGCGTCGCCGACATGGCGCACCTCGTCCCGGGCCAGGATCGGATAGGGCGGACCCGTGAACGGATTTTCTTCCAGATTGAACAGGCACGGCAGGTCGCCCAATTCCGCGACGTCCTCCGCCGTGAGGATCGCGGCTACCCCGGGCAGACCGCGGGCGCGGGTGACATTGATGCTGAAATTCGCGTGCGCATGAGGCGAGCGCAGCACCAGCGCGTGCAGCGCCGCCTGCGGCGCGTAGTCGTCGGTATAGCGGCCCTTGCCGCGAATCAGCGCATCGTCTTCTTTTCGGAGCACGCTTTGACCGACGCCGAATTTGATGGGGGCCATCATGTCTCCAACTGCAATTGTTTGTTGGTTACATATTGGCGCGGATCGCGCGGCAGCGCAAACGGCTCTTTGTGGCGCGTTTTCCTAGCTCCGCACCAGCGATCGCAGCCAGCCCTTGCCAAACAGCAGCAGGATCGACCCGGCATAGACCAGCGCACCGACGATGATCAGCCATAAAAACGCAACCTCGTCGGGCCATGCCGTTAGCCTCGCCAGATGCGAGCCCGCGAATCTTGCGGCCAGCCACAAGGCGGCGCCGAGCACGAGGCCGGACGCGACAAATTTCGCCAGCGACTGCATCAACGCGCGATCCAGATCGAGAAACCCCCTTCGCACCGCAAACCCCATCACCAACAATAAATTGATCCAGGCGCCGACCGCAGTCGCGAAGGCGAGACCGACCTGGGCCAGCGATCCGACCAGCGCAATTTTGAGCGCGACATTGACGGCAACACCAGACAGCGCCGCCTTCACCGGCGTCGCGGTATCCTTGCGGGCGTAGAAGGTGGCCACGGCGCTGCGGATCAGCACAAACGGAATCAATCCGACAGCGTAGGCCGCAAGCGTGGCGCCGGCGGCCGCGGCATCGGCCTTCGAGAACGCCCCACGCGCGAACATCGCCCGCATGATCACATCGGGCACGGTCAGGAACGCGGTCACGAACGGCACCGAAAACAACAGCGTAAAATCGAACGCGCGCCGCTGCGACGCCATCGCACCGGCATGATCTTCCGAGGTCAGCCGCCGCGACATTTCCGGCAGCAACACCGTGCCGATCGCAATCCCGATGACGCCGATCGGAAGCTGGTTGAGCCGGTCGGCGTAATACAGCGCCGACAGCGCGCCGGCGGGCAGGAAGGTCGCGATGATGGTGTCGGCAAACAACGCGACCTGCGTGCCCATCGAGCCGATGGTCGCAGGCCCGAGCGCGCGGAAAAAGGCGCGGACATCCTCATCGAGTTTTGGCCAGGCAAACCGGGGCAGACCGCCATGGGTGGAGAGATCGCCGGCGAGCAGGAAATATTGCAGGAAGCCCGAGATCAAGACGCCCCACGCCGCGGCGTGGCCGGGCGTCGGAAAGAACACCGCCAGCGCCAGCGTGGCCATCATTGAGATGTTGAGAAAGATCGATGCCGCCGCGGCACTGGCGAAGCGATGCATCACGTTGAGCATGCCGCCATACAGAGTCACCAGCGTGATCAGCAGCAAATAAGGAAAGGTGATCCGCGTCAGTTCGATCGCCAGCCGCCGCTGCTCGGCATCGTCCGTGAAGCCGGGCGCCAGAATGCTCATGGCCTGGGGCATAAATAGCCAGGCGATCACCAGCAGCACCAGTTGCGAACAGAAAAGCAGCGTGAAAATGCGATCGGCGAATAATTTCGCGGAGGTTTCCCCGCGCTCGCCATGAACATGCGCATAGGCCGGCACGAACGCCGCATTGAAGGCGCCTTCGGCGAAGATCGCGCGGAAGTGATTGGGCAGCCGCAGCGCCACGAAAAACGCGTCCGCCACCGGCCCGGCCCCGAGTATCGCCGCCAGCATGATGTCGCGCGCAAAGCCGGTCAGCCGCGAAAGGAGCGTATAGCCGCCGACGGTGAAGATACGACCGAGCATGCGCCGCTTCTCAGCGCACATTCGGTTCTGATTGAATCAGAACCGAAGTGCTATTTCCTAGTTTTACGTGTTTTCTTTACGCAAACCGGCGCCCACCCCGCATCAAGTTCGGGGCAGGCCTTCGCTCGAAAACGCTACGGCCGATGCCGCGTTCAAAACGGCGAGATCAGGAAGAAAGCACGCCGCGCACAGCCTTGATGATTCGCTGCTGCGTCGGCTCATCGAGATAGGCATGCATCGGCAGGCTGATCACATCACCCGACAGCTTTTCGCAAATGGGCAGGCCGCCGTCGGCGACCGGATAATCCCGATAGGCGGTCTGCTGGTGCATCGACTTCGGATAATAGATCGCGGTCGGAATGCCCTGCGCTTTCAGGGCCGCGGCGAATTCATCGCGATTGGTGCCCGCCGGCAGCCGGATGGTGTATTGCGCCCACACCGAGGTGACCCCGCTCGCGACATAGGGCACGGTCACGACATTGCCGAGCCCCTGCGCATAGCGCTCCGCGACCCTGTTGCGCGCCGCGATCTCGTCCTCGAAGATTTTCAGTTTTTCGATCAGGATCGCGGCCTGAATGGTATCGAGGCGCCCGGTCAGCCCGAGACGAACATTGTCGTATTTGTCCGAGCCCTGGCCGTGCACGCGGATGCTGCGCAGCGCTTCGGCAAGCTCCGCATCGTCGGTGAGGATCGCCCCGCCATCGCCAAAGCAGCCGAGCGGCTTGGCCGGGAAAAAGCTGGTCGCGGTGACGAGGCCGAAGGTGCCGAGACGGCGGCCTTTATAGCTGGCGCCAAACGCCTGCGCGGCGTCATCCAGCACGAACAGGCCCTCGGCTTGCGCGACCGCACCGATGGCATCATGGTCGGCGCTTTGCCCGAACAGGTCGACCGGGATCACTGCCCGCGGCGTGAGGCCGAGCTTTTTCGCGGTCGCGATGCCACGCTTGAGCGAATTGACGTCGATGTTGAATGTCGCCTCGTCGACATCGACGAACACGGGGGTCGCACCGGTCAGCGCCACCACCTCGCCGGTCGCACAAAATGTAAACGACGGACACAGCACCGCATCGCCGCGCCCGATGTTTTTTGCCATCAACACCATCAGCAGCGCGTCGGTGCCGCTGGCGCAGGTCACCACATGCTTCGCCCCGCTGAAGGCCGCGAGCGCGGCCTCGAACTGGGTCACTTCCGGACCATTGATGAACTGGCAATGCGCGAGCACGCGGGAAACCGCCTCGTCGATCGAAGTGCCGAGCCGGCGGCGCTGGGCGGCGACGTCGATGAAGGGAACGGGATCTAAACGCAGGTGCTGGTTCATGGAGCCTTGGTTCATGGAGGCTTGCAGGGATTGAGAATGGGACATCAATGCGCGATCGCTCTAGCCGACGACACGCCGCGGTCCCTTGCGCAACGAGGCCGCGGCGGGCCTGGCGGGCACATCGAGGCAGCGGATCGCGATTTCAAGGCTGGCGACGCCTTCATCGCCCGTCACCGCCGGCACACCCTCGGTGCGCACCGCATTGAGGAATGCGATCAACTCGGCGCGCAACGGCTCGTCATGGCCGACGGGCAGATGGCGCATCGAATAGCTGCCGTCCGGCTTGAAGCCGAAGCACTCGGTGACCTGACGGGTGAGAAGATCGCCCATCACATATTTGCCGCGCGTCGCGACCGTGACGTTGCGCGCCTTGAACGGCGTCAGCCAGTTGGTGTTGATATGGGCAAGCACGCCGGAAGCGGTCCGGAACTGCAACAGCGCGATATCCTCGCGCTCGGCCACCGCGCTGGAGAGCTGCGGCTGCACCTCCACAATATCGGACTCGGTGAACCAGCGGATCAGATCGATGTCGTGCACGGCGAGGTCGATGACGACGCCGACGTTCGACATTCGCGGCGGAAACGGTCCGACCCGCGTGATCGCGATCGACAGGATATCCTCGCCCGAGATCGCCTGCTTGATGGCGGCGACGGCGGGGTTGAAGCGCTCGACATGACCGACCATCAATGTCACGCCGGCGCGATGGGCGGCGGCGACGATCTCCTGCCCCTCTTCCACCGAGGACGCGATCGGCTTTTCGACCAGGATATGAATGTTGCGCGCGATGCAGGCGAGCGCGATCTCGTGATGAAGATGCGTCGGCGCGGCGATGGTGACGGCATCGACGCCCTCAGCGATCAATTCATCGAGGCTCGCGAGCGCCCGGCAGCCGACCAGTTCCATCGCGCGCGCGCGATGCTCCGGCAGCGGATCGACGATCCCGACCAGTGTCGTGTCCGGCAAGCCGGCCAGCACGCGGGCATGATTGCTGCCCATGATGCCGGCCCCGATGACACCGATGCGAAGCGCGCGTTTTGCCTCGGCTTTCACACCGGATGCGGAACCTTTGGAAACCATGTAATGCAACCCCAGAATCGACCGGCGCGACTGCCCCACAGCCCCACGCCGGGGTTCTCCTAGCATGTCGCCACAGATGTGGCGAATGGTGGGTTAAGATACCCAAACACGTTTTGATTCAAAGAATTACACGCTCGGTTCGCGGCGGGGAATATCGAAAACCGTTAAATTAAGCCCGGGAACCCGAACTGCGCACCGCCACTTCCGAACGACTTCACGCGCGCTTGTAGTCATCCTCGATACGGATGATGTCATCCTCGCCGAGATAGCTGCCGGTCTGGACCTCGATCAGTTCCAGCAGGATCTTGCCGGGGTTTTCCAGCCGGTGGACCGAGCCGATCGGGATGTAGATCGATTCGTTCTCGTGCACGGTCTTGACGGTTTCGTTGACCGTCACCCGCGCCGCGCCGCGCACCACGATCCAGTGTTCGGAGCGATGGTGATGCTTCTGCAGCGACAGCCGGCCGCCCGGCTTCACCACGATGCGCTTGACCTGGTGACGCTCGCCGATGTCGACCGATTGATAGGACCCCCAGGGCCGATGCACCTTGAGATGATCCTCGGTCACCTGCGGCGCCACGGTCTTGAGCTTCGCCACCAGCCGCTTCAAGCCGTTGGCATCCTTCTGGTGCGACACCAGCACGGCATCCTGCGTCGCCACCACCACCAGGTCGTCGACGCCCTCCAGCGCCACCAGCGCCTTGTCGGTCGAGACGTTGCAGTTGCGCGAATCCTCGAACACCGCCTGGCCCTGCGCGGCATTGCCCTGCCCGTCCTTATCAGACAGCTCCCACACCGCATGCCAGGAGCCGACGTCGGACCAGCCGCAGGAAACCGGCACCACCGCCGCGCGCGCGGTCTTTTCCATCACCGCATAGTCGATCGAGATCGCTTTCGCCGATCCGAAGGCGCTGCTGTCGAGCGTCACGAAGCCGAGATCGCGGCCGGCCTTGGCGACGGCGTCGCTGACCGCCTGCACGCTCTCGGCATCGACGTTGCGGTATTCATCCAGCAGAACCGAAGCGCGGAACATGAAGTTGCCGCTGTTCCAGAGATAGCCGGCCTGGACATAGTCGGCGGCCGTGGCCGCATCCGGCTTCTCGACGAATTTTGTCACCGCCCGGACATCTCCGGAAACCACCTCGCCCGGATTGATGTAACCGTACTCGGTGGCGGCGCGTTCGGGCGCCACGCCGAAGGTCACGATGCGTCCCGCATCTGCTGCCACGAGTCCCTCTCGGCAGGCGGCGACAAACGCCTCGGTATCGCGCACCACGTGATCGGCGGCGAGCGCCAGCACCACCGCCTCATTGCTGCGCATCTGCGCAAAGGCTGCGCCGGCCGCAATCGCCGGGCCGGAATCCCGCCGCATCGGCTCCAGCAGCACGTCGGCTTCGTGCCCGATCTCGGCCAACTGCTCCAGCACCATGAAGCGATAGGCGGCGTTGGTGATGACGATCGGACGCTCGAACAGCGCCGCATCCGACACCCGCAGGATGGTGTCCTGAAAGGTCGAGCGCGGCCCGAACAGCGACAGGAACTGCTTCGGACGGACCTCGCGCGAGGCCGGCCACAGCCGTGTCCCGGCGCCGCCGCACATGATCAGGGGGATAATTCTTCGGTCCATCACCGTCTTATACCTTGTAATGGTCGCGGTACCACGCCACAAAATCGCGTATACCGTCCTCAATCGAGGTCTCGGGCCGAAAGCCGACGTCGCGCATCAAATCTCCGACATCGGCGAAGGTGGCCGTGACGTCCCCGGCTGCATCGGCAACATATCCTTTATCGCCGCACGGCCCAACTCCTTCTCCAGAAGCGCCACCACATGGGTTAATTCTTCCGGATGGTGATTGCCCACATTATAGACACGCGCCGGCGCCATCTGTCCGTCATCGACCGGAATGTGATCGACAAGGCGCGATACGACACGGGTGACATCATCGATATGGGTGAAATCGCGACGCATCTTGCCGTGATTGAAAAGCTTGATCGGCCTGCCTTCCATGATCGCCTTGGCGAACATGAAAATCGCCATATCCGGCCGGCCCCACGGCCCGTAAATGGTAAAAAATCGCAGGCCGGTGGCCGGCAGACGATAAAGATGGCTGTAGGAATGGGCCATCAATTCGTTGGCCTTTTTTGTCGCGGCATAGAGACTGATGGGATGATCGGTCTTGTCATCGACCGAAAACGGCAGCTTGGCGTTGGCGCCGTAAACCGAAGAGGACGACGCATAGATCAGATGGCGGCACTCGTTACGCCGGCATCCTTCCAGCACGTTGACAAAACCCTCGAGATTGGCGTCGGCGTAAGCATGGGGATGATCGATCGAGTAACGCACACCGGCCTGTGCAGCGAGGTGAACCACCGTTGCAAAACGGTGTTTGGCAAACAGCTGCGCGATCGACGGACGATCCGCCAGATCGATCTGAACAAAATCGAACCGCGGTTCCTCGCGCAGGATCTTGAGCCGCGACTGCTTCAACGCGGGATCATAGTAATTGTTGAGGCTGTCCAGACCGACAACAAGACGGCCTTGCGCAAGCAACTGACGGGCAACGTGAAAGCCGATAAAACCGGCTGCACCCGTTACCAATATTGTCTGATCGGACATCGTAACCTCAGAGGGCTCCGCCAAGGCCGGATAGGACCTGTTTAACCGTCCTGTTGCGGGGCCCGCAATACCCCTCATGCAGCTATTGCCAGATTGGCTTTAAAACCATACCAAGGCGCCGAAGTTCGGCGCGCGGCGTCTGGTTGCGCTGTTTTGACGGTTCTTTGCTTCTTGTTTCTCTAACTTGGCGAGCGCGGGCGAGATGCGCCGGATCCTGCTTTCGGCAGTCAAGATACTAATTTCTGCGGCGCTGCTTTACCTCGCGCTCCGCAAGGCGAATTTTTCCGACCTCGCGTCGCGCATCGATGTTGCGAGCCTGGGCTGGCTCGGGCTCGCGATCGCCGTGACATTCCTTCAGATTTTTGTCGGCGTGTTGCGATGGTGCATTGTCAGCGCGGCGTGCGGGGCACCGCTGACGACCAGGACGGCGATGCGCTACAATCTGATCGGAACCTTCTTCAATCAGACGCTGCCATCCTCGATTGGCGGCGACGCGGTACGGCTCTGGCTGGTGGCGCGTGGCGGCGCCGGCTGGCGCGCGGCGACCTATTCCATCTTCGTCGACCGCGCCATCGGCCTGATTGCGCTGGCGATCATCATCGTCGCCAGCCTGCCATGGAGCTATCATCTGATCGGCGATCCCTATGGGCGTTCCGCACTGCTTCTCGTCGACTTCGCCGCACTCGCGGGCGGCGTGGGATTTCTCATTCTCGGCCGGCTGCCATGGCCCTGGCTGAAGACCTGGTGGGGAACCCATCATCTTTACGCCTGCGCTATCATCGCGAACCGGGTGATTTTCAACCGGGAACGTGGGCTCTGGCTCGCGGTGCTGTCACTGATTGTTCACGTTCTTGCCGTCGTCATCGCCTGGTGCGTGGTGCAGTCGATCTCGGCACCGGTAGGCTTCGGCCAGGTTTTCCAGTTGATACCGCCGGTCATGCTGATCACGATGCTGCCGATCTCGATCGCCGGCTGGGGCGTTCGCGAAGCGACCATGGGGCTAGCCTTCGGCTACGCCGGATTGATGACCAATGAAGGCATCAACGTCTCGCTGCTGTTCGGCGCGGTAAATTTCCTTGTCGGCGCCTTTGGCGGACTGGTGTGGATTTTCAGCGCGGAAAAAGCCGCACAGGGCCTCGCGCCGATTGAGGTGCCGGAGTAGCGGCCGACATTGGACAGAATGACCATTTCCGGAAGTGTCGCTATCCCTTCTGGCCATCGTCGCCGCGGCGATGCTTTCGGCCGGCATGACCTGGGCGATCCGCCCGCTGCTCTTGAAGCATGCGCTGGCAAAGCCGAATGCGCGCTCTTCCCATCGCATTCCAACGCCGCAGGGCGCAGGCATCGCGGTGATCGCGGCAACGCTGGTGGTGGCGGGCGGCATATTCGTCAGCGCCGAGGCGTGGCATGTGAATATGCCGATCGCGGTTTTCGGCGCGACGCTGTTCATCGCGATCGTGGGCTTTGCCGATGACGTCAAATCCATCCCGGTATTGACACGGCTGGTGCTCCAGGCAATCGCCGTCGGCGCGATCGTGTTCGCGGCGCCCGATCAATTCAGAATCGTCTCGGCGTGTCCGCTCTGGATCGAACGCGGCCTCTTGCTGCTCGCAGGTCTCTGGTTCGTGAACCTGGTCAACTTCATGGACGGGCTGGATTGGATGACCGTGGCCGAGGCCGTGCCGGTAACGGCCGCGCTGGTCGCTCTCGGATGGCTCGGCGAGGTTCCGCTATCGTCGGCCATTCTTGCTGCGGCGCTGTGCGGCGCGATGATTGGCTTCGCCCCCTTCAACCGTCCGGTGGCAAAAATCTTTCTGGGCGACGTCGGCAGTCTGCCGATCGGCCTGCTGCTGGGCTGGTGCCTGTTGCAACTGGCATGGCAACAGCAATTCGCCGCCGCAGTGCTGTTGCCGCTGTATTATTTGGCTGATGCCACGGTGACGCTGTTGCGCCGGCTGATCAAGCGTGAACCGTTTTGGGCGGCGCATCGCTCGCATTTCTATCAGCGCGCGACCGATAACGGCTTTACGGTGTGGCGCGTGGTAAGCGAAGTGTTCGTTCTCAACCTCGTTCTCGCCGCGCTGGCGATCGCGTCGACCAGTACGTCATCATCCGCGGTCGCGATCATGCTTGTCGTCATCGGCGTTGCCGCCGTGGCAGGTGTGATGTACCGGTTTTCGCAGCCGCGCCTGCCTTAAGAGGCGGACACCGCCCGACGAAGGCCTTCCTCCATGCTGAGCTGTGGCCGCCATCCGGTCGCGGCAACCTTCGAGACATCGATTTCCATCGAGCCGATCAGGCTGTCCCGCGCCTCCGGGCGTCCGCTCATTTTCAGCAATAGCTGCAACGCCGGCACCGGCACCGGAATGAGGCGCGCCGTGCTGCCTGCCGCGCGTGCGATCTGCCTGACGAATTCCGGCGTCGATATCTGCGTCTCGTCGGCCACCAGAAAAATATCGAATTTGCGCTCCGCGCCGGACAGCCGGTTCGCGATGAACGAGGTGAGATTCTCGACCCCCAGGAAAGCGCGGCGATTGCGGATCGCGCCGAACGGAAGTGGAGATACCGCGCTGGATTGCCCTGACCAGCAGCCTCAAATTTCCGAGTGCGCCGGCGCCGTAGATCAGCGGCGGCCGAATGACGGCGATACGCATGTCCACGGTCTCGGCCAGTTGCTTGAGACCGGCCTCGGCAGCGGCTTTCGAGTTGCCGTAAACACCGCGCGGGGCGGGAATATCGTCTTCACGAAACGGCAGCCGGCCATCGGTGCTGCTGCCATTCACGAGGACGGTGCTGACATGGACGAACCGGCGCACGCCCGCAGCCGCGGCGCATCGCGCCAGGTGCAACGTACCCTCGGTATTCACCGCGCGGTAGAGTTCACCTGCGCTCTCCTCGCCGGGGTGATGCACGCGCGCAGCCAGATGCACCACAGCCTCGACGCCGTCGAGCGCGGCCTGCCAATCCGTGACGGGACCGATCGATCCGATCGAAACCTCGTCGTCGCTTCGCGACAGCGTGCGAACCGCGCGGCGGACACGCCATCCCTCGGCCGCCAACACCGGCACCAGATGGCGGCCGACGAAACCGCCGGCGCCTGTCACCAGCACAACCGGCCGTGTGTCAGTCATGGCGCGCTCCCGGGTTTGCGCAACAGTCCCTGAATAAGCTCCGAATAGCTTGCCATCGCCCCGGCAAAATTGAAGCGCCGGGCGATGCTGGCGGCGCGTTCGCCCCGCGCGGGATCCTCGGACGAAGCAGCAAGCCGTATGGTCCTCGCCAATTCCTCGGCGTCGCCCGGCGTGACGACCCAGCCCACATCATGCTCGGTAACGGTCAGCGCTGCCTCGGCGTCGGGCTCGGCAACGATCAGGACCGGCCGCCCCACCGCGAGCAGATTGTAGAACCGGCTCGGCACTGAAATGCCCGCGACGTTCCGGCGATAGGGAATGAGCCAGAGATTTGCTGCTGAAAGAAACGCTTCGAGATCTTCGTCCGCAACGCGATTGACCAGGCTGACATTGGGAAGAGCGGCCTGCGACTGCATTTCCTTCAGGCGATCGAATCCAATCCCCCAGCCCGAGAGCATGAAATGAATACCCGGATCATCCCGCAGCAATCGCGCCGCCTCAAACACGATGACGGGATCATGGGTAAAACCGAGATTGCCGGACAGACCGACAATGAAGCGCGCCGTCTGCGAGCGGCGATAGGGATTATCCGGCGCCATCGGCCGAACCGCCGGCGTCAGCGTGGCCCAGTTCGGAATAAACCGGAGCTTGTCGGGCGTGACGCCGGGATAACGCAGAAGAAGCTGTTCGGTGTCGCGGCCGATGGTGATGACGGCGTCGAGCGCACGAAACATCAGCGCGTTCATGCCACGGATCGTCCTGGTCAGAACCGATCCCGGCTTCAACAGACCGGCCATGACCAGCACGTCGGGATAGAGATCGTGCATGATCAACACCGAACGGGCCCGCTTCAATCTGGCGGCGGCGACCACTGCATATGGCAACATGAAGGGAGCGGTGACGGTGACCGCCACGTCTCCGCGCTGCAATCGCTTCAGGAGCGCCAGAAATATCCGGACCATGAACAGTATTTCGGCGACCGCGCGCTTGATCAGCACGGCCTTCCCCGGCAGCCAGTTTTTGATTTCAACCACGGTCGGCTGATTTGCGTGATTCGACTGGACCGACGCCGAGCCCGCCATGCCCGACAACACCAGCACCGGCGCGACCAGCGCGAGATGGCCTGATATCGCCGACATGATGGCGGCCGTCGTGCTCTGATCGGGCGGGTAATGCTGGCTGGCGACGACGATTTTTCCGGGCTTCTGCATCAATCGCTTTCGAAACGGTGCCGCGAGGCCAGCGTAAAATGGCAACAATATACTAGAGCGTTTTCGAGCGAAGTGGATACCGGTTCGCGTGAAGAAAACGCGTCAAAACAAAAGATCAGAGCCTCGATTCTGATTCTAACCAGAACCGAGACTTTAAGCGGCGCTCGACCCGAATTCAGGGACGGCATCCTTCAGCACGGATTTGATGGTGGTTCGATCGTCCCTGGCGATCGCCTGCTCCAGCGCCGCGATCCATTTCCGCAGCGATTGCATCGGCGGTTCGTTGGGCTTGGCCGCCATGATGCCGGCGACGCCGATCTCGATGGTCGGCTCCTCGGTCGCGAACAGGATTTCGTTCAGGCGTTCTCCCGGCCGCATGCCGGTGAAAACGATATCGATATCGTACCCGGGCTGCAGGCCCGACAGTCGTATCATGCGTTCGGCGAGATCGACGATCTTGACCGGCTGCCCCATGTTGAGCACGTAGACCGAAACATCCGGGCGCACCGGCGTCAGCGCGTGCGCGGCCGCCGTGATCACGAGATCGCAGGCTTCGCGGATGGTCATGAAATACCGCACCATCTCGGGATGCGTGACCGTCACCGGCCCCCCCGCCTCGATCTGGGCCTTGAATTTCGGCACCACCGATCCGTTGGACGCCAGCACATTGCCGAATCTCACGGAGATAAGCCGCATCCGCGGCTTGCCCTCTACCTGCACAGCCAGCTCATGATCGAGCGCCTGGCAATACATCTCGGCAAATCGCTTGGTCAGACCCAGCATCGAGACCGGCTCGATCGCCTTGTCGGTCGAAATCATCACCATCGCCTCGGCGCCCGCCGCCAGCGCCGCATCGGCGACATTGACCGATCCGAAAATGTTGGTCTTGACGCCTTCGCTCCAGTCGCGCTCCAGGATCGGCACATGCTTGAGTGCCGCGGCGTGAAACACGATATCCGGCTTGAATTCATTCATCAGCCGCAGGATCCGTCCGCGATCGCGGATATCCGCGATCCGGCCTTCGACCGCCACGCCGGTCTCACGCTCGGCCAGCGCTTCCGTCACGGCATAGAGCGCCGGCTCTGAGTTTTCGATCACCAGCAATCGCGCGGCGCCGAAGGTCGCGACCCGCTCGCAGATCTCCGAACCGATCGAGCCGCCGCCACCGGTGACGATGACCGCCTTGCCCCTCACGAGGGCTTCGAGACGCCCATAGTCGATATTCTCGCTGGGACGCAGCAACAGGTCTTCGACGGCGACCGTCGTCAATCGCGGCGCATCGCCACTCTCCAGCGACGGCAGGCGGCTGACGATCAGTCCGAGCCGCCGCGCCCGCATCAGGATGGCCTCCGGCCGCGCCTCGGCGTCAAACGCGGAAGGCGTCATGACGACCCGCGTGATCGGCTTCTCGCGCCGGGTAAAATCGCGCACCACATCCTCGATGTCGTCGATGCCGCCCAGTACCGGAATGTTCCGGATCGACTGGCCGCGGTCCGCCGCCGATGGCGACAATACCCCCACCGGCCACAGCCGCGTCACCGCGCCGCTTTCAATGCCGCGCAACATAATCTCGGCATCCGCTGCGCGGCCGATCAGAAGGGTCGGCGAAGCCCCCTCGCTGCGGGCATGATAACGCGTCCGCGTATATCGAAAATAGCGATAGGCGAAGCGCAGTCCACTCAGGAAAAACACTTCGAGAAACCAGAACAGGACGATGGTGACTTTGCCGACAAAGAACCCGCCCAGAACATTCGGCGCTATCGCGGTGCCACGAACGTTGGGAGCGACAAAAATATAATCCAGCACCAGCAGCGTAACAGCCAGCACGGTTGACACCCGCAGGATGTTCAATGCATCCGGCAACGAAATAAAACGCCACTTCGTGGTGGTGAGGTTGAAGACGTAGCAGACCACCACGCTGAAGGCGATGAACCAGGGCAGGATGCGCAGCAGCAGCGGCACACGGTCGAAGAAATATTCTCCGCCCTCGAAGCGCAGATAAAAACTCGCAAACAGCGCGAGCGCGGTCGCCAGCGCGTCATGCGTCGCAATCAACGCGTTGCGCAAGGTCAGATTTGAGAGGCGCATCATGTCGCGGACCGGTAACAGGGCATATCGGGCGAAGCCCATCTCTGGCTTGCTGATAGCTGATCTGGCGCGGGCATGCCAGCCGTCATGGTCAGGCGGAATTCCACGTGTCTGACGATGCTTGCCGCGAGCCTGCCTTGAGCATCATCCCGCCGGCGACGCCGACGCCCAGCACGTAGATCCATCCCGGGGTGAAATCGAAGATGTGGGAATTGAACAGCGAAGTAAAAAAATTCTGCACCACGACCATCAATCCGATCCAGGCCACCAGGCCGTCACCGCGAAACAGCAGCAAATGCACCAGCCACATCGCATACAGCACGACGATGCCGAGCGCACCCCACTGGATCGCGACGTTCAGGGTCTGGTTGTGCGGATTTGCGACCACCTCGCCGCTGGCAAGAACCTTGCCGGCGGCGGCCTGCTCGAAAAGCCCGCGGGTCGATCCGGTACCATGGCCGAACACCGGCGCCTCGGAAATGAACCGAAGCGATTTTTGCCAGAATTCCAGCCGCAGCCCGATCGACGTCGGGATGTTTCGTTCCTCGTACAATTGATAGTCCCGGGAAAAAGTCTTGACCTTCCAGCGCAACTGCGGCGACGCCGCAAATGCCAATCCCGCCAGCACGATCACCACACCAAACAGGATCACATTGGTTCGCCATTTCAGGTGAAGCAGCGCGAACACCGCCAACATCACGGGCATGGTCACCAGCGCCGTGCGCGAAACGACGACGAACGCCATGTTGACCGTGAAGCTCAGCGCGATCGCGCCGAGCAACAAGGCCGGAACAATTCGCCCAGCGCGCAGCAGTTCGATGACCGGATAGGCCAGCACCACGGCGCACAGTGCGAATTCCTGACTCTGGTCGATATAGTTTTTGACCGGCACGCCGTACTCGGCGCCGGATTTCAGCGCGAGCGCCGGATCGAACGCCACGATCCAGGACATTGCCAGCAGCAGGACACATGAGATCAGGAAGGCCGCGAACACCTGCAGGCCGCGCGACGAGCGTTCGAAATGATAGAACAGCACCGGCAGCATCAGCAGTTTTGCGGCCGGTCCCACCGCATATAGCCGCGCGCCCCACGGCGCGTCCGACCACAGCGTCCCGACGGCCGCCAGCGCAAAGAGCGCGATCGGCACCGTGCAAACCGGGCGTTTCAGCACCTGCAGGAAAGCCTTCACGTCCAGGAAGGGCAGCATCGTGACCAGCGCAGCGACGGCAAAGATCGCGACCAGCGATGTCGACCAGGGCAGCGAAAGCACGATCAGGATGATGAAAATATCCGATGTCGTGATCCAGGCGGCCGGATCCCGCCAGCGTTTCCACAACAGCGCTCCGATCGGTTCCCGCGCCACCGCGCTCACACCCTGTCTCCGCGCGCGCGATCGACAAGCGACGTCGTGCTGAAACCGGGCATCACGTCGACCAGCAGCACTTCCCCGCCATAGGCCTCGACGACCTCGTGGCCAACGACCTGGTCGCGCGTATAGTCGCCGCCCTTGACCAGCACGCTCGGCTTGATCTTCGTGATCAATTCGATCGGCGTGTCCTGTTCAAAGATAACCACCAGATCGACCGCCTCCAGTGCCGCCAGCACTTCGGAGCGCGCACGCTCGTCCTGAACCGGACGGCCCTCGCCCTTCAGCCGCCGCACCGAAGCGTCGCTGTTCAAGCCGACAATGAGACAATCGCAGGCACCGCGCGCCACCGTCAGGACCCTGACGTGACCGGGGTGCAGGATATCGAAACAGCCGTTGGTAAATCCGATCCGCAATCCTTGGCGGCGCCACTCCAGAAGTTGCGTCTCGAGGTCGCCCGGTGCCGTGACGATCTTTTCTTCCGCCGCCCGAAAAGCATGCGGCAGGATTTTCCGCCGCAACTCGGCTGCGGTGACGCTGGCGGTGCCTTTCTTGCTGACCGCGACCGCAGCCGCTGCAGTCGCCATCCGCAAGGCGGTCTCCCAGTCGGCCCCGGTTGCGATCACGGCCGCCAGCACCGCGACGACGGTATCGCCGGCGCCCGAGACGTCGCGCACCCTCACGGCATGGGCCGGCACATGAATGACCTCGCCCGTGCGCCGCACCAGCGTCATGCCTTTCTCGCTTTGCGTCACCAGCATGGCTTCGCAATCGGCAAGTTGCATCGCGTCCCGCGCGGCTTCCGCAATGCTCAGTTCGGAATCGGCCCGGCTGCGGGTCGCTTCCGCAAATTCCTTGCGGTTGGGCGTCAGAAGCGTGGCGCCGCGATAGATCGCGAAATTGGCACTCTTCGGATCGACGATCACAGGCTTGCCGAGCTTGCGCGCAGCATCGATGACGTTGCGGATCACCCGAGCCGTCAGCACGCCCTTGGCATAGTCGGACAGCAGCACGATATCCGCGCGCGGCAATAGCGGCAGGATGGCGTCGATCAGTTTCTGCTCGATATCGGCGGCTACCGACGACGCCAATTCCCAGTCCGCGCGCAGCATGTGGGTTGAGAAATGCTCGGAAACAAAACGCACTTTTCGCGTCGTCTGCCGCGAGGGGTCGGACACCAGCACGCTCTCGATCTGACTTTCCTGCGCAAGCTGGGCCTTCAGCCGGGCGCCTGGCTCGTCCTCACCGATCAATCCGACGAAGATGCAGCGCGCGCCGAGCGCGGCGATGTTGCGTGCGACATTGCCGGCGCCGCCGATATTGGTCTCGGTCCGCTGCACCGCAAGAACGGGCGCCGGCGCTTCCGGCGAAATGCGCGATACCTCGCCGTAGACAAATTCGTCGAGCATGAGATCGCCGATACAAAGCACGGTCTGGCGAACAATGGCGCGGTTCAGGGCTTCAAAATCAAACATCTATTCTCGCATTCTGTCGCCCGTCAGCGGAAACGATCGGCGCGATCGAGATAACCGTTGACGTAGAGACCGACCGCATCTTCCAGCGCCGTGAAGCCACCGTTATAACCGGCGCGCTGCAATCGATCGACATCACTTTGCGTGAAGTATTGGTAACTATTGCGAATTGACAGGGGCATGTCGATGTAGCGGATGTTCGGAGCCGTGCCGAGCGCGGCATAGGCTGACAGCATCAAATCCTTGAAGCTGCGGGCCTTGCCGGTCCCGACATTGAAAATGCCGCTGACCGACGGTGTCGCCATCAGCCACATCATCACCCGCACCACGTCGTCCACATAAATGAAATCGCGCCGCTGATCGCCGTCGGCGATGCCGTCGCGATGCGATTTGAACAGCTCCACGACGCGGCCCGCCTTGACGTCGTCAAAACGCCGCGTCAGCACGCTCATCATCGCGCCCTTGTGATATTCATTGGGGCCGAACACGTTGAAGAATTTCAGGCCGGCCCACTGCGGCGGCAGTCTTTCGCCGCGTGTCGCGCGCTCGGCCACCAGCATGTCGAATTGGTGCTTGCTCCAGCCATACAGGTTCATCGGCCGCAAGGTTTTGAGCGCCGCGATCGACGGGTCGTCGCGAAACCCCTGCGCGCCGTCGCCATACGTCGCCGCCGAGGAGGCGTAAATGAATGGCGTCGCATGCGCCGTGCACCAGTCGAGCAGCCGCATCGACAGGCGAAAATTGGTCTCGATCACCAGATCGCCATCGCTCGCCGTGGTCTCGGAAATGGCGCCAAGATGGATGACGGCATCCAGCCGGCGGCCATCGAGCCATTGCGGCAATTGCGCAGGCGGAACGATATCCGCAAGCTGGCGCTTGGCGAGGTTACGCCATTTGCCGTCATGGCCAAGCATGTCGCAGACGGCGACATCGGCATGGCCGGCATCGTTGAGCGCGGCCACGACATTCGACCCGATAAAACCGGCGCCACCGGTCACCAGTAACATGATGTTCCCTGCCTGTTTGTGGGATGCGCGCTTTGCCTAGCGCATGATCCGCCAAAGTGTAAGCGGCTTGGCGACGAGATCACGCGCTCATCATTAATCTGGGGCGCGACCGGAGGCAAAACCGGTATCCACAGTTACTGATCGCGCGCGGGCCTGCCGCAGGAACCTGAGCCGATGGCTTGGCGAAGATCCCGGGCGGCGCTCACACGACTTTACGTCCGGGCGGGGAGCGGTTACCCCACCGTTTCGCAGCAGATCGGGGTCAGACACTCAAAAGATATGAATAGCGATTCAAACTATACGGTGAAGCCAGAAGACCGGGATGACTCCCGGCCGATCCTCATTGTTCCCTATATGTGGATCGGCGACTTCGTGCGTGGCCACACCGTGGTGCGGGTGCTGAAACAGCGCTGGCCGAACCGGCCCGTCGACCTCCTGGTGACGTCCCTGTGCGCTCCGCTGGTCGATTATATGCCGGGGGTCCGCGCCGGGATCGTGTGGGATCTTCCGCGCCGGCGGCTTGCCTTGGCCAAACAATGGGCCTTGGCGGCGCAGCTGCGCGAACGCGGCTACGCCACGGCGCTGGTGATGCCCCGCACCTGGAAGTCGGCCATTGCCCCGACGCTCGCCGGTATTCCGGAACGGGTGGGGTTTGTCGGCGAGGTCAGGTTCGGGCTGATCAACCACTGGCGCTGGGGCGAGAAGGCCTTGCCCCGCTTTATCGACAAGAACGCAGCGCTGGCGCTGCCCGATGGTGCCCCGTTGCCGCCGGAATGGCCGGTACCGCAGTTGCGGGTTCCCGCCGAGGACGTGGCCCGCTGGCGGCAGGCGAACGCTCTGGGCACGGCTCCCGCGATCGCGCTGGGACCGGGCTCAGTCGGCGCCTCCAAGCGCTGGACGTATTATCCGGAGGCGGCGCGGCTTCTGGCCCAACAGGGCCTCGATGTCTGGGTGGTCGGCGGCCCCGGCGAAAGGGCGCTGGCGGCGGAGATCGTGGCCGCCGGCGGGCCTCGCGTCCGCGACCTGACCGGGACTGACCTGCGCAACGGCATTCTGGCGGTCGCTGCCGCCAAGGTCGCGATCTCAAACGATTCGGGGCTGATGCATATCGCCGCCGCGGCGGGAACGCCGACCATGGGCATTTTCGGTCCCACCAGCCCCTATCTCTGGGCGCCGCTCAACGGCCTCGCCGCGACAGTGCTGACAAAAACGCAACTATCCTGCCAACCCTGCCAGCGCACCGTCTGCACCATGAACGACCATCGCTGCATGCGGGACATCCCCGCCTCCGACGTGGTCGCAACCGTGACGCGCGTGATGGCCGAGGCCGAACAACCATGAGCATCGATTCCAGTCAGAGCGCGCCGAAACAAAACGCGGCAAGACCCGCGGCCTTTCTCGACCGCGACGGCGTGATCAATCACGACGACGGCTATATGGGAACGAGCGAGCGGATTCGCTGGATGCCGAATGCGGCGAAGGCGATCCGCCGCTTGAACGACGCCGGATATTTCGTGTTCCTGTTCACCAATCAATCCGGGGTCGCCCGCGGCTTCTTCACCGAGAACGATCTGACCACGCTGCATGACTGGATGCGCGCCGAACTGGCCGCGCAAGGTGCCGTCATCGATGACGTCAGATATTGCCCCCACCATCCAGAGGGCACGGTGACCGGCTATCTGGAGAATCATCATTGGCGAAAGCCTAGCCCCGGCATGATCCATGACCTGATGGAGCACTGGCCGGTTCAGCACCAGGGCAGTTTTGTCATTGGCGACCGGTCCAGCGATATCGAGGCTGCGCAGGCCGCGGGGCTGCCGGGCTTTCTGTTCGCGGGCGGCGACCTCGACGCCTTTGTCGCCGACGTCATGGCTCAGACCAGGGTGCGATAAACACTGGCGATCGCGTTGGCTTCGGCATCGAGGCTGAATTTCTCCAGCACCCGCGCCCGGGCCCGCGCGCCCATCGCCGTTGCCGAAGCGGGATCGCGCATCAGCGGCTCCAGTGCGGCGACAAGCGCATCGGCATCGCCGGGCGGCGTCAGCACACCGGTCGCGCCGTCTTCGACCACGAGTTCGGCAGCACCGGCGCGCGACGCCACCAAAGCGGTACCAACCGACATCGCCTCGATCAGCGTCAAGCCAAAACCTTCATTGCGCGAAGTGAACGCGTAGATCGTCAGCCGCCGATACCAGCGTTGCACCTCCTCGATTTCCAGTTCGCCGGTGATGACGACGCGCGACTGCAGGCCCGCAGCTTCGATGCGTTGTTTCAGATCATTGGCAAAGCCTGACTGCTCCGGCGTGATCGCGCCGACCATCACCGCAGTGAAATCAGGATAGCGCGGCAGCAGCCGGCACATTGCATCGACGAACACGTCGCTGCCCTTCTGCGCGCGGACGCGGCCGAAGCAGCCGATCGCGTAGCGGCCCGGCAAGCCGGATGCCGCGAATGCCGCGGCGCGATCCGGCGGCGGCGCATAGACATCCGTGTCGACGCCATGCGGTATCACCGTAGCCGGACGCTTGAGAAACGATGCCGAGATGTCGCTGGTGGCGATGATCGCATCCATGCGACGGATCAGCCACCGCGTGATCCAGGTGTGATGGCGCTGCGCCGCCGAGGTGAACACCAGTTTCAACGGCCAGCCGAGCGATCTCAGCAGCAAACCGACGATCATCTCGTTGTTGCGCCGCGCGTGCCAGATCAGCGGCGCGCGGCGGCGCCACAATTTTAGGAGATCAACGACCGTCATCCGCGCGATGCCGTCGGGCGCCTCGGAACCGAGCCATGCTGCGTTAAACATCCGAGCGAGCTTCGGCGCCACCATGCGATTGGTCGCGGTGACGCCGGAATAGCGCCTGTGCAGGTTCGGTACGATCAGCTGCAGATTTTCGGCGGAAATATCGGGAATTCCCACGTCAGGCTCCATTTCGCGCATTCCCTATACGCAACATTAAGCATAGTGGCCAGTTCACCTGCGCCGAAACCCACTCTTCACCGCGACCCGGATAGCATCGCCCAAAATAATAGGGGAGATGGGTGAACTCATGACTGTGCTTGTCACCGGCGGCGCCGGCTATATCGGAAGTCACATGGTTCATGCGCTGGTGGAAGCCGGCGAAAGCGTTGTCGTGATTGACAACCTGTCCACCGGCTTTTCCGCTTTTCTGCCGGAAGGCGTGCCGCTGTTCATCGGCGACGCCGCGGATGAAAATCTCGTCGAGGGCGTGATCGCCGCGCACAATGTGGAAAGCATCATTCATTTCGCCGGCTCCGTGGTGGTGCCGGATTCGATGCGCGATCCGCTCGGTTATTATCGCAACAACACCATGACCACGCGCAGCCTGTTGAACGCTGCGGTCAAGTGCGGCGTCAACCGCTTCATCTTTTCATCGACTGCGGCCGTATACGGCAATCCGGACCAGGTGCCCGTTCCCGAGCACGCGCCGACCCGGCCGCTGTCGCCCTACGGCTCATCGAAGCTGATGACCGAAATCATGCTGCATGATGTCGCCGCCGCACATGGCATGAATTACGTCGTGCTGCGCTACTTCAATGTGGCGGGCGCCGACCCGCAGGCCCGGGTCGGGTTGGCGGCGGTTGGAGCGACGCATCTGTTGAAGATCGCGGTCGAGGCCGCCACCGGGCAGCGCGCCAAGATCGACGTGTTCGGAACCGATTACCCGACGCCGGACGGAAGCTGCATCCGGGATTTCATCCACGTCAGCGACCTCGCACAGGCGCATCGCGCGGCGCTGACCTATCTGCGCGGCGGCGGCACCTCGACGACGCTCAATTGCGGCTACGGCCGCGGCTACTCCGTGCTCGAAACCATCGAGGCGGTGCGGCGCGTCAGCGGACGTAATTTCGCGGTTCAATACGCCGCGCGCCGGCCCGGCGACATCATGACCATGGTCGCCGACACCACCCGTATCCGCGGCGCGCTGGACTGGACGCCGCAATATGATGATCTCGAGACCATCGCCAGGCATGCGCTGGCATGGGAAGAGAAATTGTTCCGCGAGCGCCAAGGCGACCTCGAGCATGCGGTATCGGCCTAAAATCGCCCCTAAAGTCCCCTTGGGCGCAAGTTCGGATTTGGCTTGAAAAACCCGGCTATAGCGGGCAAGGAGACGGACGTTTCGGAGCAACCCTGACACGTGGGGCGGACGCTTGCCTAACGCTGTCAATGGAACGCGGATGACCGAACTTCCGAAGAAAATCAGCGACGATCCCTACGGCGCCGCGATCCTGATTCGCCGCCTGATCATGGAACAGGGTGCCGTCTACTGGCGGCGCTATCTGATGGCGTTCGCGCTGATGGCGGTCTCGGCCGCGACCACCGCCGGCTCGGCCTACCTGCTCGGCCAGGTTATCAATCAGGCCTATGTCGACAAGAACGTCCGCGGCATTGCGATCCTGTCGGGCGTGACCGTCGTGATCTTCATCATCAAGGGTGCCGCGACCTACGGTCACCAGGTGATCTTGTCGAAAATCTCCAACGCCATCCTCGCCAACAATCAGCGCCGGCTGTTCTCCAAGCTGATGAGCGAAAGCATCGCCTTTTTCTCGGAGCGGCACTCGTCCGAATTCCTGGCGCGCCTGACCGCGGGCGCGAATTCCGTTACGCAAGTCCTCAGTCTCCTGATCAACGCCGTCGGCCGCGATGTGCTGTCGCTGGTCGGGCTGGTAGCCGTGATGGTGATGCAGGATCCCTATATGGCGCTGCTCGGATTCGCGGTGGCGCCCCCCGCCATGCTGGTGCTGCGCAAGCTGGTGAAGCGGATCAAGGGTCTCGCACACACGCAGTTCACCGGTACCGCTGATATCATGGAGACCATGCAGGAATCGCTGCAGGGCATCCGCACCGTCAAGGCGTTCACGCTCGAAGAGACAATGCGCCAGCGGATCGACGCCAGCATCACGGCCGTCGAACAGAACGCCAACAAGATGGCGCGGGTTTCCAACCGTTCGAGCCCGCTGATGGAAACGCTCGGCGGCCTGGCGATCGCGGGCGGGCTGATGTATGGCGGCTACAGCGTGGTCGCGCTGGGCGCCACGCCCGGGCAATTTTTCTCGTTCCTGACCGCGTTCCTGCTGGCCTATGAGCCCGCCAAGCGTCTGGCGCGGCTGAACATCGAATTGAACTCAAGCCTGATCGGCGCCCGCAAATTGCTGGAGATCGTCGACAGTCCGGCCAGCGAGCCCGACGACGACCGCAAGCCGGCGCTGAAACTGGTCGACGCGCGGGTCGAATTGCGTGACGTGACGTTCGGCTATCGCGCGAACGAACCGGTACTCAACCACATGAGTTTTGTCGCCGAGCCCGGCAAGGTCACCGCATTGGTCGGCCCCTCCGGCGGCGGCAAGTCGACGGTGCTGGCGCTGCTGCTGCGGTTCTATGAAACGACCAATGGCGACATCCTCATCGACGGACAGGTGATCTCTTCAGTTTCGCGAAAATCGCTGCGCCAGCAGACCGCCTATGTCGGCCAGGACGTTTATCTGTTCCGCGACACCATCGGCGCCAACATCGCCTTCGGCAAGGTCGGCGCCAGCCAGGCCGAGATCGTGGCCGCCGCCAAGGCCGCCTGCGCGCACGACTTCATCATGGGCTTTCCGCTCGGCTACGACACCCCGGTCGGCGAGCATGGCACGCAATTATCCGGCGGCCAGCGCCAGCGTGTCGCGGTGGCGCGCGCGCTGGTGAAGAACGCCCCCATCATCCTGCTCGACGAAGCCACCGCGGCGCTGGATTCGGAATCCGAAAAGCAGGTGCAGGAAGCCATCGAGCATCTGTGCCAGAACCGCACCACCATCGTCATCGCCCATCGCCTCCACACCATCATGCATGCGGACGCCATCCTGGTGGTCGAGGGCGGTGAGATCGTCGAGCGCGGGCGGCATGACGACCTGTTGCGCCGTGGCGGCCGCTATGCGTCGTTCTTCCGGCTGCAACAGCGCGATGCCGGGCCCCCGACGCTGGCGCCGATCAGCGCAACCGCGTAAAGCTGGCATCGACTTTCATCCCCAACCCACCGAGACCCTTTCATGAGCGCACCATCCTTCGTGTTTCCGCCTGCTCCGCAAGCCTCGATCGCCGTCGCCGGCGACATCCAATCCTTTCCGGTTCGCCGCATCTGGTGCGTCGGGCGCAATTATCTCGAGCACATCCGGGAAATGGGCAATGACGAGCGGGCGCTGCCGTTTTTCTTCGCCAAGCATGCCGACATGATCGAGCCGGATGGCGCCACCATCCCCTACCCGCCGCTGACCAAGGATTTCCATCACGAGGTCGAATTGATCGTGGCGATGAAGAGCGGTGGTCTCAACATTCCCGCCGCCAAGGCAAACGATCACATCTACGGCTACGGCGTCGGCATCGATCTCACCCGGCGCGACCTGCAACAGGCCTCGCGCAAGAAGGAGCGGCCCTGGGAAATCGGCAAGTCGTTCGATCATTCCGCGCCCTGCGGCGCATTGCAGCCGGCCTCTAAAATCGGCCACCCGACCAAGGGCAAGATCTGGCTCTCGGTCAACGGCACCGAACGGCAGAAGGGCGATCTGACAGAACTGATCTGGAGCGTGCCCGAGATCATCGAGAAATTGTCGGAACAGGTCTCGCTCGGCGCCGGCGATATCATCATGACGGGAACGCCGGCCGGCGTCGCCGCGCTCTCGCCCGGCGACAAGATCGAATGCGGGGTCGACGGCATCGGCACCCTGAAGGTGACGATCGGCCAGCCGGAATAATTGGCTGATCCGACCAGCCACCAAAAACAAAGGCCCCGGACGTGTTTCGGGGCCTTTTTCATTCAGGAACTCTTTGGCGTGGGAAGCGCTTAGCTCCGAGCCATAGCCTGCGGGCCTCCAAGTTGCGGCGCGGCTAACGCCCATCAAAGATGGTCGGCGTCGATAACCGCCTGCGCAAAGGCCTGCGGGGCTTCCTGCGGAAGGTTGTGCCCGATGCCGCCATTGATGGTCCGCTGCGCGTATTTGCCGGAGAATTTGTTGCGGTACGACGCCGGTTCGGGGTGAGGTGCACCATTGGCATCGCCCTCAAGGGTGATGGTGGACACAGCGATCACAGGGCTTTCGGCGAGCCGCTTTTCCAGATCGTTATATTTCGGCTCGCCTTCAGCCAGGCCGAGCCGCCAGCGATAATTATGGATCACGATGGCGACGTGATCAGCGTTGTTGAAAGCCGCCGCGCTGCGATCGAAGGTGGCGTCATCGAAATTCCATTTCGGCGAAGCGAGCTGCCAAATGAGCTTGGCAAAGTCGTGCCGGTATTTGTCGTAGCCGGCCCGGCCGCGTTCGGTGGCGAAATAAAACTGGTACCACCATTGCAACTCGGCCTTCGGCGGTAGCGGAGCCTGGCCGACTTCCTGATTACCGATCAGGTAGCCGCTCACGGAGACCAGCGCCTTGCAGCGATCCGGCCAGGGTGCCGCCATGATGCATGCAGTCCGTGCGCCCCAATCAAAACCGGCGACGGTCGCTTTTTCGATCTTGAGAGCATCCATCAAGGCGATGATATCGACGGCGACCACCGATTGCTGACCATTGCGGATCGTTTCGGCCGAAAGAAAGCGCGTCGTGCCGAAGCCGCGCAGATAGGGCACGATCACCCTGTAGCCCGCCGACGCCAGCAAAGGCGCGACGTCGACAAAGCTGTAGATGTCGTATGGCTAGCCGTGCAGAAGGATGACCACGGGACCATCGGCAGGGCCGGCTTCGGCGTATCCGATATTGAGCGCGCCGGCATCAATCTGCTTGAGCGTACCGAACGACGTGTTTGCTCCCGCCTTGATCCTGGGCAGATCGGCTGATTTGGCGTTGCTTGATTGAGCGTCCGCGGCTCCGCTCAGCACCAACTGGGCGCCGATAAGGGTCGTGGCGGCGGTGCCAAAAAAGCGGCGGCGATCCCGGTTGATTTCAGGTGAGGTCGTCTCGGTATCCATGAATTGATCTCCTGTAGTGATGGGTCGCAAAGCGCATCGGTTGCGGGCCGATGCCTGAATGGCTGTCGCCGCGATCAATGCAATGAAGGCGTGCTTCATAATCACTCTCTTGACATTCAAATTATATCGTATGCGATCTAATCGCGTAAGATACGAAATCATGTCGACAGCGGAGCTGTCAATTCTTCCGATTTAATCGGATGCGATATATATGCATCCGAGACTTCACATCGCCGTGTGATCAGAGGCTGCCCATGAACTCCGCCGATCCAAAAGACCGTCCACCCCCCGGCTCTCCGACTTCCTGTGCTTTGCGATCTATTCGGCCAACCTGGCCTACGGCAGGGCCTACAAGCCGATCCTCGAGGAACTCGGGCTCACCTACACCCAATACATCGCGATCGTCGCGCTGTGGGAGCAGGACAACCAGACCGTCAGCGGCCTCGGCGAGAAGCTGTTCCTCGAATCCAACACCCTGACGCCGATCCTTAAGAAGCTCGAGGGCATGGGCTATCTGCGCCGGCAGCGCGATCCCGCGGACGAGCGTCAGGTCCTGGTCAGTCTGACCAATTCCGGCCGCCGCCTGCGCGAGAAAGGCCTGAGTATGAATCTCGTGAAGGCCTCGGGCCTGACGCCGGAAGAATTCCTCAAGATGCAAAAGGGCGTCGTGACGCTGCGCGGCAATCTCATCAAGGCCGCGCAGGGCGAACGATAGATGATGCGCGGTGACCGGCCGCCCTGCCCGTTGAGAATGCAGCATCCAAGCGCCGGTGATAGCCTCGCGCCGGTCAGGCCGATATATCGGTAATCAAGCCGGGCCGCTTGTTGTTACCTTCGTCGGCTTGCTTTTTGACCAGGTCGCGAATCTTGTCGGCAACCTTCTGTTGATCGGCAGGACTCATTGCCTTGTACTGGGCCTCGGTAAGACCAAGTTCGGAGAGCATCTCGGCATGCAGACGCTGCGCGGGCGTCATATTGGCAAATTCGAGAAATTGCTGCACCACCGAGTTGGTCGACTTGGTAGCCAGGCCGGACGATATAGGCTGGGCGAGGGAGGACGTCGATGAGGTTGATGAGAACGTTGGCGAGAAGACGCCTGAGGGAAACGAGATCGACATAGCAAACTCCGGAAACACTTCCGGCGCCGAGCAAAGCGCATGCCGCGCGCCGAAGCCCCAAAAAACGCTATTTTTCAACAATTACCGATACGTCGCACGCGGCAACAATTGCCGAACATCCGAGATCCCGGAAAAAATTGCCGGGAAAAACGCTCCCGCGACCAGTCACCGACGCGAAGGTGCCTCGGAGCCATCCGTCATGAATACCGCATCACCCCATCGTCGACCTTGCCGAAGCGCAGCGTGACAATATCGAGCGCGTAATTCTGATAGAGCCGCCACGGCCGCTTCGAGCCCTGTTTCGGCATCTTCGCGATCGAGCGCTGCACATAGCCGGACGAGAAATCCAGCGACGGCAATTCAGTGATATCGGGATCGACATTGTGCGGCATGCATTGCCGGTAGCCGTGGCGGTCCATGTAATTGATCAGGCGGCAGACATATTCGCAGGTCAGGTCGCACTTCAGCGTCCAGGACGCATTGGTGTAGCCGAACGACGACGCCAGGTTGGGCACATCAGAATACATCATGCCCTTGTAGTTCAGCGTCCTGGCGAAATCGACCGCGCGGCCATCGACGCTGACCTGCATGCCGCCGAGCACCTGCAGATTGAGGCCGGTGGCGGTGACGATGATGTCGGCCTCAAGCTCGCTGCCATCCTTGAGCCGAATGCCATTCTTGGTGAAGCTGTCGATCTGCTGTGTCACGACAGAGGCGCGCTTTTCCCTGATCGCCTTGAACAGGTCGCCGTCGGGCACCAGGCACAGCCTTTGATCCCAGGGATTGTAGCGCGGCGTGAAATGGGTCGCGATGTCGTAGTCCGGCCCGAGCGCCATCCGCACGCCGCCGAGGATCAGTTGCTTGACCCGCGCTGGTTTTCGCCGCGAGAGCTGGAAGAAATACATGCCGAACAGCACGTTGCGCCAGCGGACCAGATGATAGGCGAGCTTGGGCGGCAGGCGCGCGCGCATTTTGTTGGCGAATGGGTCCTGCGCCGGCCGCGACACCACATAGGTCGGCGAGCGCTGCAACATGGTGACATGCGCCGCGGTCCTGGCCAGCTCCGGCACCAGCGTCACCGCGGTGGCGCCCGAACCGATGACCACCACGCGCTTGCCGGCGTAGTCGATGTCGTCAGTCCATTTCTGCGGATGCACGATGCGGCCGGCGAAATCCTGTGTGCCGGCAAAGGAGGGCGTATAGCCTTCCTCGTATTTGTAATAGCCCGAGCACATGAACAGGAAATTGCAGGTGAACTGCACCAGCTCGGTAGCGCCCTCTCCCGTGCTGCGTTCGGCCTCCACGGTCCAGCGCGCGTCCGGCGTCGACCACGACGCCCGCTTCACCCGATGGTGGAAGCGGACTTTCTTCTCGATGCCGTTCTCGGCGGCGGTCTCGCGCACGTAATTGAGAATCCGCGGCCCATCGGCGATCGCCTTCGGCTCGGTCCACGGCTTGAACGAATAGCCCAGCGTGAACATGTCGCTGTCGGAGCGAATGCCGGGATAACGAAACAGATCCCAGGTGCCGCCGATGCAGTCGCGGCCCTCGAGGATGACGTAGCTCTTGCCGGGGCATTTCTGTTGCAGGTGAAAACCCGCACCGATGCCGGACAGCCCGGCCCCGACGATCAGGACATCGACATGTTCGGTTTGCGAGGTTGTTTCCATGGCGTGATTAGCGCGCAAGATGCCGGAAAAATCAACGACAAACGAATGACCCCGGATCGCTCCGGGGCCAAATGACTCGCCACTCCCTCATCCTGATGAGGAGCGCGAAGCGCGTCTCGAATGATGAGACCGGCATTCTGTGCTCCCATGGTTCGAGACGCCGCTGACGCGGCTCCTCACCATGAGGGACCATCAATACCTATAATGATCCGCCTTGAACGGGCCTTCCGGCTTGACGCCGATATAGTCGGCCTGGTCCGGCCGCAGCTTGGTCAGTTTGACGCCGATCTTGGCGAGATGCAGCCGGGCGACCTTTTCGTCCAGCGACTTCGGCAGCACGTAGACCTTCTTTTCGTACTTGCCGTCCTTGTTGTTCGCGAACAGTTCGATCTGCGCCAGCGTCTGGTTGGTGAACGAAGCCGACATCACGAAGCTCGGATGGCCCATGGCGTTGCCCAGGTTCACGAGGCGGCCTTCGGAGAGCAGGATCATCCGCTTGCCGTCGGCGAAGGTGATCTCATCGACCTGCGGCTTGATGTTGGTCCATTTCAGGTTGCGCAGATGCGCGATCTGGATCTCGTTGTCGAAGTGGCCGATGTTGCAGACGATGGCGCGATCCTTCATCGCGCGCATGTGCTCGATGGTGATGATGTCCTTGTTGCCGGTCGCGGTGACGAAGATGTCGGCCTGCGGCGCTGCATCTTCCATGGTCGTGACTTCATAGCCTTCCATCGCCGCCTGCAGCGCGCAGATCGGATCCACTTCGGAAACCATGACGCGGCAGCCGGCCTGGCGCAGCGACGCGGCCGAGCCTTTGCCGACGTCGCCGAAGCCCGCGACCATCGCCACCTTGCCCGACATCATCACGTCGGTGCCGCGGCGGATACCGTCGACCAGCAATTCCCGGCAGCCATAGAGATTGTCGAACTTCGACTTGGTCACGCTGTCGTTGACGTTGATCGCCGGGAACAGCAGCTTGCCTTCCTTCTCCATGTTGTAGAGCCGGTGCACGCCCGTGGTGGTTTCTTCGGAAACGCCTTTGATGTTCTTGGCGATCTCGGCGAAGTAGCCCTTCGGCTTTTCCTTCAATAGCTTCTTGATCAGCGCGAAGAAGACTTCCTCTTCTTCCAATTCCGGCTTGTCGAGAAACTTGACGTCGCCATTCTCGGCGCGCAGCCCGTGATGCACCAGCATGGTGGCATCGCCGCCGTCATCGAGAATCATGTTGGGCGTGCCGCCGCCGTGCCAGTCGAACAGCTTTGCGGTGTAGTCCCAGTATTCGGTGAGGCTCTCGCCCTTGACCGCGAACACGGGAATGCCGGCCGCGGCAATCGCCGCCGCGGCATGGTCCTGGGTCGAATAGATGTTGCAGGAGACCCAGCGGATGTCTGCGCCGAGCGCGGCCAGCGTCTCGATCAGGACCGCGGTCTGGATCGTCATGTGCAGGGAGCCGGCGATGCGCGCGCCCTTCAGCGGCTGCTTCGGTCCATATTCCTCACGCGTCGCCATCAGGCCGGGCATTTCGGTCTCGGCCAGCGAGATTTCCTTGCGGCCGAATTCGGCGAGCGAAATGTCCTTGACGATGTAATCGGTGAAAGCGGGCTTCTTGGCTGTGGCGGTCATGGGGCTGGATTCCTGGACGGATGAATTCGGATGTATCGATACGAAACGAAACTGGACGCTTTGTGGCGGCGGTCCGCCCCCTCGCCCCGCCCTTGCGGGGAGAGGGCATCGGCGGCCTACCGGCCGCCGCTCTTCATCTAAGAACGCCGATGCAAGCATCGGCTATGTGAGGGGCCGCCAAGGCAATCGCTGACAAGCGGCATACGCGGAGACTCCCCCTCACCCGCTCGCCTTTGGCTCGCGACCTCTCCCCGCACGCGGGGCGAAGTAAGAAGAATCACACCGCGCGCTTGAGCGCGTCGGCGAGATCGGTTTTTTCCCACGAGAACCCGCCTTCATTGTCCGGCGTGCGGCCAAAGTGACCGTAGGCCGAGGTTCGCGCGTAGATCGGCTTGTTGAGATCGAGATGCTTGCGGATGCCGCGCGGCGTCAGGTCCATCGCCTCGGCCACGGCGCTCTCGAGCTTTTCCTCGGGCACCTTTCCGGTGCCGTGGGTATCGATATAGATCGACAGCGGCCGCGCCACGCCGATGGCATAAGCGAGCTGCAACGTGCAGCGATCGGCGAGACCAGCCGCGACGATATTCTTGGCAAGATAGCGTGAGGCATAGGCGGCCGAACGATCGACCTTGGTCGGGTCCTTGCCGGAGAATGCGCCGCCGCCATGCGGGGCCGCGCCGCCATAGGTGTCGACGATGATCTTGCGGCCGGTCAGGCCGGTGTCGCCGTCGGGACCACCGATGAAGAACTTTCCGGTCGGATTGATGTGCCAGATGGTCTTGCCGTTGATCCAGCCTTCCGGCAGCGCCTGGCGCACATAGGGCTCGACGCAGTCGCGGACCTGGTTCGAGCTCATGTCCTCGACCAGATGCTGGTGCGAGACCACGATCTCGCGCACGCCGACCGGCTTGCCGTTCTCGTATTGCACGGTGACCTGGCTCTTGGAATCCGGGCCCAGCACTTTCTCCTTGCCGGAGTGACGGGCTTCCGAGATCAGCCGCAGGATCTTGTGCGCATAAAACAGCGGCGCCGGCATCAGGTCGGGAGTCTCGTTGGTGGCATAGCCGAACATGATGCCCTGGTCGCCCGCGCCCTCTTCCTTGTTGGTGCCGGGCTGCAGCGCATCAACGCCCTGCGCGATATCGGCGGATTGCGGATGCAGCAGGATCTCGATGTCGCAGGTCTTCCAGTGGAACCCGTCCTGCTCGTAACCGATGTCCTTGATCGCGGCGCGAACGACGCTCTCGATCTGGTCATTGGTGACCGACTTCGGTCCGCGGGTCTCGCCGGCGATCACCACCTTGTTGGTGGTGGCGAGCGTTTCGCACGCCGCACGGATCGCCCACGGATCGATACCGGCTTTCGGGCCTTCACGGAAAAACAGATCGACGATCTCGTCGGAGATCCGGTCGCAAACCTTGTCGGGATGACCTTCGGAAACCGACTCTGAGGTGAACAGATAAGACGCGCGCATCAACCAACCCCTTGTTTCCGCCAGACCTCGGCGGGTCCTTTATCTCTCAAATGTGTCCTGAATAGTCAGTCCCGACGACGCGAGATGACGTAGGATTCGTCGTAGAACCAAAGTCCGTTATGCTTGCGCAGAACTTCTCTGGCGGCATCGAGGTAACGGCCGCTCTGGGTCATTTCCGTCAAACGGTCGTCCTCAATCTGGGCGACATACACTGCCGCGTTCCATGCTGCAAAGGCCGTCGAGGTTCCGATCGAGCCGGTGACCTCATTTGGCAGCGCTTCCATATCATAGCGGAAGATCGAACGGTTATCCGCATAGGCGTTAAAATTAAGATCGCGCCCCGCCGAGCCCAACTCGTATTTCACCGCGCGCAATAGCTCATGACGGCTCACGGCGAAAGGGTTTTCTCCGGGCCACACTGCCTGAATAATCTCCAGCCCGGGATCCTGGCCGTGGGAGTGAATACCGATCAACCGGCCCCCGGCCCGCAGCGCCCTGCCCAAGGGCGCAATAATGCGTTTGGCGCGGAAATTGACCGAAGATTTGGCCCGATAGGGCTGGGAAGCGATCACCAGGTCGAAATTGGCCTCGGAACGGCCAGCCCGGGGGATGATCGAATCGAGCAAAAACCGGTGGTCTTCCCGGTACAGCACGATGGCGACCGGCCGCTCATAGACCGGCATCCCCGAGCGCGGGCTGACGTTGGCGCGCCAATTCTGCTCCAAAAATGGGCCAAGTTCGGCGATCTGGGCCTCGAAATCGCCCGACGAGCCCCCCCGCAGCGCCACCTCGTGCCAGATCATCCCGGCCGCCGCAGCCGGCGTCGAAGGCGTCAGCCAGGGCGCCTCGGCGTAATACATATTGGTGAGCACAAAAACCGTGGCCGGATGCTCGAACAGCCGGTCCGGCACCTTGTCCAGCGTCAGCCGGACGTCCTCCAAGCTGAGTTCCTTGCCGGCGATATAGAACGGCATGTGGGGAAAGCGGCCATGCATCGAGCGCATCACCCGCGCCAGCACGGTGCCGTCGCCGACCCCGGCATCGAACACCCGCAGCGCCGGCGGCCGGGGATGAATGCTGCCGAGTTCCAGCGCCACCCGCTCGGCGATCACCCGTTTCTCGCTGCAGGTATGGACAAACAGCAGGTATTTCTGGCGATTTTCGAAGAACCGGAAATTGCCGCGGGGATCGCGCTTCTCGGGCGGCACCTCGAGCCCGCGAGGCGGCGGCACCCCGCCCGGCATCGAGGCCGCGATATAGGCATGGATGCGATCGAGCGTGTCGATGGTGATGCGCTTGCCCTCGCGCAACCGATGCACCAGCTTGCCGTCATTGACAGCGCGGCGGCCAAACGTCAACTCCGCCATATCGGCCTGGCGGCAGAATTCCGAAATCTGGCTCAGGATCTGGTCGTTTTTCATCAGGCCGGGATTTGGGACGGGGTTTTGGGACAGATAGGTGGGCAGCGGTGATTAGCTCGGATGTCCTACCATCATCTGCCCACTAGAGGTAAGCCCTCTTCCCCTCCTACGCCGCGAAAGCCCTCGCGGGTGATGACGAGAGGTGGGCTAGCTTCCAGATCGTCATTGCTGTGCGTGTTCACTAATACGCTGATTGAAGAACCGGTTTAGCGGCGGAGGAAGCAGTCGTGCTGGCGCGGATGGCGGCTCAAGCGACCAAACGCCGATCCTGTATTTTAAGCGCGCCTGCTCGGCGGAGGCTGGTAAAAACCAAACGCCGCCCAGCGGAGTATGCTCGCTTGGCGGCGGAGGTATTTCCGTGGTCGGGCGCTGAAATCCCGGCAGCCCCAATCTGCCTCAGGTTTGTAAAATATTAATTACAGGAGGGGGCGCCCGCGAGGCTGGCGATTATTCTCTTAACCTCGAATTTAATGGGCATCGGCGGATCGCATCCCCATATTGAGCACTACGCCGTTAGGCGGCGTTTCCTCCCTTAACTCCGGCCTCAGCTCTACCCCCGAGCTGAGGCCTTTTCTTTCGCTGATGAAGGGAAGCGGCGAAGTTAGGGGGCCGACCGTGTCAGCAAATCATATAATATGATACCGGTAGAAAACACTTGCGAACCAGAAGCTGGCCACACATGGTCCACAGATCCACTATGACAAAGGCAGTCATGACAAGGGGGGAGTAACTCGATCGCCGATGGTATTCGCTCGGAACGATGGCCCTTCGCAATACGGCAAATACGGTTGAATTATTAAATCGGAGACATCCCCATGATAACGCGCCGCACTTTCATTCTGACTTTTGCCGCAAGCACCTTCCTCGCTGGAACAGCGGCGTTGCCGGCCCTGGCCAGGCATTCCAATCTGATTGCAATGCTGGACACGGATAATGACGGCACGGTCGACCTTGCCGAAGCGAAGAAGGCGGCCTCAGCCTTATTCGACAAACTGGAAAGTGACCACGACGGCACACTCGACAAACGTGAGTTGGCCCGCAGATTGTCCGCGAAAGAGTTGGCCGCAGCCGATCCGGACCACGACGGAACGCTCAGCAAGGATGAATATCTCGCGCTCGTCGAGCAGCGTTTTCATGCCGCCGATCCGGATAATGATGGAACGCTGGACGCCAAGGAATTGAACAGCAAAGCCGGCCGGGCTCTGTTGCGCCTTTTAAGATAGAAGCAAGCCCAAAGCATATTCAGCGGCTTTTTAGTCAGGCGATCAGCTTCAAGCCGGGTCGCTTAAGTGCAAAGAAAAGCCCCGCCGACGCGCGGGGCTGAAGTTAATGGGTCGGTAAACGTAGATACCGGGCACCATAGGGGGTGCCACGGCGTCACCATACCATCGCGCCAGATCAGCCGACCCGGGAATGATTACCGCTTCACGGCCGGACTTTTTCCCGATGGCGTTACGGGGTGCCCGCCATCTGCTTCTGGCACATCGCAACGATGAGCACCCAGAGCAACTGCGGCGCTTGTGCCATGCGCGTTCGTCTCGGGGAGACACATTCCACGGCACGATCTTCGGCCGATGGAAACTTTCTGAAATCCAAAAGCCCTTGATCAACGCGATGCCCTTTGCAAAAGGTGTGATCACGGCATCACAGCCGCGTGCATGCCGTCTTGCACGCTGAGCGCGGGCGCTGAGGTTCATCAACATTTCCCGAAACGCCGATTGTCCTGAAAATGACCGGATATATTGTTGCCGGACGTCGCAGCGGCATAAGTAAAATGGATCACGGCAAAGGGACTCGAGAAATGGATGATGAATACGAAATCCTGTTTGAGCCCTATCCCGATGAAGAACTGAAATATTTTGTAACCGAGGGCGTCGATCTTCACACCATCGCGACGACCGGACTGTTCGAGTGGTATCCTTCCAATTTCTTTTTGCGAAGCGAGCGTGGTGAGTGGCTGGGTGGCCTGTGCGGAAGCATCTGGGGCGGATGGCTTCATGTCAAAGCGCTCTGGGTCATCAAAAGCGTTCAACGCCGCGGCCACGGCCGGCGACTTCTCGAAGCCGCGGAATCTTACGCTCTGGAAAAGGGCTGCGCAGCAGCTTCGCTGGAGACGTTCAGCTTTCAAGCCCGTCCTTTTTACGAGAAGCAAGGATATGAAGTGGTGGGGCAGCTGGACGATTATCCAGTGGGCCACACCAAATATTTCATGCGAAAGCGGCTTCAACAAACTGCGCCGTCTTCCCGCTGACGCGCTCATCACGAAGAAGCGAGCCACGCCCGAAGGCAAAGCGCCATTCAGTTGTTGATGATGCGCAGCTCACGTCGCCAACGCCACAACGACACCGACACCAGCAACCACGCCACTGAACCCAGCGCGAGCCCACCAATCGGCAGGTTTGGCGCTAGCAGCCACATGCTCAAGCCAAACGCCGCAAGGCCCACACTTCCCAAACTTGCGCCGGCGGCGTCGAGCGCCGCGGCATCGGTTCCTCTGCGATGCCCGGCAAGCCCGAGCTTTTCCTTGCGCTCGCGCTCATGTTTTTCGATCAGCGTGGCGCTGGCGCCGAAAATGGCGGGAAAGGCAAGAAACAAACCTCCCGCTTCCGGTCCGAAAAACTGGGCGACCAATCCAGCCATCACCGTTGCCAATCCGCCGAGCCCAAAGCGCAGGACATATTCATACCACCGGCTTTGCTTGAGTGCCGGCCAATTGACGCGAACAACCATCGGCTAACCCAGGAGTAGTTGGCGCGATCCGAGCGCGACCGCGAGCCACAGCACGACGGCGCTCGTCGTCGCGGCCAGCGCAGACCAGCGGGCGCGCTTGAGCAACTGGCAAACCGCGAAACTATAGACGGCCAGCGCAACAGCGCCGAGGATCATCGACCGTCCTTCGATTGATACGTACGCGCCGCCTTCCTTCCATAGCGTCAGGCTCAGCGTGGCGAGCGCCAGCGAGGGAGCGGCGCCGAACAGCCCGGCGAAGCTCTTGGGCCGCAGCACATCGCCGAGCAAGGCGAAGGCCGAGACCACGATTCCGCCGACCAGAAAGCGAACGAGGTATTCCATCAGGGTTCTCGCTTCACGACCTGTGAAGATATGAACCTTTTGTGACGCTCCGCGTTCCCCGGTGATGACGCTGCCCCGCATGACGATCCGTCCGACCCAGATCGACAAGGATCTCGCACGCGCGATTGCGCGTCACACCAACCCTCGCATCGAGCAAGGCGCCGAGGCCTTGACCTGGGGAGCCGACGAGCACGCGTTGATCGCCGCCGCAACCATTGCGTGGCTGCTCACCCGCCAATCGAACGAGCCACTTCGGAGGCTGACGACGCATGTGCTGGCCTGTTCGCTCGCGGCGGCGATCCTCCCGCATATCATGAAGAACGTCATCGATCAGGAGCGTCCCGACCGCCTCACCGTCAGGGGCCACTGGCGCGGCATTCCATGGTCCGGAAACTCGAAGGACGCGTTTCCTTCCGGGCATGCGTTGCATGTCGGCGCACTGGCGTCCGCGGCGACGTTGCTGCCGTCCAAGGCGCGAGACTTGGTCTGGGCCGTGGGCACGGTGCTGGTTACGACTCGGGTCGTGCTGCTGGCCCACTGGCTCACCGACGTATTGGTCGGCCTTGGTCTTGGCATCGCGCTGGAGCGCATCATGCGATGGCTGACCTGGCCGATACCGCTCCGCCCCGGGCATCGCGCCCGCACGCACGGCACGGCGAGACGGTAGAGCGGTTTCCACTTCAATGACCTCGTCTTCGAGATGTCGCATCGCATCTTATTATTGGGCGCATTCGCGCAGCCGGCGGTCGTTGACAAATCCAAACCCGTGAAATATCAGATCAATATCTCTTCCATTTCTGAGGACAGCACGTGCACCCGAAAGCGCTGAGAACCCTGAAGGCAACGCTCCACGACCGCGGATCGGCGCGCGCGCAAGACGTTCATCTGAACTGTGCCATCATTGCCGGCTGGACCGGCCGGGATCCCGTGGCGCTCGAGAAGCACATCGTCGAACTGGAGGCGCTCGGCGTGAAGCGCCCGCCGACCACGCCGGTGTTTTATCGGGTTTCGGCCGCGCGCCTGACCAGCGACACGGTCATGGAAGTGACCAGCCCGTCCTCGAGCGGCGAAGTCGAATTCGTGCTGCTGCAGTGGGAAGGACGGCTCTGGATCGGCGTCGGTTCCGATCACACCGACCGGGCGGCCGAAACCTACGACATCACGGCCTCAAAGCAGATGTGCGACAAGCCGGTCGCCGCTGAATTCTGGGCCTTTGATGCCGTCGCGCCGCACTGGGACCAGTTGTTGCTTCGCGCCTACATCCTCGACGGCAACGGCCACCGCGTGCTCTATCAACAGGGGACGGTGGCCGGCATGCTCGCACCGCCGGATCTGCTGAAGAAATGGGGAAAACCCCTCGCCCAGGGAACGTTGATGTTCGGCGGCACGCTCGCCGCACTGGGCGGCATACGGCCGTCGCCGCGGTTCGAATATGAGCTCGAGGATCCGATGCTGGGCCGTACCCTCAGGCACGGTTACGACATCGTCGATCTGTCGGCGCAGGGATGACGACGCTGGCGAAAACCCGCACTGGCCCGCCCGGGCGATCCGCCCCCAAAGAGGCGGCGTCGTCGTTGCTCGATATCGCCTACGACGAGATCAAGCGTCGCATCACGATTTGTGCCTTCCGCCCCGGCGACTATCTCAACGAGGCCGAGATATCGACAATGCTCGGGATCGGCCGCACGCCCGTGCATCAGGCGATCGATCGGCTGATGGTCGAGGGCCTGGTGCAGGTGATGCCGCGCAAGGGCATCATCGTGAAGCCCGTCAGTCTCGACGAGGTGATGCAGACGATCGAGGTGCGGCTTCTCAACGAGAGCTACTGCGTCCGCCTCGCGGCCGACCGCGCCAGCGCCGGCGAGATGGACGAACTGACGTCGATCCTGGCGCGCGCCCAGAACGAACTCGCCACGCGCGACGGCGAACGGTTGATGCGGCTCGACCGCGAATTTCACGGCGTGCTGGCGCAATCCGCGCGCAATCCGGTGCTCACCGAACTGCTCGGACGGCTGCACGATCGCTCGCTTCGGTTCTGGATTTTCTCGCTGAACACGCCGGGCCATCATTTGAGCGTACAGCAGCAACATCTTGCCATTCTGGCCGCGATCCGCGACCGCGACCCTGACGGTGCCGAGCAGGCGATGCGCGCGCACATCGAAGCCTTTCGCCGTAACCTGCTGCAGACCCTCTAGCCGATACCCTTATCAAGCCTCGCCCAAGGACGATGACCGATGATGAAGCTGGCCGTTCCCGATCTGATTTCCAATTCCTATTTTCCCGCGGTCGCTGCGGTCGAGCTCGGCCTGTTTGCCAAGCAAGGCCTCGATGTCTCGCTCGAGCTGATCTTTCCGGTGGACAAGTCCTATCGGGCACTGCGCGACGGTGAGATCGAGTTCGTCGGCGGCTCGGCGCATTCGGCGCTCGCGGCCTTTCCGGAATGGAAAGGTTGCAAACTGCTCTGCGCCCAGGGCCAGGGCATGTACTGGTTCCTGGTGATGCGCGCTGACCTGAAGGCGAAGCGCGGCGACATCGAGGTCGTGAAGGGCCGCCGCATCGGCGCGGCCCCGTGGGTCGAGATGGGTCTGCGCCGCCTGCTCGGCGAAGCCGGAATCGATCCGGCGCGCGACGGCGTGACCATCGCCCCGGTGCCCGGCGCCACCGGCGCCAGCGTGAATTTCGAACTCACCGCCGCCAAGGCGCTTGAAGACGGCAAGATCGACGGTTTCTGGGCCAACGGGATGGGTACCGAAGTCGCGGTACGGCGCGGCGTCGGCACTGTCGTGCTGGACGTGCGGCGCGGCGACGGCCCGAAAGCCTGTTTCAACTACACCATGGCTTCGATCGCCACGAGCGATCGCCTGATCCACGATAATCCGAAGGCGGCGGCCGGTGCGGTCCGCGCCATTACGGCGGCGCACGCTGCGCTCAAGGCGCAGCCGGAGCTTGCCGGGGACGTCGCAGCGAAGCTGTTCCCGCCGGAGGAAGCCGCGCTGACCGTCGACCTGATCAAACGCGACCTGCCCTATTATGACGCCACCATCTCACGAGATTTCGTGGAAGGCATGAACGGCTTCGCGCGCGACGTCGGCATCCTGGCGGGACATCCCGCTTACACGGATGTCGTCGCCGAACAATTCACCGAACTCTGGAAAGCCTGACACAAGCCGGCATCATCACCTGCATTCGAATCCCTGTCTTAACGAGAGATCAATCGATGGCCATCAACAAGCTTCACGACGAATTCCACACGCTCGACCTCAATACGGGATGGGAAGTGCCCGCGGGCTATCCGTCCGGGATCCAGCAGAAGATCCTGTCCGGAGCGCTCGACGAGACCGGCAAGCGCGGCAGCCGCACCCGGCTGCTCCGCTTCGATCCCGGCGTTTACACGACGGTGCCCTTTGTGCATGACTATTGGGAAGAGGTTTTTCTGGTGAAGGGCGACCTCACGGTCGGCAATGACGTCAACGGCCAGGGCGGCGAAGCGTTTGCCCCGTTCACCTATGCATGCCGGCCGCCGGGCGCATATCACGGCCCGTTCCTGTCGAAGAACGGCTGTCTGCTGCTCGAGATGCACTATTTCGATCCGGCGTGAGGCACAAGCGGCCGAGCCCCGGCAGGACACCCAAACCGAAGAGGCCATGATGACTTTCACGGATCGGGAATTCCGCGATGCGCTCGGCCAGTTCGCCACCGGCGTCTGCATTGTCACCGCGGAAGTTGACAACACCCTGCTCGGCTCGACCGTCAGTTCCTTCAATGCCGTGTCGCTGGCGCCGCCGCTGATTCTCTTCAGTCTGGCGCGCTCGGCCCTCACGCTGCCGTTGTGGCTGAAGGCCAAGCACTTCGGCGTGACGGTGCTCGCGGAGGGCCAGAGCGACATGTCGAACCGGTTCGCGCGTGGCGGCCCGGAGAAATGGAGTGGGCTTGCGCCACTGCGGGGCGCAAGCGGCGTTCCCCTGCTCCGCGACGGCCTGGTGACGTTCGAATGCGAGACCTACGCCTTTTATGAAGGCGGCGACCACGAGATCGTGGTCGGGCGCGTGCTGTCCTTTACCCGGACCGGGACGACGCCTTTGCTTTTCCACGGCGGCCGCTACTCCCGGCTTCATTCCGATCGGGCGATCGAGACGCCGCCGGATACCGACGTCTGGCTTCACGGCTGGTGACGCCAGCGACATCCCCGACCAAGGGCATTGCGGTCGACTTCGCCAGATGATGCCGGCGCACTTCGGCGAGCGCATTCTCGGAATTGAGGATGAGTTGCCGCGCGACGTGATGCGCGACCCTCAGCGCTTCCGGATCGATGTCGCGGAACAGCGCGTCGTTGATCAGCCGGACGAAGGGAGCGACGCGGGCGATCTCCTGTTCGCCATGTGGCATCAGCGAGACGCGGACGCTGCGCCGGTCGTTGGCGCTCGGCCGCTTGGTCAGGAAGCCCGTCCGCTCCAGACGCCCGACCTCGGTCGTGACATGCGTGGAGGCGAGCGCCACGTGATCGGCGAGTTCGCGGATGGTGACGCCCTCGGTGCCCTGGCATTGGGCGACCCCCATCAGGACGACGAACTGGCTCGGCGTCAGGTCAAGCTCGCGCCCGAATGCGTCGCGGCATGCCAAGAGGCGACCCACGCTCTGCACCATCGCGTAGATGCTCAAGCGAAATTCGGCATCGGAGCCGTGCGTCAGAAACTCGCTGCGGGAGACCGTCACGGGCGGCCGGTATGTTTTGGATTTCTTCATTTTCACCCAGTGATCCCGGCGTGGCGTGGGCGATTTCTGCCGCCGGCGTTGCCGCTATTTGGTGCGTTACGATGAAATATCACGCGCCGATCAGCATTGACAACTACAGGATATAGCTACAGCATGTAGCTGTTGAATGTACCAATTATTCCGCGACGGGGCTAGCCCGGCTGCTTCGCCGCTTGACACGGAGGGTCGAAATGAGCGTGACGGTATCCCGAAAAGCCGAGGCGAATAGCGCGACGCCGCTGCGCACGGGGGAGAGTTTTCTGGCCGACCTGCGCGCCAGCAAACGGACCATCTTCGTCGACGGCGAACGGATCAGCGATCCGACCCGCCACCCCGCGTTCAAGAACGGCGCCCGAACCTTCGCCCGGCTGTTCGATTACGCCGCCGCGCCCGAAAACCGCGATCGCATGACTTACACCTCGCCGGACACCGCCGGCCCGGTCTGGCGCTGCTACCAGATCCCCCGCTCCCACGAAGACCTGCGCGCCAAACGTCTCGCCGCCGAGGGATGGGCGGAGCAGACCTTCGGCTTGATGGGACGCACGCCCGATCACGTGGCGAATTTCTTCGCCGGTTATGCGGCGAAGCCGCAGTTCTTCGCCAAGGGCGGCGCCGGATATGCCGAGAATGTCGTCAATTTCTACAAACACATTCGCGACAACCACAAATACGTCGCCTACGCGATCGTCCCGCCGCAGATCGACCGCAGCAAACCGGCCCATCAACAGAGCGATCCGACCCTCTATGCCGGCGTGGTCAAGGAAACCGATTCCGGCATCATCGTCAGCGGCGGTCAGCAACTTGCAACCGGCGCCGTGTTCGCGGACTATGTGCAGATAAGCTGCATCCATCCGTTGCGGCCGGGAGATGAAAATTATGCGATCAACGTCGCGATCCCGCTGGATGCGCCGGGCGTGAAACTCTACTCCCGCAGGGCTTTCGCATTGCAGGCCACCAGCGCCGAGGACTATCCGCTGACCAGCCGCTTCGACGAGACCGACAGCTTTGTCGTGCTCGATAATGTCCTGGTCCCCTGGGAGCGCGTGTTCATCTACCGCAACACCGAACTATGCTTTGGGCAATGGTGGCAGACGCCATCGCATGCCTACGGCAATCACCAGGCGCAGGCCCGTTACGCGACCAAGCTGCGCTTCCTGATGGGCCTCGCCAAGCGCATGAACGAGGCGACCGGTAACGATGCCGCGCCACCGGTCCAGGTCGAAATGGGCGAACTGGCCGCCTACGCTTCCATCGTCGAGAACATGCTGCACTCCCACGAGACCGTGGCGCCGATCGACGAAGAAGGCGTGCTGTGGCCGTCCAAGACCGCGCTCTATGCGGTGATGGCGTTGCAAGGGCAGATCAATCCGCACATGATCGACATCGTGCGCGAACTCACGGGTGCGGCGATGATCACGCTGCCGTCTTCGGCGCGGGATTTCGACAATCCGGAAATCGGCTGCGGATATCGAGCGCTATTTCGTGTCGGGCAAGATGGGCGCCCGTGACCGCGTCCGCCTGATGCGGTTGGCGTGGGACTTCATCGGCACCGAATTCGGCAATCGCCATCAGCAGTACGAAAAATTCTACGGCGGCGCGTCCTACCTCGTGAAGACCAACATGTACCGCGCCTACGACTTCAAACGTGCCACCGGATTGGTGGACGCAGCTCTGGGACTGCCTCCGCTCGTCTCGTGAGCCGGGCACGATGATACGCGGCGCGATATGTGCATCGCGCCGCGACAATGCGACGGCGCACGCCCGGACTGCGATCGGACGGCGCCGCTTGAACTATACAATTTCATAAGATCGATGGGGGAATCTAGATGACGACAAGCGCCGACACCGGCATCGACGGACTCGATATGTCCCTCCGCCCACGCAAGGCCGGCGTGGAGGCGCCTGCGTCGCGGCGGCGCTGGATCATCGCCTTCATCCTCTTCCTCGCGGTTCTGTCGGCGTTCTTCGACCGGATCAGCGTCGCGGTGTTATTCACCAACACCGATTTCCAGAATACGATGGGAACGGGCTTCAACCCGACGCTGCTCGGCCTTCTCATGACGTCGTTCGTGTTTGCCTATGGCTGTTCGGGCCTGCTCTTGAGTTTCGTCGGTGACCTCTACGGACTTCGCCGCTCGCTGGCGATCGGCACGGCGTTTTGGGGCGTGTTCATGGCCCTGATGGCCGGCGCCGGTTCGTTCACCACCATGCTCTCGTTGCGGATCCTGCTCGGCATCGCCGAAGGTCCGCAATTCGCGATCACCAATTCGCTGGTCAAGCGCTGGTTTCCCACACGCGAACAGGCGCGGGCCAACTCGATCTGGATGATGGGCAGCCCGCTCGGATCGGCCATCGGCTTCCCCCTGATGATCTACCTCGAAACCACGTTCGGTTGGCGTTCGGCATTCATGTTTCTCGCCGTTCTCAACGGACTGATCATTCTCCCGCTCGTCCTGATGTTCCTCAGGGATCATCCGCCCGGCGCATCGGCGCCGCTCGCGCCGACAACGCCGGCCGAAACGGCGGCACGGCCGACCTATCTTTCACAGGTCGGATTGTATTGCCGGGACTGGCGGTTCTGGATTCTCGTCGTCTTCAACTCCGCCGCGCTGATCTACCTTTGGGGGCTCAATAGCTGGCTGCCGAGCTATCTCATCAAGGTGCGCGGCTTCGATCCCCGCCAGACCAGCCTCTATTCATTCCTGCCGTTCTTCATGATGTTTCTTGGCGAAGTGGGCGCGGCCGCCCTCTCGGACAGGCTTGGTCGTCGCGCCATCATCTGCCTCGGCGGCCTGTTCTCGGCGGGGGTCGCGATGTACGCGGTGTCGGTGGTGTCGGACGCCCAAATGGCGGCCCTCCTCATCGCCGTGAGCGCCTTCTTCTGGGGCTCGGCGCTGCCGCCATTGTTCGCGCTGTCGCTGCAGATCCTGCCGGCGCGTGCCGTGGCATCCGGGGTCGGCGTCTTCAACGGTATCGGAAACATCGTTGGCGCGCTCTCGCCGGTCGCGATCGGGGCGCTGATCGCGCACACCGGATCGTTCGATGCCGGCCTCATGGTGCTGGTCGGCGCCACGGTTCTGGGATCGGCCGCGATGATCCCGCTGGTCAGGCGCTACTGACGAAGCCGTGAGCGCGATAGACTGCGTTCACGGTCATCTGAAGCTTTATGGAACGGAATGGCGCCTGCTTTATTGTCGCGCCATGAACGTGTCTTGGAACGATCTCAACAACGTGCGGGGAGCGGGGGACTACCCGTTTCGCGACGGGACCATCACGGTCACATTTGCCGAGATCGCCATCTGGAAAAACAACCCAGACGCCAAATTTGAACTGATGCGCAAACATAGCTTTATCCTTCGAGACGGCCGCTTCGCGGCCTCCTCAGGATGAGGTCCAAGTTGAAACAAAACAACCTCATGCTGAGGAGCGAGCGCCTCGAAGCATGGGCAGCGAGCGACTCACTGATCTTGCATAGTCAGTCCTGGGATGCCTTTGCCGCTGCGCGGCGCACTTGGTTTGCGATCTCAGGGATATTGCTTTTCGTGGGCCGCGACGATCAACTCGGATTGAGCGATCTGGGCTTTGAGGCGATCGATCTCCGATTGGGTTTCGGGAAAGACATCGCCCCCGGCAGTATTGCCCGCCTCCAGTTCTTCAAGAAGAACGCGGTTTTTCGCGATCTGCTCTCTGTGCCATTCGATCTCTGTTTCATCATCAGTCATGGATTACAGCTCCTGCTGGCTCACAGGTCGAACCATCTAACGGGTCCATCGTTCCGTTCTGGGACGGGCACGCCTTAGCCCGACCCAACTAGAGTCTCCCATCGGCAACAGAACCACTCAATCGTCGGGCAGTGGCGTCCAGTCCAAGCCGAGTAGCGCCCAGTCCAAGCTGATTTCCCGGAAAACACTACAAACGTGGCTCGGATTCGATCGGGGGCCGCATGATGAAATTCGCATTGCGATTTCGGCTGCATCCCTCCCGCACCACCACGGCCTGGAAGTGAGCAGAGGATAATGACAAAGTTGGTTTTGGATCACCTATTTATTTCCGGCATTCGCTTGCGACGCCGCGCGTATTTTCTGGGAATGACGGCGCTAACGGCGTCGGCATTGCTTCCAACTGCGGCACAGGCGCAAAGCGTTTGGGGAGGGAGCGGCAGCAGCACCACCACCACGGATTACAATCTCGGGACCAACTGGAGCAGCCTGCCCGCCGGCGCCCCGCCCATTGCAGGAGGCCAATCGGCAGTATTTGGCAATACCGGCAGTTCAACGGTCTCGGTGACGGCCGGCCCAATCACTCCCAACTCCTGGACGTTCAACGCCAATTCGCAGTCCTACACTGTCACCGGACAGGCCGTCAATTTCAGCCTGACCGGGGTCACCAATAACGCCAGCGCGGGCCAAACGATTTCGATATCGAACGATCTGGACGGCACCGCAGCCCAAGTTCAGCAGCTTGGAGCGAGCACCCTGATACTGGGTGGCACGAATACTTATACCGGCGCGACCACGGTATCCGCAGGAACCTTGAAAGCCGGATCGACCGGCGCCTTTTCAAGCCACTCCGATTTTACGGTGAATTCCACCCTCGACGTGAACGGCTTCAACTCGTTGATCGCATCACTTAGCGGAAGTAGCAGCGGCATCGTCACCAATAGCGGAGCTTCGAATGCGACGCTAACGGCGGGAGGAGGTAACATCTCCGACGACATTCGCCGGCGTGATCCAGAACGGTACCGGCAGTACGGCCCTCCTCAAGAGCGGGACTGGTGTTCTGACATTGTCGGGCACCAACAGCTATACCGGCGTGACCACGATTGGCTCCGGGACGCTGGCTTTGACGGGAACGGGCAGCATTGCTGCATCGAATGAGGTCAATCTGACCAACGGGGCCACGACATTCGATATCTCCGGGACAACGGCCGGCGCCTCGATCACGACGCTGAATGGTGTCGCCGGCAGCACCGTGAATCTGGGTGCACAAACCCTGAGCATCACCGCCGCAGGCGGGGGGGACAACACGTTTAATGGCACCATCAGCGGCAGCGGTGGACTGACGATCACGGGCGGCTTCCAGGTTCTCGATGGAGCCAACACCTACACCGGGGTGACGACGATCAATAGCAACGCAATACTTTCGGTCGAGGGCACCGGCTCGATCGCAAGCTCCAGCAAAGTGATCGCCAACGGCGCCCTCGATTTCTCGGTCATGAATGTGGATTCCTCGATCAAGTCGCTGGCTGGAACCGATACCAACGCCAATCGTATTTCTGGGCAACCACACACTGACCCTGACCGCGGCAAACGATACATTCGCAGGCATGATCAGCGGCAATGGCGGACTTACGCTGATGGCGGGAACGGAAACGCTAACGGGCTCCATCGGCTACACCGGCGCGACCCACGATCAACGGCGGCACCCTTGTCGTCAACAGCTCACTCGCATCGTCGAGCGGCGTCACGGTGAATACCGGCGGTACGCTCGCGGGCACCGGCGCCGTCGGCAACACCTCGATTGCAGGCGGCACGCTCGCACCGGGCTCCGGCATGCCGGGCTCGTCGTTGACGGTTTTTGGCGTGCTCGGCTTCACGGCGGCATCGACCTATGCCGTCAATATCAACCCGACCACATCGTCGTTTGCCAATGTGAGTGGTGCTGCGACGCTGGGCGGTGCCACCGTCAACGCCACCTATGCGGCCGGAAGCTATGTCACCAAACAATACACCATCCTGACCGCGGGCAGCATCAACGGCAGCTTTGGCGCACTGGTCAACAGTAATCTGCCGGCGAATTTCACGACCGGCCTGAGCTACGACGCCAAGAACGCCTATCTGAATCTGGCGCTGAACTTTACACCGACGCCAGCCCACACCGACACCGACATCAAGTTCACCGAATTACGGTCGAACTCAACGGCAACCAGCAGGCCGTCGGCAATGCGCTGATCCACTTCTTCAACACCACGGGTGGCATTCCGCTGGTATTCGGAGCGCTGACCCCGACCGGGCTGAGCCAGGTCTCTGGCGAGACCGCGACCGGATCGCAGCAGACGACGTTCAACGCGATGACACAGTTCATGAACGTGATGACGGATCCCTTCATCGGCGGCCGTGCCGATGGCACGTCGCCGCCGACCGGCGCGACCGGCTTTGCGGAGGAAGAGCATCAGACGGCGACCAAACACTCGGATGCCTATGCCATGTTCGACAAGGCGCCCCCCGCTCTCTTCGAGCCGCGCTGGAGCGTATGGGCTGCGGGCTATGGCGGCTCGCAGACCACCAGTGGCAACACGTTGCTGGGATCCAACAACACGACCAGCAGCATCGCCGGCACCGCGGTCGGCGCCGATTATCGCTTCTCGCCGGATACGATCGCAGGCTTTGCGCTCGCCGGCGGCGGCACCAGTTTCAGCGTCGCCAATGGCGGCAGCGGCCGGTCCGACCTGTTCCAGGCCGGCGCCTACATTCGCCACACCGTTGGGCCGGCTTATATCTCCGGCGCGCTGGCTTATGGCTGGCAGGACATCACCACCAATCGCACGGTGACCGCGGCCGGCATTGATCAGTTGCGCGCGGCATTCAACGCCAACGCCTTCTCCGGCCGGGTCGAGGGCGGCTACCGCTTCGTTTCACCCTGGATCGGCGGTATCGGCGTCACGCCTTACGCCGCCGGACAGTTCACGACGTTCGATCTGCCGGCCTATGCCGAGCAGGCCATTGTCGGCTCCAACGTGTTTGCGCTCGCCTACGGCGCCAAGGACGTCACGGATGCGCGCAGTGAACTCGGCATTCGCACTGACAAATCATATGCGATGCCGGGCGCGATCCTGACATTGCGCAGCCGTTTTGCCTGGGCGCATGATTTCGATCCCGATCGCTCCATCGGTGCGACCTTCCAGACGCTGCCCGGCGCAAGCTTCACCGTCAATGGCGCCGCGCAGGCGCATGAACTCGGCTCTGACCACCGCGTCCGTGGAAATGAAGTGGATCAACGGCTGGTCGGCCGCCGCCACCTTCGAAGGCGAATTCTCCAACGTCACCTCAAGCTACGCCGGCAAGGGTGTCGTGAGATATGCTTGGTGAGGGAACGGTCTTGCGGCCGCAAGACCATTCACAAGGAGCGCGATGATCTTGCTGCAGGGGCGAGCATTTTAGAACTCGGTGCGGGCCGTCTCGCCACGATCTCGCATCTACGCGAGATCGATGTGATCCAGCACCGGCGGGCGGCCGGTCACGCCACCCGAGCGCGCGTGACGCTCCCCGTATTTGAATCCGGACCAGACTGCCGATAGAGTGCCGCAACACCGCCGATCTCCAACCGGTGGTGTCGTGGGGCGGTACGTGGCCGTCGGTCGGTTTAAAAGTGATCTGTCCTTTTCGTGGGCGATCCCCGCACAGATCGGGCATGTGACGAATGGTTTGTTTTGACGGGGCAAAACCAGCGGGGCCGATCCAATGACCGCGTCCGGCGAGCCATCCGATCTGCCTCCCGTTTCCCAGCTCGTGGTTCAGAACTTGACCCGTGCCGCGATCTTTCTGGTCGCGACCGTCAACCCTGGCGGCGCTGGTCGCGCGGCCATCCGGTCGTTTTGCGGCGACCTCCCGGCGCTGGTGCGCTCAGTCGGCTTCCGCGACATTGAGGGAAACCTCTCCTGCATCATGGGGATCGGATCCGACGCCTGGGACGGGCTGTTTGGCCAGCCGCGGCCAGCGGAGCTGCATCCGTTCCGGGAAATCAGGGCCGGCTCACGCCATGCGGTGGCGACACCTGGCGATCTGCTGTTTCACATTCGCGCCAAGCGGATGGATCTGTGCTTCGAACTGGCGACGCAAATCATGGCGCGGCTCGGCGGGGCGGTTTCGCCGCTCGATGAAGTGCATGGCTTTCGTTATTTCGACGACCGCGACCTGATCGGCTTTGTCGACGGAACGGAAAACCCGACCGGACAGGCCGCGATCGATGCCGCTTATGTCGGGGCCGAAGACGCCGCCTTCGCCGGCGGCTGCTATGTGATCGTGCAAAAATACCTGCACGATCTGGATGGCTGGAATGCGCTGTCCACTGAGACGCAGGAGCGCATCATCGGCCGCACCAAGCTTGCGGACATCGAGCTCGATGACGCGGTGAAGCCGGCTTACGCCCACAACGCGCTCGCCAAGGTCGTGGTGGATGGCAAGGAAATCAAGATCATCCGCGACAACATGCCGTTCGGCCGCGCGGCCGAGAGGGAGTTCGGCACCTATTTCATCGGTTACGCGCGGTCGCCGCGAACGATCGAGCAGATGCTCGAAAACATGTTCACAGGTCAGCCTCCTGGCAACTACGATCGCTTGCTCGATTTCAGTGTCGCCAAGACCGGCAATTTGTTCTTCGTGCCATCAGCGACTTTCCTGGAAAATATCGCGGCCGATGATCCGGTTGCGGAAGTTTCGGACCAGCCTGCTACTGCCGCGCCAAAGCCGGCGCCCAAACGCAAGGGTTCGCTCGACATCGGTTCGCTTAAAGGAGACCCCGCCTCATGAATAATCTGCACCGCGAGCTCGCCCCGATATCCGACGCCGCCTGGTCCCAGATCGAGGAGGAAACCTCGCGCACCATCAAGCGCTATCTGGCCGGGCGGCGCGTCGTCGACGTGCAGGGGCCGGATGGAATGGCGCTTTCCGCCGTCGGCACAGGTCATTTGCGCAATGTCGCAGCACCGGGAGACGGAATCCTGGCGCGGCAGCGGGAGGTCAAGCCGCTGGTTGAATTGCGCGTTCCCTTCGAACTCGATCGCCAGCAGATCGACGATGTCGAGCGTGGCGCCAACGATTCGGATTGGCAGCCCGCCAAGGATGCCGCACGGATTTTGGCCTTTGCGGAGGATCGGGCGATCTTCGAGGGCTACGCCGCCGCAGGCATCGGCGGCATCCGCGAGGGAACCAGCAATCCGGTGCTGACCCTGCCGCCCGATGTGCGCGCCTATCCCGACGTCATTGCCCACGCCCTCAGCCAATTGCGGCTCGAGGGCGTCAACGGCCCCTATTCGGTGTTGCTGGGCGCCGACGCCTATACGGCGTTGAGCGAGAGCAGCGATCACGGCTATCCCGTCATGCAGCACATCAAGGCCCTCGTGGACGGCGAAATCGTCTGGGCGCCGGCGATTACCGGCGCGTTCGTGCTGACGACGCGCGGTGGCGATTTCGGTTTGTATCTCGGAGAGGACGTGTCGATCGGCTATTCGAGTCACGACGATAAAAAAGTCCGCCTCTACCTTCAGGAGACTTTTACTTTCCTGCTGCTGACGACGGAGGCCTGCGTTGCGGTGACGGCCAACGACAGCAAGGCCAAATCCTGAAGACTAATGGCGCTTTTCGGGCCTGACGACCCTGCGAAGAACCTCTGCTATCAGGCTGGCAAAGGTATCAACCGCAAGCCCGCGCTATCTATTCCAGTCCATAGTGGCGGTGACACGCCGCACAGATCCCGTCGAGCTGGTCGCTGACCTCCGAGATGGATTTCAGATCGTGAGCTTCCGCGGCGCGATAGGCCTTATCCGCCGCCTCCGCGAGTTTCTTGACGTAGGGGTTCCAACTCGGATCGCGGATGCGCTGTGGAATCATCAGCGCGTTGGTGGCCTCGGCCAGCGTTGCCGCGCCGCTCACGATCTGCTCCCAGTCGTCGTCCGATTGGGGGGAGAGATCGTGCTCGCCCTTTGCGTCGATGACCACGCCGTTGACTTTCCAGATAATCGCCGCGGCCGGACTGAGCACATGCTCCATGAAAGTCTTCATGTCGACATAGGCCTGGAAGGGCGGCGCCGCGACAGTGTCATCGGATATCGACGGCGATACCGCCGCAAACGTGACGATGATCGCCGTCATCATGCCGGAGAAAGAAACGGAAACCAGTCATCTCAGCCAACCCGCATGGTAAAGCCGATCCAGCGGCCGCATGCGACCACTGAAATCCACAACAGGACCGACAATCCTCCCGCCAGCCGCGCCCGGAACGGCAGCCGGGATTGGTTCTCCCACTGCGGCATGTCCTTGGCACTGATGAGATGAAAGATCGCCATATTCAGGCCGGCCACGCCGATCAGACAAAGCTTGGCGACGAAATAGCCGTTCTCCAGGTATTTGGTCGCGTTGGAAATAAACAGCAGACCTCCCGAAGCGACGGCCACGGCAAACGCGACCCAGGTGAGCGGCAAAATGCCGGCCGCGACGCGACTGACGGAGCGGTGTATGGAGGCGAGCCCCAGCAATCGCAGATCGACAGCCAGGATGGAGCCGACCACGAGGCAAATCGCGACGACATGGACGGACTCGATCAAGGGAAATAGCAGGTCGTTCTCGCGGATGTTGTCCGCCAGTGCACTGTTCTCGAAATATGAAATACTCTCTTGAAGGAACTGCATCATCCCGCCTGCGTATAAGCAATCCAGCGTCCCGCGAAGAGAATGCCGCACCACACCAGTATGGATACGGACGCGGCGAGCTGTCCGGCCATCCGCCGCCCCCGATCCCTGTCCCAGAAATTCGGTGACGACGATATCGACCATTGCAGCCACGCCGTCAGCAGGATGGCGACGGCAAGCAGCGCCATCTTGAGATAAAAGGTCGAATTGAGCAGCGAACGGCGCGGCTCGCCGATGATGAGCAGGCTTCCCGTGATCAGGAGAATGAGCAACACCGGCCAGATGGTCGGCAGGAAGCGCCGCGTAACCTCGGGCAGCGGCACATCGCGGTTGAGCAGCCGCCAGAGCCGAAGATCGACCAGGATCGCGGAAGAAAACACCACGGCGACGCTCAGGATGTGAATGGTTTGCAGAGTCGGAATAATCCAGCCGGCCTTCTGGATGGTATGGCTGAGCGGGGTCGCCGCCAGCCAACCGGAAAATTCGCTGATCGTGGCCTCGATCATGACGTCATTGATCGGCAGGCGGCGTCAGGCTGTAACTCAGTTCCTGACCGTTCGGCAGCGTGACTTTGAGCAGGAACCCGCCGGGATTGCCGTCGCGAAGCGGCGCATAGCGAAACACCGCATGATCTCCGGGCTGAAGCGAGCGCTTTGTCCAGCCCGAGCGAGTCAAAACGCCCGGGACTCGACACTTCAAAAACCCATGAACCGGGCTGCTCGCCATTCTTGGCGTCCGGTTCGACGACAAAAGTGATGTGGGGGTTGGTCCAGTTGACGGTCTTGACGGTGCCTTCCACGGTCTTCGGATTATCGAGGTCGTAGGCCGCATTCGAATGGTGCGCGGCGGCCATGCCGCCAAAACTCAGGATCAGGCTGGCAGCAAGCAAAATAGTTCTCGGCAACATCTCGATCATCCTCATTTCACGACGTGGACCGAACCGTACGGGCCTTGCGGAGCTGGAATGAAGATATCGTTGCCGAACTCATCCTTTCCCGCGCTCAGATCTTCCTGAGCGCATTCCCCTTCGGTAATTTCGTAATGACGCTCGGGATAGCGGCGGAAAATTCGCGTCGTTTTCCAGGTCGTGGTCAGGACTTTCGGCGCCGTTATTTCAAGGTCGTCGTTGAGCACGTTCGGCTTTGCCAGATGCAGCCGTTCGACGATATGCATGTCGCCATTATTAGGGATGCCGGCGGCCTCGCTGATTGCGATATAGGCCTGCGGCGCAATGGCGACCGTATCGATGACCAATGTCTCGCCTTCCCAATGAGCGATCGAGTGGCCGTGAAAGGTCAGATCGGGGTCTTCGGGATGAGCGCGGCCATCCGTATAGATTTGCCGCAGCCGGTTGCCATCGCCTTCGCCCAGCATGGTGATGCGGCCAGGGGTCACCAGAATTTCGATCGCATTGTGTGCGATCAGCATCCAGCTCGGCATGCCGTGCGGCATACAATGGCTGAGAACAAGGAAAGGCCGCCCCGCCTTTTCTTCGGCAACCATATGCTGGATCTGCTTCAGAACCTCAGGCTTCCAGGGCGGGGTGATCTCGACTTCCTGGCGCTTCTGGTCCTTGACATCAGGTATCCATACGCCGCTGAAATCCGGCGTCTCAGCGGAGGCCCGTGAAGCCGCGAACACCCCAGCCAGAGCCGCGATACACAAAACTGTCGTGAATTTTTTCCAGACCATATGCACGCCGGCTAGCCGTTTGTTTTTCGTTAGTTGTTTTAGGATGCAGTCAGATCGAACCGCCTAAAAATCAAGCATTAGATGGTCCGCTAAACTATTCTAAGCGCCAGGGTAGACTAGTCGCGGCGATCGCAAAAGAAAAGCTGCACGTAGCGCTTGGGTGATATTCCCGGCGGGAAGTGTGAACCAAGATCGAAAGGTCATCGTTTCCCGGTGTGGGCCGCCGGATGTACCTTGTCCGGTTTTCGGCGAAGCCTATCTGGCGGCCAGGCCGGGAAGCGTCGCGATATACTGCCTCGCACTGCCGGCAATGCGCTGCGCTTCAATTCCAATCTCGCGCAATTGTCCTGTCGGCGAAGCGATCTGGCCGCAGAAATAAAGTCCGGGCGCGCTTGACGGGCGGCCGGTCACGCGCGGCATTCCATGGCGATCGAACACGCCCTCCTCGTCAGGAATCAACCGGCGCAGGTCAGGGCGGAAACCGGTCGCCAGAATGATCGCATCGAATTTCCCCGATGTTGCGTCGGCAAACACGACGCCATCCGGCAGCAGGCGATCGATGCCGCCGCATATCCTGATCGAGCCGTCCCTGATCATGGCGAGCGTGCCGACATCGATCAGCGGCACGCGACCGTCCTCCTCGATCATCCGCCGCGGTCCCTTGGTCGCGCGGCGCAATCCAAGTTTTTCGATCGAACCGACCGCGAGCCGCAGGATCGGCGCGTTGATGGCATCCACCACTCGCGCCGGCAGACGCTGGTACAATACCGCCCATGTCAGGATCGGCAGCCCCAGGAGATCGCGCGGCAGGACCTGCACCGCGCTGCGCACTGCCAGCGCAATATCGATGCCGGCATTCGCCAGGTCCAGCGCGATCTCTCCGCCCGAATTGCCAAAACCGACGACCAGCACGCGCTTGCCCAGATAGGGCGCCGGATTGCGATAGTCGCTGCTGTGGACGACAACTCCCCGGTAGAGTTCCAAACCCGGCCAGGAAGGACGATAGGGTGCATCGGCGATGCCGGTGGCGATGACCGCAACGGGCGCGGCGATCACGCCCTGATTTGTCTCCGCGCGCCATTGCGCATCGTCGCACCGGATCGATGCGACCGCCGTGTTGAAAACCGGCCTGATGTCAAAGCGGGCCGCATAGCTTTCGAGATATTCGACCACCTGCATGCGCGAGGGATACAGCGGATAGTTCCGCGGCATCGCCATCCCGGGCAAGCCGGAATGCTTGCGGTCAGTGTGCAGATGCAGGCGATCGTAGTGACGTCGCCAGACCGAGCCGACGTTATCGGCTTTCTCGCAGACGGTTACGTCGAGTCCCGCGGCGCGCATCGTCGCGGCACATGCCAGCCCTGCTGGCCCGGCACCAACGATGATCGCATCGGGTTTCCGCAATACGTCCTCCGCAAGCGAGCCGTCTCACGTCCCCCACACTTCCTTCGCCACATCGACCGCGAGTTTCAGCTTGGCCCACTGCTCTTCCTCGGTGAGGATGTTGCCCTCTTCGGTGGAGGCGAAGCCGCATTGCGGCGATACCGCAAGCTGATCCAGCGGCACATATTTGGCGGCTTCCTCCAGCCGGCGCTTGATGTCGTCCTTGTTCTCCAGCGCGCCGCTCTTCGAGGTAATAACGCCGACTACCACGATCTTGTTGCCCTTGGGCAGATAGCGCAACGGCTCGAAGCCGCCAGCCCGTTCGGAATCGTATTCGAGGAAATAGCCGTCGTAATTGGTGCCAGCCAGCATGGTCTGCGCCACCGGCTCATAGCCGCCGGAGGAAATCCAGGTCGAGCGGAAATTGCCGCGGCAGACATGCGTGGTGATGACCATGTCGGCCGGCCGCTCCGCGATCGCATAATTGATGATGCGGGCGTAAATCTGCTGCAGGCCCTCGGGATTGTCGCCGCGATCGCGCGCCTTTTTCAATTCATCCTGCGAGCAGAGATAGGCCCAGACCGTGTCGTCGAATTGCAGGTAGCGGCAACCCGCATCGTAGAACGCCTTGACCGCCTTGCGGTAGGTCTTGCCGAGATCCTCGTAAAACACATCGAGATCGGGATAGACCTGCTTCGAAATCGACTTGCGACCGCCGCGGAAATGCAGCACCGCAGGCGACGGGATCGTCATCTTGGCCGTCACATGCGCGGTGTCGGCATGCTTTTTCAGAAACTTGAAATGCGCCAGCATCGGATGATCGTCGGGGAAATCGAGCTTGCCGATTACCCGCACCGCCTCGTGCCGGGTCTGAACGCCCGCGAACTGGATGCCCTCGTCGGGGTGAAACAGTTCGCACCCAGTCAGATGGCTGAGAAAATCGAAATGCCACCACGAGCGGCGGAATTCGCCGTCGGTCGCGAGCTTCAATCCGAGCGACGCCTGCTTGTGCACGACCTTTTCGATTTCCATATCCTCGACCTTGCGCAGGTCGTCGGCGGAAATCTCGCCCTTCTCGAGTTTGGCGCGCGCCTCCTTGATCTTCAGCGGCCGCAACAGGCTGCCAACCTCATCGGCACGGAACGGAGCTTTTGTTCTTTGCATTGTTTTCTCCCATCGATTTTTTAATGCGCCGCGGCGCCGGAGACGCCAAGAAAACGTTCGAGTACTGCGGGATCGGCCTTCAGCGCGGCACTCGCCGCGTCATGGACGATCGCTCCGCGTTCCAATATCACAGCGCGGTCGGCCAGCCCCAGAATCTTTTGCGCATTCTGCTCGACGATGATGGAACAGATGCCGCCGGCCCGGGTGATGGTACCGAGCGCCCGCAGCAGTTCCTCGACAATGATCGGCGCCAAGCCCTCGGTCGGCTCGTCCAGCAGCAGGACCTTCGGATTGAGCGTGAGCGCGCGGCCGATCGCCAGCATCTGCTGTTCGCCACCGGAAAGCTGGTTGCCGAAATTATGGCGCCGCTCCTGCAGCCGCGGAAACATCTCGTAGATTTTCGCCACGGTCCACGGCCCCGGCTGCGCCACCGCGGTCATGTTCTCTTCCACCGTGAGCGAGCGGAAGATATTGCGCTCCTGCGGCACCCAGCCGATGCCGGCCCGCGCCCGCTGGTCCGGCCGCATCCGCGTGATATCCACCCCGCCAAGACTGACGCTGCCGCCGAAACGGCGGGTCACCCCGACAATTGAGTTGATCAGCGTGGTCTTGCCGGTGCCGTTGCGGCCGAGCAGCGCCAGCACCTGGCTTTCCGGCAGCCGCAGCGACATGTCGGGCAACACCACCGCCTCGCCGTATCCCGCGCGCAGACCTTCGATACGCAACAGATCAGGCATCGGCAGCCTCGCCGAGATAGACGGCCTTGACCCGGGGATCGCGCGCCACTTCGCCGGGCGCGCCCTCGACCAGCATCGCACCGTTGACGAGCACCGAAATGCGGTCGGCGAACGAGAACACCAGATCCATATCGTGCTCGATCAGCAGCACCGTGACGTCGCGCGGCAGCGCGGCAACGGCCGCGAGAATATCGTGGCGTTCGCTTTCGGGCACGCCGGCGGCGGGTTCATCCAGCAGCAGCACCCGTGGCTTGGTCGCGATGGCGACCGCGATCTCCAACAGCCGCTGCTTGCCGTAAGGTAATGTCGCAGTCTGTTCGTTCATCACGTCGAGCAGATGGAAACGCGCGAGATTCTCCGCGATCTCGTCGTTGACGTCGCTGCGCGTACCCATCACCCGCCACCAGTCGGCGCCGCGGCCAAGGCGCTCCGCTACCGCAAGGCCGACGGTCTCGATCGGCGTCAGATCAGGATAGAGCTGGTTGATCTGGAAGGTGCGTGACAGGCCGCGCAGCACGCGGCGATGCACCGGCAAATCGGTGATGTCGTTGCCCTCCAGCAGAATGCGCCCGGCATTGGGCTTGAGCACGCCGGTCAGGAGGTTGATCACGGTGGTCTTGCCGGCGCCGTTGGGGCCGATCAGCGCATGGCGGGCGCCCTGCTCTATCTTGAGCGACAGATCGCGCGTGACCTTGAGTCCGCCGAACTGCTTTTCGAGTCCCTTTGTTTCCAGCGCGATAGTCATGACGCGTCGCTCTCGGGAACGGCGACGACAGCTCTGCCGCCACTGAAGAGCTTGAGGATCAGGTTTGGAATCCATAACACCCAGCGATGCAGGCGGTCGCGGCCGACCAGCACGATCACGACCAGCACAAGGCCGATCCAGAATTGCCAGTATTCCGGGGTCAAATTCGAAAAGAACTCCTGCAGCATCTTGAACACTACGGCGCCGATCAAGCCGCCATAGACATAACCCGTGCCGCCGATCACCAATACCAGCATCAGGTCGGCGGAGCGCTCAAACGAGAACACATCGAGCGAGGCCAGTGCCGTGGTCTGGGTAAACAGCGCGCCGGCAATCCCTGCATAAAAGGCGGCCAGCGTGTAGACCGCGATCAGGCGCCGGTTGACCGGGACGCCGATCGCTGCGGCACGCAGCGGATTATTCTTGATGGCGCGCAGCGACAGGCCGAACGGCGAGTGCACGATCCGCCGTGCCAGCAGGAACAAGACAAACAACACCGCCAGCGAGTAGAAGAAGCCGACCTTGCCGAACATGTCGAAGGTGAACAGGCCGAGGATCGGCTGCATCTCGATGCCCTGCAATCCGTCAGTGCCGCCGGTAATGTTGGAAAAACGCTCGGCGAGCGCTTCCAGCAGCAGCGCGATCCCGAGCGTCACCATCAGGCGGGTCAGGTCGACGCCCCTGATGACGAGGAAGCTGGTGAGAAAGCCGATCACCGTGGCGACGAGCCCGGCGACAATCAACGCGGCCAGCGGCTCGGTGACAATGCCATGCAGCGCCAGCAGCCCGGCGGAATAGGCGCCGATCCCGAAAAACGCTGCGTGGCCCAGCGATACGATGCCGGCGTAACCAAGAATGAGATCGAGCGACAGCGCGAACAGCCCGAGCCGCACGATTTCGGTCATGATCAGAAAGCGCGAGGGAAACAGGAACGCGCAAGCCAGCGCCAGAATCCAGAACGCGATCTCGCTCCAGTGCCAGCGCGCGTGCCGCTGGGCGCTATATCCGACATCGGCGGGCGCGGTCATGGCCGATCTCAACGGGTCGCGGTGCGGCCGAACAGGCCGTTCGGACGCCAGATCAGGATCACGATCATGATGGTGTAGATCACGAACGGTCCGATCTTGGGCACGTAGTATTTTCCCGCGACATCGCCGATGCCAAGCAGCAGCGAAGCCAGGAACGGCCCGGTGATGCTGGACGAACCGCCGACCGTCACCACGATCAAAAAATAGATCATGAATTTCAGCGGGAAATACGGATCGAGCCCCAAGATCTCCGCGCTGAGCGCACCGCCCAGACCAGCCAGTCCGCAGCCGAACGCAAAGGTGAAGGCGAATACCTGCGGCACGTTGATACCGAGTCCGCTGGCGGCGCGCGGATCGTCCACCGCCGCCCGCAACCGGCTGCCGAACCGGGTGCGCGCCAGGATCAGTTGCAGCGCCGCGGTCAGGAGGCCGCAGATCACGATGATCATCAGCCGGTAGCGGCCAATGCCGACGCCGAAGAAATCGATCTGCCCCTCGAGCACGGCCGGAAGCTTGATGAAGATCCGCGACGATCCCATGATGTAATCGACCGCCGCCACCGACATGAAGACGAGACCGATGCTGAACAACACCTGATCGAGATGGCTTCGCGTATAGAGGTGCCGGTAGAGCGAGCGCTCCAGCACCATACCGATCAGCGCGCTGACGACGAACGCCAGCGGCAAACCTAAGAAGAACGGCCAGCCGGATTGATTGACCAGAACCGCGCAGACATAGCCGCCGGCCATCGCAAAGGAGCCGTGCGCGAGGTTGACGAAGTTCATCAGCCCGAGCGTCACCGCCAGCCCGCACGCCAGCACGAACAGCAGCATGCCGTAGGCTACGCCGTCGAACAGGTTGGTGAAGAGTGCGGTCATGGGGCGGCCGAGATTAGCGGATCAAAAATAGCGACACAAAAGTAAGTACATCGTCATGGCCGGGCTTGTCCCGGCCATGCACGTCTTCACTCACGCAAAGGAGAAGGAAGACGTGGATGCCCGCCACGAGTCCGGGCATGACGTGGAGAAAGCAGAGCTTACGCCCCGGCATGACACCGAAGCCGAACCTTACTTCTTCGTCTTGCCGGGATCCTTGACCGCGTCGAAGGTCTGGAATTCGACGTTGTAGAGTTCGCCGTCGACCTTTTCGACCTTACGGATGTAGACGTTCTGCACGATGTCGCGGGTTTCCGGATCGATCGAGATCGGCCCGCGCGGGCTTTCCCACTTCATTCCTTTCATGGCGCCGACCAGCGCATCGCCATCGGTCTTGCCACCGGTCTTTTTCAGCGCCTCGTAAATCAGATGCATGCCATCATAGCCGCTCACCGCCATGAACCCGGGGCGCGAGCCGAAGGCCTTCTTGTAGGCAGCGACAAACTCCTTGTTCAATGCCGAGGGGTGCGCCGCGGAGTAGATATGCGCGGTGACGGTGCCGAGCGCGGCATCGCCCATGCCGTTGAGCAGATCGTCGTCCATCACGTCGCCAGGGCCGATCACCTTGATGCCTGACTTGTCGAGCCCGCGTTCGGCATATTGCTTCATGAAATTGCCGCCCTGCCCGGCCGGAACGAAGACGAACATCGCGTCGGGCTTGGCGTCCTTCATCCGCTGCAGGAACGGCGCGAAATCGGGATTGGCCAGCGGCACCTTGACCTCCTCGACGATTTCGCCGCCGCCGGCTGTGAAATGCTCCTTGAAGAAATTCAGCGCATCATTGCCGGGCGCGTAGTCCGAGGTCAGGGTGGCGACTTTCTTGATGCCGTTCTTGACCGCCCAATCGGCGATGATGGTGGAGGATTGCGCCAGCGTGAAGCTGGTGCGCACGATGTAGGGCGAGCGTTCGGTAATGATCGAGGTGCCGGCCGCCATCACGATCTCGGGTATCTTGCCCTGCGTGGCCAGCGGCGCCGCTGCCAGCGCGGCCGGCGTCACGCCGAATCCGGCGATGATGTTGACCTTGTCGTTGACGATCAGTTCCTGCGCCAGCCGCTTGGTATTGTCGGGAAGTGCCGCATCGTCCTTCAGGATCACTTCGATCTTCTTGCCGGCGACGGTGTCGCCGTGCTGCTGCATGTACAGCTTGATCGCGTTGTCGATCTGCTTGCCGGTCGAAGCCTGACCGCCGGTCATCGGCAGGATCACGCCGATCTTCACGGCGTCCTGCGCATGGGCGGGCGCCAACGCCCAGGTAAAAGCAGCTGTGAAGGCGAGCGCGGCTGCCGTGGCAACGCCGGCCGCGCTCTGCGACAACATCCTGGTACGCAAAATCCTGGTGTGCCAAACCCTGGTACGAATCAACATCAACGCTCTCCCCTGATCGGTCTCATGCCCTGAACCGAGTCCCCGGCCCTTGTCGCACCATAACCCGGATTTTTCAGCCGTGTGTTGGCAACCTCATCGCGTCTCAAGCACGCGACATTGTCAATCGCGACGATGGACGGTGACAGGCCGTGGCACAGTCCGAAAGGCCCGATGAGCCGGCTTCACGTCATTGCGGTAAACAGGACGAGCCTTAGTAATATCATACCTTAATCGGCAAGCCTTGTTGGGTGCCATGCGAGAACCCATGCGCTTCCTGTCATCATTGTACGGTTGTACAAATAAACTGTTCATGTCAACAACAGCACTCGGCAAGCAATGGCCTTGCGGTCAGGCCATTGGGAATTCAGAGAGACTTCCCTGGCAATATCCGGCGATGATCCATCGTTGCGGTTGCCGGTGACCGCAGGTCCAGGAACTCCGTCCAAGAAAATCCGCCCCAAGAACTCGCCCCTAGAACTCGCCCCGAAAAATCCGAAGGCCCGATCGGCGAAACCGAAACAGCCACGCGGCCCTAAATCCATCCACTTTAAAGGCCAAACGCTCTGCCGATGCCAGTCCGTTCCAACCATATCGCTGCGATCATCGCCCTCGCGCTGGTGGGTTTTGCCTTGGGCGGCTGTGCCAGCATGAACGAGAAGCTCTCGGCCGGGATGGGTGATTACATCCCGCAATGGCTCGGCGGTCTGCCCGCCGATGCGCCGCCCCGGCGCGGGACCCCGCAATATGATGAGTACATGAAGGAACGCGAGCGCAAGCGCCTCGAGCCCGCGGTCGCGGCGGATGGCGCCAAGCCGGCTTCGCCCTCGTCGCCGTCTTCAGCGCCGTCCTCAGCCGCGACCGCCTCGGCCCAGGCGCTGGCCCCGGTTCACTAGAATTAGAAGCGGGACGGTTTTTGCATTCAGTCGGTCTGTCAGCGCGCTCACTCACCTCTCCCCATGGGAGAGGAGCGCACCGCTGTTGCCGTTGCAGATCAATCTAATCTCAACAGGCTCCAGGATGTCATCGCAACGAACGCCCTTAATCCATGAACACCACGGTCTTGCGGCCGTTGAGGATGACGCGGTCATCGAGATGGTGGCGCATCGCGCGTGCCAGCACGCGGCGCTCGATGTCGCGGCCCTTGCGGACGAGATCTTCGGGCGTATCGCGGTGGCTGATGCGCTCGACGTCCTGATCGATGATCGGGCCTTCATCGAGCGCGCTGGTGACGTAATGCGCGGTGGCGCCGATCAGTTTGACGCCGCGCTCATGCGCCTGATGGTAGGGTCGCGCGCCCTTGAAGCCGGGCAGGAACGAGTGATGAATATTGATGCAGCGGCCTGACAGCCTGGCCGACATCTCGTCCGACAGGATTTGCATGTAGCGCGCCAGCACCACGAGATCGGTTTTTGTCTGCTCGACAAGATTCCAGATCGCGATCTCCTGCTCGTGCCTGGTTTCCCTGGTCACCGGCAAATAATGAAACGGAATGTCGCCGAGATCGAGATTGCTGTAGGTCTCGCGCGGATGATTGGAGACGATCGCGGTCGGAATCATCTCGAGTTCGCCGGTGCGCCAGCGATAGAGGATATCGGCGAGACAGTGATCGGATTTCGAGACCAGCAGCATCACCCGGCGGCGGCTGGCGCGGTCGCGCATCTGCCAGTCCATGCCGAAGCGATCCGCGATCGCCGTGAACCCGGTCTGCAATGCTGCCAGGTTGACCGCGAGATCGGCGGCATTGAACACCACCCGCATGAAGAAATGCCCGGTCTCGACGTCGTTGAATTGCTGGGCGTCGAGGATGTTCTGCCCATTATGGGCCAGGAACGTCGACACTTGGGAAACGATGCCGGGGCGATCCGGACAGGAGAGCGTCAACACGAATTGATGGTCGGACATGGCGCGGGCTTGACTATATTTTGGAGCGATGAGGGGAATAGCGATGTATGGCCCTGCTCTATCATTCGCGACGGCCTTGCGCCAATCCCGGCGATAGGATCATGATAAAGAAACAGCGAGCAATCGGCGTTAGCGCGGAACCACGCCTGCAAATTATGAATGAGAGACTGAACGGCTATCGCATCCTGATCCTGGAAACGCGCGAAGAAGCGCAGTTTTCCCGCCTGCTCGCTGAGCACGGCGCCGATGTACTGCAATGTCCGATGTTCACCATCCACGACGCGCCTGATCCCGCGCCGATCGAGGCCTGGATCCGCCGTTTCATCGACAAGCCATTCGACGATCTGGTGCTGACGACCGGCGAAGGCCTGCGCCGCCTGCTCAAGGTGGCGCGGCGGATCAATGTCGAGGCCGATTTCATTGCCGCGGTCGCAAAACCCAGAAAATTCGCGCGCGGGCCCAAGCCCGGCCGGGCGCTGCGCGAGATTGGCCTTGAGCCGCAGGTGACGACGGAGAAGCCGACATCCGAAGGCATCGCCGAGATGCTCGCGCGGTTTGACCTCAAAGGCCATCGCGTCGGCTTGCAGCTCTATCCGGACAAGGATCACAGCGCATTGACCGGCGCCATTACCGCGCAAGGCGCCGAACTCGATCCGGTATTGCCTTACATCTACGATGCGCAGGCCGCCGACGCCAATATCATCACCGCGATCGACGAAATGGCTAACGGCCGCATCGACGCGATCGCGCTGACCAGTTCGGGCCAGGTTCGCCGCCTGATCGAGGTCGCGCAGGAACATGGCTGCGAAGCGCGCCTGCGCGAGGGACTGGCGCGCACCCCGATCGCCTCGGTTGGGCCCGTGGTTTCAGACGAACTGAAATCGCACGGTTTGCGCACCGATATCACACCCGCCAACGATGCCTATTTCATGAAGCCACTGATATCGGCGATGGCGACCGCGCTCGGCAAAAAAGCAAAATGAGAGTCGCCGACGGATTTCGAATACCGTTGATCGGGCCGGACAAGACTAGATATTGAATTCTCCGGGTCGCAAATTACAGATGTCCTTGCCGCTCATGCTCACGTTAAGCCAGGCATCTTCTGGAACGGAATCGAGTGAGGCAGCCCATTCTTTCGCTTTTTGCACGGCATCGTCCTCTGTATCGGCAAAAAGCAAAGCCGTCCGATACACGTCAAACCTGCCGTCTTTCCACAATCGAACCTGGTATTCCATGCGATCTGACATTTTGCCTCTTCCTACAAACGACGAGAAAAGTTGACGTTATAGTTTCCTGATGATTTTTTCAGCCGCCAATTTGGCCTCCGCCTCAGAGGCGAAATCGTCCGGGGTCACGAAGCTGGATGTCGTCTTGCCCAGGATACTCCCGGACTGCCGATACGGAGTTATGGCCGCGCGCCAATATCCCGGCCGGCGTTCGTAACTTACAATCGAAAATTGAGATATCTCGGCCAAATTCGCCTCCGGTAAAGCACCCGGCGCCATCGGCGCCACGATGTCAACGGCGGTCTTTCCCGCTTTCGAGGCATCTCACTCACCTCGATCAGTCCAGAACACAACCGTGCTTCCCGCCGTACAGTGCCCCAATCTGGGTCCTCTATACGGTGCTCAGCGTGCGTATTTAGCTCGCTATTGGTGCGGATTAGGCGCGTAATCGATTTCGAACGACTGCCTGATGGTTTCGGACCTCAATTTCCGACCGGAGTTGCAGCCGGAGATCTGTCGTGCTGCGGCCACCCTCTGAATGCGGTGTCTTGGAATGTGTTGTCTTGCACCCCGAAAGCCGGCTTTATGACCACCGAGACGACCTTTCTCGTGCAAGCATTCAGCAGCGGCAAGGGCGGGCACTTGAAACCCAGCACGCCGGTCCCTTGCCGATCGGCGGATGGCGCTCGCCGCACCGCTGAGCGTCTGTCCTTGAACCATTTGGGTGTCGTGGCTTTCTCGGTGACATCCGATCCCGAAACCGGGGATTACGACGAACAGCCGACGGTGTTCTTTCGCGCAGGACAATTGCCTTCAGAATTCGACGCGATGCCCTGATGGCCCCATTGCATGCGCTGCTGCTCAATAATGGATTGCTGGATCAACCCATCTTGTTGATCGAGCCGCACCGGAGCCCTCAAGGTATCTGGCGAATAAAATTCGCCTATGACGATTTCGAACCGTTGTCGATGGACGCAAAACAAGCCTCGCAACTGGCAATAAGCCTTCATGGGATCGGCGAGGATGAATTGGCCCGCGAAATCGACGAAGCAGTCGGGCGCGCGGCACATTATGAAACCATGTAGCCGATGAAACAACGTCGCCGAAGCCATCGTGGCCAAGACACGAGACCAAAAGCAGTGAAACCTGTTTACCATCCACCAGGAGGAGAGCGGCATGGCTAAAGAGCAAAAAGGCAATCGAGAAAGCAAAAAGCCGAAAAAAGAAAAGGTCAAGACGATAGCCGCAGCGGCGAGCCAAAAGGGTGGCACGCCGGGTTGGCAGCCGAATATCGGCTCAGGAAAGAAGAAGTAATAACAGGCGCGTTCGACCAGCCCTAACGATGATTGCGCGGTTCGTTCGCGCAGTCATCCAGGACGGCTGTGTATTGGGCGCGGCGATTGACAATCAACTCAGCATTGCCCGCATCAAGGCAGAAATCTTGATGGTCGCGAAATTCGAGAAACTATCCGACACCGCATAAGGCAAAACGATCTCGTCGTTATGGCGCATCGCCCCGCAGGTATAGACGACGTTGGGAACGTAGCCTTCCCGCTCGGACGGTTCAGGCCGCAGCAATGGTTCGCGCGAGCGCGCAAGCACTTTGGACGGATCATTCTTGTCGAGAAGCGCCGCACCAATGGAATATTTGCGGACCGGGCCGACGCCATGCGTCAGCAGCAGCCAGCCTTCGTCGAGTTCGATGGGCGATCCGCAATTGCCGATCTGCACGAACTCCCAGGGAAATTCCGGCTTCAGAATGGCCTGGCCGCCGTCCCATCGGTAGAGATCGACTGGAATAGATCAGATAGAGGTTCTCGTTGTCCTGCCGCGCGATCATGGCGTACTTGCCGGCGATCTTGCGCGGGAAACAGCGCCATGCCCTTGTTGCGCGCGGCTGTGCCCTGCAAGCGGCGTCATTCGAAATGACATGAAATCGCGTGGTCTCGATCAGCTCCGAGCGGATCGCCGTGCCGCTGTAAGCGGTATAGGTCGCGTAATAGGTTTTCCGGCCAGCGTCGCTGAATTCGACAAAGCGGGCGTCTTCGATGCCGTGCGATTGAATTCCGTAACCGGAAAGATGATGCGTTCGCTGATATCTTCGTCGGGCTTGAAGATAACCTCCACCTCGTCGCCGATCGGTCCGGATGTCCGGGATATCCGATCCGGGAGATCGAGGCGAGCCGCGCCGTCGGGTCGACGGCAAGGCTGCCGTCGGCCGCGATGGTGCCGGCACGAAACGTCAGCGACGACACATGTCCTTCGCCGACGGCGCGGAGGCTGAGAATGAAGCGCAATCCGCCTTTCGGCGCGCCGGACTGGTCGGGGTGCGGCACAATGCTGGGATTGAACAATGCCGAGGCTTCGAAGGAATATTCGTTGAGAAAATAGGCGCCGATCAGTTGGCGCTGGATTTTGGAAAAGCTGCCATGCGCCGCCAGAGGCCTCTTCCATCTCGTCGGCGCGGGCTTCGAACGTCTCGAGCAGGTTGCGATGGCGGCCGAGAAAATTCTCAAGTACGTCGGCGAGCTGGCCGGCCGCGGCTTCGGGACCCAGCGCCAGAACCCGATCGACGATATGGTTGGCGCGTGTCTTGTCGGTCGGGTTGAGATCGCGGGGCTCGGTCGCCGGCTTGAATGGACGCACGATCACGCGCGCGGGGTCGGGGCGCAGATAGAGCGCCTGCCGGTTCAGGAAGGTGGCTTGTGACAAGGTGTCCTCGGCTAGCTGGAGTCAGGTGAATTCAGGCGCCGACGGCGGCAAGTACGGAGGTTTCGCCGGGCCGATGTTAACGCGGGCAAGCTGGCGAATTTCGGCAAGACCGAGAAGATAGGACACCACGGACTCGCCGCCGCGATTTTCATTGGCGCGCTCGGGATGCAGTCCGTCACGGCAGCTTCCGTTTGCAGGTCGACCAGAGGCCACGGACAGATCATTGCTGCCGAGAAACCAGGCGAAAGACGTTGGTCGCGATGGCTTTCCATTCGGCATCGCCATCCGCCCGCCACGCCGTCAGGCAGGCGGCAATGGTCGCCGTGGCTTCCACGCGGCTGCTGATCGAAGGCGCGCGGGTGATTGCCGCTTGTCGCCGAAACCGGCGGTGCCGACCGGCCGGAAAATGCCCGCTCGGGTGCGGTTTGGCGGGTCATCAGCCAGCGCAGGGACCTCAATCCGGCATCGACATAAGCAGGCGTTTGCGTCGCCATGCCCGTCAGCATCAGGGCCTGCGACAAGCGCGCATTGTCATACGCCAACCCTTCCTCGAACCACACCCAGTCCGGCGTCTCGACCGCGGCCAGAACGGCCATCAACCTGTCGGCCAGAAACCGCCGGACCTCCTGCGCGCGAAGATCATCCGACGTGACGGCGCAATAAGAATCCAGACCCAGCAGCGTGAATGCCCAGGCGCGAGGCGAACGAAAGTTCTCCGCGGTCGACAATGCCTCGGCGAACAGAGCCGAAGCCCACAGGCGCCGTGACGGGCTTGCATCTCTGCGCGCGCATTCGCCCAGGGCCCATAGCGTTCGCCCATGGCTGTCTTCGGAGCCGCTGTCTTCAAGCCAGGTCCGATTAAAGCCCATGAAGTTGCGAAATCGCCTGGTGTCGCGATTCCACGCATGCTGGACGAAAGCGGCAAAGCGGGCGGTCAGAACCTCCGAAAGGCGCTGCTTCGCCCGGATTGTTCAGCGCGCAGGCCAACAGCAGCGCGCGGGCGTTGTCGTCCACGCAATAGCCATGCGAGCGATCGGGCACCGAATAGACCGCGTGCTGAAACAAACCGGTATCGTCGCACATCGACAGGAAATGACCGATTTGCATGTCAGGCACGGCAGCGCTCTGCTGTTGCGGTATCTCCTTGCCGGATCGCGGAATGATCTTGAGCCAGTGCCCCTGCCGCGCGCTCGTCGAAGACGGCGACGTAACGCTCGGCAGTGCGCTCCCAAGTCATGGTTCGGCTGACTGCATAGGCCCGCTCGCACATCGCCTGCCGCCGATGATCATCGGTGAGCAATGCCGCGATTTCGTTGCCGATTGCCGCCGCGTTACCAAACGGCACCAGGACACCGCGTCCATCAGCCAACAATTCGCGCGCGTGCCAATAGGGTGTCGAGACGACCGGCTTCCCCAGTCCGAAGCTGTAGGCCAGGGTGCCTGACGTCATCTGGGCTTCGTTGAGATAGGGCGTAACGTAGATGTCGCACATCGAAATGAATTCGAGCAACGTGGCCTGATCCACGAACTGGTCGAGGAACACCACGTGGTCTTCGACGCCCAGTTCGCGAACGCGCGCCATCAGGCTCTCGCGATAAGCCTCGCCCTGCTCCCGGACCAGATTGGGATGGGTCGCGCCGAGCACGACATAAACCGCATCGGGGCGGCGCTGCAGGATCGACGGCATGGCGTCGATCATGACCTCGATGCCCTTGTTGGGAGACAGCAGGCCGAAGGTCAGAATGACCGGCTTTCCCGCGAACCCGAGCTTGGCCTTGGCCGCATCCGGCGTCGACAAATGCAACATCGGGAATGCCGTGGGGGATGACTTCGATTTTGTCGTCCGGCACGTGATAGACGCTGCGCAGCAATTCGCGCGCCTTGCCCGCCATCACGACGATCTTCGATGACGCCTCGACAATGCCCATCAGCACCGCGCGCTGCACCGCGGTCGGTTCGGCCAGGACGGTATGAAGGGTCGTCACGACCGGCATGGTGAGGCCCGACAGCAGCACGAGGATATGGGCGCCCGCTTCGCCGCCAAAAATTCCGAATTCGTGCTGCAGACAAACGGTGTCGAAGCGGCCGGCGTTCAGGAAATTTGCGGCGCGCGCATACGCGTCAATATCGTTGGCCTCGATCTGCAGAGCGACCGTCGGGGGATAATCGTAAACCTGACCATGATCGGTCATGGCAACGATGCAGGTCTCGACAGCGGGGTGCGAGGCCGCTACGGCCTGTTGAAGGTGGGTTGTGAAAGTCGCTATCCCGCAGCGGCGGGGCAACGAATTACCGATAAAGGCGACACGGCGGATGGGCGTCACGACCGCACCTCGATCTCTGCAACCTGGGAAAGGGGCAACGGAAGCCGGTTCAATTAAGTGACCGGCCAGGTCGTGCAGCAACCAGAGAAATCGGATCCGGCCCGGGATAGGCGATCAGGCCAGTGAGCCCAGTGGCTCCGACCTCGATGCTGGTATGATCGCCGCCGATGTAAATCGCCTCGCCGATCGAGACCGCGGCCAATCCGATCGCCGCGCGCCCATCGAGTACCAGAAACCACGTCTCCGGATCAGCATTGAGCGTCCAGCTTGTATTCGCCGCAAGATCTATCCGTTCAAGCACGAAATGCGGATTCGCGGTGAGAAGCATTCGCTCGGTGGAAAGACGCCGGAAGCTGGATTGAACCAGAACAGGCCCGGCATCCGAGACCGCCACGGCGTTGTCCTCGTGTAACTCGCGCTGCCGGCCATAATCGAACAGACGGAACGTCGCGTCGCTGCGCTGCTGAATTTCGGCAAGCACGATGCCCGCACCGATGGCGTGGATCGTACCCGCGGGTACAAAGACAACGTCGCCCTTGATGACCGGCCGCCATTGAACGAGATCGGCGATCGAACCGCTCCTGATCGACGCACGTAACTCTTCTGGACTGATGGACCGTTTCAATCCAACGGCAACCCGCGCGGCCGGCGACGCCGACAGAATATACCATGCCTCGGTCTTGCCGTTCGGCAGGCCTATCGACCGCGCAAAGGCATCGTCGGGATGAACCTGGATCGACAACGGTTCGCTGGTAAACAGCAATTTGAGCAGCAACGTCGAGACTGGCGCGGTTTGCTTTGGCCGGAGAAACCACAGCTCGCCGACGGCACCATCGGAGTCGTCGATATTGCTCCATGGCCGTAGATCGGTGACTCCCCAGGGCTTGCGCACGACCTGCACGGAGGCATGTTCGATGGCCATAGGTTCTCCTGACCAATAACGCGCATATCGAAGCGATATGCCGTCGGTCGATACCTTGATTAAGATTTGGCGAGGTCAAAGCGGCGCGCTTCGGCGATGCTGCGAAAAGATCCGACGCGCTATTCAGGATAGATGGCTACTCCGGCACCGGATTACAACCTTCGCGCCGCCCTAAAGCCGAATTGATGCCTGCTGCGCCTTTAGCCGACCGCCCTCAACAACAGTTACGGCTCCGATTGCCCTATAGACACGCATGTTTGCGTTAGCTGGCCGCCATGTTCCTGTTTTGGGCTTGAGCCTCGGTTGTCGACCAACTGATTGCCCCCTACCCATTTTACGTTCGAGGCTCCATTCCGACAGCATCTTACGGGATCTCCGCCGACGTCCCGACCTTCGGCAGCTGCGCGACCTTGATCACATCGGCGTCAGCCGATGCGCGTCGTTGCAATGATCGCAAAGGCAAGCCTGACCCATGTCGTCGAACTACGCACTCTCCATCCCGCGCTGGCCACGCTGAAAGCAGAAGAGCACGCAGGGCCTAACAGCGCCGCTACATCCGGCCGCGGGACGGTCTACAAAGAGCTGAGGCTGCTCAATTGAGCATAATAGGGATATTGATCCTGGCGATTGATGGCGCGCCGCCCTTATCCGATCACCTGAAAATAGGCGATGGAAAGTTTTCGTTCAGCTTGGCCTAACTACTGCGTTACGTCGCAACAATATCCTTGTTGTCGATAGTTGCGCCACAGCATTGCTGAGAGGTTGCTCGGATTAACGCTGCTACCGCCACCTCAAATGATCCCTCAACAACATGCGCGCTGGATGCACTTTCCACAGGCGTGGCGCTTTCGGTACCAAGAAAAGCAAGCAGAATGCCTGCGCTGCTGCTCTTTTTGGCGAGGCGCCGAACGGCATATTGAATCTTGGCGTTTGACGGCCGGTCAACGTAGCAGACGCAGACAAGCGAGGTGTCTGCCAAGTCGAGCGAAAAGAATTTAGACATCGATAGAGCATCCGCCTTTTCCGCGGCTGCGCCGAATCCACGACGCCGCATTATTTGAGCAAGAACCAACGCCGCTGCCTCGTCGAGTTTGGTAGATCCGGGGATGCATAGAATAGAACGCGGCGACCTCCATTTTTCCGGGACCAGCACAGGTTTGTCGTTTGTCTGCTCGATTGCAACGAGGGCGCCGAGATTTGAGCCGGCATCGGACGTCGTCACATTGGTCGCTTCCACATCGTGGTGTGTTTCGAGGTCAGCCACCAACTCGCCGACCGTCGCGACGATGCGATCCAATCGCTCCTCGTTGAGATGGCCTAATCGATTGTCGACTTCCGCGAGTTGCAAACCTTTCAACAGAATTGTGTCATAATAATCTTCAAGCGACGCATTTTGCAGATGATCCTGCGCCTGCTCCGCCGCTTCCATGGGATCACCTGCCAGCATCCGTTGGTAAACCAGTTGAGGCGGCGTCAATGGAGGTCGGTCGCCGAGCATGATGTCGAGGAACTTGAGTCGGTCGACATGGCGCCCGATGACGACGAGACAAACCGTAAGAGGTGTCGCCAAAACCAGTCCGACCGGTCCCCAAAGCCAGGTCCAGAACGAGGCGGACAGGATGATCGCTACAGGAGACAGACCGGAACTGTGACCAAAAATCAAAGGTTCCAGGACTTGCCCGGCGAGCAATTCCGAGAACGCAAACAATGCCGCCGTAAGTACCAGCATCTCCCAGCCGGAGCCTACGGCTGCAGCAAGGATGAGAGGAAACACCGCGGATATTAAAGCGCCGATATAGGGCACGAAGCGCAGGATCATGGCGATCAGGCCCCACAATGGAGCTGAAGGGACGCCGATCAACTCGAGGCCAATACCAATTACCAGACCAAATACGGCATTGAACGCGATCTGGGTAAGAAAGAGCTTGCTCAGCCGCTTGCCAGCGTCATCCAGGGCGGCGGTCGTCCGCTGAATATCTCCTGATCCCGCAAGTCGGACGACCCGATTTCTCAGGTCTTCCCGTTGCAGCAAGATAAAGACGACAAAGATCACGACAACCCCCGTCGTCGTCAGCGGCGAAAGCAATGGCTGGATGATTGCGACCAGCGTCGTCAAGGCACCGGGGTCGGGCTGCCTTACCTCGACGGGTATCGGTATCGGCTTATCCCTCGGCTGCCTCACAAGTCCGCTATCAGGCCGGCCGCCTGCATCCCGATGCTGCAGTTCGGTATCCAATTCCTTGAGAACGGTGGACGCCTGCTCCAATGTTCGGGAGCCGCCCATTAGGCCACGCAGGCTTTCGATCTTGTCGCTCAGCGTTTGTTGGTATCCCGGCAGTTTACCGGCGAGGCGGGTCGCCTCCGACACCATAAGACCGCCCAGACTGAATATGATCGAGAACCCAATGACGACGACCACCAGGACCGAAACTGTGCGGGGAACTCGCCAGGAATGCAAACGCATGACGAACGGCGCCAGGACGAAGCTCAGGAGAACCGCCAGCGCCACTGGAACAAAGATCTCGCGACCGAAATAAAGCCCCGCGATAATCAAGGCCGCGACAGCCATGTTGATCAGCGTCGTCCCCCGAGGCTGTGTGAGCTTTATTTGAGCAGGCTCCTGCAACTACGCATCTCACTTTCACAGCCACGCGGCCTCCGCCGCGGCATCCTTTGCGGAATTCAAGGCCTCTCCAATGATTGCCTCTTGGCTCTCGCGTCGCGGCAATGGACATCAATTTGTCTGAATGGAAAACGTTCCGATTGCCAACGGTCTTATTGACCAAGCCGCTGACCTATTCTGTGGTCCCAGCGCCCTTGGTCAGCTTTAGACGCGGCCTCGGAAGAAACAACTTCCATCGACACCCGCTCCTCCCGAGAGCATAAAGAGTGGGAGTGCACTTCCGTTTTGGGCGTGGATTAATCCAACCTCATCGTGCTCTAGCGATGCTCGGTCAGATACGCCTCGTAAGCGAGCCTGATGCCATCCTCGAGCGAGGTGCGGGCGCGCCAGCCCAGTTTGTCGAGGCGGCTGACATCGAGCCATTTGCGTGGCGTGCCGTCGGGCCGCGAGGTGTCGAAGCTGACGTCGCCGCTATATCCGACCGCGGCGGCGACCACCCGTGCGAATTCGGCGATGGTGATGTCTTCGCCGGTGCCGATATTGACCAGTTCGTCGCCGGAATAATTCTTCATCAGATGAATGCAGGCGTCGGCGAGATCGTCGACATAGAGGAATTCCCGCCGCGGCGTGCCGGTACCCCAAACCACGACATTGCCGCTGCCCGCCAATTTGGCTTCGTGAAACCGGCGGATCAGGGCCGCGACCACGTGGCTGTATTCGGGGTGATAATTGTCGCCCGGCCCGTAGAGATTGGTCGGCATCACATTAATGAAATCGCAGCCATACTGGCTGCGATAGGCCTCGACCATTTTGATGCCGGCGATCTTGGCAATCGCATAAGGCTCGTTGGTGGATTTCAGCGGCCCCGTCAGCATGGAATCTTCGCGCAGCGGCTGCGGCGCGAGCCTGGGATAGATGCAGGACGAGCCGAGAAACATCAGCTTCTGCGCGCTGTTAACATGGGCGGCATGGATCACATTGGCCGCGATGATCAGATTGTCGTAGAGGAATTCGCCGCGCAGCGTGTTGTTGGCGACGATGCCGCCGACTTTTGCCGCCGCCAGAAACACCACCTGCGGCCGAGCTTTTGCGAACCAGGCGAATACCGCGGCCTGGTCGCGCAGATCGACTTCGCTGCGCCCAACCGTCAGCAGTTCGGCATTTTCCCGCGCGAGCCGGCGCACCAGCGCGCCGCCGACCATTCCCTTATGCCCGGCAACGAAGACCGTCTTGCCGGCGAGGTCAAACGGGGTTCTTGCCATTGGCGACCTCCCGCCGCGCAATCGCGAGATCTCCCGCCACCATCTCCTTGACCAGTTCCGCGAAGCTGGTCTTCGGTTTCCAGCCGAGCTTCTGGTGCGCCTTGCTGGCGTCGCCAACCAGAAGATCGACTTCGGTGGGACGGAAATAGACGGGATCGATGCGCACCACGGTCTTGCCGGATTTTGTGTCGACGCCGGTCTCCTCGACACCCTTGCCGCGCCATTCGATGCGACGGCCGACCTCGGCGAAGGCGAGTTCGACAAACTCGCGCACCGAGCGGGTCTCGCCCGTCGCCAGCACGAAATCCTCGGGTTCGTCCGCCTGCAGGATCATGTACATCCCTTCGACGTAGTCCTTAGCATGCCCCCAGTCGCGTTTCGCCTCGAGATTGCCGAGATAGAGCGTGTCTTCCAGACCGGTCTCGATACGGGCGATGCTGCGCGTGATCTTGCGCGTCACGAAGGTCTCGCCGCGGATCGGGCTTTCATGATTGAACAGGATGCCGTTCGAGGCGAACATGCCGTAGGCCTCGCGGTAGTTCACCGTGATCCAGTAACCATAGAGCTTGGCAACGCCATAGGGCGAGCGCGGATAGAAGGGCGTGGTCTCCCGCTGCGGAACCTGCTGCACCAGGCCGTACAGTTCGGACGTCGACGCCTGGTAGAACCGCGTCTCCTTTTCCATGCCGAGTATCCGGATCGCTTCCAGCAGGCGCAGCACGCCGAGCGCATCCGCATTGGCGGTATATTCCGGGCTCTCGAAGCTGACGCCGACGTGGCTCTGGGCGGCCAGGTTGTAGATCTCGGTCGGCCGGATCTGCTGCATCAGCCGGATCAAATTGGTCGAAATCCGTCATGTCGCCGTAATGCAGCAGGAACGGTACATTGCCGTGGTGCGGGTCTTCATAGAGGTGATCGACGCGTGCGGTGTTGAACGAGGACGACCGCCGCTTGACGCCATGGACGGTATAGCCGAGGCCAAGCAAATATTCAGCCAGATAGGCGCCGTCCTGCCCGGTCACGCCGGTGATGAGCGCCACGCGCCGCTTCGAATTCCTGAACCGCCATACCTTCTCCCATGCCGCGTCCCGGACCGCGTCTCGAAAGCCTTCCCAAGAACCAGATCGCGCCCCGTCGGCGGCGTCCGCCTTAGCATTCGACCCCGGTTAAGTCTAATCCCGAAAACCTGAGAAATCCCGGCCCAAAAGGGCCTGGATTTCCCAGGCTTTCGACTACTCGCCGTAGCTGCGCAATCGATCGAGGTCGACTATTGTCACGCCGCCATATTCAAGCCTCAGCAGACCTTCGTCCTGAAGCTTTTTCAGGCTGCGGTTGGCGTTCTGCCGGGATATCCCGGACAGCGCGCCGATCTCCTCCTGCGTAATCTCCAGGTGTCGCGTCAGGCCGGGGTAGAGGATCGGATTAAACAGCGAGGCGACCGAGCGCGCGAGGCGCGCGGTGGCATCCAGCGTGCGGCCATATTCGAGCAAGCCTATGAATTGACCGAGGCGTTCGTTGAGCTGTCCGACCAGAAAGCGATTGAAGCCCACGCTGTTTTCGAACAGCCACAGAAAGGTGCTGCGATCCATCAGCGCCAGGCGCGTATCTCGCAACGCCACCACATCGTAGCGCCGGGCTTCGTTCTTGAGCACGCTGCCTTCGCCGAACCATGCGCCTTCCGTCAAGCCGGCAAAGCTGGTGGCCTTGCCGCCGCGGGACACGATGCCCATCCGGGCGAGACCTGTGACCACGCCGGTCCAGTACTCGAAGGGGTCACCGCGCACGAAGATGCATTCATTGGTGCGGTAGGATTTCTCGACGATCCCCGCACGCGCGACGTCGATCTCGCGATCGTCCAGGTCGCGTGACCAGAATGCAATGCGTTTCAGGTAGTCCGGCGCAATCATGCCAGCGTTAACCGTCGTCCGCGCACCCAACGCCCCCTTTAACCTATTGCGCCGCAACAATTTATTTCCGACGCCACCCCGGCCTGCCTCCGCCAGGGAACCGAGGGGTGACGTCCAAACGAAATTTGCCGACCAATTGTCAGGCAAAAGACATTTCAAACTACCGCTTTCCCCTATTGAGGACCACCCTGCGCGTCACAAGCGCGTTCTTAAAAAGAATGCGCTGATCGCGGGGTGTGAGCGCTTCGTTAGTCGGATGGCTTACCCGTGACGGCCGATGTAAGGTCGGCATCGCCGTGGCAAACAATGGATAAAGAGCGCGACAAGCGCCGTATCTGGAGGAACTGGTGGCTTACGCTTTGGAGGTGCGCGGGGTGTCACTGCGCTTTGGTGGCGTGCGTGCGCTCACCGAAGTGAGTTTTGGCGTCAACGACGGTGAGCTGTTCTCGATCATCGGCCCCAATGGCGCCGGCAAGACCTCGATCGTCAACTGCATTTCGGGCCGTTACCGGCCCACTGAAGGCCAGCTATTCTATCGCGGGCAGGATATCACCGCGCTCAATCCCAACGCGCGGCCCCGGCTCGGCATCGGCCGCACCTTCCAGAACCTCGCGCTGTTTCATCATATGAGCGTGCTCGACAATATCATGGTCGGGCGGCATCACCTGCTGAAGAACAATTTCATCACGGGATCGCTGTATTGGTTCACCGGCGCGCGGCGCGAAGAGCTCGAGCATCGCCGCAAGGTCGAGGAGATCATCGACTTCCTCGACCTGCAATCGGTGCGCAAGGCCACCGCCGGGACGTTGCCTTATGGGCTGCGCAAGCGCGTCGAACTGGCGCGCGCGATGGCGCTGGAGCCGCAACTGATCCTGCTCGACGAGCCGATGGCCGGCATGAACTTCGAGGAAAAGGAGGACATGGCGCGCTACATCGTCGATCTCAACGAAGAGTTCGGCATGACCGTGATGATGATCGAGCACGACATGGGCGTGGTGATGGATATTTCCCACCGCGTCATGGTGCTGGATTTCGGCCGCAAGATCGCGGAAGGCGCTCCTGCCGCCGTGCTGGCCGATCCCCACGTCAAACGCGCCTATTTGGGCGAAGAGGACGAAGTCCTGGTCGATCTCGACGATGCGCCCACAGCTGCTGAATCGCCAGCGGAGAGCGCGGCATGATGGATTACGCCGGCCGCGTCGCCCAAGCCGATACCTATCCGAAGCTGCTGCGCCTCAATGCCAAGGAGCACGGCCGCGAGATTGCGCTGCGCGAAAAGGATTTTGGGCTGTGGCGCGAATTTACCTGGAACGATTATCAGGCCCGCGTGCACGACTTCGCGCTCGGCATGGTCGAACTCGGCCTTGGCCGTGGCGACGTCATCGGCATCATCGGCGACAACCGGCCGGACTGGGTTTCCGCTGAGATCGCCACCCACGCTATCGGCGCGATGTCGCTCGGGCTCTATCGCGATGTGCTCGACGAAGAGGCCGCTTATCTGCTGAGCTACGGCGAAGCCAAACTGGTATTCGCCGAGGATGAAGAACAGGTCGACAAGCTGCTGACGCTGGCCGACCGCGCGCCCGCTCTCAAGCACATCGTCTATTCCGATCCGCGCGGCATGCGTAAATACGACGATCCGCGCCTGATGGAGGCCGATAAGCTCGCCAGCCTGGGACGTGACCGCGCCGCGCGCGAGCCCGGGCTTTACGACGCTCTGGTCGACGCCACCAAAGGCGACGACGTCGCGATCCTCTGCACCACATCGGGCACCACGGCCAATCCGAAACTGGCGATGCTCGCCGCCGGGCGCGTGCTGCGGCATTGCGCGACGTATCTCGCGTTCGATCCGAAGGGGCCGGACGACGAATACGTCTCGGTGCTGCCGCTGCCCTGGATCATGGAGCAGGTCTATGTGCTCGGCAAAGGCCTGCTGTGCCGGATGAAGGTCAACTTCGTCGAGCAGCCCGACACCATGATGAATGATTTCCGTGAAATCGCGCCGACTTTTGTGCTGTTCGCGCCGAGGGTCTGGGAATCCATCGCCGCCGACGTGCGCGCCGGGGTGATGGACGCCTCCCCGCTTAAGCAAAGTCTCTACGAACTCGGAATGAAGACGGGATTGTCGGCGCTGGCGCGCGGCAAGCATTCTCTGGTGGCGGATGCACTGCTGTTCCGCGCCTTGCGCGACCGGCTCGGCTTTACCCGGCTGCGTTCCGCGGCAACCGGCGGCGCCGCGCTCGGTCCGGACACCTTCAAATTCTTCCAGGCCATGGGCGTGCCGCTGCGCACGCTTTACGGCCAGACCGAATTGCTGGGCGCCTATACGCTGCATCCATCCGGCGAAGTCGATCCGGATACGACCGGCGTCGCGATGGCCGACAACATCGAAATCCGCATCGACAATCCGGATATCCATGGCGTCGGCGAGATCGTGGTGCGGCACCCCAACATGTTCCTCGGCTATTACAAAAATCCGGAAGCCTCCGCCGCCGACATGAAAGACGGCTGGATGCAATCGGGCGATGCCGGCTATTTCAACGACAACAAGCAGCTCGTGGTGATCGACCGCATCAAGGACCTCGCCGAAACCGCGCGCGGCGAGCGTTTCTCGCCGCAATATATCGAGAACAAGCTGAAATTCTCGCCCTACATCGCCGAGACCGTGGTGCTCGGTGCCGGCCGCGACGCGCTGGCGGCGATGATCTGCATCCGCTTCTCGATCATCTCGAAATGGGCGGAAAAGAACCGCATCTCCTTCACCACCTACACGGACCTGGCCTCGCGGCCGGAAGTCTACGCGCTGCTGCAAAAGGAAGTCGAAACAGTCAACGCCACGCTGCCGCCGGCGCAGCGCATTTCGCGCTTCCTGCTGCTGTACAAGGAACTCGACGCCGACGACGGCGAACTGACGCGGACGCGAAAAGTCCGCCGCAGCGTCATCAACGAGAAATACGCCGATATCATCGACGCGATCTATGGCGGCAAGCGCGACATCCCCATCGACACCGTAATCCGTTTCCAGGACGGCACCACCCAACGCATCCGCACCACCCTTCGAGTGGTCGATCTCGGGCGATGAGCGCGTAGCGGAGGCGGCGGAATGAGAGCCGAGCCAAAGCGCCGTTCCGGCATCCGTAGCGGCTTGCCGAACGCCTGGCCTGCCCTGTTTTCATTTCGTCCGCCGGCCGGACACGCTGCGCCTCCCCCTCACCCGGATTCCCGACAACCGCTCGCCGGCGCGATCCGACCTCTCCCGCACGCGGGGAGAGGTCAGCACCGCGCGCAAACAATGAACCTCCAGTTCCTCATCCAGCTCCTGGTCAACGGCCTCGTGGTCGGCACGCTTTATGGCGTGGTGGCGATGTCGTTTGTGCTGATCTACAAGGCGACACAGGTCGTCAACTTCGCGCAGGGTGAATTGCTGCTGGTCGGCGCCTGGGTGTGCTGGGCGCTGCTCACCAGGTACCAGGTGCCGTTCTGGGCCGGCATGCCGCTGACGCTGGTGTTCATGTTCGTGTTCGGCATTGCGATTCAGATCGTGATCCTGCGGCCGATGATCGGCGAGCCGATCATTTCGGTGATCATGGTCACCATTGGCCTGTCGACGGTATTTCAGGCCGCGCTGAAATGGATCTTCGGCGTCAACCCGCAACCGTTTCCACGCGTGTTCACCAGCCAATCGCTGAACTTCCTCGGCCTGCAGATCCAGACCGTCTATGTCATGAGCCTTGTCGTCTCGGTGGCGATGATGCTCGGAATGGCCTGGTTCTTCCGGGTCTCAAAATACGGCCTCGCGATGCGGGCCACCGCCTTCAACCAGCAGGTGGCGCAATCGCTCGGCATTTCCGTCAAGAACGTGTTTGCGATGGCGTGGGCGATCTCGGCGACGGTCTCGGCGGTCGCGGGCGTGGTGGTGGCGGTCGTCAACGGCGTGTCGTCGGGCCTGTCGGCTTACGGCATCAAGGTGTTTCCGGCGGCGATCCTGGGCGGCCTCAACTCGATCGGCGGCGCAGTGCTCGGCGGCATCATCATCGGGCTTCTGGAAAACATCGCGCAATATATCGACAGTGAATATCTGCACTGGGGCAATCTGTACGAGATCGCGCCATTCTACGTGCTGATCATCATCCTGATGATCAAGCCGTACGGCCTGTTCGGCACCAAAGACATCGAGCGAGTGTAGTCATGATGGCAGGTCCCTCGCTCATTCCCTCCGGCGACTACCGCACCACTTACGCCGCGGACACCACGATCTTTCCGACCGCGACCAGCCGCAACATGGCAATCATCGGCATCGTGCTGATCTGCTTCGCGCCGCAGGTGCTCAGCGCCTATTGGCTCAGTACCCTGATCCAGATCGGCATCTTTGCCATCGCCGCACTCGGCCTCAACATTCTGGTCGGCTTCACCGGCCAGATCTCGATCGGCCACGCCGCGTTCTTTCTGCTCGGCGCTTTCACCTCGGCCTATATTTCGAACACCCTGCCGGTCCCGGTGTTCTTCGCGATCCCGCTGGCGGGTGTCATCACGGCGCTGGTCGGCCTGATCTTCGGCCTGCCGGCGGCGCGGCTGAAGGGGCTCTATCTCGTCATCGCAACACTGGCCGCGCAATACATCCTGCTCGACTTCTTCTCGCGCGCCGAATGGTTCTCCGGCGGCTCGGTGCCGGCCAGCGCCAATCCGTTCTCGATCTTCGGCTATACGTTTCGTGGCGACCGGCAATATTTCTATGTGGTGCTGGCCTATCTCGTGGTCAGCTGTCTCCTGGTCACCAATCTGATGCGCACCCGCGACGGCCGCGCGCTGGTCGCGATCCGCGACCATTATCTCTCGGCCGAGATCATGGGCATCAATCTCACGAAATACCGCACGCTGTCATTTGGCCTCGCCGCCTTCTTCGCCGGCATCGCCGGTGCGCTGTACGCGCATTACCAACTCGTGGTGTCCAACGAAGGCTTCGGCATCGAACGCTCGATCATCTTCCTCGCCATGGTGATCATCGGCGGCACCGGCTCGATCATGGGCACGCTGATGGGCACCGCCTTCGTGGTGCTGCTGCCGGAATTGATGGAGTGGATCAGCGCCGGCCTGAAAGGCAGCGCTATCGACAAGGCGCTGTCGCTCAACAACAACATCACGTTTCTGCGCGAGATCGCGATCGGGCTGATCATCATCGCGTTCCTGATGTTCGAGCCGGACGGGCTCGCGCATCGCTGGCGGCAGATCAAGACTTACTGGAAACTCTACCCGTTTTCGCATTGAGGTTGGAACGGGACTGACTACAATGGACATCAATGAAAACCGGAGGAATATGCTCATGACAATGAAATCCCTGCTTCAGTACCGTTTCGCTCGCGCTGCTGCTCGGCGCCGCGACCGCGACCGCGCAAGCCCAGATCGCGATCGGCCATCTTGAAGACCTGTCGGGCGGCACTGCCGACGTCGGCACGCCCTATGGACAGGGCGTCGTGGATACCTTCGCCTGGGTCAACAAGAACGGCGGCGTCGGCGGCAAGCAGCTCAAGGTCGACAGCAACGACTATGGCTATCAGGTGCCGCGCGCGATCGCGCTCTACAAGAAATGGTCGGGCGGCGACAAGGTCGCGGCGATCATGGGCTGGGGCACCGCGGATACCGAGGCGCTGACCGGCTTCCTCGCGCAGGACAAGATTCCGGACATCTCCGGCTCCTATGCCGCGGCGCTGACGCGATCCCGAAGGCACCAGCGGCAAGGCCAAGGCGGCGCCCTACAATTTCTTCTACGGCCCGACCTACTCCGACGCGCTGCGCGCCGAGCTGACCTGGGCGGCCGAGGACTGGAAGGCCAAGGGCAAGCCGGGCAAGCCGAAATTCGTGCATATGGGCGCCAACCACCCCTATCCGAATGCCCCGAAGGCGGCCGGCGAAGCGCTCGCCACCGAACTCGGCTTCGAGGTATTGCCGCCGCTGGTGTTCGCATTGTCGCCGGGCGATTACAGCGCGCAATGCCTGAGCCTGAAGAGCGCCGGCGCCAACTACGCCTATCTGGGCAATACCGCGGCCTCCAACATCTCGGTAATGAAGGCGTGCAAGACCGCGGGCGTCGACGTTCAGTTCCTCAGCAACGTCTGGGGCATGGATGAAAATGCCGCCAAGACCGCCGGCGATGCCGCCGACGGCGTGATCTTCCCGCTGCGCACGGCGGTCGCATGGGGCGGCAACGCGCCGGGCATGAAGACCGTGATGGAAATCTCCAAGATGTCGGACCCCACGGGCAAGGTCTATCGTCCCGTGCACTACATCGCCGCCATTTGCAGCGCGTTGTACCTGAAGGAAGCGCTCGACTGGGCCGCCAAGAATGGCGGCGCCACCGGCGAGAACGTCGCCAAGGGCTTCTACCAGAAGGCCAACTGGGTTCCGGCCGGCATGGAAGGCGTCTGCAATCCCTCGACCTGGACCGAGAAAGACCATCGGCCGACCACCACGGTCGATCTCTACCGCTCGAAGATTTCAGGCCCGACCGACGGCGACATCAACGACGTGATGGCCAAGGGCACCATCAAGCTCGAAAAGGTCAAGACCGTGCAACTGCCGCGCAAGGCGAATTGGTTCGGGTGGTAAGGTAACGGGTACTGGGCTGTTCACACAGCTAGCCCAACACACTGAGTCGTCATCCCCGCGAAGGGGGGATCCAGTACGCCGCGGCCTCTCGATTAAACGCGGACGTCTCTGGAATACCGGATCACCCGCTTTCGCGGGTGATGACGAGAACGGCGGATGAAACGGAAACGCGTCGCTTCGACGCGCTGGATCGATATATGACTGAGGCCACCGAAATCATTCGCCCGCCCACAGCAACGGCCCCCGCCCCGCTGCTCAGCGTGCGCAATATCGAGGTGGTCTATGACGACGTCATCCTGGTGCTGCGCGGCCTCAGCCTTGAGGTGCCGCAGGGCGCGATCGTCGCCTTGCTCGGCGCCAACGGCGCCGGCAAGTCAACCACGCTGAAGGCGATTTCAGGATTGCTCAAGACCGAGGACGGCGAAGTCACGCGCGGCGAAATCATCTTCAACGGCGAGCGCATCAACGGCATCGATCCCGACAGGATCGTCCGCCGCGGCATCTTTCAGGTGATGGAAGGCCGCCGCATCATCGCCGACATGACGTCGCTGGAGAATTTAAGGTTAGGCGCCTTCACCCGCAGCGACAATGAGGTCGGCGCCGATATCGACATGGTCTACAAATATTTCCCGCGCCTCAAAGAACGTACCGGGCTTGCCGGTTATCTTTCCGGCGGCGAGCAGCAGATGCTGGCGATCGGCCGCGCGCTGATGGCGCGCCCGAAGATGATCCTGATGGACGAGCCGTCGATGGGCTTGTCGCCGCTGCTGGTCAAGGAAGTGTTTGCCATCATCAAGGACATCAATCGCGACCTCGGCGTCACGATCCTGCTGGTCGAGCAAAATGCCCGTGCCGCACTTTCGGTCGCAAGCCACGGCTACATCATGGAACAGGGCAAGGTGGTGCTCGACGGCACCGCCGACGAATTGCGCGATAATGAGGACGTCAAGGAATTCTACCTCGGCGGCGCCGGCGACCAGCGCAAGAGTTTTAAAAATCTGAAGAGCTTCAAGCGACGGAAGCGGTGGTTATGAAGCGCCGAGATCCTCTCCTGTCGTCGTTCCAGGGCACGCGAAGCGTGGAACCCCGATGCGCAATCGCGCATCGGGGAATCTCCGAGATTCCGGATCTGGTCCTTCGGACCATCCCGGAATGACGCTGACGCAACGGTGACGACGCCATGACCGACCACTACGACGCCCTTGAAACCCGCGCCCCGGCCGAGCGCGAAGCCGACCTGTTCGCGCGGCTGCCGGATGTGCTGCGCAAGGCAATGACAGCGCCAGCCTATGCGGAGCGCCTCGACGGCGTCGCCCCGGCCACGATAACCAGCCGGGCTGCGCTGGCGCGCCTGCCGGTGCTGCGCAAATCCGACCTCCCTGCCCTGCATAAGGCCTCACCGCCGTTCGGCGGATTTGTCTCGCAGCATCCAGGCTCGTTCGGGCGGCTGTTTACCTCGCCGGGCCCGATCTTTGAGCCGGAGCCGACCCACGCCGATCCCTGGCGCGGAGCGCGGGCGCTGTTCGCGGCGGGCTTCCGCCCCGGCGACGTGGTGCTGAACACCTTCAGCTATCACCTGACACCCGGCGGCTTCATCTTCGATACGTCCGCCCGCGCGCTCGGCTGCGCGGTGATTCCGGCCGGTCCCGGCAATACCGAGGCGCAGTTCGAACTGATCGAGGCGTATCGCCCGGTCGGCTACAGCGGCACGCCTGACTTTCTCAAGATATTGCTCGACGCGGCCGCCAGCGCCAACCGCGATGTCTCCTCGATCAAGCGGGCGCTGGTATCCGGCGCGGCATTCCCGAAGTCGCTGCAAGACGAGATCAAATCGCGCGGCGTCGATGCCTATCAGGCGTTCGGCACCGCCGATCTTGGCCTGATTGCATTCGAGACGCCGGCGCGCGAAGGGCTCGTCGTCAACGAGGACCTGATCATGGAAATCGTGCGACCCGGCACCGGCGATCCCGTCGCCGAGGGCGATGTCGGCGAGATCGTCGTCACCTCGCTCGATCCCGAGCATCCCTGGATCCGTCTGGCGCTCGGCGATCTCACGGCCGCCCTGCCCGGCCGCAGCCCCTGCGGCCGCAGCAATATGCGTATCAAGGGCTGGATGGGCCGCGCCGACCAGACCACCAAGGTCAAGGGCATGTTCGTGCGACCCGAACAGGTCGCGGAAATTGCCAAGCGTCACCCCGAACTGGGACGGCTGCGCCTCGTCGTCACCCGCGCGGGCGAAACCGATGCGATGACGCTGAGATGCGGAATCCGATTCGCCGAGTGACGCCCTGCAAAACCGGCTGACGGAAACACTGCGTAACGTCACCAAGCTCAGCGGCGCGGTCGAGATCGTTGCGACCGGCTCGCTGCCGAATGACGGCAAGGTCATCGCCGACGAGCGCTGAAATTTTTTAGCCAAAGCAAATTGGGTTCGTTTCGTCAGATCCCCCCCTGTTCGGGGCTCGACAGCGGGAGCAAAAAGCGTTCCCATCCCAAATTGAATAGTTTTGCAGGGAGCTTTTGATCATTTGCAGGGAGGCGGCCGGCGAGGGTGTCTGATGGTAATCCCGATCAATCCTCGGCTGGTCCGACGCTCTCCCTGCACTGGCGCAGCAGGGAGAGGCATGACCAGGTGCAGGGACAAGCCAAAGCTGGTGTCGGCAGGCCGACGTCGGCCCACAACACAATATGAGTGGTGCCGCCTCCGCGCTACGGGCCTACACCCTGCACGGGCCTGCCACGGCGATCAACGCACCGGCTGCTCCCACGAAGGCACCGCTCGCGCGAGGCAGCGCCCGCCTCATTCGCCCTGTCCATGCGGCGACCGCCTCCGTTTTCCAGACATCTCAAGCCAAACGATGACCTTGGTGGATTGAACGCGACGGTCGCGGATTCCCATGCCGGCTCTCGACGTGCGAGCCAGCGCCGATGCGCCCTGGGATCGCGTAGATGTGACACCCGCTGAACATGATCGCCAAGGCCGACCCTGATAAAATCAGCGCCGCTGCAGCCAGGGGCGCCGGGCGTTGGATTCAATCCACTCGCCGAGCCGGCGCGCGGCGTCGCGATCGGTTGACCGCGGCTACGCAACTCGCGCGAGGGCTGAAACGCCAATCACAGACCGGCACAAGGGACACTGCCATGACCACGCCCCCTCGAAAACCGCCTCGGCCGAAGCGCACCGGCGCGCGGACGCTGGCTAAGCCACAAGTTGCAAATCCGCCCTACCGCGTCGGCCCCGGCTTTCCCCCCAGGGAGCATCAGTTCAAGCCGGGCCACAGCGGCAATCCCGACGGCGCGCGGAAACGGCCTCCATCGATTGCACCTGATCTGAAAGCCCTGCTGCAAGCGGCACTCGGCAAGAAAGTCACGTTCACCAGCGGCGATAAAGAACGGATGCTGACCAAGGCCGCGGCCGGCATCGAACAACTGGTCGACCAATTCGCGCGCGGCAACCGCTATGCGCGACGGGACCTGTTCGATCTTGCCGACAAACTTGGGCTCGATCTCGGCGCCAGCAGCAAGACGGCGCTCGAAGAACTCGCCGGCAAGGCGCTTTCGGCCGAAGACGAGGCGCTGGTCACAGACTTCCTCAAGCGAAAGGCCGCGCCGACCAGCACCGAGATCGAGGCGGATACCTCGGGCAACGGTTCACTCCAACCCGCAACAACGAAAGGCGAGCCGGCACCATGACGCGGCACGAGACACAACTGCCGGCCGATCGCCGGCTCCGGGATGCCATCCTTCGCACGGATTTTCCGAGCTTTATCAGGAAAACCTTCCAAATCCTTGCGCCGTCGGCGACCTACTATGACAATTGGCACATCCATGCGATCGCCCATCGGCTTGATCAGGTCCGGCTCGGAAACATCAAACGGCTGGTGATCACCGTCCCGCCGCGCTCGCTGAAATCCCAGATCTGCTCGGTCGCTTTCCCAGCCTATATTCTTGGTCTCGATCCGACGAAACGTCTGATTGGCGTGAGCTACAGCCAGGATCTCGCAACCAAGCTAAGCAACGACTGCCGAGAAGTGATGAGTTCGTCCTGGTACCGGCAGCTGTTTCCAAAAACGAAAATTTCGCGCCTGAAGAACACCGAAACGGAATTTGCCACGACCCAGATGGGCTATCGACTCGCCAGCTCGATCGAGGGCACCCTCACCGGGCGGGGGGGCGACATCATCATTCTCGACGATCCGCTGAAACCGATTGATGCGCTATCGGACAGCCGGCGCGAGCGCGTCAACAATGCCTTCCTCAATACCATTTTGTCGCGGCTCGACGACAAGCGGACCGGTTGCATCGTCATTGTGATGCAGCGGCTGCACGAGGATGATTTGGTCGGCCGCTTGCTGCGGGAGGCGCCGGAGGCGTGGGACGTCCTCAGCCTGCCGGCGATCGCCGAACAGGAGGAAGCGATCGAGATCGGCGGACCGCGACCCCATGTCCGCCATCCCGGCGATCTGCTCCACGACGAGCGCGAGCCGCTCTCGATCCTGCAATCGTATCGGGCCCAACTCGGATCGGATGTGTTCGCCGCCCAATATCAACAATCCCCTGTTCCGCGCGAAGGGGTGATGATCAAGCGGACCTGGCCGCGGCGCTATGATCGGCTTCCAGAACGCAATGGGTCTACTTTGACGATGCAAAGCTGGGACACCGCAACCAAGGACAGCAGGCAGTCAAATTATTCCGTGTGCACGACGTGGCTTTATCACGACAAAAGGTATTATTTGGCCGACGTGTTTCGCGAGCGTGTTGACTATCCCCGGCTCAAGGCACAAGCCATCGCGCTTGCCAAACTCCACGACCCCCGGTGATTCTGGTTGAAGATGCGGGCCTCGGCGGCGGACTTGCAAAGGAACTTAAGCAGGCAGGGCTGCCGCAGTCCCCGTGATGCCGAAATCCGACAAACCAACCCGGATGTCGATCCAGTCCGCCAAATTCGAAAGCGGGCAAGTGTTTCTTCCCGAGGCGGCGTCTTGGCTTGATGAGTTCGAAACCGAACTCTTCAGCTTTCCCGGCGGTCGCTACGACGACCAGATCAACTCCATCAGTCAAGCGTTGGCTTATGAGATTTCCCGCGGCGCATTGATGACGGATGCGGCCCTCAAAGGGTTCGGCAACTTCATCGAGGGGCTCTGCTTCGAGCGGGCTTTTTACGGCCGGTGATGAACGCCCGCGCTCCGGCGGCGCCGTCGCTGTGTTCAACGTCCGTTTCGGACCCGCTGTCGCAAGCGCTCGCATCAACCGGCACGACGCGCCAAACATCGGAGTGGCCTCGGGCCTCATCCTCGGCAGAGGCCCTGCTATTGATCGTTCCCGCGCACGAAACGGCCTCTGAGCGCTTTGAGGCCAAACCGTTAGCTCAGATGGCCCGAGGATCAATCGTTTCATTGCCCGGATTTTCCGCCTAGCGGCTTTCGCAGCCGCCCCCCGGGGCCGCCGCCGTTCGCGTCGATCAATTCGACGCCCGCCGCTTCCAACGCGCGACGGACAGCTAGATCGTTCGCCGCTGTCATAGACGTTTCCTCGATGGCGAGTTCGGCCCGTCGGATGGTCGCAATACCGACCGACAATTCACGCGCGAGATCTTGAGCCCGCCATCGCACTAATGAGATCCGTGATGGCCCGGCGCAAATGCTCCAATCAAAGGCCGGGATACGTTGATCCAAGACCGCTCACCGCCAGCTCGGCGAAACCAGTTGCAACGCACGGCCGGACCATCCATTGGGGTCAAACTCGGATGTGCAGAGCCATTCGCGAGAGTCCGCTTTCACCCCGATGCGCGGACATCGTCAGACCGGGCCGACTGGTCCGTTTCGTGCCCAACAGGCGACATCCGCGCGGGCTTGAACCTGATATGTAAGAGGCCGCCCACTGAGGCGGAACCGGCTCAAATCCTGTCCGTTCGGTCCCCTGCTGTTCCATTCGCCGGGGGCAGGTCATGTTTTTTGTAATCGTAATTTTTACTGGGATTTTTACTTTAGGCTTTGCAGTGGGCTACGCTGTCCGCGATTGGAAATCGAGACGCCGCCATAGAAGATACCGAGCGAGATGGTGAGTCTTAATCGAATGGGACCACTCCCAAATTCAAAGGGGACCTATTTATTCCGATGGAAAGGGGCCAGTACCCCAGAGGCTCGCCGGTTCCAAAGAACGGAAAATACCGTTGACCACTCCAGTCCTTCGGAAGAAAGTGCAGTAGGACTTCTTGGAGGGCAACTCCGTGAGGGCAGATTTAATTTACGATGTGGGCCTGCACAAAGGCGAAGATGCGGAATTTTATCTGAAGATGGGCTTCAAAGTAATCGGGATCGAGGCCCACCCGGATCTGGTGCAACATTGTCAGACTCATTTCGACACGAACTTGCAGGGGGTCAGTTGCAGATCATCGCGGGAGCAATTGCCCCAGCGTCGAAAGGTCCGAGCATCACGTTTTACAAGAACACAAATTCTGTGTTGAGCACTATTGACGAGGCCAGGGCAGCGAGAGCCTCAAGCTTGGGGCACAAGAGCGAAAGCATAGTGTTGCAACGTCTCGACGTTGCCGACGTTTTCCGCTCACATGGCGTGCCATACTTTCTAAAGGTAGATGTGGAGGGGGTGGACCAGCTCGTGCTGGAAGGGCTCAAACTGCAAGCGGACCGTCCACAGTACATTTCTGTCGAATCTGATAAGGTTGACTTTGACGATGTCGAAGCGGAGCTAGATCTGCTGCGGGAGCTTGGATATCGGAAATTCAGAGCTGTCCAGCAGCAACGAATTCCGGGGTCAGTGGTGCAGGCCAAATGTCTTGATGGGAAGGTAATCGAGCATACGTTCGAGCCGGGTGCCTCTGGTCCCTTTGGAGATGATCTACCCGGTCCTTGGTTGGACTACGAAAGCATCCTTCACTGTTACAGGTCGATTTTCCGAGATTATCGCTTCTTCGGCGATGGAACCGTGATGTCTAAGTTCCCTATTTGCGCGTTGCCGGTTAAGGCGGTTTACAAACTTTGCACGGGCCAACGCGGTCCGCTGCCTGGATGGTACGATACGCATGCTAGTCTTTAAAACAAGAGGTACAGTCGGAAACTCGGTGCTTAAGCCCCCTTGGTCAATGAGTTAGAGGCGTCAATTCAAAGCAAGGGTCGTGTCCATTCTTCATCACGACGTTTAAATTCAAGTTCAGCATCCGGTCGATAGCCCCAGTGTCGGCATCGACCAAGTCGCCGCCGACGTACGTACCCGCGTTTGCATGCAGGATGTCAGTACTAGCCAATCCAATGGCCGACGCAATCCCCGTGACGGCGGCAACCTTGCCTTCCAATTCTCTTGCCGTAGGTTTCCGCGTTGCTCAGCTATCCAGGCAGGGTAGTTGGAGACAAAGGATGACCTGACGCGTGGCGGTTTGTTTTTGCACCTGAACTGGACAGAGCGAGTTCCGCTCCGGGTCAAACTCGGCCCTCGGGTCGCAACAGGGCTAGGTCCGTTCACCCCCTCACAGCGGACGTGCGGTGACAACACCGCCATGACCGTTTCGTGCCAATACCGGAAGTAGCCAGCCTATTCGATCACCCGGTCGATGCGGGCGCTGAACGTCGGCGGAAATTCGAGCGATGCCGCTCCGCCATCAATCTTCCGCGCGCCAGGTGACTACCTATTCAAATGCCGCGATTGCAAGCACAACGGCGGCAAGGATCGGGCCTGCATCGGCGACAAGCGGGCGATCATGTGCGCTGAATGCGCCTACGCACTGCCCGATGATCACGAACCTACGGATATGGCCACGGACAACCACGCGCCATCTGTGCGTTAGGAACTTTATTCAATCTCATGATCGTTCTATAATTTGCACTGAAGCAGATAGGACAGAAGTACCAAAACTCACTTGCGATTACCCTCGGACCCGGACTGGGATTCCTACCGCACATCGTTCGATGACATTGAAAACCGTCACAATCATCATAACCACTGAATGCAATTTCAGGGGCGGGATAACCTGAACAATACACTTTCGTTCCAGTCCAGCATTTGCCACCGTCCCCTGTTAAATCACTCTTCACGTATGTCATTCCCAGATCAGTGCAGTCTGCTGGCACCCAGAGCAAAATGGAGTTGTCCCGATCCACATCCCTGGCTCCGCAAATGCATCCCTAGTTAGCAAGATAGCGGTTACTGCGAAGACTATCCTGAATAGGATCATAGAAGCCTCCCTATCTGTGACGGATGTGGAGGGGGCTCCAGGGTGGATACCCTGACCAACCGCAGAAGATATTTGAGCAACCAGAGACGCCTGTAAAGAAAGATCCGCATGTCGCACGACTTACGAGTGGTCAGTCGCGCTCATTGCTTTCCTTTTCCTTCATGATCTCGCGGAGAGACTTCGGCCGCGGAGGTGACCTGTAGCGGCCCTCCCACGAGGCCGCCATCACGCCCTCGAAGGGAGCTTCCCCGGAGTGTACCTCGGCATTCCGCTATCGGTTGTGACTAGCGTTCGCCGCGCTAGGCCCTGCCACCGAAATGCCCATGCCGATCCTCGACGAGATAACGCAGCCTGATCCGGCAGGGAGTTGCTAAATCGAAATGACCATCATACGCTGGATGCGAAGGACCACGACGGGTCGATGTCGCATTGGGTCAAAATGCAAATACTCGCTAAGAGCAGATGTTTTCTGCTTCTGCCTCCAACAACAAACATCACTCGGTAGGGTCGGCAGGTCCGTTCGGTGCCAGTACCCGACATGCGACTAAAAGAGGCCCCCAACTGATGGCCTCTTCCGTCAGGTAAGCTGACGGTATTGCTCCGGATAGACGGCTGTCGGGGATTGCGTCAAGATCCACTTTTCCTTCTAGAAATATACTTGCGTTCGCCCGGCAGAGATTCGTTTTCATGCGTAGGGAAGCGTCAAAAGGGACCCTCCGTGAACAGCGGATATGCTCGCTTTGAAATTAAAGGATCACCCCGGTCGATAGACAGTGAAACCTAAGACAAGCAGGACCACGAAGATAACAAGGAGTGCGTCGAACAGTGCGCCCGCAAAGTCAGCCAATACGCTAGATCGGTTAGCGCCGCCCGATAGGCCTACTGCAATCGACATCACGAGAAACAAAAGCACCCACTTGGAAATCGCCATGGCAATACCTCCAGCGTGATGCGTTTTTTGCTCTGAACTCTCAAAGAGAAGCCCTCGGAGCGGGCACGGTGTAGGGAAACCTAGTGCAGGGTGTCTAGTGGCATCACCGACACCGCTATTCCCGCGTCGTCGTAAATTGCCACGCACATACCTCGGTGACGAAAATCAGGATTTGCGGCGAGTATTGCCTGCGCGAAGCGGTCACCGATTTCGAACAGGTCTTCCTTCTCAGCCCACTGCTCGTGAGGGGCGGAAATCTCAAAGGTGGTCAGGTCGGTAATTCTGAGGGTGAAGAGTTGCATTTCAACCTCCACGCCAAAAACGCTGGTTGTGACATGCGGTTCGATAAGCATACCGCAAAATTCCTTGGTTCCCGCGTCGGGTACCAGACAATGAGGCTCACATTGTCAATGCTGTCGGGTCCGGGTCACTCTGGTTTGTGGCTTAGCCGGATAACGAGGCGGTCGCCGCTCCAAATCTCAATATCGCGGCCATCGAGAAAACGCTTTGCTCGTTCCGTTGCTTGGTCATCGTCATCGCAAAGAATTGGTTCGAAACCGACGAAGTGCCCATCAGCCCCAATCGTGAAAGCGCGGTACTCTGCCATCCCAAAGTCCCCTGACGCATATTGGACCATAGCGGGGCGTGAAAATAATTCGGTCCGCGAGCGGACTTAATTTCAAATTTGGTCCTACTCACGTTCTCGAACTAGGCTAACGGCGAAGAGAGTAGACGACCTATTAAAGTCATCTGCGGGATCTGCCGCGCCGCCAGAAGCGTTTTGCTGCGGCGGCCGCAACTCGCTTTGTAACCAGCCCGTCACCGTTTCTGATTTGAGCGGGTCTGGACGGTCGCAATCGAAACACTGGAACGCGCGTCGTCCATTGCCCCCGGGAGGCAGCGCTAGGATCAAGAAGGCCCCGCAGTGGGGGTAAGTTGCTCGTTCGGCCTGTCCCATTACGATAAGTTTCCGCTTGTCCGAAAACCCGTCAATTCCAGAAACTGGTCCGCGTGATAACTTGATTCATGAGTGTTGAGTTGCAGTCCGGTTCCCGACTTAAATGCAAAAAGTTTGGGAAGGACCGCCATCGCGCCCCCTGGAAGGGACCGCCAGTAACGGCACGCGGTCGCAGGCCGCCTAAACGAAGTTGTGAAATTAATTGTACCAAACCCGCCTAACCGGCGGGCTTTTCTTCGCAAAAGAAACGGCCCCAGCGCTGGACGTGCCGGGACCGTCAGGAGATGTCTTGTGTGTCTTGGGCAATCATGAAGACACGTCAGACATGTCCCCATAATTCCAATCCCCCTCCGAAAACCGTTCCCGGAACAGTGACCTATTTTGAATAAGCGAGTGACCGACAAGCACCTCGCCTCCAAGATCCATCGCGTTTGACGAGATGGATCGCATGGCTGATGTCATGAATTTGACTCTTAAAATCGTTCGTGAGTTGCGACCACAGTCCGCTCTTGGTGCGCATAACGGACTTTAGTCAGACATCGCGCGATGTCCGAAATAGGTCAAAGAACGAACCCGCTCTCGCGGGAGGGCGCTGGCCGGGCGGTCGGGCGCATTGCATCCAGCGCAGTAACTATTTGATTGAGCGTAGGTGACGGGCGGGCGCTCCGTCTTGAGGATCGAGGGGTCAAGAACTCCAACCTCAAGACAGGAGCCCCCAAATGAGCGAGAAGCCCATCAGCCCGCTGCGCCAACGCATGCTCGAAGACATGAGCATGCGCAGGTTCGTGCCCGATACGCAACGCGAGTACATCCGTGCCGTCAAGAGGCTCGCGACTTTTCTCGGCCGTTCCCCCGACACCGCGACGGCGGAGGAGCTGCGCGCGTTCCAGCTGCATCTGACCGAGACCGGTGTGCAACCACCGACAATCAACGCGACTGTGACCGCGCTCCGGTTCTTCTTCAACGTGACGCTCGAGCGGCCGGAAACGACGCGACATGTCGTGTTCGTTTACGAGCCGCGCAAGCTGCCGCGCGTGCTCTCGCCCGAAGAGGTGTTGCGTCTGCTGGAGGCTGCACCCGGGCCCAAACACAAAGCGGCGCTCAGCGTTGCCTACGGCGCGGGTCTGCGAGCCATGGAGGTTGTCGCGCTGAAGGTCTGCGATATTGATTCCAAGCGCATGATGCTCCGCGTAGACCAGGGCAAAGGCCGCAAGGATCGCCATGCCATGCTGTCACCGCAGTTGTTGGAGCTGCTGCGCGACTGGTGGCGTATCACAAAGCCAAAGCTATGGATGTTCCCCGGACGCGACCGCATCAACCCGATGACGACGCGACAGCTCCACCGCGTCTGCCACATGGCCGCCGAGCGGGCCGGACTGCCCAATTGGGTGGCGCCGCACACGCTGCGACACAGCTTCGCCACCCACTTGCTCGAGCAGAACATCGATATTCGTGTGATCCAGGTTTTGCTCGGACATTCCAAGCTCGACACCACAGCGCGCTACACCCATGTGGCCACCAGCATCATCCGTGAGGTCGTGAGCCCGCTGGACAGGCTCACGCCACTGGTGCCGAAGAAAAAGCACGAGCCGCCTGCGTAACGGGTCGACATGGCCCGTGCAGCTCTGGAGGTCGCGGACATCTTACGCGACCACGGGGCCGCGTGGCGTCATGCCAACCGCGGTCACGTGAGCCTGCTCCAACTCAAAGTGATGAGTGCCATCGAGAGCTGCCGCACCGCGGCGCTGGGCGGACACGTCGCGCGCTGCGAGGACTGCGCCTACACCGCGATCGCCTACAACAGCTGCCGCAACCGGCACTGCCCGAAGTGCCAGGGCGCGGCAGCACGCCAGTGGATGGCCGCGCGCGAGGCCGAACTGCTCCCGATTCCCTACTTCCACGTCGTCTTCACGCTGCCGTCGGCGGTTGGCGACATCGCCTACCAGAACAAGGCCGTGATCTACGATCTGCTGTTCAAGGCCTCGTCGGAGACGATGCTCAGGATCGCGGCCGACCCCAACCACCTCGGAGCCCGCATCGGCATCACCTCGGTGTTGCACACCTGGGGCTCGGCAATGACTCACCATCCGCATCTGCACATGATCGTGCCGGGCGGCGGGCTCTCCATGGATGGCGGCCGTTGGATCTCATGCAAGCCAAGCTTCCTGCTGCCCGTGCGCGTTCTATCGAAGCTGTTTCGACGTTTGATGCTGGAGAAGCTTCTGGCGGCACACCGAGCAGGCAGGCTGCAATTGCTCGGCTCACTCGCACATCTGGTCGATGCCAAGACATTCGCGGCGTTCCTTACTCCACTGAGGAAGCAGCGCTGGTTCGTCTACGCCAAGCGGCCGTTCGCCGGTCCAAGAGCCGTGCTTGCCTATCTGTCGCGGTATACCCACCGTGTCGCCATCTCGAACCATCGTCTGATCGCAGTCGACCGGCGCAGCGTCACGTTCAAGGTCAAGAACTACAGGATCGAAGGCTCCGGCCGCTACACGACAATGACGCTCGACGTCGACGAGTTCATCCGCCGGTTCCTCATCCACGTGCTGCCCAAAGGCTTCCATCGCATCCGCCACTACGGTCTGTTCGCCAGCACTCATCGCGCCGAGACGATCGCGCGAGTGCACGAACTCCTGGGAATGGCTACGCCCGCGGCCGAAGACGCAGTCGAAATCGATCCGGCGGCGGCGCAGCCACTCGCCCAGCCTTGCCCCTGCTGTGGCGGCCGCATGTTCGTCATCGAGATCTTCGATGCCGGCTGCCAACCACGCTACCGGCCGACCGTAATCAGGATCGATACCTCATGAGCGAAACCGCAACATTCCGCACCCCAACCACCAACGGCCTTCCCCGCTGGTCATTGACCAGATACGCCGCTGCTCGGCCCAACACCTGTCCGGTATTGCATTCCGCACCGCATGCATCCGCGAAACGCATCGTCAACGCTACCCAATCAAAGCAGATCAGCCAAACCTGCGCGGCACAATAACCTCATCCCCAAGCCCCGCCGACTTCCGCACACCCCCACCACCGCCATCAAATCTCCATAGCGCGCGGCAGCCGTCCTACCCAACCTCGCGCGCGTTCCTTCATTGGAGGCTTTCGGACGACGGCCCCGGTGCAAGCCGTATCGTCTCGATCGGCCGTCATCCGAAACCCTTC
>CAWETC010000020.1:0-374073 GCA_963811915.1 uncultured Alphaproteobacteria bacterium
TCACAACAACAGACATCGCGCGGTAGGGTCGGCCGGTCTGTTCTGTGCTGCCAAGAGCGGAAGTCAATCTCACCACTGATAGCGAACCACACCCTTGCCGGCGTAGCTGCTAGTGACGTTGGAGAACTCGCCTTCAAAGGTTGCCGCGGCGGACCAGCCATTCACCCATTTCATCTCAACGGACGCGGTGGTCAGGGCCGAGTTGTGCGCCTGCGCCGCGCCGTTGACGGTGAAACTGGCGCCCGGCAGCGACTGGAACGTCGCGGCGATCGAGCGATCCGGATCGAAATCATACGCCCAGGCGAAGCGGCTGCGCAGGGTCAGGATTGCGCCTGCATCGCGTATGATTTGTCGGTGCGAATGCCAAGCTCGCTGCGGGTATCGGTGACGTCCTTGGCGTTATAGGCCAGCGCAAAAGCGTTTGAGCCGACAATTGCCTGCTCGGCATAGGCCGGCAGATCGAAGGTCGTGAACTGCCCTGCGGCGTACACGATGCGCACCATAACCTGCTGAACTCGTCTGATTTCATCCTCCACCACTAAGAAACGCTGGAGGCGGCATCGATTTCTCAATCGTTCAATACCCATCAATACGAAAGGCCCGACAACAACAAGGTCGGGCCTTTCTCTTTATGGCAGTAATCGAATTGCTGGCGGTCATGCCTGAGGTGGTAGGGCAGAAGAAGTTGGAAGTTCCGAGCCGCGGTGAGATGCGCGCCACAGCGTTTGTGCCGTGTGCAGCGGATCGACATTCAACTGGACCCACCATATGCGTTCGTCACCGCGCCGGTGCAGCTCGCGGTGATGCGTTCGACACAGCGGCACCGTGAATTCGTCGCTGACCTTTTGTGCCAGTCCGCGCGGCTGCGCGAAACGCAAGTGGTGCGGGTCGCAGGGCTCGCGGCCGCAGACGAGGCAGGGCTGTTTCGCAATGAACCGCAAATGCTGCTTGTCTCTTAACCGTTTGGCTTCCGGCAGGGCCAAGACGCTTTTGTCGATGCGGGGGCGGGACTCGTCATCCACCGCTGCTCGGTTCGGGTCGGCTGGCGAGAGGTCCTGATCCGGTGTCGTCCGGAGGCGGGCGAGCCGGGCCTGAAACGCCTCTCTGACCTGGTCCCCGTCTTCAGGCGCCAGGGTGTTTGCCTTTGGCCAGGCCCGGAGCGTCCAGGCATCCAGATCGTCCTTGAGCTCCAACCCTTCCAGCTCGGCCAGCAGCTGGTCCCGCAGGATCGCCGAGGCTTCGCCCGACAGCGCACGGGCCCGGACACCACCCGTACGCGGCCCCTGGAAAACTTTTGCGGGCGTCTGCGTCCCTGATCCATTGGAACCGTTTTTCTTTTCCGCCGGGCTGCCTTGTGAGCCTGGATCCACCGTTGCAAGGGCGAGATCGGGCGCGTCGAGATCATCCTCGCCGGCGATCCCGACCAGCGTGAACAGCGCATAGCGCCGGGCATAGGTCAGCGCCGCGCCCATCCGATGCGGCGCTGCCGTCTCGCTGGTCGGGCAGACCGGCCAGTCAGAAGACACCCATTCGCCGGAGGCGTGGACCAGCGTGGTCGTGAGCCTGATCAGGCCGGCGTCCCGATCAATCGCAGTGCTCTGAACCGTTGCGATCTCGTGCTGGCCCAGGCATTTGCGAACGATGTCAAGTCCTGCGGATAGGGCGGCATAGCGAAACGTCCGCTGCCCCTCGCGCGGGAACGGGGAGGCGATCGTGGCGGTGAGGGATTTTTCCGGATTCGCGATCTCGGACTGGGCCTTGGCGAGTGCTGCCGCCAGCGCCCCGATCTTATGGCTGGAGCGCTGCATCCCCGGCCTCCTCTTTCAAGAGGTCGAAACTCACCGCACCCGATTTGGAGCGCTTGGCCCGCACGCCATGCCCGATGGCCTCCTTGGCGTCCTCCGGCATCAGCTTCTTCAACTCGGCTTTTGCCGCGTCGTGTTCGAGATAGGCCGCCCGGGTCTGGCAAAAGATCCCGGCGAATTCCGCCCAGGAATTGGATGAGGTCATATCGACGACCCGGACCGCCTCGATCCGCGGCCGCGGCGGCTCGACGCCAAACAGATGAGGGGTCTCGCCGGTCTCCACGCACCGCCAGAATTTCTTCTCCGCCGTGAGCAGCAGGTGCTGGTAGAGCGGATCGGCCGGGATGGTTATCTCGACCCATTTGCCGCCGCCAGTGATGATCGATAGCACCGCCGTGCGGGAGGCGGTCACCCACAGATTGTGCTGCAGCTGGGGCATGTGTTTTTCGGCCGCCCCTTCCTCCGAGAACGTCCAGGGCAGCATGAATTTGGCTTCGAACACGGCGCCGCCGGGATCGACCAAGCCGTCTAGGGTTGCGGCCATCCACGTGCGGATGGGATGCTAAATCCGGCGTTGCACGTGCTTGATCGTTTGACCGGTGTTGCGCTCGTACCAGCGCCGGTTGAGGTCCTCAGTCACGGTGCCGAGTTGAACGATCAGGTTGTCAGAAAGATCCTCCGGCTCAAGCTCGCCGCGTTTCTCTCGCCAGAGGCGGAGCAGCGTCGCTTCGTCGTCGCCCATGATGATCTTGGCGTCCGAGCCGCCGATGAAGGCGCGGCGACCTTCGTTCGTCTTTGTCCATACGTCGGGTTTCATTCAATATCTCCCAATAAGCCGAATCGCTATAATTACCCCATATGGGGTAATTTAACCCATATGGAATAAGAACTCAAATGAAAAAAGGAGCCCTTTCGAGCGCTCAGATTCGGGCCGCGCGTGCCTTGTTGAGGTGGAGCGCCGCAGATCTCGCAAGGGAATCTGCTCTAGGCGCTAATACGATCCGCCGCGCTGAAGTCGCAGAAGAGGGGACCTCACTTACCGCCTCTAATGAGCTCGCGATCCGTCGCGCGTTGGAAGCGGCGGGCGTCGAATTCATCGACGCGAACGGCGGGGGCCCCGGCGTGCGGCTTCGAAAGCCGCTAGGCGGGAAATCGTCGCAATGAAACGATTGATCCTCGGGCCCCCGCGGAACGACAACGCCCGGTGCCGGCGCGCCGTCACTCGCCGACGGCGGCGGAGCGACCGCCCCGACGTCGACCCCGGCGGTCGTCGCGTCAGTGAGCTCAATCAGAAGGGAGCGATCCGGCGTGACCAGCCCGCGCAAGATCAAGGCCAACCGCGCCAACGCCCGGGCCAGCACCGGCCCGAAAACCGCGCCGGGCCGCGCCCGCACCGCGCGCAATGGGCTGCGCCACGGCTTGAGCGTGCCGGTTGTTTCGGATATGGTGTTGTCCGACCAGGTCGAGGCGCTGGCGCGCGCCATTGCCGGGCCCGCCGCCGGCGCCGCCCTGCTCGAACGGGCGCGCCGGGTGGCCGAAGCGGAGATCGATCTGCGCCGCGTGCGGGAGGCGCGCCATCGGCTCCTCAACCGTGCCTGGCGCGACCCCGGCTCCGGGTCGGATGCGCGGCGACGCGAACAGCAGGCCCTGGTGTTGCGCGGTTTGCGGCTCGGCGGTCCGGTGACGCCGATGCCGGACGAGGTCGTTGCATTTCTGGAATTGAAGCCGGAGGGACCGCTCAAGCTGGCCTTGATCCTGGCGGACCAGGCCTCTCAATGGCGCGCCATCGACCGGTATGAACGCCGGGCGCGCTCGCGGCGCAAGTCTGCGATCCGAGCCTATGATATAAGTTGCAGAATATTGTGAGAGCTATCTAAAGTAGATCGATGATCGGCTGGATTTTGGCAGAACGAAGCCAAAATATCCAATGATTTCAAGGGTAACCGACGATCATGGTGCGCAAAGATGGCTGTAGTGCGAGCGTTTCCGGCCGATGACACGAGCACGGTTGGTTGCGGAGAAAGTCACGGTGGGGTCCATGCAGCGACACGGTGCTGGTTGACGGGCCTAACCGCGCTCGTCGGCGATCGCCTTGCCGTCATTTGCAGGCTTCCCGGCGCCACCAGCTCGACGCCGCCACCGCGCCAACCGGTGATGACGATCGACCAGCTCTTGCGCAACCTGCAGCGCGATCGGACGGACCGATGATTTTTCTCGATCGCTCGGTGGCGCGCGCGCATTGGTTGGCAGAAGATCGGTTCCCGCCAGATGCGCTCTGGGATCAGCAACTGGTGTCGAGCCGGTTTCTTGAGTGCGAGGTTTTGGAATCGCATCAATGGGCACCGGCTCCAGCATTCGCATCGCGACGCGGTGCGCAATTTAATCCCGCCGCGTTGAAATGATTGAAATGGTGGATCAACTCGCGAATTGATCGCGCGGAGAGCTCAGTGCAGCGCGTTACATCGGCATCAGTGAACCGATGTCAAATTGGGCCCACTTTCCAGAGACAATCAACTAGGCCGTAAATGACGACCAGCCGGATGCACTCCTTTTCCCAATGCGTCGACGACCGAATATCCGGCGACCATCACGCTCGCGGCGGCGGCAGCCAATAACGTTCGAAGATGAAAGCCTGAATTCTTCGGTTCGATCGAGAGCCCAATGGGGCCGCAGACGATCACGACTGTTCCAACCAATTGCATCGGCCTTGGTAGTTGCTGAAGAAGCATATCCGAGGGCGGGGCTGCAAAGAGCGGAACCAGACCGCGCGCTAACGGATAAACTCTGCTCAATTCGCTTCTTTCATAGGCTCGTGTGAGACTGACCTTGTATGCGGCATGCAAAAAGAGAGACACCAGCAGGATCGGCCATGCTGCTATCGAAGGGGGCGGCACGGAAAACAAAAACGGGAGCGTGAGGACCGCGCTCACCAAACCCATTCCAACAAGCAGCGAAAGGCTGCTTCCCGTTTTGACAATCGCATGCCGGCTTGCGTGAAACAGACCGGCGACGAGCATCAGTAGTACCGCTGTAGCGTTCAGGCACTCAATCTTTTCCCGGGACGCCATTGAGCCGGCACGTAGTACGCGCGATGATTTCTTTCGAAGGCCTCAAACGCGCACGCAAGGGTATCGGCCAACAACTTTGCCGTACCGAAGTGGCGCGAAATGGAGGGCAGGGGCACCCTTGGATCCAGTTCAGAACCAGACCACCAGAGCCCGCGTGTTATCGGCCGCAAACGCAACGATTGATTCACCACCCCCGCGCTCTCCCCATTTCCGCCGTGTTCGGGCTGCGGTATGTTCATACGTTGGTGCAGAAATGGGCTGCATCGGGGACGTGCAGCTGGCAGGTGCCTGAAGTAGGCACACGGCCGATGGAATGGTAATTGGGGCGGATGGGGATTCGACGGTCAGATGCGGCTTTCCGGGCGGCGCGAGGCGCGGCAGCCATAGCGACGTGCCTTGTCCTTGCCAATTGTGCTTCGTCAAGCATGTCCAGCCGGATTGACCCCAAATATGGGGTTTCAAGCAGCCCCCGCGTCGTCGCCTTCGGCGAACCCGTGCCAAAGGGTGGCGGGACCTATCGGGTCGGCAAACCCTATACCGTCGGAGGACGGGTCTACGTGCCCGAAGAGGACGTCAATTATCGTGAGGAAGGCCTGGCTTCCTGGTACGGTGATGATTTCCATGGCCGCCTTACCGCCAATGGCGAAGTATACGACATGTCTTCGCTTTCCGCGGCACATCCGACGCTTCCGATGCCCTGTTATGCACGCGTCACCAATCTCAGCAACGGCAAATCGCTGATAGTCCGCGTCAATGACCGCGGTCCCTATCACGGCAACCGGTTGATGGACGTCTCCAGCCGGGCTGCTGAATTGCTCGAGTTTAAGGGCAATGGCGTCGCGCGGGTGCGGGTCGAATATGTCGGCCGGGCGCCGCTCGAAGGCTCCGATGACCGGCAACTCATGGCGACCTTGCGCACCGGCGTGCCCGCTCCGTCGCCATCAATGGTCCGGGTTGCGTCCGCTCGCCCGTTCGTTCCGGAAATGTCCTCATCGAACCGTCCGATTCGGGGCGAGGTGCCAATGCCGGAGGGCAGGCCCTATAGCCTCGGCAATACGTCGGCCGACCAAGCCTCGATATCGGCGACATCCGAGATGTCCGCTTCGGCGCGCATGCGTTCGAGCAGCCGCGTCTTGGAAAATCCGCGGGCCGTGTCGTATGAGAATGATGATCGCTACAGGCCTGACGTCAGGGCGGTCTCCGCCTACGCCCCGGTCGATCCGCGTGGCCCGAGCGAATTGCTGGCCGGGCGCGGGCTTTATTGAACCAGCCTCATCGCCTGCTTACCGGCTGTTCTGCCGGAGAAATTCAATCAACGCGGCATTGACCTCGGTAGCGCGTTCCTGCTGAGTCCAATGGCCGGCGCCCTCGATGATGAGTTTTTGCTTGAGGTTCGGCAGAACCCGCTCCATGTCGGCCGCGCGCTTGCCGCCGGTCAGACCGGTGACGATAGCATCGTTCGATCCGGCAACGAAGGATGGCTGAACGATCACCGCCCCTTGCCACGGTGCGGTCGGTTCCCGGTTGCGGTCGATATTGCGGTACCAGTTGAGGCCGCCGCGAAACCCGGTTTTCCGGTAAGTCTCGCAAAAATAGCACAAGTCGGCTTCGCTGAGCCAATCCGGCCGCGGCCTGACGACGCTGACATCGCCAAGAAATCCTTTGCCGTCTTCCACGAATAACGCCGATGGATTGGAAAATCCGTGCCCGAGCAGGGTTCGCATCGTGAGGTCGACGTCGCGCTCGAGCTCGCTTTCCGCCACGCCCGGTTTCTGGAAATATTGCCAATAGAAATTACTGATGCTGATTACACGGAAGCCCGCCGCGGCTATCGCGGGATTTGATACCGCCAGGAATAGGACATTTCCGGCCAGCCGTGGCAGAGCACCGCCAGCGGGCCCTCGCCCTGTTCGAGCAGGACTATCTCGATCCCGTTGGCGGAAATGGTGCGTGAGAATTGCATCGCTTTTCCGCCGTGTTTTCGCGATTTTGTCGGAACATCCACGATATGGCACCTGCGCGGCATCTGCCAAAGGATAAGCGGTTTGGCGAAAAGCGCCATCGGATCGGTCCGCCGGAGGGGTCCTAAAACCTGTGTTGTTCCCGATACTTCCAACTGTTAGAGCAGGATGCGGAAAAGAGGAAATCGATTTTCCGACCAAGATCATGCTGCTACGCAACTAGAGCTAAACTCTGAATTCAACTGGCACCGATGACAGTCAAGATATCATCCTCAGGTAAGTCCGGGCCCGCGTGGCGCAGCCTGATCGTGGCGGCTGTCCTCTTGGCCGTGGGGTGGGGCGGCTTGGTATATGCCGCCAACAACAGCGTGCAGGGCGCCAAGAAAGACGAGGGCGGGTTCGACGGAGATGCGCCGACCGCGATCCTGATCGAAGCCTCGAGCGGCAGCGTGCTGTTCGAGAAGAACGCCGATGAATTAAGGGCGCCGTCCAGCATGATGAAGCTGATGACCGCGGAAGTGGTCTTCCATGCCATCACGCAGGGCGACGTCAAGCTGACCGATGAATATCGCGTCAGCGAATATGCCTGGCGCAAGGGCGGCGCGCCTGCCGGCGGCTCGACCATGTTTGCGGCGATCCACAGCAAGATTTCCGTGGACGATCTGCTGCACGGCGCAGTCATTCAGAGCGGCAATGATGCCTGTATCGCACTAGCGGAGGGTATCGCCGGCAGCGAAGGCAGCTTTGCGGAAATGATGACCAAGCGGGCGCGCGAGCTCGGATTGACGCGCTCGACCTTTGCCAATTCGAACGGTCTGCCCGATCCCGGCAACAAGATGACGGTGCGGGAACTCGCAAAACTGGCACGCTATATCATCCAGACGTATCCTGATTTCTACAAATTGTTCGGCGAGCGCGAATTCACCTGGAACAAGATCCGGCAACAAAATCGCAATCCGCTGCTAACCTCGCTCGATGGTGCCGATGGCCTCAAGACCGGATACACCAAGGAGGGCGGCTACGGCATGGTCGGCTCCGCGGTGCAGAATGGCACGCGTCTGATCGTCGTCATAAACGGCCTCGACGATGCCGAAGATCGCGCCTCCGAGGCGAAAAAAATGCTCGAATGGGGATTTCGCAATTTTGAAACGCGGACGTTGTTTGCCGCCGAACAACCGGTCGGTTACGCCAGGGTGTTTGGCGGCGAGAGCCGTTCGGTTAAGCTCACCAGCCGCGAGCCGGTCCAGGTGATGGTGCAGAAAAACGGCAACGATAAACTGATTGCACGCGTCATTTATAACGGGCCGGTACGGGCGCCGATCGAGGCCGGCCAGCAGGTCGGCGTCGTGAAGGTCTGGCGTGGCGGCAACATCGCCGTTGAGGCGCCGGTCTATACGGCGGAATCGGTCGGCAAGGGATCGACGATGCGGCGGGCGATCGACGGCGTGAGCGAACTCGTGATTGGGATGTTTCGCGCGGGCGCCGAGAAGCTCTGACGATGGCCGAAGCTGCGGTAAAACGAACTCCCGGGCGCGGCCGATTTATCTCCTTTGAAGGCGGAGAGGGATCCGGCAAATCCACGCAAATCAAAATCCTGAGCGAACGCCTGGATGCCGCAAAGCTGCGCGCCATCGTCACGCGCGAGCCCGGCGGATCGCCTGGAGCCGAAATCATCCGGCACCTGGTATTGTCCGGAATGGGCAAGCTGTTGGGTGCGGATGCGGAGACGCTGTTGTTTGCCGCTGCGCGCGACGACCATGTGCGATCCGTGATCCTGCCGGCGCTGAACCAGGGAATATGGGTGCTGTGCGACCGGTTCTCGGACTCGACCCGCGTGTATCAGGGCAGGCTGGGGCAGGTCGCTCCCGCCGTTCTCAATGCGATGGAACGGGTGACGATCGGCGACCTCAAACCCGATTTGACCATCATTCTGGATATCCCGGTGGAGATCGGCATGAAGCGCGCGGCCGCCCGCCGCGGGTCCGGCGCGCCTGACAGGTTCGAGGCGGAAGACCTCAGGTTTCACCAGGAACTGCGCGACGCATACCGCCAGATCGCCGCGGCCGAACCGCAACGATGTGTCTTGATCGATGCCAACGCCGACGCCAACACAGTGGCTGCCAGCGTATGGGCCGCCCTGCGCGATCGTTTCTTTACGGCCGCTGCCGGCAACGTGGCCAGTTCAGCATGAGCGCCCGGCAGGTCGAACCGCGGATCTCCGTCGCCCATCCGCGTGAGACGGCTGTATTTTTAGGGCATCGCGAGGCCGAGACGGCATTGCTGCAGGCCTATCGGAGCGGGCGTATTCCGCATGCCTGGCTGATTGGCGGCGCACAGGGCATCGGCAAGGCGACGCTGGCCTACCGGATGGCGCGGTTCGTGCTCGCCCATCGCGATCCCCTTGCGCCGGATGTGCAGCATGCCAAGACGCTCGAAGTTGATCCGTCCGATCCGGTCGCGCGCCAAATCGCGGCGGGCGCCCATGGCGGGCTACTCACACTGGAACGGACCCTCAACGACAAGGGCGTCATGCGCACGGTCATCACGGTCGACGAGACGCGGGAGACGATCTCGTTTTTCGGCTCGACCGCCGCGGTCGAAGGCTGGCGGGTCTGCATCGTCGATACTGTCGATGAACTCAATCCGAACGCCGCCAACGCGCTGTTGAAGATTCTCGAGGAACCGCCGCGTCAATCGCTCTTCCTTCTGGTCAGCCATGCGCCCGCGCGGGTATTGCCGACCATCCTGTCTCGCTGTCGCAAATTGGCGTTGCGGCCACTTGCGACCTCCGACGTCATCCAGGCCGCGGCGCAGGCAGCCAACCTCGCGATCGATGATCCCGCGCTCTCGGAGGCGGCGGACGCTTCGGAGGGAAGCGTCGCGCGCGCGCTGATGCTGCTGGGTGGTGACGCCGTCAAACTTCACCAGCGGACCGCGGCACTGCTGGCGACGCTGCCACAGGTCGATCCGCGCGAATTGCACGCCCTCGGGGACGCGCTCGGCGGCAGCGACCGGGTGGCGCTGGCGGCCTTCATCGACAGCGTCGATCGTTGGGTCGGCGAACGCCTGCACAGCGACGATGCCAATGCCAACGCGAACCTTGCGCGCCTTGCACGGCTGGCGGAGGTGTGGGAAAAGATCAACCGCGCCGCGCGCGACACCGAAGCCTACAATCTTGAACGAAAACCGCTGGTTTTCTCGGTGTTCGGGCTGCTTGCGGAGGCAACGCGGTAATCGCTCCGCCGATTCCCAATCGCAACAATCATGTTTGATCCATAAAGGAATTCGTGGTGGCGACCGCTAAGAAAGCTTCCAAAAAGAAGGCGAAGAAAGCGCGCAAATCCTCGCGCGCCGTTTCTGCCAAAAACGCCGTTGCGAAAAAGCGTGCCGCAGAAAGCAAGGGCCCGAGGAAAAGCCGTAAGCCGGTAAAGAAAGCCGCGAAGAAATCGGCGCCAAAAAAGGCCGCAAAGAAGGCGAGCAAGAAAGCTTCGAAGAAAGCCAAAGTTGCAAAGAAAGCCAAGTCCACGAAGCCACGGCAAGACAGCTCCGGGCAAGTCAACTCCAGGATTGTAAAGACCACATTCGTGAACCAGAGTCCGAAGACGCAAGCGCCGCGCGAGAGGGCTAAAATGTCTGCCCCGGCCATACCTCGCAGAAATACGTTCTATATTACGACGGCGATTGCGTATCCGAATGGCACGCCGCATATCGGCCACGCCTATGAAGCGATCGCGACCGATGCGCTGGCCCGTTTTCAGCGGCTCGACGGCAAGGACGTGTTTTTCCTCACCGGCACCGACGAGCACGGGCTGAAAATGATTCAGACCGCACAGAACGAGGGCATGTCCGCATTCGATCTTGCGACCCGCAATGCGGCCCGGTTCAAGGAAATGGACCAGCGCCTGAACGTTTCGTTTGACCGGTTCATCCGCACGTCCGAGGAGCAGCACCACCGCTCCAGCCATGAAATCTGGCAACGGATGGAGGCGAATGGCGACATTTATCTTTCGAACTACGCCGGCTGGTATTCGGTGCGCGACGAGGCCTATTACGCCGAAGACGAAACCATTGTCGGCGATGACAAGGTGCGACGCGGACCGCAGGGCACCCCGGTCGAGTGGGTGGAGGAGAAGAGCTATTTCTTCAAACTTTCCGCCTACCAGGACAAGCTCCTGGCGCTCTATCAAAACCAGCCGGATTTCATCGGCCCCGACTTCGCGCAAGAACGAAGTCATAAGCTTCGTCAAAAGTGGCTTGCGGGATCTGTCGATTTCGCGAACCACATTCGATTGGGGCGTCAAGGTACCCGGCGATCCCGAGCATGTCATGTATGTGTGGGTCGACGCCCTGACCAACTACATCACCGGCGTCGGCTTTCCCGACGAGAGCGATGCGAACTGGCGCTATTGGCCGGCCGACGTTCACATCATCGGCAAGGACATCATCCGCTTTCACGCGGTGTACTGGCCGGCTTTTCTGATGTCGGCAGGTATTCCGGTGCAGAAGCGCGTCTATGCCCATGGCTTTCTGTTCAACAGGGGCGAAAAGATGTCGAAATCGATCGGCAACGTCGTTGATCCTTTCAATCTCGCCGATCAATACGGCGTCGATCAGATGCGGTATTTCTTCCTGCGCGAGGTGCCGTTCGGACAGGACGGAAGCTACAACCATGAAGCGATCGTCGCACGCATCAATGCCGATCTCGCCAACGATCTCGGCAATCTGGCGCAACGCTCCTTGTCGATGATCGCCAAGCAACTCGGGGGGGTGCTGCCCGAACCGGGCGCTTTCGGCGACAATGACAAAGCAATCCTGGCGCAGGCCGATGCCATGATCGGATTGGCGCGAACCGCCATGGCGAGCCAGCAAATTCACCAGGCGCTCAATGCGATCTGGGCCGTGGTGGCTGAAGCCAACCGCTATTTCGCCGGCGAAGCGCCGTGGGCGCTGGCGAAGACCGATCCACAACGTCAGAAAACGGTGTTGTATGTGACGGCAGAAGTGGTGCGCCAGATCGCCATTCTGACGCAGCCGATAATGCCGGAATCCTGCGCGAAGATGCTCGATGTTCTCGGCGTTCCCGCCGACCAGCGGGATTTCAAGTTTTTGGGAGGCGACACGCGCATCAAGCCGGGCATCACACTGCCGGCGCCGACCGGGATCTTTCCGCGCTACATTGAACCGACCGCGGCCTGAACGGTTTGAAAGCGATGCTTGTCGACAGCCACTGCCATCTCGACTTTCCGGATTTCGCCGATGATCTCGATGGCATCGTGGCGAGGGCCGCGGCCGCAGGAATTGGGCGTATCGTCACGATCTCGACGCGGGTAAGGCGCCTTGCCGCATTGCTCGCGATCGCCGAGCGGTTCCCTGATGTCTATTGCTCGGTCGGCACGCATCCACATCAGGCCGATGAAGAAGACGGGATTTCGCCCGATGAGTTGATCGGACTGACGGATCATCCGAAGGTCGTGGCGCTGGGCGAAGCCGGGCTGGATTATTTCTACCAGCACGGCTCGCGCGAAGCACAAGAGCGTGGCTTTCGCGCACATATCGCAGCAGCCCGCGCGACCGGTCTGCCGCTGGTCATTCATACCCGCGAGGCCGATGAAGACTGCGGTCGCATCCTCGCAGATGAAATGGCCAAAGGGTCATTTCGGGCCGTGTTGCATTGCTATACCGGCGGGCGCGATCTCGCGATGAAAGCGATTTCTCTCGGTCTTTCGATTTCTTTCACGGGAATTTTGACCTTCAAGAACTCGCAGGCCCTGCGCGATCTCGCGGCCGAACTCCCGGCCGATCGCATCATGGTCGAGACCGACTCGCCGTTTCTGGCGCCCGGCAAATTCCGCGGCAAGCGGAACGAGCCTTCCTATGTGGTCGAGGTCGCCAAGGTGCTGGCGGACACCCGTGGCGTCTCGCTTGAGGAGATTTCGCGTCAAACCACGCAAAATTTCTTCCACCTGTTCAGCAAGGTGCCGCCTCCGGAAGCAACGGCATGACGTTGAACCTCACGATCCTCGGCTGCGGATCATCGGCTGGCGTTCCGCGCCCGGCGCTGGGCTGGGGCGCCTGCGATCCCGGCAATCCGAAAAACCGCCGACGCCGCTGTTCGCTGCTGGCCGAACGTTCGGGGGATCACGGGATCACACGGGTCCTGATCGACACCTCGCCCGATTTGCGCGAGCAATTGATCGACGCCAATGTCGATCACATCGATGCGGTGTTCCTGACCCACGAGCACGCCGATCAAACCCACGGGATCGACGATCTCAGATCGGTGGTGCTGCACCAGCGCAAGCGCATTCCGGTCTATCTGAATCGCTTGACCGCCGATCATGTCCTGCTGCGGTTTTCCTACTGTTTCGTATCGCCGCCAGGCAGCGACTACCCGCCGATTCTGGACAATCATTCGATCGAAGCCGGCGAAAGCCGTACCATCGAAGGGAAGGGCGGTGCGGTGATGCTCTCTGCCTTCATTCTGAAGCACGGCAATATTCCTGCGCTCGGCTACCGCATTGCCGATGCCGCCTACACCCCGGACGTCAGCGATATTCCTCCCGAGAGCTGGCCGTTCCTGCAAAATCTCGATCTGTGGATTATCGACGGGCTGCGTTATGCGGGGCACCCCAGCCACTTCAGTGTCAACGACGCGCTGGCATGGATCGACCGCTTCAAGCCGCGCCGCGCTATCATCACCAACATGCATTCCGATCTGGATTACGATGTGCTGCGTCAAAGCCTGCCACCTGGTGTGGTCCCTGCCTATGATGGCATGCGTCTGACGCTGGAGCAGGCGGGTTGACCCGCGCAGCTGGCACGTTCTTCGTTCATGTTTTGGATCACGTGATCTAGATTTTGTGCAATTCCAGCGAGGCTGGATGGAACAGATCTTCCGCCGTCAGCAATCGGGACGACAGCCCCTCGGCGTGGTGACGTTGGAGGAAACGGGTCAAAACGTGGCGGTTCGGTTCCAATCCGTACGGCCAGAAATCCCCGCCCATCAGCATGCGGGCCGCGCGCAACTGCTCCTCGACGAATGGCAACGTCACCTTGGTGGCGGAGGTGTCGCCCAGTTTCGCCAGCGCGATCGCCTTGGAGCGCTCAAAAGCCTTGAAGACCGCGACCGGCAGCCAGGGATGCTTTTCAGTCAGAGAGCGGCGGATCCCCAGCGTGTGCATGATCGGAAAAAGCCGGGTCCGCCGATACCATTCGGTTGCAGTCTGTTGCGGGTCGGAAAACAGATAGCCGACGTCGGGATGGCCGCGCTCGAAACAGGACGGCGCCCGTGGCCCGATCACCGCATCGATCTCTCCGCTTGCCAGCAGCGCAGAAATGGTGTCGTCCGGGCCGGCACTCTCCACGACCACATCGGCAGGCAGGTTGAGATTGATCTTCTCGACTCGTCCCGGGTGTTCGTAACCGCCTCGGACCCAGGTGATGTCAGCCGGACGGATTCCGTAATCCTCCTCGAGGATCATACGGACCCAGATATTCGCGGTGAGCTGATATTCCGGCACGCCGATACGGCGACCCTTTAGATCGGCCGGTGATTTGATCCGGTCGGTGCGGACATAGATCGAGGTGTGCCGAAAGGCGCGGGACGGGAACACCGGTACAGCGACATAGGGGCTCGTTCCCGCCGCGGTCTTGATGCTGTAGCTCGACAGCGACAATTCGCAGATGTCGAAATCCGCATGCCTGAACGCGCGGAAGAAAATCTCCTCCGGCTCCAGCAGCATGATTTGTGCGTCGACGCCATCGATCCGCACTAGTCCATCGACGAGCGGACGCATCCGATCATAGTCGCCGATCGCGATCGAAAGTTGCAGTTTGCTCATAGCTGTTCCATCAGGCGCGCAAGGAAGGGCGTATGGCGGTCGCGACCGCACCGGAGGTACGTGCGTGCGGAAGCAGACCCATCAGCGCGCTGGCAGCGGCGCCGACCAACACCGATCCGCCCGCTGCCGCGAAGATCGTCGGTACGTCCCATTGGGCACCGACCATCTGACCGACAGTCAGCGGTCCCGCCACCGACCCGAGCCGGCCGATCCCCGTCGCCCAGCCGACCCCCGTGGAGCGGATCTCGACCGGATAGTAGATGGCGGACTGCGCGATCAGTCCCGAACTGGCACAGCCGAGCAGAAGCCCGAACAGGCCCTGCGCTATCATGACCGCGTCGAGCGAAGGTGCCCACCATCCAACCATCGCATAGGCGAGGGCGCCGAGTGCGAGGGTCGGTGGAAGCACGCGTAAAACGCCAAGACGACTGATCAATATTCCCGCGGCCCCTGAGCCGAACAGCGAGCCGAAATTATAGAGCGCCAGCGCCAGCGCGGTTTGCTCGGTGGCGATGCCGACACGGCGCAGCAATATCGGGCTCCAGGACGAATTCGTGACCAGGATCATGAACGCGAAGAAGAAACTGACCCACAGCAGGACAGTTCCCACTGCGCGTCCGGACCTGAACAGCTCGAATACGGTTGCCCTGTGCGTGATTTCCTTGGCAATTTCGAATTGCGTTCCGTCCGCGATCGACACATCAGCGAAGATACGGCGCAGCGTGCGGCCGATCCGTTCTGCCGGCTTACCGGCTGCGACCAGGAAGCTTACGGATTCGGGAAGCACCGTCGCCAGGATCACCGACAACAGAATAGGCACGAAGCCGCCGACGAGAAAAATCGATTGCCACCCATAGGCCGGGATGATCCACGATCCCAATACGCCCCCAATGACACCGCCGAGCGGAAAGCCCGCCCACAGCAGGCTGATCACCGTGGCCCGGCGCGCTTTCGGAACATATTCGGAGGCGAGACTGATGAAGCTAGGCATCGCGCCGCCCAGTCCGAGCCCCGTCAGAAAGCGACACGTCAGCAATTCAGGCAGATCATCGGCATAGGCGGTCGCGAGCGTAAAGACCCCGAAGCAGAAGGTGGCGCCGAGAAGAACCCGCTTGCGGCCGACCCGGTCGGCGAGCGGTCCGAGCAGAAAAGCACCCAAGGCGAGGCCCGCCAGAGCCGCGCTGAACACAAATCCAAAGACCTGTGGCGCGATGTGAAGTTGCGCGATCATCGCTGGCGCCGCCAGACCGATCGATTGCAGGTCGAGGCCATCCAGCATGGCCACGAATGCGCAGAGCCCGATCACGGTCCACTGCGCCGAACCGATGGGCCGGCTTTCGATCAACGCCCCAACGTCCAGCACGCGCTCGGCCATTTCTGTTTCCCCCGCGGCCGAGCCGCCATCGTTTTTATTCGATCGCTTTTTTGGTTTGGATCGTTATGGCAGATTGGCGCTACATATCATCGCGCGCAAGGCCAACCTCTTCTATGGGAGCGACGATCCACCATGTCCGACAGTGCATCTGAGGCCATCTCTCTGGCGACCCGCGAACTGGTCGATGCCAACCACATCCTGTTCGATCAAGGCGTGGTGGACGGGTTCGGCCATGTCAGCATGCGACATCCCGTTCGACCGGATCACTTTCTGCTCGCCAGGAGCATGGCGCCCGCACTTGTTACCGAGACCGACGTGCTTGAGTTTGATACCGACGGAGCCCCGACAGAGGCGGGCGGGCCGGCCGTTTATCTGGAGCGGTTCATCCACAGCGAGATTTATCGCGCGCGTCCGGACGTGGTTTCGGTTGTGCACAGCCATTCGCCGGCGGTCGTTCCGTTCAGCGTGGTGAGCGGCACCAAGCTACGCCCCATCTGTCACATGTGCGGCTTTCTTGGCGCGGCCACGCCGGTCTTCGAAATCCGCGATGTGGCCGGGCCGGGCAGCGATCTTTTGATCCGCGATTCCCGCCTTGGCGCGGCTTTGGCGCAAAGCCTCGGTCAGAGCGCCGCCGTATTGATGCGCGGCCATGGCTCGACCGTGGTCGGCGGGACCTTGCGCCAAGCCGTGTTCCGCGCCGTGTACACAGAAGTGGGCGCGCGGCTGCAGTCCGAAGCGATGAGGCTCGGACCTGTCACGTACCTGACGGAGGAAGAGGGCCAGGCAACCGCAAGGACCAACGACGCGCAAATCGATCGCACATGGCTGCTCTGGTTGAAGGCCGCCCGGAGCCGGTCAATGGCTATCTGAGAATGGAAGGCGCGCATATCGTCATCGCGAGGCGTGAAGCGCTCGCAATGAGAGAGGCATGACGCTCACGCCGAAATCGCCTTTGCTGAATCGACCTGATTGCGCAGCATGAATTTCTGGATTTTGCCGGTCGATGTCTTTGGAATCGGACCGAATACCACCGCCTTCGGTGTCTTGAAACCGGACATCTGGCTGCGGCAAAACGCAATGATCTCGGCTTCGTTCGTCTGCGCGTTGTCTTTCAACTCGATGAAAGCGCAGGGTACCTCGCCCCATTTCACATCCGGCTTCGCCACCACGGCGGCGAACAGCACGGCGGGATGCTTGTACAGCACATCCTCGACCTCGACCGAGCTGATATTCTCGCCGCCCGAAATGATGATGTCCTTGGAACGATCCTTGATGATGACATAGCCATGCTCATCGAGCACGCCAAGGTCGCCGGTATGAAACCAGCCGCCGGCAAAAGCCTCTCTGGTGGCCTTTTCGTTCTTGAGATAGCCCTTCATCACGATATTGCCGCGGAACATCACCTCGCCGATGGTTTCGCCGTCGCGCGGTACTTCGCGCATGGTTTCGGGATCGATCACAGTAACGCCTTCCTGTAGCGGGTAGGACACGCCCTGCCGGCGCTTGAGTTGCGCGCGCTGATCGGCGGGCAGTTCATCCCAACCCGGCTGCTCCGCACAGACCGATGCCGGGCCGTAAACTTCGGTCAGGCCGTAAACATGTGTCAGTTTGATGCCGATGTTTTCGGCGCCCTCGAGCACGGCAACCGGCGGCGCCGCTCCGGCGATCAATCCGACCACCGGCCGCGCCACGGATTTCTTCGGCGCATCCGGCGCATTGATCAGCGTGTTGTAGACGATCGGCGCCCCGCACATATGGGTGACGCCGTGTTTTGGAATCAATTCGAATATCTTGCCGGGATCGACCTTGCGCAGGCAGACATTCACGCCGGCCGTCGCCGCGATGGTCCACGGAAAACACCAGCCGTTGCAGTGGAACATCGGCAGCGTCCACAGATAGACCGGATGCTGGCCGAGATTACCGGCGAGGATATTGCTGACGGCGTTGAGATAGGCGCCGCGGTGATGGGTGACGACGCCCTTGGGATTGCCCGTGGTGCCCGAAGTATAACTGAGCGCAATGGCGTCCCATTCGTCCTGCGGCAGTCGCGCGCTAAAATTCTCATCACCTTGAGACAGCGCGTCTTCGTATTCGATCGCGCCGATCCGTTTTCCGTCGGTAAAAGCCTTGTCGTCGACATCGATGACCACTGGTTTCGGTCCGGTCATCAGGGCGAGAGCCTCCGATATCACCTCGGCAAATTCCGGATCGACCAGGATCATCTTTGCGCCGCCGTGATCGAGCTGGAAAGCGATGGAGGCGGCATCGAGGCGAATGTTGAGTGCGTTGAGCACGGCCCCCGCCATCGGAACCGCAAAATGCAGCTCGTTCATCGCCGGGATGTTCGGCAGTATCGCCGCAACGGTGTCGCCACGCCCGATGTTTCGACCCGCGAGGTACGATGCGAAGCGACGGCAGCGTGCATAGGTCTGCGACCAGGTGAACACGCGGCCCTCATAAACGGCGCTGACGTGGTCCGGATAAACGGCGGCGGTGCGAGCGAGGAAGCTCAGCGGCGTCAGGGCCACGAAGTTGGCGGGCGTCTTGTCCAGTCCGATATCGTATTGGTTTTGCGTGGCGCTCATGGGCAAATCATCCCTTTCGCGAGGTTAAACCTACAAGAACCCGATCGAGATCCACGGAAATATCGCCACCACGATCAGGCCGACCAGCAGCGCCAGCATATAGCCCCAGATCGGGCGAATGCCCTCGGCCGGATCGACACGCCCGATGGCGCAGGCGGCATAATAGCCCACTCCAAACGGCGGGGCGAACAATCCAATGCCCATCGCGAGGATAATGATCATCGCATAATGGACCTCGTGAACGCCAACCGCCTTTGCAATCGGAAACAATAGCGGACCGAACAGCACGATGGCTGGAATACCCTCGAGCACGCTGCCCAATATCGTGAACGCTACGATCGATACCGCGATAAAGGCCGCAGAACCGCCGGGCAGGCCGGTCATCGCGGCAGCCAGCCCGCGCGAAAATCCGGACTGGGTCAATCCCCAGGCCATGCCGGTAGCGGTGCCGATAATCAGCAGGATCGCGCCCGACAGACACGCCGTATCGATCAGCATCGGCATCAGCCGCCGCCAGTCGAAGCGGCGATAGACCAGAAGACCAATGATGAACCCGTAGACGATCCCGATGGTGGAAACCTCGGTCGCGGTCGCCACTCCTTCGACCACAGCGGCGCGGATCACGAAGGGCAGTGCCAGCGCGGGCAGGGCGATGAAAAAGGATCGGACGATCTCGCCGCCTGTTGCCCGCTTGACGTGACCGAGGTCCTCGCCGCGATAACGCCACCACACCAATGTCGACAGCGTGATGGCCAGCACAACGCCCGGCAACAGGCCGCCGGTAAACAGCGCTGAAATCGAAACGCCAGTTACCGAGCCGATGGTGATCAGGACGAGGCTCGGTGGAATGGTCTCGGTCTGCGCGCCGGTGGCGGCGAGCAAGGCAACGAGATCTCCGGGCTTGGCACCACGCAGTTTCATCTCCGGAAACAGCACCGGGGCCACAGCCGCCATGTCGGCGGCCTTCGATCCCGATATGCCCGAAACCAGATACATTGCGCCGACCAGCACGTAATGCAGGCCGCCGCGGACATGGCCGAGCAGGCTTGCCAAAAACGCCACCATTGCTCGCGCCATGCCGGTCATCTCGATCAGCAAGCCGAGGAACACGAACAGCGGCACCGCCAGCAAAATCAGATGGCTCATGCCCTCGTCCATGCGGCCGACCAGCACCATCAGCGGCGTGTGTGTCGTCAGCGCAAGATATCCGAAAATCGAGAGCCCGAATCCGAAGGCGATGGGCACCCCGGTGAAGACACAGAAGCCGGCCACGCCGACAAAGAAGATTACCAGATTGAGGTTGCCGAGCGGCCGCAGCCACGGCGTCGCCAGCCAGAAAACCGCAATCAGCAGCGCGACCGAGATTCCCGCACTCAGCACGAGTTTGACATCCCCGACCCTCGCCAGCCGCAGGCAGGCAAACAGCGCCATCAGGCAAATGCCAGTCGGGAGCGCCGCGGCGCGCCAGGCGTTGGGTATTTGCAGCGCCGGCGTGGTGATGAAGCTTTCCTCATAGGCGTATTCGTAGGCCGGCCTCACGATCAACAGCAGGAAGGCCAGTGCCGCACAGGTCGCGACCACGTCGAGATAGGCTCGCAACGCGGGCTTCGCACTGGAGACGATGGCCGTCATTCGCATGTGCTCGGACCGGCGAAACGCCACAGCGGCGCCCAACATGGCCAGCCAGAGGAACAGGATCGATGCCAGTTCGTCCGACCAGATCAAGGGCTGTTGCAGAACGTAGCGCGATACCACGCCCGCGAACAGAATGACGATCTCGGCGACCACCAGGCACGCGGCTGGAATTTCGACGAGGGTCCCGAGCCAGGCTTCAACTGTTGCCGCAAGCGAACGTCGGCGAGGGGAAGTCACCCCGCCGGTCGCCGCATGCGTCGCTTCGGCATGAGCCATCGCAATTCCCCGGGCGTGCCTTGAGCTTTTCCGTTACGACAATTTGCCGACGGCCTTTTCCAGTATCGCCCAGGCCTCTTCGCCGTATTTACCCTTCCATTCGGAATAGAAGCCGGCTGCCCGCAGCTTCTCGCGGAACGGCGTCACATCCGGCTGGTTGAAGGTCAGGCCCTTGGCCGTAAGCTCCTGGCGAACGGTCGCATTGAGTTTCTCGGTATCGACACGGGCGTTGAGTGCCGCGGCGTTGATATTCCTGGCCACGATGGTGCGCACATCCGCAGGCAGCGCTTCCCAGGCGCGGCGATTGGCCAGGAACCAGTAGCCGTCCCACATGTGGTTGGTCAGCGAGCAGTATTTCTGTACCTCGTAGAGTTTTGCGGTGGAAATCAGCGCCAGCGGATTTTCCTGGCCCTCGACGATCTTGGTTTGCAACGCCGAGTAGACTTCGTTGAAATTGATCGAAGCGGGTGCTGCGTCGAACGCCTTGAACATCGAGGTCCACAACGGCGACACCGGTACGCGAATCTTGAAACCCTTGTAGTCCTCGGGCCCGGTGATGGGCTTGGTCGAGGAGGTCGTCTGTCGAAAACCGTTGTCCCAGATCTTTTCCATCGCCACCAGATTGGCTTTGGCAATTTGTCCGCGCACATAGGCGCCGAGTTCGCCGTCCATGGCCTTCCAGACCGTGGGATAATCGGGGAAGGCAAAACCCATCCCGTTGATCGATGCGGCTGGGACAAGGGTCGCCAGGATCAGGCCCGACATTGTGAAGAATTCGACGCCGCCTGAGCGCAACTGGCTCAATACATCGGTGTCGGCCCCAAGCTGGTTATTCGGAAATATCTGAATATCGACGCGGCCATTGGTTTCGGTTTTGATGGCTGCCGACATCTCCTTGGCGCGGGTGTTCAGCGGGTGCGAATCCGGCAGGTTATTGGCAAATTTGTAAGTAAATTCGGCCTGCTGCGCGCGCGCGACAAACGGCGCCCCGACGCTGCCCACCACCGCCGAGGCAGCGGATGCCTTCAATAACGCACGTCGCGAAAAGCTCATCTGTTTGACTCCCTGATTTTTCTTATAGTTTGATCATACGGACCCGGCGCCGCCGGGTCATCAGCCGTCTTTGGACGGCTTATTGCCTGTTTTCAACGGAAATACCAAGCCGTTCGCAATCGGCTTTTTGTCGCGGAATTCCGTGCGAGGCGGCGCCGGAGAGAACGGGGGCGCTGCGGCAGCGTCGTGGCCTCTTCGGCGCCGCAGCTGCTCACCGACGGCCGGAAACCCGCTGGCGCCGGATCACCTGAGCACCGAGCTCGACGCGCAAGCGCGCTCAATGCGACGACCTACCTTTCGGCGTAAGTTCGGAGCCTGGCGGCGCCTCTGATGCTCGGCCGCGGCGGAATTATCGAACTCGCGTCGTGCGACGGTCAGCGCGCCAATCTCAGTCCCAATATTAGTCCAGTGGGTTAGAATTTAGCCATAAGTATCTGGAAAATATGTACATAAAAATATTCCATAATATACCTTATGCGAATATCGCATTTGTCGATCTGAAGCCCTTGTTCGTTTCGGGTTCGATATTCCTGCACTGCCCGGTATCCCCGCGCTTTCGGCGTGGGGTTCAATCCTGTGGACATTTGAGCGCGCCGGATCGACGTCGCTTGAGAGTGGTCAGCTGATCAACTGGCTGTTTCCGCCGCACAGGATACGGCGTTGTCGATGCGATCAGGAGCACACTGCGAACCGCAACCTGCTAGGCCGCGTGGCTATACCCCTCGTCGCCGAAAAGATGGAGCTTGTTGCGGCCGGCGGCCTTCGCATCATAGAGCGCGGCGTCGGCTTCTGCGAACAGTTCGACGATCCGCCGGCGATGCGGGCGGCCGACGAGGGCAGCTCCGATCGAAGCACCGACCTCGAGGCGAAGACCGTTCCAGAAAAGCGGTCGGCTCAGCATTAGGACGGTTTCCCGCAGTACGCGCGCGATCCGGGAAGGGTCTGCCGGAGCATGCAGGATGAGCGCGAATTCGTCGCCGCCGAGCCGGGCGACCAGGCCGGCATCGCGGAAGGCTCGTCCCAGACGCAGCGCGACCTCACACAGGCATGCATCTCCGGCCGGATGGCCGAACGTATCGTTGAGCTCTTTGAAACGATCAAGGTCGATCAGGACAAGTGCCGACGCGAAACCATGATTCAGGCTATCGCCAACAACCTCGCGATAGCGCGCCTGGAAAACGGAGCGATTGGCGAGTCCAGTGAGCGGATCGGTTTCGGCCTGCCGCCGCAGGTTCTCCATTGCCTGGCGGTCGGAGGTGATGTCCTGCTTGGAGCCGAAGATCCGGGCCCGCCGTCCGCCCCCGCCGTCTGTGTGAATCAAGAGGCGCATCCAGCGCCTTTCGCCGCGCCAGGTCCTGATCTCGGCATCGAGCGATACCGCGCGGCCGCTCCGGATCACCTCGGCACGAGCGAGTTCCATGTTGCGCCGGAACTCGTCGACATACAGATCGACGATGCTCGCGCGCCGCAGCGGGTTGCCCATCGGATAGCCGAAAATGTTGTAGACTCCCGAAGTCCAGGTCAGGCGCTCAGTCTCGAGCTCACATTCCCATGCGCCGATGCGAGCGAGATCCAAGGCCTGATCGTATAGGCGTACGCGAACCTCGGCCCGCAGCGGCGCGCCAGCATGGTCTGCTTCATCTCTCATCGATGATCCAGCGGCATTTCGGGATTTTGCCTTTGTCTCTAAGGAGTAGAGCGGCCGCGTTAAGGAATTCTGTACTTCCGCCAGCAGCCGGCCGGTGCGGGCTGCAGATATCGGTGCCTTCCTCGACCGGCGCTTCAGCCGCCGCGCCACCCTACTCGTCCGTGTGGTCCGGAAGGTTCGTTCGCGCGGCTCTGGATCCAGACCATGCTCTGTTTTCATGAAAACGGAGTAGATTGCGTTATGCCGATTACAACCGTAAGGCCCTACTCTGCCGGCTACTTGTCTCCATCAGAGTTTGTGCTGCAAACTTATGCTTCCAATGCAGCTCGCCATGTGCCTGGTCGACCCCAGTCAGCGCGGGGCCGGTGCTGGCAGGCGAGAAATCATTACATCGAACTGGCGAAGCGACCTTGAAACCAGCGAGGGCTATCGGACGTATCTGTAGTGTGAGCGAGGATGCGTAAAATGACTGAAGCGGTCACGGTGGTCCTGGGTCTGTTTTGCGTTGGTATCTTTTTAGCCCATGCAGTCGATGCTTATCGCACGCCCTAAGGGCCGGCGACCGCGTCCACATGCCTCCAGGAAGCCCGGTGGTGAGTCCGGGATTTGCGCGACGATCGCCACGGCTGGCAAGCACATCGGTAGCGCTCACCGCGGCGTCGGTGCTCAGATCAGCGCAGAGGCACTGATTTTGGCCTTTTACTGTGGCCAATCCTTGTAGAGCATGATCCCGATCATGATCATCGAGCCGGCCGCAACCGCCAGCGAGCAGATCACCGGCAACTCTTCGAGGACAGCGACAACGGCTGCCCGCCCGCTAATTCTCTTCCCATGCGCGGAGCGCCACCCTGCCACACCCATACGGAAACTCCGTTTGGCCCCCAGCAGCAGTACAATTAGTCTATCAAGAAGCGCTCGCCGGCAAAAGCCAATTTGGCGTGGCCGTTTGCGGCATTTTTGAGTCAATTTGACCCACGGCCACGAGGCGGCCCGAACGGCTCCACCCCTGGGGAGGTAATAGTTGGACCGTCGGCCGGCGTGGTGCGGGCGGCGCACCGCCGCCAACGTGGAAAATACGCGGCGACGGCCGAGAAATTTCAATCGACTTGCTGTCATGCGGTTAGATTCCAAAAAGGGCGCCCGCTGCTTATCTAAAATTCGCATGCGGAAAACAGCTTACGCGCCCGACATCCTGACACGTGGAACGGGCGCCCTACCCCGGCTTCATTGAATTGCGCCCCGCGATTACCAGTTGAAAGCGAGGCGCCCATTCACCGGCTTGCCGCAGCGGGGTGATGTTATCTCCCTTGGAGCAAAACACCACGATCGGCGATTTGATATTGCGCACATACAATGCGCCTGAACACATGCCGCGTTGGTTTAAGTCAACGTCACGACGCCTGCGGAAACCGCCGCGGCTTTTCAGCGATTACCATCGGCGAAGGCACGGAACCGCCGCGGTCCGTGCGTATCCAGGCCACCATAAACTCCCAGGCCACGGACAGAATGATTGGCCCGATGAAAAGGCCGATGATTCCGTGAGCGAGCGTTCCTCCGATCACCCCGATGAAGATGACGAGCGTGGGCGTCGAGAGGCTGCGTCCCATCACCAGCGGCTTCAATACGTTATCGAGCAGACCGACAATGACAAGGAACAGCGTGAACAGGAGCGCGGTCGTAAAATCCTTGACCGTCCAGAGCCAGATGATCACGGGAAGCATAACGATTGTCGCGCCGATCTGCAGAATGGCAAGGAGGAGAATCGCGAAAGCCAACAGGCCGGCGCCTGGAACACCAGCCAGTTTGAAGCCGATACCCGCGAGCAAGGATTGGATGATCGCGACACCAATGATGCCCTGGGATACGGCGCGGATGGTTGCGCCCGCCAATTCCAGGAAGTGCTCGCTTTGCTCCGGTACGACCCGCGACAGAAACCCCCTGCCCCCCGCCACGAACTGCGGCCCGCGCGGAAAGAGAAATCCGGCCAGTGCAACAGCAAGGAGAAATTTCAGTGTTCCGACGCCCGCGTCGCCTGCTAACGCGAACATCGTGCCGGCCAATGGTTTCAGATAAGGAACCACATCGTGAAAGACCGCGCGCAGGTTGTGCGAAGCCTGATTCCAGAGATCAAATAGTTGAGGACCGACAAGTGGCAATTCCTTCACGCGCACAGGAGGAGAAGGTACCATCAGGTCACCGGCACTCAGCTGTCCGGCGATCTCCCTTACCCCCTCCACCGCGTTTAACCCGAGCCAGGTTGCCGGTCCGATGACGATACCGAGATTAATGACGGTGAGAATTGCCGCCGCGAGATTCGGCCGCCCGCCGAGCAATTTGGCGAGCCCGCGAAAGACTGGATAAAGTGCTACCGCGAGTACGAGGCTCCACGCCAGGATCGGTACAAACGGCCGAACGATGAAAAAACTCCAGTAGACGAGGCAAGCAAGCAATCCTAGCCGGATCACGAGTTGGACGATGTCCTCTCCGGACAGAAGCTGGCGAAGTGTTTTCAAGGACGCGCTTTCTTTCAAAACCCGGGCAGACCATGTGAAAGCGTACCCGCCGCCTTCCCCGAATTGCCTTGATTCAGATCAAGTACCTTGTCCGCCCGCAGGTCTTGCTGAGCTTGCCGCGTCGCGAAATCGCCGCCGGATTACGGTATGAGACATCAATGCCGCAAGCCGCCAACTATATCGTGCAGGAGGTCCTTGGCAATGGAAGCCAGATCGAAGTTCGATCGCTTCGGCCTGAAGACGAGAACGACATGCTTGCTGCGACCGGACGGACCCGTGGGCAAGCGCCGCAGCGCCGCTTTTTTGTCGTCAAGCGCGGCTTCTCGGAGAAGGAACGCGATTCTTCATGAACATCGATTTCAGAAAACATGTTGCGCTCGTCGCGCAGGAGGATGGCCGACCGGTGATCGCGTCGGAGGTGGCCGCTACATTGTCTTTAGACCCGGCCGCGACGAGATATGCAGACGGTCCATCTGGTGTTGAAGCTCGCTTAGGTTACGGGCTTCCCATCGTTGCGCGGAAACGTTCAGCGAAAGCTTCAATCACGCTTGCGCTGATGTCGACCGAGCCGCAATCTCTGCGCCCTCATGCGTTTTATTTCTTCGTCAAGTGCCTCCATTTCTTCATCGCGCCGCGTGCTCTTCGATTTCGGCGCATCACTGGCGCGCATCTTTTCGAGCGCTTTCTCCACGGAAAGCTTGGTGATTCCAGCCATGGTGACCCCTCTTACTTGAAGACAGAATGTCCCACCGGCAAACTATCCGATGATAAGAACGGATGTTTTTTGACCAGCCATGTACTTCGTTTTCTTATGTCAGTATGCACTGGTTGGTAGCGATATTATAGGTCAGAGCTACTGCCCGTTCCATATTCGCGGCCTTAGACGGATTTTGCCTTGCCATGGCGGAGACGACGCACCAAGCCTCGGACGTCGCCCCGGCTTTATGCCGGGGAGACGTTCCCACTCATCAGAATTGCGTTGTACTTCGGCTTGTAATCTGCGTGGTCAGTGTTTCGAAGGCACGCTTCTGCTCGACCTCATTCGTCGTCGTCTTCGGATCGATATGACGTTCAATCGTATCTTGTATCCCACGCGCAGCCGCGCTTGCGCCAATTTTAGACTATGCCGGCAAACCGATCATCGACGACGCTGGCGAGCCTGTCCTCAGAGAGGTGCCTAAATACGCATTGCAGGCGCTACGCCACGACTGCGCCTTCCTTTGGATTGCGTAGGGCCACAATCCGAAGCAGATACAGACCCTCATGTGGCATTCGTCAATCGAGGACACCTTCGATACCTATGGGCACCTCTTTGCCGATCGCGAAGCCGACCAGCGCGCCACCGAGGACATTCAGGTCCGGCTACTCGGCACGTAGCCTGCGTCGACGCGCCAGCCTGTTGAATCTTCGCTCGACATAGCGTAAATGGGCGCGCCACCTCACGCGAGTGATATTTCTGGACACGGGAGGGTGCTGATGGCTTCCACCCTGAACCACGTAGAGCCACGCTCGAATGCAGAGCTAGAGCGCTTGGTGGAACAGCTTTCTGAGCTAGGGTTAGGTGCCACGCGCGATCCTTCGGATGATCCGCAGAGCCGCATGAACACGTTTCGTCCTGCTGTCCTGGGTGACCTGCCGTCGCTTCGTCGTTGGGCGCTACGCGGCACTGGCTTCCTGTTGACCGCATGCATCGTTGTTGCCGCCATTGCATGGTGGCGGCCGTCCCATGGCGATGCGGTGACGACAGCATCTCCGCAACCAGCACTTCGAGTTCAGACCGCGCCGGAAGACGTCGCGCCGACCGCGACCATGTCTTCCCAGCTAACGCTGCAACTGCAGTCGATGACACGCGATCTCGCAACTTTGGCGCAAGGAATCGAGCAGCTCAAGGCCAGCCAGGATCAACTGGTTCGCGACAATGCGAATGCCGCCAACCAGTTCAAGGCGGGCCAAGAACAAATCACGGGTGCCGTTGCCAAGGTTTCCCAGCAACTCAAGGAGAGCCAGGAACAAATCACGGGTGCCGTTGCCGGGGTTTCCCAGCAACTCAAGGAGAGCCAGGAAGAGATAGCCCGCAATAATGCGAATTTTACCGAGCAACTTAAAGTAAGTCAGGAACAATCGGCCAGCATACTTGCCAAGTTTTCCGAGCAAGACCTGCGACCTAAGATATCATCGCCCACTCCCCCAAGGCCGACGGCCAGCCCGAAGCGCAAGCCGGCGCCTACATTCTCGTCGCCGCAAGCCACAACGAAGCCTCAGGCCCGAAAACCACAGCTGTCGTCGGCATCGCAGCGGTCGGTGCCGGTGCACTAGGCCCTCGTGTCGCTAACGTGCCGCTTAGAACGCCTTTGCGGCACGCTCACGTCTACGAGAAGCCGGGGACGATTGACTTCGAAATGCATCGACATCCCGGTTCAACTCCCGGCCACGTCCATTTTCCGTTCAAGAACATCCCCGTGCCGACATCGAATAACTTGCCGTTTGCAGCCCTGTGTGCTGCATCGTGCCCCGTCGGCTTTCTCGGATTTATTTCACAAGGTGCGCCGGAGTAACGCCAGTGGGCCTGCTTAATACCAAGTAATCCTTGGCACTTCCGATCCATGAGTGCCGTAGCTTTGTTGTTCAGAAGGCGCGCGATCTCCTCGGCTCTCTGTTTCGTCATGCCGCCTAAGACCATCCATTCGGTTATTTTAAGACGATAGCCGGTGACAAGGTAGGAGAAGCACCCGCTGGTTTGAGCGTTGCAGCGGCTTTGTCGAAGCAAGCCAAGCAATTCTTATCGTCCTTCAGCGTGCGCACCCGACCACCTGCAAAACGGATTTTACGATATCTTCAGCCATAGCAGGCCGAACTTGTACTCGAGCAGCACCAACAGGTCGGCGATGCGCCGGTCCTCGAACGGATGGGGTACGAGATCACCACGCTCAAAGTTACATGGGGCTTCCGCCAACGGCGCGGCAGCGCTTGTCAAACGGCAATGCGGACATTCAGAAGATAAACGCTCCATCGCGGCCAAAGCGCCAAGCAACGGGAGCTTCTGCACTCATCACGAGCGCCGCGACGGCAAAGCGTATCCAAAGCACTATGAAGCTCGGAACGGCGTATCTCGATGTAGACTTTGCAGTGCCGCCACAATTCACCATGATGTTCGTAAGCATGAAGGCAAACGAAAAAGATGAATCAATACACGACGCCGATGAACTCGAAATTGCCTGCAAATAGCTACAATTCAAAAGCCGTGAAGGTTTGTGTTGCCGGAAGTTCGCGGTAATTGACGGTGGAAAGGGCCGATAATTGCCGCCTTCGTCCTCATCGCCAGCCTTCAATTAATTGTCGTTCCAATTGATCCCACTTGGATGCGGCGTAGCACTCGCGAGTGCATCGCGAGCCAGGGCCTTCCGCACCAGCGGTCTAGAACGGGTCACTCCCGCCAGCGCCAGCCGAAGCTTGCCGGTTGCACGCGTAGGTGCACCAGAACGGCCCTGATAACAGCGCCGTTTTCTGTTTGGCACATCCGGTTGAAATCAGCCGCCCGCGCAGTACGTGCAGCCGCCTTCCTGCGCGCGGTTCACCCCCCATGTTCCGGATGGAATGATAGTGATGCCCGGTACCACATTTGCAGCCCATTCCTTGGCGGCTTCGTCCGCGCTCACGCCGGCGTTGCCGGCGAGCATCTTGCTCTGCACCTGCAGTGCGAGGTTGCAGGCGCCGATCACCGTGCCATTCGCGAGCAGCCGGTCGAGCGCCATATCGTCGACCACAAGCACGCCAGGCTTCGGATGCAGGAACGGATTCTTGACCGCCGGCGCCTTGGTCTCCGGATCGAGGATCTTGAACGCCTCCCCGATCTTGTATTTTTGCCACATCTCGTTGCCGAGCGCTATCGGGAACGCAGCGTGGCGCAGCACGATAACCGCCGTTGCGGCAGACGAACTCACGCTCGGCGCTCCGTAGGGCACCAGGAACGAGTACGCGAACGCAAGCGGGAATCCTGCGTTGGCGTCGTAGGCGTCCACCACCTGACGATGACGTCCCTTCAGCACTCCCGGCCAGTCCGGCCCGTCGGATGGCGCTGTCGCCGATTGCGCGCGCACCGGCCTCGTCGCCACCCCCGCGAGCCCGAGTACCATCGCGCCGGCGAAGCGGCCGAAGAAGCCTCGGCGGGGCATCTTGTCGGTCATGTCGTGCGTGAGATCGCTCATGTAGTCCTCCATTTTATGCATCTGCGCAAACCATCGGTTCGCGAGAAGGCGGTCAAAACAATAGGGACATCGCCGCGGACAAGCAGTGGCAACCTAACTGCTTTCGCGTGCCGCTACTTGCCAGTCCCCGTGGTCATTCCCGTTTTCGATCCCGCTATCGTTGCCCCTGGCGGACCGATCGGGACCATGGCGCGTTCGTACGGCGTATTCGCCCACATCATATGGCCTGGTCGGATCAGGGTCCGCGGCCACTATATACCCCAACTCCCTGCCAGGAGGACCGAAGACCATGATATGAGATCCGGTGACAATCCAGTGATTGTCGGCAGTGTTATCGGTAGCATAAGGGTCGGTAATGCTGGCACCGTCATCACCCGCCAGCATAAACGAGATGCCCACCTTGTCTGGTGGCGGCGTGTGGTGCATCACGACATTGATGAACTCCATGCTGTTTTGATCGTTGCACATCTTTTCTGTGGCCATAATCATACATGTGAATCCGTTATTTCCTTCGCGAAGGGTACGCAAGGTTCCATCGTGTTCCACCCGAACGACTGCTGCTCCCTTTGCGACGGCTTCAGGCGCGGCTGACAAGGCTTGGGTGGTGTACTCGGCGTCCGACACCTGCTGATATCGGCATTAGCCGGAGCCCAGATTGCGAATAGCGATACGATGCCGGCGACGCCTGTTTTCGATGCACTCATGTGTTCCTCCTCTGAGCTAAGAGAGAACTAGGGAGCCACATCAATATCTGCGACGGACTTGAATTCGCGGACTGGCACGCGAACCAGGACGGAACCGGCAACAAAAAGAACGTCGGTTGATTTGAAAGTGCGGTGCCTGCCGACGGCATGATCGCTGCTCGTTCGTCCAAACGGGAACTTCGGCCCAGCCCGTTTCCAAGAGCAGCTCTTTTCAGACTACACCACCTCCAAGCGCCTGCGAAAGGGAGTGAGGGTCCCCGAGACCCTTGAGTTTTAGTGCCAACGCAATGACCGGTTCGGGTCAATTGCGTCTCTTTAGGCGCGCACCGCTCTGCCCCGGCCTCCAGACATATCCCGCGCTAGTGACGCGAAGTGCCAGAAGTATTGGCGGCCGACGACGCTGCATGGTGATTGATCGCCCTGGAACAGTGCCGCAAGACGCAGCCCGCAGTGGAGGCCACCGGCGTCAAGCCGACCTTCGTGGCGCCCGATCGCGCACGCTACAGCCGCGGGGACGTCGGCGGCTGGTTCATCGGATGGCTCAACTTCCAGCCGCTTTACGATCACATCGCCAATCCAAATCCACACTGACAGCTCACAACTCATGCCTCATCAGTCACGAGATGCTGCTCGGGTATGACTGGCCGCTTTGCGCCGATTGTGTTGAAACACTCTCCTGTTGAAGTGCAAGGAGCTCGCTGATTCATTCGGTCTCGTATGCGCAAGGCCGGAAGCGATGATGAGTTCCGCAACAGCTTGATCAAGCGGCGCTCGTTCTATTAGTTCTCACTTGAGCGTTACGACCTGGCGACCCATTTTCTTGAGTCGATCGATCGCTTTGTCGATTTGTCAGACGTTCGGAGTCACCTGGCGCCATTTTACACTCTGCTGGCCGGCCTTCGATTGATCCCGAACTGCTCGTCCGGATGTCGCTGGTTGGCTACAATTACGGCATTCATCGGAAACGTCGGCTGTGCAAACGCTGGTGTCAGTGTGCTGGCCCTTCGTTTGATGATGGTGAAGTCGAGACCTCAAAGTCAAACCCGTCACCCTTAAATGGCTCGTTGATAAGTTCGAAGTGCCACCACTCTTTCGCATAGGAACGAAAGCCTGCTCGTTCCATGTAGGATTTCAGTGTTTGACGGTTGTGCAGTGCTATCCGACCTACATGGGCGTTTGACCTATTTGCAAGCACGTCCAAACAATCGTAGCCCGTGCCAAAATCGATCGTTCCATCCTCAAATCTCTCGCCTTTTGGTGACGTGCATGCCTTAAGGGGCTGCAAGGAATTCGGCGACGGTGCGAATGAAGAAGTGGCAGGGACTATTCCCAGGTCCACCGTGCTCCCCCGCGAGTGCGCCGATCGTTTTGCGAGATATCCAAGAACGAACAGCTTTTCCTTATCGGTGCGTGGATAGAATTCAGCCTTCATTTCGGAGCGAGTCGGATTTTTGCTCCACCGGAAAAAATCCTCGACAGCCCGCTTCGGCCGATAGCAATCCCACACGATCAGCGAGAGATTCTTCTCGGTCAACATTTCTGCACCGTTTCAAGGGCATTTGCGGCTGATACGCTGAGGATACACTCGGCGGCGAGGTAACCTCTGATTGGACGACCTATAAAGTTGTGAGATCCCGCATAACGAATGTCCTGAACGATCGTGGGATCTATATCACGTAAATAAACGAAACCCTTGGGCAACGCGGAGCCTGCCAAGGCCGGAGCTGGCAGCGTGATGATTATCAAGACAAGGCCAGCCCGGCTGAGCGTGCTAAATGGATTTACCCGCCGCCTTCGCGCCACAGACCTCCTCTGAATAAAAGTCGCCGGCATCAATGCTAAAATCCGGAGGGGATGCGAGGTAGTTTCGTTACCGCGCCATCAGGGCGGACCGAGGAAAATTGGTTGGGGATCGCAGAATTCCTTCACGGCCGTCGCGACAGCGTCGCTGATGATGTCCCGACGTTCAGGCAAGTCCATTTTCAGCTCTTCTTCCCGGTTGATGATCGAACCCGCCTCCAGCAGGACGGCAGGCATCCGAGAAGATCTCAGCACGACGAGCTGATCGTAGCTATAGACGCCGGTTTCCTTGTTCAGCAGCGGGTGCTGGTACCGACCCATGATGGCTTGGGTATATTGCTGAGCATATTGCAGGCCCTGGGCCTTCATTTCCTTGCCGATCAGTTCGGCGAACGCGAGGCTCGTCTTGAAATCCGGATTGTTGCGGGAGACGAAGACGGAATAACCGCTGAAGCGGTCGCTGAAATGGCTTTTCTTGCCCTCGAATTCCCAGTTCTGAAGCAATGAATTGGGCACGGAGTCGTGGTGGATCGACAGGAAGAGATCCGCGTGCAGTTCGTTGGCGGCGACGACACGCTTGACAAGGCTGGGCCTGCCCTTGCCCTCGGTCACCAGCAGCTTCGTCTCAGGAAAGCCTTCGGACTTCAATTTCTCCTCGATCCGCTGCGCAAGGCGCAGATTGAAGACGAACTCGGCGACGTTGCGGGCGCTGGTCGCGCCTTCTGACTCGGCGGTATGTCCCACATCCAGAACGATCCGGAATTTCGAGCGATCGCATTTCGTTGCGGCCGGTTTCGAAGCGAAGGGTTCCAAGACGGCCGGCCCCAGGGCGGCAAGCTTGGCGGTTTGTGGTTTTGGCGAGGCGGCACGCTTTGCCAAGGTGGCTGGCTTTCGCGAGGTGGCGTGCTTTGGCGATTTGCCATGCTTTGGCGAGTCCTTGAAGATATCCGACAGCCCGCCGGCATGGCTGACCTCGATCGGCAGAAACACCAAAGCTGCCATCGCGGCGATGATAGTGCGGTGGCGGGGCCAAATGGCAAAGCCTGCCGCAAATCCTGCTTGGCGAATTTTCTCCCTGACGACAGCAATCCCTGCTTTCCTCCAGAGTGATCTTCTGTTCGCGCTTCATGCGCCGCACAAGACGACATTATCAGGGATTCTGACCACGAGTTACTGGAAATATATCACATTTTAGACTTAGGCGGAGTAACCAAAAGCTCTTCAGAGCATGGGGTTGTCTGCGACTTCAGCCCTTTTGCCGCGCCTTGATGTCGTCGAACTTGGAAAGCGCTCGTTCAAATTTGGAATTGAAGAGCCACATCGCATCAAGAATTTCGCGAAAGGTTGCAGATGTTTTCGCCCTGTCGGCCTGTCCAAAGGCGAAGATGCTGTTGTTTCGCAGATATCCCATGATCGTTGGGTCGGAAATTCGATAGCCGACGCAGGTCGCCTGACTTGAGCGCGGACTTGGTCGGATTGGGAATGATCTGGATGAGCTCAAACAGCTTCATTTGATCGATCGGGTCTGGCAGTGTTTTGACGATCCCTGCTATTTGCGGGAAAATATCTGCGTGTTCGTCCATGAGCGCGTCTCGCACGGCGGTCCAGTGGTTGAACCGATGATCCAGATTGCCGGCCCGCGCCTCTTCCTTGTCGTCGCGCAGGCTCAATGCTGGATCAATGACTGCTATCGACGGCTTTTATCGCTGCCCACTTCGTTCGGCCGTTGTGATCTTCGGACGGGCCGGTTTGGAAACTTCCCTTGTATTTATTCGAGCGTCCATTTCCCACGTTTTGATTGCCATTCGTCTCGGCAAAGAACAGCCCCAAGCTAATACGGCCTGCTGCTTCGGCATTCGCCGTATCAAGTCCCTTGGCTCGCGCAATGACAATCGCCAGATCGACAACGTCCTTGAACGGTGTATCTGATTTTTGCGCGTTGGCGGGTGGCGCCTCCATGATATCGAAAAGAGCCCTGTACTCGTCGATCAGCGGCTCTTTTTCCGCGTCAAAATACGCCGGAGGAATTCCGAATTTATTGGGTCGCCCAATTTTGGCGGGAAGTGCATCGGTAAGGTCTTTGTATGTGCTCATCATGTTGATGCGTGCAAGGTAGAGTGCCTGTCCCGGCAAGTTCGGCAGCGGTTGCTTCGAATTGATCTGCGCCCGCCGCTGGCGCAGGATCGATTCAAAGTCGCTTACCGCTTTGCTGTACGCGCTGAGTGCATCCGATTGTTTTTTCGTGGATGCGACCGCTTGCCCCATTGCAGGGGATATGAAGCTGAGATTGCCGATGGCGGGCGAGACGAGCGACGCAATCGTGTTGATCATCGTATCGATGGCGATAGAAACCGGTCGGCGTGAAGAACAGTCCGAGAGCAAGCGCTCCCGTCGACGCCGCGGTATAATTTTTTATCCCCACGGCAGTCTCCCAATGGCTAAGTTTAGGCCCGCGTGCAGAATATAAACTGCCTGGCCACTTGCGGCGTGAAGCGCTTGCGGTGCAGTTCCGCTCACATAATTGCCGTGCTCGCAAGCCGACCGGTCGGGAAAACAGCCGATAGGTCGATTGTCGGAAGAGGCCAGTCCGGCAAAACGCGCCGAACCGCGCCGCTCGCGAGTGCCCTCTTAACTCAGAAAATCTGACCCCACTGACGGATTACCGCCGCCGGTCGAGCGCCGGTTCCACGCGCTTCCAGCTCGGCCTCATCAACCTCCTCCTGGATGGCAAGCCGGGCGCGCTCGTAGAAGCGCAGGCCTGCGTCACAGTCGGCGCAAGCGCGTCCGATGAGCACACCAGAAGGCGCACCTGCAGACATCCTCAAGCCGTGCGATCGTTTTCGACACCGCAGGCTGGCCTATGCGGAGCTGCCGCGCCGCTCCCGAAGAAGAGCCTGTGTCGACCACATGCACGAAGTTGGCCATTGCCTGAAGACGATCCATCATTCCCCACAAGAATAGACACTATCGCTTTGAGCAGTCTGAGCAAAGCCAACGGGAATGGCAATACTCGTCTCATCGGCGGCGATCGGGTGCCCGGCAGGGCCGATCGTCCCGCTTAACCCCCGGATCGGCCGCCTGAGTAGCGGCCACATGAAGGAGCCTGTTATGTCCAATCTCGAAGGAAAAGTCGCGATCATGGCTTCGGACGAGTCGAGCTACGTCACCGGCATCGATCTTCCGGTCGACGGTGGCCTGGCTCAGGTCTGACGCCGACGCTGCCCGTGAGCGAGGCAAAGGAAAACCCGACCGAGAATCCGGGTACCATCCAGTCCAAAATCAGCGCTGTTGCGAGCAGAGACGAAGGGCTAACTGCAGATCGTCCACCCGGAATGGCTTCTGTAACAGCCGGGCATTCTCGTTCAGCACGCCTTGAATGGCGGCGGTTTCGGAATAGCCGCTGGCGAGGATGATCGGAGCCCGAGCCGCGCGAGCCACTTCACGCCGTTCATGCCAGGACAGGAATGGCGAAATCGACGATCATGGCGTCGGGACGTCTGCGATCCAATTCGGCCAACGCGGCGCCGTCTTCACTCACAACGGCCGCATCCGGCCTGCGCGACCGTGCGGTAGACCTGACTCAGTCCCAGACCGGTCCCCTTCCCTATTTCCTTCGTGACAAAACCATTGAGCGCTATCGGCGGATACTGCTCGCGATCGGTGATCAACTCATGATCGATCGAACCAAGGAAATGATCGCCGATCTGGAGACCCAGAAGGCCGCGCTTCACCCCGAGCAGGCGCCGTGAGGCTCCCGGGTCGATCGATGGACCATCCAAAAGAAATTCCCCCCGCAAGGCTTATGGCGAAACGGCCGACAGCGCGAGCAACGCCAACAGTAACGCTGGCGGCATGACGATAAGACCGAGCTTCAGGAATTGCCAGGCGGCGACATTCTCTCCCTCACGGCGCAGCGCGATCAGCCAAAGGATCGTCGCCAGCGAGCCGGTCACCGAAAGATTTGGCCCGATATCTACGCCGATGAGGATCGCACCCGTGACATGTTGCGGGACTTGTGCGGCTTGGGTGGTGGTGGCTGCTATTAGACCCATCGGCAGATTGTTGATGAGGTTCGATACGACGGCAACGCCGACGCCCGCGATCCACGATGTGACATGGGGCGATTTCGCCGCAGCATCTTTCAGGATGTGTGCCAGCGACGGCAATGCGCCGGTCCGGTTCATCCCCTCGACCAATATGAAAAGCCCGGCAACCAGCGGCAGCACCGACCACGACACATCCTTCAATATCGGCACCGGCGACTGCCGTCTGACCGCGAGCACGATGATGGTAACGAGGGTTCCGGCGACGAATGTCGGCAGTCCGAGATCACGACCGAATGCGGATGCGCTAAGCAACGCCACAGCCGTCAGCACGATACCGCCCGCCGCAAGCTTGCCGCCCAGCGTCAGCGGCGGCATCTTATCGACTTCCGCAACGCTGACGTCCAGCGTCCGACGCTGCATCATCCGCAGCGCTACGTATGTCGCGGCGATCGCGACCACGGACGGTAACGCGAAATACCGCAACCATTCCGGTAGTGGCGGCATCTGCGCGCCGAATACGACCAGGTTGGCGGGGTTGGAGATCGGCAGCACGAAGCTCGCCGCGTTGGCGATGAAGGCGCAGATGAACAGATACGGCAGCGGTTCGACTTTCGCAGCACGCGTTGCCGCATAGACCGCCGGCGTCAGCACTACCGCCGTCGCGTCGTTCGACAGCAGAACCGTCACAGCGGTGCCGACAAGGTAGATGATCAGGAACAATCGCTTCCCGGACCCTGCGGCCGATTGCACCGCTTGCGCGGCCAGCCAGTCGAACAGTCCCTCCTTGCGCGCGACCTCGGCCAGCAGCATCATTCCGATCAGGAAAAGATAGACGTCTGTGCCCTTGGCGGCGGCAGCCAGCGCATCCGGCCAGGGCAGCAGGTTGAACAGAACGAGAAGCGCTGCACCGGCCACTGCCCAAATGAACTCCGGAAAATTCCAAGGGCGAGCGATCACGCCGAGGGTCGCCAATCCCGCGATGCCCCAGGTCGCCGCGTTGATGCCGACGCCCATCATTACCTGGCGCCTTCAATGAGCGCGCCAGTCGGTACTTGGCCTGACCGACAATCCGGGCGACGCGCGCAGCCGGGACGCAGTATCGAACCGAGGCAGAGCCACAGCGGGATCGATCCCAGCGCAAAACTGCCGAGGATGAAGAACGTCGGACCGTAACCGGTATCCTCGGCGATCCATCCACCTATCGCGGTACTGAGCGAGGCGCTAAGGCCCTGCACCGTCATGACCGCGCCCTGGCCGACGTTGACGCGACCCCTCCCGCTCAAAATGCGCGCGACGAGCCCGGGCACAGCAACGCTCTGAAGCCCTGCCCCAATCCCGTCGAGGATTTGCACGGGGTAGACGCCCCACTTCTTCATGACATACGCCGCGATGACGCCACGGATCGGCAAGGCTATGAAGGAGATCAGCAGCACAGGCCAGTAGCCTTCCTTCTCGGCGAGCCGCATCGCGATGAGCGACGCAAGGATCATCGTGGCCTGGGCCACGACGATGGTGATCGCGACAAAGCCGGCGAGGCCCCCCTTCTTGTCGGCGACGACGGCAGCCCGCAGAGCGGCAGCATCGCGCCATTGCCAAGATGAAAGCAAGCCAAGGCGGCGGCGAGGATCAGCAGCGGCTTGCACCGGGCGGCACCGTAATGCCGCCGACCTTGGCGTTCGTGTCGGCGCTCTTGTCGAGCCCTCGCGCTTCGTCGTCGTCGATGGCATCCTGCAGAATCAACAGCACGAAAGCAATGGACAGGATGCCGAACAAGGCTGCCAGCCAGAACACGGCGGTGAAGCCGAATTGCCATCCCAGGAGACCCGACAGTCCCGCGCCGACCATGTTGCCGGCATGATTGAGGGCCTGATTATGGCCATTCTGCCGGTTGAAGCCGGCCTGACGTACCATGCCGAGCGTGATGCCACGACGGCTGGGCCGATCGCAGCCCCGGCGGACCGCGGTCGGCGGTGCGCACCGGGGCCGTCCTTCGGACCTCTAGGCCCCTTGCCATCGGTGACGGCGAAGCGGCGGTGTCCGGATCTGATCTTCGTGAAGCCGCGCTTTGAGGTCTACAAGGCGGTCTCGCAGCAAATCCGCGATGATTTTGCGGAGTACACGCAACTCATCGAGCGGCTGTCGCTCGACGAGGCGTACCTGAACGTGACCGAAAACGTGCAGAACATCCCGCTGGAGGGACGTTGCACGCGTGATCTGCGCGAAGATCGAGGAGGTGACCGGGTTCAATGCCTCCGCCGGCATCTCCTACAACAAGTTTCTTGCGAAACTCGCGTCCGACCACCCAAGCCGAACGGCCAGTACGTCATCACGCCGGAAATGGGACCGGCGTTCGTCGAGGCGGGTCGGGCAGACTTCGGCCAGGCTGAGAGCCCCGGCAACCGGGGCCAGACCGTGACGCTGAAGGTGAAGTTGAGGCGCTCGACGCACTCCCCTCTTTTGATGACAGCGGCAATGTTGCGTTACCATGTCGCGCGCACCACTGCTTTGCCGGACAATGCCTGCGAGTGAGCCTGCAATAATCGTCGCGAATGGACGGAATCCAGAACTAGATCAGTACCCCCCGACGGCAGCGCCACCCCAGTTGAAGTGATAGTTGATGCGCGCCGTGATCATATTAACATCTGACCTGGTATTGGCGCTGATCGCAGTGACGGTAGGTGCCAGCCCCGGCGTCAGGAACGTGTTGCTATCGCTCACCCTGAAAAGATAGTCGTATTCGATGCCGACCGACCAATTCGGTGCGAAGCCGTACTCAAATCCCGTTCCGACCGTCCCACCCCACCGTGTCCGTTCTGCTTGAGCCAAGCCAACGTCAGTTACAGTATTAAAAAGATCCCACCGCTGGTTGGCGACGGCAGCGCCGCCCTTCACGTACCAGAGAGCGTTGTTCCAGGCATAACCGACCTGCCCCGTGAAAAGACCCAGTGCATTGGTTTTGGAGGTCCAGGTATCTCCCGGGAAAAACAGGCTGGCGTTAGAGTTGCGAAGATTGGCCCAATCGCCCTGCGCCTCGAGCCCGAACACCCAGTTGGAGTTCTGCCAACGATAACCAATCTGGCCACCAGCGACGCCACCGCCAGCATTGCGGCAACCTTCAGCGTCGACGACAGCAAGGCCGTTAATTGCAGTGACGTCGAGGCACCGATTGCTCCAACCATATCCGGCATTAGCGCCAATGTAGAAGCCGCTCCAATCATAGACAGGGGCAACCATCGGAGGAGGCGCCTTGGTGTAAGGGCGGGAGGCAAGATCGGCCGCCGATGCGGGTGTGACCATGCCCAATGCAACCCAACCAACCGTACCTAGCAAAAACTTCTTCATCGCATTTCTCCATTAGTTATTTGGATAAGCAATCCGAAGCATTCCGAAACATTTAAACACATACTATGCATTCAAGTTGTGTCCCGAGTGCAACACTCCGTTTTTTTAATATGAGACATATAATTTTTTTAATATGAGAGATACAATATGCCAAACTGCATCGTCCGCATTGGTTTCCGTTTCAAACGGCGGTGATCAGCCGAAAAGGCATCGCGGGAATAGTCTCGAACGAACCTGGCGCGTGACCTTAGCCCGCCGGCGACATGGCGCCCTACGCTGGCCTGTCGATATTTGTGCTGTTCGGCGACTACGTCGATCAATTTCCCTGCAGGGCGCCGCGTCTAAAGAATTGCCGCGCCTTTGTTGCCGCCGACAATGTGGCGGGCGGCAAGGCGGAGTTGCTGGTGCTGCCCGACATCGGCATCAAGGGTAACACGCATACGCTGATGCAGGACGACAACAGGCTCGATATCGCTGAATTGGATTGGCAAGCACGTCGCCGCGGCCGGACAATGAACCCCATCGATTGACGCCACGCCTGCAAGCCCTAACGTCCCCTAAAACGCGGCTTGCGCCTCTCCAGAAACGCCGCGACACCTTCCCTGTGATCCTCGGTCAGGCTCGCCAATGCGAACTGGTCGATATCCATGTGACTGGCGAGGTCGTCGAGCGCGTGCGCCAGACGATTGACGGTCAGCTTGGCCATGGCAACCGATAGCGGCGGCTGGACGGCGACCTTTGCCGCGAGGATCATTGCGGCATCGAAGGCGCAGCCGGGTTCGGTCACCTCTTCCACCAGGCCCCATTCGAGAGCCTCGACGGCGCTGATGCGCTGGTCGGCCAGGATCACTGCCTGCTTGGTTCGCGCCGGTCCCATCAAATGCAGCATGCGCGGAATGCTCTGCCAGCTCATGTTCATGCCGAGCCCGATTTCGGGCACGCGCATGTGCGCGTCGCGGCTCATGACGCGAAAATCCAGCGCGACGGCGAGTGCGACACCGCCGCCAATGCAAAATCCTTCGATGGCGCCGATGGTGATCTGCTCCATCTCCTGCCAGGCGCGCGACAGCCGCGGTCCGAGCTTCAAGTGCCGTCGCAACGAACCGATATCCATGGTCTTGCGTGATCGGCCCTCGGCGTCCTTCAGATCAAAACCTGCGCTGAACGCCTTGGCGCTGCCGGTGAGCACCACAACGGAGGTATCACCGTCATCCTCGAAGCTGCGCGCCGCATCGGTCAACTGACGCAGCGCTTCCGGCGATAGCGCGTTGACGCCATCGCCGCGGTCGAAACGCACCACGGCGATCCGGCCTTCCGGACCGAGACCTTTTTCGATCGTTACAAAATCCGTCACTAATACCCTCCCCATGCCCGTCATTTCCTGCACGGCACGCAGATTATGCAAAAAGCCGAGCGGCTTTCAGCCGTTGAGTTCGTTTGACGAAGGACGATGGTAACACGTCAATGCGTCACGCACGGCGCGGGCGACCTCAACGGCATTTGGCGTATCCGAATGGACACAAATTGAATCGGCCCGTACGGGAACATCCCGTCCGTTGATGCTCCTGGTCTTGCCCTCCGACAGGGCGCGCAGACAGCGGGATGCGACCTCATCCGGCGCGAAGGCCTTATGTTCACGCGTGATGATCAGGCCGCCGTCGTCATTATATTCGAGATCGGCATAATATTCCGCGATGAAGGCATGGCCGCGCGCCTTGTAAACGACCTCGTGTTGCGTCCCGATCATACCCATCAGCGGGGTCTTGAATATGTCCGCAGCGTCGCAGACGGCTTGCGCTACGGCTTCGCTCCTCGCCGCCATGCCGTAGAGCGAGCCATGGGGTTTGATGTGGTTGAGCGTCATGTCCTCGGCTTCCAGGAACCCCTTGAGCGCGCCCACCTGGTAAATGATGCAATTGGCCAGTTCATCACGCGACATGTTCATCTCGCGACGGCCGAATCCCTGGAGATCGGGCAGCGAAGGGTGTGCACCCACCTTGACATGATGCTGCCTGGCCAACCGCACTGTTTGGCGCATGTGGTTGAAATCGGATGCATGGAATCCGCACGCGACATTTGCAACTGAAACCAGCGGAATGAGGGCTTCGTCGTCGCCCATTCGATAGAGGCCGAACGCCTCGCCCATATCGCAATTGATTGTTGTCACGGCGCGGCTCCTGGTTAAGGTTTTAAGACTGCCATCTCGACATCGCCTGAATATTGCGGTTATCCTTGGCCTATGACCAGCCATGATCACGATCATCATCACCACGACCATTCGGAACTATCCGAGACCGAATTGCGCGTGCGGGCGCTCGAAACCATCCTGACCGAAAAAGGCTATGTCGATCCGGCTGCGCTCGATGCCATCATCCAGGCCTATGAAACCAAGATCGGCCCTCACAATGGCGCGCAGGTAGTCGCCAAAGCCTGGTCCGACCCAGCGTTCAAGCAGTTGCTGCTGGAGGATGCGACCAAGGCCGTAAGCACGCTGGGACACGTCAGCCGCGTCGGCGATCATCTCGTCGCCGTCGAGAACACGCCACAGCGCCACAACATGGTCGTGTGCACGCTTTGCTCCTGCTATCCCTGGGAAATGCTGGGGCTTCCTCCGGTCTGGTACAAGGCCGCACCATATCGTTCCCGTGCCGTAAAGGACCCGCGTGGCGTCCTCGCCGATTTTGGCGTCAGCCTGCCAAAGGAAACCGAAATCCGGGTGTGGGACTCGACCGCCGAGACCCGTTTCCTTGTGCTGCCGATGCGCCCCGAGGGCACCGATGGCTGGAGCGAGCAGCAGCTTGCCGAACTGGTGACGCGGGATTCGATGATCGGGACTGGGTTTCCCAAAAAGCCTGGCGCGCCGTCGTGAACGGCGTGCATGACATGGGCGGGATGGACGGCTTCGGCAAGGTCGAGCCCGAACCCAATGAACCGATGTTTCACACCGAATGGGAAGGTCGCGTACTGGCGATGGTGCGTGCGATGGGCGCCGCCGGCGCATTCAACATCGATACCTCACGCTACTATCGGGAGACATTGGCGCCGCCCATTTATCTCGGCAGTTCCTACTACCAGAAATGGCTGCTCGGGCTTGAAGACCTGCTGATCGACAAGGGGTACATAGCCGCCGAGGAAGTCGCTTCTGGCCACGCCGTCACACCGGGCAAGCCGCTCAAGCATGGAAAATTCACGCTTGATGATGTCACGCGCATCATGGTTCGCGGCAAATTCGGCCGCCCCGCGCCGGCGCCGGCAAAATTCAAAACGGGCGATCGTGTGCGCGCGAAAAACATTCATCCGGTGACGCACACAAGGCTGCCACGCTATGTACGCGGCCATGTCGGCGTGGTCGAACGGGATCACGGCTGTCATGTGTTCCCGGACTCGTCGGCGATGGAATCCGGCGAGAACCCGCAATGGCTTTACACCGTCGTATTCGATGGCTCCGAACTGTGGGGTCCGGACGCCGATCCGACGGTGAAGATATCGATCGACGCGTTCGAGCCCTATCTGGAGCTGGCATGACGGACGCCGCCGCTGCCGCGACCCACGCCGTTCCCGGCATTCCCCGGGATACGGATGGACCGGTGTTTCGCGAACCCTGGGAAGCGCAGGCCTTCGCGTTGGCGCTGGCGCTACACGCGCGCGGCCTCTTCACCTGGCCCGAATGGGCGGCGGCGCTCGCCGATGAAATCAAGCGCGCACAAGCCGCAGGCGATCCCGACACCGGCGAAACCTACTACCGGCACTGGCTCGCGACGCTGGAGAGACTGATCGGCGCGAAAGGCGTCGCCACCTCCGAAACCCTGCTCCGCTATCGCGATGCCTGGGATCACGCCGCCGATCGCACGCCGCACGGTTTGCCGATCGTATTGAGGCCCGAGGATTTCGCGGGCTAGACGCCACGCGCCGCATATTCCTGCCATCCCCTGGCACGCAAGGCACAGGCGGGACATTCGCCGCAACCATACCCCCAATCGTGCCACGCGCCACGCTCACCGAGGTAGCAGGTGTGAGAACGTTCGCGGATCAGGTCGACCAGCCCTGCCCCACCGAGTTCATTCGCCAGCCTCCAGGTGTCCGCCTTGTTCAGCCACATCAGCGGCGTGTGCAATTCGAAGGTCTGATCCATTCCGAGGTTGAGTGCCGTCTGTAGCGCCCTGATGGTTTCGTCGCGGCAATCCGGATAGCCGGAATAATCGGTCTCGCACATTCCCCCGATGATGTGATGGATGCCGCGCCGATAGGCCAACGCCGCCGCAAAGGTCAGGAACAGCAGATTGCGGCCCGGCACGAAGGTATTGGGAAGACCATCCTCCCTCATCGCAATCGCGACGTCGCGGGTCAGCGCGGTGTCGGAAATCGTGGCTAGCGTCGCAATCTCCAGGGTGTGGCTCTCACCCAGCTTGCCTGCCCAGTCCGACCGCAACGACTTCATGCCGTCAAGCAGGCGTTCGCGGCACGCGAGTTCGATAGCGTGACGCTGTCCATAGTCGAAGCCGAGCATTTCAACCCGTGCAAAGCGCTCCAGCGCCCATGCGAGGCAGGTGGCGGAATCCTGTCCGCCTGAAAACAGCACCAGCGCGGTTCCGGATGAAAATTGATCGCTCATTGGAGCTGCCAATAGCATGCATCGCCACCTGCGCCAATCAGTGGAAATAGCCGCCAATTCGACTCGTTTCGCTGGGACAGCGCCGCGTCTTGCGGCATACAGGCCCCAACTTCCCCAAGGCTTCGGTCCCAAAGGCTTCGGTGCGCCATGACCCCTTCCCGCGATATTTCACGCCTGCTTGAGATCATGGCGATGCTGCGAACGCCCGGCAGCGGCTGCCTCTGGGATCTCGAACAGAATTTCGCGACCATCGCCCCCTATACCATCGAGGAAGCCTATGAAGTCGTCGACGCCATCGCGCGCGGCGATTTCGACGACCTGCGGGACGAACTCGGCGACCTCTTGTTGCAGGTGGTATTTCATGCCCGCATGGCGGAAGAACAGAATGCGTTCGCGTTTGGCGACGTCGTCGAATCGATCTGCCGCAAAATGATCCGAAGGCATCCGCATGTCTTCGCCGACAAGGATGGGCAATTGACGCCATCTGACGTGAAGGGCGCGTGGGACCGCATCAAGGCCGAAGAGAAGGCTGAACGCGCCGCGCGCCGGCCGCTGGAACAGCCCGCCGGGAAATCACTGCTGTCGGGGGTCAAAGCAGGTCAGCCGGCTTTGACACGCGCGATGGAATTACAACGCAAGGCCGGAAGCGTCGGCTTCGACTGGAACGATCCGCGCGCGGTGCTGCACAAGATTCGCGAGGAAGCTGACGAGATCGAAGCCGCCCTCGATCGTGGTGATGCCGGCGAACTCGCAGACGAAACCGGCGATCTGATGTTCGCGCTGGTCAATCTTGCGCGGCATACAGGCGTCGATCCGGAAGTTGCGCTTCGCGGCACCAACGCCAAGTTCGAGCGCCGTTTCGGTTACATTGAACGGGCGCTGGCGCAACAGGGGCGTTCGCTGGAGAGTGCCTCGCTCGCCGAGATGGATGCGTTGTGGAACGAGGCGAAAGCGACGGAGTAAGCTGTGTGTCGCCGCATCCGCGGGCAGCATCACATCGCGTGCGGCACAGCGTCGAAACGGTTGACCACAATGTCACGCTTGGTCTGGTCGACGCGCACGGTCATGTCAAACCGGCCGTCGTGAAGTTCCTTGTTGAGCACTTCCGAATTGCGATGCAGCCAACTGATGCCGGCGCCGTCAGCCGCATCGATCGACAAATCCAGTGTCATGCGTGTCGCCGCCAACCGGTCCTCGATCGCAGCCAATAGTGTATCGATCCCCTCCCCGGTTTCGGCGGAGACCAGGAAGCAGGGGCGCTCCGGCGGCCGGCGGGCCGCGATATTACGCAGGTTTTCGCGCTCCTCGGGATCAAAACGATCGATCTTGTTCCAGATTTCGATGATCCGCTGCCCGGCGTCGGGATCGATGCCGAGTTGCCGGAGCACGGCGTCAACGTCGCGCTCCTGGGCATCCGCATCCTCATGCGAGATATCGCGGACATGCAGAATGACATCGGCTTCCAGCACTTCCTCCAGCGTCGCACGAAACGCGGCCACCAACTGCGTGGGCAGGTTGGAAATGAATCCGACCGTGTCCGACAGCATTGCTTTTCCGCCATGTGGCAGACTGAGTGCGCGCAGCGTCGGATCGAGCGTCGCAAACAGCATGTCCGCCGCCTGAACATCAGCGCGGGTCAGACGGTTGAACAGCGTGGACTTTCCGGCATTGGTATAGCCGACCAGCGCGACGACACGGTAAGGCACCCGCTGCCGGCCGGCGCGATGCAGCCGTCGCGTCCCCTGGACTTTCTTGATTTCGTTCTCGAGCCGCGTGATGCGCTCGCCGATCAGGCGGCGATCGGCTTCGATCTGGGTTTCGCCGGGACCGCCCATGAACCCGAAGCCGCCGCGCTGGCGCTCAAGATGGGTCCAGGACCGCACCAAGCGGCTGCGCTGATAATTCAGATGCGCCAGCTCAACCTGTAATGCGCCTTCCTTGGTCTTGGCGCGGCGACCGAAGATTTCGAGAATCAGCCCGGTGCGGTCGAGGACCTTGGTGTTCCAGGCTTTCTCCAGGTTGCGCTGCTGGATCGGCGACAGCGCGCAATCCATCACCACCAGTTCGATCTCGTGCCCGGTGATCAGCCCGACGATTTCCTCGACCTTTCCCTTGCCGAGATAGGTCGCGGGCCGAATTTGGCTGACCGGAGCGACCAGCGCCTCCGCGATCGTGAGATCGATGGCGCGTGCCAAACCCACGGCTTCCTCGAGCCTCGCCTCGGAATCGCGGATGGCATGAGAATCCGTTTGCGCCTCGGGATTGCCGCGACGCATTCGCAGATAAGGGCCGATGACGATCACCCGCCCGGTTTGCTGGCCTGCGACCGACCGCGGACGGTCGGCTCCCCCTTCAATATCTCGGGGTTCCAATCAGTTCACTCTCAAGCAGGGGCATCCTCGCCGCCTTCGAACAACTGGATCGGAGCGCCGGGCATGATGGTCGAAATCGCATGCTTGTAGACAAGCTGCGAGTGACCGTCACGCCGCAACAGCAGGCAGAAATTGTCGAACCAGGTGACAATCCCCTGCAGTTTCACTCCATTGACCAGAAAGATCGTCAGTGGCGTTTTTGTTTTACGAACATGGTTGAGGAAGGTGTCTTGTAGATTTTGTGCGCGGTCTGCCGCCATTGTTTTTGTCCCGCAGTCTTGTTTGCTTCTTTTTATTACCGATCGCGACTCTCTGTCGGAGCCATCCCCGGTTGCCGGCTTCCCTGAGATCCCCCTCCGGGGAGCGCGGCGGTTCGATTAGAGGGCAGGCTTGGTTTTTAGGCAAGCCAGTTCACGCATCATCCACGCCGAACAGGTTCCCATCCTTCGTAAAAACCCGGAAAAGGTGAAATTTCTCAATGTGGACGGGGAAAAGTCGCCCTTCAGCCCACACCCAGTGCCTTCAGCTTACGATGTAGCGCCGAGCGCTCCATGCCCACGAATTCGGCTGTGCGAGAGATATTGCCGGAAAAGCGGCTGATCTGGGCAATCAGGTAGTCGCGTTCGAAAACTTCCCGCGCCTCACGGAGCGGCAGACCCATGATATGCTCGCCATTGTTGCTGGTCGGCATCGCCGGTACCATTGAACCCACGTCCTGCGGCAGCATGTCGGCGGTAATGATGACTTCCGGTCCCCCGCCCGCCAGGATCATCACCCGTTCGACATTGTTTCGTAGCTGCCGGACGTTTCCCGGCCAGATATGCGACTGCAACACCGCCATCGCATCCTGACCGATCTGGCGCTTTGGCAGGCCGGTTGCGACCGAAATCTGGTCCATGAAATAGTCGATCAATTCTGGAATATCCTCGCGGCGCTCCGACAGCGGCGGAACGCGAATCGGCACCACCGACAACCGGTGATAGAGGTCCTCGCGGAATCGGCCTTCGGTGATTTCCTCTTCCAGGTTGCGGGCTGTCGAGGAAATGATGCGAACGTCAACATTGACCTTGGAGGTGCCCCCGGCCCGCTGGAATGTCTGATCGACCAGCACTCGCAGAATCTTGTTCTGGGTCTCGCGCGGCAGGTCGCCGATTTCATCGATAAAAAGTGTGCCGCCATGGGCTTCCTCGAGAGCCCCGGCCTTGCGTGGCTGTTCGCCATTGGTCTGCTCCACACCGAACAACTCGATTTCCATGCGCTCGGGCGTAATCGCCGCGGCATTGATGACGACGAACGGTCCTTCGGCACGGCTTGAGGCATTGTGCAGCGTACGCGCGGCCAATTCCTTGCCAGAGCCCGACGGACCCACGATCAGAATCCGGCTGTTGGCCTTGGCGGCCCGGTCGATGGTCTGGCGCAGCTGGTTCATGCAGGCCGAGCGGCCGGTCAATACGCTCGCGGCGGGGGCCAGTTGCTTGAGTTCCTTCACTTCGCGCTTCAGCCGCGACGTCTCCAGCGCCCGGGTCGCCACCAGAATCAGCCGATCCGACTTGAACGGCTTTTCGATGAAATCGTAGGCGCCGCGTTTGATCGCCGCGACCGCGGTTTCGATATTGCCGTGCCCGGAGATCATCACAACCGGCACGTCGGCGTGGTCTCGCTTCACCAGCTCTAGCAGCTGCAATCCGTCGAGCTTGCTCCCCTGCAGCCAGATGTCGAGAAACACCAGATTCGGACGGCGATTTGCAATTTCCGCCAGAGCCGAATCGCTATCGCGCGCAGTGCGCGTGGTGAAGCCCTCATCGTCCAGGATGCCCGCAACCAGATCACGAATATCGGCCTCGTCATCGACAATAAGAATGTCATTCGCCATAAATCACGCCTGTCTTTTCAATTGCCTGTTGCGGCTTCGATTTTTACTTGATTGTTGGTCTTCGCAGCCGGCTCAATGGTTTCGGATTCCGGCTGTTTTGTTTTGGGAACGGGCTCCTTTACTTCAACGGTCGGTGCATGCCCCGATACCGCAAACCGTAACCGCATCCAGGCTCCCCGTGCGCCCGGACGGATGTCTGCCGCATCGTTGAGTTCAATCCGGCCGCCGTGGTCTTCCAGAACGCGGCCGACAATGGCGAGGCCGAGGCCGGTGCCCTTCTCACGGGTGGTCACATAGGGCTCTAGCAGACGTGCCCGGCTTACCTTCGGCAGGCCGATACCGTTATCAATGACGTCAATCACGATGTCATCGTTTTCGCGCGCCGCGATGACATCAATACGACCCTTGCCGAGTTCGTCCGCCGGGACCGCCTCGATAGCCTCCGTCGCATTCTTGATGATGTTGGTCAGGGCCTGCGAAATCAGCCGCCGGTCGAACTGCGCCCGCATCGGCTCGGCCTTGATCTCGGCATCGATATCGATATCGGGATGTCCGACCCGCATCAGGAATACGGCCTGACGCACGGTGTCGGCGACATCCTCGCCTTCGATCACAGGCTTCGGCATCCGCGCAAAGCGCGAGAACTCGTCGACCATCCGCCTGATGTCATCGACCTGCCGCACGATGGTGTCCGTGCATTGTTCGAAGATGGCCTTGTCCTCGGTGATGGCCTTGCCGAACTTGCGGCGAATACGCTCGGCCGAAAGCTGGATCGGCGTCAGTGGATTCTTGATTTCGTGCGCGATGCGGCGAGCGACGTCAGCCCAGGCCGAGGTCCGCTGCGCGGAAACGAGCTCGGTAATATCGTCAAGCGTGATGATATAGCTGTCGCGCGTCTGGCTGGTCTGCTCGGCGCTGACGCGAACCGAAAGATTGCGCTCATGGCCATCGCGGTTGATCGTAATCTGGCCCTGTACCAGCCGCTGGGTGCCCTCCCGCGCGGTCTTCATCATGTCATCGAGTTCAGGCAGCACGTCCGATAACGGATGATCCAGCGTCTCCGATTCTGCGTGACCGATGAGCTTTTCGGCGGAGCGGTTGAGAATGCCGACACTACCGGAAGCATCGACGCCGATGATGCCGGCGCTTGCCGATGACAATACCGCCTCGATGAACCGGCGGCGGCTATCGATCAGATCGCTCGCGCTAACCAATTCGTCGCGCTGGGTGCGTAACTCCTGCGTCATCTTGTTGAAGGTCTCGCCGAGCTGCGCCAGGTCGCCCTCCGAGCGGAGCACCGGCACCTGCACATGCAGATCGCCTGTCGAGACGACGTTGGCGGCACTCATCAGCCGGCGGATCGGGGCAACCAGCCAGTTGGCGAAATTCAGCCCGATCAAAATGGACGCCATCAGGATGGTCAGCGCAATCACCGCAAAGATCAGTGCGAAATTGACCTGAAGACCAAGCCGGCGCGATTCGATCTCGGCATATTCCGCGACACTGGCCTCGGTTTGCTTGAGTTGTGCAACGACACGGGGATCGAGCTGACGGGCAACATAGAGAAAGGTGTCGTTGAAGGCGCGCAGCCGGATCACGGCCGCGACGTAGTTTTGCTCCGGCAGCACCGCGATCTCAGGTTCGTTTTCGTTGACATTGCGGAGAAATTCCGCCGGCGGCGCCGCAAAGGCCAATTGAATACCGGTTTGCGCGGTCTCAAGGATGTTGCGATCCTTGTCGATCAGCATGGCGCCCGGCAGGTTGCGCGAAGCCGCGTTCGCCGTCAGCAGCTCCCGGAAGGATTTGCGATCCTGGTCATACAATGGCCGGGCATGGGCGATGTCATTGGCCATTCCCAGGATATCGCCGCGAATGAGCTGCGCGTGTTCCTGCATATAGGCGCGGGCGATGATCAGGGAGTTCTGGATCACCTCGCGGGTCGGGCCCGAGAACAGGCGGTCGAGGCCGCGATCGATCGTCACATTGGCGACCACCGCCACCAGGACCGCCGGCAACACGGCGATGATCGAAAACAAACTGACAATCTGGACGTGTAGCCTGGCCGCCGCCCGGCCGCGCCGACGGGCCTGCGTCAGCTGCCAAACTTCACGGACGATGATGCCGACCAGCACAAGGATGGTGGCACCGTTCATCAGCATGAAGGAAACCGCGACCTGGCGGGTCGGCTCGATCCTGGTCAGGCCGGTAAGCACGACGAATGTCAGGAAGGCCGACAGCAGGGCCAAGGCAACTGCAAACGGCGCCAGCCACTTCCGCAGGGAACTCCCCTTGGATTCAGCGAGCGACGGGTCGAACTGTGCGGCCGAGGTATCTGCGCTGGTCATTTTGACAAAGGGTGAGCTGAGGCATGGCGTCCGTTAATACCGGACTGATGCATTCATATCACAATGTTGCCAAATTGCGACAATTCCACGGCGCCTTAAGCCAGTCCAAGGCACGTTGCGCCAAGGGATCAGCCCTACCATAAGGCGATGGAAACGTTTCGGGCCCCCAAAATCCTTAATTGCCACTCCGGTAGACCTGAATGTCCAGGTCGCGAATCTTCTTGCGCAACGTGTTACGGTTGAGGCCCAGCATGTCGGCCGCCCGGATTTGATTGCCCCGGGTCGCCGCCAGCGCAGCTGTAAGCAACGGCACTTCGATTTCCTTGAGGATACGGTGATAGAGACCCGGCGGCGGCACGCCATTAGGGAACCCGGAAAAATGCGACGACAGATAGGCTTCGACGGCGCCGCCGAGATTGTCGATGCTGTGGTGGGCATTGCCGCCCGATGTGACGGCCGGGGGCGCCAATTCACCGTCGATGACCGAGCCCGTGATCACATCCTGGGGATACAGAGCTGCGAGCCGCCGCGCGAGATTTTCAAGCTCGCGCACATTGCCGGGCCAACGATGCTGTTTCAAACGTTCCAGCGCCAGGGTATCGAGCTTCTTGGGCGGCAATCCGTCTTTTTCGGCCAGCGCAAAAAAATGCCGGATCAAATCGGGTAAATCCTCGATCCGCTCGCGCAGCGGCGGAAGCCGCAGCGGCACGACGTTCAAGCGAAAGAACAAGTCCTCGCGGAACAGGCCCTGCTGGATGAGGATGCGCAGATCCTTGTTGCTCGCCGCGACGATACGCACATCGGTCTTGATCGGCGTGCGGCCGCCAACGGTGGTGTATTCGCCCTGCTGAAGCACCCGCAGAAGACGCGTCTGCGCTTCCATCGGCATGTCGCCGATCTCGTCGAGGAACAGCGTGCCGCCTTCGGCCTGCTCGAACCGGCCCGAGGCGCGAGTGTTGGCGCCGGTGAACGCGCCGCGTTCGTGACCGAATAGTTCTGACTCGATAAGGTCGCGCGGAATCGCTGCCATGTTGACGGCAACGAACGGCCCGTTGCGCCGCTTGCCATAATCGTGCAGCGCCCGGGCCACCAGTTCCTTGCCGGTTCCTGACTCGCCGGAAATCATCACCGTGAGGTCGGTCTGCATCAGGCGTGCCAGCACGCGGTAGATTTCCTGCATCGCCGGCGAGCGGCCGACCAGCGGGATGGAGTCGAATTCGGATTCGTCGGCGTGGCTCGCTACGCGCTCCTTCGGCTCCGCCAGCGCACGGCCGACGATCGCGATCAGTTCCTTGAGGTCGAACGGCTTCGGCAGATATTCATAAGCCCCGCGTTCGGAGGCGCGGATCGCCGTCATGAACGTGTTCTGCGCGCTCATCACGATCACGGGCAGATTGGGACGCATCTTCTTGATCCGCGGCAGCAGGTCGAACGCGTTCTCGTCGGGCATCACGACGTCAGTGATGACCAGATCGCCCTCGCCCTGACTGACCCAACGCCACAACGTCGCCGCGTTTCCTGTCAGTCGCACCTCGTATCCGGCGCGCGATAGCGCCTGATTGAGGACGGTGCGGATGGCTGTGTCATCGTCAGCGACAAGTATGCTACCTGCGGGCATTGTTATTCCTCATCTTGCGTCCTGTGAGGCATGCAACGGCTTCCCCGAAACGTCATCGCGGCTGCTTCGATCGAACTGTTTTGCGATACTGAACATCGGCAGCAGCACGCGGAAAATGGTCTTCCTCGGCTGGGATTCACATTCGATGATGCCGCCGTGATCGCCAACGATCTTGGCCACCAGTGCCAGGCCCAGCCCGCTGCCGGTTGGTTTGGTCGTAACGAAGGGATCGAACAGGTTCGGCAACAGGTCCTCCGGCACGCCGGGGCCATTGTCCTTGACGCAGAATTCGAGCGGCAACGACACCCGCGATTTCTTGCCCGGCACCGACAGGCGCACGCCAGGACGGAAAGCGGTGGTGAGCTGGATTTCCGCATCGCTGCCAAGATCGGCGACGGCCTCCGCGGCGTTCTTCACCAGATTGAGAAATACCTGGATTAACTGGTCCTGATTAGCGAGTACCGGCGGCAGCGACGGGTCGTACTCTTCGACGAACCGGATATTGCGGGCAAAGCCCGATTGTGCGAGCCGTTTGACGTGATCGAGCACCGAATGGATATTGACCGGACCGCGCGTCACCGGACGGTCGTCACCGAACACTTCCATGCGATCGACCAGCGTGACGATGCGGTCCGCTTCGTCGCAGATCAACCGCGTCAGCATGCGGTCTTCCGACGAAGCCGACTGCTCGAGCAACTGCGCTGCGCCGCGGATGCCGGACAGCGGGTTCTTGATTTCATGCGCCAGCATGGCGGCCAGCGCGATCACCGAACGCGCGGCACTTCGATGGGTCAATTGCCGATCCATTTTGTCGGCGATCGTCCGTTCCTGGAGCATCACGACAATATGACCGGGCCGCTCGGTGAGCGGCGCGACATGTAGATCGACCTGGCGGTCGCCGCCCATCCGTGGCGTACCCAAATCAACCTTGTACTCATTGACCGGCGAGCCGCTTGAACGCACCTGATCAATCAGCGCCAGCAGCGGGCTTCCGAACGGCACCAGTTCCTTCAACGACTGGCGTTGCAGAAACTGAGTGGAAATCTCGAAAAACGATTCCGCAGCCATATTGGCGTCGACGATCTTGCCGTCGGGGGCAACCAAAAGCACCGGATTGGGCAGCGCATTCAGTATGGCGTCGCTGTCGGACGGCACAGGCCGGCGATGTTCTGCGGCTGAAGTCATGCGGCAGCACTCCACGCAAAGTCATCGAATGCATCTTCGAGAGCGCGATGAACGCCGGCGGGTTCGTCCGATGTCAGAACCTTCAGTCGCCAGCTTTTGAGATTTGTCGCCGGCGCGCGGCTGCATTGGGCCGCGATCTCCAGCGCCCAGCCGAGATGCTTGCGCGCGTGTCGCAGGCCGATGCGCAGCCCGTAATGGCTGCAAACCTCGTCATAAAGGGCGCGGATATATTTGAGTTGCTCCGGCAGCGATGGCGCGGCTTCAACGACGCCGGTTTCGAGGCGCCGTCCGATCTGACCAGGCAGCCATGGCTGGCCCTGCGCGCCGCGGCCGACCATAACGGCGTCAGCGCCAGACATCTCAAGCGCGGTCACGGCCTTCTCGAACGACGTGATATCGCCGTTGACAACGAGCGGAATGCGAACGGCATCCCTGACCGCGCGCACCGCACCCCAATCGGCTTCGCCCTTGTAGAATTGGCAGCGGGTGCGGCCGTGCACCGAAATCAGTTGCACGCCTGCGGCCTCTGCACGACGCGCCAATTCCGGCGCATTGAGAGAGCGATCGTCCCAGCCGAGCCGCATCTTCAGCGTCACCGGCACCTTCACCGCTGCGATCGTCGCCTCGATCAGTTTCAGCGCGTGATCAAGATCGCGCATCAAAGCCGAACCGGATTGACCACCCGTCACGTGGCGCGCCGGACAGCCCATATTGATATCGACAATTTCGGCACCCGCGGCTTCCGCGATGCGGGCTCCCTCCGCCATCCATCGGGTCTCGCAGCCCGCGAGTTGAACGACGTGCGGCCCGACGCCCGTTGCCTCGCATCGCAACCGCGACATCGCGCGGCCGTTGACGAGATCATTGCTCGCGGTCATTTCGGAAACGACGAGCCCCGCGCCCAAGGTTGCGGTCAACCGCCGAAAGGGTGCATCCGTGACGCCAGACATCGGCGCGAGAAGGACCCGGTTGGCGACCTCAATATCACCTATTTTCAACGGCTTAGGGCCTGAGGATTCCGGACCGGTCACGGATTTCTCGTTGTTCTGACAGACGCCTCATCGCGACCGCCAAGATCTATTTTGCGCACAAATCTTGTGCAGTCAAGCGTCATGCCTACACATTAGACAGTTCTTCCAATCTTGCAAGTGCACTGCAACAAATTATGCTTTTTTCCCCACAGCTATTGGGAATCATTCTGGTTTCGCGGCCGGAGCATGATAAGGGCAGTGCGCCAGCCGACGAATGTTTCCATCCTCCTTTGCCTGTAATTGAATCCAATGCCCAAACTTGAGCGGACTGCAGCCATCCTCGTCGCAGCCGGACGCGGTCTGCGCGCCGGCTCTGGTGGGCCGAAGCAATACCGCTCGATCGGCGGCCAGACCGTGATTTTCCGGGCCATGGAGCCGTTTTGCCGGCATCCTCAGGTTTTTGCGGTGCAACCGGTTCTCAATCCCGACGACACCGCCGTCTTCAATGAGGCCGTCAGCGCGTTGCGTTACGAGCCGCCCGCCAATGGCGGCGCGACGCGCCAGGCCTCGGTGCATGCCGGGCTTGAAGCGCTCGCCGGCCAAAAGCCCGATGTGGTCCTGATCCATGATGCGGCACGACCGTTCGTCACGGCCGCGCTGATCTCGCGCGCGATCGACGCGGCGGGCCGCACCGGCGCCGCTGTACCGGCAATACCGGTCGCCGATACCATCAAGCTGGTCGATGGAAACGGAAACGTCGAGGCCACGCCGGAGCGTGCGCGGCTGCGCATCGCGCAGACGCCGCAGGCTTTCCGCTTCGACGTCATTCTCGATGCACATCGCCGCGCAGCGCGCGAAGGCCGCAGCGATTTCACCGACGACGCCGCGCTTGCGGAATGGGCAGGATTGACGGTGGCGACATTTGAAGGCGATCCTGCAAACATGAAACTCACGACTCCGGAAGATTTCGTCCGCGAAGAAGCCCGCCTCGGCGCCATGCTTGGCGACGTCAGGACCGGTACCGGTTATGACGTTCACGCCTTCGGCGACGGCGATCATCTGATGATCTGCGGGGTTCGTGTACCGCATAGTCGCGGTTTTCTCGCGCACTCCGACGGCGACGTCGGCCTTCATGCGCTGGTCGACGCTATTCTCGGCGCGCTGGCGGATGGCGATATCGGCTCGCATTTTCCGCCCAGCGATATCAAGTGGAAGGGCGCTTCGTCCGACCAGTTTCTCAAATATGCGATCGATCGTGTCACCGCGCGCGGCGGACGCGTCGCTCACCTCGAAGTCACCCTGATCTGCGAGCGTCCGAAGATCGGACCGTTGCGCGACACCATGCGCGCGCGCATCGCGGAGATCACTGGACTGAACATCTCGCGAGTAGCCGTGAAAGCGACCACCAGCGAACGACTCGGATTCACCGGTCGCGAGGAAGGCATTGCCGCCACGGCGAGCGCCACCATCCGCCTCCCCTGGAGCGACTAAGATGAGCGGCAGCGACGCCCGCGCCCTCTCCCGCTCGCTGCTCGATCTCTGCCGGATGCGCAAGCTGACGATTGCGACCGCAGAATCCTGCACCGGCGGCCTGGTCGCCGGCGCGCTGACCGATATTCCCGGCTCGTCCGACGTCATCGACCGTGGCTTTGTCACTTATTCCAACGACGCCAAGCGCGCGATGCTCGGGGTCAAGGCGACAACCCTTGCGACCTTCGGCGCGGTCAGTAAGGAAACCGCAACCGCGATGGCCATCGGCGCGCTGGAGAAAGCCGGCGTCGATCTGGCAGTCTCGATCACCGGCATTGCCGGTCCTGGAGGCGCGACGCCGGGAAAACCCGTGGGTCTCGTCCACTTCGCTGTCGCCGCCCGCGACGGCAGAATTTTGCATCGCGAGTGCCGCTTCGGAGCCATCGGACGCAACGCGGTGCGCCAACGCTCCGTCGTCGAAGCCCTGCGCATGCTGATGGAACTGGCGCGCGGGCCGCAGGCGCTGGCCAAGCCGCGCCGCGAAGCCACCAGCCGGTTACGTCTCCGCGCGGCGCGAACCGCGCGACGCAGCCCGGTCAAGCGGCGGCGACCGCCGCGGGCATAGGTGGAAACCGGCCAGCCTAGCGCGCCGATCCATAGACCGCATCCGCGCGCTTCTCGAACGCCGCCGCAAAACGCTGAAACGCCGCATCGAACATCGCTCCCATCAGCATCGCCAGCATCCGGCTTTTGAATTCATACGACAGGAAAAATCCGACATCGCAGATGTCGTCCGGCTTCGGCTCGAACGACCAACGATTTTCGAGATTGCTGAACGGTCCCTGCAAATATTCGACCAGAATTTTCAGGTTGGGACGGTCCAGCGTCACCCGGCTGGTGAAGGCTTCACGCACTAGCTTGAACGCCACGGTCATGTCGGCGATCACGATTTCGGTGCCGTCCGGCCCGGGCGTGCGTTGACGGATCTTCAGCGAACGGCACAGCGGCACGAATTCAGGATAACGCTCGACATCGGCCACAAGGTCGAACATCTGTGACGCACTGTGGTGAACCCGGCGCTTGCTGGAGAATTGAGGCATCGCCGGCGCTCAGCGTGATTTTGCAGCGCGCGCGGCCTGCAGCTTGGCGAAATCGTCCCCGGCGTGATGCGACGAACGGGTCAGCGGGCTCGCTGACACCATAAGGAAGCCCTTGGTATAGGCCACCTTCTCGTAGCCCTGGAACTCCTCCGGCGGCACGTAGCGCATCACCGCGTGATGCTTGCGGGTCGGCTGCAGATATTGCCCGATGGTCAGGAAATCCACATCGGCCGAACGCAGATCGTCCATCACCTGCAGAACCTCGTGACGCTCTTCGCCCAATCCGACCATGATGCCGGATTTAGTGAAGATCGTCGGATCGATTTCCTTTACCCGTTGCAGGAGCCGGATCGAGTGAAAATAACGTGCGCCCGGGCGCACGCTGAGATAACGCGACGGCACCGTTTCCAGGTTGTGGTTGAACACGTCGGGTTTTGCCGCCGCCACGATTTCGAGCGCACCGTCCTTGCGCAGGAAATCCGGCGTCAGGATCTCGATGGTGGTAGTCGGGCAGCGTGCCCGGATGGCACGAATGGTTTTCGCGAAATGCTCTGCGCCGCCATCGGCGAGATCGTCGCGATCCACCGAGGTAATGACGATATGGGCAAGCCCTAGCTTGAATGTTGCCTCCGCGACATGCTCCGGCTCCAGGGCGTCGAGCGCGCCGGGCATGCCAGTCTTGACGTTGCAGAAGGCGCAGGCGCGGGTGCAGGTATCGCCCATGATCATGAAGGTGGCGTGCTTCTTGTCCCAGCACTCGCCGATATTCGGGCAACCCGCCTCCTCGCATACGGTGACGAGGCCGTTTTCCTTGACTATCTTGTGGGTATCGGCATAGCCGCGCGTATTCGGCGCGCGCACCCGAATCCAGTCCGGCTTGGGCGGCGACAGTGCGTCCGGCCGGTTCACCTTTTCGGGGTGACGGGGGCGCAGCGGCGTGGCTGAAACGGTATCGACGACGACGACCATGGACTGTCCGTTGTTAGAGCTTTAGCTAGTCCGCTGGACCGGGAATCGCAACCGCTCTCGCCCTACCCTGCACGGCGTTCTTAGCATATCGGCTTGAATGGCTCAAAATCGCACATCGCAAGATCGTTCGTTATCTGAACAAGGGCTCGGCAAGCCGCTAAAACGCGCCTTCTTTGCCCGCAGCGTGCACGAGGTCGCGCCCGATCTGATTGGGGCAACGCTGCTGGTGAACGGCGTCGGTGGCATTATCGTCGAGCTTGAGGCCTATCACCACACCGATCCGGCCGCCCACTCCTACCGCGGGCCGACGCCGCGCAACATGGTGATGTTCGGGCCGCCCGGCTTCATCTATGTCTATCGTTCATACGGCATCCATTGGTGCATCAATTTCGTCTGCGAAAAAGAAGGTTCGGCCAGCGCGGTGCTGATCCGTGCCTTGCAACCGACCCATGGCATTCCGACCATGCAGCGCCGCCGCGGATTGCAGGATGAGAGGTCGCTGTGTTCGGGCCCGGGCAAGCTGACCGAAGCCCTCGCGATCACCCATGCGCATAACGGGCTGGCGCTCGATGCCCCTCCGATCGCGCTGTATGCGCGCCCGCGCAAGGTGGAAGTCCTGGCCGGCGTGCGGATCGGCCTCACCAAGGCGGTTGATCTGCCGTGGCGATATGGGCTCGCCGGATCGAAATTCCTCAGCAAGCCGTTTTGACGGCCGGCGCAGCATATCTCCTGAGCGACGGTTGGTTTGATCTTAAGGAATATTTGCGGGCTTCGGGTGGCGCGCGGAGCTGTCTATCGCTTCGCAACAGCAAAGGTTTGAAGATATTCCGCGCAGTGCGTGACCGATCACGAGTATTCCAGCACCTGGCTGCGCGGACGCGCATTTGGCCGATGAACCAGGCTCCGAGTGCCGGAGCGGTAATTCTTGGACGCTGATTCACCCAAAACCTGAAATCCGAAACTGCGAGATCGCGCGCTTTGTCACGTGCGCAATGACGATATGGTACATGGCGCGACGAGCCGACTTGCCCTTCTCGATCCAACTCACCTCTCAAGGAGAATGCGAGACCTCTGCCACTGAGGGACCGCGGGCCGCGAAAAGATTTGGACAGCGCCTGGACCAAGGCCTAGCGTGGGCGGGTGCGGGCGGCTCGATATCGCTGGCGAGAAAGATTGGGACGGGGCAACCGTGCTTCGAGACAGCATAGCGCAAGCTTGCTTTAGCCTGGCAAAGGTCAATTCTGAGAATAAATAGGCCAAAGTTGCCGAGGCTACCCGTAGCCTTCGGGGTCTGCCCGACAGATTTTTAAACATGCGAGCCGGCATCAGTTGCCGCATTTGGATTTCACCTATGGCCGCGACCGGGCTCTCGCCAAGTCTGTGGCCTGCGGTGTCGTCTCTGGTCGATGTCCTCATCGCCGCGATATTGGCGGTCGGCGGAATCGCGATGACGGCCCTGCCGATCTCGATCGTCGGCGGCACGTTGGCCGCGGCGGTGGCTTTGACGTTCGTTTTGGACCTGGTGAAGGTTCCAGTATTCGCCCGCCTCGGGATTTCTCAAAGCAGATAGTTCATTGCCTCTAGCGCGACCGGCCCCAGGCCAAACATTTCTACTGCCTTGCAATATCTCATGACGATTTGCGCGCGGTCAGGCCTATGACGGCAGACATACCGCTGTGAGCAGTGCCTTCGTGCATGTCTCGTTCTTCCTCGATAATCGTCACATCCTGAAAGGAGCGGAAGGCGTTTTCCAGTATGCCGCGCGTGTAAAGATTCTCGATCTTCTTTGGGCCCCCGGTGCCGTACTGTAGCTGCCTGGGCGAGTAGCCTTGCAAGATCACGAGCCCGCCCGGCTTCAATGTTCGATGGAGGCGTTGCCATTTTATGGCGCGTTCCTCGGGCGAACTAAACTGGGTGAAGATATCGATCACGACGTCAAACGCGTTCGCTGGATAGTCCCATGTGAGGACCTCCGCCCTGACCAGGGTGATCTCAACGCCGCGTTCCTTGGCGAGCAACGCAGCCTTGATTTGCGCCGCCTCGGAAAAATCGAGCGCGACAACATCAAGCCCCTGTTCGGCGAGCCATACACCGTTGCGCCCTTCGCCATCGGCGATCGCAAGAGCTTTGCCAGATCCAGGCAGTAAATTCCTACACGACATCAGAAAATGGTTGGGTTCCTTTCCAAAGATGAAATCAGGTACGCCATAGCGACTCTCCCAAACGTCGTGCTCGCTCATCTTTGCAACGGCCCCTTGCTCGCCCGCCATCCCGACATGCCTGGCACATAATGCCGCGCGTCCTGTCTCCCGGCAGCAATCATTCGCTTCATGGCGGCCGCGGATCGTCCCCCGGCCTGACAGATCAGCACAACACGCTCGCCGCGCGGCACCCGGTCAGGATCGAACTCCGAGAGCGGAAGATTGACGGCGCCGGGAATGTGCCCCCGAACATATTCGTGCGGTTCACGCACGTCCACCACGACGCATTTCCCGCCATTAAGCGCCTGTACGAGGTCCTCATGCGCAATGGCCGGTGGGCTGGAGGTCATCATGAACCTTTTCAAAAATCGATACAACATCGAACGAACCTTCATCACGAGGCTTGGTCGCTTTACGTTTCCTGCAGCCAAGTTCGCAGCGCCCGGCCAGCGTGGAAACAGGCCAAGCCTGGTCTGCGGCACGGCCATGATTTCCATTCCCAAGTAAATCGAGGGCCGTGATCTGCCTTGTGAGAGCGGAGCCGATATTTCGTTCGGAAAATAGAGCTGACCGCTCTTTTCCATCCGGTTCTACGTAAATCGACTTGAGGCAGCAAGATGCCGATCACGCGGCCACGTTCGCCTGCCTGGCAAATTCTTCATACGCTGAGATGGCGTCCGCCGCATACATCAGCGACGGACCGCCGCCCATATAGATGGCCATTCCGAGCGTCTCTTCCACTTCCTGACGCGTGGCGCCGAGTTTCACCAGAGTCTCGGTATGGAATCCTATACATCCATCGCAGCGCGTTGCGATACCGACTGCAAGTGCGATGAGTTCCTTGGTCTTTTTGTCCAGCGCGCCCTCGCGGGTCGCGGACTGCGCCAGGGCCGAAAAGGCCTTCATGGTATCGGGAATGTCCTGGCGCAATTTCCGCAAGTCGCCCGAAATGCGTTTAGTAATGGCGGAATAGCTTTTTTCCATGGTGGTATCCTCTACTTGCCGGAAGGTTTCTGCGGCGACGGTTGCCGCATTGCGATGTAGATCGCAGGGATCACGAGGACCGTCAGCAGCGTTGAGGACGCGAGGCCAAACAGCAGTGAAATCGCCAGGCCCTGGAAAATCGGATCGAGCAGAATGGTTGCGGCGCCGATCATGGCCGCGAGCGCGGTCAGCAGTATTGGCTTGAACCGCACCGCGCCCGCCTCGAGCACCACGTCGCGCAACGCCTTTCCCTGCCCGCCCGCGTGACGGATGAAGTCGACCAGCAGGATCGAATTGCGCACGATGATGCCGGCAAGCGCAATGAATCCGATCATCGAGGTGGCAGTGAAGGGCGCGCCCAGCAGCCAGTGGCCGATCAGGATGCCTATCAACGTCAACGGTATCGGTGTCAGGATCACCAGCGGCAGCTTGAAACTTCGGAACTGGGCTACGACAAGCACGTAGATTCCAAGGATCGCGGCGCCGAAGGCGGCGCCCATGTCGCGGAAGGTCACATACGTGATCTCCCATTCACCATCCCACAACAGTGTCGGACGGGATTCATTGGCCGGCTGTCCGTGCAGGGCGATAACGGGTTTCGGTAACGTGCCCCAGTCATGTGCGTCGATCCGCTTTGCCACTTCCAGCATACCATAAAGCGGCGCCTCGAAGCGGCCTGCAAGTTCCGCCATCACCATGTCGGCGAACCGGCCATCGCGTCGGAAAATCGTCGGAGAACCCTGCTCGGCTGCCGCGTTGACGACCTGGCCCAGCTCGATGACCGTTTTGCTGCCGGGCAGCGTGTTGGCGGGCACTGGCGTCGATGCAAGCGCCTCGGTCCAGGCGAGATCGCGCTTTGCGAGCTTGACCGCGATCTCGATCGGATTGCGGTCCTCGCCGCGGTGGGAATAACCGATGGACACGCCGCCGAACAGTGTCTGAATGGTGTCGTAGACGTCGCGCTGCTCGACACCAAAGAATTCCAGGCGATCCTGATCGATAGAAAGTCGCAGTCGCGGTCGCGGCACGCCGATGGAATCATCGATATCGACGATGAATGGCACCTCGGCGAAGATCTTCTTGATCTCGGCGGTGACCGCCCGGCGCGTTGCCGCATTAGGACCGTAGATTTCCGCCAGCAGGGTCGCCAACACCGGTGGCCCGGGTGGCACCTCGACGACCTTGATGCTGGTACCGGCGGGAACGCTGATCGCCTTGAGGCGCCGCCGGAGATCGAGCGCGATGTCGTGGCTCACCCGCTTACGATCCCCGCGCGCGGCAAGATTGACCTGAAGTTCGCCAAGTTCGGGGCGTTCGCGAATATAATAATGACGCACCAAGCCGTTGAAATTGAACGGCGCTGGTGTGCCGGCGTAGGATTGCACGGAGGTGATTTCGGGCAGTCCGCGGGCGATATCCGCTGCCGCGAACAATGTGCGCTCGGTGTCTTCGAGACTTGCTCCTTCGGGCAGATCGACCATGACCGCGATCTCGGATTTGTTGTCGAACGGCAGCAATTTAACCGTCACGGATTTGGTCGCGAACAGCAGCATCGACAGCAAAGTGGCGACGCCAACGCCGATCAGGAATATCCAGGAAGAACGCTTGCTGCGGACGATCGGCGTTGCAATGCGCCGGTAGATGCGCCCAAGCATACCTTCGCCATGTGCGGCATGGCTCGCGCCCGCTGGGGCCTCCTTTGGCGCCAGCCGCAGCATCAACCAAGGCGCCACAACCATCGCGACAAAAAACGAGAACAGCATGGCAGCCGACGCATTCGCCGGAATCGGCGCCATATAGGGGCCCATCAGCCCCGATACGAACAGCATCGGCAACAAGGCGGCGACCACGGTCAGGGTGGCGACTACGGTCGGATTGCCGACCTCGGCGACAGCCTCGATCGTGGCCTGCACGCGAGGCCGCCCATCCTTCATCGCCCAATGGCGGGCGATGTTTTCGATCACGACGATAGCATCATCGACCAGGATGCCGATCGAGAAGATCAGCGCGAACAGGCTGACACGATTGATAGTGTAGCCCATCAGTTTGGCTGCGAACAGCGTCAACATGATCGTGGTCGGGATCACAACAAGCGTAACCAGCGCCTCGCGCCAGCCTATCGCGATCGCGATCAGAACGACGATCGATATCGTTGCGAGGCCGAGGTGAAAGAGAAGTTCGTTGGCTTTCTCGTCGGCGGTCTCGCCGTAGTCGCGGGTGACGGTGACCTCGACGTCATCGGGGATGAGCCACGACTTCAGCCCTTCGAGCCTGTGCGCGATATCCTCTGACACGACCACCGCGTTGGCGCCGCCCCGCTTGGCCAGCGCCACGCTAACCGCTGGGACGCGCTCCCACTTGCCTTGGCCATCGCGCGCGTCGTTCCAGACCCGGTGTTCCAGGGCGCTTGGCCCGATCACCACAGCGGCGACGTCCTTGACATAAACCGGACGGCCATCGCGTGTCGAAACCAAGAGCAAGCCGATATCGGGAATACCCGACAGGGTTTGACCAGCGGTGACACTGCGAACAATCCCGGCTTCGCGGACCTGCCCTGCAAGGAACGAACGATTGGCATCCTTTACCTTCGCGACAAGCTGCTGCAGCGTGACGCCGAACAGCGACAGCTTTTCTGGATCCGGCTCGACCCTGATCTGTTGGGCCGCGCCGCCGGAGATGTAAGTCAGCCCGACGCTGTCGACCTTTGTCAGCTCGGCGCGCAGTTTGTCGGCGAGTTCGTAGAGATCCTTGTCGGTCCACCGATCTGCCGCCACAGGCTTTGGCGAAAGCGTGAGCACGGTGACGGCGACGTCGTTGATGCCGCGTCCGACGATCAGAGGCTCGGCAATACCGACTGGAATCCGGTCAAGATTGGCGCGGATCTTCTCATGAACCCGAAGGATCGCCTCGTCGGATTTGGTTCCGACCAAAAACCGCGCGGTCACCATCACGCGATCATCTTCAGTCTGGCTGTAGACGTGCTCTACCCCGTCGATGCCCTTGACGATCGCTTCCAGAGGTTTGGTGACGAGTTCGACCGCGTCGGGCGCGCGCAGTCCGTCCGCATTGATGCGGATGTCGACCATGGGAACGCTGATCTGGGGCTCCTCCTCGCGCGGAATCACGGCGACGGCGATCAGGCCGACGATAAGCGAAGCGAGCAGAAATAGCGGCGTCAGCGGCGAATTGATCGTCGCCCGGGTCAGCTGCCCGGACAAGCCAAGATTCATGGCTGCACCAGTTGGTCACCGACGCGAATGCCGGACAGAATTTCGAGGCCGTTTGGAAGATCGGCACTCGGCAGATTGCGGCCGCGCTGCACCGGCACGTCGATGGTGCGGTCGACCTCCCGGATTTGGACATAGTCGATGCCGAAGCGGGTCGTCACGTAGTTCGAAGGGATCACGAAGGCTGTTCGCGCACCGCCTGAAATCCAGACCCTGAGCCGGTTGCCGACGAAATACTCCCCCAACCCGTCGACGGTTGCATCGGCGATGACGCGGCCGTCCTCGATCTGCGGGTAGACCAGATCGATCACACCCGACTTGGAAGCAGGGTCGCCAAATTCGGCGCCGTCGATGCGAATCTTGTCACCGGCTTTCAGAAAGCCGGCATGGCGTTCAGGCACCCGCAAACGGAGTTTGAAGTCCTGTTGCGCGATCATCGCAATGGGGTCGCCGGGCAGCACAACGGAACCGACCGCCACCAGCTTCTTCAGCACGCGTCCGCCGGCGGGTGCAAGCACCTGCCCTTCATTGAGCTGCTGTTGGATCACGGCGCGTTCGGCGGTGCGCGCCCGCAGTCCGTTTTCGGCGACGTTGAGCGCGGTCCGCGCCTCGTCGAGTTTGACGCGGGGAAGTATGCCGCGGTCCACCAACCCTTCGGTTCGCGTAAAATCGACTTGCGCCTGATCTGACTGCGCCTGCAAAGCGCCGATCTGCGCGTCGACCGATTTCATTTGCAGCGCGAGCTTCTCGTCGCCGATCGCCGCAATCGCCTGGCCGCTCGCGACCGGATCCCCTTCCCTGACGTTGAGCTGGACGATAACGCCACCGATGCGCCCTCGAGCCGGCACGACACTGATGCTTTCGACCGTCGCAAACACCGCTTTCTCATCGGCAACCGACCGCGGAGCGACGGTTAGGATTTCCGCGCCCGCGGGAGCGGCGCTCAGCCCCGCCGCCACGATGAGGCTCGATAGGATCAGTCTGCGCATTAGTTGGCCCATAACCACCGACGCCGTGCGGCACTTGGGTAATAGTTCGTTGAAAATCACCGCGAGGATTTGACTTGCCTCAAGGCGCGTCCGCGCGGACGCTGATAATTATTTAGATATTGCCTTCGCGGCTTTCGAAGGCGCGCAATAGGCCTGATAGAGCACCTTTAGTACTTCCCGCGCGGGGTCACTCGCGATCGAGTAATAGATCGTCTGGGCATCGCGCCGCGACGATACCAGACCGTCCTTGCGAAGGAGCGCAAGGTGTTGCGAAACGGTGGAGTCACGAAGCCCCAACAATTCCGCAAGGTCGCCGACCGAATGTTCGCCGTCGATCAATTGGCAGATGATCAACAACCGATGGCGGTTGGAGAGAGCTTTAAGGAGGTCGCTCGCCTGATCGGCCGCAGCCTCCATCGCCGTAATTTTTATTTTCATAATTGCGTATATACGGATTTATGAATATATTGTCAAGAAGGCGCGTATCGAGCCACGCCCAAGAATGGCCCAGCCGCGCTTCGGTAAGCAGCAAATGGAGGCGAACATGGCGGAAGTGGTTGTAATCGGAGCCGGCCTGAGCGGAACGCTGATGGCCTATGAATTGTTGCCGCAATTGAGAAAAGAAGACCGACTGACTGTCGTTTCGCAGGGGCAAGTGTATCATTTCGTCCCCTCCAACCCCTGGGTAGCGATCGGCTGGCGGCAACGCAGCGATATCGAAATTGATCTAGTCGACATCATGAAGCGCAAGGGCATTCGCCTGCTGACGCAAGGTGCGCAGCGCGTGCAACCGATGGAAAACCGCGTCGAACTTGGGGACGGCACTTCGATCGATTACGATTATCTGGTGATCGCCACGGGTCCGGAGCTCGCCTTCGACGAGATTCCGGGCCTCGGTCCGGATGGGCATACGCAGTCGATCTGTCATGTCGACCACGCCTCGAACGCCAAGCAAGCGTTCGAAAGACTGGCGGCAAATCCGGGTCCGGTGGTGATCGGCGCAGTGCAAGGCGCTTCCTGTTTTGGCCCGGCCTACGAATTCCTATTCATTTTGGAAACCGAGCTGCGACGTCGCAAGCTTCGCGATCGCGTACCGATGACCTTCGTTACTTCCGAACCCTATATCGGGCATCTCGGGCTTGACGGGGTCGGCGACACCAGGGGTCTGCTCGAAAGTGAGATGCGCGCGAAGCATGTAAAATGGATCACCAACGCCCGCGTCAAAAATGTCGAACAAGGGAAGATGTCGGTCGAGGAGGTAGCGGACGACGGTTCGATCCGGAAGACACACGAACTGCCTTTCTCCTATTCGATGATGCTGCCGGCGTTCCGCGGTGTCGGCGCCGTTAGAGGCATCGAGAAGCTCAGCAACCCGCGTGGCTTTGTCATTGTTGATAACCACCAGAGAAATCCGGCGTTTCCCAACATATTCGCAATCGGCGTATGCGTGGCGATCGCGCCGGTCGGCGCCACACCGGTTCCGGTCGGCGTCCCGAAAACCGGTTTCATGATCGAATCGATGGTAACCGCGACCGCGATGAACATCAGCGCGCTGCTGCGTGGCCAGACGCCATCGGCCCAGCCGACCTGGAACGCGATCTGTCTCGCCGATTTCGGCGATTCCGGCGTCGCTTTCCTGGCGCAGCCACAGATTCCTCCCCGCAACGTCAATTGGTCATCAAAAGGCGAATGGGTTCATTTCGCCAAGGTTGCTTTCGAAAAATACTTCCTGCGCAAAATCCGTCGTGGCGAAAGCGAGCCGTTCTATGAGCGTTTTCTGCTCGAGAAGCTCGACCTCGCGAAGATCAAGGAGGTCAGGACGGGAACATGAGTGCAAGCCGACAGATCGTCTGTGGACTTTGCGGGCAGATCAACCGGCTGCCCGCCGAGCGGAATTTGGCGGCCGCGCGCTGCGGATCCTGCCACCAGCCCATCTTCAGCGGCCAGCCCATCGAGGTCGATGAAGCGGGTTTCGGACGCCACGTGGCGCACAGCGATATCCCGGTTCTCGTCGACGTCTGGGCGCCGTGGTGCGGTCCCTGCCGTGCGATGGCGCCGATGTTCGAGCGCGCCGCCCGGGAGCTTGAGCCGAAGGTTCGGCTGCTGAAGCTCAACGCCGATACCGCGCCCGCCATCTCTTCGCGCATGGGGATCAGCGGCATCCCGACGCTCCTCCTCATGCAGGGCGGCCGCGAGATTGCACGAACCTCCGGAGCGATGGATGCCAAGACCATTGTCGCATGGACGATGGCCGGACTGGCCGCGCCATAGCTCCTTAAACCAGAAAAGGAACACGTCATGAATATCGATAAAGCCGTTCTCACCTTCGCCGGATGTGTGGTGCTGCTAGGCCTCGCGCTCGGTTGGCTGGTCAGCCCTTATTGGTACCTGCTGACGGCGTTTGCCGGGCTTAACATGATCCAGTCGGCGTTCACCGGATTTTGCCCGGCCGCGATCGTGTTCAGGAAGCTCGGCCTGCGAGGCGGCAACGCGTTCTCATGATCGGCTGTACGCCGCCGGTCTGTTGACCTACCGCAAGGCAAAGGCTTTCCGCCAGGATTACTTAAAACCGCCCCTGCACCGGGTGCGTGAACATCTGGATTGTCGATAGCCATGAACGACACCATCATCGATGGGCCGCTCTACGAAGCCCGCAAGAAGGTCTATCCGCAGGCCGTTCACGGCAGATTTCGCCGGATTAAATGGGCGATCCTCGGCGCGGTGCTTGCTGTCTATTATCTCCTGCCTTTCGTGCGCTGGAACCGCGGACCGGGGCTGCCCAACCAGGCAGTTCTCATCGACTTCCCACATCGCCGGTTCTATTTCTTCTTCATCGAGCTGTGGCCGCAAGAGGTCTATTATTTTACGGGACTCTTGATCATCGCGGCGATGACGCTGTTTCTGATGAACGCTGTGGCGGGACGGGTTTGGTGCGGCTACATGTGTCCGCAGACCATATGGACGGACCTCTTCTACGCTGTGGAGCGCTTTGTCGAAGGCGACCGTCGCGAGCGGATCATGAGCGACAAGCGCGGATGGACGCTCACTCATATCCGCCAAGCCGCCATCAAGCATTTCATCTGGCTGATGATCGCTTGGTGGACCGGTGGCGCCTGGGTTCTCTACTTCGCCGACGCGCCGACGCTGGTAAAGGATCTCGCGACATTCCAGGCGCCGTTCGTCGCCTATCTGTGGATCGCCATTCTGACGGCCACCACCTACGTCTTCGCTGGCCACGCCCGCGAGCAGGTCTGCATCTACATGTGCCCATGGCCGCGGATTCAGGCCGCGCTAACGGACGAATGGGCGCTCAATGTCACCTATCGTCGCGATCGCGGTGAGCCGCGCGTGTCCGTCAAGAAAGCGGAACAATTACGCCAACATGGCGAGCCGGCCGGCGACTGCATCGATTGCCACCAATGCGTCAATGTCTGCCCCACGGGGGTGGATATTCGCGACGGCATCCAGCTCGGCTGCATCCAATGTGGCCTGTGCATCGATGCGTGCGACACCATCATGACCGAGATCGGCCGCCCGACGGGTCTGATCGCCTACGATACCGACATCAATGGCCAGCGCCGGCAGGCCGGCCAACCGCCGGTCTATCGCCTGATCCGGCCGCGGACCATCCTTTATGCCGGAATCATCGCCCTCGCCGGCAGCATTATGCTGTACGCACTAACGACGAGAAGCTCCATGAGCGTCAATGTTCTCCACGACCGCAATCCACTTTTTGTGCAACTATCCGATGGTGGCGTAAGTAACAATTACACCGTGCGCATCCTGAACAAGGGCCCTGAACGCACTCTTGCGCTCGATGTGTCCGGCCTTCAGGACCCAGACCTTCGGATCGCTGGTGCTGCGCACGCCACCGATGGCAAACTCGTGGTCGAAGTTGGACAGGATCAGACACGTGAAATCCGTTTGTCCGTGAAGGCAAAAAGTACGATGGTGCCTCCGAACCCGGTCGGTATCGAGATCACGGCGACCGATGTGGCCACTGGACAAAGCGCGAGTGTGGCCGACCACTTCGTTCCGACTAGTCCGTGATCCCGGCACAACGATAGCGGTGTCCGCACCAATGTTTCGGTTAGGTGGCCCTCGGACGGCTTCGCTATCCGCGGATCGCAGCATTGGCCTTCTCGGCAGCGGTGGTCATTGCACTCTTCGCCGATTTCGCACCGGAGACTACTTCATTGACGCCGATCATGAAGGCGTCCTGGATAGTTCTCGATTGCGGATGGAAAAGGATCGCCTTGGCGCGTTCGACATCAGCATTTTGCAAATTGGTCAGCGCCGCCGCGGCGGCTTGCGGGCCGAACGCCTTCTTGAAGCCCTCGCTCGACCAAGCCGACAGGCGTGTCGTCGCCAGCCCCGCCGCGGCGGTCTGCAGCGAGGTCGGCTTGCTGGTCGCCCATAGCAGGAACAGGAAAGCGGCCTGTTTGTTTGGCGATTTGGCATTAATGCAGGCCTGCCAGTGCGACATGAACGGAACGGGGGCGCGACCCTCGCCATGGGGGAAGGCTGCAAAGGCTGCCTGCCTTGCAACGCGGCTCCTTGCCGGATTGGAAATGTCCGTGGCAAGGACGCTGCTGTCGATCGCCATTGCCGTCCTGCCCTGAATGAAGTCGTTCAACACGTCGTACCATTCATAGCTGCCGACACTCACTGGCCCGGCTTGGCTGAGCAACTGTCCGTACATCGCGACGGCCGCTATCGCCTCGGGGCTCGCGAAAACGGCCTGGTTGTCCTTGACCATGGCTCCGCCGTAGGAGAACACGAAGCTCATGGCCGCCGGGGACGAGTTGCCGCTGGCTTGGGCCCGCATGGCGACCCCCGACATCTCGTTCGTCTTCAGCGCCTTGGCAGTAGCAAACAGTTCGTCGAAAGTCTGGGGCACCGGCAGGTTCTTGACTGACAGGGCATCGCTGTTGATGAACAAGGTCACCGCCTCCGAGGTGATCGGGAAGGCGTAGCGTTCGCCATCCGACCACTCCGGAAAGGCTCGGGCGGTTTTGAGGAGATCGTTCTCGTCATACCAGCCGAGATCGGTCAGCGACCTGTCTGAATAATAGGCATTCAGCGGCTCGAGCCATCCCGCCGAGATTCCCTGGCCATAGGTCAGAAACATGAAGACGTCGGGCGTCCTGCTGCCACTGGCGAGCTTGATGGGCAAAGCCCCAAGGAACGCGGTTTCCAGTTGGAAGTCGGTGACGACGCCGATACCGGTCAGCTTGGTGAACTGCGGCAACAGCGGGGTGATCGCTTTCGACCAAGGATGGATCGCGCCCGCGAGCGTGATCGTCTGGCCCGAGAATTGTTTCCAGTCGATCGCAGCGCTGGCATAGATCGCGGCGGCGTCCTCAGCGAGGCCCCATTGTGGTAGCATAGCCATGCCCGACAGGGCTGTTCCGGCAGCGCCCAATGCCTTGACGAAAGCGCGCCGGTTAGTCGACACTTGAGCGTTCAGTGACTTTTCCCCGGGCGCCATGTCGGTGCTCCTTTTTGGGCAGTCAAATAACACCACGACAGCGTGGATGCCCTGGCCGCTCGCTTGAGGATGTCAGGGCTCTCCGTCTCACCTATGCGGACGTGTCCAACTGTTCTACTATTCTATCAGTGCCCTGGCGTCCGCACCAGAAGAAGCGCCGGTCGCGCTGATTTAAGGGCCAAAGGCCAATGCTGCTTCCCGCGTCACGCCGGTCCTCGCGGTTTGCTGGTCCGCTGATCCTGGGGGTCGCGGTGCCGCTGATGCTGCTTGCGGCGAGCGGGTTCCTCGGCGTTCGGTATTGGGACAAGCGGCAGGCGGCAAGCCGCGCGGTCGAGCATAGCCGCCAAGTGCTCGATATTCTCAATCGGCTGCGGGCCAACGTCGCTGACCTGGAGGACGAAAGGCGGGAGTATCTGCTCACCCTTGATCCAGGATATCTCAAGCCCTACGGCATCTCTGACGAAAGCGTGCGACGGGATGGCGAAACGCTTCAAAGTCTCGTGGCGGAAGATCCGGTGCAGAGCCTTCGTGCCGGACATCTGGCGCTCACCATTGCAGCAAAGCTGCGCGAGATCGACGACATCGTCAAGACAGCGCGCACGTCCGGGGTAGATCCGGCGCAGGCGATGACCGGCACCATGGGCGAGGTCCGATCGCAAATCGACCAGATGACGGATCACGAGCGCTTCCTGCGTGCGGATTGGGAGACCCGCGCCGACGCGCTCGAACAAAGCAAGACGTGGCTCATCGCTTCGGCTGGGGTCGTTGTCACGGTTTTCGCCGGGGCGGCATTGGCGCTCGCACGGCTCGAAGCGAAACGCCGGCAGAAGGCGACCGACGAGAACGTCCAGCTCCACAGCGATCTTGAAGAGCGCGAAAACAAGATCCGGCGCCTGGTCGACGCCGACATCATCGGAATCACCATCTGGAATCTCGACGGTCGCATTCTTGAGGCCAACGACGCGTTTCTCCGCATGACGGGATACGACCGGGCGGATCTTGCCTCGGGTCGCCTGAACCGGACGGAGATGACGCCGGCGGAATGGCGCGACCGCGACGCACTGACCGTTGCAGCGCTGAAGACGGTCGGCGCGGTCCAACCGTTCGAGAAGGAGTACTTCCGGAAAGATGGCAGCCGTTTGCCCGTGCTGATCGGCGGGGCATTGTTCGAAGCAAGCGGAAACCAAGGTGTCTCTTTCGTCCTCGATTTGACGGAGCGCAAGCGGACGGAAGCCGAGGCTCGCAAAAGCGATCGGCGCTACCGCGAGACCCTGATGGAGCTCGCGCACGTCAATCGCGTCACGACGATGGGGCAGCTGACGGCCTCGATCGCCCATGAGGTCAACCAACCGATCACCGGTGCGGTCCTCAACGCCGAGGCCGCCTTGCGCTGGCTCGGCGCTCAACCGCCCAATCTCGAGCAGGTGCGCAGGGCCCTCGGCCTTATCGTCGAGGACGGCACGCGAGCCGGCAACGTCATCGGCGGGATCCGGGCCCTCATCAAGAAGGCGCCGCCGCAGCAGGCTTGCCTGGACCTCAACGAGGCGATCCGCGAGGTGATTGCCCTGACGCGTGGCGAAGCGGCAAAGACCGGCGTATCGGTGGGGACGGATCTCGCGGAGGGCTTGCCGCTCATTTACGGCGATCGGGTCCAACTACAACAGGTGATCCTGAACTTGATTATCAACGCTATTGAAGCCATGGGCGGCGTCGCCGAGACGTCCCGCACATTGCTGATCAGCACCGGACAAGCCGAACCGGACGGCGTGCTCGTCGCTGTGCGCGATTCCGGTCCGGGACTGGATCCGGCGAGCCTTGAGCACCTCTTCAACGCATTCTACACGACCAAGGCCGGTGGCATGGGCATGGGACTGGCGATCTGCCGCTCGATCATCGAAGCGCACGACGGACAGCTGGGAGCCTTCGCGAATGAACCGCGCGGCGCGGTTTTTCAGTTTACACTTCCTCTACAACGAGGTGAGACCCTTCCCGCGGAGCGCGCCGGTCCCATACCGGCCGTATGAAGCTGCCCGCCCCCGCCTCCGTGACGGACGTTCGCGATGCGCCCCTTTGTGGGACGGGACGGCGAATATCCTCGACCAGAGTAGACAGCCATCAGGCCGCGGCGCGCGGCACCGACCAGCCGAGCCGCGCACGAACCGCAACCAGGGCATCGATCAGGCTCCGCATGTGGGCATCGGTGTGATAGGGCGTCGGCGTGATCCGAAGCCGCTCCTGCCCGAGCGCGACGGTCGGATAGTTGATCGGCTGAATGTAGATGTCGTGATCCTCGAGCAGGAGTTCACTGCTTCGCCGGCACAGATGGGCGTCGCCGATCATCAGCGGCAGGATATGGCCTGGCGTATCAGGCACCGGCATGTCCGCCTCTCGAAGCATCGCCTTCAACCGCCCGACATTCTCCCGCTGGAGAATGCGCTCCGCCGGATGAGCCTTGAGATGCCGCACGGCGGCCAGTGCGCCGGCAGCGAGGTGCGGGCAAAGCGACGTGGTGAAAATGAAGCTGTCGGCAAAGCTGCGGATCACATCCATCAGCAGTGCCGGCCCGGTGACATAGCCGCCCATGACACCGAACGCCTTCGCGAGCGTTCCTTCGATCAGCGTGACACGATCGGCGACGCCCTGTTGCTCGGCAATGCCTCCGCCGCGCGTTCCGTAGAGACCGACCGCATGGACTTCATCGAGATAGGTGATGGCACCGTGCTTCTCCGCGACATCGCAGATCGCGGCGATCGGCGCCACATCGCCATCCATGCTGTAAAGGCTTTCGAACGCAACGATCATGGGGCGTCCCGGCCTGACCGAAGCCATCTGTTGGTCGAGATGGGCCGCATCGTTGTGCCGGAAGATGAACCGCTCCGCTCCGGAGCGGCGGATCCCTTCGATCATCGAATTGTGGTTGAGCGCGTCCGAGAAGATCGCGCAGTCGGGCAGCAGCCTGCCCAGCGTTCCGAGCGCGGCAAGGTTCGAAATCCATCCCGACGTGAAGATCAACGCGGCCTCCTTGCCATGAAGGTCGGCAAGCTCGGCCTCAAGCTCGACATGCTGCCGGTTGGTTCCGGAGATGTTTCGCGTTCCGCCGGTGCCGGCGCCGAACCGGCCGATGGCATCGTGCATCGCGGACAGTACATCGGGATGCTGCCCCATTCCGAGGTAATCGTTGCTGCACCACACGGTGACACGGCGGCGCCGGCCGTCGCGGCCACGCAACAACGCGGCCGGGAACTGCCCCGCCATCCGCTCGAGTTCGACGAAGGTCCGATAGCGGCCATCCGCCTTCATCTCGCTGATGAGAGATTCGAATTTCCCGATAAAATCCATGTTCACACTCGCTTCTGTTCGAAGGGTGTCCCGCGATGGCGGCGCACAAGGATCGTCACGCACGACGGTGTTCGTGAACCTCGCTGTCCGCCAGTCGCCGCTGCTTCGCCGCTGCGAAGCCATGCATTCCCGTCTGCCATTGCAAGCCGACGATCGCTCCCTTTGTGGGCTGCAACAGCGCCAGCGAGCTGATCAGCGTCAGCGGAAGCCAAACAGCCAGCTGAAGCCACGTGGCCGGAGCATAAGCGATCTCGACCGCGAGGATCGCCGGCACGATGATGTGGCCGACCACGACGATGACCAAATAAGCAGGAAAATCATCCGCGCGGTGATGATGGAATTCCTCACCGCACGCCGGACAATGGTCCGCGATCTTGAGGAACCGGTGGAACAGATTGCCTGTTCCGCAATGTGGGCATTTCATCTTAAATCCCCGCCCTACCGCTGTTGCGACCGGAACGGGCTGCTGCACGGGGGTCATTACGAACTCCTTGACCGCGATGGCTGATCCGTACAATGTGCGATATTCGGCCGACAATCAAAGACAAACCGGCAAATTGCATGGATTGGCTCCCTACACTCTCGGAATGGCCCGGCCCGGTTTACATGCGCATCGTGGACGCGCTCGGGGCCGACATCGCGAACGGGCGACTGGTGCGTGGTCAGCAGCTTCCGACCCATCGTGCGCTGGCGCATGCGCTCGACATCGATCTGACGACGGTGACGCGGGCGTATGGAGAGGCGCGGCGACGCGGACTGCTCGACGCCAGGGTGGGACAAGGCACGTTCGTGTCGGAGACGACTGCGCGCGCCGCAGCCGATATTCCCTATCAAATCAAGATCGACCTTTCGATGAACATCCCGCCGCAACCGGTCGAGGCCAATCTCGACGTGCGCATCGCGAAAGGACTTGCAGCGATCCAGACCGAAGCGAGCTTTAGCGCCTTCCTGAATTATCAGCGTCCCGGCGGCAGCGACGAGGAGCGCGAGCTCGCCGCCAGGTGGCTGAGAGCGCGCGTGCCGGGTGCAAGCGGCGAACGCGTGCTGGTCTATCCGGGCAGTCAGGCGATTTTGTTCAATGCGCTCTTGTCGCTCGCGTCGCCCGGGGATGTGGTGCTAACCGAGGCTCTCACATTTCCCGGAATCAAGGCGGCGGCGGCGAAACTCGGCATCCGCCTCGTCGGCGTCGCCATGGACGGCGAAGGGATTCTGCCGGATGCGCTGAAGAGCGCATGCAAGCAGCACCGGCCCAGGGCGGTTTATCTTGTGCCCACCTTACACAATCCCACGACCGCCACGCTGGGCCCGACGCGTCGCAAAGCCGTGGCCGACATCATTCGCAACAGCGGGACAGTCCTGATCGAGGACGACGCCTACGGCCTGCTGGAACCGTCGGCATCGCCCATTGCCAACCTGATCCCCGAGCGAACCTATCTCGCGGTCAGCCTCTCGAAATGCATCGCGCCGGCGCTTCGCGTGTCCTGCCTTCTGGTGCCCGACGCCACGTCGGAACAGGCCATGAGAAGTAATCTCCAGGCCACGACGCAGATGCCGGCGCCGCTGATGGTGGCGCTCGTCATGCAGTGGTTCAAATCCGGCGTGGCCGACCAGATCATCGCGGCGATCCGCAATGAGGCCGTCGGACGTCAGAAACTGGTTGGAAAGATCCTGAAAGGGCTGTCGTTTGCGGCGAAGCCGAACGGACATCACATCTGGCTGTCATTGCCGCGCCAGTGGAATCGCGCCGACTTCGTCTCACATGTGCTGCGTGATGGTCTCGCCGTCGTCGGCGGCGATGCCTTCGCGGTCGATCAGGCTGCTCCCCATGCCGTACGTGTCTCACTCGGCGCAGCCCGCAACCGCGCCGAACTCGCCACGGCCATGGACGTTCTCGCCAGAGCGCTGAAATCTCCGGCCGCCGCCCTCCAGATCGTGTAACGAGCGTTCAGATCGTACAGGGAACGGACCAATGAGCTTCTTGCCGTTATCCGTGTCGGCTTGAACACCACTCACTCAGACTGTCAGGCAGGAACTCACGGACCCGCGCTCGATTCGAAAGGCGCGCGACAGCAAATCGGCGACATGCACCTCGTTGGATTCGGCGATCAGAATGGAAATCCCCTCGGTCTTCAGGTTCGCCAGCACTTCACCCAGCCGCCGCGCCAGCGCGGGAGCCAGACCCTCGAATGGCTCGTCGAGCAGCAGCATGCGGGTTCCCGCCATCAGGGCTCGTGCCAGTGCGACCAGCTTCTGCTGTCCACCAGACAATTCAAGCGAGGGTCGGGCACGAAATTGGGCAACCTCGGGCATAAGCTCAAAGATCCAGTTCAAACGCTGATCGGCGCCTCTCATTTTGAGCGATAGAGCGGGCAGCCGGACATTTTCTTCGACTGTAAATTCGGGCACCAGCCGCCGATCTTCCGGCATGTAGCCGACGCCGTGCGCCGCGCGCAGATGCGCTGGCAAGGTCAACAAGTCGGTCGAACCGAGTTCGGCCACGCCGCTGGCCGGAATGGCGCCCATGATGGCACGGAACAACGTGGTTTTTCCCGCACCATTGCGGCCGATCAGCCCGCACATTTCGCCTTCCTCAAGTGCGAATGAGGCGCCGCGGATGATGGGGACCGGTCCGATAGACACGTTGAGGTTGGATACCCTAAACATCGGCAACAGCGCTTGCAGCGCCCGCCACCCTGGGACCGCTGATCAACTCCTGAATACGGGAATCGGCCAGCGTTGCGGTCGGCGTCCCGTCGGCGATCACGGTGCCGTCGTAAAAAGCCAGCACACGCTCGGCGAAGCGCTCGACGATCTCCATATCGTGCTCCACGAACAGCACAGTGATCTTGCGGCTGCGCAACGCCGACATCACGACCTGCATCAGGTCGAATTTCTCTTCGATCGAAATACCGCTGGTCGGCTCGTCGAGCAGCAGCAAGCGCGGGGAGCCCGCGACCGCCATGCCGATGTCAAGCAGCTTGCGCACGCCCTGGGGCAATGTGGCCGCGAGCGTATGGCGGTAACGCGCGATCTCGAACAGGTCCAGTAATGTTTCGGCCTCCGCGACGGACTCCCGCGAACGCAGCGGCGTGTATAAGTGACCCATGACATTTTTCGGAGCGCGGCCGACCGCAGCCGCAACGCACATGTTCTCGAATACCGTGAGCGAGGGGAATATTTGCGCTACCTGAAACGAGCGCGAGATCCCCATGGTCGTAATCCTGCGCGAAGGCAGGCCGGTTATGTCGCGCTCCTCGAAATGAATAGTTCCATTGGTCGGCCGTAGATGACCGGTTATCATATTGATAAAGGTGGTTTTGCCGGCTCCGTTGGAGCCGATCACGCCGACCGTTTGCTGTGCCGGCACGCTGACGGTGATATCGCGCGCGGCGGTCATCGAGCCGAAGCGCTTGCCGAGGTCGCGGACGGCGAGGATAGGCGCGTTCATGGCGCCTCCGCTTTGCGGCGCCAGCGCAGCCGCATGATCAATGAGCCCAGGCCCTGAGGCAGGAACAGAATGGTGAGCAGCAGCACCGAGCCGAGCAGCATCTGCCAAAGCTGTGGAAGCATGGCGAATGCGAACGAGCGCAACGACTCGAACGCCAGCGATCCGACGAACGCCGGGACGACCGATCCAGCGCCGGAAAGGATGGTAATAAAAACGAATTCGCCGGAGGTCGTCCAATAGGACATGTTCGGATCGACATGGCCGATCGCGAGCGCAGCCAGTGCGCCACCCATCCCGGCAAGCAAGCCACTGATCACAAGCTTGGTATGGATCAGCCGCGAGACCGACATGCCAAGAAATTCGACGCGGATTTCATTGTCCCGCACCGGCATCGCGAGTGCGCCGGACAGTGAGCGAAAGTAGGCATCGACCAGGAAAGCCGCGATTGCGCAGACAGCGAGCACCAGCCAGTAGAGCGCCACCAGGAGTTTGTCCTGGTGCGGCGCGTAGCCAAAAAAAGTCGGAGCGGCCACGCTGAAGCCATCGGTCGAGCCAAGCGACTCGGCTTTTACCAGCACCCCGTACAGGATCATGGACAGTGCCAGGCTCAGCATCGCGAAGAAAATTTCGCGATATCGCGCCAGCAGGAAGCCCACCACGAAGGCCACCAGCCCGGCTGAGACGCCGCCAATCAGCATCAATAGCAAGGCATCGGTCACACCGGTCGTGCGGCCGATGAGCGCCACGGCATAGGCGCCGATGCAGTAATACAGCGCCTGTCCGAACGGGACGAGACCGACCCTCCACAGTACGATCAGGCCGAGTACGACCAGACCGTTGGCAAAGGCGATGGTGGCGAGTGAGACAATCCAGTCGGGCAGCACCAATGCTGCGGCGGCTGCCCCCAGCAAGGCCGAACTTGCTGCGATCCGGCCGCGCGGCGCCATCTCAGATTCTTCTCGGTTGGGCGCGCACGAACAGACCGTAAGGCCGGATCATCAGCACGAGCGCCATGACGCCATAAATAACGAACAGTTCGAGTTGCGGCACCAGATGCACTGCGGCAGCGCGGCATATCCCGACGATCAATGCCCCGATGAGCGCGCCTTCGATCGAACCCATGCCGCCAATGGCCACCACGGCGAAAGCGAGCACGATCACTTCGACGCCGATGCCGAGCGTCACCGCGATCTTCGGCGCCATGATCGCCCCGCCCAGCGCACCGAGCATCGCGCCGATCACGAATGTGACGGTATAAACGACCGTGACATTGATGCCGAACGCTGCAGCGGTTTCGCGATCGAAAATCACGACGGTCAGCAGTCGTCCGTAGCGGGTGAATTTCAGCGCCCAGTAGGATACAGCGGCTAGTAATGCCGCAACCACGATCAGACCGAGATCGTAGTTCGACAATATGAGGTCCCCTACTTCCGTATTGCCGGCGGCGAGCAGCGGCTGATATGTCGCGTAGGAGCCCGGGCCCCAAACCAGGATGACGACGTCTTCGAGGATCAGAAAAGCGGCATAGGTGACCAGCACCATGACCACTTCGTCCCTGCCATATACCAATCGTATGACGCCGCGCTCGAGAATGAGCCCGACCGCGAGCCCAAGCATCATGGCGAAAACAGCCATCAGCAGAAATCCGCCCGCGGCAGGCAGCCCGCGATCGAAATAAATACCGATAGCGGTCGCCGCGCCGTAGGCGCCGAACGTGTAAAACGAGCCATGTGCGACATTCAGTATCTTCATGACACCGAAGATCAGCGTCAACCCGACAGCAACGATGAACAGATAGGCCGCGTAGACCAACCCGTCGATCAGAATGGAGAACGCGGTCAGCACCGAAACTTCCTGACCGGACAATCGGCGTTCGCGGGGACGTCGTTCGCCCCGCGGCGACAAGCTGACCGGATGTTCCTCAGCACTTCGCACCTTTCATGCCGCCCTTGATCCAGTCATCGGCATTGACACCTGCGGGCGGGTTCACGCACTCGGCGGGAAAACGCATGATGTCGACGATTTCGGGCTCGTTCTTCTCCTTGTTGAAGCGATAGATGCCGTAAGCCGTCTCAGAGATGCCCTGGTGCCCATCGCCGATAGCTAGCTTGACCGCGCCTGAGGGGCCTTCGAATTCGATGCCCTTGAACGCAGCCGCCACTTCGTCGGAGGTCGGCTTGGCGTCGGCTTTCCTGGCCTTTTCGTAGGCCAGTTTCAGGCCGAGCAGCGACATCGCCATTTGATAGGCGGGATAGGTCGGCGGGACGTTGTAGCGCTCGGTATAGATCCTCTTGAACCAGCGGTTGAATTCGGTGTCGGGCGCGAGCGGACCGTTCGGGCCGCGGGCGCCGATGAGAGTACCGTCAGGCAGTTTATCGCGCAGGCGCCACATCGCGGCCTCGGCGGTCGTAGCGAGGATCGTCATGCGCTTGTCCAGCGCGCGCGCCTGTTCCTGATAGAGAAACGCTTCGAGATCGCCGTCATAGAAGCTCGTATGCAGCACCTGCGACTTTGACGTCAGGAGCGTCGAAATCTCCGCGCCATATTCGCCCGCAAACAGTTTTGGAAAAAGCGACTTGTCCACGGTCACTTTCGGCGCAAGCACCTGCATCGTCCCGGTGAAGTCCCGCCATGAGTTCTGGCCCCACGCATAGTTCTGGTTGATGCCGGAATAGCTCATCACATCCGGCTTTTTGGCCAGCAGGTAGCGCGCGGCGGCGACGTTATCCATCGTCGATTGCGGGCTGACGCGGAATACATAGGTCGCGCGGCTTTTCCTCGAAGATGCGAGGCGTTCCGCAATCGTAGAATACCGTGATCGCTTTTAGCTCCTCCGCGACCGGTGTGACCGCAAGGCAGTTGCCCGAGGAGATATAGCCGACGACGGCATCCACCTGATCGCGCTGCACGAGGTTACGGAATTCAGTGACGACGTTAGCGGCGGAACCCGTTTCATCGATATACTTTGCTTCGATGCTACTGCCGCCGAACCCGACCTTGTTGAAGGGCGCCGGCACCTTTCCGGCGTTGATGGCCTCGATCATCACCTCGGCGCCGTCGCGCCCGGGGATACCGAACGGCGCGGCGGCGGGGCCGGTCAGGAAACTGACGATGCCAAGCTTTATTGTCGTCGCGGATGACGGAGCGTTCTGCGCCTTCGCGGGACTAACCGCAACGCCCAGCAATGAAACCAATAGCCAAAACGACTCCAGGCGCCCAAGCGAGCTTCCTCGATTAAACATTGTCACCCCTCCCCGTGCGAGCCCGTTTTGGGCGTTTTAGGTACTAGCTAAGCTGCAGTGCTGTTGGCCGTCCTCTCGATCAGACCAGAGTTTACCAGCGCCTGCCGCACCCGCGCGACCTCGGCGCTGCCGAGCTTGACGAGCGGCGGTCGCACGACCGCGCGCGGCAGCCTCCCAAGCAGCACCAGCGCTTCCTTCATGCGGTTATGCATATCGGCCCACGGCTCCGCGTAGAAACAGCGGGCCAGCGGTTCGATGCGATCGTTCAGGCGCCGGGCTTCGGCGAGATTATCGGCCTGGACGGCCTCGAATAATTGCGCTTGCAGATCGGGAATGACGCTGCCGCTACCGGACAGTAATCCGTTGCAGCCAAGCACCAGCGAAGAAAACAGCCACGCACTGTGCGTCGTCAGCACGTTCACGGGCCGCGGCAAGTTCTGCAGCGTGCGGATGTGCCATTCATGGTGAGGCACGTTGCCGATCCAGTCCTTGATGGCGCGTATCGATGGTACCTCGTGACACAGGCGCAGCAACGTGTCCTTCGGATAGCCTTGTCCGGTGGCCAGCGGATATTGAAACACGATCAGCGGCAGATCGGTGGCGTCTGCAATGCGCCGGAAGTGCGCCAGCGCCATCTCCGGAGATTGGCCAAGTGTGAAGGGTGCGGGAGGAAACACCAGCAGCGCCGACGCTCCTCCTTGCGCGGCCATACGGGCGATGCGTGCAGCTTCCAAACTGCCATCGGCCCATATGCCGTTGACGATCGGCAAGCGCTTTCCGATTTCGTCCCTTGCAATGTCGAGCACGCGGCGTTGTTCGTCGAAGGTGCAGGAGGCCACCTCGGTCGAATGCGCATTGATCGTGATGGCGGAAATGCCTGGGGTAGCGCTGACGTCGCGCAGATGCTTGCGAAAGCTTGCTTCGTCAATGGCGAGGTCGTTGTCGAACGGCAGCAACACCGCCGGAATGACCCCATGAGGGACATAGGCCGAGGCTTGAGGCATGAAGGCTTGGGGCATAAACCCTCCCTTGCGCGCTGCAACGTCGTTTGCTGAAGGTAATCCGATCTGGACTGTCGTTGTCAATTGACGGTACGTCGCAGAAGCGTGGCGATACGACTGCCGGGGTCGAGCTGACAACATGGCCCAGCCTTTTGATCGTATTTCGTCGCATCCAGGCACCGTGATGCCACCGCACCAACAACCACCAATTGCAATAGCCGAAGTATTTCCGCCGAACGAGGCTGCAAGTTACGCGATCGGTCCCGGCAGATCGCCAGCCGATACGACAAACTCGCGGCTAACTATCTGGCCTTCATTGAGCTCGCTTCAATCCGCCTTTGGCTGCGCGCTAGTAAGTCCACGCGCTGGAATGCGTCCCGTTGCGATCAAACCACTTTGTTTCGTTCGATAATCTCGCGATAGAATGAGGCAGAAAGCTTCGGTGTGCGGCGCTGGGTATTGAAGTCGACGCGGTAGAGTCCGAAGCGTTTTTCATATCCATCCACCCATTCAAAATTGTCCATCAGGCTCCAGAGGAAATACCCGCGAACGAAGGCAATCCGGTGGCCCGTCTCATCCATGAGGGCGGCCAGTGACCATTGTTTGGTCAGCGAAAACCGGCTCACGCCGACAAATGCGCCGAAACAACTCGCGCACTGTATTCGGCACCTGTCACAAAGCGAAAGAGCGGCCCGAAGCTCATGGCCGATGAAGGACCGATGAAGTGAAGTCCCGATATCGACGTCTCGAAGGTGGAGCTCAGTTTTGGCGCCCGCGCGAGGCGCTGGATCGCACATCGCAGATCCGGGGAAATGAACGCAAGACGTTCAACATCGACATCATAACCGGTGCCGGCGATGACATGGTCAACCATTAACCGACGCTCACCTGCATCACTTGCAAGGCGCAGTTCGAGCGCCACGCGCCCGGACTCTTCACGCGCCTTAACGACTTCCGCTCCCAGATGGATGGGCAACCGATTTTCAACCCGTTGGCGAAGCCACCATGCGCCCTCCGCTGGTAGATGGGTTTTAACGAACCGAGTTCGCCATCTGGAGGGCACCCGATGCATCGCGCCCGGAAAATCGTTAAGCACCTTGGCTTTTAGCCCGCGGCCCAGCCCTGAAATGGGCCAGCGCAGGCGTTCCCAGAGACCAGGTTTGAGCGAGCTGCGATCGTGCCAGACAATCGAATTCTTCCGTACGAGAAGCTGCGGCTGTGCGCCAGCTTCGCGCAGCAGGGCCGCCGCTTCAAGAGCTGATTGGCCTGCCCCAATCACCGCAACCTCGCATCCCTTGAACGCCGCGAAGCTGGTAATCCTGGAAGAATGGACTGCGAGAGCCGGTGGCAACGATGCCAGCACGGGCGGAATATAGGCGAAGCCTGACAACCCCGTCGCGATTACCACCCGATCTGCGATGAATTGTTCTCCATCAGAGAGACGGATAGCAAAACCGCGACTCTGCCGTTCAACATGCTCAACCTCGACTGGCTCGACCCAAGGCACATTGTGTTGCTGGAACCAAAGTCCGTAGGCCGTGAAATTCGCGATCGAGCACGGCTCGAAAGTCTCAAGGCCGCGGGGTTCGTTATAATCAGCGAACGAATAGCCGACGGCCGGTGTAGAGAGATTCACTCCAAAGCAGAAGGATTTCAGGTAGCGCTCGTCGCCTGCCTCGGAGATATCGGACCAGAATCGCATCGGATGTCCGAAGATACGATTTTCTATTTTCCGCGCCGAAAGATGTGCGGCGAGCGAAAGTCCATAGGGGCCGGCGCCGATGATTGCGACGGCGACCCTGCTCACGACAACTCCTGGATAACTGGCTGGGGCGTCAAAGCGGAGCCTAGCTCCGTGGAGCGCATGAACTGCGGCAAGGCTTTGATGCCCAGATAGATTTCCGAGAGCGCATGAATTACCCTAGGAATTGGGTCACTACCGTCCGCTGCAAAGTCGACGGCGTCGGCCGCGTGCTCTCTAATCCAGACCCGCCAATATGCCCGATCCTTGTGCGATATTCGTCCGGTGACGGTCTGAGCAAAAAGCATCGCGCGCAGCGCAAAGCCATCGCAAAAGACAATTCGCTCATTGTCGTGCGCCTGCGCCTTCCCGACTGCTTCGCGCAAGGATGCGGTGTCACCAGAAGCGTCGAGGCAGGCGAGAAGCGGAAGCGGCATACCCCGGCGGATATCCATACCGATCTGATTAAACAGGCGTGGGTTGAAATCGATGATCGCCCAGCGCCCTTCGAACCAAAGAAATTCAACCTCGAAAATTCCCGAATATTCCAAGTCTCGACAAAGGCGGTGAACGGCATCTGAAAGCGCCGGTGCCGGTGGCAGCGATTTAAAGCAAAGCCCGACCCCCACGGGTTGGGATCGCTGCAATACCTTGGTTGCGCTGCGGGCAACAAACAGTTCTCCCGTCCGATCGATAAATCCCGTCACCGAATGAACACCCTCGTCCCCTACCCGGACGAATTGCTGCAAAATGGGCAAGCGGGCGTCGGCCAACAACGGGGTGTCGACCGCCCGAATCCGCTCGCGATCAACGAACAGTCGATATTTACTCAACAGCTCACTGCTCGAGCAGGCCACTACACCCTTGTCTTGCCTGAGGCGGTGAACATGCGTGCGCGGTTTTATAAGGATAGGATAGGGTAAGGTCGGCGCCAACTCCGCGACATGGTCAATGTTTCGCGGATACCAACTCGGCAACACCGTAAGGCCGGAGTTGATCGCAGCATCCGCAAAAAGCTTCTTGTCCAGGATGCGCTGCAGGGTCGTAATCGACGGTTGATACATGCAGAAATGCCGAACCAGTAGCTCGGCGTTCTCTGCATACATCCAGGCGGTTTCGTCCGATGTCGGCAACAGTATCTGGCCAGGATCGGCCGCACCAATCGCAATAAGCCGCTCAAGAAAACGTTGGCCTTCGCTTTCCGGCGGCGCGGAATAGGAACGTGCCACATGACGTGACCATGCCGCCGCACCAAGGCGATGGCTTGATACGACGCCGACGTCGATATTGTGTTTCGCGAGATGACGGACGGCCGCGATCGTTCCACCAAACGAAGCAGACGCTAAAAGCACGGAGAGACCTTTGCTCAAAGCACCTCCACTTGCCCATGCCAATATTTGTGGGATATCCGGCGCGAACGTGACGATAGCGTGTAACATAACTGGAGCTTGCACAGGTTCAAAGAGGTACTTGACAGTAACGACACTTTTAACCACAAATTTAAATACAGTCATGAAAACGATTTAAATCGTTTAGAGGGCGATGGGGCGCAAAACCGGCCAGAATTAAACATCCGAACATCCAAAGCCTGGGCGGTGGGGGAAATTGATCGCCTTCGGGCCGTGAAATCGCAGAAATAAGCAGAAATAGAAATAAACAGAAATAAAGCGCCGGGCCGAAATATCTACCCGAGACGTTTGCGACGGCGTTCCCACCATGGATGTCCCCATGGATTGAAGATCGTTAGGGCTCAACCGCACCATTTCGCTCGGCGGCGTGACCGCCATGCCGCCAACGATAGCTGGAGGAACGCGAAGATCCTCTTCCCCGACAAGGTGCTCAAGGTCGTGGCAGAAGGCGCGCTTGCTTCAATTCGCCTTGGGCTGCGCGCCAACAGGTCCACGCGCTGGAATGCGTCCCGTTGCGATCAAACCACTTTGTTTCGTTCGATAATCTCGCGATAGAATGAGGCAGAAAGCTTCGGTGTGCGGCGCTGGGTATTGAAGTCGACGCGGTAGAGTCCGAAGCGTTTTTCATATCCATCCACCCATTCAAAATTGTCCATCAGGCTCCAGAGGAAATACCCGCGAACGGGAACACCGTCGGACGTCGCGCGCTGCAACTGCGTCAGATAATTTCGCAGATACATGATCCGATCGAGGTCATAGACATTTCCGTCCGCGACAGGCTGATCCGAAGCGGAGGCACCGTTCTCGGTGATGTAGATCGACTTCACGTCCCAAAGCTTCGCCACCTGACGCGGCGCCCAATACATCGCCTCCGGACCGATCTTGAGCCAGTCCGATTCCATGTGCGGAAACGTTGCGGGAAAAGGCAGCAACGAAAAGCCGCTCTCATTATCGGCTGCCACCACATAGTGATGCGGCAAATAGATATTCAGCCCGACGAAATCGATGGGGGACGAAATGACCTTCAGATCTTCGGCCGTATATTTCGGGGCATTCTTGCCGGCATAGGCCAGAAATCCGTCCGTGTACTTTCCCTCCATGATCACGGTCAGGTAGCCGGCATTAAGTTCGCGGGTCGCGATTTCCGTCGCGCGAATGTTCGCAGGTGTTTCGATGGCAGGTATACACACCACGAGGTTTTCGGCCGGACCGACCTTGGTTCCCGCCCGGCCATGCGCCCGCACCGCTTGCACCGCAAGGCCGTGTCCCAAGGCGACATTGTGCATGACCTGGTTCAACGCCTGCGGCGGCAGGCTGAGACCCGGCGCGTCCATGCCCGCGCCATAGCCGGAATAAACCAGCCTGTGACATTCATTAATCGTGAAAATATTCTTCACGCGATCGCTCAAACGTTCCGCGACATAAGCGGCATAATCCGCAAAGGCTTTTGATGTGTCAGGCGACATCCATCCGCCGAAGCGATCCTGAAGCGCCTGAGGCAAATCCCAGTGATACAGCGTCGCAAACGGCTCGATGCCATTCGCCAGCAATTCGTCCAGAAGCCGATTATAGAAATCGAGGCCTTTCGGATTTGGCGAACCTGTTCCTTCCGGGAAGACACGCGGCCACGCAATCGAAAAACGATAGGCCTTTGCGCCCAGCGCCTTGATTAACTGAACGTCCTCTTTGTACCGATGGTAGTGATCGTTCGCGACATCGGCTGTACTGTGATCCCCGATTTTCCCTTTGATGTGAGTAAAACGATCCCAGATCGAGATACCCCGCCCGTCTTCATTGACAGCCCCCTCGATCTGATAGGCTGATGTAGCCGTTCCCCATACAAAGTCGCTCGGGAAGCCGGACGTAAGCGCTGGCTTGGGCGGGCCCCCCTCCGGGCTCGATCCGGCCTGACTGAATGCGGCGGATTTCGTCGATATGCCGAGAGCCGACCATCCTGCGATCTTGGCAAAATGACGCCGGGAAGGTTTGTTGAACAACATCACTTTACTTGTTGGGACCAAGACACATTTGCTATCAGAACACAGCTGCCTTTTTGCATTGGTTGCAGCCGACCTTTGATGCAGGTTAACATTGCGCCCCCCGACCTAACTGCGCTGACCGTTTGACCATAGTCGACACGCCTCCCGGAGGACAGAGCCAATTTCCCTTCGCACACCGCTGACGCTTCTCCTGATATCGCTGAGTATTATTGCCGCGGCCTGGTTGTGGTTGGCCACGCCGGTCACGCTGGCGCACGCGCCGATTGATCCCGCGGCAAAACTGGAGTGCGTCTCCTATGCGCCGTTCCGGGGTAGCCAGACGCCGTTGAATCCGAAATTGATCGTCAGCCCGGAACAGATCGAGGAGGATCTCGTCGAGCTTGCCAAGGTAACCCAATGTGTCCGCACCTATTCCGTCGACAACGGATTGGACAAGGTACCCGAGCTTGCCTCCAAGGTTGGCTTGAAAGTTCTTCTCGGAATTTGGATCGGAAACAATCGCACGAAGAACGCACTCCTGAGCGACATCGCGGTATCGCTGGCCAAGGATTATCCTGACGCGGTGAAGGCCATCATCGTCGGAAACGAGGTCATGTTGCATGGGGATTTGAGCCCGGGCGACCTGCGGGAAACCATCCGCTCGGTCAAGGCGCGCGTCAGCGTTCCCGTGAGTTATGCCGATGTCTGGGAATACTGGCTGCGCTATCGGGAGCTCAGTGACGTCGTCGATTTCGTCACGGTTCATATCCTGCCCTATTGGGAAAATTCTCCGGTCCGCGCCGAAGACGCGGCCGCGCATGTGGTGGCCATTGCAAAGCAGGTGGCCGTTGCCTTTCCCGGCAAGGAAATCCTGATCGGCGAGACCGGTTGGCCAAGCAATGGACGAATGCGTGATGGAGCGATCCCATCGCGCACCAACCAGGCCCGCGTCGTTTCGGAGATCCTTGATCTGGCGAAACGCGAACACTTCCACGTCAACCTGATCGAAGCGTACGACGCGTCCTGGAAGCGTGAATGGGAAGGAACTGTCGGCGGCAATTGGGGCTTGTTCGACGGGACAAGTCGCCAACTGAAATATCCACCCGGCGTTGCCATCAGCAACTATCCGCTCTGGAAGCGGCAGATGGCAAGCGGCATGGCATTGGCCATCGCGGTATTTGCAGCGGCCTTGCTGACACTGAGACGCAAACCCTGGGCGCCCCGGCTCGCCTCCTGGGTCGCCGTCGGTATCTCCGCGACCACGGCCGGAATCCTGCTGGGGGTGGCGGCTGACAAGATGTTTTATGAAAGCTACGGTTTTGGCGGCTGGCTCGGATGGGGTTCGTTCCTGGCCGCAGCGATCGCCTCACCCCTGCTTTGCGCCAACGCCCTGATGTCGGGCCGCGCACTACCAACATTTCTGCAACTGATCGGCCCGCGCGAAGGCAGAACGTCGTCGCTGCCGACGATGGTTCTGGGATTCGTGCTGATCGTGACCACGTTGATCGCGGCGAAAACCGCGCTTGCTCTGCGTGTTCGATCCACGCTGGCGCGACTTTCCATTCGCCAGCCTGACCATGGCGGTCGTGCCGTTTTGGACACTGGCGTTACTCAACCGTCCGCAATCGGGCACGCGTCCCATGGCCGAGACCGTGTTCGCAGCCTTGTTCGCCGCGATCGCGCTCTATGCCATCTTCAATGAAGGCTCCCAGAACTGGCAAGCCTTGTGGACCTCCACTGCCTATTTCCTGTTGGGCGCGACGTTCTGGCAGGCGCGCGGTATCGCGGTTGCCGCCGCAGCATCGGCCAGTCCAGCAGTCGCTTCGGAGACTGCCGGCGCATCGGCAAGGAAAGAGGCGGCGCTCGATCCGATCGGTATGTTTTGAGGCCGGAGCTATCGCCGCAGACGTAAGGATCGGCATCGCAAGGCGGTCGAGCTACCGTGCCGGCGCAGATTGAAACGGTCGCAATGCCAGGGCAATCGGATCCGGAATCCTGAATGCCGGATCGAACCCTAGCTCGCCTCTTGCCTTTGCACTCGACACAGCGCCGTCATCTTCGACGATGTTGTAGACCCCGGCCCCCCTGTTCACCGCCAGCAACGCGGCGTTCGCGGCTGCATCGATATGGACCGACGGCGGCTTCGGCGGCATCTCGTACCAGGTGCCCGGTCCGTAAAAATAACCATAGCGCAGCACGATGCCGGTGATGCCGGGCGTCTGCAGCACCTCACGCTCGAGCGCGATCATGCCCTGGACCGTCAGCTGGCGTACCCCCTCGGCTGCGATGTCAAGCGGGTCGTCTTCGCCACGCGTACCCTCGCCCGGCGCATAGACAAACGCGATGCTCTGCGCGATGACACGACCCACGCCGCCCATCTTCGCGGCCAACATCAGATTTCGTGTGCCCTCGATACGCAAACGGCGATTGGCTTCCTGCGCGGCCGCATAGCCAGGTGTGCCCGGCGCGCTCGGCAGGTCGGTGAGCTGCTGGATGATGACATCGGGCCGCGCCGTCGCGACCGCCTGCACCAGCGCATCAGGCTCAAACACATCGACCACGACGGGTGTGATGCCGAGCGCACGCAACATTGCGGCCTTGGCCAGCGTACGCGTCGTGCCGATAACCTCGTGCTTTGCATCACGCAACAGGGCCACAAGCCGCTGCCCGACGACACCGGTCGCGCCTGCCAGGAAAACTCTCATGTCTCTCTCTGGCAGGTTCCGTTAAGCTGCATTCTTGAGCCGCTCCAGCGCTTCGAGAATCTTCGTCTTTCGCGCCACCGCAGCCTCGCGCTTTTCCTTTTCCTCTTCGACGATTTCTTCCGGGGCATTGGCGACAAATTTCTCGTTGCCGAGCTTGGCATCGACGCGCTTGATGTCGGCCTCGGCCTTGGCCAATTCCTTGTCGAGCCGGGCTTTTTCCGCGGAGAAATCGATCACGCCCTTGAGCGGCAAGGCCGCGACCTCGCCGCGCACCAACAGCTGTACCGCGCCTTCCGGTGCGGCATCGGCGAAGGAAATGTCGGCAAGCCGCGCCATCCTCCGCACCACGTCGTTCCAGCGTCGCGCCCGCTCCTTGGTTTCGGCGGACGCGGCGGCCAGCACAAGTGGCGTCAGCGTCGCCGGCGGAATATTCATTTCCGCGCGCACCGAGCGGATAGCCGTCACGAGGTCGACCACCCATCCGATCTCGGCTTCAGCGGCGGTATCGCTGAAATCGGCGGGATCGGGAGCTATCAGCACACGCGGAATCAAGAGATCGTTCGGACTGGTGGGCGGCACCAGGGCCAGTTGTTCCGGCGTGAGCCCACCGGATTTGCGTGACCATGGTGCCAGCACCAGCAGGCCGTCGCGTTGGGCCGTTACCGCCCACAGTTCTTCGGTGATGAACGGCATGAATGGGTGCAGCAGTTTAAGGATTTCGTCGCGTGCCCAGGCCACCATGGCGAGGGTCTCCGACTTGGCGGCGCCATCCTCGCCGAGCAGCACCGGCTTGGCGAGTTCGAGATACCAGTCGCAATAGACGTTCCAGACGAATCGGTAGATCGCGCCGGCGGCATCGTTGAAGCGATAGGCTTCGATCGCCTCGGCCACCTCGCGCGTGGCGCGCGCGGTCTCATGCGCGATCCATCGATTTAACGTCTCCTTGGCCTGGGTCGGATCGAATCCCGGCGACAGCGCGCAGCCATTCATCTCCGCGAAACGGCAGGCATTCCATAGCTTGGTCGCGAAATTGCGGTAGCCTTCGACCCGCTGCGGCGCGAGCTTGATGTCGCGGCCCTGTGCGGCCATCGCCGCGAGCGTGAAGCGCAGCGCATCGGCGCCGTAATCGTCGATCAGATGAAGGGGATCGATGACGTTGCCTTTCGACTTCGACATCTTCGCGCCCTTCTCGTCGCGAACCAGGGCGTGGATATAGACTGTCGGGAACGGCGCTTCCTTCATGAAATGCAGCCCCATCATCATCATCCGGGCGACCCAGAAGAAAATGATGTCGAAGCCGGTAACGAGCACGTCGGTCGGGTAATAGCGCTTCACGTCGGTGTCGTCGTCGGGCCAGCCCAGCGTCGAGAACGGCCATAGCGCCGAGGAGAACCAGGTATCGAGCACGTCTTCATCACGCGTAATGAAGCCGGCGCGCTTTTCGGGATCGAGCGCCATCTCCCGGCCCTGCTCCGGCGTGATGACTTCCTGCTCGGCGTAGTAGCCAAGCGCGTTGCCGACGGCTTCCTCTTCGGTCTCGGCGACAAACACCTTGCCATCCGGCCCATACCACGCCGGAATTTGATGCCCCCACCAGAGTTGGCGGGAGATGCACCAGGGCTGGATGTTCTCCATCCATTCGAAATAAGTCTTTTCCCAATTCTTCGGCACGAATGCCGTCGCGCCGCTGCGCACCGCCGCGATGGCGGGCTGCGCCATGGTCTTGGCGTCGACGTACCATTGGTCGGTCAGATAGGGTTCGATCACGACGCCGGAGCGGTCGCCATGCGGCACCATGTGCGTGTTGGGCTCGATCCGCTCCAGAAAGCCAAAATCCTCCAGCCGCGCCACGATCTGCTTGCGCGCGGCGAAACGGTCGATGCCGTTCAATTCTTCCGCCAGGTGCACGGCGCCTTCCGGCAGGCCGCGCAGATAATCTTCATTGCCGGCGAGAGCCAGACGACCCTCCTGATCCAGCACGCTGATCTGCGGCAGATTGTGCCGTCTGCCCACCTCGAAGTCGTTGAAGTCATGCGCGGGAGTCACCTTCACCGCGCCCGAACCCTTTTCCGGATCGGAATATTCGTCGGCGACGATTGGAATCCTTCGTCCGACCAGCGGCAGGATCACATGCTTGCCGACCAGATGCCTATAGCGTTCATCGTCCGGATTTACCGCGACCGCGGTATCGCCAAGCATCGTTTCCGGCCGCGTGGTCGCGACGACGATGAAGGTTGCCGGATCGTCGGGACTGAAAGTCTTGCCTTCCAGCGGATAACGCAAATACCACAGGCTGCCCCTGACCTCGACCTGCTGCACTTCAAGATCGGAAATGGCCGTCAGCAGTTTCGGATCCCAATTCACCAGCCGCTTGTCTTTGTAGATCAGCCCCTGCCGATGCAGTTCGACAAATACTTTCACGACCGCGCGCGACAGGCCTTCATCCATAGTGAAGCGTTCGCGCGACCAGTCACAGGACGCCCCCAACCGTTTCAACTGATTGACGATGATGCCGCCGCTCTCGGCCTTCCATTGCCAGACCCGCTCGAGAAATCGAGCCCGGCCCATCTCGCGCCGGTCCGGCTCCTGCCGCTCCATCAATTGTCGCTCGACCACCATCTGGGTCGCGATCCCGGCGTGATCGGTGCCGGGCTGCCACAGCACGTCGCGCCCGCGCATCCGCTCGAAACGGCACAGAATGTCCTGCAATGTGTTGTTGAGCGCGTGCCCCATATGCAGCGAACCCGTCACATTCGGCGGCGGAATCACGATGGTGAACGGCTTGGCGTCGCGCCGCTCCGGGCGCCCGGCTTTGAACGCGCCGCTGTCCTCCCAGAGGCGGGACATACGGGCTTCGATATCGGCAGGCTGGTAGTTTTTCTCGATCATGACGGTGCAATCGGGGGATGTTGAAAAGGCCAGAGCCTGACCGGTTCTGATCGAAATCAGACCCGAAGTTCCAGCTTATTGTTTTGAACCTGATCTTTCGGAAAACCGGTACCCACTTTTCCGGATCATGCTCTGGTCTTTAGTTTTGACGTGTTTTCTTCACGCGAACCGCCTCCACCCGGATAAGTCCGTGGCAGGCTTTCGCTTGAAAACGCCCTAGAAAGCCGCCAGCGCACGCCGAGTCAACCCGGCAGGCCAATCCGAAAGCCAATATAAAGCCGGTTGGGGTGACTGAATCAGGGCGGTCAGTGTCCCGCGAACCGAGGATCCCAGCCTAAAACGCCTCTTGCATTTGTCGCGAGCGAAAACCGGTGCCGGCTTCTCGGGTTCACGCTCTAACGGCCCCGCGAAACCCGTTCGATTTCCGCCTTGACGATGCGCTCGACCAGCCCGGGCAAATTATCGTCGAGCCAGGATTTCAACATCGGCCGCAGCATCTCCTTGACGAGATCTTCCAGCGTCCGCGCGTTGTTACTCAGCACCGTATGGGCGAGGCTGTTGAACGCCAATTCGACAGCGGACACGGTCGAGTGTGACAGAATCTGCTGAGGAGGCGGAACCGAGGGGCTTTCAAACGGCGATGGTTCGAACGCAGGCTGCCGGTGCACCGCCTTGGCAGCGGCGGCTTCGGCAAATTCGAGATCGTCTGCCGGTTCGACCTTGTGGAAAGAAGACTGCGGGGGTGCCGGGGGCGCTACCGCCATCTCGTCGGTGAGCTCAAACACCTCGGGCTCAGACACGGGTGCCCTTATCTCCTCAGGAGTGGTCGCTTCATCGAGTCCGTTCAGCAGCGCGTCGATGTCATCCTGACTGTTGCTCGCCGCCGGTGCCGCAGGAGGCGGCGACGCCGGTGCGACCGGGGGTGGTGCCGTCTTTGCCGCTGCAGCTTGCGCGGTTGGAATGGTCGACGGCGGAATGTCGTTCATCACGGGCGCTTTCGGCGCTGGCGCCGGTGCCGCGGGTTTTTCCGGCTTGGCCGCCGGCGCAGGGCTCGAGGGCTTCTCGGCAGCCGCAGGCTTTGCTTCGTCGTCCGCAATGATACGCCGGATCGACGCCAAAATCTCCTCCATGGAGGGCTCTTGGAGCTTTGCTGGCTGCGTCATCTCGGATTCCACCTCATCAACGCGATCGTATGCGTTTTACATCAAGCGAGACAGGATTTGCCGATTCCGGACATGCGGGCTGGATTTTCATCGCACAAGCCCGACTTGTCCCCAGATCAAACGCCGCCCAATGCATTGCGCGAAATTCTGCTCCAGCAGGGCACCGAAGCGTTGCGGCTTAAGGTGCCCAAATGCGGGTGCGAATCGCTCTGCCGCCCCTAAGAAAGGTATGTCATGGCAACAAATGATTGCAAGCAACGCCGTCGCGCGTGATCGCTCGTTTCACCAACGCGGAGACGACGCCCGGCGGTCAACGACCGTCGGGCGTACGAACACCGATCCAGGCGTCGCGGACTTGATGATAGTGCACGCTCGGGTCATAGACGGTGGTGTTGAGATTGAGCACTTGCGGTGACAGTCGACCGACCGCATTCAGCACCGCATAGGATGCGACCACGCGATCGTGCTGGGCCGTCACGAGCGCGACACGGGCGTTGACCAGCGCCTGCTGGGCGTTGAGCACGTCGAGTGTGGTTCGCTGTCCGGCCTTGGCTTCTTCGCGCACGCCGTTAAGCGCGACTTCCGACGCCGTCACCTGCGACTGCGCCGATGCCACCTGCGCCTTGCCCGCCAGCAATTGTCCCCACGCCGTCACCGTGTTGGCGCGGGTCTGGTCGCGGGTCTGTTCGAGAACGAGACGCTGCTGCGCCAGCGTTTCCTTGGATTGGCGGATCAGCGAATACTCGGCGCCCCCCTGGTACACCGGGACCGAAAGCTGCGCGATCGCCGAAGCGCCAAAGGATCTATAGACCTGCATGGTCTGTTCATAGGATTGCTGCACCGCAGCCTGCAGCGTCACCGACGGCAATAGCGCGCCTTCGGCCACCTTGACCTGCAGGAAGTTGACGTCGATGCCGAACATCGCCGCCGTCACATTCGGATTCTGGACCAGACTGAGATCGACCGCACCGGGCAACGTTCCCGGCAAGAAGCGATCCACCGGAGAGCCCGGCGCGAGCGCCTCCGGCTCGTTGCCGATGATGCGGCGGAAATTCGAGCGCGTCGTCGTCAGATTGGCTTCGGCGGTCAGCTCCTGGGTCTTGCCGGCGGCAAGCTGCGCCTCCGATTGTGCGACGTCGGTGCGCGTCACCTCGCCGACATTGAAGCGATCGCGGGTCTGCTTCAGCGTCTGCTCGAGAACGCGGGTATTGCTGCGCTGAACCTCGAGGATGGCGGCATCGCGCAGGTAATCCATGTAGATGGTGGCCGCCGAGAGCAGCACCGTCTGTTCCAGCACGCGCAGAGCTTCGCGCGCGCCGGAGACCTGGCTCTCCGCCGCACGGGTCCTGTTGGCGGTTATATTGCCGTTGTAGAGGGTCTGGGTGATCGTGAGGCCGGCGCTGCGCGGTGGATCGGTGCCGTGGATTTCGGTCCTGACGAGCTGAGTCGCAGAACCGCCGAACGTGGAATTGGTATCGGTATATTGATAACCGCCGCTGGCGGTGACAGCGACTTTTGGACGATAGCCCGACAATGCCTGCGGCACGTTCTCGTCAGTGGACCTGACGCTGGCGCGTTGTGCATTGAGCTGGGGATTGTTCTGATAGGCGCGCACCAGCGCAGCCTCGATCGTATCGGCCAAGGCGGGCGCCGGACCCATATAGGCTAACAGAAGCACCGCAACCGCAGCTCCGGTAATAGCCTTCACCCCATTCATCCGCGGTAATCCATTCATGCAATAAGCCGGCTCAAGCCGGCTTATCACGTCATCCACACCAGCACCCGGAACACCTTATTCCGCGCGCGACCGGTAAGGAACCCCCCGGAGGTGCAACGCAGTAGGAAACTCTTAACGTGGGGCATCCGGGCCACACTTTGATTCCGAACGGGATTTAATGGCCCACGAGCGCTAGAAAACGAAAGCCGGAGGTCGCTTAAGCCCAGGCAGAACCGGAACAGCGGCATCAAAAAGTATCCGGTTGCCATAATCGTGATGTGAGCGCGTCACAATGGTAGCCCGCTGCGGCTGACTCATAGCAAAGACCCCGACCAGGCGGCCGCCATCCCTAAGCTGCCGGTAAAGCCCCTCCGGTGCAATTTCGGTAGCGCCGTTAAGAACAATCACATCATAGGGCGCGTCTGCCGAATCACCCTCGGCCGCCGCGGCGACACGGACCGTGACATTTCCAAGCCCGAGCGCGCCGAGAACGTCCTTTGCCTTCGCGGCCAGCGACGGCTCGCATTCGGTGGCCGTCACCCGCGCCGCCAATTTTGCAACCAACGCAGCCGCATAACCGGATGCACAACCGACGACCAGCACATTGTCGGTGTCCTTGACCTCGGCGGCCTGCAGCATTTTCGCAGTCACGACCGGCTTGATCAGGAAGCGCTTTGCTGTTCCGCCTTCACTTACATCGAGATCGAGGTCGAGGTAGGCCAGCGCACGCTGATTCTCGGGCACAAATGCTTCGCGTGGCAGTTCCAGCATCGCATCGATAATCCTGATATCGGTGACGTCGCTGGGACGCACCTGACCATCGACCATTTTCTGGCGCGCGGTCGAAAAACCGGACATTGGAGGACCCCAGCAAAGTGCGGAAGTTGCCGCAGGATGGAACGAGAACCGCGCCATCTTTGATACAAGGTTCGCCAAAACGCAACACAGCGATGGCGCAAGTCGAAGCCTGCGATCCACCCAGTTCTTCGTAACCTGATCGATTCAGAGTGCGAGCTATTCGATCGTCACGGCGAGGCGCCCGATCAGCCTCGCCACCTCATCCAGATGCTCGGAATCCTGTTCTTCAACAGCTTGCGCGAGCCGAACCAGACATTCGTCGTCGCTCAAAGCGGGGACGTCGCTCGGCTCGATCGACGGAATCGGCCTGATGAGAACGGTCTGGGCGTCTGGCATCGAAATCACCTCTCGTAGGACCCTCGGCTGGTTCGAACTTCATCGGAAAATCGGTCTTTTTGACGCTTGATTCGTGTCTCTCAGGGACGGCCGGATCACGATTTCCGTCATGCTGAGGCAGTCATAAACCAATGCGGCACGCGGGATGACGCGCACCAGCCGCGGCGGGGGGCAATCCGGATCGGATGTGACCCAAATTGTCGTGGAGTTTCAATGCGGAAGGTCAGTAGTGGCTCCCCGGGCTGGATTCGAACCAGCGACCATTCGATTAACAGTCGAATGCTCTACCGCTGAGCTACCGAGGAATAGGCGAAACCGAGGGTTCGCACGCGGCAGCGTATAACAAAGCCTCCTCGCCTTGCAAAGGACGAAATAGGCCGTCCCGCTCTGTCATCGAACTGGATACCTCTGGCACTCCAAATCCCCCGTTGTCCGCGCTGGCCGACGGCGCGGGACCCACCCGGGGACCGGTTCTGATCCGAAGCGCCGAAAATCAGCGTCGTGAGGTCATGCGAAATCACCTGCGGAATTTTCCTGCGTTGATCTCGAAGATCAATGGGAACCTCGGCGATGCAGACGTGCCGCTGATCGGGCGGATGCGCGGCATCGATAAACGCGATACCGAAGGCGGTCCATACGGAACAAGACGGTCGCGCCAATGACCGCGACGACCAAAGCCACCACCGGTGTAAGAGAGCTGTCAGGCTACGCCTGGTAATCCGCCATGACATCAACCTCAACATAATCTGAACCTCAAAACGTCTTGCGCATGTGAGATTGCGGAAAGTTCCAACAATACTCAAACACGAAGCCACCCTCAGAAGCCACTCACCAATTGGCGTGGGAATTCCATTTCAGCGGCGCGACTAAATTGCACTTTGGGAAATTGTCATTTTAGAAATTGTCATTTTCCGAATGGCGAGACGGCCGCCGATAAAATTCAATTTAGTGGTGCCGTCGGATCGCGAACCTACATCAGCTTCACGCGCATCGGCGATCAACCGTCGCGTTGATTGCCTGTTTGAGGGAGTTTCGCCATGAAAATGCTTTACGTTTCTAGCGTCGCCCTTTGCATCAGCCTTTCGACAGCCGCCGCGTTTGCCCGAGGTGGCAGCATGGGCGGCGGCATGAGCCTGGGTATGGGATCGTCTCATCTGTCCGTAACCGGTGGCGCCTTTGGCACCAGCCCCGCCACGCCTGGCACAAATTCGCTTGGTACCGCGCTTTCGTCATCGGGCACCAGCCATCCCATGAAAGGCCCGCTGCTGGGCACCAATCCTGCGATTGACCATGAAGAAGCGAAGGTTGAAAAGATGATAGGATCGATCTGCCGGGGCTGTTGAAGAGGCCGATTTACAGCCCCGCGATACGCTCTTTCGATCGAGCCTGGTACCGCTGTGACGCTAGTAGCGGCAAGTCATCTGCGCATGCGTGATTCCGGCTACCGCTCTGACGCTGCCCATAGCGCCCTCACTGCTCGAACACCGCCCAGCGGCGCACAAACGATAAACGTCGGGCGTGCACGCCCTCCTCTGCTCCAGTATCGCGAGTTCAGCCCATGCGGTGCCGATGGAGATGCGCGCAAGCAACAGACCGAGCGCCGAAACAATATTGGTGCGTCTCGCCGATGGCCGGGGTTCGGTAAAATCCGGTTCCATGACTGCGTGCTCCTGGGTGTCGCGGCGCTTCAGCGCCGCGACCATCCCGCCATACGCGAAAGCTGATCTGCCAGATGTGATGTTCCTCACTTCGGCCGCGGCCGGAGCGGTCTGCGCTTCCGCGAGGGTCAAGACATTCGTAACCATGCCGGCCGTGATCGCTGCGATCGATACAATTTGAGTGATCCGCGCAACTCCGAACCAAAGGACTTCTGAGACCTTGGGCGCTCGACTTGGGAGAGCGCGATGAGTGAAGCTGAATTCGACCGATTGCTGGATGCCGTGCGAACGGTGATCGCGCCCGCTCCGCAGGAGGATCTCCTGACCTACTCACCGACGTTCGATGCGCTGCCGCTCCCCGCCAATGACAATCAGATGGCTTGGCCGCTCATTCCGTTCCCCGAAAGCTGGTACGCCAGCTGCTGATCGCACGGCGTCCAGGCTTGACCGGACGAATCCACAATCGAAAAGTGTGAGCCTTGGCATACACTTGGCATACCACTGGTGTGCCAGATCTTTTTTATTTCGATATGTTTCGAGTGAGCGATTTAGCTTGCAGCGGTATCCGGCTCCGCTAACCATTCGCAAACTGCGGATGGAAGCCGCCATGCCTGTAAAGAAACCAAGTAGCGCCGACCTGGCCTGGAGGGAGGCTCAAGCTGCGCTTGAAGCGGCGCGCCAATTACCTGCCGGTCTCGAACGCTTCGAGGCCCTGAAAAAGGCCGGCAAGCTACGATTTGATGCCGACATCGAGAGAGCCCGTGAAATCGATCCCGTCAAAAGCAGTGCTTGTCCGAACAATTAGCGCTTGAGCCGATCAGCACGGGATATCCAGATTGACCGCCGCAGCCGGGTGAGTACGACGGCCAAGTTTGGAGGAGGAACGCTCTGTCGAAAGAACCGCGGTCGGCCCCCTCTGCAGGGCGGAATTTTCCAAGCATATTTCGGGCCGCTGACCGATCGGACGTTTAGCAAAGCCGTCCGACCGGCGGCTCATTACCGGCGCCCGCTCCGCTGGTTGCCTATGTCTGGCTGGGCGTATATGAGTTCGCCGGATGGGGCCACGTGGCGGAGTGGTTACGCAACGGTCTGCAAAACCGTGTACACCAGTTCAATTCTGGTCGTGGCCTCCATTAATATAGTCAAGTATTTCCGGGCAGCTTCGAAGAAATTACTTTAGATTCATTTGGCCGTTGCAGAGCCGTGTTTGCGGCGCCGGTAATCCCGTTTCGGCCGCGGTTTGGGCGCGAGTTCGGGCAGCAAGCTCTGCGCCTTGCGATATCTCGTCAGCATCCGCTCAAAACTGTCGTTTAGCGTCGCGGCGATGTCAGGCCGCTTTTCGAGGCTGCCGAGCAGCATCGCGGCCGCCTCGATGGTGGATAGACCGTCGCGGCGCGGCTCGCGGCGCAGTTGGCCGTAGCGCGACGGTCGCGCGGGGCCAAGAATCACGCGCTGGCATTTCAGCATCCACGCATTGCGCCACCACAGCGCCTTGGCCTGGCTCCAGGTGCCGTCGAGCAGCACGATGCCTTCGATGTCTTGCAGGATGGCACGCTGATTGTCCTCGATCTCGCCCTTGCGGTTGATGGCGACGATATTGCGGTCGGTCTCGAGGTCGGCGACTTTCGCGGAGCCGAGATAGAGTACCGCCCAGCGTGAGGGATCGTGGACCGGCCGTCCAAGTGCCTTGGAGAGGCTCGGCCACGACAATCCGATTTTCAGCACCGCATTCGCAAAATGCAGCGCGGTCAGCCGCGCCGTGCCAAGCGCCCTGTCCTGCTCCTGCGGATGTTGCAGGATCAGCAGCGAGACCCGGTTTTCGATCGGCGTGATGCTGTCGCAAATGCACAGCGGCAACGGCTTGTGGCAGCGCGGACAGTCCGGTATCGCCGCCGCGGTGCCGGTGTCAGGCTCAGATTGTTTCGACATGCGACCGCTATACGCTGCGCGGCGGCGCGCTTCAACAACTCAAGGCCAATTCCGGCCCATTTCGCGGGTACCTCGATCGCGCTGGACCGGACCAAACGCTGTCTCCCGGCTGAAACTTCCCGCGCGCAATCCACCACATATGCTACCTAAGGCAACGGGGGACGGAATGCGGGTCGCGGTTATCGGAACGGGAATTGCCGGCAACGCTTGCGCCTGGACCTTGTCCAAGCGTTATCCGGTAAGGGTCTATGATCGCGAAATCCGGCCCGGCGGCCACAGCCACACCGTCACCATCGAGTATGACGGCACGCCGCTCGCGGTCGATATCGGCTTCATCGTCTATAACGAATTGAACTACCCGGATCTGACGGCGCTGTTCGAGCATCTCGGCGTCGAGACCGTGGATAGCTGCATGAGTTTTGCGGTGTCAGCGGATGGCGGACGCTTCGAGTGGAAAGGCGGCGGAGCCAATTGGCGCGAAACCGCAGTCGGTTTGTTTGCGCAGGCCCGAAACCTGCTTTCACCGTCTTATCTTTGGATGCTCCGCGACATCCTCAAGTTCAACACCCAAAGCGTCGAGGACTATGCCGCCGGCAAACTGGCGGGGCTTACCCTGGGAGAATATTTCCGCCTTCGCAAATTTACGCCGAGGCTATTGACCGATTATCTCGCGCCGATGGGCGCTGCGATCTGGTCGGCGCCGGCCGATGGGATGCTGGATTTTCCCGCCGAGAACTTTATCGCCTTCTTCAATAATCACCGCCTGCTGCAATATGATCGCCCGGTCTGGCGCACCGTCAAAGGCGGTAGCCGTCGCTATGTGGAAAAAATGACGGCGGCATTTCCGGACCAGCTTCGGCTGGGCTGCGCCGTGACATCGATTGAACGGACGCCGCAAGGCGTCATCGTAGACGACGCTCAGGGACACAGCGAGCGTTACGACGACGTTGTAATCGCGACGCACAGCGATCAAGCGCTAGCGATGCTGTCAGACGCGAACAATCAGGAGCGCGCCATTCTCAGCGCCGTTACCTATGCAACTAATACGATCTACCTACATCGCGACATTCGATTGATGCCAACGCGCAGACGAGCCTGGGCAGCGTGGAATTTTCTGCGCTGGCAGCGCGAGGGCGCAGCCGGGACCGACGTCGGCGTGACTTACTGGATGAACCGACTGCAGGGCATCGACGACGATAAGCCCCTGTTCGTCAGCCTCAACCCGCGGTTCGAACCCGATCCGGCATTAACGTTCGGCCGATATGCCGCTGATCATCCCCGGTACAATGCCGAGGCCTTTGCGGCGCAAAAACGACTTGGTGAGATCCAGGGCCAACGTCGCACCTGGTTCTGCGGCGCCTGGACCGGATATGGATTTCACGAAGATGGATTACGATCCGGGATCGATATCGCGGAAAGGCTGGGCGCCAATGTGCCATGGCGTGCATCAAAGTCACCGGCAGCGGCACACTGAATGTTGGATATCTCGGTCCACCTCCGGGGTACTGCGCTCACTTCCATTCTCGGGACAATCCATTTTCCACCTGACCCGCAATGTCAGGTCGGACGCATATTAAAATCGGCTCGGCGAATAGCTTATCAGGAAAAACGAATGTCATTATCTCCAGAATCCGATGCGTATCTTGATTCCGATCAAGCAAAATTCTTGCTGACCGAATACGAATCGATTGCGCATACATTTTCCTCCGGCCTTAACGCGATGGCCGTCCTGCTGCCGTTGTTCTTCATTTTTACGGGCGGCGTTCTGAATTATGTCGGAAACCTCTTCAACGATCTCGCCAAGCTGGATATTCACCCGGTTCTGTTCCTGCACAAGGATTTCCGGCTCTGGCAAATCTATTTCATCAGCGCCATCGCGATCGTATTCACAATCTGGTCTCTGGGTTTTGTTCTGGTATTCCGGGACGCAGCCGGTCGAATGCTGAAAAGGGCGAGCGAGATTGAAGCCCTGTTTCCCGATCTATCAGCCCGCCAGGAGCGCAAATTATTCGTGCTGCTGAACGTCTGGTACAACAACTCCACAGGATTTTCATCGCTCCGGCTCCTGTTCTGGTCGACCGTCGTCTTTTACATACTGGTTTTCGCTTCCTATCTTGCAATCCTATTACTCTCATTCAAATTCGGCGGCTGAGTGCTTCGCCGTGCGAGCCAATTTTTGGTTCCGAGCGCCGGGAAAAACCCGAGACTGGTTCATCATTCGCATGGAGTATTTCAGGCAAGATTATGCCAGGACGCTCGTGACCCGGCGAAAATAATTTCCCATGGCTGGTTGGCCTGCTTGCTGCTCCGCTTCGACGCCCGTTTCGGGCTCCGACAGGCTGCACGTGCGCGAAAGCGAAATAGTCGCATCGCGGCAAATCGCCCGCGAAAGCCGCTTCCACTTTGCCCGATGGCGATCTAGGCTCGTTACCTGATTTGGCAGCACCGGCAAGATTTCCCGCACATGACCATAAACAAAGACGTCGTCGAAGCGATCGGCAACACGCCCCTCATCAAACTGAAGCGAGCCTCCGAGGAAACCGGCTGCACCATTCTAGGCAAGGCCGAGTTCATGAATCCTGGCCAGTCGGTGAAAGACCGCGCGGGCAAATGGATGATCCTGGAGGCTGAGAAGCGGGGTGACCTCAAACCCGGCGGGCTCGTGGTGGAAGCGACTGCTGGCAATACCGGGATCGGTCTGGCGGTCGTCGCCAGCGCGCTTGGCTACCGGACCTTGATCGTAATCCCGGAAACCCAAAGCCGGGAAAAGAAGGACATGCTGCGGCTGTGCGGCGCTGAATTGGTCGAGGTGCCGGCGCTGCCCTACTCAAATCCAAACAATTATCAGCATATCGGAAGGAGGCTTGCCGATCAGCTCCGCAAGAGCGAGCCCAATGGCGTTTTGTTCGCCGATCAGTGGAACAATCTGGACAACCCAAAGGCACATTACAATTCCACCGGCCCGGAGATCTGGCAGCAGACCAACGGCAAGATCGATGGTTTCATCTGTTCGGTCGGCACCGGAGGCACGCTCGCAGGCATTAGCCGATACTTGAAGGAAAAGAACAAAGGCATCGTCATCGCCTGCGCCGATCCTCCCGGCGCTGCGATGTACGAATTGTTCAAGCACGGCGAGGCCAAGACGACGCCGGGCGGGTCAATCACTGAAGGCATCGGGCTCGGGCGGGTCACGCCCGTGATCGAGATGGCGAAGGTCGACGACGCCTATCTCATTCCGGACCAGGAAACCGTGCCAGTGATTTACGAACTGCTCGAACACGAAGGCCTCTGCCTCGGCGGTTCGACCGGCGTCAATGTCGCCGGTGCGATCCGGCTCGCCAAGCAACTTGGCCCCGGCAAAACCATCGTCACTATTCTTTGCGATTCCGGCAACCGTTATCAGTCAAAGCTGTTCAATCCGGATTTCATGCGTTCAAAAAACCTGCCGGTGCCGGCGTGGCTGGAGAAGCGCAGCAACATCAGCGTGCCGTTCGAAAAGATGTGATCCCGGCACTCGGCCTCATCCTGAGGCGCGGTCCCTTGGCGGCGTCTCGAAGAATGAAGCAGCGGGGCGCTATGGTGCGAGCCGCGCGAAGATGCGCTTCTTCTACGAGGGATGCAGTCACCGCAAAATCTGGCTGAGAAACAGCTTCGTCCGCGCATGCTGCGGATCGGCGAAGAAACTTTTCGGCGTGTTCGCCTCGATGATCTGCCCGTCGTCCATGAAGACGATGCGATCGGCGACTTCCCTGGCAAATCCCATTTCATGGGTGACAACGAGCATGGTCATGCCTTCATTCGCGAGATCGACCATGGTGTCTAGCACTTCCTTGACCATTTCGGGATCCAGTGCCGAGGTCGGCTCGTCGAACAGCATGACCTTCGGGTTCATGGTCAGCGCACGCGCGATCGCGACGCGTTGCTGCTGGCCGCCCGACATCTGGCCCGGATATTTATTCGCCTGTTGGGGGATTTTCACGCGCTCGAGATATTTCATCGCCGCCGCTTCGGCGTCCTTCTTCGGAATATTGCGCACCCAGATCGGCGCCAGCGTGCAGTTCTCCAGCACGGTCAGGTGCGGAAACAGGTTGAAGCTCTGGAACACCATGCCGACTTCACGGCGGACCTCGTCGACGCGGCGCAAGTTTGGTCCGAGCTCAATGCCATCGACGACGATCCGGCCTTCCTGAAACTCCTCGAGCGCGTTGATACAGCGGATCAGCGTCGATTTGCCCGAACCCGACGGACCGCAGATCACGATGCGCTCGCCCTTCCCAACATCGAGATCGATATCGCGCAGCACGTGAAAATCGCCGTACCATTTGTTGAGACCGGCAATGCCAACGATCGGGTTCGCAGTCATGTCATTACTCAATTTTGCCGGTGCGCGTTCAGCCGGTGCTCGACGAACTGCGAATAGCGGGACATTGCAAAACAGAAGGTGAAATAGATCAGGCCAGTGAAGGCAAACCCCGTGAACAGCGTGGTGGGGGTAGCCCAGACCGGATCGGCGAATGAAGCCCGCAACTGTCCGAGCAGATCGAACAGCGCGACGATCGAAACCAGCGAAGTGTCCTTGAACAAGGCGATGAAGCTGTTGACGAGACCGGGAATGACGTGCCTCAAGGCTTGCGGCATCACGATCAGCGCCGTGGTCTTCCACCAGGACAGGCCCAGCGCATTCGCGGCCTCGCCCTGCCCGCGCGGGATCGCCTGCAACCCGCCCCGGATCACTTCCGCATTGTAGGCGCCGGCAAACAGCGCGACGCCGATCAGGACCCGCACCAGTCCGTCGATCGTGAAGCCCGCCGGAACGAACAGCGGCAGCATATAGGTTGCGAAAAACAACACGGTGATCAGGGGGACGCCGCGCCAGAATTCGATGAACGCTATCGAGAAAATCCGGATCAGGGGAATCGTTGAGCGCCGGCCCAACGCCAACGCGATGCCGACCGGCATCGAGGTGACGATGCCCGTGACCGACACCACCAGCGTGATCAGAAGACCGCCCCAAACCCTGGTATCGACGATCGGCAATCCGCCGCGTTCCAGTCCCATCACCGCGATCACGGCTCCGATGCCGGCAAAGAGCGCAAGGCTGACGATAAGCGCATGCCATCCGGTCCGGAAGCTGCCGTTCAAAACGAACAGCACAGTCGAGACAGCCGCCGCCGTCACCGCGAAGTCGGTCCATACCGGATGGACCGATGCCTGGATTTGATCGCGAAGCCAGATCAGCGGCCAAATCAAATAGGAAATGGCGATGCCAAGCAGGACGAGCAGTTTCCCGAACACTTGCAGCAGCACTCCAACCACCGCGGTCGTCTGACCGAAGCTCGCCATCTTGTGGCCGGCCTCGCCGACACTGTCCGCAAATCCCGACAAAACACCCGCGGTCCAGCTAATGCCGAATCCGGTCAATCCGCCGCCATGCAACAGGAAAAACGCGACGATGGGAAACGCCACGAAGAACAGTCCGGCATTGAGGCCCTTGGCCGGCAAACGCGAAATCAACAGCGGCAACAGCAGCAATGCGGCAAGCAGGAACGTCAGATTGACCCGCCAGCGCTCAGGCTCAGGATAAAATCCGTAGACGAACTGGGCAAATTTCGCCTGCACATAGGGCCAGCAGGCGCCGACCGTGTGTCCGGCATTCTCCGCCAGACAGGCGTTGCGGTCAGCGCCGCGCCAGACTGCATCGACCAGCAGGAATTTGACGGCCGGAATGACGGTGAACCACAGCAGGAGGACGCTTACAATGGTCAGCAGGATGTTGGTTGGCGAATTGAACAAGCGGGTGCGCAGGAATCCGACAAAGCCCGTGGTCTTGATTGGTGCGGGACGCTTGGGGACAAGTTCCCGACGTACAAAGGACGACGCGGCGATATCGCTCATGCGCCAAGGCTCCGGCCGATCCGCCATCCATAGAAGTTCATGATGGCGCTCGTCACCAGCGAAATCAGCAAATATACGCCCATCGTGATGGCGATAATTTCAATCGCCTGGCCGGTCTGGCTGAGCGTCGTTCCTGCAAATACCGAAAACAAATCGGGATAGCCGATCGCTACCGCCAGCGACGAGTTCTTGGTCAGATTCAAATACTGGCTGGTCAGCGGCGGGAGAATGACGCGTAACGCCTGCGGCACCACGATCAGCCGCAATGTCGAGCCACGCGTCAGGCCGAGCGAAGCCCCGGCTTCCATCTGCCCCTTATGTATCGACAGAATGCCGGCGCGCACGATCTCTGCGATAAACGCCGCGGTATAGGTCGACAGCGCCAGCGTCAGCGCCACGAACTCCGGAATGACGCGCGAACCGCCTGAGAAATTGAATCCCTTGAGTTCGGGCACCTCAAACGTGACGGGCGCACCAAATATAAGCGCGGCGAGCACTGGCAGACCGACCAGCGCGCCAACCGCGTAGGGCCACACCGTGATCATCCGCCCGCTTTCGAACAGCTGTCGGCGCGCATAAACCCGCAACAGCCACGCCATCACGACCGCCATCAGGATCGCGAGCGCGAAGGGTTCCAAACCGGCCGCGGCGAGCGGCTTTGGAATGACCAGACCGCGGTTGCTGAGAAAAAAACGACCGAACAGAGAGATGCTTTGCCGCGGGCTCGGCAGCACACCGAGCACGGCGAGATACCAGAACAGGATCTGGAACAATAGCGGCAGGTTGCGCACCAATTCGACATAGCCGCCGGAGACGCGCGACAATAGCCAGTTCGGTGATAGCCGGCCGAGCCCAACAAGAAACCCGATCACGGTGGCGAAGAAGATGCCGATGACCGCAACCAGCAGTGTGTTGAGCAATCCCACCCAAAACACGCGGGTATAGGTGTCGGATCCGGAATACGGGATCAGGTTTTGGCTGATGTCAAAGCCCGCGGTATTCGACAAAAACCCGAAGCCCGAGGTAATCCGCTGCGATTCCAGGTTGGCGCGAGCATTGGCAACGATTTCGTAGCCAATCCAGACCAGAGCCGCGACGAATAAAATCTGCAGGACAAACCCGCCCCACCCCGCCTTCCCGCCGAGCGCGCGTCGCAACCGGGCAACAAACTGCCGCGGTGGCGCTCGGGGCTCAATTGTCATCGCCGCAGGTGCTTCGATCAACGGATCGGCGGCGCGTACTGAATTCCGCCCTTGTTCCAGAGCTGGTTAAGTCCGCGGGCGATCCCGAGTTTTGAGCCGGCGCCAACGTTACGATCGAAAGCTTCGCCGTAATTGCCGACCGCCTTGACGATCCGGATCACCCAATCCTTGGTCAGGCCAAGCTGTTCCCCGAGATTGCCGTCGGTCCCGAACACCCGCTTCAACTCGGGCTTGTCCGATTTAGCCATCTCATCGACGTTCTTTTGGGTGACGCCGAGTTCTTCGGCGTCCACCATGGCAAACAGCACCCATTTCACGAGATCGAACCACTGATCGTCGCCGTGACGCACCATCGGGCCGAGCGGTTCCTTCGAGATCACCTCGGGAAGCACCGCGTGATCGGCCGGATTCGAAAGTTTCAGACGTTCGGCATAGAGCTGCGAGACATCCGAGGTGAAGACGTCACAGCGTCCGGACTCGTAGGCCTTGACGGTTTCGTCGGCGGTGCCGAACGCGATCACCTCATACTTCATATTGTTGCCCTTGAAGTAATCGGCGAGGTTCTGTTCGGTCGTCGTGCCGGTTTGCACGCAAACGGAGGCGCTGTTCAGCTCCAGCGCAGAATTCACTTTAAGGGATTTCTTCACCAGAAAACCCTGGCCGTCATAGTAGGTCACGCCGGTAAAGTTGGCGCCGAGAGAGGTATCGCGGGAGAGCGTCCAGGTCGTGTTGCGCGAGAGTACGTCGATTTCGCCGGACTGGAGCGCCGTAAAGCGGTCCTTGGCCGACAGCGGAACGAACTTGACCTTGGTTGGATCGTTGAAAATGGCCGCCGCGACGGCGCGGCAGACATCGACATCGAGGCCGCTCCAGTTGCCCTTGTCATCGGGAGCCGAAAAACCCGGCAGGCCCTGACTGACGCCACAGGCCACCATACCGCGGTCCTTGACCGTCTTGAGCGTTTGCGCCGAGGCTGCCTGCGTCGAAAGACCGGCGGCGAGGGCAAGGGTGAAGACCAGCGATACGCGTTTCATGGCAAAGCCTTTCAAGGGTCGTCCGGGAACGGTGACATATCATCGCCAGCGCCAACGGGCTAACCCGACAATCCCACCGATGCAAACGCCAGCCTGAATAGGCAGTTTGACGCACAGTCCGGTCAAGCAATGGATCGACGGTCGCGGCAAGCCCCTCAACGTGCGGCGACTGAATAACTGCTGTGCATCACAGAACGACTGGAGGGCCGGGTCAAGGGGTTGACGCGCGTCTTCCCTGTCCTGTTATTAACAGACCCAGCCGGAATCCACCGCTTCGCTGGGCTTTCAAGTCACGTCGCGGCTGGACAAGAAAAATATTTTGGTGGCGGCAGACACATGAATTCTCCAGGTGATGACGGACGGACGGACCCGCACAAGGTGGAAACCGTATTGGTGACCGCGGGTCGCGATACCGAGGCCCAGAAAGGATTCGTCAATCCGCCGGTTGTCCATGGTTCCACCGTGCTTTACCCGACGGCAGAGGATCTGCACGCCCATCGCGGCGAATTCCAGTATGGCCGCCACGGAACACCGACGACCAAGGCATTGCAGCAGGCGTTGATGGCTCTTGAAGGCCCGGCCTGCGCGGGCGTCGGCCTTGCGCCGTCGGGGCTGTCGGCGATCACCACGACTCTGCTCGCGGTGCTGAAGTCGGGCGATCATCTCCTGGTCTGCGACAATGTGTATCGGCCCACACGCAACTTTTGCGACGGTTTGCTGGTCCGCTACGGCGTCGAGACCAGCTATTTCGATCCCCTGATCGGCGCCGGCATCGGCGCATTGTTCAAGCCGAACACCAAAGCCGTGCTGGTCGAGGCGCCGGGATCGCAATCCTTCGAAATGCCCGATATTCCCGCCATCGCATCCGTCGCGCATGCGCGCGGCGCGCTTGTGATCGACGACAACACCTGGGCGACCCCGCTGTTTCACCGCTCGCTGGATCACGGCGTCGATATCAGCATACAGGCCGCGACCAAATATATCGGCGGACATTCCGACATCATGTTCGGAACCATCTCGGCGAACGCCAAGGCCTGGCCGATGCTGGCCGAGGCGATCCGGTTGCTTGGCGTTTGCGCCGGACCGGACGATGTATTCCTCGCGATACGCGGCTTGCGCACGCTCGCGGTGCGGCTCGCGCAGCATCACCGGTCCGGGCTGGAAATGGCGCGATGGCTGGCGGCGCGGCCCGAGATCATCAGGGTGTTACACCCGGCTCTGGAAAGTGATCCGGGCCATGCGATCTGGAAACGGGATTTTACCGGCGCCTCCGGCCTCTTCAGTATTGTACTGAAGCCGGCGCCGCAGAAATCCGTTGATGCGCTGCTCGACACTGTAAAGCTGTTCGGCATGGGCTTTTCATGGGGCGGCTTCGAGAGCCTTGTCATCCCATTCGACTGCACAACTTACCGCACGGCCTCCAAATGGGCGCCGGGGGGTCCAGCGCTTCGGCTCCATATCGGGCTGGAGAATGTCGAAGATCTCAAGGCTGATCTTGCGCACGGATTTGAAGCGTTTAACGCCGCGCATAACTAACCTGTAAAATCAGCGGCTATCGATGAACCCTGCCAGCCGCCTGGAGGCCAACACATGAACAATTCATCAGATTACATGCCGCCGAAAGTCTGGAACTGGAACAAGGAGAGCGGCGGCAAGTTCGCGACCATCAACCGCCCGATCGCCGGATCGAACTCATGAAAAGGAACTACCGGTTGGCCGCCATCCGCTGCAGCTTTATTCGCTGGCCACGCCGAACGGAGTGAAGGTCACGGTGATGCTGGAAGAACTGCTGGCGCTTGGCCACGGCGGCGCGGAATACGATGCCTGGCTGATCCGGATCGACGGCAATCAGTTCGGCAGCGGCTTTGTGGCTGTCAATCCGAACTCCAAGATACCCGCGCTGATGGACCACAGCGGACCGACGCCGATCCGGATATTCGAATCCGGTGCGATCTTGATGCACCTCGCCGAAAAGTTCGGCGCGTTGCTGCCGACCGATTCCAGGCGCGCCGAATGCCTGTCATGGTTGTTCTGGCAGGTGGGCAGCGCGCCCTATCTCGGCGGCGGGTTCGGCCACTTCTACGCCTACGCGCCCACAAAGATCGAATACGCGATCGATCGGTTCGCGATGGAAGTGAAGCGTCAACTCGACGTGCTGGACCGGCGCCTCGCGGACAACGCGTATCTGGCAGGTGACGATTATTCAATCGCGGATATCGCGGTCTGGCCCTGGTACGGCGGCCTGGCAAAGGGCCTCCTCTATGAAGCGGGCGAATTCCTGCAAGTACAGGAGTACAAAAACCTGCAGCGCTGGACCGACGCCATCGCGCTGCGCCCGGCCGTGCGCAGAGGACGCATGGTCAATCGGACCTGGGGCGATCCCGCCAGCCAGTTACACGAACGTCATGATGCCAGCGATTTTGAGACCAAAACGCAAGACAAGCTTTCCGCGCCTGCGTGACGCCGCGGTTTCCGCTGTCGCGGAAACCATAATCGCCAGGTTCAGAGAAGCCGTTTGCGGATGGCGTCTTCAACCGCCGCAAGTTCGCAATTGGCCTTGTAAAGCTGATTTTCAACCGCCTGCGCCCGGAACTGCGCCGCGATCGCGCGTTCTTCCGCCGCCGCGAAGCGCGCCTCGGCCTGCTGAAGGGCTCGCGTTACATCCTGAATCTTTGAGATTGAGTTCGTTGACGATTTCGCGGCGAGCACGCTCCGAAGCATCCCTTTGCGTTTCGGCAAGCTGCAGTTTCTCGGCGAGGCTTTGGCACATCGACTGTGCTCGAGCTTCTGTTTCACGCGCATGATTTTCCATGCCACTGAAGATTTCGGCCGCCTGCTGCACCAGGTTGAGGGCCGTGGCGCCATAGTCCTTCGGGACGGACGGGGGAAAGCCAAGTACGTTTTCGGTTTCGCCAGGCGCTGACTTGTGCCGATAATCCCACATGTCCTCGCGGAGTTGCTGGTTTGCGCGGAACGCCATGAACGTGTGACCCCTGTGTGGAATAGCTGCGTCAAAGCTAGCGTAAACATGGTAAAGGGGCGGTTAATCATCGCGTGACGCACCTTGCGCCTAGCCCCCCTTCCCCGGCGAGCACGAACGGCGCCCAAATCGACGGAACGGCGAGATTGCCCATCGACGCAGCTACATTCGTATGGTCTTCACCGCTCCTGGCCCGACCGATCGCGAGTGCCCGGCTGAGTGCGGCCTCCGCTTCAGGGAAGCGTCCGGCGTCCTTTAGAGATTGCCCATGTCATTCAGGATTTTGTCGAAGTTCGGCACGGCCTGGACATTCGCGCCGAAGGCCTGCTTGAGTAACCTCAATCCCCGTTTGAGCATCCGCTCGCAGGCACGTCACGCCAGCGCGTTACCGGTTCTGATTAAATCAGAACCGGGCTCTAATCTTTTGTTCTGACGTGTTTTTCTTTACGCGAACCGGCGTCCACCCCGGATCAAGTCCGGAGCAGGCTTTCGCTCGAAAACGCTCTAATTATCGGCGGATACCTGCCGGCCGTTCAGAATAATGAAATACAGGTTGCGAATATAAACCAGGAGCCCGAGCGCCTGGCCCGCGATAAATACCGGATCTCTGCGATACAACGCATAGACCAGCAGCAGCGCGCCGCCACCGATCGAAAAAAACCAGAACGCCACCGGCATCACGCTTTTGCGGGCGCGTTCCGACGCGATCCATTGCACCACGAAGCGCATCGTGAAAAATCCCTGCGCCACGAAACCCAGAATGACCCAGCCGTCGAATTTGATGATGAAGACATCGCGAAAGTAAGAGACGAGATTATTGAACAGCTCAGTCATGGCATGTCACCTCGGTCACGACAGGAGTCGGTTTCTTGCGGCGGATCAGCCACCACACGCCGGCCAGATCCATGATCCCGATCCACAGCCGGTCGAAAAAACCGTAGTTTGACACACCGGAATGACGCGGCCGGTCGGTCACGTCGACATAGGCAATCTCATACCCCTCGCGACGCACCAGCGCCGGCAGAAAGCGATGAAGACCATCGAAATAAGGCAGCGTCAGGAACACCCCGCGCCGGAACGCCTTCAGACCGCAACCGGTATCGCGGGTGCCATCGCGCAGGATGGCGTTACGTACCCCATTGGCAATGCGCGACTGGATTTTCTTGAAGCCGGTGTCTTTGCGTCCAACCCGTTGGCCGGCCGCAAGACCCACGCGTTCACCGCCATTTTCGATCGCCGAAATTAAATCCGGCAGAAACGCCGGATTGTTCTGCCCGTCGCCGTCGAGCGTGGCCACGATGGCGCCGCGCGCGGCACGGACGCCGCTGCGCACCGCCGCCGACTGACCTGACGAAGTCGCGTGGCGTATCTGGCGCAGATTTGCACGCTGCTTCATGATCGCCGCGAGCCGCTCAGCCGTCGCATCGGTCGAGCCGTCATTGACGTAGATGATTTCATAATTCCATCGGCCGTCGAGGGCGGCGGCGATCTCGGCGATCAACGGCGCCACATTCTCGGCCTCGTTGCGCACGGGGACCACGATGGAAACGGCGGTCTCGGCTGCGTCAGAAGAAGGCAAATCAACACTCACCGTTAGGGTTTTCCCGCAGCCGTTCCGCGTATGTCCGGCGGTCACGGCGTCCGCTTCTTATGGGGCAGAAGCCTCGCGGGCAACCTTTTTGAGCCGGCCCAGAACGAGCGGCGCCACCCTGCCGTCTCGGCGGATGGCGAACCCGAGACGGCGCACCGCAAACCAGTACTGCACGCCCATCGCACCAACCACGCCGATCAATGCCCCCGCCACCACGTCGCTGGGATGATGGGCCAAAAGCACCAACCGACTGCCGGCGATCAAAACGGCATAGATGATCATCGGCACCCGCGCCCGCGGCCAAACCGCACCGACCGCGAACGCCAGCGCGAAAGCCGTGATGGCGTGAGCCGATGGAAAGCTGGCATAGGCTTCGGTTCGGGCGAAGTGCACGAAATTGAAGGCGTTGGCTTTGCCACCCACAAACGGCCGTCCGCGGCCGACGATCCATTTGATGACCTCGCCTGAGAGCACCGGAACCAGTACGGCGAAAAACAGAAACTGGAGGCGAATCCCAAAACTGAGCAGCAGGGATTTTGAGGTTCCACGCAATCCCGGCGCGATCAGCGCCACAGCGGCCAGCATCGCCACCAGTCCCCACAGCACCAGGGCCGCCTTGCCAAAGTCGGTCAGGATGCGGACGGGCCAGAGGCCGGAAGTGCCGCGCGGCGGCATCAGGCCAATCTCGGCAGCGTCTACCCAATACATCAGCACAACGATCGCAATTCCACCGACGGCCATGAGCAGCAAGACGTCACGCGTCAATCGTCGCGCGGCCTCGGCGCGGCGTGCGGGCGACGACGGACGCACCAATTGCGTCAGCGAAAGCCGCGCCACGGCGATGAACCCCGAAAAGTAGTTCGGCCGATCGCGCGTGCCGACCTCGACGGACATTTATTCCGTACCTTCGGAGCGGAAGATGGCGATGGAAATCGCCCTGCCCTGTGAAATGTTATAGCCCTCGACACGGGCGGCAACATTGTAGCGTAGCCCGATGGCTTCGGCGCGCTGGGCAAACCCGCGCTCCGACCGCGCCTCCACCAGCGCGAATCTGCAACTGCCTTGGCCGAGGAAATCCGCGGCTCCCGAGCCATCCGTCAGCAGCGTCGAGGTATCCGTCATGAAAACAAGACTGGGCTCGTGAAAGCCTGCCGCGGCGGCCTTCGGTCGGACACAGACGACGTTGCGCAGCGCCCGCGCAACCTCGGCGCTCGGAAACAGCGGTGTCAGTGCCGGCAACACGACGCCATAGATCGCCACAGCCAGGAACATCGCCGACACGACAGCGGACAACAGCGAGCGTTCGGCGCGATTATCGTCATAAAGCCACCACGCGAACAGTCCGAAAATCAGCGCCGCCGCCACGAATGGCCATGCCAGAAATACCGGCTGGCGCGTCAGCGTGACCGCTCCGACAACGGCAACGACAGAGGCCAAGGCAGGAATCGCGAACCACCAGGCCGCGCCGCGCATCAACCAGGATCGCGACAACACGCGACGTTCCAGTGCGCCGACAGTCAGTATGGCGATCGCCGGATAGAGCGGAAGCACATAATGCGGCAGCTTGGTCAGCACCAGTTCGAACACGATCCAGGAAGGAATAAGCCACGCCAGCAGGAACTGTGCACCGGGCTCTCGCCTCGCCCGCCACACCGCCGGCACCGCCATTCCCGCCAGCGGCGCGCCCGGCCAGAAAGTCACCCAGAACAGCAGCAGATAGACGCCGGGCGGTGCGCCATGAGATTCCTGCGCGCTGAGCTTGCTCAACATGTCGCCGCCGAGCGAGTCCGAAAAGAAGGCTTCGCCGGCACGCCAGAAGATCGCGACGAACCAGGGCAGTACCAGAACCAGCATCCACATCAGGCCCCAAATCGGGCGCAGGCGCCAAAGCCATGCGGCGGACCGGTCGAGTATCGCCAGCGTGACAATCGTCAGCGCCACGAACATCAGGATCAGTGGCCCCTTGAGCAGGACGCCACCCGCAAGCGCAGTCCAGAAGATCGCCGGCCACGCCCAAGGCGGATGCGCGGGGTCCTCGCCGCGCTGCCAGGACAGGTATACCCGCGCCATCGCCCCCATTGCCGCGACAACGGTCAGCAGCAACATCGCATCGGTTTTGGCAAGGCGCGCCTCGACGCCGAGCAATACCGAACTACACAGGATAAGCCCGGCCAGTATGGCGCCGCGTCTTGTGACAAACGCCAGCGCCGTCCAGTAGGTCAACAGCACGGCGCCGATCGCGCCGATCAAGGATGGCACGCGGTACAGCCAAATACGAAGCTGCGCCCGCGGCAGCCCCAGCGCCGAGGCGGTTTCGACCGCCGCGGCCTGCATCCAGTAGATGCCGACCGGCTTCTTGTAGCGAACCTCGTCCTGGAAGCGGATATCGACGAAATCGCCGCTCTCGACCATCTGTTTGGTCGCCTGCGCGAACCGGGCTTCATCGCGATCGATCGGCGGAATGTTGAAGAATCCGGGCAGGAACAACAAAAACCCGCACAGGATCAAAAACGCGATCGCCCGGACATGGCTGCCCGTCACAAAATCGATCGCGCCGATCAGCCGACTGCCCGGATCTACCCGGTTTTTCGGCTCGCGCGGTGCTCCAAATCGGGGGCGGGCATAGGTCTCGACCATCGGCTTCGCATACGCCGAAACCACCATCGGGACAACCGCTTAGGGCGCTACTATTGAATTCTTACCACAACTGTGTCCGCGGCGCCCGTGGCGTCGATTACGGTCAATCTGGTGAAGCCCGGACCGGGCGGATCGACCAGGCATTGGCGACGGCCATCGATTTCACCCACCGATATACCGTTTACGAGCATGGTCATCGGAAGCACGCCGCCGGCAACCTTCACCGGCATCGCGGAAAGCGCTGTACCGTTCGAACCGGCGGTATCGATCCGCGAGCCGTTCAGTGGAAACTGGATGTGCGGCGCCTGCTCACCGCCGGTCCGGACCAGTTCCCCTACCGGCCGGAATCGCCGCAGCGGCAGCGGAAGTTTGGCGTTACTCGCCACTAAAGTTCCTTTTGGCGGTTTCAGCAGCGGCGCCGGCAGTTTTCCGGTACGGGCGAAGGCATCGAACAGGATCGGCGCGGCGGCGGTGCGGCCGACGATGCCCGGCGCCGGGGCGCCATCGGGACGTCCGACCCAGACCCCGATCGTGGTGCGGCCGTCGAAGCCGACCGACCACGCATCGCGGTAGCCGTAGCTGGTGCCGGTCTTGAACGCGACCCGGTTGCGGACGGCATTTTCGGGTGGAGGCGTACCGATCAGCACATTGCCGACCTGCCACGCCGAAACCGGATCCATCAGCCGCAAAGATTCGCGCGCGTCATCCGTCACATTCATGATCTCGCGCAGCGGCCGCGTGCTGCCGAGCCGCGCCAGCCCGACATAGAGTTGCACCAGATCCTGCAAGGTGATGCCGACGCCACCGAGACCCATCGCAAGGCCCGGCGCTTCGCCTTTTGGCAACACCAGATTGGCCCCGGCCTGCTTCAGGCGCGATGACAGACGGCTGGCGCCGACGCGATCGAGCAGCGCAATGGCCGGCACGTTCAGGGACATCTGCAAGGCCTTGCGCACCGGCACCGTGCCCTGAAAAGTCATGTCGAAATTTTCCGGCGCGTAGTTTCCAAAGCGGATCGGCCGATCGTCGATCAGGCTCTCCGGATGAACGAAGCCATCCTCGAACGCCATGCCGTAGATAAACGGCTTCAGCGTCGATCCCGGCGAGCGCACGGCCCGGGTCATATCGACCTGCCCGGCGCGCCGGTCATCGAAATAATCCGGCGAGCCGACCCGCGCTAATACATCGCCGCTCTCATTGTCCACCGCGATAATGGCCACGGAAATATTTGGACCAAGTGCAATTGCCCGATCGTGCGCCAGCGTTTCGAGATTTTTTTGCAAGCTGGAGTCCAGCGTCAGCTTGATGACGGGCGCATCTTTCACGGTCGCAATGGCCTGATCGGCGGAATGCGGAGCGAGAATTGGCAGCGGCTTGCGCATCCGCGGCACAGGTACCGCCTTGGCCTGAGCCGCGTCTTCCGCGGATACCTGGCCGTCTTCGACCATGCGATCGAGCACACGGTCGCGCGCCGCGTGCGCGACATCGGGATAACGATCCAGGCGACGGTTTTCCGGCGATTGTGGCAGTGCCACCAGCAGTGCGGCCTCCCCCAGCGATAATCGTTTCGGCTCCTTGCCGAAATAGGCGATCGAAGCCGCGCGGATGCCTTCGAGATTGCCGCCATACGGCGCCAGCGCCAGATACAGATCGAGAATCTGGTCTTTTGTCAGTTGCCGCTCGATTTCGAGCGCCCGCACCATCTGGCGCAACTTGGCATACACCGACCGCTGTCGCCGCGGCTCCATCAGCCGAGCCAGTTGCATCGTGATCGTGGAGCCACCGGAGACGATGTGACCGCGGGTGACGAGTTGAAACGCGGCGCGGCCCAGCGCAATTGGATCGACGCCGGCATGGGACCAGAAATCGGCGGTCTTCGTAAGCCAGCAGCAGCTTGAGATAGCCTGGATCGACATCGGTTTTCGCATCGACCGGCAACCGCCAACGGCCGTCGGCCATCGCATAGGCGCGCAACAGCTTGCCGTTGCGGTCGATAATCGTCGTGGAAACCTGTTGGGCCTGCGCCAGCGGGAGCGGCCCGAGCGAGACGACCCACATCGCGAATGCGGCAATCAGGATCAGGCCGGCCGCAGCAGAGACCGCCCCCGCCAGCTTGATCCGTCGCCAGCGGCGCTCGTCGTGCGCAACCGGCATTATGGCCGTCGATGCATTCATTTCGCCGGACGCACCTCGATTGAGCCCGAACCGGAGCGGCCATAGCGCGAGGGATTATACATGTCCTCGACATAGGCCTGCGGCAGCACGTATTTGCCGGGAGATACCGCGCGCACCACATAGGCAACGGTGAATATCGACTTGGCGTCGCTGGCGCGATCGATCGCGGCGGTGAAGCGGTCATCACGGAATTCGGTATTCTCCGGCTCCTGGCCATCCTCGATCCAGTCCAGCGTGCCGGTGTCGCCGGAAGAAACGAGGTGCGGATTGTCGATCTCAAGGCCGGCCGGAAGATAATCCGACACCATGATGTGACCGTATTCCGGCTTGGCCTCGGTGATCTTGAGCACCACCGCGAAGCGGTCGTTCTGTTTGGCCTTCGACACGTCGGCCGGCTTGCCGTCGAGCGTGAAATAGTTGCGCTCGATCCTGAAACCGTTCGCTGCCGCGGGCTCGGGCGTGATCGGCGCACCGCTCACGGAAACCACCGCCTGCACCGGCGCGTCGCCGGTGTTGGTGATCTTGATCGGCTTGCCCGCCATTTCGGCCGCCTTGTAGCTGCGATAAAGCGCTGATTTGATCGGTGTACCGTCGAGATCGAGCGCCATGTGTTCCTTCGACAGCGCGCGCGATGCCAATACCAGCCAGGCATTTTCCTGGGTCGAAGTGTAAGGCGTCAGTCCGCGCGCCACTTCGACGCGCGCGACCGCCTGCGTCAGCGTCGCCCGCGGCGCGTTGCCTTCGCTGGCCAGCGAAACCAGCGCTGCGGCATCGCGCAAGGCGCTGCCGTAGTCGACCCGGCCGAACTCCAGCACCGGTTTCGGCGCCAGGCTTTCGAGGGCCGCGGCATAGACCCGCTCGGCCCTGCCCTTGTCGCCGACCAGTGCCAGCGCGGCCGCCAGTTGTGACTTCGAAATGGAGGTCGCCAGATTGTTCAGCTTGGTATCGGCAAGATAACGCAGGTCGCCGATTGGCGCCGTGCCGTTGCGGGCCAGCACGTAGAGACCATAAGCGAGATTCCGCCCGCCATCTTTTTCCGGCTCGTTGGCGTTGACGACGGAGTTGCGGATGCGATCGAGCGCGCTTTTGAACAACACGTCCGGCACCGCAAATCCCTTTTCACGGGCGCGGGTCAGGAAGTCCGTGACATATGCATCGAGCCAGGCATCATCGCCGCCGGCTGACCACAGCCCGAATGACCCGTTCGAGCCTTGCCGCGCCAGCAGCCGATCGATGGCGTCCTTGATGCGCTGATCGACCTCGGTGTCCATCGCGAGATGAGCGCCGGCTGCCAGATCGTTGAGGTAGAGCAGCGGCATGGCCCGGCTGGTGATCTGTTCCGAACAGCCGTGGGGATACCGATCCAGCGCCTTGAGAATGGTGGCGGCATCAAGCGCCGTCGACAGGCTAACCGACAACGAGACGCCGCCGGTGCCCGGCACCAGATCCGAGAACATGTCGGAGGTCAGGGTCAGGCTCTCGCCCTTGGCCAGAGTGCGGATCGAACGGCGCGCCAGGATTTGCGTCGCCGGCTTGACGTCGAGCGCATAGTGCCGCGCCAGCGTCAGGCCATTTGGTCCCTTGATATCGACGTCGAATTGCGCCGTTCCGGCATAGCCGGCATCGAGCGCCAGCGACATCGAGGTTCGCTGCTTTGCGGCGAGCTTCACCGTGGTGGAAGGGTTGCCGGAGACTTTCACCGGCCCTGATGCCGTGACGTTGATCGTGTAGTCTCCAGGTAGCCCTTCGACATTGTCGAGATCGAAGCTCATGGCGCCGTGATCGCCATTCAGCAGGAAGCGCGGCAGCGTCGCCGTCAGCACCACGGGATCGCGCACCGTCACATCGGTCGTGGCGCGACCGAGCTTGGTCGCGGTCCAGGCCACAGCCATGACACGGGCGGTGCCGGCGAATTCCGGAATATCGAAGCTGATTTCAGCGGTGCCGTCGGCCGCAACCGTGACAATGCCGGAATACAGCGCCAGTGGCTTCTGGGACGGCGGACTGCCCTGCAACTCGGCGCCGGCGCTATCGCCGCCGGTCTTGAGCTGGCCACGGGTTCCCTGCATGCCATCGATCAACTGTCCATAGATGTCACGGATTTCCGACGTCATGCGGCGCTGACCGAGATAATAGTCATCAGGCGCCGGCGGCTTGTAATTGGTCAAATTGAGAATGCCGACGTCGACGGCGGCGACGACGATCTTGGCATCTTCGCCGGGGCTCAATCCGCCGAGTTTGACCGGCAGTTTCAGCGTAGTGTTCGGACGCACCAGGGCCGGCGGCGAAAGCTTGACCTCGATCGTGCGGGTTTTCTTGTCGATGCCGAACCATTTCAGCCCGATGGCCCGGCCCGGCATCCGCTGGGCGGCGGCATCGAGCGGACGGCGTAGCGTAGCAACCACATAGGCGCCCGTGCCCCAATCCTTGCCGACGGGAATCCTGATCTGCGCGGTCCCTTCCTTGACATCGATGGACTGCGTGGTCAGCAGCCGGTCGCCCAGCACGTTGACGGTCAGCTTGCCGGCAGCGCGGGCGTTGACCGTGACCACCATGGTGTCGCCGGACTGGTACTCGGGCTTGTCAACGGAAGTTTCCAGCAGGTCCGGCGTGTCGGCGCTCCCGTCGGAATACCAGCCGACATCGAACTGCACCGATGTCAGCGGCCCGTCGGCGTCAGTCGTTTTGACGTCGAGCCGATAGCGACCCGGCTGCGGCGACAGCGTGATGCGCGACGGCTTGTCGGCGGCAACGGACAGATCGCCATCGGCGACACGGGTGGTTGATTTGACCGGCTCATATTCCCAGGACGAGCTCTGGCGATACCATTGATAGCGGGACTCCATCTTCAACAGCTCATAGCGCAGGCCATCGCGCGCCATCGTTTTGCCGTCCGGCGACACGAACACCGCGTCGAAACCAGCCTTGTCGCCCTCCGCGACGTTGTTGTCGCCAAACAACGGCTTGACGCCGATCATTGCCGTTGCCGGCGCGACCGGAAGCACCAGTTTGCGCTCGACGGCGCGGCCACCGGTTTCGGCCATGCGGATGAAGATTTGGGCTTCCTGCGGACGCGTCGAGGATGGCGGTTTGGTCAGGCTGACCGGGAATGTCGCAACGCCATTGGCGTCGGACTCCGGCAGGTTTTCGATCGGGGTGCGTTCGTTGCTGGCGGTCTCCTCGTCAGCGACACCGAACTGGTAACCGGCAAAGCCCGGCCGTTCCGCGGCCGGGGTGACCAGCATGTCGCCTTCGAGCTGCAGTCCTGAAGCCGGCGCGCCATAGAGGAAATGCCCATCGACTTTAAGTTCTACAGGAAGATCAGCTTTGATCTGCTTATCTTTGGCAGATATATCAAATTCGATCCGTTCCGGAACGTAATCTTCAACCATGAAGGTGGTTTCGCCGACTGCCGAGGCCTTCGGATCGGTGAAGGCCCGCACCCGCCAGGTCCCGGTCGGAACGGCGGAATTGAGTGCTACCGCCATGCTCCGACCGCCCGCGCCTTGATCAGGCAGCACAGCGCGTCGGAACTCGACCCCGTCAGGGCGTTCGATCACCAGCGTGAGCGGACCACCGGTCACGGCATTGCCCTGACCGTCGCGCAGCAATGCGGTCAGATACACCGTCTCATTGGAGCGATAGACGCCACGTTCGGCATAGACAAAGGCATCGGCACCCGCGGGCACGGCACGGCCAGAAACGCCGCGATCGCTGAGATCGAACGCATTGGACTTCAGGCTGAGGAAGGCGTAGTCGGCCTTGTCGCTCGTCACTGTCAGGAGCGCCGGCGAAAGACCGCCCTCGCCGCGCGCCAGCCCGGCCTCGAACAGCACATGACCGGAATCGTCGGTCTTGCGGGTCGCAAGAATCTCGTTGTTGCGCGCGACCAGCCGCACCTCGGCCTTCGCAACCGCCTCCGTCGACGCCAGCGAATTGACGAAAACATGAATGCCGTCATTGCCTGAGAAGGCCGTCAGGCCCAGATCCGAGACGATGAACCACTGTGTCGCCAGCGAACCGTCATCGTCACTGCTGCCCGGCCCCTTGGCCGCCGCGGTCATGACGTAGACGCCCGGTTGTAGATCGCCGAGCGCCTGATCGACCGGAAAGGCTGTGGTGACGTCCTGGTTGAGCGTGCTCGCGGTCGCAAGCTCGCCCGACCAAACCTTGACGCCGCGCTCGTCGCCGAGGCTGGAAAGCTGATACTTGTTCAGGCTCTGCTGGAAATCGTTGTCGATCACAGTGTTGATCAGATTACGGTCGCCGATCCGAAACACGTCGACACTCACCGCCGGGGTGTTGACGCTGACCACCGGAATGCCACGCTGGCCGGTGCGCGGCAGCACATAGGCGCGGCCGGTAAAGCGCACGAACGGCTTGCGATCGCGCACATAGATGTTGAATTCAGCCGATTTCGGCAGGGTTTCCTTGACCGTGGACGGCAGCCCGGCGCGCAGATTGATGTTGTACCGCTCGCCGTGTTTCAGGCCATCGATGCAAAGCTGCTTTTCTTCCGACGACAGAGCCGGCTTGTCGCTGCCCGCGAGCGCCAAAAACGGCGTGAAATCGGTGCGTTTGGCGAGGTCCTCGGAGAACTGGAAACAGGCCCGCGGCGAGGCCGAGTCGGAATCGACGGTATAATCCAGCAGCCGGAAACCGTGCTCGTCACGCATCTTCTCGTACTGGCCGCGCACCTCGGCGACCTCACGAAGATCAAGCGAAAGCCGCAGTGCATCCAGCGACGGGCGCCACAGTTTGCGGTCGGACAGCGCGCGGCCGAGCACCGCCAGCGCGTCGGCCTCCTCGCCGGTATTGGCGGCCCGCTGATAGGCGATGTAGGCCGCGGTCGAGGCGCGCTCCAGCAGGAAGGTCTGTTCGCTGCTGCTGGGCGAGCGAATCTGGAAAATGGTGCGAGCCAGCCGCAACCAGTTGGCGCTGTCATCCGGCGCCGTGGCGGCGATTTGCCCCAGGATTTGCAGGCCGGTCCGGTAATCGCTGCGCTTAAAGGCGGCATCGGCGTCGGTCCGCAAGTTCGCGCCCGACTTGGCGACCGGCCCCGCCTCGCTCTTGATCTGGGCCTCCAGCTTGATCGCCGAATCGGCGAGATCGTCGCGTTTGAATGTCTTGTCCGCCGCCTGCGCCGTGACGAGGCCGAACGCCAGCGTGGCGCAAAGCGTCGCGGCGCGAACCAAACCAATCATGATGGAGCTCCCTGACGCGGACAACGCCGCGCCTCGAATAGAAGTGCGCTAAAAGGTGACGGAACTCATGGCCACGGAACGGGATAGGTAAAAAGTCGCATGCGACATAGCGGTGATGGACCCGTATCCCCGGCCACCTGGCGGCCGCGGCAGATATCATTGCGATGCGCGTGGACCTGACGCAACGGCCCATCGCCTCGCTTGGTCGCCGCATCACAGAAAATGGTTCGGAATGGACTTGGCGGCAGAGCGGATTTTTCATATTGGCAGTGCTATGAAGACCCGGCTCCCGTAAGACTTGGCTTTTGGAAGGCTTGTGCCTTTTGGAAGGCTCGGTTTTCAAAAAATTACGGTCCCATAGCTCAACTGGATAGAGTAACGGATTTCTACTCCGTGGGTTGCAGGTTCGAATCCTGCTGGGATCGCCAGTTATTTCAATACCTTAGATAACATTTCCAACCTGGGCTGGCCCTCAGTTTTGGTCCGGGGTTAACACCCGGAGAAGCTGAAGGGACAACCAACCAGCACGAGGGTCAATTCAAGGCCCGTGCTTTGCGTGCGAAGAAGGTCTCCACGACGGCCTGATCTTTACAAAACTCATCGGCCGAAAAATCGATCGGAGTATTTCTCGGCTCACAGTGTCAACTCCATCGACGCCGGCAAAGGGCATCCATAAGACCGTAACGCCTGACCGAGCTATTTTTAGGCAAGCCGTGTCGTTCGACCGCCTCTTACCTTTTCAACAACGACCTTTTGACCGTTCCTCCGCGAAATCCAATGAGCCTTGTTCCTTTCGTGGTCAACGCAGCATTTGCGCTGGAGCTCTACTTAAAGACGGTCATCGTAGTGGATCAGGGTGAGACAAAGGGTTCGCTGGTCGTCAAGTTGAAAAATCTCGCCGACAAAGGAAAGCTCGTTTCGACGTTAACCGACTGGTCGAAAGAGACGCGACTGATTGGGAATGATGCTGTCCACGATTTGAGAGTCGACGTGTCAATGGAAGATACGCGCCAACTATATCGTCAGAGAACTCACGACGTATTTTCTTTATGTGCTTCCGGGCGAACTAAAAAAGCGGCTCGCCAAAGCGGAAAACATCTGCTTGGGATGACTGTTTCGCATTTTGACCCCCTCCCGACCTCGAAGGCGGGGGAACGAACAGGCACTCCATCAATGAGCGCATTGATGTCTCGTTCGTGCCCAAGGGGCGCCCCAGTACACTTATGCGCGACCCGAACTCGCAAATTAGAGCAGATTACGAGAGAGCTTCCAAGCAGCACCTACTATTTGCCGTGTGTTCTCAAACACGGCGGCGACCTCGCATGTCAAAAGGAAGAATGCACAGTAGAACGCGCCCGGGTAGCATTGGCTCCATACCAGAAACCGGCTGCTCAGCGATGTCCTGATTTTGTTATGGCCCATGGTGAGCGCAATTGGAAAACCTATCAGCGCGCCCGCAACAACATCTGATGGATAGTGATAGCCAAGATAGATGCGCGGGATACAAATCAAAACAAGACTGTACAGAATAGCGAGCCAGCCCCATCGGCCCCATATCATCAGCAGGCCCCCGGATAGAGCAAATGCCATAGCAGCAGTATCGCTTGGAAAGGAACTCCAATTCCACAGTGATTCACTCGAGACGTGATAAGGCAGTGTGAAGCCGCTTGCGAGATCATTGATCGGTCGTAACCGAAACGGCAGAAGGGACCTGATGACTTTTGCCAGGACGACTGACGTGATTGTCGCCGCAAGTGTTGAAATGACCAACTCGCGACGCAGCTTTTGGCTCGGGTCGGGCCGGAACCAGGCCAGCCACAGCATCGCTGTCAATAGCCCACCCTTGACTAGAGCCTGATCTGCCAAAAAGCTTACCGACGCATCAAATACGTTTGAGCGATGCGCGAAATTGTTGAGAAATTTTAAGAGATACAGATCAACCGCGTTCATGCCTTAACCATCGAGCGGGTCGGCCCTCACCGCTTCGGAACGTAGAGCGCGAGCGGGAACTGACCAACGGGTTCATAGCGACGAGCAATCATCTCATTGATCGGAGGGGGCAAGCGGCGAGAAGACGTTGCTCCATAACTGTGATTCGGATCGCCTATTTGGATTGCCGCAAAACGTTGCGCCTCAATGAAATGGATGAGAATGTCCTGGGGCATCTTCCCGGTTTTTATCGCCTGGCCAGCGTTGGCGAAGTCCACCTCCAAATCCTTTCCTGCCCAATAGCAAAGAGAGAGAGATTCACACGCGACGGGCCCATTTTGCTCAGCTATCTTTTCAATTTCAAGTGCCCATTGTTGTTTGAAATTCAGCGAAGAAGCGAGTTCTCGTTGACCGTTTATCGCGGGACGAACGTGGAGTGCTATCGGTAAAAGGAGAAGCGTCATCGCCCATGCACAAGGTTGCGAAAATGAGCGGGATTTTAATTTGCTGGCCACTCTCGACGCGCACAATCCCGTTCCGATCCCGACGGCGATCATCAGATCGAAAACGATATTGACCCAGGTGCCTTCGCCCGCCCCGAAGATCAGTGCCGTGATAAGGCTCACGAACAGGTAGATTCCCAGCACGAGGCCGGACAGGGTTTTCCGAAGCGGGAACAAAGCGGCAGCCGCGAACACCACGAACGGTGCCAGCGGTGCGATCCATTTTTTGAGAACAACGGAATAAGTGCGTTCCAATGACACCACTCGGGGGTGCAGAAAGATATCGTTGAAGATCGTGACCCCATACGCATAAAAGAACAGGGTGGTCACGATTGCCGACGCGACGAGCGCGGCCGAGAGCCAAACAGCAAACCCGCGCTGATTCCTCAGCAGGAGCCCCATTGTGACGGCCAGAGGCATGGCTATCAGGTTGTGCTTGACCAGGGCGCCCGCCAACATGAGGAGCACCGCGAATACGATGTTTCGATCGAGCGCCTGTGGCTTTTCCCTCAGCAGCACCGACAGGCCGTAGGTTTGGAAGGCGTGTCCCAGCAACTGGGGATCGTCGACTCCGATGAACTGGCTTCCATTGGCCGTTATCAAGAGAATGAAGACCAGCGCACCATAGACCGCGAACTTGGCCTCGACCCTTTGGTTAAGAATGATCGAGCTGATGTTGTAGACGATCCGACCCAGGCTCAACCAGGAGACGATCCTTCCGGCAAAAACATTATCATGGAATAAATGACCGAGCGCACCGACCAAGTAAAATGACAATGGCGGATAGTTGTCGAAAATCAGAGAACCATTTTCAGGGTAGAGACCGGCCCCTGAAAGAGCTCGTTGAGCCAAGTACGCGTTCCAACCCTCATTGTAATTCCTGGGCGCGTGGACGAAGAGTGCACTTGCGGGCAGTGCCAGCATTGACGCAGCACAGGCCGCCATCAACACAATCACCCAAATTGGCGATCCCCACTGCGCCGGGCGGTTCGTCAGAGCCGACCAATTCACTAAACTTCCCTTCGAGAAGCTGCGGTTAGCCAGGTATTAGCGAGATCAACGAATGGATCATGCCCCAATCAACGACACTTACAAGCCAGAGGTGCTGACCTAACTTTTGAAACTTTTGGTTGGCCCCTTCCGGTTCCTATTCATTATTACTCCAGTCCAATCGAGTATCCTCCACCGTTGGCACACACGTGCTTGAGAGATTTGGAAAGTATTGGTCAGCCTCTGCGCTGCTGCTGTTGAAACCGGCCGCGCTCCTGTTGATGCGGCTGACCTCGGCGGCCACGGCGAACATGTGTGCGTTGACTTCGGCGTGCTGCTGATATCGCCTGAACAGTGCCACCGCTTCGTCGTGTTGGCGTTTGAATTGCTCGTAGTCCGCCCGCCAACGTTCCTTTGCTTCCGCCGTCAGTGCGGCGGCTAGTTTATCACGCGACTTCGGCAAGGCTGCATTCAACCGGCTATGGCGTAGTTCAGCCTCGACGACCGCTTCATGCGCAGTTCCAGTAACGCAGAATTTATGGCAGCGCCCGAGCGTCAGCCTACATCAGAATCGTGCCAGCCTCCCCCGGCAACTGGCACACGGAGGATGCAAGATGTCGCGGGTGAAGCAAGTTTCGAACCGGAAGCGTCTGACCAAAGCCGCGGGTGTACCGGCTCTAGGCGCCGCTGGACTGGGTCTTTCGCTGGCGGGAAGCGCATCAGCTTCCGCTCTTGCGACGGCGGATCTTCCGCAATCTCTGAGCACCGCATCCAATCAACGCCTCGTTCTTCGCGAAGAGGAAATAACCGACGTGAGTTTTGCTACATTCCACGTCTTCGACAAGGAAAACGGCACCCGCGGCTTCACGCAGGTAGCGATGGGCTGCGGCGGCTGCGGCTGCGGAGGTCGTGGTTGTGGTTGTGCATATCGCGGTTACGGTGGCGGCGGTGGCTGCAGAGGCGGCGGTTGCAGCGGCTCCGGTTACGGAGGCTGCTGCGCATCGTGGGGCGGCTGCCGTCATTGTTGAGTGAGTTTGAGTTTTGTGTCCTCGCCGCAACAAATTTTTTGTTCCTTTGAGGGAACGGTTTTTTGATTCTCCACCTTCACTCGCCAATGTAAGTCTCGCATACCGGGGCGGACGGGGCATTTTCGAAAGCAAGATTCTGAGCCCGGGAGGCCGCCGGATATTGCCCGGCGGCCTTTTCAGTTCGCAGCGCCAGCGTAAGCGCTGCGCCAAGCGAAGCCACCTTGTGGCGCTCCGATCTACCAAGATTTCTGCAAGCCACCCGTCATCGATATGCTGGCCCGGCGAACGATGGATGCTTCTCGGGACGGCTCAGGATCAGACAATGGCGGCGTTCATTGTGGGCAGCCTCACGCTTGACCGGCTGTGGCGACGCCGCTTCAATCTCTGTCGGTTGCTGCAGCGGTTGTCTGACGCGCCTTGTCCCGCGGTGCGGTCCACGAGAGACATATACGATCGGCGTTCGTCCAGTTCTGCCTCCGGCACGGAAGTGGCAATGGTTCCGGGATAGGTGCCACAACCGTTCGGCCGCGCAAAGTAACAACGTGCGCAGGCAGCGCGAGAACGCTCGAACCGCATATTATCAAGACGGCAAACGAGAGGAGCACTTTCTGAGGCAAAGCCATTTACTCACCCACTGTTTGAATTGTTTGAGCGCCTAAATCGCCTTTCCGGCGCGTCGTTCGCACAATCGGTACCAAGCAACGGTTTCAGGACGGTTGCGTCAGGGGTTCAAAATGGTTTCGTCGAGAGCAAAAATAATTCATCACAGCCAGCGCTGCGCGAAAATTCAAAAGCAGAATAGACCGGCCGCATCGTCGACCAGGTCGCCGACACAGCTGTCGTCAGCAGCTTGTACCAAGCGAATACGGCGGATTTCTCAACCATTCAGATTGCTCCGACCGTGCCGTGCGGCAGTGCATCGTACCGTGTGCGTCCGCTTTGAATGTGACGGAGCGCCGCAGTTGACCGGCATGAACCTGAACTGAATATGTAGCAACGAGTTGTGAGCTCATTCCAGCTTGCGGTGGCGCACGAGCCAGAGGTAAAATCTTGTCGTTGGACCTGAACACTGGCACATGGAGGATTCTTACATGTCCCGGCCGAAGCAAGCTTCGAAGCGGAAGCGTCTGATCAAAGCCGCTGGTGTGCCGGCGCTAGGCGCTGCCGGACTGGGTCTTTCACTGGTCGGAAGCGCATCCGCTCTTGCGACTGCGGACCTTCCGCAATCTCTGAGCACCACATCCAATCAACGCTTCGTTCTTGGCGAAGAGGAAATAGCCGACGTGAGTCTGGCTACATTCCACGTCTTCGACAAGGAAAACGGCGCCCGCGGCTTCCCGCAGGTAGCGTACGGCTGCGGCGGCTGCGCTACCTGTCGCGGTTGCAGTCGCGGCTGTAGCTGCAGAGGGTGCGGCTGGGGCGGCTGCAGTTACGGAGGCTGCTGCGCATCGTGGGGCGGCTGCCGTTATTGTTGAGTTGATGCAATTTTTAGCGCATTGGCGCTGCTACTGGTTGAATTAGGCCACTCGCGGATTTAGAATAGGCCACTGTTTCGCAGACGATGTACGGTTAGAAGAACATTAGCCTCGAAAATCATCTTTCGCGATCGTCTCAACGTTCGTGCCGGTCGGGGGATCGCAGGCGCTGCTCCTTGCAGCTCTCAACCGGCATGTGAAGATATTCACAGTCATGCCGTAGGTTTACCGTGCCTTTGGCTCCATCGGAGTCGTCGCAGTCGTCTTCGTATCCTCATCGCCCTGGGAAGGGCGTTGTTCCGGCGGTTGTTGCCGCTGAGTCCGGTCCCGGGCATACAAAAGCCCGCGGACCTCGCGTTACTTGCGACCGGCCGTCTGCTGTTGTTCCCGAGCTTGCTCGCCGTCGCATTTAGAGTGGACCCGGCGCCCTCACCGCTCCTTGTCCGGATACACCCGCGTGGCGATCGATGGCCAGACGCCGTTCCGATCTGGATTCTGCTTCCGCCTTTCGTCTTTCTGTCATCTGCGTAGGGCATACTTAAAAGTTGCCGGGATTTAAGCACCTGGCCAGGGAAATGCCGACGCCGCCGAGCGAATATATTCCGCTCCAGGCCGCGTTGTGCCGCCGCCGACCCGCCTATTTTTGCGGCGGGGTGGCAATCTGGGAATGAAAGGGAATTTCAGCAACCGCACTCAGAGGATAACAGGATGATCGATGAAAATTGGGCCCATTTACGCGCCCGCCGGAACAACGTTCGCCGCTATCGGCGGTTGCTTCAAACCGAACTCACGGAGCTAGAGCGCCAATACGTCGAACGGCGCCTAAACGAAGAGAAATCGGCGATGGAAAGCCTGACGTCGTCACCACAGCAGTTTTGACTCGCCCCCCTTCTCACCAATGCAAGTCCAAACCGGGGCGGACAGGCATTTTCGAAAGCAAGCGAAAGCGATTTTGAGCCCGGGGCGGCCGCCGGACATTGCCCGGCGCCCTTTCAAATTCCTGGTAAACTCAAACAGCATGCGACCCCCGGCTGGCCCCACCCAAAACCATAGTAGATGCACCTTGACGGTTTGAACATCCGCTCCCAGGCCGTCGAGCGCCGCGAGATATACCTTTTGGCCATAGCGCGCGAACAGGTATTCCACCTTTACCAACCAAGGCCCACAGCCGTTATGGGAGCTATTGGCCGATACCAAGTAGTCCGAACTCCAGGTGGTTGACCCGCGCCACCGGCTTCGCATTTGGACTGGTGTCGACCCGGTCGTCCCTCGGGTTATAGCGATACCTCGGAACGATGTTGTAGTCAGGAATCCAGTAGGGATCCGGCGTCACCACGAACACTCTGATCGGGCTTTTCGGTTGCTTGCGAACCTCGGCCTTCGAGGCAGCGGGGGCTGCGGTGCACAGCGCCAGCGCCGTACCAAGCGCCAGCGCGACGGTCATTGTTCTCATGATCTTTCCTCGCCACAGAGGCAAATCAACGAGCGCTTTTCGTGATCGTTCCAGAGTAATTGCCGGTCGTCTCAAGCAGTACCTGCGACCGCGGCCGCTGTTGAGGCGGGATTGCGGCTCATGTGCCGGCTGATCGGCAACAGCCGTGTGCCTGGCCAGCGGGACGCGGTTGAATAAATTTTCGTTTAGGAACTAGCCGCCATCGTACCCCACCCCCCATTTGGTCACTTGCGTTACCGGAACACAGAGGAGGTACGGATGACGAAATTCAGACTGATTGGCGTTGCCGCAGTCCTTTTTTCCGTGCTGGCAGGGCCAGCGATGGCCCGGCACGTAGTTTTCACTCCATGGTATCCCGCCCAGAGCATCTTTTGTGCGACCAGGCAAGCGGGAAATCTCCACAGCAAGTATTGCGATTACATGGCTTGGAGCGGCTGGCGGCGGCAAGGCGGCTGGGACAGCACGCTCGACAACGCTTGCTATTTTAACCCTGGTTATATTCCGGGAGAATGCAGCTTTAATGCACAGGGCGAGGTATTGTTTGGGGCACACCCATGACGACTTGAGCGTCAAGCTTCCCGTTGTGAACAGCGCATAGTTCGCTGTCCCACCTGAGGCATTACAGAGCAACGACCACGCCGTCGTATCCTGCACCGAATTGGCGAGCGCGATGAAATTCGCCTCGCTTGGTGGCGGCGTGCCGCCGCTGATCGTCTTCTTCGTCAGCGTATCGGGCGTATTCCGAGCGAGCAGCTGCCTGATGTAACGGCGGGGAAGTTAATCGTTCCCGGAGCAATGCCTGTTCGAGGCCCCGGCTCCCAAACTTGCTTGCCCCCTGAGCTATTGAACACATTCAGAGCATTCAATCTGTTAGGCCGAGATCAAATTGCCCCCTACGGCAGCTCTCTGAACTTGCCGAAGCTGTCAATTACGAGGGAAACTTCCTTCCCTGCTCTGACCGCCTTGTAGGTCATGATCTTTCCGGATTTCATTTCGCGGATCTGCGAATACCCAGATGCCTCGAGCTTGGCGACAACCTCCTGACTGGTCAGGCCGTAAGCAGGCAAGACGACAGGGAATATCACTAACGCGCAAATCGCTGCTCGGGATACTCGCATCAACATGGGGATCAGGGCTCCTTCGTATCTGAGCGGTCTCATTTAAATAGGACCCGCCCTGCCACGCGGTAGCGCCGCCGGTGCGCTATATCGGCTCGGACTGCCGGCCGGGTGGCGGATTCATTCGTGCGAATCTGCGGCCGCCGTTGCAAACAAGCCTCACCAAGTAGAACATCCGCCCGGGGGCAATATCGGGAGAAAAGCAATGAGGGTCCTTGCCGCGACACTTATTTTGCTTGTTTCAAGTGCTGCCGCCGCCCAAGAGTGCAAGACGTGCTCAATGGCCGACGCCTGCATAAAGGCGTACCTTAAGGCTACGTCGGAGGCCCAAAGCGCCACTAAGCAGGCAATCCGGGATTGGAAGCAGAATCTGGACAAAAGGGCCTCCGCAGAATTGGCCAGCAGGGGCACGCTCGCATTGCAAGACACCATGGAAACGCAAGTCCGTTCGGAGCTTGAACGCCTGAAGGAGTGCGTGGCCAAGATTAGGTAGCAACGAGAATTGCGACGGCAGCACGTGGCCATCTTGGCCTTCTATCGTGAACCGTCACGATCAATCCCGATCGCAAAGACACGCGTTGAAGAAAGCGGAAGCTGGCGCGGGATCGATAATTGCGTCGCATCGCGTCCGCTTTGTCGCATTACGGACAGACATCACGGCATGTCGCCGGCTAGGCCGGACGCGTACCATAACCCGGCAGGTGCACGTCGGGCCGCCGCTTGTGCTTCCTCTATCCGCGGGAAGATAAAGCAAATGAGCATCATCCCGAAACTTCTGACATTGGGTCTGGCGACGGCTCTCGGCTCGACAGTCCCTCAACATCAGATTGATTTCAGTATGCCGGGCACTGACGGCCAGCGCATTAATCAGCTTTGGCTTGTGACCTACGTCAATGAGGCAGGCCTGGAAGTTGTGGTTCAGGCCAAACTGCAAGGCGGCGGCTATGCGCCGTTGATCGCCGCCGATACTGCGCGGCTGGAAAGCATGCTGCCGGCTGCTCGTGATCTGGCAACGACCCGCAACATAAAAATGCGACTGATCAAACTCACCAACCGCGTGGATATCGAAGACATCCTGCCATGATTTGATGAGCCCGGTAGAGCGGCGCAAACTCATGGGGTGCCGCCCTGGGGAGGGCCGGGCGCGGATCTCTTCCCTGCGGCTACAACGATGGCCACGCCGAAGAGGAGGGCCAGCGAGTCGGGCGCCGGGGCAAGTAAAAGCCCGCAAACCGTCAGGCGATCGTGCCGCCTCCCGCCACCTGACGCAAAACACCAATTCCGAAATCTTTAATAAATCCGGACCAGCATCTGGAGCGGCAGGTGTATCATGCGCAACCATGACTTCGTGTCCGATGGATTCCTTGGGTTAGTCGTGGCCGGCCTTCTGCTGTTGTTTTCGAGCTTGCTCGCTGTCGCACTTATCTAGCTGGGCACCTCACCCCGAGGCCCCACCAACGAGCCCCGCCCCGATGGTCTAACCCGAACGGGTTAATCCAGAAGCCCCGCCTAGGGTAAACAGACAAGTGCTATCCTAGTTTTATTGTGCATGTTGCGTTCAGCACAATAAGGCCCCAACGGCCCCAGCGCTCCCCCACCCCCCAAAGCTGGGGCCGTTTCTTTGGCTGGGGGATCACAATGAGGGCAGCCCGGGCGCGGTCGGCGTCGAGGATGGCCACGGCGGTGGAATGGCTATGCAGTTCACCCGCGTCGTTAGTCCCGTCGAGGGCATGGAAATATGGAACGCGAGCGGCGACGGCTTTTCCTTCGTGATCAGTTATGAGAGCCGCAGCGGTCCCGGCTTTCACGGACCGCCCGGCTATGTGGCATCGTGGCGTTCGCTCTCTCGGAATGCGGGCGCCATCAAGGTGGCTGGTTCGCCCTTTAAAACGCTTGCTGAGGCCGAAGAAGCCTGCAAGGTCACGCTGGAATACCTGGCGAGAACGCGCGACAGTGAATGACTTTGGGGACTCCGCAAGCTTGCACGTAACAAATGAAAAACCGCCGGCGCGAACCGTCGAGCTGTTTGATTGACTGTTCCGGCGGCGATTTTTTCGATCGCGTTGCCCAAGTTGAGCAACAGATAGAAATGCCAGTTGCGAAACAGATACCAGCTAGCTCACTTTGGCCTTGTACGATGTGCGCGCGGCATCGAGCCAGGCCAAGTCGTTCTCCTATTTGCGGACCAATTCGGGTGGCAGCAGGATTTGCCGCTCGTTGGCGTGGATGCGGCGTCTGCCCCAGTAAAGTCCCCGCGTGCCGATGCAGCGATCGAACTCTTTGGCGTCGAAATCGATGTTGTTGAAGTCGTGCTTGAAGGGCTTCTCGCCGATAAATTCGTAAACCGCCGCCAAGGCCTCTTCCAGTTTTGCAGTCAGCGTTTCATGCGGCAGCGCAGGCCACGTTCGCGGCGGCATGCTTGGGACGGCATCGGGAAAACAGGCCGCACTGATCAAGGGCCATGCCGACGAAACTCGAAGCGGACGTGTCACCATATAGAAGGCTCTTCACGGCATCGAGAGTTCCAACACGTCGCGCCTAACAAACGATTTAATAGCGACGGTGCAGTTGGCCTTTATCTAAAGAACGTCCGCACAATGAAGCGACCGCAGAGCCATGCTCGGGCAACTTCATTCTCGTTCCAACACATTAGAGGAAGGCCAATGCAGATCACCGTCGTCGCTGTCATGTGCCATGCTCTCGGCGCCATCAGCCAGCCAGTTTGCCGCGAGGAAATCGTCGTCAAGGACGACATGCCCATGCAGGCATGTTTCCTTTCGCAGCCGGCGCTCGCCGAGTGGAAAGAACATTCGATCTTCCGCGGCGAGCAATGGACTATCGGCGGCTTCAAGTGCGTGCCCGGCGACTACGCGCCGAAGGATCGGGCGTGAGTTTGCAGAGGCCGGCCGCTGCTGTTCTCTCTCTAGCTGGCGAAGCGTCGAATGGCTGACGCTGCAGGACCGCGAAATCCGCCGGACTGTGATCCAGATCACGTCATGCACCTCGAGAGAGATGCTAGCGTGGGTATGATCAAACAACGGGGTTCGATCATGCCCACCATATTCGACTTTCTTTACCGCGAATACTGCCGTGCCCGCCTCGCCGAAATGCGGAAACAGCTTCTTCTTGTCTCGGCTGAGAGCCATTTGGTCCCAGGAGCAAATTGCGATGTCAGTAATCCCAGCGATTCCGCTGGTCGGGATGGTTTTGGCGACGACAGGACAGCCACACAGCACGAAGCCAGCCACATTCACTGAGCGCGCGGTCACAGCCGGCCAATGGTGGCGCTCTTGATAAGCTTCGCTCTTTAGCTTGGTGTGGCCGGATCTGAGCCATTGCCCGTTGCGCGCTGACGCGACCCCTGGCACTCTTGGCGCCGTCTACAGCAAAGTCGTCGCCTGCGGGTCTATCGGATGCACCTCCGAATGGGAAGCCGTCGACATCATCGCTTGGTTACCTGCCTGTCGAGCGACAGAACGCCCTTGCAACCCAGTACCCATGCCCGGGGCATCTGAACCCCATTCTGTCACGGGCGCCATTCGCCAGAATGGGCCTTCTCACCAAGAAATAATTAGCTAATCGCAAGTTCGACCTCCTATTTTGGTGGCTTCCGAGCCCATGCGGCTGTACACCGCTCCTGATCGTGGGAGAGTGCCATTCAGGGCACATACCCGGTTGCCAAACCGACCGTCCCCCAAAACCCAAAAGAAAGTGACAAGGCCCGATCAATGAGTGGATTCAAGGAACCTAGCTTCGCAGACCGGCAGAAAGCGGCGCAGCAAGCCAGGCAAAACATCCTGAACAAGTTTCGCAGCCAACCCGGCCCCGACGACCCCGCAGTGATGCAGCGGCAAGCCGAGCGCGAGGCGCAGGCCGCCGAACGCACCAAGGCGAAACTGGCACGCGAGGCTGCCAAGGCCGAACAGAAGCGCCTTGAAGAAGAGGCAGCAGCGGAGGCCGCAGCCAAGCTCGCGCGGGAAAAGGAAGAGGCTGCAGCCAAGGAACTGGCGCTTGAGGCAGAACGCAAGGCGGCGCGTGACGCGCGCTACGCCGCCCGCAAGAAAAAGCGAAAATAGCTGAAGGATCGGGCAGCCGGCCCTGACAAGTCACAGGCCCGTCCCTGTCGGGCCGAGCCTGTGGAAAACTGCGACGCCGGCGATTACTTCGACATGCCGTCCTTTTTCATGCCGTCGTCCTTTTTCATGGCATCCTTGGACATCGTGTCCTTTTTCATGGCGTCTTTGGACATCGTGTCCTTGGACATCGTGTCCTTCTTCATTCCGTCGTCCTTCTTCATAGTATTCTGGGCGAAGGCAGCGGGGGCAAGCGCCAGGCTGAGCGAAAGAGCGGCAGCCGAAATTCCGAGCACGAGGCGAGTGGTCATTGGTGGTCATCCTTTGAACGATTTCGAAAGCGACACATGCCGCCACGTTAACGACGATCCCGCTATCGCGGTTGTTACGGTGGAATTGAAAAAGTTTTTCTGCATAACAGGCATTTGAAGGGCCCGTGGGGTTGAAGACGGACGCACCGCGATTTCGTGTTACTGGCTGGTTTCCACAAACTGCCGCGAGTGTGCACTGCAGCAAACTGGAGCCCTCTCAAACTATCAGACTAGAGCAAATCAGGCCGAGGACAGGGTAAGATGCCCGCAAGGTCGGCCCAAAAGACCGTCAATATGTCTTCGAAAATGCCTTGGGGAGAACTGTCCATGCTTACACGCCGCCATGTCCTCGTATCAGCGCTCGCCGCGCCCGCCGTCCTGCGTTTCGGAACCGGAACGGCCCAGGCGGCAACGACCTTGAAAATATCGCACCAATTTCCCGGCGGCACGATCGACAAGGGCGATTTCCGCGACCGTCTGTGCCGCCAATTCGCCGCTGAAGTGGCCAAACGCAGCGGTGGCGAGATGGTCGCCGAAGTCTATCCGAACTCGTCGCTGATCAAGACCAACGCGCAATTCTCGGCGATGCGCAAAGGCGCGCTGGATATCAGCCTGTATCCCCTTCCCTATGCTGGCGGCGAGATGCCGGAGGCCAATATCGGCCTGATGCCCGGCCTGGTTTCGACCTACGAGCAGGGCCTGAGCTGGAAGACCAAGCCGGTCGGCAAGGCGCTGACCGATTTGCTCGCCGACAAGGGCATCATTCTCCTGAGCTGGGTCTGGCAGGCCGGCGGCGTCGCCAGCCGTTCGCGGCCGATCGTCGCCCCGGAAGACGCCAAGGGGCTCAAGGTTCGCGGCGGCTCGCGCGAAATGGACATGGTACTGCAAACCGCCGGCGCAGCCGTACTCTCGGTGCCGTCAAACGATCTCTACGCGGCGATGCAGACCGGCGCCTGCGATGCCGGCATCACCTCCTCCACCAGCCTGATTTCGTTCCGGCTTGAGGAGGTCTCGAAATCGCTGACATCCGGCGCGGGCGCATCATACTGGTTCATGCTGGAACCGCTGATGATGTCGAAGTCGATTTTCGACGGCCTGCCGAAAAATCAGCAGGACATCATTCTGACGGTCGGCACCGAACTGGAAGCCTTCGGCAAGAAGGGCGCACAGGCCGACGACGCCGAAGTCGCCAGTGTCTATGAAAAGGCCGGCGCCAAGGTCAGTGTCCTCGACGCCGCAACTGTAGGCAAATGGCGTGATATAGCCCGCGACACCGCGTGGAAAGACTACGGCGCGAAGAGCGCCGCGGCGGCCAACCTGCTGAAACTCGCGTCCGATATTGCAGCATGATGCATGGTCCGCTCCCGGATCAAAACGATCGCTTGAACGTCGTGGCGAGCGAGGGGCTCGTCGCGGCGATCGAACGTGGGCTTGCCGTGTGCAACGGCATCATCGTCGTCATTGCTGCCATCGCGATGATCGCGGCCTGCGTGATCCTCAGCTACAGCGTGCTGGGACGCGCCCTTTTTCATAGTCCGAACTATTGGCAAGACGAAGCGGCGGTATTTCTTCTGGTCGGCACGGCCTTCATGACGTCGGCCTATGTGCAGCAACAGCGCGGCCATATCGGCATCGAAGCGTTCGTCGGACTGCTGTCGCCGACGATCAACCGAGTGCGGCTGTGGCTCGTCGACGTCGCCAGTTTCCTGTTTTGCACGTTCTTTGCCTGGAAATCCTGGACGCTCGCGCATGAAGCCTGGGTTGAGGGTCAGGTGTCGAACTCGATGTGGTCGCCGCCACTGGCAATCCCTTACGTTCTGATGGCAACCGGTATGACCCTTTTGTGCGTGCAGATCCTGTTGCAGGTCATCGTTCCGCTCAGCGGAGCGGTTCGCCGATGACGGTCCTTGGTATTGGCATCAGCTACGGCGCCGCGACGCTGTTTGCGATGTTTTCAGGCATGCCGATCGCGTTTGCGCTCGGTGCCGTCGCCGTGGTGTTCATGGGCATCTACATGCCCTCGGCGTCACTCGATACCGTGACCCAAAACGTCTACGAGGAAATGGCCTCGATTACGCTGTTGTCGATCCCGCTTTTCATTTTGAAGGGCGCTGCGATCGGCAAATCCCGCGCCGGACAGGACCTGTATTCGGCGCTGCACGCTTGGCTGCATCGCGTGCCCGGCGGCCTCGGGGTCGCCAACGTGTTCGCCTGCGCCTTGTTCGCGGCGATGGCCGGATCGTCACCTGCGACCTGCTCGGCGATCGGCTCGGCCGGCATCCCGGAAATGCGCAAACGTGGTTATTCCGGCGGATTCGCAGCCGGCATCATCGCGGCCGGGGGGACGCTCGGCATTCTGCTGCCGCCTTCGATCACTATGATCCTATTCGCGGTCGCGGCGGAAAAATCGCTGGGGCGGCTGTTCCTCGCCGGCATCGGGCCCGGCCTGCTGCTGGTCTCTTTGTTCGGCGGCTATGCAGTAATTCGCTTTCGCAAGGAATATGCCGCCGCCGGTGCCGTCTACGCCCAGACCGGCGTGACCTCGGCCATCCTCGCGCGCGAGGACTTTACCATGGCGGAGCGCCTCAATGTTCTGCCGCGGGTGCTGCCATTCATCCTGCTGTTGACAGGCGTGATGATCGCGCTTTACGGCGGCTATGCGACTCCGTCGGAAACCGCGGGGCTTGGCGGTCTGCTCGCGCTGGTACTGGTTGCGCTGATCTACAGCCTGTGGCGGCCGAGCGACCTCGCACCGATCCTAAAGTCGACCATCCGCGAGTTTACCATGCTGATGATGATCATCGGCATGTCGCTATTGTATTCCTATGTAATGAGCTACCTGCATATCTCGCAATCGGTCGCGGAATCGATCGTTGTCATGCACCTGCCGCGCTGGGAACTGCTGGCGGCGATCCTGGTCATGGTCGTCATGCTCGGTTTCTTTCTGCCGCCGGTGTCGATCATCCTGATGACCGCGCCGATCATCCTGCCGCCGCTGCGGGCGGCAAATTTCGACATCATCTGGTTCGGCATCGTCATGACCATTGTGATGGAGATGGGCCTCATTCACCCACCGGTAGGCCTGAACATTTTTGTCATCCGCAATGTGGCACCGGATATTCCGCTCAGCGAGGTCATCTGGGGCACGCTACCATTCGTGTTGCTGATGATGGCGGCCGTGGTGGTGCTGTGTTTCGTGCCCGAGATTTCGACCTATCTGCCCAATCTGGTGATGGGACCGGATGGCGGCCGGTGAAGTAAGTAGCAAATAGAGATTGGCTATCCGCCGTTCGCTAGTCGCATCTTCGCATTGATCGCCGCAGCGACCCGGCTCACCGGTGGCCGGCCGATCAAGCGGCTCACCTCATTAGTGGCGGCCACCAACTTCGACATATCGACCCCGGTCGCAATTCCCATGCCTTCCAGCATGTAGACCACGTCCTCGGTGGCGACGTTACCGGTGGCGCCAGGCGCGTAAGGGCAGCCGCCGAGGCCGCCGGCGGCGGAATCAATCACACGGGCGCCCTCCTCCATCCCCGCATAGAGATTGGCCAGCGCCTGTCCATAGGTGTCGTGGAAATGCATTGCGAGATTGGCCGTAGGCATGACGCCGGCCACGGCGCGCAACAATTGCCGCGCCTTGAGCGGCGTGCCGACGCCGATGGTGTCACCGAGCGAGACCTCGTAGCAGCCGAGCCGCCACAGCACCCGCGCCATGTCCACTACCGCCTGCGGTTTCACCTCGCCGTCATAGGGGCACCCGAGCACGCAGGAGATATAGCCGCGCACTTTAATCCCATCGGCCTTGGCGCGGGCCACCACCGGCTTGAACCGTTCGATTGATTCAGTGACCGAGCAGTTGATATTGGCGCGCGAAAAACCTTCCGAGGCCGAGGCAAATACCGCGATCACCTTGGCGCCGGCCTCGCGCGCCGCTTCGTAGCCTTTTTCATTCGGCACCAGCACATGGAACTCGCTGTCGGGGTGATGATTGACACCGCGCAGCACCTGATCCGAACCGACCATCTGCGGGATCGCCTTCGGCGACACAAAAGCGCCGACCTCGACGGTGTGCAGCCCAGCGCCGACCAGGGCCTCGATAAAGGCAATGCGCGCGGCGACGCCGATAGGCGTTTTCTCGTTTTGAAGGCCGTCGCGCGGTCCAACTTCGACGATGCGCACCTGGTCGCTCATATCGATCTTACCCAGCAGCAGGCTCTATTTCGGCAAGTTCGACACCTTCCTGCACGATGTCGCCGACCTTGCATTTAATCACCTTCAGCACGCCCGCAAACGGCGCACGCAAGGTCTGCTCCATCTTCATGACTTCAAGCGTCAGGATTGGCGCGCCCTTTTCCAGTTTGGCGCCTATCTCGGCCAGCAAAGCCACCACGGTGCCCGGCAGAGGCGCGACGATCTTGTCTTCACCGACCTGTTCCTCGTCGTCACCGCCGAAGGGATCGACCCAATGCAGGTCGAACCGGCCGTTACGCGTTCGCAGATATAATTCGTGGCCCTCAATGACCGCGACGATGTGGGATTTCATGCCGTCGAGCGTCAAATCGAAGCCGTCGCCAGGGGTGGGCGAGGACGTAAAGACGAATTCCCGCTCACCGATCGATAATTTCGCCGGACCGCTGCCGTAGTGCAGGTCTATCTCCTGTTCGGAACGCTGCCCCTGGCGGAACACAAACCGCCGCTGGCGCCGGCCAACCGGCATCCAGCCGGCCGTGCGCCATGGCGAGGGCGCCTCGGCCTCGGTCACTTCCGCCTCTTCGACCAGGATGGCTGCTACGGCCGCGCAAAGCTCGAGATCGCCTGCTGCCGCCGCGGGCGGCGTCAACACATTCAATTCACGTTCGATGAATCCGGTGTCGATGGCGTTCGCGCGGACATCCGGGTGCGTGACCAATGCCGACAGGAACGGAATATTGGTGACGACGCCCCGCACGTCGGTTCTTTCAAGGCCACGATTGAGCCGCTCAATCGCAGCGTCGCGAGTCGGTGCCCACGCAATGACCTTGGCCAGCATCGCGTCGTAATGCGGCGAGACCGCATCCCCTTCGCGGTATCCGGCATCAATCCGCAGGCCGTTTGACGGCTCCGGGGTATGCCAAGTCCGAATCCTGCCGACCGAAGGCATGAAATTCCTGTGCGGATTTTCCGCGTAAACACGCGCCTCGATGGCATGGCCGTTGAGCATAATCTGATCCTGCGTCAGCGGAAGTTTTTCGCCCGACGCCACGCGCAGCTGCCATTCCACGAGATCGATGCCCGTGATCAGTTCGGTGACGGGATGCTCGACCTGCAGCCGCGTATTCATTTCGATGAAGAAAACATCCTTGCCGTTGGACACAAATTCGATTGTGCCGGCTCCGACATAATTGACCGCAGCCGCCGCCTTGCGTGCGGCGGCACATACCGCTTCGCGCTGCGTGCCATCGAGCGTCGGCGACGGGGCCTCCTCGATCACCTTCTGATGCCGCCGCTGCAACGTGCATTCGCGCTCGAACAGCGACAGCAGATTGCCATGGCTGTCGCCGATGACCTGCACTTCGATGTGGCGTGGATTTTCGACGAATTTTTCGATCAGCATGCGATCGTCGCCGAAGGCCGCCTTGGCCTCACGCTTGGCGCTGACCACTGCGGCTGCAAGCTCGCTCGCCGACCGCACGATCCGCATGCCTCGGCCTCCCCCGCCTGCGGAGGCCTTGACCAGAACCGGAAAACCGATCTGATCGGCTGCCTTTGCCAGCGTCGCGTCGTCCTGAGTTTCGCCGTGATAGCCGGGCACCAGTGGCACGCCGGCCTTCTCCATCAGCATCTTCGAGCCGGACTTCGAACCCATCGCCCGGATCATGTCAGCGGTCGGACCGACGAACACCAATCCCGCCTCGAAGCAGGCTTGTGCGAATTCGGCGCTCTCGGAAAGAAACCCATAGCCGGGATGCACGGCCTCAGCGCCGCTCTGGCGGGCGGCTTCGATCACGCGCGCGATGTTGAGATAGCTGTCACGCGCCCGCGCCGGCCCGAGCAAGACCGCCTCATCGGCCATGGCGACATGCATGGCGTCGCGGTCAGCCTCGGAACAGACCGCCACCGTGCGCAGCCCCATCGCTTTTGCGGTGCGGATCACACGACAGGCGATCTCGCCACGATTGGCGATCAACAGGGTGCGAAATCGCCTGAAATGTGTGGGGCGATTCATCATCACATCCGGAACAGGCCAAAACGGGTGGGCTCGATCGGCGCATTGGCCGCGGCCGAGAGCCCGAGCCCTAGCACCAGCCTGGTATCGGCCGGATCGATCACGCCGTCGTCCCAGAGCCGCGCGGTGGCGTAATAGGGGCTGCCCTGGGTTTCGAACTGCGCGCGCGTCGGTGCACGAAATGCGTTTTCCTCTTCGATCGACCAGGAACCGCCCTTGGCCTCGATATTGTCACGCCGCAACTGGCTCAGCACCATCGCCGCCTGTTCGCCGCCCATCACCGAGATCCGGGCGTTCGGCCACATCCAGAGAAAGCGCGGGCTGTAAGCGCGGCCGCACATCCCGTAATTACCCGCGCCGTAGGAGCCGCCGATCACCACCGTGAATTTTGGCACAGCGGCGGTTGCGACCGCCGTCACCAGCTTGGCGCCATCGCGGGCGATGCCGCCGGCTTCATATTTCTTGCCGACCATGAAACCGGTGATGTTTTGCAGGAATACCAGTGGAATATTGCGCTGGCAGCACAATTCAATGAAATGCGCCCCCTTCAGCGAACTCTCGCTGAAGAGGATTCCATTGTTGGCGATGATACCGACCGGATATCCCCAGATATGGGCGAAACCGCAGATCAGGGTCTGGCCGTACAATTTCTTGAATTCATCAAATTCCGAACCGTCGACCAGCCGCGCGATGATGTCATGTACGTCGAATGGTTTGCGACCAGCCGCAGACACCACGCCATAGATTTCCTCGGGCGCGAATAAGGGATCGCGCGGTTCGCGCATGTTCAAAGGAACGCGTTGCGGCGGCTTCAAGGTGGCAATGATACGCCGCGCTATTCCGATCGCATGGCCGTCATTCTGCGCATAATGATCGGTGACGCCAGACTGTCTGGAATGCACGTCCGCGCCGCCCAGCTCTTCAGCGGTGACGACCTCGCCCGTAGCCGCCCTCACCAGCGGCGGACCACCGAGAAAAATCGTGCCCTGATTGCGCACGATGATGCTTTCGTCCGACATCGCCGGGACATAAGCCCCACCTGCGGTGCAAGAACCCATGACGATCGCAATCTGCGGAATGCCTAGCGCCGACATCTGCGCCTGATTGTAGAAGATGCGGCCGAAGTGCCGCTCGTCGGGGAAGATCTCGTCCTGCTGCGGTAGAAACGCGCCGCCTGAATCGACCATGTAAACGCAGGGCAGATTGTTCTGCCGCGCGATATCCTGGGCGCGAAGATGTTTCTTCACCGTCATCGGATAATAGGTGCCGCCCTTGATGGTCGCATCGTTGGCGACGATCATGCACTCACGACCGGATATGCGCCCGACCCCTGTGACGATGCTCGCAGAATGGACATCGCCGCCATAGAGGCCGAAAGCCGCCAGCGGTGACAATTCAAGGAATGCCGTTCCCGGATCGATCAGGAGATCGACGCGCTGGCGCGCCAGCATCTTGCCGCGCGCGGTATGCCGGGCGCGCGACGCTTCGCCACCACCTCCGGCCACGTCATTGAGCCTGTCGCGGAGTTCTGCGACCAAGCTGCGCATGACTTCCGCATTACGGGCAAAGTCGGACGAGGTCGGGTCGATGCTGGACTGGAGCGGCATGGCCTTCAGCGGGTTTATGGTGCGCCGCAATCAGCGCATCGGGTTGCCGCATGGTGTCATTGCGCCGCCGTCTTAGGCAACCCAGAACTTTCAGAGCCCAGGGCGGCACGCCAGAGCGTGGCTACCCCCTTAGTGGGTCCAGGGCTCGATACGCCGGAACGCAAAATTGTCGGCGTAGGCAATTTGCCTGTGGGCCGGCTCCTTTGGTTCAAACACCTGATAGGGGATGCCCTCGCGTTCGCAATACGCCACGGCATCTTCCTTGGTGTCGAACTGAAGGGTCAGCTGCTGCTTCATGTCGCCGGAGCTGGTCCAGCCCATCAGCGGCTCGATCGCCCGCGGCTGTTCCGGCTCGTAATCGAGCTGCCATTCCTTGGTTTTGGCGGTCCCTGATTGCATCGCGTTTTTGGCGGGCTTAAAGATGCATGCGGTCATGGATAGTCGGACCCTCTCGAGAAATGCGGCATTGAAGCACGTGGCAGAAATGGCCGGGATGGGTTAAAAACGTCCTAGCATGGGTGTTGTTGGTGATTCCCGGCCTTATGTTACATTTTCCAGACTGGTATAATCATTATGCCGCGCGGTGACAATCAGGCCCGGTCACGCGACGCTCGCCCTGCCCCTCTCGAACGCATGATTTCGAAACGGCACCCATGAAAATCAACGCAACCCTGCCAGAAAAAGGACGCGATCTGCGGCTCGATTTGTTCCGCGGCGTCGCCAACTGGGCGATCTTTCTGGATCATATTCCCGACAACGTCGTGAACTGGATCACGACGCGGAATTACGGTTTTAGCGACGCCGCCGATCTCTTCGTTTTCATTTCAGGCTATACCGCTTCGTTCGTCTATGCCCGAATGATGATGGAACGCGGCTTCATCGTCGGCGCCACCCGCCTGACCAAGCGGGTCTGGCAGCTTTACGTCGCACATATCATCCTGTTCGTTATTTATATCGTTTCGATTGGATATGTCGCACAGCGCTTTAGCGATCCGGAGATCATCAACGAATTCAATGTGGCGGGTCTGGTCGACAGCGCCGTTGAAACGCTGCGTCAGGGATTGCTGCTGAAATTCAAGCCGGTCAACCTTGACGTGCTTCCGCTCTACATCGTGCTGATGGGTTTTTTCCCGCCGGTGCTATGGATGATGCTACGGCAGCCCGGACTGACGATGCTGGCTTCGATAGCACTGTGGCTGACGGCTCGGCAGTTCGGCTGGAACCTGCCGGCCTATCCCGGAGGATCGTGGTACTTCAATCCGTATTGCTGGCAGGTGTTGTTTGTATTCGGCTCGTGGTGCGCGCTGGGCGGAGCAAGGAAGTCCCGCTCGATCATTGATGCTCCAATCACGCTCTATGTCTGCATCGCCTATCTCATTTTTGCGTTGGTAATGACCATGGCGGGCAGGTTTCCGAATTTCGGCGCCATGTTCCCGCATTGGCTCTATGCAACCTTCAATCCCAACGACAAGACCAATCTCGCGCCTTACCGCTTCGTGCATTTCGTGATCATCGTGATCCTGATCATCCGGTTCGTCCCCAAGGACTGGTCCGGCCTGGGGTGGAAGATATTCGACCCCGTCATCGTCTGTGGTCAGCAGTCGCTCGCAGTGTTTTGCGTCGGCGTCTTCCTGTCCTTTGTCGGACATTTCGAACTGATGATGAGTTCGGGATCACTGTTTGCGCAGATCTTTGTTAGCGTGACGGGCATAGCGCTCATGACCATCGTCGCCTACTACATTTCCTGGTCGAAGAGACAGGACAAGCCGCTCAAGGCGGCGCCGAAGCCGGCCTGAGGCCACCGCGTTAGCCGAGCGATGGAGTTTCTAAACTAAAACGTCTCACCGTCGTGGACCGACCGATCGCCAATTTTCCGGATCCGAAGTCGGTGCGCTGCCGCGCGGCTTGGGCGTCAACAATCGACCTTTCGAGGAAAACCCGCTCCACTCGGTGGACCACCCGATGCCCTGCTGGCGCCGCTTCCCCTGCAGCGCGAATGGCGCGCCCTGCGGATCACCGCATCGGACGATCCAGCCGCCGCCGGGAAGTTCAAGCGGACCTGTAAATATGCGGCCGCCGGCGCGCTGCACGCGCTCGGCCGCGTCGTCGATGTCGCCAACATTGAAATAGTAAAGCCAGAACGGAACCGGCTCAGTTAAGGGTTTGGTGAACATGCCGCCGATCGTCAACCCGTCGACGGCAAAAGGCTGATAGGGGTTATCAGCGTTGATTTCGAAATTCGCCTTCTGCCAGCCAAAAAGCTCGGCGTAGAAAGCCAGCGCCTTGTCCCAATCGCTGGCATGCAGCTCATGCCAGCCCACATGCCCCGCTGTGCCCGGCCCGGCAGGCTTCATTTGGGCGGGCTTCAGCCCTTTGACCAGCGCAAAGTTCGCCGTTTGCGGATCTGAAACAATCGCAATGCGGCCGATGTTGCTGTCAGTCGGCGGCACGTAAACGGCGCCGCCAAGACGCTTGATTCGGTCCGCGGCGGCATCGATGTTCTTGACCCCGACATATCCTGCCCATCTCGGCGTCGCGCCTCGCTGTCGCGCGACTTCCGGCAGTTCCGTGACCCCGCAGACCGGAGTCGCTCCAGCGGTGAACAAGGCATACGGAAAATCGGGAGTCGGAGCGTCTTGTGTGCCCCAGCCCACAACGTCGGCGTAAAAGACCTTGGCGGCGGCCACATCGGTCGTAATCAACTCGTACCAGACGAAAGATCCGGGATGATCGACCACGTCGGTTCTCCGTTGGGCGCCTGCAAAATGCCGCAGTGCCGCATTGAGCCGACTTGGCTACATTTTTTGCGGCGCAGAATTGTGAGGTAAAGTCGTTTAGCCTCAATAAAGGCGGCTAGAAGTGAATGCAAGACCGACACGCGCCGTTCGTTCAACCTGCAAGCGAAGTACTGGGAAAGCCATGCGACTCGGTTCGAAGATGAACAGCACCGCATTTTGATTGTCGCGCTCGATCCCTTTGTCGGCTATTTGATGGTGCCGGCTGACGAAACTCCCCGGCACCACAGCCATTTTTGAGCTTCGCAAGTCAGTTTGTCGAGAACAACAGCGATGATGAACGGATGATGAATAACGCCCTGTGCCGACCTCGTTCATAAAGATGAAATGTTTGAGAACCATATGCCCCGCAGCACGTAGGCGCACGGCGTCACCTTGCAGGCTGTGAATCGTTGCGATACAGTTTGAATGCTGGACTAAATCTGTTTCGCAATGTGATGGAGAAGCGACTATGCCAGAAGTGAAGCAAACTTCTAAGCGAAAGCGTATGACGAAAGCCGCCCCGGCACTCGGTGCCGCCGGGTTGACTTTCTCACTGGTGGGGGGCGCATCCGCAGCAGTCGCTCCGGTGAACGATGCTCAGCCGACGCCGAACTATTCTCCGAGCCATGCAATCACCCTTGGTGAAGAAGAAATCGCCGACGTCAGCCTGGCGACCTTCTACGTGTTCGATAAGGAAAGCACTGCGGCCGCGAAGAGCGGCGTGCAACTGGCCCGCGGTTGCGGTGGCTGTCGTGGTTGCCGCGGTTGCCGTGGCTGCCGCGGTTGTGCCAGAGCTTGCGGCGGCTGCGGTGGTTGTGGCGGTTGCGGTTGCGGCTGCCTGTCCTGGGGTGGCTGCCGTATTTGCTAAGCACGAGACTCCGACTTACCTGATAAACGCAAGTCGTCATGGCCGGGTTCGACAAGATCGACCCGGCCAATCCATGTCTAGGTTACGGTGCAATCCCCATATACGCGTGGCCGACTGCAAATATTGGCCGAGCGGCTCTGCACCTTTTTGAAATGCCAGTGCGAACTGGGTGGTGTAAGAATTCTGGCGTTCGGAGAACGTGGCCGCTAGGGCGATCCGGAGTGGTAAGCAAGATGCATGTGCTGACGTTATGACAAACGATCGCAAAGCCCGTTCCAAAAAAAAATCGACGCGGCGCACCAGCAAAAACGCTCTGCAATTCGCGCCTAATTTCACTATTCACACGCTGCTTCCGGATGTCGTTTGCCTCTATTCCGAGGACCGGAAATTTTTCCTTCACGGCGAACTGTATTGCGCTCTCGTGTCCGCCATCGGAAAGGGCGGAAAGAGCACTCAGGAGCTCGTTCGTGAGTTGGCACGGAACTTCCCGGTCGACAAGATAAATGAAGCCATTAAGCGGCTGATCGAACGCCGCTATGTCGTTCCGGCGCCGGAAGGCTCTTTGGGCGCGGTCGACGGTTATTGGGCGAGTCTCGGACTTCCGCCTGAGATCGCGGAAAAAAATCTCGCTTCCGTGCGGGTGCGCATTCAGTCCATCGATGTGCAAGGAGCGGTCAAGCTCAGTGCCGCCCTTGGCGCGATGGGCGTACGCGTGGTCGCGCGTTCCGCCGACCTGACCGTGGTGCTGGTGAATGATTATCTCGAGTGGCGTCTGGCCGAGTTAAATCTGCAGAATGTATCTGACGGGACGCCCTGGCTGCTGGTCCAACCGACCGGCGCCTTCCCGTTGGTGGGACCTGTGTTCATCCCGGGCGAGACGGCCTGCTGGACATGTCTGTTCGATCGCATGATCCGCAACCGCGAGGTTAAAGGGTTTCTCGAGCGCAGCGGAGCACGCGCCGTTGCGATCTCACCGTTGGCTCGCAATACCTTCGGACAAAGCGGCATACAGCTTGCCGCCGTGGAAATCGCCAAAGCCATCGCCACCGGCTTTCGCACTGAATTACGCAATCACATCGTCAGTCTCGACCTGCTGGGCTCGACGGTGGTGAAGCACTACGTGGCGCACCGCCCGCAATGTCCGACCTGCGGCAGCAAGAAGCTGCGAGATCCGAGGCGCGTCCCGGCGCCGATCGAACTCAGCGCCGGCACCAGGCTGGTGATGACCAGCGGCGGATACCGCAGCGTCACATCGCGGGCCACAGTTGAACAATTCCGGAAGCATGTGAGCCCGCTTACCGGCGTGGTCACCCGGCTTGAGCGGTTGGACTCCCACTTGCCGATGAATACCAGCTTCTACGCAGCGCACAATTTCTCCGCGCCGGCCCAGAACGTCAACGAACTCAGGGCGGGACTGACTGGCGGCAGCTTCGGCAAAGGCAGCACCGCCGAGCAAGGCGAAGCGAGCGCGCTGATGGAGGCAATCGAGCGCTATACCGGCGTTTATCAAGGCGACGAGATCAGGGTGCTGCGGCGGTTCAGCGATTTCCCGCCCGGCGACGCCATCCTTCCCAACGAGGTCCTGCTGTACAGCGACGCGCAGTCAGAGTCGCACCACAACCCGCCCCTCAGCGACCCCAACGAAATTCCTCTGGACCCGACCCGGTTCGATCAATCGGCCAAGCTTGAATGGTCGCCGGTCTGGTCGCTGCGCGACAACCGTTTCAGATATCTTCCGACCAGTACTTTGTATTTTTTTTACAGGGGCCCCTACCCCTACCCTGCGGATTCCAACGGCTGCGCAGCAGGCAACACGCGCGAGGAAGCCATTGTGCAGGGCTTCTTGGAATTGGTGGAGCGGGATGCCTACGCGATCTGGTGGTACAACCGGCTTCGAATGCCGGAAGTCAATCTCAACCAGTTTGACGATGCCTACATCCGCGATCTGAAAAGCCAGCTCGCAGACGCCGGACGCAAACTCTGGGTGCTCGATGTCACCAGCGATCTCGGCGTTCCCACCTACGTCGCAATATTGCACTGGATGCAGGACGGGAAGGAAAACATCGAGTTCGGTTCCGGTGCGCATTTTGATCCGCGCATCTCCATGCTGCGTGCGCTGACTGAACTCAATCAATTCCTTTCGATCGGCCTGATGGGCGGCGGCTCGGGCGAGAAATCGAGCCTTGACGGCGAAACGCCATTGCGGCTGGAGGACCATCCCTTCCTGCTTCCAAGCGGCAAGCCGGCTATCGCATCCGACGTAGGCTCCAAGGTGGCACTCGACAACACGCGCGACCAGGTGCTTGCCTGCGTCGACATCGCCAGGCGCGCCGGCCTGGATTTCCTCGTTCTCGATCAGACGCGGCCTGATATCGAAACGCCGGTTGTCCGAGTGATCGTGCCGGGCTTGCGGCATTTTTATGCCCGCTTCGCGCCGGGCCGGCTTTATGATGTCCCGGTAAAACTCGGATACCTGGATCAGCCATTGTCGGAAAACGAGCTCACTCCGTTTCTACCCCATACCTGAGGGGCATCCCGGATGCGCGCTGCCGGAAAAAAGAAAGGGCGGCGGATCGTGCCGCCGGGCATTTCGGCCCGGCTGATCGCTCACATCACGCTCGAAGCGCAGACGGACGGAACTATCGTCGCCTACTTCGACGGCTATGCCGTCGGTTTGGGAAGATTCAGCCCTGAAGCGGCCGGGCGCGCGCAAGGGTTGAGTACAGGCCTGCCGCTTGGTTCCTTCGCATCCGACGGCGACAGCGTCGACAAGGAAATCAATCTACTGGTTCGGCGATTGGCCCGGCGCGGCCTGCTGGAATACCGCCTCGGAAACGCGGAGGACGACAAGGACCGGGTCGTCGTCGAACCGCAAACCTCGGACTATTGGCCTCAAACGCCAGCACTCGACAATGCCGATGTCGTCGTCCTGTCTCGATTTGCGTATCTGCGGCGGCGCGGCAACGAGATGGTTCTGGAATCGCCGCGTGCCGGCGCGTTGTTCCGAATCTGCGATCCGAAGATCGCGGCCGCCCTCGCGATGCTGTCGAGGCCGCAACAGATCAAAAAGTTCCGGCGGCAGGACGACTTTCCGGGGGCCGAACTTCTGGCGTTGCTGGTAGATTGCCAGATACTTTTCAAGATCGACGCAGCCAGCGGTGATGGCCTGCGCCCCTCCGAAGGCGACGGCAACCTCGTTCTGTGGGATTTTCACGACCTTCTGTTCCACACCCACAGTACGGAAGGGCGGCACGCCAATCCATTGGGCGGGCTTTATCCCTATGCCGGCGTGATGCCAGCGCCGCCCGCCGTGCGTCCTCGCTGGCCCGGAAAGAAAATCGATCTGCGTAAGTTGGTGACGATGCCTTCGGAGATCACCTCGCCGGTCGCAAAGCTCCTGCGTGAACGTCATTCGACGCGCGACTTCGACGATCAGCAGCCGATCACCCTTCCCGAACTCGCCCGGTTTCTCGACGGCGCCGCGCGCGTCCAGTCAAAATGGAAAAGCCGGATCGACCTCGGCGGCGGGGGTCCGATGGTCTCCTATACCGCGCGGCCCTACCCGTCCGGCGGCAGCGCCTACGAACTCGAACTCTATCTTGCCGTGGCCAATTGCGAAGGGCTTGCCCGCGGATTCTATCATTACGACGCCGATCGTCACGCGCTGGTGCCGATTGGCGCGAGCGCGCCTGAACTCGACGCGCAATTGGCAGCGGCTGAATTTGCCATGGATGCGCCCGGCGCCCCCCAGATTCTGATCACGATCGCGGCGCGCTTTGACCGGACGGCATGGAAGTACAGTTCCATCGCCTACTCGCTGGTCCTGAAAGACGTCGGTGTCCTGATCCAGACACTCTATCTGATGGCGACGGATATGGGACTGGGCGGATGCGCGATCGGGAGCATCAATATCGATCTGTTTGCAAAAATGACGGGGCTCGAATTCCACGTCGAGGGCCCGGTCGGTCAATTTGCGCTCGGGCGCGGCCGGAAATTGGAAGCCCCAGATTAGCGCGCCGGCAGCGACGAGTAGCGCGGTCGCAGGATATCCAAACAAGTCAGACAGTCACTGCGGATCCGGCACTCCAGATCGGCCTGATCGCCGCTGCTATCGTCGCGACGGAACCTGAGGGCCATGGACCTCACAACACGACAAACTGATTGACAGATTATAATACAATCCTATTACCTCTTGTCTCATTGTATAAGATCTCAGCAAGACCGGCTCGCAGAGAGCCCACAAAAATATCAAGGGAGGATGGCGCCATGGCAATCGAGATCACGGCCAAGGGAAATGGCGCTTCGGTCGTCACGCTCGCGGGGCATGACGCCGGCAATTTCGTGTATACGCAGGATCTGCTCGATTTGGCGGCGCTACTTACGACTTGCGCTTCGGACAAGAGCTTGCGAGCACTGGTGATCACCGGGCGCGGCAACAACTTTTGCAGCGGACGCATCGGTGCCAAGGGCCTGACGCGCGCGTCAGAAGTCGCCGAGGACCTTAACGCCATTCTAAAAGTCAATAACGCGCTCAATGCGTTGAGCGTTCCTGTGATCGCAGCAATCGAAGGTCAGGCGTTCGGATTTGCTTTCGGTATTACCGCTCAGGCTGACTACGCGATCGCAGCGGAAAACGCGGTGTTCTCGCTTCCGGAGATGTCCCACGGCCTGCCGCCGTTGATCGTCTTCACGTACCTGTTTCGCTTTGTCCCCTACAAGCGAGCGTTTGAGTTGGCCGTTACAAGCCGACAGGTTTCGGCGCAGGAAGCGTCAGATGCCGGTATTCTCACTGACATCGTACCGGCAGGCACCACGCTGCAGCGCGCGCTCGAAGTCGCCGAAAAAATGGCCTCTTACGATCCGAAGGCGCTTGGCCTGCTGCGCCGGTTTGGACGCGAAGCGGCCGGTGTGCACTCCAAGTCGATGAGCGAACATGCGGTTGCCCTGATGAGCGTCATGCTCGCCGAACGGACAAGCACCCACTGAGCAGGACGCCCTTTGCTCGAAGGAGCGTTTTTCGATCAACGGCTTAGACACACGGACAAGACCGATGAATGTTTTGGTGACCGGAGGGGCCGGGTTCCTTGGTGGCTACGTCATGGCGACGCTGGCAAAGCAGGGCCACCATGCGTTCGCCTACGATATCGCACCGCCAACCGCGGAAACGCTGGCGGTTTCGCCTGATCTCGCGGCCCGGCTTCGGATGGGGCAGATTGGCGATATCGCCCGGCTTTTCGACGTCTGCCGCAGCGAAAAGATAGAAGCGATCGTTCATACCGCGAGCATCGTCGGGCTTGAAACATCATTGCAGCAGCCGCTGGCGACCTACCAGACCAACATCATGGGACAGGTCAATGTCTGCGAGGTCGCGCGGCAATTGCAGATGCGGCGCGTTGTCTTCGTGTCGAGCAATGCCGCCTATCACAAGGGCTCCGGCAGCAGCCTGGTCGAAACCGATCCGGCCTTTTCGATCCGCGACGGGAATCCCGCCGGGCATTACGGCACATCCAAGATGGCTTCCGAGGCGATCGGGCTCGCCTATGCGACGTTCCAGGATGTCGATTTCCTCAGTGTGCGCATCACCGCCATCTACGGCTTCGGCATGCGCAGCCCGTTGTATATCAAGCCCATGGTCGAGAACGCCGTGCTCGGCCGGCCGACGCGCTATTCGACCGGCGGGCCGATGAAACGCGATTATACGCATGTGCAGGATTGCAGCGATGGAACCGTCGCGGCGCTGGAGGCTCCGCGATGGACCGCAGGCGAGCAGCGGGTCATCAATATCGCTTCCGGCAATGCGCGAACCGCCGCCGAGGTTGCCAGGATCGTGCGCGACACGATCCCGGGAGCCGATATCGAGATCGGCGACACCCTGACGCCGCTCGAACAGCAAAACGTCAAGATGCGGGCTTCGCTCGATGTCTCGGCCGCCAAACGCCTGCTGAATTGGTCGCCGAAGTGGCCGCTCGAAGCGGGCGTTGCCGAATATGCCGAAGCGTTCCGGCGCTACATCTCCCGCACCTGAACGAGCAGAGCCATGTCAGATATTCCGAATTACGAAGTCTACGCCATCCGCTACGCCACGCGGGCGTCGAAGCGATCGGACAATTTCGTCGGCGGCGATCCGCACGATGGCCCGATGCCGCTCGATTATTATGTCTGGGCCGCCATTGGACCGGATCGCAGCTACGTCATCGATACCGGCTTCACCGCCGAAATCGCCGCCAAGCGAAAGCGCGATTATCTACGCTGCCCGATTAAATCGCTGAAACTGATTGGCCTCGACCCCGGCAAGATCACCGACGTCATCCTGACTCACCTGCACTACGATCATGTCGGCAATTTCGACAAGCTTCCGGCCGCGAATTTCCATCTGCAAGAAACCGAGATGCATTATGCGGTCGGCCGCTACATGCGATACAAGAAGCTTCAGCACTCCTATGAGATCGAAGACGTCGTCGGCATGGTTCGCGCCAACTACGCCGGCCGCGTCAATTTCTATGATGGCATGGCCGAACTTTCGCCGGGGATCACCATTCATCCGGCGCCGGGCCATTCGGCAGGCCTGCAATTCGTCCGCGTGCACACCAAACGCGGATGGGTCGTTCTGGCGTCCGACGTCACACATTTTTATGAGAATATGGACTCCTACAAGCCGTATGTGACGGCCTTCCATATCGGCAACATGCTCGAAGGTTTTGACAAGCTTCGCGCCGCAGCCCCCTCACCTCAGCATATCATTCCCGGTCACGACCCTCTCGTGATGCAGCGCTACAAGGCGCCCCGCCCTGATCTGGATGGCATCGTGGTGCGCCTCGATGAACCTCCGAATGTCTCATGATACGATGGATACCGATCGACCAGAGAGGTTTTTGCCATGACTGTCGCATCGTTGCGCGTCGTTCGTTCGATGGTCTCGCTCAAGAAGCAAGTCGTTGAATCCCTGCGCACCGCCATTTTCGATCGGCGCTTTGCTCCCGGCGACCGGCTGGTGGAACGCGAATTGTGCGAAATGCTGGATGTGAGCCGGACACTGCTGCGTGAAGCGCTTAGCCAGCTCGAAGCCGAAGGCGTGGTGCAGATCATCCCGCATCGCGGTCCGATCGTCGCGGTGTACACAGCCGAAGATGCCAAATCGATCTACGAAGTGCGCGCGGCGCTGGAAGAAATGGCCGGGCGCTGCTTCGTCGAGCGCGCGACCGAGCAGGAATGCAAAGCCCTGGAAATGGCCTTTGCCGAAATGAAACGCAGCTGCACCAGCAAGCTCGGCGCCGATCATCTGACCGTGAAAGCCAAGTTCTACGCGGCATTGACCGCGGGAGCGCATAATCCTGTGCTGGTCGAAATGCTGCGCCTCATTCACGGACGTGTCTCGATGCTGCGTGCGACGACCCTGGCAAAACCAGGCCGCCTTGCAGCCAGCCTCGCCGAACTCGGCAACATCGTCAAAGCGATCAAGGCTCGCAACGCGGAAGCTGCCGCGCGCGCTTGCCGCCTTCATGTCGAGAATGCGGGCGCCATCGCGATCGCCATCCTCGCGGAGGACACAGCCGAGCCCGATGCCAAGCCACGTCAAGTGAAACGTCGCCGGCTGATCTGACATCTATGACCTTTTGTGAACGGATGACTTCAACATGACACAGATTCCTGCGAAGCCGTTTGGCTCCGGCATTCATTCCGTTCGAACGGGAAAACCAGGCGCGCCACTCGTCGTTCTCGTCCATGCCGTCGGAGTCGACCTGACCTATTGGGGCGACCAGATCGAGATGCTCCAGGCTTCCTTCGATGTCGTGGCCTACGATCTGCCGGGACACGGCGGATCAGCGAAGCCCGAGAAGGGTTTTGGCTTCAAAGACGCCGCCGCGACGCTGACCAAGGTAATAGTTGATGCGGATGCCGGACCGGCGCACATCATCGGATTATCGGTCGGCGGAATGATTGCCCAGAATCTCGCGCTCGCCCGGCCGGATCTGGTGCACTCTCTCGTGCTAGTGGATACCATCTCGACCTTTCCCGAAGCCGTTCGCACAGCCCTGCTGGATCGCGCCAGGCTGACGCGAACCGAAGGCATGGGCGCTATCCTGAAGCAGACGCTGGAGCGCTGGTTCACCGAAGATTTTATCAAGCGCCGCCCCGACGTGCTCGACCGTGTCACCAAGACGCTCCTTGCCGATGATCCCGAAATTCATGCCGGCATGTGGGAAATGATTGCCACGCTTGATACCGCACCGCGACTGGCCAGCCTCGACAAGCCGACACTCATTGTGGTGGGCGAGCACGATCCAACGACGCCGGTCGCAGCCTCACGCGCGATGGCCGAGCGCATTCCCGGCGCGGTTCTGCATATCGTGCCGGGTGCGTCTCACATGGCGCCGCTCGAGAAGCCGCGGCAGGTGAATGAAATCTTGCAGGGTTTTCTGGCTGCCCATTGAGCGCGGCCGAACATGGCTAACGGGAGAGCGTGATGAGAATAGGCTTTGCAGGATTGGGCGCCATGGGCGGCCCGATGGCCGGTCACTTGCTCGAGGCCGGACACACGCTTCTGGTGCTGACCCGGCGCCGCGAATCGGCCGCAGCCGCTATTGCCCGGGGCGCTATCTGGGCTGAGACGGCAAAGGCGTTGGCCGCAGGCTCGGAGCTCGTTTTCACGGCGCTGCCGGGGCCCAGTGAGATCGAGACCATCATGGCGGGAGAGGACGGTTTGCGGGCCGGCTTTTCAACCGGCACACCCTATATCGATCTCTCCACCAATTCTCCCGCGCTGGTCCGCAAGCTCTCGGCTGATCTCGCCGGGATCGGCGTTTCCATGCTCGATGCTCCCGTCAGCGGCGGTCCCAAGGGTGCGGCCTCCCGCAAACTGGCGATCTGGGTCGGCGGCGAGCGCGCAACCTATGACGCCTGCAAGCCGATCCTTGATCTGCTCGGCGATCAGGTGCGCTATCTCGGACCGAGCGGCACCGCCTCCGTCGCCAAGCTCGTGCACAATTGCGCCAATTACGGCATCCAGATGGTCCTGGCCGAAGCCTTCACCATGGGCGTCAAGGCCGGCGTCGATCCTGTCGCGCTGTTCGGCGCGATCCGGCAAGGGTCGCTCGGTCGCCAGCGCGCCGTCGACCGCATGGCCGATCAGTTTCTGCCGCATGAATTCGACAATCCGGCCTTTGCATTGGCGCTAGCGCATAAGGACGTCGCGCTGGCTACGGCGCTGGGCCGCGAAAACGATGTGCCGATGCGCTTTGCCGATATGACTCTGGCCGAGATGACGGAGGCCCTCAATAAGGGATGGGGGAAGCGCGACTCCCGCGCGGCCATGCTGATCCAGGAAGAGCGCGCCGGCGTGGACATTCGGGTTCCCCGCAACGTGTTGCAGGACATTCTTCGCAACGAGCCGCTTTGATTCAGGCGGATCGGTCGAGTTCGGGCTTGACAAACATAAGTCATACGATTGTCTGACAATCATATAAAAGACCGCGACAGAGGGAGGAAGCAATGAAACGATACTCAACGGTTATGGCGGCCGGTCTATTGCTGCTGGCGATCACCGGCACAGCGACCGCGGACAATGCCGCGCTGGAAAAAAAGAATATCGCAATCGCCGTCGGCGGATCCATCAGCCAGATGAACAAGGTCGCCTACGCCATCGCGCTTGCCCGAAAATATTTCGAACAGGAGGGATTGACGGTTGATTCCACGGCTTTCGCCTCGGGAACCGCCGGGCTGCAAAGCCTGGTGGCCGGCGGCGCCGATGTTGCGGAAGGCGCTTACGAGCACACGCTCCGCATGCAGGCAAAAGGTATCAATCTCACCTGCCTCGTCGCTTACGGACGCTATCCAGCCAATGTCCTGGTGGTGCGCAAATCGCTGGCCGACAAGATCAAGACGGTGGCAGATCTGAAGGGTAAAAAGATCGGCATCTCGGCGCCCGGATCCTCCACACAAAACTTTGTCGCGGGCCTGATGGAACGCGCCGGTGTATCGTGGAAGGAAGCGGGCTATGTCTCGATCGGTACCGGCCCGAGTGCCGTCGCCGCGATGAAAACCGGCGGTGAACTCGATGCGCTCGTGAACCTCGATCCGGCGATCAACGCGCTCGTGGACGGCGGCGACGCAGTCGTCCTTGCCGACAGTCGGACGGCGGAAGGCACCCGAGCCGCTTTCGGGGGCGACTACCTTGCCGACTGCCTGTTCGCGAAGACCGAATTCCTGAAAGCCAATCCCAAGACGTCGCAAGCCATCGTCAACGCCATGGTCCACGCGATGCAGTGGCTGAAAACCGCCTCGATCGATGACATCATCAAGTCCCTGCCCCCCACCTATTACAAGAGCGACGAAAAGCTCTATCGGGAATCGCTGGAGAAAAACATTTCGGCCTTCCAATGGGATGGCTTGATCACACAGGAATCCGCCAAGAACGTATTGGACTCTATCGCGATTATCGAACCGGCGCTGCGGCAGGCCAAAATCGATTTCAGCATAACCTACGACAACAAACTGGTCGAAACCGCGCTGAAGAAATACCACTCGCCGGTGTCGCAATGATGCCGGCACATGCCAACTCATCCAGTCACGTGAGGGACGCTGAATGATTGCCTCCCTAAAGAGAGCCGACAACCTTGCAACGCCAGTTACGGCCACCAAAAAGGCCGAGCCCGCGCTCGCCTTCGATCAGGTGACGGTGCGCTTCGGCGACTACACCGCGGTGGCAAATGCATCGATTACAATCGGCGACGGCGAATTCGTTTCGATCGTCGGCCCGACCGGCTGCGGCAAATCAACGCTGCTCAATGTTGCCGCGGGGCTCCTCGAGCCGACCGAAGGCGACATCAGCGTCTATGGCAAGGCGCTGGAAGGCCTCAATCGCCAGGCCGGCTACCTTTTTCAGGCCGATGCGCTGATGCCGTGGCGTACGGCATTGAGCAACGTCATCACCGGTCTCGAATATCGCCGGATAGCGCCGCGCGATGCCGAGGAACTCGGCCGCAAGTGGCTGGCGCGCGTCGGTCTCAACGGACATCACGAACGGTTTCCCCACCAGCTTTCGGGCGGTATGCGCAAACGCGTCGCGCTCGCGCAGACGCTGATCATGGACCCCAAGATCATCCTCATGGATGAGCCTTTCAGCGCGCTCGACATACAAACCCGTGTCCTGATGGAAAACGAATTGCTGTCGCTTTGGATGGCGGACAAGAAATCGGTGATGTTCATCACGCACGATCTGGAGGAGGCGATTTCGCTTTCCGACCGGGTGATCATCCTGTCAGCCGGCCCGGGAACACACCCGATCGCCGAGTTCGCGATCGATCTTCCGCGTCCGCGCGACGTCTCCGAAGTGCGGATGACGCCGCGTTTTGTCGAACTTCACCATCACATTTGGGACGCCATGCGAGAAGAGGTCTTGAAGGCTTATGAACGAAATCAGCAGAAACTTCCCGGCTAGCGCGCCGGTGGCGCCCCGCCGCCGCCGCCCGGTCAAGAAAGCCGGATTGCCAAGCCGCAGCACGATGGTCGCCCTTCAGATCGCGTTGCTTTTCGCGGCGTTCGCAACCTGGTTCGTGCTGGTCAAGGTCAATATCCTGCCCGCGTTCTTTTTCGGCGACCCAGTTCTGGTCCTGCAGCAGATCGTGGATTGGGTGGTGACCGGAGAGGTCTTCGTGCACCTCGCGACCACCCTGGCCGAAACCATCCTGGGTTTCCTGATCGGTATCGCGTTCGGCGTCGCGGGAGGATTGTGGCTTGGCCTGTCCCCCCTCACCGCCGCTCTCCTCGATCCCTACATCAAGGCGTTCAATGCGATGCCGCGGGTGGTGCTCGGCCCGATCTTTGTTGTCTGGTTCGGGCTCGGCATCACCTCAAAAGTGGTGCTCGGCGTTACCTTGGTGTTCTTCGTGGTGTTCTTCAACGTGTTCCAGGGGGTACGCGAAGTCAGCCCCGTCGTCCTCGCCAACGCCAGGATGCTGGGCGCCAGCAGGAGCCAGTTGCTGCGGACGGTCTATATTCCCTCGGCGATGAGCTGGGTGTTTTCGAGCCTGCACATGTCGGTCGGCATGGCCTTCGTCGGCGCGGTGATCGGCGAATATCTCGGTTCATCGCGAGGGATCGGATATTTGATCCTGCAGGCGGAATTCGACGTTCGACGTTAACGCGGTGTTCGCCGGCATTCTCGTCCTGACGGTCTTCGCCCTCCTCCTCGACACCTCCGTCACCCTCGTCGAACGGCGTCTGATCGTCGGCCGTCCAACCTGACCTTCCGCTCCGGTTAACTTCTCAACGGCAGCCGCTTGATTTCCCCCACAACGGCCAGATAGCTGAACACCGCAACGAGGGCATCGGCGCCGACAAAGACCAGCGCGCCATTGAACGAGCCTGTGCCCTGAATGATGTAGCCGATGATATCGGTGTCGTAATCGAGGAAACATTCCCGAACATATTGAACAACCCGCCGCTCAGGCCCGCAATTTCCCTCGGGCAAGTATCCGAGATGACCGCCCGCCCAAGCGCGCCAATACCCTTGCCGAAGAATGCAAGCGCGATGATCATCACGACAAGCCACTGCGCATCGACATAGTTACAGATCACCATGCTAGTCGATAGCAGCATTCCCGCAACGATCGGCGTCGTGCGCGCAACCGTCAGCGACTACCCTTTTCGCAGGAAATCAGAAATCACGCCGCCAAGCACGCCACCTAAAAATCCACAGATCGCCGGTACCGAGGCAACCATGCCGACGTTCAAGATCGACATGCCGCGTTGCTGGACGGCATCGCTGACTGACATCGGTCTTGCGTCCGGGCACGTTCTTGGCGTACCGCGCATTGACCAAAATCACATCAAAGCCGCGCGGCTTCCAGAATCTCGTAGACGGGTATCCAATAGACCCCGGTAGATTCCATCGCGACACTCGTCACGCCGCAGGCTTTGAACCAATCCGCCAGTTCATGCAGGTCTTGCGTGAATGTGCCGAAAGAGTGCACGGGCACGTCGGTGGAAGTGGGGTCAACCGCAGCCATGTGCATCTTTGATCCGATGTCGATGGCGGCGGCCCCGACGTTGACCGGCTTCAGTTCCGTTCGGTCGCCGCAATCTTCCAATCAATGATGAGCAGGAATCGCGCAGGCCAAGTTCCTTGGCCACCGATCCGATCGAGCGGCCACTCGATGCGACCAGATCAAGCGCTTGCCGCTTGTAATCATCCGTAAACGAAAGACGTTGACGTCCTTCCATCTGACACCTCCTGGCTCTTCGAGCCTACTACAGGTGTCCATCAGTTTGGAGGAGGTTCACATCGAAACCTCCCGATCACCGCGGAAGGCTTGGTCCGGAATGTGAGTGGTCGGCCAAGCATGCCTACCGCCCCGGGCCAAACGAGCCCTCGCGCGGTAGGCGCTATCAGCCTCTGCGGCGGTTCTCGGAGAGCTCATCCCCATCGGCATTGATTTCTTACCGAAGCGAAGGACTATGGAAGTGCTGTGGACCGCCTCCGATTCGTTACCGCAACGCAATATCTCGATGGAGATTGGTCGATGCAGCGAAAGACGCTTCGAAAATTTGCCTGTCGATCTCAAAAGGACTACTCTTATCCGACCTTAGGGGATGGAGTTCCCCGCAACCGCTCTAACGCGAGCTGATGACTCCTACCGCGCTTTCGCGTTGGTAGGATGTTGTTGCAAACTCCCAGCGCGAAATCCGAACAGCCGCTCGGCTTCTGGAGACAGCATGTTGGGATTTCTCAATTTTAGACGTCGCCATCGACAGCGCGATCTTGCGTCGGTGCTTATCGGCGAGGTGACGGCGACGCTCGAAGCGATCGAGGAATTCGATGAGGTGAAGCGACTCGAGGCTGGAGACGCGGAGGCAGAGCGACACCTCTCCGAGCTGAGTACATTCAGACTTCCGCCATCCCCGGTTTACAATTTCAATATCGGCCGCCTGCACGTGCTGGATGCCTCGAGCCAACGGCAAGTCACTTATTTCTACACACGCGTTGCGAGTTTGGCCGACCATCTGCGGGCCCTATCAAAGGTAAACAATGATCCAGATGTTCGAAAGGATCATGCGCGCAACGCCTTGGTGGAGATTCAAAACGCCATGAACGCTGGAGATGACCTGCTACGTACCTTACGCTTGCATGTCTCGCGCCGGCAGCCGGCGACGATCACACGGGCCTGAGTTCGGCGCGCACGCGCCGTCTCCCGTTCGAGGGATCTATCTGCAAGCGCGGCAACCAATCGGCCCCGAGCGCGCAGTTCCCTGAGCGGGGATCGTATGCTTTGACGCGAAATCCAACTCACAACCCCAAACGCCGCCGAATGAGCAACTCCTTCGCACTCACGCGCGAACGACTGCGATCACGACCGTGTTGTCAGGAAAAGGGCGAGCGGAATATGGCCGCATTACACGGCCTGCACGAGATTAGTCTGCGCAAAGCGAGCCCAGCATCCCAGCGTTCCACCGATTGCAATCGCGAAATAAGTCCACATCGTATCGACTTAATTCCGTTGGTCAGGACAACGTCAATCCGAGGACGAGCACGAGGAGAAGCCCAATCAGGCTGAGATAGAAGTTCAGGTGCCCCGACTGCAGTAACCGCAGCTTTCCGGCAACAGCACGAACCGCTCGAACCGCGGGTTGAAACAGCAGGGGTCCGAAGATCGGAGCGACATCGTTCTCGAAGACCAGCTTCTTCACAAAGTATCCGCCGGCGTCTGCGTCACGCTCGGTATTTGCCGTTGGCCGATAGACGAAGCTGTAGAACGTGCGCATCGCATTGGAAAATGACAAGGACGTCGTGGATGCCTGTGCCGCCTCGGGCGAAAGACCGCCATACCAAACCGCGGTGCGCCGGATTGGATGGCGACGGCTCACCAGCACCAGAATGATCGGCAATAGCGACAACAGGGGCATGACGATGATGAGGAGGCTGGGAGAGATAAAGGCGAACTTGGCGGTCAGCGGCACCAGCAATGGACCGTCGTGCATTCGCGAGACCGCCGGCGTCCCGAACTGCCGCAACGCGGCGGCGTCCAGTGCTCGCAACCAGATCGGCATGCCCGCACCGAGCGCGAGCACGGCAAGGCCCAGGAAACCGACCGTTGCGGAATAAATTCGCTGGATCGGCGCCAACCGCTTTGTTTCACGTCCGAGTACGCCGAGACCAACGACCTTGACGAAGGTCGCGAACGCCACGGCCGCCGTCAGCGCGAGACCCGCTCCCGTCAGTGCAAGAACCAGGCGGGCGCCAAGAATGGGAAGATGGAAGCCTTGAAACACCGTCTGGAAGACGAACCATTCGCTGACGAAACCGGCCGTCGGCGGCATCGCCGCAAGGCTCATGGCCGCGAGTAGCGTGCCTACGCCAAACGCCCAATGGTTCCCCGCGCCACTGTAAGAGATGCGGTAATTGCCGTTGACTCGGCGTAGTCCGTCCGCGGCCAGAAAGAGAGTTCCTTTGGCGAGCGCATGACCGGCGAGATGCAACAGAGCCACGGTCCAGGCGAGCCCCGCCAGATCCGTAAGCTGGTAGTTGCGGAATAGCATCGCGGCGCCGAGAGCGACGACGGCGATCGACGCATTTTCCGCGGACGAGAAGCTGAGGAGACATCGCCAGTCATCCTGTTGGAAAGCATAGAGGATCGTGAGGATCGCGCTCAGGGTCGCCACGACAATCACAATCACCGACAAAAGAGGAAAAGCATCGCCCGACGTCGCCGGCAACCAGTTCGTGAGGCCGCGCGACAATGCAAAGAAGGCGGCATTCAGGACGACCCCCGACATGATGGCGCCCGTCGCGCCACTTCCAGAACCATAGGCTCCCGGGAACCACTCGTAGAAGGGCAGCAGACCGAGCTTGGCCCCAAAACCAACAAGGAGCAGCAGACCAACGCCCATCTGGAGCGGGTGAGACAGCATGGCCGCACCGCTGTTGAATTGCGCAAAATCGAGCGACGAGGCATGCAAGCCAAGTATGGCAACGGCGAGGACGAGCGCCACGGCACCCACTTCCAGAAGGGACAGCATGAAAAGAACCGTCCGGCCACGCGCTGTTTCAAGATTCTCCGAGAGGATCATGATGGCGCCGCCGAGGCTCATCGCTTCCCAGGCGACCAACAATCCCGCTCCGTTTTGCAGGCCAAAGACGCCGAGCGCGCCGAGGAGGCTCATGGCAGCACCAAGCACCCAGCCCCGTGCGCCCCTTGGGGAAGGCGATGTCAGCGCGCATGCGAAGCCAGCCGGTACGAGGCCGAAGCCCATCAGCCATAAGCCCTCCGGATCGATGCGGAAGGCAATGATCTCACCGGCAAGCTGACCGGGTAGCACAATCGAGTGGCTTGCGCCGGGCAAGCTGACGATAGCTGCCAACGTGCCCGCAGCGGCGCCGGCGGCCAAGAGAACTCGACTGACAATCAATCCGCCTGAAAGTCCAATGATTGCGGCAGCCACCCAAAGGATCGCGGCGAGCAATAGAAGCTGGCTAGTCACTGACCTGTCCTCCTCTGACCCGTTGAGGCGCGCGATCGAGGAACATCAGCAGCGCTTCCATGATCGCGGCGGGATTCGGCGGACAGCCAGGAAGATAGATGTCGACAGGAAGAACCCCCTCAAGGCCGGCTCCACACGCATAGTTGCCGCCGGGAATTCCCCCTGACACTGCGCAAGTGCCGACCGCCATAACCCAACGGGGTTCGGGCATGGCTTCATACGCGGCCTTCAGAGGTTCATACATGGCACTCGTGACAGGGCCGGTCACGAGGAGAAGATCGGCAAAACGCGGCGAAGGCGTAAAGAAGATGCCGAGCCGATGTAAATTGTAATAGGGATTGTTCAGGGCTTGGAGCTCGGACTCACATCCGTTGCACGAGCCTGCGTCGACGTGACGGATATGAAGGCTGCGCCGAAATGCCTGGCGCTCCGGTTGCGGGGATGAGGAGTATCGCGCCCCGTCGACCGACCGGATCAGATCCGTGCGATCGCCGACCCCAAAGGCCCAATCGTTCGAGGCTTCCATGGCGTCGGTCGGGCATACCTCCGTACAGAGTTGGCAAACAACGCAACGGCCGTAGTCGACGGCCAGTGCACCATCCCTCGCTTCGATCGCTCGGGTCGGACACACAGCCGCGCATTCGTCGCACCCTTCCCGGCAGGCGTCGGGATTGTAACGCGGCATTCCGAGCACGCCTTCCTGCCCGTCCTTCCCGCCTTCCCTCGGCCACGAGGTCGTCGCTCTCCCGCTCGCCAGTCCAAACAGCGTCCAGAGAGCCATGAGAGCTCCTATCGGTCGCAACCGGCCATGGTGAGACCGAAGCTTGCCTCGTTGATCGCGTAGTCCATCATGTTGCTATCGTGCACGGTGAATGGGAAAGCTCGCCAATTGGAGAAGGACGGTGATTTGATCTTGACGCGTGCGAGCCTCCCGTCGGCTGCAACATGCACAGCGTAGAATAGAGAGCCTCGCGGGCCCTCCGCCCAGCCGAGCCCTTCCGAAAGCGGCGTGGGCACACAATCGGCGTGGATTGGGCCAGACTCGAGCAACAGCAGAATTCGCTGACACAAGACAAATGCCGCCTCAACCTCCGCGATACGAACACGTTCACGGGCGTAAGCGTCGCCCTCTTCGAACGCCGTAACTGTCAGCGGCAGATCCGCATAATGTGCATAGGCGTGATCGCGGCGGAGATCGCGATCTAAACCTGACGCTCTTTCGATTGGACCTGTCGCGCCTTGGTCGAATGCAACCCGCTTCGGCAGCAGGCCCGTGGTGATGAGGCGATCAAGATGGCTTTCGGAGGACTCCAGTCGATCGACGTAGGCGACAAATTCTTCCCTGAGGCTCTCGAGCGCGTCGCCGAGCCATTTGCCCGGATCCAGGTCGCGGCGGAGGCCTCCCGGGATTAAAATGCTGCGCAGAAAGCGGCTGCCGGTGAGCCGCGCGTTCAATTGCTTCGCTTTCTCCTCCAGAAGCTTGCCCTGCGCTTCGCCGACCTTGAGCGTCGTGGTGTGGCAAAGATGGCCGAGATAATGCAGATGATTGTAAAGCCGCTCCAGTTCGGCAAGCAGGACCCGCAACGCTTTCGCCCGCGCCGGTACCTCGCAGCCCGCGGCGCGCTCGACCGCTTCGCAATACGCCAGGGCGTGCGCGACAGAGCCGACGCCCGAAACTCGTTCGGCGATGACGACGGCGCGATTGGAATCGTGTCCTTCGAAGCACGTCTCCATGCCCCGGTGCTTGAAGAAAAGGTGCGGCTGATAGTGAATGATGTGCTCGCCGACGTAAAAGAACATAAATTCGGCGGACTCCAGAACGTCCGCGCGAATAGGACCGAACGGCAGTTGTTGGACATCGGTCGCCTCGATATCCGGAAGGTGTGGGCGGCCGTTCGCCGGCGGATGCGCTTTGAGACCGCGACCGTTGATATGCGTTCTGTCGCCGCTTCGAAGCACCAGGGGATAGGGCTCCGGATGACCAGAAAATTTGAGCCCCTGCAGATCCATCATCTCGCGTTCATACCAGCCGAGGAGCGGCACGATCGGCGCCAGGCTCGGCAGTTCGCGCGCATCCGAGACGACCCACATCTCAAAATCGCTCTGGCGGGGGGTTGACGACACGTAACGTACTTCCGGCTCCGCACCGGACGGCGTCCACGCGTAGGCGAACTGAACGCGGCCGCCCAGTGTGCGAAGCGCTTCCGCGCTTTCCTTTAGCTTTTCGGGCGATATCTGTTTAATGCGGGTCCCCATCATCGCGCAGCCTCCGCCGGCGCCCCCGCATCGAGCGCATGGGCGATCGTTTGAAAGTGCTCCCATAGAAGATGTGGCCACCACAGTCCCATCACCAATAATGGCACGAGTGCGAGCCACATCGGGACGATGCACCACCCGCTAATGGGGACGACCTTGCGATCACCCATTGCGCCATTCTCGAAGTACATCGTGCGAAAATGATTGAGAAACCCGATGAAGATGACGATGAGAAGGATCGCCATCAGAGCGATCAGGAAATATTGAGAGCCCGCGAGGCCCGCACGAATGATCGTCAATTCGCTCAGGAACAGGGCGAACGGAGGCGCGCCGGTGATCGCAACGGCACCTGCGAGCCACAGGCCGCCGAGCACCGGCATGTACCGCATAACATGGCGTATGCCCGGTATGCGCTTGGTCTGATATGCCCGCATGACACTGCCCGCGCCGAAGAACATCGCCGATTTATTCAGCGAATGGTTGAGCATGTGATAGAGCGCGCCGGCAACGCCGAGCGGTCCGCCGAAGCCGAACCCCAAGGCTATGACACCCATGTGCTCGACGCTGGAATAAGCCATCAGCCGCTTAACGCCTTTTTGGCGAACGATGAACAGCGCTGCGACGAAGAGTGAAAATCCGCCAAGCGCCAGAAGCGTGCCCCTGGCCAGCCGGCTGATCCCCGCAGCATCGGCGACCACCAGATAGCGGACGATGCCGACCATGGCGGTATTGAGAAGCGCGCCTGAGAGCAGCGCGGACACCGGCGCCGGACCCTCGCTATGCGCGTCAGGGAGCCACGTGTGCATTGGCGCCAATCCGACCTTCGTGCCGTAACCGATAAGCACCAGGAGAAACGATAGCGATACAAGCGCGGGATTGAGCCGTGGTGCGACCTGCCGGAGAGTTTCCCAGGTCATGTCGTAAGTCGGCCCGAGAACGAAGGTTCCGCTCCAGTAAAACAGCACGGTGCCGAGCAGCGCCAGGCTAATGCCCGCCGAGACGACGATGATATACTTCCACGCGGCTTCGATGCTCGCCGCCTCGCGCTCGAACGCAACAAGGAATGTGCTGATCAAGGTAGTGAGTTCGATCGCGATCCAATAAAGGCCCGCGTTGTTCATCATCGGGGCGATGAGTGTGCTCAGCCCGAAGCCGGCGAACATTGCGTAGAAGCGGTGAAGCCTCCCGTCCTCGCCCAGCAGCCGCATATAGCCAACGGCGTAGATGGAGGCGAGGAAGTAAACGACCGCAGCGCACAGGATCGTCCATGTCCCGAGGCGGTCGATGATCACATAGCCGCTCCAGAATGTGATCCTGCTATCGCCTCCGAGAGCCAAAATCCCGGAGGTCGCCAGGAGGGATATCGCGCTGGCGACCAAATTGAGGGACTCCGCGGCGCGCGGGCGACGAATAAGCAGAATCAGAACGAAGGCGGCCGCCGGCGCCAGTGTGAGTGCGAGCGTGAGAAAGCCGATCCTGCTCATCACCCTACCAGGCGTTTGAGCTGCAGCGAGCTCGTGGTTCCGACGTGGCTCAGGAGGTAACGAACGAGGACGCCAAAGCAGGCGACGACAATCAGAAGATCAAACAGGATCACGATCTCGATCAGCAGCGGCATTCCAGGCACGAGGATTTGCGCACCAAGAAACACGCCATTTTCGAGCACGAGCAGACCGAGGATCTGACTGATCGCCTCGTGGCGCACGGAGAGCATGAGAAACCCGATCAGTTTCATCGACAGCATTACCGTCAGCGCGAGGACAACGATCGTGCCGGCAAGATGCAGTGCCGCACCTATCCGATAGGAAACAGCGAGGGCAAATACGACGGCAAAGGCACCGATGACGAGGCTCGAACTGGCCTGAAGGATCACATGCACTTCGCGGTGGACTTCCAGGCGACGGATGATACGCAGGATCAAGTAAGGCAGTAACAGCCCACGGAAGGCCGCGGTGAGGATCGCGACGATGTAAAGCTCGGCATAGTCGCCGTAGTAACCGACCGTGCCGGACAGAATGGCGATCAGCCAGGATTGTGCCGCGAAAGCGAACAGATAGTGGCGCAGCCACCGCGAGCCGAGCATGACGAACGACAGCAAGAGGCTGCCAATCGCAAGAAGGCTGAACAGCGAGGCGGGAAGCGGATCGAGATGCGCTGCAAGCATGGGATTAACTCAATTGGGTGCCGACGATTGCGAGAACGGCAAGTAGAAAGGACGCAGCAAGGGGTTCCTGATATCGATAAAAGCGAAGGCGCGATTGCACGGTCTCGACGAGCACCACAATGCACGCCACGATGAAGAATTTGAGGGCCAGCGCGCCGACCGATCCGAGAACGCCAATCGCTGAGCCCTGGTAAGAAAGCGCCCACGGAAACAGCAAGACATTGCAGAAAATGGTGTAGAGGATGAACTGCTTCATCATCGACGACCAACGAAGAATGGCGAGCATCGGCCCCGAATATTCCAGGATGCGGGCTTCCTCGATCATGTAGATTTCGATATGCGTGCTCGAATGAATTGGCAGCCGATCCGTCTCGACCAAAATCAGCACGAAGAAGGCCGCAACCAGGAAGAGATGGGTTGGCCCCCAGTAGACGGATGGTTCAGCGACCAACAGGTGATTGACGACGAAAGGCAGCATGGCTTTCGCGAGCAGAGTTATTCCGACAAACACGAGGATCAGGGTTGGCTCGGCGAGGATAGTAACCATCACCGCGCGGCTGGAGCCGATGCCGCCATAGGCGCTTCGTGTGTCAAGGCCGGCAAGGGTGACCATGAACGAGCCGAGCGTCAGGATAAGCCCGCCGCCGAGAATGTCGCCCATGTCCGAGAGGGGAAGCGGGTAGTTTGTCAGCACCGGAATCAAGATCGGCACCGTCAAAGTAGTGGAGAAGGCTACAATTGGCGCAGACCAGTAAAGCCAGGACGCCGTCTCCGGCACGACAATCTGCTTGTGAAAGAGCTTCCAGAGGTCTCGATAAGGTTGAAAGATTCCGGGACCTTGGCTGCGCTGGACCCGCTCTTCGAACTGTAAAATAACACCCTGCAGCAACGGAGCAAGCAGCAGCGTGACGAGGACTTGTGCAATCTGGAGAACGACGTCTCGCGCGGTCATGGCCGATCTTCCGAACTGGAAGAGGCTTCACGGGAAACGGCCGACCGCAAATGGTTTTTAGGGGTCCGCGTATTCAAGGCGTGCCTCTCCGTCAGTTTAATCTGACAGGAGTCATCAGCCCCAAGGGCGGTTAAAAGGCGAACTCCATCGCCATCTATCAGGCTGTGCCTCGCGCCATCGCTTGTCAAGAGGGAAACGCAACAAAGCTTTCTTGCGACACGTGCTGCCGAACTTAAGCGTAGAGGTGTGCGGTGAACCTCCTCCGAACTGATGGACACCTGTAGTAGGCTCATTGAGCCAGGAGGTGTCGGATGGAAGGACGTCAACGTCGGTCGTTTACGGACGAGTACAAGCGGCAAGCGGTTGATCTGGCCGCATCGAGTGGTCGCTCGATTGGATCGGTGGCCAAGGAACTTGGCCTACGTCATTCCGTATTGCGTCGGTGGGTAGAACAACCTGGGACCAGGCGGGAGCCGACGTCAGCGTCGCGGTGCCCCACGACGCAGGCGACGCTGCCGTCGGCGGACCACGCGGCGGAGATCGCCCGTTTGCAGCGAGAGAACGAGCGGCTGCGCATGGAGCGCGACATTTTAAAAGTCCAGACGTGGCGCGCCTGTGAGCTTAGACGATCTTTGCTGGAGTCCAGAAATGAGATTTCGCTTCATCGAAGATCGCCGCTCTGACTATCCGGTGAAGATCATGTGCGGCGTGCTCGGTGTCTCGCCTGCTGGCTACTATGCCTGGCCGGCGCGCCCGGAGAGCCCGCGAGCCGCCGCTAACCGTGAACTCGTCGACGATATCAAGCGGGTTCACCGCGATACCAATGGCCGCAATGGCAGCCCCCGCCGTCCATGCCGAGTTGAGGGCTCAGGGCCGCGGGGCGAGTCGCGGCCGCATCGAGCGATTGATGCGCCGCCACGGTATCAGGGCCATCATGGCGCGGCCACGACGGGTGCGCACTACCGACAGCCGTCACGACTTCCCGATCGCCGCGAAGCTGCTCGAGCGCAATTTCAGCGCCGCCGCGCCGAACCGGATCTGGCTCGCCGACATCACCTACGTCGAGACTGATCAGGGCTGGCTTTATCTGGCCACGGTCATGGACCTCTACAGCCGCAAGATCGTCGGCTGGGCGATGGCGGATCATTTGCGCGCCGAACTGCCATTGGCGGCCTTAGCGATGGCCATTGCGACACAGCGGCCTGGCGCCGGCCTGATTCACCATTCAGATCGTGGCGTTCAATACGCCTCGGCGGCGTATCGCAAGATGATGCAGTCCGCCGGCTTCGATGAGCCGCAGGGCCGATTGCTATGACAATGCTCCGATGGAGAGCTTCTTCCACAACCGAACTCGTCCATCACCAGCATTATGCAACGCGTGAGCAAGCCAGACGTGATATCTTTGCTTACATCGAGGGATTTTACAACCGAACGCGGCGCCACTCGGCCATCGGATATCTTAGCCCGATCGAGATGGAGCTAAAAGCAGCTTAACCCTGTCCATTTTTTCGGGGGAAGATCGCTGGCGATAGAACTCCGTGATGCGAACTCCGGCATCGGTACAAAGGTCGGCGTCGTTGCGGACCTTTTCCCTTCGTGCTGCGCCTGCTCGACGGGCCTAAATCGCGACTTCGGCCGCCGCAACGAGCGCCATTGTCTGGTCACAGGCGGGATCGGCCGGATTTCGCCGAGATTGCTTCCTGAAACGGCGCATCATTTTTGAAATAAAAATTCGAATTCCTATGTAATTGAAATTGCTTTCTATTTTTAATATTTCTGATGCTGCCGCACCAATCAACCGGAACCGCGCGCTTGGTGACGATGGGCCTTTTGGGCCGCCAACCTTCACTGGCCGAAGCCCGCCGCTCCGTTCTGCAGATTGAGATGGATATCAGATGGAAGTCTTTCTCGACGGGTTTTTCTTCGTCGACCGGATTGTCTTTGTGGACCGGTACTGCAATGGCGTTGCAAGCATAGCTCCCTGCCGGACTGATATGGTCTTATGCCATCCTAAACGGTGAACTTTATTCCATTCTTTGTTATCAAATCTCGCTGTTCCGTTCGCGATGAAGGCAGAAATTCTTAGGACATCTACGAAATCACACGTGACGTGGCTGACGGCTTGGTGAATTATGGTTTTGAACTTTGATGAGGCGCTGGAGACGAACGGGAAATGAGAAGGTTCGCAGTGATTTGGATCATCGCGCTGGTCGTGCTGGTCCAGTTTAGCGGTTACGCTGCGGCGCAGCAGCAAAACTGCATAGGAAAATCAAACTCCGATTGGGACGCCCAGATCGCCGCCTGCACGAGTCTCATCAAGGCCGCCAAAGGCCAAGGCAAGGATTTGGCAGTGGCTTTCAGCAATCGCGGCAATGCCTATTTCAGCAAGGCGCAATACGACCGCGCTATCCAGGATCTGGATCAGGCGATCAAGCTCGATCCGGACTATGCAGCCGCATTTTGTAACCGCGGCAGCGCCTATTTCGGCAAAGCCAAATACGACCGCGCTATCCAGGATTTCGATCAGGCGATCAAGCTTGATCCGAACCTTGTCCTGGCATTCAGCAACCGCGGCAATGCCTATAGCCGCCAAGGGCAATACGACCGCGCCATCCAGGACCTGGATCAGGCGATCAAGCTCGATCCAAACTACGCCATCGCCTTCGCCGGTCGCGGCAACGCCTATTACGGCAAAGCCCGATACAACCGCGCCATCCGCGACCTGGACCAGGCGATCAAGCTCGATCCGAACTTTGCCCTGGCATTCAACTGGCGCGGCAACGCCTACGATGACAAAGGTGAACATGACCGCGCCATCGAGGACTACGATCAGGCGATCAAACTCAATCCGAACCTGGCCACCGCATTCAACGACCGCGGTTTGGCCTACTACCGCAAAGCCGAATACGACCGCGCCATCGAGGACCTGGATCAGGCCATCAAGCTCGATCCGACTTATGCCGCGGCCTTCGATAATCGCGGAAGTTCCTACGACGACAAGGGTCAACATGACCGCGCCATGCAGGATTTAGATCAGGCGATCAAGCTCGATCCGACTTACGCCGAGGCGTTCAACGACCGCTGCTGGTCGCGAACGATCGTTGGACGAGAACTGGATCAGGCACTCAAGGACTGCAACAAGTCGCTGCGGCTGAGGCCCAATCATGGCGATACACTCGACACCCGTGGCTTCACCTATTTCAAGCTTGATCAATACGACAACGCTATCGCCGACTATGACGTGGTCCTGAAACTCAATCCGAAGGTCGCAACCTCGCTATACGGGCGCGGATTGGCAAAGCAGAGGAAGGGAGACGCCGCCGGAGGCGAAGTGGATATCGTGGCAGCAAAAACGATCGACCCCAAAATTGCAGACAAATTGGCAGGCTACGGCGTGAAGTGAGGATGGGACGTTAACCGGAATCTCCATCCCGAGGGCAAGAAACCGGCTCCCTGTCCGACGCAGAAGCGACGAGGAGCCACCGACGGTCCTCAAACCGGTGGGAGCGGTTCGAGCGGCCGTTCACGATGGGTACGCAGCCAGCTTTCATTTTCTTTCAGCGCCTCCTTGCCCAAGGCTTCTATAATCGTTCTCTGAAGAACTGTCCGCTCGGCTGCATCGACAGCCAATCCATCAATCTCCCTGAGGGTGGACCGCGCCCGACGAAATATTTGCAGAGCATCCTCGTAGCCCCGCATTTCGCCGGGCCACGACAATCGATCGCAAATGAACTGCATTCCATAGGCAATCGATGCCACCGAAACGCCGCCGATGATGAGCGTTGAACTGCTGGGATTATCGTAGCCGAGAAAAGCCGCGCACTGGTAAAGGGCGATTGAGAGCAGCAGCCCGACGATCAGCGAAACCGCCACGTGGGGCGTTTCAAAAACCCGCATATCGCGATCCATTCGGGCCGATCGGGAGAAAAGCCATCGCGCTGAGCTCACGAGAAACGCCAGCACGATCATGCTGACGATAGCAATGAAAACAAGGCTCGGCTGGAATTGACCGAGGTACATGTTGAGCACGGGTCGCAAGACGTCGCCGCGGATCGAGTTGATGGCAACAACCACTTCCGGACACAGGGAGGCCAGCAGCAGGAACCAACTGGCGGCATCGATGAAGGAAACCCAGCTGCGTCTCCTGCCGAGCCGATCGTCGAAATAGGCGATCTGCTCCTCGATCCAGGTCAGGCCTCCGTCGATGGCCTGTCGCTCCGCGTCGTTGCCGTGCGAAACCCCGCTGCCGTGGTTGCTGCAAACCTGTTGTTCAGCGTCGTGTCCTTCGCAACGTGAAAGAAGCGCGGCGGCGTCGACCATATGGCGGATTGCGGCGCGAACGAGGCCAAGGGATCCAGTTGTCCCCCGCAGGTAAAATCGGTCAACGCGGTGGCGCGCTTCGACAAGCGCGCAATTCCACCAGACGATCTGAACCCGAAGCAATTCCGACACCGCGCGATAATCCTGAGCGATCGGTTGCCATCTCCGGGTCCAGGCGAACTTGTAGATGCTCATCCCCAGCACCAGCGCGGTGATATATCCGAACACGCCCCATCGCCTGTTCAGATCAAGCTGTGCTTCAAACATGAAGATCGCGACGCAAAACAAAACGGCGAGCGAGCAGACGGAATATTTGAGCTTCCTATTGATACCGATTTGGATCGTGGACAGCGCATCCATCAGTCCATGCAGGATCGCTGCCCCCTGATCCATGCCCGCCGGCGCGCTCGCGATGTTGGGCGGGGTCTTTTGATCAAGGCCCCGGGCGCGAACGTTGAATTCGTTGAGCCGGTCGACCAGCCGCAAGCTCTCGCGCAACTGATGCAACTCCGGAAATTTTTGGCCGGCGGGAAATAATAACTTGAATGGCATCCGGCTCTTCAATTCGCCCTGAAGGCGGACGCTCGCGATTTCGACCAGCCAAACCGGGCCAACCGGCGGCGCATCCAGCGGCGCCGGTTCGACAAGAACATCGCTGCGTTGAACAATGTGACGTGCGGCGCTGTCGAGATTGCCATTTAACCGGTACTGAACGACGCGTCCGTTGGTGCCGATGCGATCCTCTTTCTGATCCGCCCGCATCACCGCGATCAAAATGGCGCAGCGCTCCGCGATAAAAAGACCGGCCTGCTCCCGATGCTCTAGTCGGTCTTGCTCTGTTGTTTCGGGTGGATGGCCGGATTCGGCAGATGTCGCCTGTTGAGATTCGGAGTTGGGGCGCAACGGGTCGAGTGTGAACAGTCGAAGCTTTTTCCGATTGCCGGCTTCCTGCACGAAATTCAGCAGTTTGGTGGCGGCGCTCTGGTCGAAACCGGTCAGATAAACGTCGAGCGGCAACGGAAGAGCGACGACGACTTCCCATCCCTCCCGGTTCACAACATCCTCTGCGCCGAGAATATCCGCCCCGCTCGCAAGCATGGTGAGAAGCATCTTCGGCGAAGACGGGCATTTTCCATCGAGGTGGTCGAAGATCGCCTTGAGAGACGCGCGGACCGCGGCATCCTCACCCTCTAAATCGCTTGCACCACTAATCCCAATGATGATCGGTGCGAGTTTCTGTCGGATCACTGCTGCCGGCTCCCCCACGGATACAGGCGGCGTGCAGCCGATCCGGCATGATGAAACATTCTCACTTCAGCATTTTCATCGCTTGTCTGAGGCTTTCGCGCATCCGATTGAACGATATCGAAAGCGATGAAATCTCGTCCTTGCCGGGTTTGAAATAGACTTCGACATTCTCGTCGCCGAGGCTCACTGCATCCGCGACGGCGGTTACCTTCTTGACCGGCTCCAGGACCAGGTAATGAAGCAGCAGATTGAGCACGATAAAGACGACGGCGATGGTCGTCACCAGGATGATCAGGAAGCTCACATAGGCGTCGTGGGCCAATCGCAGCGGGACCGTCATCGGAACGGACACGATCTGGGCTCCAATGGTCTCGTTCATCTTCCAGCCAAAACCATTCGCCGAGCCAAAGGTACGTATCAGGGCGGCGGGCGCTCCCTGTGGCGTATTGTGACAAGCGAGGCAAGCCGCCGAACGGATAGTCAACGGCCGCGCGAGATTGAGAGTCCGGCCCCAGGGGGTTTCACGTTCGGATACGAATTCCTGCCGCTCCGTTTCGTTGCGAAACAGGTTGATGATGTCTGCTTCCCAATCCTGAGCCCGATCGGAAAGGTTGGTCGGATTGAGTGCGGGTTCTCGGTAGGAAAAGCCCGGAAAACGGGCCTGCACGGCCTTGAAATTCTGCTGTGCCGCGTAGGCCGGCACCAGCTCCGAGACAAATTTTCCGTCGTGCTCGAGGGGCAAAAGTGGGACGAGGTCAGTCGCCGTGTAATCGCGGATCGCATTGGCCGCTGTAATCATGATACTGGCGTTTTCCAAAACCTGGGCCCGCGCATTTTTAATGGAGACCTGGCGGAAAACGATAGCCCCGACTAACAATCCAACGGCGCAAGCGACCAGCAACGCGAGGTTGAATTTAACTCTTAGCCCCATCTTCTACTTCCTTCAGGTAGAACTGCCCGCGGTTGGATGCACAGGAACTGATCTATAACGAATCGCGCCGAAAAGTCTCGACCCTATACACTTTCAGCCTTGAAATTGCTTGCCAATTGCTCGGCAACAAAGATATCTTCGCACGTGACTGCGGGACAATATTGGTGAGCGCCATGGCACGCTTAAATTGATCGCACGTCGCATTTTCCGAGACCTCGCATCGCATGGCCAAACACGACATTTTCATCTGTTTTTCATCCAAGGATGAAGGGAGCGCCCGCAAGGTGGTGGCGCTTCTGGAGCAACGGAATCTCAAGTGCTGGATATCGTTGCGGGACGTGCGAGCCGGGGAAAACTATCAAGAAGCTATTGTCCACGCATTAGAGGCGACCCGCGGGATCGTCTTCCTGTTCTCTACATTTTCAAGTCAGTCGAACGAAATCAAGAAGGAACTGTCTCTCGGCGGCAGCTTCCAGGTGCCGGTTTTTCCGCTTCGGTTGGAGCCGATCGTCCCAACCGGCGCACTGCGCTACGAACTCGCGACCCGGCAATGGATAGACATCTTTCCGGATGCGGAAGCGGCGCTGGACAAGCTTGCCGAGACGATCAATGAGGCCTTGAACCGTCCCGTTACGGCTGACGAGGTCGAACCGGACCGGATCGGCGGTGGCCTTTCCGGCACCGTGGTCCCGGCCGAAACGATCCCGCCACTGCCGAAGATAAGCATTAAAACAATCAACCAGCCGGTCCTCGAGGCCAATAGCCCGGATCTTGAGGCGGTCAGAATAATGCTGGCCCGTTACATCGGCCCGATTGCCAAGATGCTGGTGCAGAAAGCGTCTACCGAAGCCCCGTCGCTCGACAACTTCTGCGAGCGGCTTGCCGAGTACGTCTCCGCACCCGCCGATCGCGCGAGCTTTTTGAGGGCGGCGCGCGAGAGGTTGTCGTCCGTCAAGAGCTAACCCCGCATGACCAAGGGGTCTGCAACCCGATCGAATCGCAAGGTCGAGATTGCAGAATTGTGTCAAGCCACCCGGATATTCCCGGACAACCATCGGGAAGGACCAATTGACTTGCCGCGAGCAAGCATAGCCGATATCGGCAGCAAGGCTGCGGGAAGGCAGATTGGCGCGTGTACCGGATTTTGCGCGGTTGGGGGTGATGATTACTGATTTCCCGATGTCTCGACGCCACCTCCAAAGCCACGATTTGAGTCGCCGGCACTTGGGGGTTGGTCGGACTACCCACGAATTTCGATTTTTCCTGCTGACGGCGTCTAGTCTCATAGAGCCGTCATCTTACCCTCTCATGGAACTTGCTTATGTCCCGTAGTGCGCCTGCTCTCACGTCTCCACCTCGTGCGGTCATCGCGTTTCGAGTAGGCATCGTCGGCCATCGGCCGAACCGTTTACCGAGGGACAACGAGAGCCTCGACATGCTTCGGCAAGCACTTCGGGAGGTCCTCGAAGAGGTGAAAGCCGAAGTATCAACTTACGCCGCGTCTCCCTCGACCAAGGCGCTGTATTCGGAAGCGCCTTATGTTCTTCGCGCCGTCTCGCCGCTCGCTGAAGGGACTGACCGGATATTCGCGGATCAAGCCATCGACCTCGGCTACGAGCTTCTCTGTCCGATGCCCTTCGTTCAGGAGGAGTTCGAAAAGGACTTCCTGCCGCCGGAGGCACTTGAACCGGATTCACGCGAACGGTTCCGCGGCCTGCTGAAGCGGGCGCGGGAGGGTGCCGGCGTCACGACATTCGAGCTCGATGGAAATCGCTCGGCGGCTCCCAATGCCTATGCCCTTGGCGGCCGCGTGGTGTTGAACCAATCGGATCTGCTTGTCGTCGTCTGGGACGGACAAAACCGCGCCGGCGACGGCAGCACCGTCGACACGGCCCAGGAGGCGATTCGATTCCGCGTGCCCGTGCTGTGGATCGACGCGCTGGCGCCACGGAATTGGCAGTTGCTGCGCGATGCAGAGGATATGCGGTGTCTTGAAGGCAATGATCGCTGTATGCCGCGAGATCACGGTTCCAGCGATACGGCGCAGGCACGGAAATCCCTAGCGGAAGCGGTGCGCCGTATCGTTCACCAGGAAATCGCGCCTCCAGACCCTTCGGCAGGTCTGCATCAGGCCCAGACCACCCAATCGCAGGCGAAGGAGTATTTTCAGGGAACGAAAGCCGCGCTTCAATTTTGCATTTGCCTGGAAGCTGTTTCGTGACGCGGTTGGTTCGGCGAGCTTTCACCTGCCCAAGGTTCTTGTTCCGGACTTCGAGAGCCAGGTTCGCAAAACATGGCCTGTTTCCAGCGATGTCGGGAATTCGGTAGCCTCGCCCACCGCCGCTGCATCCGGCCACGACCAAAGCTCGCCGCTTGATTTGAACGATTGGGTCAATAGCCGCCTGAGAGGCCACTACGCGTGGCCGGACAAGCGCGGCGACCTGTTCGCCGATGCTTACCGTAGCGGCTACGTGCTGACCTACCTGCTATCGGCGATAGCTGTGCTCGTGGCGCTGCTGCCGATGGCGGCTGGGCTTGAGGGCGAGGCGCAGACCATCTGCGTCGTGATCGAGTTTGTGATGCTTCTGGGCATCCTGCTGCTATTCGTTATTGGCCGGACACGACGTTGGCATGAGCGCTGGATGGAACAACGCCTGCTCGCCGAACTCATTCGGCAACTCCGGGTTCTGATCCCGCTGGGTGGCGGCCGGCCGTTCCCCCGGACTCCAACTCATCCTCGGGGTCTATGGAAATCTGAGCCAGACCTGGATGTATTGGCACATGCGCGCGATCGCGCGGGCCACCGGAATCCCGGAACGCGCGGGTTACACATGATTATGTGCTGAATTGTCTGAGCTACATCGACAGGATCGTGGGAGGGCCCGACGAAGGGCAATTCAGGTTTCACAAGGATACGGAAACGCGATCCGAACATATCGCGCATCGACTGCATAATACGTCGACGTGGTTGTTCGGACTGACGCTGTTCGGAATCGCTCTTCATCTAGTAATGGAGCTTTTGGGATCGGCGGCTCTTCCCATGGGAATGAAGTTTGAAATCCCTGAACACGTTCAAAAGCACATTGATCACTGGCTGGTTCTGACCTCGGCATTTCTGCCGGCCCTGGCCGCGGCGCTCGCCGCCATCAGCAACCAGGGGGAATTCGCACGAGTTGCCAAACGGTCGGCAGCGATGGCGGACAGCTGTGAACGATTTACAAAGCAGATCTCCGTTCTGCGATCCGGAAACGCCCAGGGTGTTCTCGAGTTGTCGCAGGTCATTCCCCTGGCGGCCGAAATCGCCGAGGTCATGGTCGATGAGGTCGCGGACTGGCGCGTCGTCTTCATCGATCGGCCGCCTACGGCAGGATGAACGAATCATTCATTGTGTGATCCCGGACCTTGCTGCCGCGCTCTCTCGTGCGGCTGGAAGAACGCGACACAGGGCCGCAGCGCACAAGGGGTCACGGTCACTCATTGTAGCACAGCCCCCTCAGCCGATTTGCACCGGACGATGCTTCGCATCGCCAGGACCAGCGAATCGACCCCTCCACGCCGGGGAGCGGTGAAGGGGGCGATCTCTTCGGCGCTTCCACCTAAACCTGCCACGCGCTAACTTTTCTTGACCTTGAATTCGATCCGGCGGTTTTTGGCCCGGTTGGCTTCCGAGTTGTTTGGCGCAACCGGACGCGTTCCACCATATCCTGCTGACTGAATGCGCGAAGCATTGACGCCCTTCGAGGTCAGGTAGTCGACCACCGACTTTGCTCTCTGCTCGGAGAGTATCTGGTTGAACCGTTCACTGCCGACATTGTCGGTGTGACCTTCGACTTCGAACCTGACCGAGGGACACCGGTTGGCGATATCGGCTCCGCTATTGAGAAGTGGCTCGCTCTCCCGATCAAGTTCAGCACTTCCGGTTTTGAAATAGATGGCGCCGGTCTGGGAAATCACATTGAAGCGGGTCTCGCAGCCCTCCTCCGGAATGGGCAGGGCTTCCGCGACAGCCTTGCTTTTTTCCCGTTCTGCGCGGGCGGCCTCGAGTTCAGGCTGAGGTCCCCTGATCCGAATACCAGGTCGAAGCTTACTTGCACACTGGGGACGATGTGAATTCCGTTCATGGCGTCCGAGAGTTTAGCGATGTTCTTTGTCAGCCCGAAGCTTTCCGCTGTCACCGCGATGGGATTGACGGTCGAGACCGAGACGGTGTTGTCGCTGGTCCGCGCGATCCACACCTCGGTTTGAATCTCGTTGACAACGCCGTGCATATTGACGCTCAGCGTGAGGGGATAAGCCTTCACAGGGGCCTTGGGGTCCGTCAGATACTGCAGCCTGGATTTGTCCAGCTTGGCCGTGATCACTGCGAACGGGTATTTGAAGACTTCAAAAAGCAGGAAGCGCATCCGCACGTTGCGCAGATCGATGCCGGTTTCGAGCGAGGCCAGATCGAGCTTGATGGTCGCATCGCCGTCCTTGGTGACGCTGCCTTCCAACGATTTGAACTGCTGTCTCTCGATCACCGCCTCGAGCTTCTCGGTTTGCATATAGACGTGCGAGAGGCTCGAGTTGAGTACCCAATCCTGATTCAAATCCAGCGCATTGGCGCTGCGCAGCCCCATCACGGCGACGAACAGCGCAAGCGCGAGAGGACGCGTATCCCGATCAAATGCATGTTGATATCCCCCTCCGACGTGGCTTTACGGGCAGCCGCTTTTGGCCCATCGCATCAGGGCTATCTTCAGCGCTCCGCCGAACGGATGCTGCACCCGCAAAACGTTCCTCGGTGCCTGCACATAGGTCCCACCCTGTTCACACAACCGCTCCTGATTCCACTGGTGACAGGAAGTGCACTTCTTTTTCCAAAGCGATTCATCAAGCCCTTCGATGGGCGAAAACAGCGGCATGGTATCGATCATTTCCTGAAGCGAATGGCCATTCACGGGAAATGGGCCGAATGGAATGGGCTGGTCAAACCGCAGCGCGTCCTCGGGACGGATGGTGGCTGTTGCAGGCGCCGGCGCGGCGGCTCTTGGAGCGGGCGCCATGGGAGCAGGAGCCACAGGAGGCGGAGCTACGGGAGCGGGAGCGATTGGAGCCGGCGCCGCGGCGGCCGGAGGAGCCGCAGACGAGCCGGCATTGGCCACGGATGTTTCCTGGAGGTATTTCATCGCCGACCAGCCTTCGACCGGCGTGTGCACGTTCCCGCTTCCCAGCTTGTAGGCGATAAATCCCCAATCCGCGCCCTTCACATTCGCCTTGCGCGTGACGCAGGTGGTGTCCCCGTCAAACAGCGCGTCATTGTAGATGTCGCCGCCGGCCTCCTTGCTGATATTGAGCAGGCTGGTATTCACCTTGTAGAACGTACAGGCTTCCTGAGCCGACGCGGCCCCTGCGAAACTCATGAGAGCCGAGAACAAAACCACACGCCCGATCATCAGCTATCTCCGTTCAACATGGTGGTGCCTTCATTGGTCTTTGTCGCGCGTGCGGCGGTCACGGGAGCACGGCGCTCCCTAGTCGTCGTGAACACGGCTGCACGTCGCTAGATGCTTCTCGCACCATCGTCACATCGCAATATTGGTAATCTTTTTTAACAATTCCCTGCGCCGCGCGAGCCGATGTGCAGCGTCGCCATTCAGAAAGGTGATGTCGCCGTTCGCGCCGTCATTCAGCTTGGCCAGCCCGGTTCGGCCGTCGTGCTTGATGTAGGCGCAGTTTCCGGTCTCGATCACGTTGCCCTGCTTTACCTCGAAGTCGTCGTGATAGGCATTTCCGCCGGTACCGTTGGAAGAAATGGTGAACCTGAACGAGTTCTCGATCACGGGATAGTGGACTGTGATCGTCTGATGCGGCTTGACGACACACGCCGCCGGCTCGCAAACGCCTGATCCCTCGCTGCCGCGAACCTCCCAGGTCACATCATTGGACTCGTTCTTGAAGTGCCGGTCGCAAGACTTGGCAAACGCCAGCTTATAATTGTCCAGCACCTCCTTGGCGAAAGTACCCATGCTCTTCCCGTCGTCCTTCGGTAAATAGTCGCTCACGGCGTCGAGCTCCGCTAGCGGTTCGCCATTGGCTTTGGCCGGCTGCGCCACCGGCGTTATGGAAGGCCAATTGGTAATGGGAGCAAGCAGCACATCGAGCTCACGATTATATGCCTTGCGCACCGCGTCCGTGCGGGCTGCAAGGTCGGCCTTGGCCGCGTTCTCATCATCTTTGTGTTCGAAATGCCAGTCGCAGAAGTCGTCCCCGACCGTATACCACGAGGTATTCAGGAAACCACCGGTGCCCCATATCGGCTTGTCATAATCCGTTCGCATATCGTGGTCGGAATGTAATTTTGCGAGCCGATTATCGATGATCTTCTGCTTGATGTCCTTGGCCGCATCCCCCAGCGCCTTCACCGTATCGTTGTAATCGGGCACGAGGAGGGTACTGACATTGTCCGGATAATACTCTTTCTGGTGAAGAAGCCGCTCCCGCACCACAGCCAGCCTGAGCCTGCCGTAGGCAATAACCAGCGGGAGAACCTTTTCGGGCGGCGTGTCCGGATTATTGAGGTAGGCAGGCTCAAGTTCGCGGAGCCTGTTTTGCAAATAATCCAGTTTTTTTCCTTTTTCTACGAGATTGCCCTCCGCCTGGTAGGCCTGGAGCAGCAGCCGCAGACCGGCAACGTCGAAGTTCTGTTGCCCGACACGTTCCGCGGTGATCGACTCCGGTACGAGCTGTTTGACATAAGTTACGAGTTCGTCGAACAGCCTGTCAGGCTTGGGGTCCTTCCAGAGAAACGACGTTACTCCGCTGAGCACAGAGCCTACCTCCGGGACCGCCTTGAGGCCGGTCGTCAGGATATCTCGCGCGTAAATCTTCTCCAGGCCGCTCTCGGTCGAGACAGGAACTATCCCGCTGCTGCCGGTTAGCAGGCGCTGGTAGTCCGGATCGGCGAGGAGAGCTGCTATCGGAATGTCTCCGTTTTTCGTGCAGCCTTTGCTATCCGGGTCCCCGGGATGTTCGAGAGCGTACCTATTCTCCTCATCTTCCTTCTTTTTACGGGCGATTTCGTCGTCGCGTTTCTTTTTCGTCGCGCGCGATCTTCTCCTCTTGCTGGCGCTTCTTCTCCGCATCCTCTTGCTGCTTTTTGAACCGCGCCCCGCACGCTCCCAAATTCAGGTTCGGGCACTCGACGGGATTGATTATCTCTGCCTCATCGAGTTGCCCGCCATCGCCTGCAGGCTTGTCGTCCGTGATCTTGTTGTTTGAAGTCTTGTTGTTTGTGATCTTGTTGTCTGTGATCTTTTGCTCGGTGGCGATCACGGTCTTCTCAGCCGGTTTCGGCTGACGCTTCGGCTCCACGTAATCCTCGGCGATCACGGTCTTCACAGCCGGCTTCCCCTGACGCTTCGGCTCCACGTAATCCTCGGCGATCACGGTCTTCACAGCCGGCTTCCCCTGACGCTTCGGACCCACGTAATCCTCGGCGATCACGGTCTTCACGGCCGGCTTCGGCTTAGGCTTAGGCTCCACATAATCCTCGGCGATCACGGTCTTCACAGCCGGCTTCGGCTTAGGCTTCGGCTCCACGTAATCCTCGGCGATCACGGTCTTCACAGCCGGCTTCCCCTGACGCTTCGGCTCCACGTAATCCTCGGCAATCACGGTCTTCACAGCCGGCTTCCCCTGACGCTTCGGCACCACGGTTTCCTCGGCGATCACGGTCAACTCAGCGTGGTAGGTCCGCTTTATGGGGGTCGGGGTCGGAGTTGGGGTGACGACAACAGCAGGGGTTGGGATCGGCCGAGGCGGCGGCACGGGGCGTGGGCGCGGATCGGACTTGCAGTACAGGATACATTCCTGCCTGGAGCCGCCGGCTGCCGAAGGCGTCGTCACGATTCGAAGAAAGCAGCCCTTTGCCGTCGTACCGGTGCAAATAGTGCGATCCGGCGGGACATCGATGTGGCTGGGGTAAAGCGTTACAGGGCCGACCTTGAGTGTCCCGGGATCAGGGTCGCTGGGACGGGACGGAATGATATTGATGACAACATTACCCTTGATGTCGGTTTGGTTCTCGTAGGTGTCCGTCCTGGTCTCGGTGTTGCCCGCGGGATTGTTGTCATCGGACGGGTAGCCCGCAGGTTTGTTCTGTTCTGCCTTCTGGTTTTCGATATCTTTTTTAATTGCTCCAGTTCACGCTTTTGCTGGTTCAGTGCGTCCACTTTCTCCTGACGTTCTTCGTTTGCCAACGCATCTTCGCGTTTCTGCCTGGCCTTTTCTTCATTGTTGCGCCGACGCTGCGCCGCCTCGTTACGCTGATTTTGTTTTCGTGCCTGTTGCTGGCGCTGAGTTTGGATTTGATAGGTTTGTTGCTGCTGCCGGTAATCATTTACCTGTTTTTGCCTGATGCTTTCCCGGATAGCCATGGTCGCCACTCCGGCGATCAAGCCGGCGATAGCGGCACCGCCACCACCTCCACCACCGCCGCAGCAATTATAGTTACTGTGCTGGTGCGAGTGCTGGGGCTGTGAATAGCTCGGTCCATCATCGTCATCGCCACCACCATATTGAACACGCAGGTACTGGCCTTGCCTGGCACCGGGCGCCAGTAACGAGGGGAATAGAGGCGCCGCGGGAGCGCGCGTGGGCACAGCCGCGCTCGAGGCGACGAGCAGCACCAACAATGCGATGCCAAGTTTCCTCATCCAACCCTCCCCTTTGGCGGCAGGCAGCAATTCACGCTGTCTGCGCAAGTGTCGCGACTAGCCCTTACTGACAGGGGTTGTTGGCAGAACCGATACAAGCCAGCCCCGGAGCGCAATGCGTTGCGAGGCCGGTCCTCTGGTCGCCGGTCCCCGGGCAAAATCTGACGTCGCTTGGGAGGATACAGTGGTTGGAGATGAACATGTCACAGAACGAGCCCGCGTTGCAGGCGCCCGCACCTGGGCAACATACCCCGCCGAGCGGCGCGCAACTGAATCCGTTGGGGCACAGGAAGAAGCCAGGGCTGCCAGGACAAGGCGTCCCACCGCCGACTGCCCTCAAGATAGTGCCCGGAGGAAGGTTGAACGGGGTCCTCGGCGGGACGTTCACGAAAACCATGTTGGGGGCCGGCCGGCCGGCACCGCCGCCTCCGCCCGGCGATTTGCCACCGCCTCCGCCTCCGCCAGGGCCATTTCCTCCGCCACCTGCTCCGGCGGCATCCGCTGAGTTGGCAGCTGCCAACGTAGCGCAATCCTTGGAGCCCGTTTTATCGGTGGCGTTCAAAATGTAATAGCGATCCTTGCCATCCTTATCCTTTGAGCTTGACGGCTTGTATTTGACTGTCCTGTTGATGAAATCGAACTGGATGACGGCCGCACGGGACTCGTCGAAAAGCTCGACCGTCAGGTCGTCGCAATTCCTTTCCTCGAGCTTGAAAGTGCCCGCCTTCAACCGCTCTTCCCAGGTGCGCGGGCCGGTCTCCAGGTAGGTTCCAACGAATGCTCCGCTATTGATGTCCCCGGCCTGGAGGCAAAACACGTTTGCGCCGGTCGCCCCCCCGGGCACGGTGACATCCGTTTGCGCTGACGCAACCGTTGATTGCGCCGTCAACATCCCTGCCAACAACGCCAACGGCAAAAACCCCCGCTTCATAACAAACCTCCCAAGTTACCCGCCATTCCAAGTCGGCGGGATCCAGCTTTCGCGACGATCGGTTCCAGTCCCCGACGCTTGAAGCGTTCTGCCGGACGGCCAATCGCATCTCTATAAAATTTGTAAGATTTCCCGGAGCGGGGCGGCGGCGTCCGGCTCGATTCCGAAACCGCATAAGCAAACGACGGAGCGCGCACGCGCCATTCGATTCAGCCCGACCAAGTGAGCCTCGTTTGCCGGCCGATGATCGGTTTTGATGGCTAATCATAAATCGACGGCGATCTCGGCCCATGCCATCCCACGCGAGGACGTCATCTTTTATCTCCGCGCCGCCCAAAAATAGCAAGACCATTTGCACAAAAATGCCATCAAGATGGCGTTCACGCCGCGGCGTTGGCGGAAGAGCGCCATCGCGTGGTCGGCTGCTCGAAGAAAGGGGCTAAAACCGTGGCCGGGAAAGCGTCGCGCTCATCTGCTCTTTGAGACTTGAGAGAATTTGAAGGAATGCCGTCACCTTCTAGAGACCCTTGACTCGCCTTTCGGGCGCCCAACATCTTTTTTTGGTACAACTTTTCTGAAGGCGCGTTCGGCGTCCTTCTCAGTCTCATCCGCCGCGGCCTCACGGGCGGCATCTAGGAACCGCTTGGACTGCTCTGGATCATCACGGGTGGAGGCCGACTTCGGCGAAGAACTCTAGCCCGTTGATGCACCTGACTTGGATGCTTTGCTGGCGACAGACATATCGGATTCGCCTTGTGCTCGTTTTTCTCTCATCGGTGATCACCGTCCATCCCAAAATTCTTCCGGCGGCTATTAGCCATAGGTCCGCAGGGTCTGGATTCCGAGTTCCCGTAAGGTCAAACAGAAACGGGAAATCATCTGCAATCTGGCCCGCCACTGCGGCAATTTCCGCCGTGTATTGCTCTACCAGGAATTGCTTTTTGATGGGCTTGAATTCGGTCTGTAGATGCGCGCCGCTTGCGGAATCAGGAATGCTCCAGCAAACCGATTGCAGAATGCCTCAACAGGATTTTGCCTGTTCTGGTCGGAAATACCGGGTTCACGCAGGAGCAGATGGCAGTACTCATGCAACAGAGTGAACGTCTTAGCGGGGTCAAACTCTTCGACCTTGCTGATCATAATTACAGGGGTGTTCTGATCGTCGTATAAGGCGAAACCCTTGCATTCTTCGAGGTCAAATTTCTGCAAAAGAACGAAGCAGCCGGTTCTCTCAATGATCGCCCGCCAGTTATTGAAGGCGTCCCTTGCTGGCCATGCGATTTGATTGAGAACAGGAATGCCCAAGCGGTCGCGCTTACGCTCGCCAGCTTCGGCGGCGTCTTCACCTCTTCTAAGGTGCGGAAGCACTGGCGTCGTCGGGCCGATGCCGCTTTCGACAAGCTCACGGACGACGTTGCTCGCGATGGTTCGAGCGTAATCGATAGCAAAGCGGGTTTGCAATCCAATGCGCGCGCCGCGCCCTGCGATAGACCGAAAGTCGCGGGGCATGGCCGGGATATTCGGTCGCGTCCGCCGCAATGGAGTCGCGCCCGGAATGCGTAACGCTGCGGATATTTTCCGGAACATCGCTAGATGCAGGGGCTTGCCGCCTCTTTCGAGTTGCTCAAGTTCTGCGACGGTAATACCCAATAATACGGCAGCCTCTTGCAGTTCGAGGCCACGAAACTCCCTCGCCCATATTATCGGGCGCGACTGGCATCACCGTCATGCTGACGAGTCCAAATAGGTAAGGCGTTTTCCCGCCATCCCAGAAATAGAACGCTTTGTCCGCTCTACATCGTCAATTCGGAGCTTGGCGCGAGTATTCTGCCTGAAATCGAACTCTGCCAGATAACGGTTAAGATGCTTTTTATCGACGTGCTGATAGATGCCGACAAGGCTCCGCTTCAGGACAGAGAAAAACCCTTCTAAGGTATTCGTGTGCACGTCGCCCCGTGTCAATTCGAATTTTGAATGATCCACCGTTTCGTGAGTCGCAACCGGCGCAAATTTGTAGCTCCGCGCTTGGTCGGCAACCAGACGGCTGTCCTTTTGGACGCTGGCGCGGATACCCCGTCCTCTCTAGGCGCCGCAACCACGCCGCCGACCTTTATCGAAGCCCCGCGCTCCGCGCGCTATCACCAAGCGCCCCCCTACGCTTTGTCCGAACCTCAAAGAATGCGCGTCACAGTGTGAAGATAACGCGAAGCAGCCAGCCGTGGCGACCCGGTGGCGACTTTCTCAAAACCGGGAAATAGGCACCAAAAGCCACTTCCAAAATAATATAGATTTTTCAATTGGTAACGTGGTCGGGGCAGCTGGATTCGAACCAACGACCTGCAGTACCCAAAACTGCCGCGCTACCAGGCTGCGCTATACCCCGATCATTTGGGAAACGTCGTCGATACACGCTTAAAGCGCTGCCAGCAAGGCTGATTGCGGCCGGTTACTTGCCATTAAAGAGCGGATGGCCCACCCGGTCGCCGGGCGCGATCCCGTATTTTTGCGCCGTGCCGGCAGCCACCTCCAGCACCGCCTTCGCCAGCCCCCTCGAAGGGATGATTTTTGTGGATAGCGGCTCGGTATTTTCGGCAATCCGCAGGATCCGGCCATCGGCCCGGATGAAGATCATGTCGAGCGAGATGTAGGTGTTCTTCATCCACATCGACACTTCCTGTTCCGGCGAGAAATCGAACAGCATGCCTTTCCCATCGGCCAGTTCCTTGCGGTACATCAGCCCGGTGGTCTTCTCCTCTTCGGTCGTCGCCATCTCAACCGAGAAAACGTGCACGCCGCTTTTGGTGACGATCTCAAGTGGCTGAACGCTGGCCGCGCGCGCACCGGATCCGGTAAAGGCGTAAAGCGCGCCGGCTACGGCGACCGATATCCAGACCCACGCACGTACACGGTGCCAACCAACGCCTCGGTTAAAATTCATAAGCGACGCTCACCCTGGCCAGAAGATTCAACGACACGTGCATTCTAGCGCAAATCAGTCGACACAATCTGCGCAAATTTGGCGGAACGCGCGCCGATCGACCGTAACCTGAGGATCGTGGCAAATACCAGACCTCCGGCGAGCCCGGATGCGCCCGCTTTCGGGGGCTCAGCCGCTGTTCCTGATTGGAATTCTCCGGAAACGCCGAAGGATGCTGCGATCAGTGCGACGACAGCCCTGGTGAACCGGCTTCGGGCTGAATCTCGGCAGCCATCATGCCCTTGGAGCCGGGCCCGAACCGCACCAGCACGTACTGGCCGGGGCGCAGTTCGGTCATGCCGTAGCGGCGCAGGGTTTCCATATGCACGAAAATATCCGGCGTGCCCTCCCCGCAGGTCAGGAAGCCGAACCCGCGCAGGCGGTTGAACCACTTGACCTGCGCCCGCTCCAGACCGCTGGTCGGCGTGACGCTCACGTGGGTGCGAGGCGGCAGCATCTGCGCGGGATGGATCGCGGTTGATTCGTCCATCGAAAGGATGCGGAACGCCTGATAGCCCTTCGCCCGTTGCACGCACTCGCAAACCAGCCGCGCGCCCTCATAGGCGGTTTGGTATCCGTCGCGCCGCAGCACGGTGACATGCAGAAGCACATCCGGCCAGCCATTGTCGGGAACGATGAACCCGTAGCCCTTTGATGCGTCAAACCATTTAATGACACCCGAGATTTCGACGAGATTGGCGGCGGTGTCGCCCAGACCCGATAGCGCATCAAGAGTCGGGTCCCGCGAAAATTCGCCCGGCCCACCCCTGCTCGGTCCTGCCCCGCCAGACGGCGGACCGCCGAACTTCTTGGACTCAAATCCGTCCGACCCCATGACCCCGGACCCCACACATCATTTACGGCCCGTCATCGATAGCGACGGCACCTGCACGCGCCCATTCATGACAATTCATGATGCCGCGACGCGAATCTCTTAAATCAAAAGATAACACTCCCGGTTGCCGCGCATAGATAAAAAACAGAATCTGCCTGAACCTATGAACAGGCTTGCGCAGGAACAAATCAATCCGGCATCAATTGCCCACGAAGGGGCCAAGGGTTTCCCCGATGTCATAGGGGATCACCAGGTCGGCCAGATCGTCCTGTTCGGTGGGCTCATTATTGATGATGACCAACCGGGCTCCGCAGTTCTTCGCCAGTGCGGGAAAGCCCGCGGCCGGCCAGACCACCAGCGATGAGCCGATCGCGATAAACAGATCGCATTGCTGGGCAAGTTCGGCGGCACGGCGCATCGCATTTTCCGGCATCGGCTGCCCAAACGAGACGGTCGCGGTCTTCACCGGCTCATCGCAGATGGTGCAGCCGGGCGCACAGCCGGAGGCATCGAAGCGCTGCTTGACCCAGGCCAGGTCGTAGGCCTGTCCACAACCGATGCACCGCGCATAGGTGGTATTGCCGTGGAGTTCCACCACGTGATCGCTGGCGAAGCCGGAGACCTGATGCAAATTGTCAATATTCTGGGTGACGATGGCCGGTATCTTGCCGGCCTTGTAGAGCGAGGCCAGTGCGCGGTGGCCGCGTCCCGGCTTTGCTGCGGCAAAGGTCGGCTCCATGGCAAACCGCCGCCGCCAGGTCTCGTTGCGGGCTTGCGCACTGGCGACGAATTCATCAAAGGGGATCGGCCGGTTGCGCGTCCACAATCCGCCTGGCGAGCGGAAATCGGGAATGCCGCACTCGGTCGAGATGCCGGCGCCGGTAAAGGGAACGATGACGGAAGCCTCGGCAATCAAGCCGCCGAGCTGTTCCACGCCACTGCGAAGATCTGAAGCAATCACCGGGGACAATCCGAAGGTCTGGCCACGCCGATTATAGCATGGCCGCCCGATTTGCCAGTTCGCCGCTTCGCGATCTTCCGATGCTTGCCGCGCGGAGCGTCGGCTTCACGCGGCCTTTGCGACTGCTTCTTTGGCGACTAGTTCCTTGGCGATCGGTTCCTTGGCTTCGTCAGCTTTTTTGACGACCTCGTCACTCTTCTTAGGCTTGGGGACCGGTGCAACGGCAGGCGATTTCTTCGCCGGTCTGTCGTACTGCGACAGCTTTTCAAGCTCCGCTTCCAGTTCCGCCCGCCGCGCCGCAACCTTTTCCATCAATTTATCGGTCGCGTTGTCACGCAACGCAGTGACTTCTTCGATGCTCAGGGAATCCAGATCGATTTTTGCCATGCGAGCCTCCTGCTCCCTTGGCTACCGGGAAGGTATATGTGCCGCAAGAAGCAGCCGGCCTTATCCACCGCGATGTTGCTTCGCCCCGCAGGCGATGTGGCTTCGCACACGCCGGCGATGTGTCCTGCACACCGCGGCGATGTGCCTTGCACACAGGAATCACAATCCTGCGACGCGATAACCCCATTCACGCCCCAATCTCGATCATCAATGCGCGCGGGACACGACTCGAAAAGAAAAAGGATGAGCATGATCGAACCTCAGGACCGCCTCGCTCGGGCGCGGGAAGAAATCGCCATGCGCGTGGCAAACTTCAAAGCCACGCAGGAAAAATTCCAGCGCGAGCGCGAGGAATATTTCGTCACGACACTGGAGAACGCGAAGCGCTCGGAGCATTCACGGCCAACGCTCGAAATCGCACCGTTCTGATCGTGAGGCGCCCTCATTGCGGCGACGGCCGCAGACTTGTCATTGCCGTGGGCTTGACCCAGCAATCCATCCTCTTCGAAAGGACTTGTTGCGAAGATAATGGATGTCTGAATGAAGTCGGGGCATGACGACATGACTTGGCATGTGCTTGTTGCTATGAAGCGTTAGCGTTACAGGTTGAAGTGAAGTCTGATCTCAGTTTGGCGACATGCTCACAGGCGGTGGTGAACCTTACGGCGCGAATATACCGACCAGGACTAGTTTGGAGCGACGTGGACGCCCCTGAGGCCTGCGGCTTGGATTGCTCCTTCGACAATTCCGATACGCTTCGCCTCGCCGACGATCTCTGCAATTTTAGCCTGAGCTTCGGATGAGCGTCCCTTCGGCAGGGCGACCGCGATCCGAACGACATTGAATATCCCGGGCACAATTGTTGAGCCTGACAGGCGGTCGGCAACCGGGTAGGCAAGCCCGGCGTCTGCTCCGAAAACGTCCGCTTTGCCGCTTCGCAGCAATTCTTCTGCGTCGGCCGAAATTTCCGCGCTCAATGGTATGCGCACAATCTCGGCGGCCTTCAGGTTATGGCTGAGGAATCGGTCGGATGGGGTGCCTTGGATCACTCCCACCTTAACGCCAAGTCTATCAACTTGCCCGACGTCCGCAAATGACTTTCCCGGCGCGGCGACGTAAACCAGATCGATCAACCATATGTCCGTGCCGAAATCGGCTTTGTCGGACGCAGCTAGAACCCGTGGCCCGATCGCAATGTCCCACTCGCCTTTGCCGAAGCTCTGAACATAAGCCTCCGGATTAGGATATGTGACCCGCTGGTAGGAAACACCCAGCTTCATGGCGATGAACTTGCCGACGGGCTCGGCAACACGCTCTAAGACCCAAATCGAGATCAATCCGGAACGCAGCTTGCCATCGGTTGCGATTTCCGCGACAGGCACCGACTGGCCCATCGCTGCACCACAAGCCCAGAGAGTGATTGGCACCGCGATTGCCGCCAATAAAATCCGCGCCATGGGACGACCGAAGTAGTGAAAGCCTTCGCGCAATCCTGAAATAGATTTGGACGATCCCACGGGCAACTCCAAACCACGATCAAACTAGCCCGTATTCCGCATCATCCCGCATCGTGCGCGAAACTTGATCGAACAATTCGTCAACAGATCAAGGAATGTCGGCGCATCGCTGCCCGACAAGCTCGCAGCTGCGTCGGCCTGCTCGTGCTGCCCCAAAGTTCACAGCGATATCGGTCGATTTTCGCTACCCAGACAGCAAGATGCCCGGAAGCATCGCTTCCGGGCTTTTGCGATTTACCAATAAGGGCGCGCGTAGGGTCGGCCCCAATACGGCCCGCCGTAATATCCGCCATAATAGGCGTAAGGTCCGCCGCTATAATATCCAGGCCCGTACCCGTAGTATCGAGGGCCGTAATATCCGCCGTAATAGGCTGGGTAGCCGTAGGCGCCGTAGCCGTAAGGGTAGCCGTAGGCGCCGTAAGCCCCTGCGGCAAGTGCACCGGCAGCGAGACCAAGACCGATACCCAGGCCCGGGCCCCAACCCCATCCGCCCCATCCCCATCCGCGGCCAAATCCGCGCGCCTCCGCTGGTGCGGTCACCGTTGTCGCCGCAATCGTGGCGCCAAGAGCCAGGATCGCCAATGCTTTCTTCATCGACATGTCCTCCGTTAATCGGGTTTCCCAATAACGCAGATGTTTTTCTTTGGTTTCAGGGGAACCAAAGTTTCCCGAGCCGAAACAGGTGGCGCAACACGGCTCTACGCTCCCGAAACCTCGGGAGGTTGCGGCACGAAATGGCATTGCGATCAGCGAACGGTCATCAGGATGACAGCCAGAACAACGGCGCCGATCAGACCCGTCAGAAAGATAGCCCGGCGGGCCGGCGTGTTCAGGATGATCTCACCGCCCCGCGCTTTTTCGGCGGGATATGGTTTTTTATCCATGACACACCTCCTGCGAGGTAAAATCATAAACCGGAATCGTTCCGCAGGTGTTGTGTTGCAACGCCCTGCCCTCGCGGGCATTTTACTGGTATTGAGCCCCCGGACCCAATCTCATTCCCTTTGTTAGAGCTCTCAAGGAGTCCCAAACATGCGTTATCTCCACACCATGCTGCGTGTACGCAATCTCGATGCTGCGTTGAAATTCTACCAGGACGCGCTGGGATTGAAGGAAGTCCGCCGCGTCGACAACGACAAGGCAAGGTTCACGCTGGTGTTCCTGTGTGCCGCCGAGGACGAAGGGCTGTTGAAAGCATCAAAGGGGCGCGGCGCGCCGCTGGTCGAACTCACCTATAATTGGGACGAGGAAAAATACGGCGAGGATCGCTATTTCGGCCACCTCGCCTACGAAGTCGACGACATCTACGCGACCTGCGAGCGCCTGACGAAGCTTGGCATCACCATCAATCGTCCGCCGCGCGACGGGCAGATGGCTTTCGTCCGCTCACCGGATCTGCATTCGATCGAGCTGTTGCAAAAGGGCGATGCGAAGCCGCCGGCCGAGCCGTGGACATCGATGCCGAACACTGGCCACTGGTAGGACGATTCAGGCGCGATTTCTTTTTCGCTGACCTTCACGGGAACCTCGCATTCCCTCAGGCGTTCTTGAATCAATCGAGATTTCAAGGAGGCGATAATGGGACGAGGAATTTTGCTCTGGCTTTTAGGCGTGCCTATTCCGGTGATCATTTTGTTGTGGTTGTTCTTCGGCCGCTAAGATCAGGCGATCGTTGTTAGCAAGATAGGGCTCCGCCAACGGCGGAGCTCTATTTTTTTGAACGCGGTATTGCACGATACGCGCTTTTTTTTGAAAATTCCGATATGACCCGCAGATCACACAGCGATCAGCGCGGGAGCGATAACACGTGTCGAACAACAATCAGGGTCAACTCAAGATCTGGGGCCGGGCCAATTCAGTCAATGTTCAAAAAGTGCTGTGGTGCCTGCGCGAACTCGATCTCGGCTTTGAGCGTATCGATGCCGGCATGGCGTTCGGCCGCACCCGCGATCCCGACTATCTCGCGATGAATCCGAACGCGCGCGTGCCGACCCTGCTGGATGGCGATTTCGTGCTGTGGGAATCCAATTCGGTAATGCGCTATCTCGTCCTCGCTTACCGGCCGCAATCGCCGCTCTACCCGCAGGAGCCGAAGCAGCGCGCCGGCGTCGATCGCTGGCTCGACTGGACGCTCTCGACGCTCCAGCCGGTCGATCGCCCGGTGTTCTGGGCGCTGGTGCGAACGCCGGTCGAGCAACGCGACATGGTCGCGATTCAGAAGGATGCCGACGCCGAGGCCGCACAATGGCGCATCGTCGACGCGGCGCTGGCGACGCGTCGTTTCATCGAGGGCGATGAATTTACACTCGCCGATATCGCACTCGGCGCCTATGCGCGCCGCTGGTTCGGCGTCGAGGGCGTCAGCAAACCGCCGCTGGCGCACCTCGAACGCTGGTTCGCTCAATTCGCCAGCCGGCCGGGATTTGTGCAATTCATCGCGCCGCCGATGTCTTGATCGGAAGTCGTGAAAATCTGATTCAAAAAATGGGCTTCTGAATGAGCCCATCACGGCCGGGCTTGTCCAGACTTGCCCCGGGCACCCACATCTAACTGCATTTTAAGAAAGACGTGGATAGCCTGGACAAGCCCGGCCAGGCGAACAACGAGTTATGACGTCGTGAAATGCGGTTGAAATCTATCTGACGAATTTGACGCCGAGTGATTTTCCGCGACGCCAGACCACTTCGCAACTCCGCCCCGTTCTGGCGTCGCGCGAGAAGGCGAGCCGCAGCCTGCCGGTCAGCACGCTGGCGTCGTCGACCGTGATCTTGGCACCTGAGGTGGACAAATCCTGCACCACGCATTGGCGCGCCGCAAACCCGCCGTCGAGGGTGACCCACCCCGGCTGGTGTATCGATTTGCGCGCCTCGCGCTTCTTGTTTGCTGCGACCATTTCGCTTCCGATGAACAATATTTTCGGTACAGCCCTAGCCCGTTAGGCTTAAAAAGCCGTTGCAAGGCCCCCCAAAAATTGACGGCACCGGCGCGGCAGGAACAGCTTCATTTTGCCGGAAAAACCGCTTTCCGGACGACTTGCCCGGCCGCGCAAACGCCACTATACGTTCGCCCGTCGCGCTCGGGATCAATTCGCCCTGATCCGGGTTCGGCACGGCGCCATCGCAGCCTCAAAGCGTTGATTTGCCGTGACTATTTGTCTTATGCCAGTGCGAAACGGCGATGCCGCGACCGGGTCGGTCATGGCGAAGCCAAGGTTTTCGCTCCCTTCGTCTATCGGTTAGGACGCCACCCTTTCACGGTGGAGAGAGCGGTTCGATTCCGCTAGGGAGCGCCACCAATTACAATGGCTTAGCTCAACGTCCGCCGTTGATGTCCAGCGTATGTCCAGTATCCGGAACGGGCTGACGGCTCAAACGTAGGCGTCCGGCCAGGCCCGAGCAAGTCCACCTAAGTTTGCCTGGTATCACGGCGAACCTCTCCGGCCCGTTCGGGATCCACGTTGGTGGGCTTGTGCATGCTCACGCGGCGCAATCGGCATCGCCTTGCTGCCCTTGCTCCCGACGACAGGGAGGCTGCGAAGAAACACCTGTCGGCTTCGCCCTGGCGTTCGCGATGCGCTGGCGACTGTTAAGCCGGAAACCGTAGTCAAATGGCATCGCACCGGCTTCCGATTATATTGGCGCTGGAAATCGAAAGCGCGGGGTGGCAGGCCAACGGTTCCGTTGGGGATACGGAAGTTGATCCGCGAGAGCGCCTCGGATCCATGGAGAACTCCTCAAGCTCGGCATCGGTATGGGACAGACCAGCGTGGCCAAGTACATGGTCAGGCGACGAGACCCGCCGTCGCAAGGCTGGAGGACATTCCTCCGCAATCATGCGGACGGGATCGCTGCGATGGATGTGTTCGTCGTGCCGACAATCTCATTTCGCCTGCTCTATGGATTGCTGATCATGGGGCACGGCCGGCGACATATCCGGTGGTTTGGCGTCACAGCGCATCCAACCGCAGAATGGATCGCAAATCAGGTCACGTAAGCATGCGGGTGGGAACAGGCTCCCCGCTATCTCATTCGTGACCGGGACAGGGCCTATGGTGAGGTCTTTATCCGCAAACTCCGATCGATAGGCATTCGCGACCGACCAACATCGCCACGGTCCCCGTGGCAGAACGCATATGCTGAAAGGCTGATCGGTTCGATCCGACGGGAATGCCTTGACCACGTTATTGTATTCAGCGAACGCCACCTCCGTCACCTGCTGCTCTGTTACATGAAATATTACAATAGGACCCGCACGCATCTATCCCTGGAGAAAGATGCACCGATCTCGCGCGCCGTCGATCGCGCCGCGCACATTCTTTGTCGTCCAATCTTGGGCGGACTGCATCACCAATATGGCCGGATTTAATTTACGAAACGCACAGCTTGCTGCATGGCGGCTGATTCTCCCCCAATCAAAGCGCCAGACATCCCTCGAACTGCATCAAAAGTAAGTCAGAGCCACTCTTCGACGCTTATTCACATCGATCGCCTCTATCAGCGCGTCATCGACGATCTCGATACCCTCGTCCAAGCCGTCGGCCTAAGGCCGCGTGACTTCAACCTCAAACGAGAACAAAATCCCCGCTACAGGTACGATAACGGTCTAAGCCACGTTCAAGGAATGGACGCTTACGCGCCACCTATGTAGTGTCATGTCTTACTCGGACAGCGGACTTCGCGGCATTGGCGCTTGAGTGGTAGGAGCGGTCATGGGCTATCTCTCGAATCCCGGTATGTCCGAACACGACGAACATTTTTTGCTCCGTTCGTTCGATATCGCCCGGCGCGCCATCACCCACGGCAATCATCCATTCGGAGCCATCCTCGTCGACGAGAACCGCAACGTTCTGATCGAAGCCGAGAACGGCTATATGCCGACGCATGACGCGACCGCCCATGCCGAGCGCCTGCTGGCGACGCAAGCCTGTACTACCCTCAGTCCGGACGTGCTTGGCAACTCCACGCTGTATTCGTCCGCGGAGCCCTGCGCAATGTGCGCAGGCGCGATCTACTGGGCTGGAATTGGCCGCCTGGTCTACGGCCTGAGTGAACACCGCCTGCGGGCCGTCACCGGCAACCATCCGGAGAATCCTACCCTCGACCTGCCGTGCCGCCAGGTTTTCGAAAGCGGCCAACGCGCGACCGAGGTGGTCGGACCGCTGCTCGAGGATGAAGCCGAAGCGCTGCACGCCGGCGTCTGGACCAAATAACCACCCTCGTATCCGGCGAGATGGCGCCGCGAGTTCATCGCGGCGCCGTTGCTTAGCTGAACAGGATCAGGCGATCAAAACTTCACGGTGATACCGGAGTAGAGCGAAGATTCCGTACAGCTGTTGGTGCTTCTTACGGCGCCAGCGACCATAATGTTGCAGACGCCCAGTTCGGCATTGTGGTCGAGGCCGAACTTGTTCTGCCAATAGCGGTAGGCAACCCACACGGTCACGAACTGCGAGTACTTCTGCCCCCAGACCGCCTTGCTAGCGTCGAAAGTCAGACGAATAGGTTCGCTGTTCAATTCCGTCTTGGTCGCGGTGCTCGCTACGCCAATGCCTGAATTGAGGGGAAGGCTGTTGTCATCGCCTTTCGGTCCATACCAGCCGGCGCGGCCGCTGACGGCAAAATACTGCATGTTTTGAGGCAGGAAGCCGAGATCCATGTAGTAGTTGATTTCCACGGCCCAGGTCACGTTGTAGTCCGTGGCTCCGTCCACCGTGCAGCTAACCCCTGGAATCGGTCCACCAAAACCACCGCACTGATTGAAGGCGTTGTGGTTGAGTTCCTTGTAAGCCAAGGGCGCTACGTTGAAGAAGCCCTTGTAGGGAAGATCGAAGGCGAACTGCAGACCGGCGACGAAGGCACGCTTGTTGGGTGCGAGATAGTTGTTTTCGGTCTCTCCTTCGCCACCAATTTCAAACGAAACGTTATGCAGGGGCCCGTAGCTGAAGGCCTTGGTGTTGAAGATCTCGTTGAATCCATACGTGCTGCGGAGCAGGCCGAAGAATTCGGTAGCGCCGGCGCACGACGCAGGAGTGGTTCCAATAAAGCCGGCGTTCGTGCAAGGATTTGTCGGATCGTTGTGGTCCGACTTGAACATCGAGATCGTGAAGAAGTTGGTGCCGTAGGCCCACGCGTCGAAGTGGGTGAACGAATAAACACTCTTTGCGGTATCGCCGTTAATCTTGCCATTCGCATCGATATGAAAAACACCAGGATCGGTACCGTTCGGCATCCATGAATAGCTCACCCGGTCATCGATCACGAAGAAGAAGGGCAGCTCCGGCACCGGCTTGGCCTTCACGTTGACCGGCAGGTCCGCGTCTGCAGCGCAGGCGAAACTCACTGGAACGATAGAGGCAAGTGACAGCATCGCAGCCGCAATTGCTTTAGTACGATAGGACATTCAGTGTACCCCCAAGTTTAGCGATCATCTGATCGAGTTTCTTGAGCGGACACTTGCGCCGTTCCTATAACTCTGAGAAGCCTCAAGTTTCTCCATGCACTGCCGCAAGTTTCATCACGCACATCAGCGAGTTACGCCTGATTTGGAACGGCTTCTTGTATTGAAAGAACCGGCAACAGACAAACGTGTCGAGAGCAGATGTGCCTATTTATATTGGTTATCTGCGCTATCCCACGCGATGGAAGTATGGGATGCAGTGCCAAAAGCCAACATCCGCCGCACCTTGGCGTCGATGAAATGATGTCGCTCATGTTTACGGCAGGCTCGATTCACGACTCCGATTTGAAATCGACCGTCACAATTTTACAACATGTTCTTCGACGGCTTTGGTCTGAGACGAAATGCACAGAGGCGCCGCAGACATGTTGGGCGCCGGGCGGTCCGGGAGAACAACATACGCTCACCTGCCAAAGAGTTGAACAAACGCTGGCGCTTTTTCGCTACTTACATCGATGTCTAAATTAGCCCATTATTAAGGCACCCCATTTCTCGCACGCGTAGCAATCAATGTTAGATCCAACTCCTACCGGCCCGCATTCAGGCAAAGCGCCCCTGCTCCAGACAGTCGGGTTGACCAAACGCTACGGCAGCTTTCTCGCCAACGAAGCCATCGATATTGATATCTGGCCGCGGCACATCCATGCCCTGCTCGGCGAGAACGGCGCTGGCAAATCGACGCTGGTCAAAACCATTTACGGATTGATCCAGCCGAGCGAGGGCGAGATGCGCTGGCAGGGTGAGAAGATGGTTCTCTCCGGGCCGTCGGAAGCGCGTCGGCGCGGCATCGGCATGGTGTTTCAGCATTTCTCGCTGTTCGACAATCTAACAGTCGCCGAAAACGTAGCGCTCGGCCTCGACGGCAGGGAATCGTTCAAGGCCATGTCGGCGCGTCTGCAGGAAGTATCCAATGTTTACGGGCTTCCACTCGATCCCAAGCGGGAGGTCTGGCAATTGTCGGTGGGCGAGCGCCAGCGCATCGAAATCGTCCGAGTGCTGATGCAAAATCCCAAATTCCTGATCCTCGATGAGCCGACCGCGGTGCTGACCCCGCAGGAAGCCGATCAATTGTTCGTCGTGCTGGAGCGGTTGAAAGCCGAGGGTCGAGCGGTGCTCTACATCAGCCACAAGCTGGAAGAGGTGAAGCGCCTTTGCGACACCGCCACGATCCTGCGCGGCGGCAAGAAGGTTTCGACCTGCAATCCGCAACAGGAGACCGCGGCCTCGCTGGCCCGAATGATGGTCGGCGCCGATATCAGGCAAGTCAAAGCCGCCGCCGGCCGGAAAACCACGGTACCGCGCCTGCTCGTCAATGATTTAAGCATCGAGCCCGACGATCCCCACGGCACGAGACTCGAACATGTTTCGTTCGAACTGAAGGGTGGTGAAATCTTGGGCATCGCCGGGGTTGCCGGCAACGGACAAGACGAGCTGTTCGCGGCTCTTTCGGGAGAGCGGCAATCGCCGGACCCCGGCACGGTGGTGATCGACGGCCATGCCGCGGGACATCTTTCGATCACGCAGCGGCGCAAGCTCGGTGCGGCCTTTGTGCCCGAAGAGCGGCTCGGTCACGGCACCGCACCACGAATGAAACTTTCCGAGAATGCCCTGCTGACCGGCCACGCCGCCAGCGGGATGGTTCAGCATGGCTTCGTCAATACGGCCGCGACGTTGTCGACGGTCGACCGCGCCACCGAAACCTTCGACGTGCGCAAAGCCAAACGCGATCCCGAAGCCGCAAGCCTGTCCGGCGGCAATCTGCAAAAGTTCATCGTTGGCCGCGAGATCCTTCGTAACCCCGCGGTCCTTGTCGTCAGCCAGCCAACCTGGGGCGTGGATGCGGGCGCCGCCGCCGTCATCCGGCAGGCCCTGCTCGACCTCGCCGCAAGCGGCGCCGCGGTGCTCGTGACCAGCCAGGACCTCGACGAGCTCGCTGAAATCACCGACCGGATCGCGGTGATGTTTCACGGCCGGCTTTCGCAGCCGATGGCGACGGCGGATGCTACCCGCGAGAAGCTCGGCCTCTTGATGGGTGGAAGCAGCCTGGAGCAGAAGGAAACGGCGCATGCAGTTGGTGCTTGAAAGGCGCGCCGAGCGGTCGAATGCTATCGCACTGGTTTCACCGCTGATCGCCATCGGCCTGACGATCGTGACCATGAGCATCCTGTTTGCCATTCTCGGCAAGAATCCAATTCTGGCGCTTGGCGTCTACTTCATCGATCCGCTGACCGACAGCTATTCGCTACAGGAAATCGCGGTCAAGGCGACCCCGCTCGTGATGATCGGCGTGGGGCTGGCGCTTTGCTATCTGGCCAACGGCTGGAACATCGGAGCCGAGGGACAGTTCCTGATCGGCGCCGTCGCCGGCAGCTGGCTCGCAGTGAGAACCCAGGGCACCGACGCCGGACATTGGGTGCTGCCCGCGATGCTGGTGTCTGGCGCGGTGGCGGGCGCGCTGTATGCGCTGATACCGGCGATCTGCAGGGTCAAGTTCGGCGCCAGTGAAATTCTCACCAGCCTGATGCTGGTGTATGTGGCGGACCTTTTTTTGGATTACATGGTGCGCGGTCCCTGGCGCGATCCCGCCGGGTTCAATTTTCCGACCACGGCCGAGTTCGATCCGGTCGCAACCGTGCCGGTTCTGCTTGAAGGCGGCCGGCTACACCTCGGTGCCATCATTGCCCTCCTCGTCGTGGCGGCTACGACGGTCATGCTCGGGCGCACCATCAAGGGTTTTGAAATCCGCGTGGTCGGCGCGGCACCACGCGCGGCGCGTTTCGGCGGGTTCAATTCCAACCAATTGATCCTTCTGACGTTCGCCATCTCCGGCGCGTTGGCCGGTCTTGCGGGAATCATCGAGGTGGCGGGACCCGTCGGGCACCTTCAGCCGGGCATTTCGCCTGGTTACGGCTTTACCGCGATCATCGTCGCGTTTCTCGGCCGCTTGAACCCAATTGGAATATTAATTGCAAGTCTGTTTCTCGCACTCACCTTCATTGGTGGCGAACAGGCCCAGATCGCAATGAAAATCCCGTTGGACGTCACCAAAGTCTTTCAAGGCATCCTGCTGTTCTACGTGCTCGCTTGCAATTCCCTGATTCTCTATCGGTTCCGCCTGATTTTCCCGTCGCGAAAGGTGTCCGGTGGCGCTGCTTGAAGCGATCATTCTCTCGGTGCTCGCGGCATCGACGCCTCTGCTGATCGCGGCTACCGGTGAATTGGTGACCGAGCGCGCCGGCGTGCTCAATCTGGGCGTCGAGGGCATGATGATCGTGGGAGCAGCCTGCGGATTTGGCGGCGCCTGGCTCTCCGGCTCGATCATCATCGGGGCGCTATGCGGTATCGTCGCCGGCACCCTGATGTCGCTGATTTTTGCGATGATGACGCTGGGCCTCGCGGTCAATCAGGTTGCCACGGGTCTCGCGCTCACGATCCTCGGCATCGGATTATCGGGCCTGATCGGTGCCGGCTTTGTCGGCGAGCGCATCACGCCGGCGCCGCATCTCTATATTCCGGGGCTGACCGATATTGCGTTCGTCGGACACATCCTGTTCGGCGAGGATGCTTTCATCTATCTCTCGCTGGCGCTGGTTGCCGGCGTCTGGCTGTTTCTCTATCGCACGCCGGCGGGACTGGTGCTGCGAGCCGTCGGCGACAATCATATTTCGGCGCATGCGCTGGGATATCCCGTGCTTCGGATCCGAATGTTCTCGGTGATGTTCGGCGGCGCCTGCGCGGGTCTCGCCGGAGCCTATCTGCCGCTGGCCTATACGCCGTTCTTCATCCCGGGCATGACGGCCGGCCGTGGCTGGATCGCGCTTGCACTCGTGGTGTTCTCGTCGTGGCGGCCGGGCCGGCTGGTGATCGGCGCCTATCTGTTCGGCGCGGTGACGATCCTTCAACTGCACGCGCAGGGCCTTGGTCTTGGAATTCCATCGCAGCTCATGTCGGCGTTGCCTTACCTTGCCACCGTCATCGTCCTTGTCCTGATTTCTCGCGCGAGAACCGGTGGTTCGACCGCTCCCGCGGCCTTAGGGACGGTGTTCGTGCCCGATCGATAAATACCCGAAGCGCACGCGATGGGGCGCGGGCGCATCGGGACAATCACTCCACCCCTTAGTGTCAGGAGAAACCATGCGAAAGATTCTCATCGCGGCAACGGCCGTGATGCTCACTGCTGGAGCGAGTTTGTTTAGCGCATCCGCCGCCGATAAGCTCAAAGTAGGCTTCATTTATCTCGGGCCGGTTGGCGATTTCGGCTGGACCTACCAGCACGAACTGGCACGCCAGGCACTGGTCAAGGAATTCGGCGACCGGATCGAGACCACCTATCTCGAAAACGTCAGCGAGGGTCCCGACGCCGAGCGTTCCATCGAACAGCTGGCGCGCGCCGGCAACAAGCTGATCTTCACCACCTCGTTCGGCTACATGGATCCGACGCTGAAGGTGGCGAAGAAATATCCCAACGTGCATTTCGAGCACGCCACCGGCTTCAAGACCGACAAGAACATGGGGATCTACAATGGCCGGTTCTACGAGGGCCGCTACATCCAGGGCGTGATCGCCGGCAAGATGTCGAAAGCCGGCGTGCTGGGCTACATCGGCTCGTTCCCGATTCCGGAAGTCGTCATGGGCATCAACGCCACGATCCTTGGCGCCCAGACCGTCAATCCCAACATCAAGGTCAAGATCATCTGGGCCAACACCTGGTTCGATCCCGGCAAGGAGGCTGATGCCGCCAAGGCGCTGCTCGATCAGGGTGCCGACGTGATCATGCAGCACACCAACTCACCAGCGGCGATGCAGATCGCTTCCGAGCGCGGCAAGCTGGCGTTCGGTCAGGATTCCGAAATGATCAAGTTCGGACCGAAGGCACAGCTCACCTCGATCATGGACAACTGGGCGCCCTATTACATCGACCGCGTCAAGGCCGAGCTCGACGGCAAGTGGACCACGGATAACGTCTGGGGTGGGTTGAAATCGAAACTGGTCGTGATGGCGCCCTACACCAACATGCCCGACGACGTGAAGAAACTGGCGATGGACACCGAAACCGCCATCAAGGACGGCAAGCTGTTTCCGTTCAAATGTCCTGTTATCGGCCAGGACGGCAAGGAAGTTGAGTGCAAAGGCGGCGACCATCTCGCCGACAGCCAGGTGCTCGGCATGAACTTCTACGTCAAGGGCATCGACGACGCAATTCCCGGCAAGTAACGGCCGGGCATTCCCGAGACTAAAGGGTCCGGGCAGCAACGCCCGGACCCTTTTTTCATTCGGCCTGCATCGCATGCGCGGCGGCGCTGTGGCGCCGGATCAGATCCGGCAGATCGAGCCCGGGGATGGCACCATCTGACACCACCCATTTGCCCGCGACCATCACCCGGTCGGCGCGATGGGCGCCACATAGGACCAGCGCCGCCAGCGGATCGCCGTGACCCGAGAACCGCAATTCATCCAGCTTGAACAGCGCCAGATCGGCGGCTTTGCCTACCGCGATCTCGCCGAGTTCGGGACGGCCGACGCAGGCCGCCGATCCCTTGGTCGCCCAGCGCAACGCGTCCTTGTGGCTGACGCGGCCGACGCCATAGCGCGCACGCTGCAACAGGAATGCGGCTCGCACCTCCTGCATCAGGTTGGATCCGTCATTCGAGGCCGAGCCATCGACGCCGAGGCCGATCGCGACCCCCGCCTCTTCCATATCGCAGACCGGACAGCAGCCGGACGCCAGAAGCTGATTGCTGCAGGAGCAATGGCTGATGGTGGTTCCGGCTTTGCCCAGTCGCTTGATCTCGGCGGCATTGAAATGGATGCCGTGAGCCAGCCAGGTCCTTCGATTAAGCCAGCCGCATTGTTCGAGATAATCGAGCGGCCGGCAGCCATGCATCTGCTCGCAGAATTTATTCTCGTCCTCGGTTTCCGCCAGATGAGTATGCAGGCGGACATCGAGCTTGTCGGCAAGGGCGGCGGTCGCGTTCATCAGCGATGTCGTGACCGAAAACGGCGAGCATGGCGCCAGTGCGATCTGCACCATGGCATCCTCGCCGCGCTGGTGATGTTGTGCGACGACGCGTTGGCTGTCGGCGAGGATGGTGTCCTCGTCCTGCACCACGCTATCGGGCGGCAATCCGCCATCGCGGTGCGACCGGTTCATGGAGCCGCGGGTCAACAGCACGCGGACGCCCAGCCGCCGGGCGACGGCGACTTCAATGTCCACGGCGTCCTCGAGCCCGGCCGGAAAGACATAATGATGATCGGTCGTGGTGGTGCAACCGGACAGCAGCAGTTCGGACATCGCAACCGTGACACCGAGATTCAGGGATTCCGGCGTCAGCCGCGCCCATACCGGATAGAGCGCCTGCAGCCACGGAAACAGCTCACAGTCCAATGCCGCCGGCAGCGCCCGGGTCAGTGTCTGGTAGAAATGATGATGGGTGTTGATCAACCCCGGCAGTACCACATGGTCTCCGGCCTCGAAGAACGCCGCCGCAACGCTCGGCTGGCCGCCCTTCGGCACCAGTTCGACGATTTTGCCGTCCTGGACGACAATGCCACGCTCAGCCCCATCGGCGAGAATGGCCAAGGGATCTTTGATCCAGATCGCCGGCGTATGGTCCATATTCCGTGTCCTTCCAGAGATCAGCTTCGCAAAAGCCGTCGCCATGCCAGCTTGCAATTCCTTGCAATTCAAAGACCATCCCAATTCATGCGAGAGTTGGCGCCGGATTTGCAAGAATTCTTAAAGACAGATGCATCTCGTTGAAAGCACTAACGTATCAATGGATCTGAACACCATCAAAGAGGTTGCCCATCCGCAAAAGCGGGAGCAACTGCCCGTTTGGACGGCAGGCGATGCTTGGCTCGCGGGCGGGACCTGGCTGTTCTCGGAACCCCAGGTCCACCTGACGCGATTGATCGATCTCGACCGATCTTAAATGGCCAGCGGTGACGATCGGCGAAGCCGGGCTGACGATAGCGGCGACCTGCACGGTCGCGCAGCTTGACGCCCTGGCCTGTCCGCGCGAATGGCTCGCCGCGCCCCTGATCAACCAATGCTGCCGCGCGTTTCTGGCCTCGTTCAAGATATGGAAGAGCGCCACCGTCGGCGGCAATCTTTGCATGTCGTTGCCAGCCGGTCCGATGATCTCGCTGACCGCGGCGCTCGACGGCGTCTGCACGGTCTGGAAAGCCGATGGTAGCGAGCAACGCATCGAAGTCGTCGACTTCGTCACCGGCAACCAGCGCAACGTCCTCGCACCGGGCGACCTGCTCCGGCAAATCGACATTCCACTGGCTGCGCTGAAGCGGCGTGCGGCGTTTCGACAGATATCGCTTACCCCGGTCGGCCGGTCGGCCGCGCTGGTGATCGGCAGTCTCAGCAGCGAGGGCGCCCTGGCGCTGACGGTAACGGCCTCCACGGCGCGGCCCATTCAAATCTCATTGCCCGAAATCCCCGACATACGCGAACTGCGCGAGGCGCTGCGTCAACACATTCCCGATGAAATCTATCATGACGATGTCCATGGCAAGCCGGCCTGGCGGAAACACATGACGCTGCGTCTTGCCGAAGAGATTCGTACCGAACTGCAAGGCCTGGTGTGACCATGACCTACCAGATCAACGGCAAGGAATTTTTGGAAACGCCGCGTCCCGGACAATGCCTGCGCACATTTTTGCGCGAGCTCGGACATTTCGGCGTCAAGAAAGGCTGTGATGCGGGCGACTGCGGCGCCTGCACCGTGCTGATCGACGGCGAGCCGGTGCACAGTTGCCTGATCCCGGCCTTCCGGGCCGATGGCCATGTCGTCACCACCATCGAAGGCCTCGCGCCCGATGGCGGCACGCACCCGATGCAGCAGGCGTTTCTCGACGCGCAGGCGTTTCAATGCGGGTTCTGTACCGCCGGCATGATCCTGACCTGCGCGTCGCTCAATCAGGCGCAGCGGCAGGATCTCGGAGCATCACTGAAAGGCAACCTGTGCCGCTGCACAGGTTATCGCTCGATCGAAGACGCCCTCAACGGCAAGACCAATATCGAGGACGCCCCCGCAGGCACCGCCTTCGGCCGCAGCCTGCCTGCCCCTGCAGGACCACAGGTGGTGCGCGGCACCGCGCGCTACACCTTCGACACGACCATCGAAGGGCTGCTGCATATCAGGATGCTGCGCTCACCGCATGCTCACGCCAAAATCATTTCGATCGACAAGACCGCGGCCCTGGCCGTTCCGGGCGTCCAAAGCGTGGTCACCTTCGAAGACGTGCCAGATCGGCTGTTCTCCACCGCGCGGCACGAAAAGAACTGGATGGACCCGGACGATACAAGGGTGCTGGACAATGTCGTCCGCTTCATCGGACAAAAAGTCGCCGCCGTCGTTGCCGAGACCGAGGCTGCCGCCGAGGAAGGGTGCCGGCGTCTTGTGGTCGCCTACGACATTCTGCCCGCGGTGGTCGATCCGGCGCGGGCGATCGCACCGGGAGCGCCCCTCATTCACCCCGACAAGACGCCGGAACATCGCGTCGCCAACGCGCAACGCAACATCGTGGCGGAAACCCATGGCGAGTTCGGCGATGTCGCCAGCGCGCTTGCGCAAGCCGCCGTCATTTACGAAGGTACGTTCACCACCCAGCGCGTCCAGCACGCGGCGATCGAAACTCATGGCGGAATCGCCTGGGTTGATGCCTGCGGCATCCTGAACGTGCGTTCCAGCACACAGGTGCCGTTCCTGACACGTCGCGCGCTGGCGGACATTTTCGATCTGCCTGCGGACAAGGTCCGGGTGTTCTGCGAACGCGTCGGCGGCGGCTTCGGCGGCAAGCAGGAAATGTTCGTCGAGGATATTCTGGCACTTGCCGCCATCAAGACCGGACGGCCGGTCAAGCTTGAACTCACCCGCGAGGAACAATTCATCTCGACCTCCACGCGGCACCCGATGCGCGTCACTGTGAAGGCGGCCGCCGACAAGGAAGGCAAGCTCACTGCGTTGCAGCTCGACGTGCTCTGCAACACCGGCGCCTATGGCAATCATGCGGGGCCGGTTCTGTTTCATGCCTGCAACGAGTCGATCAGCGTCTATAATTGTCCCAACAAGAAGGTCGATGCCGTCGTCACCTACACCAACACCGTGCCCGCAGGCGCTTTTCGGGGGTACGGCTTGCCGCAAACGCTGTTCGCGGTGGAGGCCGCAATCGACGAACTCGCGAAGGGCTTGGGCATCAATCCTTTTGAATTTCGCCGCCGCAATATCGTGAAATCCGGCAATTCCATGCTGGCGCCTCCCGGCTCGGAATACCACGACGTGGTTTATGGCAGTTACGGCCTCGATCAGTGCCTCGATCTGGTCGAGCGTGCGATGCGGGCAAAAGGACCGATGGCTGATCTTAACGCCGACTGGCTGATCGGGGAAGGCATCGCGCTCACCATGATCGATACCGTCCCTCCGGCCGGACATATCGCCGACGCCAGGATTTCGCTGCGGGAGGATGGTGGCTTCGAGCTCACGGTGGGAACGGTGGAATTCGGCAACGGCACCTCGACGGTGCATCGCCAGATCGCCGCGACCGCGCTGGCGACGACCGTCGATCAAATCCGCCTGTTGCAATCCGACACCGCACATGGCGGCCATGACACCGGCGCGTATGGCAGCGCCGGAACGTTCGTCGCTGGACTGGCGACGCAGTTCGCGGCGGAAAATCTGGCGGAAGACATCCGGATATTTGCTTCGACCGCGATGAAGACACATCCCGATGCGTGCGTTCTCGAAAACAATTCCGCGGTCTGCGGCATGCAACATTTGTCCTTCGCCGAACTCGCCGAAGCAGCCTACGCGCAGGGACGAACAACCCTGAGCGCAAACGGTAGCTCCGAGGGCACTCCGCGGTCGGTGGCGTTCAATGTCCAGGGCTTTCGCATTGCCGTGAACAAGGGCACCGGGGAAATCAAGATCCTCAAAAGCGTGCAGGCCGCGGATGCCGGCCGGGTTGCCAATCCCATGCAGTGCCGCGGACAGGTCGAGGGCGGCGTCGCGCAGTCACTCGGCGCCGCGCTGTACGAGGAAATGGTGATCGATGATAGCGGCCGCGTGGTCAATCCGAGTATCCGCAATTATCACCTGCCGTCCTTCGCCGATATTCCGCGGACCGAGGTGTTTTTCGCCGATACCGTGGACAAGCTTGGGCCGATGGGCGCGAAATCGATGAGCGAAAGTCCCTACAATCCGGTGGCCGCAGCGCTCGGCAATGCGCTCGCCGATGCCACAGGAATCCGTTTCACCGCCGTGCCGTTCAAGCCGGACCGGTTGTTTCCGGCACTGCACGAGAAGTTCGGGAAGCTGTAACTGCCGTCGCGGTGCGTGCGCGATCAGCCACGGCCCACCGTGCATTCGATCTGACCGTGCGGCTCATCCGTCGGCAGGAACACGTCGTTGTTGTTATCCAGGCCCAACGCCGAGAGGTTCATCGGGATGAAGTGCATGTTCGGGCAGGCCATGCTGATCTCGGAAATCTCAGGCACCGCTGCCAGCGCGGCCTCGCCCATGCGATACAGGCTATCCTGCACGCTTGAGCTATAGGTGGTGCCGAACACCTCCAGCAACGTCGCCAGGATTTTCGCATTGGTGGCCGGATAATTTGCCGGCTTGCCGGACCACTTCCACGACGCCACCATGCTCGTGGCGCACATCCGGTCGTTGGTCGGCGGAAGCGTTGTGTAACGATCCTTAAAATAATTCTCCCAGCCCGACTGGGTCGACTTCATGAAGGTGAAGCCATCGATCCCCGAGGCCATTGTCGATCCGCCACGGGTTGCGGTTACCTCGACAAATGGCTTACCGTTGCTGTCGAGAATGAAACTGTGCGGATGCGGCTCGCCGCCGAAACTCAGGCGGCTCCATTTCGTCTCGTGTGCCGTGATGGCCACCGAGACCGCCTGCGGATAAAGATCGAGATATTTCTTCGCCAGCAGCTGACAGAATTCCTCGGTGCAGAGCCCAGTGTTTTCCCGCGCGACGACATTGACCACGTTCTTGATGGTGTCGGTCGACACCGAGGTGGAGTTGTCGGCGTCGGTATAGGCCCGGGCGAAATCTCCCTCGAGCATCGCCTTGATGTTGAGCTGGCTGACCTCGTGCCGGCCACCTTCGCGATGAATCCGCATGACGCGGACCCGGCCTTTTCCATATCTGTTCTTGATCAGCGGCACAGGGAAAAACCTCCAGTTCAACCAGCGAATTCGCAAAGGCTCTGGTGAGAGCAAGATCACGCATCCGGGTCAAGTCATTATAGGTCAAATCACGAGCAACGTTCGTGCCATTGGACGGCCTTAACACACGGCCCTTGGCACGGGCCTTGTATTAGCTCGGTAGGTCGGCCGCAGGCACGCTCCGGAGGGGACAGGTTCATGAGCAGTGAAATCATTATTCATCCGGTCGACGACGTCCTGCCAACCCCGCGCCTGCTGGCGCTCGGCCTGCAGCATGTCCTGGTGATGTATGCCGGCGCGGTCGCAGTCCCCTTGATTATCGGACGAGCCCTGAAATTATCGCCGGAAGAGGTCGCATTACTGATCAGCGCGGATTTGTTCGCCTGCGGACTGGCCACATTGGTACAGTGCATCGGCTTTCCCGGCGTCGACATACGGCTCCCCGTGATGATGGGCGTCACTTTCGCATCGGTGGGCCCAATGCTGTCGATGGCGGCGGCGCCCGATATCGGGTTGCTCGGAATCTACGGCTCGGTGATTTCTGCCGGAATCTTCGGCATCGTTGCCGCACCTTTCATCAGCCGACTGTTGCCGCTGTTTCCGCCCGTGGTGACCGGCACGATCATTCTGGTGATCGGCATCTCGCTGATGCGCGTCGGCATCAACTGGGCTGGTGGAGGACTACCTACCTTGAACAAGGTCATCGACGGTGTTGCCGGCGCTTTCCCGAATCCGGGCTATGGCCAGCTACAGGGGCTGGGTATTGCCCTGTTCGTGCTGCCGATCATTCTCGGCCTGATCAAATGGGGCTCCGGCTTCATCGCCAACGTCTCGGTGCTGCTCGGCATTATCGCGGGCGCGACCCTGGCCAGCGTGCTGGGGGTCATGCATTTCGAAAAAGTCGCCGCGGCGCCCTGGGGCGCCATCGTGCTGCCGCTGCATTTCGGGATGCCGGAATTCCATTTGGTGCCGATCGTCACCATGTGCATCGTGATGATCGTGGTGATGATCGAAATCGCTCGGGATGTTTCTGGCGCTGGGCGAGATCACCGGCAAGACGATCGATCGCGAGGCGTTGAGCCGAGGATTGCGCGCCGACGGCGTCGGCACTCTGCTCGGTGGCCTGTTCAACACATTTCCCTACACGTCGTTCTCGCAGAATGTCGGGCTCGTCAGCGTCACCGGCGTGCGGTCGCGCTTCGTCACCATCGCCGGCGGCGCCATCATGCTGCTGCTCGGTTTCCTGCCGAAGATGGCGGCGCTGGTTGAAGCCATTCCACTCGTGGTGCTTGGCGGCGCCGGTCTCGTGATGTTCGGAATGGTCGCGGCGACAGGCGCGAGAATCCTGACCGCGGTGGACTTCAAGAACAATCGCTACAATTTGTTCGTGGTCGCGATCTCGGTCGGCTTCGGCATGATCCCGCTGGCCGCGCCGACGTTCTTCCGCAACCTGCCGCACGACCTGCAGCCGCTGCTGAAGTCCGGCATCCTGCTCTGCGCGCTCGTTGCCGTCATACTGAACGCATTCTTCAACGGCGTCGGCAGCACGGCTGCCGCCGAGGCCGACGCCGCGGCGATTGCTTCATCGGCGCAGCATGTGTGAGACATCGGTGGCCTGAGCAACCCGGTCTCAACTTCCCCGATACGTCGCATAGCTCCAGGGCGTGACCAGCAGCGGCACATGAAGGTGGCCTTCGGGATTGCTGACCGAAAACCGCAGCGGAATTTGGTCCAGAAACGGCGGATCTGACATCGGCACCTGTCGCTGCGCGAAATAACTACCGACGCTGAACATCAATTCGTAGCGGCCGATCGGCACCGGCCGCCCGTGAATCAGTGGCTGGTCGGTTCGGCCATCCGCATTGGTGATCGCACGTGCTACGACCCGGCTCGCGCCGAGGTCTGACAACTCGATCAGTTCGACCGCTATCCTGGCCGCCGGCTTGCCGCTGTGGGTGTCGAGCACATGGGTCGACAGGCGCCCCTGGACCTGCAGCCGATCGTCAGAGATCACGAGCTGATCGACGCGCAACGCCGCGATCCGGCAGATCTCCTCGATCGACTTCCGCGTTTCAGCTTCCACATCGTTCGCCAGGCGACGCTCGAAATCGCGCAGGATGGAATCCCTGGTGTGGCGGCGAACGCAAACGATATAGGGAAAGCCGAACTTGCCGCGATAGGCGTTGTTAACCCGCTCGAAAGCTTCATATTCGGCATCCGACAGCCGATCCAGCCCAACGCTGTTCTGTTCGGCGTTGGATTCCGCGGTGAGGCCCGCGGCGCGCTGGGTCTTGTTGGCGAGATCCGGATGCGCCTTGATCAGCGCCAGGCGAAGCTCCGGCGCCGCCCGATCGACTGCCGCCTTCATCGCCGCGAATAACTGGTTCACCCCGGTGAACGGCCGCGCCGACGCCGCCTGTTCGGCAATCCAGGGCGAATACTCGAAGATATTCGCCAGCGCCCCAGCAAAATCGTCACTGCTGCAGGCGTTCAGGTCGGAAAGTGTTTTCTGCGACATGGGGCCCCGACTATCCGACGTTCGGTGCGTTGGCCGCCAGATGCGAAAGATTGGCGTGCCAGTGCTGCGCGATCTGAAGCCGCGTCGGCACCCAGACCCGTTCGTGACCCATGATGTAGTCGAGAAACCGCATCAGTGACGCGGCACGTCCGGGACGTCCGACGACGCGGCAATGCAGGCCCACCGACATCATCTTGGGCGACGTTTCACCTTCCGCATACAGCACATCGAAGCTGTCCTTGAGGTAGTTAAAAAACTGGTCGCCGCTACCAAACCCCTGCGCATTGACGAAGCGCATGTCGTTGACGTCGAGACTGTAGGGAATGATCAAATGCGGTCCGGCCGGCCCCTTGATCCAATAGGGTAGATCGTCAGCGTAGGAATCACAGGAATAGAGGAAACCGCCGGCTTCCATCACGAGCTTGACGGTGTTGATCGATGTCCGCCCGGTGTACCAGCCAAGTGGACGTTGCCCGGTGACTTCAGTATGGACGCGGATCGCATCCGCGATTTCCGCCCGCTCCTCCGCTTGCGACATGTCCTTGTGCTCGACCCATTTCAGGCTGTGGCTGGCGATGTCCCAATTGGCCTCCTTCATGGCCGCGACGATATTCGGATTTCGTTTCAAGGCGGTCGCGACGCCGAATACGGTCGTCGGCAGCTTGCACTCGGTAAAGATCCGCCATAGCCGCCAGAAGCCAGCACGCGAGCCGTACTCGAACATCGATTCGATGTTGGCGTGACGCTGCCCGGGCCAGGGCTGCGCACCCAGCACATCCGACAGGAAGGCCTCCGACGCGCGGTCGCCATGCAGGATGTTGTTTTCACCACCCTCTTCGAAATTCACTACAAACTGCACGGCGACGCGTGCATTACCGGGCCAGCGCGGATCGGGCGGATTGCGGCCATAGCCATGGAGATCCCTGGGATATCCGGCTTCGGCCATCTACACTTCCTCGAAGCGGACTTTCTGAGCGCCCTTCCAGAGCACGGTCTTGCCAAGCGCGGGCAAGTTCTCGAGATTCGAGGTCAGCGTGATGAAGTGATTGCCCGCGAGCTGACCCATCTTGCTGGCGAAATGCACGCCGCCATAGGCCAGCAGGATCTCGGTTTCGCTGATGCCGCCGGGATATAGAATGATCTGGCCCGACGCGGGATAACTGGTGTGGTTCTCATAGCTCACGCCGAAATCGAGATCGCCGAGCGGCATCCAGACCCCTTCGCCGCTCCAGCGCACATGGATCACCTGACTCTCAAAGGGCATCGCCTTGCGAAAGGCTGCACAAGTCTTGGGCGCCAATTGTTCTTCGAAACGGGCCTGGAACGCGAAGTCACCGGCGTGGACAATGAGTTGGCTCATTCAGGATACTCGTGATGTTTTTGAAGGATGCTATGAAGAAATCGAGTGCGGCCCGAAACTGTGGAAGCAAGGAACATTCCAGCCGACGGTTCAATTCTAGGGCTTTTTCAGTGCTCAGCAAAGGCTGATTGGGACCCTCGCCTCGCCGCGAACCGATTTTCGCACCAAAAACCGGACCTCGTGGCTCGGCGGCTTTCTTTCGCCTCGAAACCAGATTACGGCGATAGACATGCCCCAGCCGATCCGGTTCAATGGAAACCGAACCGCGGATGTTTCATGAGAGAGACCGATGAAGAAACTCGTATTGGCGATTTTGTTGATCTCATCACCCGCATGGGCACAAACGAAACTGGCCCCCAAGAACGCGGCCGCACGTATCGACAATTGTGCCCCGATTGGCCGCACGGCAGACGGCCAACTGGTCTATTCGATGAAGTGCGATAATCTTCCAGCGCCGGCACCACCGCCTCCGCAGACGGAAGTCGCGCCGCCGCCCGAGCCGGAAGTGCAGCGTAGCGGGCTCTTTGGCATGTCGTTGTCGCGATCGGGATCATCATCGACAGCCCCGGCAGCACCCGCTGGTCAGTAACCAGGAGCCTGCGCGTTTTCGCAATGGCAGGATTGCCCTGACCTGCTTGCGGCGCCCGCCATCTTGCACGTATCCAGCACGTCACCTCGCCGATGATGTCGATCAACTCCCGGCGCTCGATCACGCCCTGAGCCGCCGGATCCATGCCCATGGCCCGGATGCAGGGGTCGGAATACAGCGCGTAGTCATGGCCGCCGAGACGCTCGTTAACGCCGTTCTTCAGCAGGCGATGCACCAGGATGACATCGCGGCCGGCGAGTTCGTCGCGACCCTACATCTTCTGCTTGATGAACTCGCCGTGGTGGCAGACGAATTTGAGGTCGAGATCCTGCATCCGGCTGCAGGCGTTGCACGCGCAGGAGATTGCTTGGCTGATGTTGCGAAGACGCTTCCGGAAGGCGAAATACGCGGCCTCCACGGCCTCCTGCAGCACCGAGCCGTCGACCTTGTCGGCGACTGCATAGAAGAAGGCGGCGTCGCCCTCGAACTTCGCGAGCCGGAACGGCGGCCGCAGCCGCCTCACCATGGTGTCCATCACGTCGGCGATGATATCCTGCGCATGCTCGAGCTCGACCCCGGCGAGAAAGCCGGTGTAGCCGGAGATATCCGCGATCACCAAACAAGCGGATTTGGGTTGCGGAAGCATCAAGCTGTCCCTCCCTCGTAACTCCTGAGAAGGCGCCTTGGGCAATAGCTAAAAGCCTAGCACCTCGCACCGGCGAGCGGGAGGAAAATGGCACCCGATCAGCCACAGACGTGATGAGGTTCGATGTCGCAGATGGGGTCATTCTCGACCCTCGGACCGCAACAGAGCTTGGTCCGTTCATCCCACGCGGCTCGAGGCCCAGCCCCGGCAATGCCGGGGCCTTTCTTCAGTACATCCCAGATCATCGACCAGCAGGGTGCGCCGCCATGATGCCATTGGCGTAGTTCTGCCAGTACAACTCCGCTGCAGTGTCACCGCGTGCGGCATAATTCAGCGATTGCTCGCATGTCACCGCGCGGCCGCTCGTTCGCGTGTGGTGCCGTTCCGAGGCAGCTGCCACTTGCGCGGTCGATGCAGCAATTAGCGGAACAACGAGCATGGCAATCGGCGATGCAGCAAGGAAGAGCGCAGTTGCTCCGACCACTACTATTTTCATCATCGGTGATCTCCTAGGTTAGTTGCCCCCCAGGCACCCCGCAAAATATGGTCACGCACTGCAGGTCGGTTGATTCAAATCAAAGTTACCAGAGAAGCTTTTTGGCGCGCGGGCCAGACCTATCGATATGTCTAAAGCGTTGAGGTCTCCAGCCTCGAATGGGCCGAGCGGGGGGCTCGGTGGGGCGGCCAATGTCGCATATGGGTCCAGGATCGCGGTAGGGATGCGTATTGCTAGGCACCCACCGGGTCACTGGAGGCAGTCGCTCACCAATATTGACACGACTCCCAATCTTCCTGTGTGTACCGAAAACTTAGCCCCGGACATAATGATGATGAAGTCCGCCAAGGATGGCGTGTGATTTGACGCTTCCGATTCGCTGAATTTCAGCACCCGACGCAAATGCATCTCGCCCAAGACAATGATGTGGTCCAAACACTCACGCCGGATCGATCCGATCAGCCGTTCGGCAAAGCCATTCTGCCAAGGCGAGGCTGGTGCGGTGGGCTTGTCCCGGAGGCCCATAGCGCGCAATCGGCGCGTGACGATGCTTCCATAGTTCCGGTCGCGATCGCGGATGAGATAGTGCGGAGCCTCATCCCAGGGAAATGCCTCCGTTATTTGAAGAGCAACTCGGCTGTCGGATTTGTCGTGACGCTGATCCAGACGAGGTCTGCGGTCGAGCCGGACGATGACGAAGGCATAGAGCAGGTCGATGCCGATAGTTGGAACAACGAACAAGTCCATGGCAGCAACGTCCGGCGCGTGGCTATGCAAGAAGGTCCGCCAGCCCTGGCTGGGTGGCCCCCGCCGTTTGACAATGTACTTGGCGACGCTCGACTGCGCGACTTCAAACCCGAGCTTGAGCAGTTCGCCGTGGATACGTGGCGCGCCCCAAAGCGGATTCTCCACGCTCATCCGCCGGATCAATGCGCGCAGCTCCGTGTCGATCTGCGGTCACCCTCCCAATGAGCGCGACTTCCAACGCCAGTAGCAGCGAAAGCCAGCCCTGTGCCAACGCACAAGCGTCTCGGGCCGGATGATCGTGAGAACCCGCAGGATAAGAAGGAAACGCGCGATATAGCAGGATAAAGAACCAGCGATCATTGTTCGTGAGCCGGACGCGACCAGGCAGCCTGCGCCTCAAGACAATCAGCTGATGTCGAAGCACCGCATTCTCAGCTTCAAGCCGCAACTTCGACTTGAATGGCGAGGCCAGGACGGCCAGAACGAAACAGATCAGCCCGAACATTCCGCCAGCTTAGGCGATTCCATCACGTCATCAACTCGGATAAGGTTTTCGGTACACACAGTAAGATCAAGATGCATTCTTCGCTGATCTGACTGCGGCACCGCTAAGTTTTGACCTTGAACACCCCACAGTTTTTAGCCTCCAAGATAGGCGCGCAATAGACTGGGATTTTTCAATAACCCTGCTGCACTATCCTCGGCAATGATTCTTCCCGTAGCGAAAACATACGCCCGATTGGCGACCAAAAGCGCGTTGTGCACGTTCTGCTCGACCAGCACGATGGTAATGCCCTGGTCCCGCAGTTGCCGTATCACCGTCAACACCTCTTGCATGATCAGCGGACTGAGACCAAGGCTCGGTTCATCCAGGAGCAAGATGCGCGGCGCCGACATCAGCGCGCGACCGATGGCGAGCATCTGCTGCTCGCCCCCGGAAAGGGTACCGGCAAGCTGAAAATTTCGCTCGCGCAGTCGCGGAAATCGCATCAGTACGTCTTCCATTCGCCGCTTCGCTTCGGAACGATCGCGGCAGATATAGGCCCCAAGAGCAAGGTTTTCGTGCACGGTCAGTTCGGGCCAGATCCGGCGCTCTTCGGGGCAATGCGCGATGCCGTTGCGGACGATCATGTCGGGCCTGTGCCGGGCGATCGAGCCGCCATCGAGCAAAATATCGCCCGCCGAGGCAGTGACCAGTCCCGACATCACGCGGAGCGTCGTGCTCTTGCCAGCGCCATTGGCGCCGATCAGGGCGATGACTTCTCCGGGGCTGACCTTCAGGCTAACGCCATGCAGCGCGCGCACCTTGCCATAGCATGCATCGACATTCCGCAATTCGAGGATTGGATCGATACTGATCATGATGCGGGTGTGCCAAGATAGGCTTCGATGACACCGGCGTTGCTCCGGATCTCATCCGGCGCGCCTTCGGCGATTTTGCGGCCGAAATTAAGTACGACGATGCGGTGAGATACCTCCATCACCAGCGCCATATTATGTTCGACAAGCAAAACAGATTCGACGTCATTGCCGATCAGAGTCTTGAGCACGGCGCCAAGCTGATGGGCTTCCTCGGTATTGAGGCCAGCCGCGGGCTCATCCAGCATCAGAAGTTGCGGACCTGCGCCGAGCGCGACCGCAAGTTCCAGAAGCCGAAGTTCTCCGCATGACAGCGAATCCGCTCCCGCGTTCATGCGATCGCGCAAGCCGACCTTTTCTATGATAGAAGCGGCCTCGTCGCGAAGCTTTCGCTCACGGCCGCGCTGCGCCTGCCCCGGAAACAAGGTGCGCAGCAGCGACGTCTCGCCATGGCGGTGACGGGCTGTCAGCACATTGCCGAATACCGTAAGCCCCTTTAGCACATTTGTTTTCTGAAACGTCCGGATCAGACCGGTCTGCGCGATCGCGTAAGGTGCCCGGCCGGTGATATCGGCGTTGCGATAAAGCACTCTTCCGGCGGACGGCTTAAAAAAACCGGTGATGAGGTTGAGGCAAGTGGTCTTGCCGGCACCGTTGGGTCCAATTAGGCTGACGATCTCGCCGGAGCCAACCCCGAAAGTGATATCGGAAAGCGCCAGCAAACCACCAAAACGCTTCGATATGTTGTTGACCTCAAGCATCGCGGGTCGCTCCGCGACTGTAGGTCTCGTGCCGCCGTGTGATGAAGCCCATGATGCCGCGCGGCAGAAACAGCACCACGGCCATGACGATCAGGCCAAATATGGAAAAGCGCAGTTCCTTGAAATCGCGCAGATACTCTTCCAGCAGCACGACAATGATCGCGCCGATGACCGGGCCAACCAGCGTCCCCTTGCCGCCGGCCAGAACCATGATGATCATGGAAATCATGAAGGAAAAGCCGAACACTTCAGGACCAACAAAGGACACGTAGTTGGCGTAGAAGCCGCCCGCGAGGCCCGCGATGCCGGCCGCGAGTACAAAAGTCAGGAGCCCGAGGTAGAATGGCGAAATGCCGATCGACTGGGCGACGAAACGATTTTCCCGCACCGCGATAGCAGCGCGCCCGATATTCGAATAGACGAAGCGGTAGGACACGAAAAGTGAGATCGCCGCGAGCAGCAATCCGACATAATAATAGGACACCTTCTGCTGGAGCGCGTCGCCCGCGATCGCCCACGACGGCTTTTCAATCCCGGAAATTCCCATCGGTCCATTGGTCAGACCGATCCAGTTGTTGGCGATCAGCCGAAGCACCTCGGCAAAGCACAGCGTGACGATCACGAAGAACGGCCCGCGCAGCCGCAGCGTGATCGCGCCGATCACGAGGCCGAACAGCGCCGCCGCAAGCGGCGCGGCAAGTTCGGCGACGTGATAGGGCATCGCGAGGCGCGTTGAGAACAGCGCTGCGGTATAGGCGCCGACGCCCAAAAATGCGGTATGGCCGAGCGGAAACTCGCCGACATAGCCGACGATGAGATTAAAGCTCGTCGCCAGCATCACCGAAAACATGATGAGCACGCCGATATGCATGGCATATTGGTTCTGTAACAACAGCGGCGCCAACAGCGCGACAACCAGGGCGACCAGCAGACAATTGCGTTCGAATATCATCAGGCGCGCTCGGCGTGTTTGCCGAACAGACCGTAGGGTCGTACCAGCAGCATCGCAATTACCAATCCGAAGCCGATCGCGTCTACATATCCGCTCGACAAATACCCGCCCCAGAACGCTTCCGTTACTCCGAGAACCAGCCCGCCGACAATCGCGCCGGCGAAACTTCCCATGCCGCCGAGGATCACGACCACGAACGCCTTGAGGCTGATGACGTCGCCGATGGTTGCCTGCGCCACATAGATCGAGCTCAGCAACATTCCGGCGGCGCCGGCGAGCGCCGCCCCGAGTGCGAAAGTGAAGCCGTAGACATGGCTGATGCGAATGCCGGATAGCTGCGCGGCCACGAAATCCTGGAACGTGGCGCGCATTGAGCGGCCGAGTGTCGTTCGCTGGATCAAAAGATGGGCAACAAGGATAACGACAGCCGAAATCGCCACCAGCACCAGGCGTGATTGGGTGATAACGACGGGGCCGAGGAACAGCGGCTTGTTGGCAAAGGGCGAGACGACCTTTCGCGGCGCTGTGCCGACAATCAGGAGCGCGGTGTTGGTCAGGAAGATCGAAAGGCCAATCGTGAGCAGGATCGTCGGCTCTTCGCCCTGCCCGCGCACCCGCGCCATCAGCAGGCGATCGATCAGGTAGCCGCCGACCGCGAGACTGAAAACCACAACGGCCAGCGTGAGAAAGAAATTGAGCCCGACGAGGTCGGTCAACGCCCACCCCAGCAGTCCGCCCACCACGTAAAGCTCGCCATGGGCGAAATTCACCACGCGCATGAGGCCGAACACCAGCGTCAGGCCGAGAGCGGAGAGCGCATAGAACGTACCGATGACCAATCCATTGGCCAGGAGCTGAAGAAACAGATCCATATTGCTCTCGCTAAAGTCGGGCGCCCGAAAATGCCGGAGAAGCTCTCAGGCGACGACCCGGTTGTATTCGTCAGCGCTCGATGGTGGCAGTGGCCGCAACGGTGGGCACGCCCTTCAACAATTCCACCAGAACCACCGAGAAGCCGCTGGCCTGCCCCTTGCTGTCGAACTCGAAGTGACCGTTCGGCCCCTCATAGTTCGTCTTGGCGAGTGCATCGCGCAATTTTTCCGGATCGGTCGAACCGGCGCGGCCAATCGCTTCCACCAGGATGTTGATCGCGTTGTAACCCGCGGCGGAGTATTTGCCGGGAGCCTCCTTGTACTGGGCGGTATAGGCTGCAACGAACGCCTGATTCTTCGGCGTCGTCATCGTCGACGCATAGGGCACGGCGGCATAGATGCCTTCTGATGCCTCGCCTGTCAGCTTCATGAAATCCGGCGTGGCCCAGGAGCCGACGCCAAACACTTTGGTGGTCAGACCAAGCTCGGCCTTCTGCTTGACCAGGGTCGATCCATCCTGGGTTTCGGCGGCGACGAAGACGCCATCGGCCCCCGACGAGCGCAGCTTGGTCAGAAGGGTGTAGAAGTCCGATGTACCGTGCTCGAAATATTCCTTCATGACGGTGGTCGCCCCGAGCGCCGTCATGTGCTTCTCGAATTCTGCCACGCCGCCGCGACCGAAGTCGTCATTGACGCCGATATACGCGATCTTGCGCAGCTTCAACTGATCATAAAGAATCTTCGAGAAGGATTTGGCCAGCAACGCATCGGTCTCGGTAGCCCGGAAGAACCATGGGTTGCCTTTTTCCGTCAGTTCGGGACTGGACGAGACGCCCGTGATCAGCGGCAGCTTGTAATTGGCGGCCACGGGCATGATGGCCAGCGTCGCGGAACTGCAGAAAGCGCCGGAAATTGCCACGACTTTGTCGCGCTGAATGAGTTTTTCCGCGGCATTCACCGAATTTGCCGGACGGCACTGACCATCCTCGATCACCAGTTCAACCTTCTTGCCGAGCACGCCGCCTCTGGCGTTGATTTCCTTCAGCGCCAGCTTGGACCCGTTGACATCGCTGGTGCCGTTATAGGCCACCGATCCGGTCAAGGGCTGGATCAGCCCGATCTTGATGGCTTCCTGCGCGTTCGCTCCGGCGGCGGCGAGCGACAGACCAAGGAGCCCGATCGGGAAGCTTCTCAATATCGTCATGAACCTTCTCCTGTTTTCAGATTGGGGTAAATCTTGATGAGGGACCGTTGACCTCATTGCGGACGTTTCCGAAACAGCGCCAGGAAACGCTCGCGAAGGATCGACCAAAGCAGATTTCCGGCATCGAGTGACTGGCCTGATAGCGCCGCTTTCGGAGGGAGCGGCCTGGCCCGGGGATGTGGCCAGTTCGGCTTCAAAGTTTCTGACGAATTCGGCGGTGATGCGGTTCGCCACTTCCTGCATGACCGCTCCCTTGCCGAACTGCGCCAGCGGTCCGGCCAGGCTGATGTCGGAGGTGACTTCGACGCGGGTTGCGCCGGTCGCGCTCCCTTCGCTCAGCCGATAGGTCATTGCGCCTGTGGCGCGCGAGCTCGAGCGCGCATCGGCGCCCTTGCCAGAAACGATCGCAGTCCAGGCCTGAGGCTGGCTATCGATGGCGACTTCACCGTCGAACGCAGCGGCCATCGGCCCAACCTTCACCGACATGCGGCCCTTGTAGTGATGCTCGCCGAGATCCTCGACGATCGAAGCGCCCGGAAGACACCGCGCGACGAGGTAAACGTCGTTCATCCGGCTCCAGACCATTTCGCGCGGATGCAGCAATTCGAAACTCTTCTCGATCTTCATCAGACGTGTTCCTGATCCGCCGTGGCCTTGCCGGCCCAGTTCTCCGCAGCCGACCGGATCGAGCGAACGATGCCCTGATAACCGGTGCAGCGGCACAAATTGCCGCTCATTGCGATGCGGATTTCGGATTCATTGAGGTGAGGCTTGCGCCGCAGCAGGTCCCAGGCGCTGATCAGCATTCCGGGCGTACAGAAGCCGCATTGCAGTCCATGCTTGTCATGGAATGCCGACTTCAGAACCAGCATCAGCGCATCCTTCTCAAGACCTTCCAGCGTCCGGATATCGGAACCATCAATGCCGACGGCGAGCGTGATGCAGGCCCGCGCCGGCTGGTCATCAATCAGCACCGTGCAGGCGCCACATACGCCCTGTTCGCAGCCGAGATGCGTCGCGGTCAGCCGCAGTTCCTCGCGCAATAGATCCGCGAGGCTCGTGCGGGGTTCGACCGAAGACTGAACCCGCTTGCCATTGATAACAGCTGATATCGAAGTCTTCATCGTCTCTCCGAATTCGCCACAGCGCGCACGGCGACGGTACTGTGGAGTAAGAGCTTTCCGGGTGAAAAATCGCGGCCGCTTTCGGCCAGTTCCGCCCGGATCACCGCAGCGAGGCCATCGCCGATATTGCCGGCCGCGATCTCGCGCGATGATCTGTCCAGCACGAGCGGAGCGCCATCGGTTGCGCCAACGACCAGCCGCGCCTTCCCGAGCGCCTTGTCGATCAACGCGATCGCCATCGACTCCGCATATTCACCGGTCTTGCGCGACACCTTGTAGTGCCCCCAGCGTTCGCTACCCGGTCGGCGCGGCACGATGATGGCTTCGATCAATTCGGCATCGTCGATGGCGGTCATGTACGGACCAAGAGCAAAATCCGTGCCTGCCACGGTACGCCGCCCGTTGGGACCGACCAGAGCGACCTCGCCTTCCAGGGCGATGATAGTGGTCAGCCAATCCGCGGCGGGATCAGCTAACGCCACAGCTCCGCCGATCGTGCCGCGCGTGCGCACGGCGCGGTAAGCGATCTGTGAACCGATGAAAGGCATCAAGCCATTGCTGGCATCCGCCACCCGGCCATCCTCGAACGCAGCATGGGTTGTCAAAGCGCCATAGCGAATAGCATCCGCCCGCGCGACGATTTGCTTGAGGGCATCGATGCGCGTCAGGTCAACCAGCCTGTCAGCCGGCGCCAAACGCAGGTTCAACATCGGCACCAGCGACTGCCCTCCCGCGAGTGGGCGCGCGATCGCATCGCCTGCCTGGAGGTGAGCGATAGCGTCCTCAATCGAGGTTGCACGGTGATAGTCAAATGGCGCTGGTTTCATGGCCGCGTCTCCCGTGCGGCGAGAATGGCCTGCAAGATGCGATCCGGGGTCGCCGGGGTCTGGTTGATTTCAGCACCAAGCGACTTAAGCGCATCATTGATAGCGTTGACGACAGCCGCGGGCGGCGCGATCGCGCCCCCCTCGCCCATGCCCTTGATGCCGAATCGCGTATGCGGTGACGGCGTTTCCATGTGCAACACGCGGACGTCAGGAACTTCCGTGGCGCCGGGTATCATGTAATCGAGAAACGTCGACGCCAGCGGCTGGCCGTTTTCGTCGTAAGGTATCTCTTCATACAGCGCCGTGCCGAGCCCCTGCGCCACGCCGCCAACCACCTGTCCCTCCACGATCATCGGATTCACCATGGTGCCGCAGTCATGGCAGACCACATAGTCGAGGATCTCGACGTGGCCGGTACCGGGATCGACCAGGAGCGCGCAGGCATGCGTTGCATAAGAGAAGGCGCCGGTGCTGCGGCCGGGCTGATAGACCGCGCTCGCCTCCAATGCCGGCTCTTCACCGACAGGCAGGCGCTCCGGATGCAGATACGCGGCCTGGCCTATCTGCGCGAAGGAAACACTCTGCTCGCCGAAATAAACCTTGCCGTCGGCGAGACGAACGGATTCCTTCGGCGCTTGCAGCAGATGGGCGCCGATGCGCGCGATCTTTTCCGCCAGTGTGCCGCACGCCGCCGACACCGCGCCGCCCGACATCGTCATACTGCGTGAGGCGAAGGTGCCCATTCCGTAAGGCGAAACCGAACTGTCGCCGTGCCGGACGATGACATCCTTGACGGCGATCCCGAGTTCCTGGCTCGCGACCTGCGCAAGCGTTGTTTCCAGCCCTTGCCCGTGATTCTGAATGCCAACGAACAGGATAAGCTTGCCGTCCGGCGTGAAGCGGGCCAGCGCCGGCTCGTAGCCGAACACGACCGGCAAGCCGCGCGCCACCCATTCCGCCGTGCCATGCGCGGACTGCTCGGTATAGCTCGCCATGCCGAAACCGATCAGCCGGCCATCCGGCTCTGGCCGCGACTGCCGGGCGCGAATTGCGGCAAGTCCAACCGCATCGCAGGCCCGCTTGGCACATTCGGGGTAGTTGCCGCTGTCGTAGAGTTTATGGGTCGCGGATGTGTAAGGCATCGCCTCCAGCGGAACCATGTTCTCGATCCGCACGTCGGCAGGTTCGCGACCAACCGCACGCGCGACCGCATCGACCAGCGTTTCGATCGCAAAGCATGCGCCGCTGCGTCCCACCCCGCGATAGGGCCCGAGCGGAGACTTGTTGGTCGCAACCGACATCGCCCGGGCGTGATAGACCGCGATATCGTAGGGGCCGGTCATGATTCCCGCCGACATGCCCGCTTCCATCGAGGCGGTCCACGGCCAGACCGAATAGGCGCCGGCGTCAACCACCACTTCGGCCTCAAGACCGAGGATGCGGCCGTTGCGGTCGGCGTAAGCCGTCAGTTCATAGCGGTGTTCGCGCGCGTGAGGCGAGGCGATCAGGTGCTCGCGCCGGTCCTCGATCCAGCGCAGCGGCCGGTTGAGCTTCATCGCCAGCGCCGCGATCGCCAATTCCTCGGGGTTGAAATTGTTCTTGGGCCCGAAGCCACCGCCGACATCGGGAGCCACGACCCGCAGCTTGCTTTCGGAGATCCCGAGGCTGTCAGCCAGGATGGTGCGGATGACATGGGGAAACTGCGTCGAACTGTAGACGACCAGTTCGTCCAAGCGCCGGTCGTAATGCGCCAGCACGCCACGGCCTTCCATCGAGACGCCGGCATGCCGCCCCATCCGCAGGCTTTTGCGAACGGTCACATCGGCGCGGGCCCGCACATCGTCGAGATCGCCGGTCGCTATCCGCGTCTCGATGTAGACGTTGTCCGACCAGGCCTCATGAACCCGGGGCGCGTCAGCCTTCAAGGCGACATCGATATCCCAAATCGCCGGCAGCTCTTCGAAATCGATGGTGCACGACTGGGCAATGTCTTCGGCTTCGGCGCGGGTGGGAGCGATACAGATCGCCAGCAGGTCACCAACGAAACGCGCCTTGTCGGATGTCAGCGCCGGGTAGTTTGAAGGCCTGAAGCCTTGGGCCGCGCTGACGGCGACGATCGGTTTGGTGAAAGCAATGTCGGCCGCAAAGAACACTTGTCCCTCGGACACCTTGGGAACCGTAATGGAGCGAATCTTGCCGTGGGCAACCGGGCTACGGAGAAAAACCACTTCGGCCATGCCCGGCACTTGCAGATCGGCGAGGTACTCGCCTTTGCCGTCGAGATAACGCGCATCCTCGTTACGGCGCAGGGAGGCCCCGATGCCCTGACTGCCTGAAACCGCAGGCCGATGCGACGCTTCGTCTTGACTCATTACCACTCCCCGTACAATCGTATATCGTATACGATCATGGCCGGGACGAATATGTCAAGAAGGCCACGAGTGGCAAGGATTGATTCGGCAATGGCTGGAGCAAAAAAGAACGGCGGGGATGCTTCACCGTCGGCGTCGGTGGTGCGATATGCGCCGATGCACAATCAGATCCTGCCGCACCTTCGACGGGACATTGTCGAAAACCGCTGGAAATCAGGAGCTCGGCTATCGGAGCCGCTGCTCTGCAAGCAGTTCGGCGTTTCACGAACCCCCTTGCGTGAGGCGCTCAAGACGCTGGAAGCCGAAGGACTTGTTCGGCTGGTGCCTCATGTCGGCGCTGTCGTGACCGATCCGGGCGCCACCGAAATCGGTGAGACCATGGAAATCCTCATCAGTCTCGAGCAACTCGCCGCGATCCGGGTCGCACAGTCCGGACGCCAGGAAGTTTTGCACGACATCCGGCGGATATACGAGGAGATGCGCAAGGCGGCCCGGCGCGCCGATGCCTCGCGCTACTATCAGCTGAACAACGATTTTCATCTCTGCATCGTGCGCGGCACCGGCAATCGATCGCTGGTCGACATGCATGAGAAGGTGATGTGGCATGTTCACCGCGAGCGACACCGGGCCAACGAAGTGGAATCCGTCAGCGTCGAGAGCGCTGAAAGTCACCATGCCATCGTGGATGCTCTCCTGGAGCGGCGGCCCGAGGACGCTGGACACGAGATGCGCAGGCACCTCGAGAAAGTCAGCCAGTTAATGCTGGCCAACAGGCTCGCCCAAACAACTGCAAAAACAACAATCGCGGTGCGGAAACCGGGGCCGGCAAAGCCGAAGCCGAAACCGAAAATGGGCCGCAATGCCAGGATCTGAAGTGACGGCAGTGCCGGGCTCGCTCCCGAAAAGGCCGCTGCGGACGTTTTTCATCGGCTGGGGCGCCATCAACAGCCGCGTTGGCGCGCTGCTCGCCCAACGAAACGCTGCCGTCAAAATCGTCGGCATAGCCAGCATCGACACCCCGGCGAATCGCGCGTCGATTCCTCCTGATGTTCCATTTCTGGTCTCCCCCGGCGGGCTGTCTGATCTGCGTCCGGATCTCGTGGTCGAAGCCGCCGGGCGGGCGGCGATCGATATATGGGCGGAAGCGGCGCTCGGTGCGGCGCCTGCCATGATCATCGCTTCCACTAGCGCGTTCTGCGACGATGCGCTGCTGGCTCGGCTGTCCGCCGTTGCCGAAGCGCATCGCAGCCGAGTCCTTATTCCATCGGGTGCCATCGGTGCCGTTGACGCCCTTGCAAGCGCGGCCGTGCTCGGTCTGGATAAGGTCACCCACCGGATCATCAAGCCGCCGATCGCATGGAAGGGAACACCCGCAGAGAAGTTGCTCGACCTTCCCGGTCTGTCCGAGCGCACGACATTCTTCTCGGGCAGCGCGAGGGAAGCGGCAAGCCAGTATCCCCAAAACGCGAATGCGACCGTCGTGACTGCGCTCGCCGGTATCGGCCTCGACCACACCCGGGTTGAAATGGTGGCCGATCCGGCAGTCCGCATCAACGGTCATCGCATCACCGCGCGGGGCGCTTTCGGCCGTCTGGAAATCATGCTCGAAAATAATCCGCTGGCGACCAATCCCAAATCGTCGGAGTTAACCGCGCTCAGTCTGGTCCGGCTGATCGAGCAACAAACCAATGCAATCGTCGTTTAGTCGACGGTGAAAAACGCCGCGACAAATCCGGTCTGTCACTTGCGGGCCAGATAGCGGCCCGGCGTCACGCCAAACGCGGCGCGAAACGTGGCGATAAAGGCGCTCGGTTCGCCAAATCCGAGATGATCGGAAACGGCGCTGACGGACATATTGGACGACAGCAGTTCGAGCGAACGGAGCAACTTGGCTTGGCGTCGGAAACTCCGCAGCGAAAGCCCCGTCTCCGACTTGAATTGCCGTTCGAGGGTGCGCGGCGACCGGTGCACTGCGCTCGCCAGGTCGCCGAGCGAGGGCACGCTGGTCGGTGCCTCGAGCAGCTCTGCCGCAATCGCGAGCATATCCTCGGTTCGCGGCATCGGAAGATTGAGCGGCAGCGCCGCCGCCGCCGAAAGCTGGTCCAGCAGAACCGAGACCAGCCGGCCGTCAGCGCCGCTTTCATCGTGGCGGCGCGGGCGAGCCACGATCACATTCATCAGTTCGCGCATCAGCGGACCGACCTGGACGACGGTGGTCCGCCGGGAGAGCGCCGGTGCCGCATCGGCGGCAACGTAGAAGGTTTGCAGGCGGGTCGACGTCAAATGGCGGGTTCCATGCACGGTATTGGCCGGCACCCAAACGGCGCGTTCCGGCGGAGCGACAAACGTCGAGCCTTCCGCGGTCACGGCGATGGAGCCCGATGTCACCGCCAGCAACTGCGCGCGTTGATGACTGTGCGGCGGCAATCCTCCGCCGCGCTTGAGATCGAGCACATAGGCCACGATCCGTTGCGGATAATTTCCCGAAGGCGCTTCTCGAACTTCGGGATGGATCGCCAGGGTCACGCAGGGTCTCCAAGTATCAACCGGTGTCGTTTAATAACTGTTTTTTGGCGGAATAGCGATAACACGCCGAGACGACCATGAAATAGGGTCGTATGAATTCGGCGGCAGCCAACTGCCCTTAGGGAGACTGGAATGAGGTCAACAGTGGTCGGCGGTGCTATGCTTCCTCATGCGCCGCAGTTCTTCACGATGCCGGACACCGAAGACAAAAAGACCGTCGAACAGGTGCGCCGTGTGGCGGCGGACATCGGCGAAAAGCTCAAAGCGCTGAAGCCCGACCTCTGGATCATTTTCTCCAACGATCATGCCGAGCAGTTCTTTCACAACGCCGCCCCACCCTTCACGATCCATGTAGGCGGCGAGGCCAGCGGCGAATTCGCCGGACGAAAGTTTCATTGGAATATTCCTAGCGAAATAAGCTTCGAGATCGTTCGGCAACTTTACCGCCAGAATTTCGACCCGGCCTTTACCAGCACCGCCCGGATCGACTACGCGATCGGCATTCCGCTGACGCATATCGGCCTCACCGATCCAGTACTGCCGATCTACGTCAACGCCTATCTGCCGCCGCAGCCCACCATGGAACGATGCTATGCGTTCGGCCAGGCCATAGCCCGCACCGTGACCTCGCTGGGATTGCGAACCGTGATCCTGTCGAGCGGCGGCATGTCGCACTTCCCGGGTACCGATCGATACTCCAATCCCGAACTGGCCTGGGATAACAAGGTCCTGGAGAAACTCGCCGCCGGTAACCTGAAATCCCTGATCGGGTACGACGAAGCTGAACTCGACGAGACCGGCAATATCGAACTGCGATGCTGGGCCTGCGCGGCTGGCGCGCTGGGCGAGCGCAAGCCCGATATCGTTTCGATGGACCCCAGCTGGCATCATAATTATGCGTCGCTGGCCTGGTTTGGCGAGCAGGCCGACGAGCACGATGCACATTATCCCTCGATCAAGCCGGAACTGGTTCAACTGACCGCCGCCCTGCACGGTCTTGCCCACAACGAGGCTGATCGCGCGCTGTTCGTCTCCAATGTCTCTGCCTATGCCGACAAGTTCAAACTGTCGCACGAACAGCGCGCCGCGCTGCTCGAGCTTGAGGTGCCTTCGATCGTCAAGATGGGTGTCCATCCGCTGGTGCCATTCCTGGCCAACATGCAGATCCAACGCCTGAGAAATCCCCGCTGACATGAACCGGCCACAGTTTCAAATCTTCACCGACTTCGTCGGTGGCAAGCCTGTCGCGGCCGAACCAGCCGCCGGCGTATTGGACCTCATTGCTCCGCAAAGCGGCCAACCGATCGGGCAAATCTCTGAATCCGGAAAAGCCGGCGTCGATCGCGCGGTCGCGGCGGCCTTGATCGCCTTCGCCGCAAATCGCAAACAACCGACCCACCAGCGCATTACATGGCTGAATGCCGCCGCAGCGTCGCTGAGAGCCACCGGCGATGAAATAGCCTCGCTGATCTGCGAGGACGTCGGCAAGCCGATCCGCATGGCCCGCTTTGAAATCAAGCGCGGTGCCGAATTCCTGGAGTTGACGGCGGCGGCATTGACGCAGATCGGGGGCGAAACCCTTCCACTGGATATTACCGCACCCGGGGCAAATCATATCGGCTTTGTCCGGCGTGTGCCCTATGGCGTGGTCGCGGGCATCACGCCGTTCAATGCGCCGGTCAATCTGCTGGTGCAGAAAATCGCGCCGGCGATTGCCGCCGGCAACGCCATCGTCGTAAAGCCGGCGCTTGCTGGTACACGAGCGGCCCTGCGCCTCGCACAGCTGTTTCACGATACCGGCTGGCCAAAGGATATGTTCACCGTCGTGACGGGCGATCGTGACACGGCGCTTGCTCTCGCGTCGCATCGCGAGGTTCGCGCCGTGTCGTTTACCGGAGGCACGGTGGCCGGAGATGCGTTGGCCCGGGCGGCGGGTGCGAAGAAATTCGTGGCTGAGCTCGGATCCAACGCAGCGAATATCGTGATGGCTGACGCAGACATTGAAACGGCTGCGAAAAAAATCGCCTCCGCCGCCTTCGAAGCGAGCGGTCAGCAATGCATTTCGGCCCAGCGCGTCTTGGTGGCAAGACCGGCGCTGGATATGTTCCTTCGACATTTCACGGCCGCGGCCCGCGCACTGAACGTCGGCAGCGCCGAAGATCTAAAGACCGATATCGGCCCCATGGTCAGCAAGGCGTCGGCCGCCCGCGTCATGGCGATGTGCGAAGACGCCGTGGCGAAGGGCGCACGTTTCACCCTTCAGCCCCGTCAAGACGAAGCAACGGTAACGCCGGGAATTTTGACCGACGTGCCCACGGCGGCGCGGCTATGGCGCGAAGAGGTTTTCGGTCCCATCGCCCTGGTTGCTGGTTTCGACGATATCGACGACGCACTACTCATGGCTAATGATTCCGAATTCGGATTGCAGGGCGCGGTGTTCACGAAGGATCTCGCCACAGCCCTGCGCTTCTCGGACGATTTCGACGTCGGCGCGTTGTGGATCAACGAAGCCACTCGGTTCCGTCTTGATAACTATCCGTTCGGCGGCACGAAGCGAAGCGGCGTTGGCCGCGAAGGCGTCCGCTACGCGATCGAGGAATTTTCCCAGATCAAGTTTACCGGCATTTCTATCTGAAAGATCATCAGCTTCAGCCGGACCGAACATGAGTTCCAGGTTTCCCGAAATTCCCGATGCCCTGCGCCACCTGATGGCGGAGCTTGGGCCACGCTGGGGGAGAAATCCGGCTGCGCACGTCAAGATCATGGTCGATCAGTTCAGCGAAGTCCTCAAGCTTGCGCCGAAGAAGGGAGTCACCGTTCGACGCGCCATCCCGTACGGCTCCCATTCGCGGCAAAAGTTCGACCTGTTCGAACCGGACAATAAGGACAGCAAGCGCGCAGCCATCGTCTTTGTGCATGGCGGCGCTTTTCTCGATGGCCACCCCAACCGCACCGAAGAGATCTACTCCAACGTGCTGCACTACTTTGCGCGCAACGGAAATGTAGGTGTCAACATCGGCTATCGGCTTGCCGGAGATGCAAAATATCCAGCCGCAAGCGAAGACATCGCAAGCGTCATAAAGTGGATCCAGCAGCACGCCGAAGAGATCGGCGTCGATGCGTCACGAATTTTCCTGATGGGCCATTCGGCCGGCGCCGCGCATGCCGGCAGTTACGCTTACGACAGGCGCCTGCAGCCCCTTGGCGGTCCAGGCATCGCCGGACTGATCGTCGTCAGCGGCCGCGTGCGCGCCGAGACGCTTCCCGAAAATCCAAATGCCCACAAGGTCGCTGCTTATTACGAGACAACGGATGAAGCGAAGCTCGACGACATGTCACCTCTTAGTCATGTCGGCACCGACAGTGTGCCTACTTTTGTTGCCTGGGGAGAGTATGAGAATCCACTGATCGATCTTCATTGTTCGGAACTGGTCTACCGGTTAGCCGTCGCCAAGCGGCGGACGCCCCCGATGTTTTGGCTGCGAGGCCACAATCATACGTCCACGATTGGACACATCAACACTGCCGAGGACGACCTCGGCCGCGCGCTATTGGATTTCATCGCTAATCCCCGATGAACGTCGATTGACATTCGGCTCCTAGGTTCGCCGACGTTACGCTCGGAATTTGACAATTCGGCCTAGAAAAGAAACCGGTCTGATTAATCCGCAGTTCATTTTTTCTTTGAGCGGAGGTGAGATCATAGGATCGCAAAAAGTGGGACGGACGGATTTGCCGGATTCGATATCGTTGAGACCTCCGATGGGACCTTTTCGTTCGAGGATGGCAGATTCACGCGCGTCCGTGACTTTTCAGCAGCCGCAGGTGTTGAAAAGCTTAGGGTATTCCCCGGACTTCGACGCGCTGTAGCGACGAAGCGCTTTGAGCCGGGACCGCGGCTGTTTGAACTCAGTCGCAATGACCAAGAAGGTCATTGTTCGAGGGCAATTGTCGAGCCACGCTAAGCGCAATCTCGGGCGGCGCCAAACCTAGCTTGGACCTTCGCGAGGTCAACTATCATCTGCAGTTGAACCGAAACAATACGAGGTCCGGTCTGGGTCAAAATGCGAAATACTCGCTAAGAGCAGATGTTTTCTGCTTTGCCCCCAATAACAGACATCGCGCAATAGGGGCGGCAGGTCCGTTCGGTGCCATGAGCCGACCTCGCCCCGGGTGCGCCTAACGTAAACTTGCGATAAGCTTCGACGATGGCGGCTGGCTGATAGGGCTTGCCGATGAACTGGCTGTCGGGGCGGGAGCCGTCAACGACGCGCCCAGTTCGGTCGGACAAATGGGGCCGCTGGCCCACGGCCATTGCCGCCGAATGCCGGCCAGAGAAGAGATGTGCGACTACATCGGGGGGCACAGGAAGCAGCGGCACTGCAGCCCACGGACTGCCCCCTCAACGAATAAGTTTCCGTGGCGTTGCGCTGCCCGACACAGTCTCGCCAGCGATCGTTGCGGCGATTTCGGCGAATTCGTAGCCGAGCGAGGCGTTTCCTAAACCATAGGGATCGAATATCGCGAAGGTGCAGATATTAAAGCAAGGCGCTATAATTCGTTCGTGATGCTTGGCCATTTCGGGTCGGTTTAACGCTTCTGAGGGTCCTGTGTCCGCTTTCGCGAATTTGCCGATCGCGCGTAAGCTTATGGCCGCGTTTGTCGCCGTGGTCGTGGTCATATTTGCGAGCAGCGCTATCGTATACGGCCGCCTTCTCGTGATCGAGTCGGCCAGAAACTTGCGTGTCCACACCGCCGACATGTTGGAGACGCTAGAGAAGGCAAAGGACGCGGTGGTGGATGCGGAAACCGGCGTGCGTGGCTATTTGATCACCGGCGACGAGAATTTTTTGGAGCCCTATCATAGGGGCGGCAATGCCTACACCGCGGCGATCCAGAAACTAAGAGACCTCGCCACGGACAACCCCGCCCTGCAGAGCCGGCTCGATGAACTGGACGAGTTGGCGAGAAAATGGCGTTCCGGGATCGCCGAGCGGGAAATCGCGCTAATGGCGAAGCCCGAGACGCGCGCGGATGCGCGCGCCTTGGCGGGCTTGAGGGCCGGCAAAGCCGCAATGGACGTCATTCGCACCAAAGTGGACGAAATCGAGGGGGTTGAGCGCGATCTGTTGGCAAAGCGCGCCGCCGTGCAGGAACGGGCGTTTGCAACTGCATACACGATGACGATTCTCGGTGGCACAGCCTCGCTCATCATCGCGACGCTGATGGGCGTTCTACTCACACGCGGGATCGCGGCACCGATCACCCGCATGACCAGCGCCATGACAACGCTCGCCAAGGGCGATAACACCGTCGAAGTGCCCAGGACCAACCGCAGTGACGAGATCGGCGCGATGGCGGTGGCGGTCCAGATTTTTAAAGATAACATGATTGAACGTGAGAGGGCCCAGACGGAGCTCGCTCATGTTAATCGCGTCACGACGATGGGGGAGCTGACCGCCTCGATCGCCCATGAGGTGAACCAGCCGCTCGCCGGCGTCGTCGCCAACGCCGAGGCCGGTCTGCGCTGGCTAGACCACGAAATTCCCGACCTTGCCGCAACGCGCCGCTCGTTGGAATGGATCATTGACGACGGCAATCGGGCGAGCGAAGTGATGCGGCGCGTCCGGGCGCTCGCGAACAAAACCGACATCGAGAAGACGCCGCTCGACGTCAATGACGTCATCAAAGAGGTCATCGCCCTGATGCAGAATGAGTTGATCAGCCACCAGGTGCTGTTGCGGATGGATTTTACACCCGCTCTACCCATGGTCCTTGCCGATCGGGTCCAACTGCAGCAGGTGATTATCAATCTGGTGATCAATGGCATTGAAGCCATGCAATCGGTCACGGATCGGCCGCGCGAACTGGTGATCCGCTCAGGCCAGGACGAGACACATCAGGTGCTGGTAAGTGTGACGGATTGCGGGGTCGGGATCACCGCCGAGAATGCGGAACGCGTGTTCAACGCCTTCTTCACCACCAAATCCAGCGGCATGGGCATGGGACTCGCGATCTGCCGGTCGATCATGGAAGCCCATGGTGGCCGGCTGTGGGCCACCGCAAACGTGCCACACGGTGCCGCGTTTCAGTTCACCATACCGGTGAACGCAGGCACTACGTCGTGAAGTCGCGCCCATAAGCCCGTCAAAAGAACAGGCGGCCCGTCCGCGAGTTCCGCTCCGGGTCTTGGTTGCGTGAAAACGTGCTGACGCAGGCCCCGACCGTCCACTATCCGGTCAATGCAGTCCGACACGGCTAGTTAGAGCAATTTTTCCTGCTGGACGATCAGGGGCCACCTCTAAGTCACCATGGGGGGAGTGCTGGGCAAGTCTGGTTCGAGATCGGCCGCAAAGGATCTCCACACTCACGCTCTGATCGCTGCCAGCAACGCCCGTGTACCGACGATATTTATGACGCGCGTCAGATTGTAGGCGAGCACGCTCAGCGCCATTTCGCTCGCGACCTTCGGCAGCGTCTTCATCAGGAAGTGCGTCGCGCCCATCCGCATCTTAAGCGTACCGAAGGGATGCTCAACTGTTTCGCGTCGGCGGCGCATGGCCTGGGGATCCTGATCCAGTCGCTGCTGCACGGTTTCGAGAACGTGCTCGTGCTCCCATCGTGTGATCCGGCGTTCTTTGGCTGTGGTGCACTGATCTTTGATTGCGCAGGTCTTGCAGGCGCTGGTCCAGTAGCGGCGCATCTTCTGCCCGTGTTCCTCGTTGGCATAGTGGAACTTGAGCTTCTCGCCGGCGGGGCAGCGATAGACATCCTCCTGCGTCATATAGACGAAGTCCTGCTTGCCGAAGCGGCCTTCCGACTTCGCGCCGGAGGTCATCGGTTTGGGCAACGTCACGCAGATGCCTATCTGCTCGCAAGCCAGTATTTCCTCGCCACTGAAGTAGCCGCGGTCGGCAACGGCTTCGAGTTTATCGACTTGCAGAACGGCCTTAGCCTCCCGCGCCACGTTCGCCAGTTGTGCGCGATCCGAGCCGGTATTCGTCACCTCGTGCGTCACGATCAGATGGTTCACGGTGTCGACCGCGACCTGCACATTGTAGCCGACGACGCCTGAGCCACGCCCACTCGTCGCCATCGAACGGCTGTCGGGATCAGTGAGCGAGATTTGGCCGTCAGGCGAAGCCAACATTTGCTTCTCGTAGGCCGCAAGCTTGCCCATTTCCTCTTTCAGCTTGTTGAGCTTCTCCTTGAGCCGCGTCGTCTTGAGCACGAGCACGTCGGACGGTTCCTGCCGATCCGCCGTATCGAGCTGGGAGAGATACCGCGCCACACTCTCCTCGAGTTGCGCGCGCCGGCGATCGATCTTCCCTCGTGTAAAATTGCGATCTCGATTATTGACCGCTTTGAACTTGCTGCCGTCGATCGCGACGCTCGCCTTCGCCAGCAAACCCATCTGTCGACAGAGATTGACGAAGCGCGCGCACGCCCTGCGGATCGCCGGGCCATTGTCCTTGCGGAAATCGGCAATCACCTTGTCATCGGGAACGAGCCGTCCGAGCAGCCATATGACTTCCAGGTTGCGGCCGGCCTCGCGCTCAAGCCGCCGGCTCGACTGAACCCGATTGAGATACCCGTAAATGTAAAGCTTCAAAAGAACCGAAGGGTGGTAGGCAGGCCGCCCTGTCGCTGCAGGCTCGACGCCTTCGAAGCCGAGATTGGCCAGATCGAGCGAGTTCGACAAAGCAATCAATCACACGAACGGAATTGCTCTCCTCGACCCACTCATCGAGGCATTCCGGCAACAGCGTCGATTGTCCGCGATCGGCACCCTCAACGAAGCGCTTCATGAATTGCCCCCCGGCAAATCGCCATGCGAATCATAGCAGACAGCTCGTTTTCACGCAGCCAGGGTCAAAAGGCGACCTCAGCCCGTCAGCTTGGCAAGTCCGCTCCGCCCCCAGGAACGGACATTGCCGTGACCGGCAGCTTTGCGCCAAGGGCCGACCTTCATTGACAATCATCATCTACGTTCGAAATATTTTCGGACTTGCGACCGAGGAGTCGAGCCACCCTTCGATGATGGCAATGGGTCGAACGACGACTTCCGCTGTACCCCCGACAGCGGACATCGCCGGCCAGAGCGGCCATGTCCGAAAAATGCCCCAATATCGGACGTGCCAGTCACCAATTCATTGCCGTCGCGACCAGTTTTTTCGGACCAACGAAGGTTCTGGTCGTCATGAGAGCGCCCGCCGCGACCAAGTTGGCATGCCTGATGAAACCAAGTTCAAGGGCAGGCTCTTTCGGCGCTAGAATCGCTCAGGCCGCAGCAGGGCGTAGAGCAAGTAACACAGCAAGCCGGCAGCGACGAGGGCGGCGAGTGAATAGTCAAAGATCATGACCCATTCTCCTCAAAGCCGTTCGCAGACGTGGGCGTGGCCGATCGCGAGCGCAAAAAAGCCGAACGCGAGGTCCAGAAAAATAACGTCCGTCATCGAGTGCTCCTCCTTGTTGCGCGTGGTTATGATCGGAACAACTATCGCGCCATTTCGGCAGCCAATTTGGGATAGATCAATGGCCAACCGGCTCGCGACACTGTGCCTCGTCCGTGTTCTTTCGGTCAGTGCTGCAACTACGCGCATATGATTTCGAGACGCTCGCGCCAGCAACGTTATAGGAATTTCATAATTGCAGCGCGCCGTTCGATTTCTCGCTGCGGAGCGCCACTTCGGTATGGAACGCGGCTCGCTTCCCATCCGGCAACTTGCGTCACCACCGGAGAGACATTGAATTTATGTTTTATGCGGCTCACGCGCCCATGAAGTCGGTGTATACTCTGTTAGTTTATCAGAGCCGCGACTTGCTTTGGTTGGTTTGCTCTTCAGCCAACGAGCCTGGTGCTAGGTAGGAGTTGAAGCGGTGGCCGATGTTGAATTGAAGCTGCGGCAGGCCATCACACCGGCGCCGGATGCCGACCCCCTTTTTGGCCCGGTAGCATCGGAGTTGGTGCGCTACCTTGCTTCAATTGTAATGACCGCCATCGCGACGGTCGTGGCTGTCGGTGTCGACAGCAAGGTGACCATCCCCAACCTATCCCTAGTATTTGTAGTTCCAGTGATCATCGCGGGCGTTGGCCTCGGCTTGGGTCCGTCACTCTGTTCGGCGATACTTGGTGCTCTAGGCTTCGATTTCTTCCTAACTGAGCCTCGCTACTCACTGACCGTCGACGACCCGGCGAACATTTGGGCGATTGGACTGCTGTTTGTCGTCGGTCTCACCGTGAGTAGCGTTGCCTTCACCTCCCGCCAGAGGGCGGCCGAGGCGGCACTGTTAAGAAGACAGGCGACCGTGCTGCAAGACTACAGCCGTGACGTCGTCGCGGCCGATAATACGAACGCGATCGTCTCAATCACTTCCCACGCTCTTGCAGCACTCTTCCAAGTTCCTGTCGTCGTGATGCTCGTTACGGAGGACAGGGTGGTTTCCCTCGAACAAGTCGGCGACGTAGAACCCCAGGAGGGCGAATTGGAGGTGGCGCGATCGTCCCTGGCGACTGGAACAGTAGTGCGCGGCGGCGTTTACCCGAATTCGGCCTCGCGCTTTGACTTCTGGCCTGTGGAGACGGCCGAAGGCCAGAATGCCGTCATTGGACTTGCATTCGACCCGGACGAACGTCCTTCGGCACCAGATGTGCTAGTCAACATAGTTGTGCGTGTTTTAGCCCTGGTGCTTGACCGTCAACATGTACGACGGCATACGCATGGTTCCGACGAATGACAAGAGCACCAACGCGATCCTGGGGGTCGCTGCGTTCCACACAAGTGAGCGCAAGAGAATTACACCCGCCGCGATGTCCGAGATGGGTCGCCGATAACAGACATCCTCGGCGGCCGTTTGGCTAGGCTTAGTTCAGGCGGAAGGGAGCGTATTCAGACGTCCGTGAAGAACTCCCAAGTCATTGAGTGGAATCTTTTATCGGGCAAAAATCGACGATGAAATTTGCAAGGTTTTGGGAGTGTCCTTCGCAATTCCTTGCAATTTTTCAGAGAACAAAAACGCTTGGCGGCTTCGGTTGACAGTCTTCAAGGTTGATCTGATTTCGCTTTTCTCGTTCTCCGTTCGATTTCCTGATCGTTCTGGAACTCAGCGATTTTTGGGACCTGCTGCATTCCCCTCGGAATTCTTCACGGACGACTATTCATTCCATTCATTCCATATCCAATATTCCGCGAATGCCCATTAGCGAGCGCCCTGCCCGCGCCTGAGCAGACTGACAAGGTTTTACGATCTCCTTGCCGGTTGGAAACTGGATAGTTTTCTCGACCGCGAGATGCCGTTTGCGTATGAACGGCCGCTTTGCGCCATGAGCGGTCGTTCGGCGACTGATAAGCCTACGGCAATATCACACAGATCCAGTTGTCTGAACGGTCGAATTGGGCGGTCGTCTAGACTAGGGCACGCGCCAATGCAGAAGGCTATATGGGGGATCAGAATTTGGATGATGCTCGAACACGCCTTCAACGTAGGTTCCAATCACAACTTCCTGCATCGGATCGCCCAACAGGTTGCCTACCATCCGCACGCCATCGGCGCGCGGCAACTCGACAAGCACGGCGATGTAAGGACCGTGGTTTCTGAGCGACGCATGCGACGGATGCCAGACCCGCTCCCAACTGAAGATGCGGCCGCGCGGTTCGACTTCGGTCCATTCGGGGTCGAACGCGTGGCAGCGATGGCAAAGCCATTCCGGCCCGAATTGCCATGTCTGGCAATGGCCGCAGCGCTGCATCAGCAGCCGATTATGGCGCAGACCGGTCCAGTAAGGGGCCGACAAGCCGTCCGGCTCGGCCACCGGAATTGGCAGGCCCGCGAGGAAGATAAGACGGGCTTATGTCGTTTGCTCATAGCGTCGCGTCCGAACCGAGAAGAAGATTACTGACCGGCGTGACCATCGGGCCGCCGATCACCATGGCGACATCATTCCGCGGCACCTGGTTGGTCGACGTGCCTCGAACCTGGCGAACGGCTTCGAGCACCAATTCGAAAGCCATGCATGTAGCATTCGGCAAGATTGCCGCCGCTGGTGTTGAGTGGGAGACGCCCGGAAGGCGCAATGAGGTTTTCCAGGGTGAGGAAATCATTGGCCTCTTCCGGCTTGAAAAAGCCATGCTCGGCCAGTGCCATCACTACACCGCCGGTGAAATTCTCGTAGCTCTGGACCACGCCGACATCGGAGGGACCAAGGCCGGCCATGCGATAGAGGTCAGGCGCGACGGTTTCGAAACTTGCGCTGGCGTAGAGCGGGGAGTTGTGCGGGATGGCGCCCGCGCGATATCCGGAACCGAAGGCCGCGCCGAGCACGTAAACCGGCTTTTGCCGAAATTCCCTTGCGCGCTCCTCGGACACCAGCACGAGCGCCGCCGCGCCGTCATTTTCCATGCAGCAATCGTACAAATGAAAAGGCTCGGCGATCCAGCGCGACGCATCATATTTTGTCGGCATCCAGCGGTTTGCCGTACATCACCGCGCGCGGGTTGGTTTGCGCGTGGTGATAGGACGCCAGCACGATCGCGCGCATCGCTTCCTGCCGGACGCCGTGCTCGTGCATGAAGCGCTGCACCCGCATCGCGAAACGCTGCGGCGGCGCCAGCACGCCGTAAGGCATCAGATACGCCTTTTCACCCGAGATGGTATCGATCCCGGTGGTTTGCCCGAAGCGGCCGTATTGCCCCTGGTTAAGCGATCGGAACACCACCACGCAATCCGCGAGACCCGGCGACGATGGAAGCCGCGGCATTGGCAACGGCGGCGCAGCAGCCGCCGCCTCCGCCGCCCCACTGCATCGTGGCGGCACGTAGCCTGTGCGTTCCCAGCGCGGCGGCCAGCCGGGAAGCTTCGCTGCGATCATCGCTATAGGACGAGAATCCGTCGATCTCATGCGGATCAAGCCCGGCATCCTTGCAGGCCGACAGGATTGCCTTCAGCGCGAGTTTGAATTCGGGATCAGGCGAAGCACCATGGCGGTAATATTCGGTTTCGCCGATTCCAACGACAGCTACGCGTCCCCTTAGCGTTCGCGTCGTGCCCGTTCGGCTCATTGCGATTTGACCTCTGACGCTCGCGGCCTCGCCTGGTCGCCAAACGCACCGGCTTCGGAAAGACGCGCCAGACGGTCTTCATCATAGCCGAGGATCTCGCGGATGACTTCGTCCGTGTGTTGACCAACCTCAGGAGCGCAGACGGGATCAGCCACCGGCGTACGCGAATATCGGATTGGCAGCCTGACATTGGGTATCCAACCCGTCTTCGGGTGCGGGATTCGGGTGACGAGCTTGCGCTCTCTTGCTTCCGGCGAACGGATGGCTTCGCCGACCGTGCGCACCTGTCCGCACGGCACGCCGGCGGCCCGCATCCGCGGCTGCCAGTACGACCAGGGCTGGCGCGCAAACGCCTCGCCGAGGATCGCGAACAGCTCATCGCGCCGGCGAATTCGATCGGGTCCCGTTGCGTAGATCTCAGCCGACGCCAGGTCGGCGCGGTCAATCACTTGCGACATCAGGCGCTGAAAGATCTTGTCGTTGCCGCAGTTGATATAAAAGGCGCCGTCCTGCGCCTGGAACACGCCTGACGGACAGGTGTCCGGACTGGTGTTGCCATGCCGCTGCGTATCGGCACCGGTGAACAAGATGCTGCAACGTGGCGTAGCCGGTCATCAGCACGGCATTGTCGAACAGGGAAACCTCGATCGCCTGACCAAGTCCGCTTCGTTCACGCGCGACCAGCGCGCCGAGGATCGCGTTGCAGGCCATCATCGCCGTGCTGATGTCCATGACCGGCGACAGCGCGCGCACGCCTTCGCGATCGGCATAGCCGTTCATGGAAACGAAGCCGCTCTCCACCTGCGCGATCGGATCAAATCCCAACCGGTCCGCGAACGCGCCCTCGCGTCCATAGGCCGACACCGAGCAGTAAATGATCTCCGGCCTGAGCTTGCGGCAACTGTCGTAGTCGATCCCCAGCCGCTGCGTCACGCCCGTTGAAAAATTCTCGACCACCACGTCCGCCGTGGCGATCAATTCACGCACGATTTGCAAGCCCTCCGGCGACTTCAGATCGATACCCACGCTGCGCTTGTTGCGGTTATTCCAGAGGAACGGCGCGCCGTGCTTGAGGTGCGGATGCACTGGTGGGTAACGGCGGAGATCGTCGCCCCGAACCGGCGCTTCGATCTTGATGACGTCGGCGCCCATATCGGCCATTATCATCGTAGCAAACGGTCCGGCAATGAAATGCGAGAAATCGACCACCCGGATTCCCTCCAGGGCCTTCGGTGCGTTGGAGGGACGCGGCTCGTGCTCGGGAAACTCCGCTTCAAGGTTGTCCAGCATTTTTCAATATCCTCGCCTTTTATCGCGGAGTTTTCGGATCAGTTGCTTTTCGGCGACTCGACCACGCGAACATCCGCCTTCATTAAGCGGACGGAACGCTTCGGCGCCGGTCAGGACGCCCACCTGCTCGAGCAGATCCCATTTGCCGTGCGAGGCGGAAGGCGCCTTTACTTTCAGAATGTACATGTTGTGAATGACGCGTCCGTCCGGACGCACAACCACCGCCCCAAACAGGTCGTCGTCGATAGGCGCTTCTTTCAATTTTCGGATCACCGCCGGGGCGTCGTTTGTTCCTGCGGCCAACGCGGCATTCAGATAGGCTCGCACCGAAGAATACACGCCGGCATGAAACGCGGTGGGTGACTGATCATGCTGCCGCGCACTAAACCTCGCCGACCAGGCGCGGCTCGCATCGTTCAGGTTCCAATAGAACGGCTGCGTGATGATGAGGTCCTGCGCTACCGCCAGGCCGCTCGATTCCACGTCATTGGTCGTGGTCAGCAGCGCTGCAAAGGTGCGACCGCGCTGTTTGAGACCGAACTCCGAAGTTTGCTTGATCAGGTTGATGGTGTCGCCCCCGGCGGTAGCGAACGCAATCACATCGGCTCCGGCACTGTCCGCCTGCAATATGAAGGATGCATAGTCGGGGCTGTTGATGGGAACATTGACCGATCCGACGACGGACCCGCCGCTGGCCTTGATCACCGAGGTTCCGTCGCGAACCATGGATTTGCCCAGCGCATTATCGGTGGCGATAAAGTACCATTTCTTGCCGCCGTGGCTTACGAGATAGTCGCCGATCGTGTGAGAAGCGGCCCAGGTGTCGAAAGTCCACTGGATCGTATTGGGGGAGCAGTACTTCCCGGTCAGATCGGACGAGGCCGCGCTTGAGGCAATCAACGCCGCCTTGGACCCGCGAACGACTTCGTTCACCGCCAGACCGACGGCCGAATTCGGCACGTCGGCGATCGCATCGACGTGATCCTGATCGATCCATCGGCGCGCGATGCCGGCCCCGACGTCCGCCTTGTTCTGATGATCAGCCGCGATGATCTCCACCTTGAAGTCGGGGTGCTGCTTCATGAAGTCTTCGGCTGCCATCTTGGCAGCCGTGACCGATCCCTCGCCTCCATTGTCGGAGTAAGGACCGGAAGCATCATTGAGCACGCCGATCTTGATGGACCGCGGCTCGGCCAGGCCGGGTGACGAGATACAAATTGCAAACAGCGATATTCCCAGCAGGCGCGACAGTTTTTTCAAGTTTCTTCCCCGAATTGTTGATTGAAGCGTTCAGATATCCAGCACGAGCCTGGGCGACTTTGAGCCGGAGCAGCAGATCATGATGGTTTTGTTGGCCTCCTGCTCCTCTTTGCTGAGAAACAGGTCCCGATGGTCCGGTACACCCTCGACGACCCTCGTCTCGCAGGTGCCGCAAACGCCCTCGGTACAGGCGTAGTTCGCGGAAATTCCCGCTTCCAGCAGCGCGTCCAGGATGGTCTGGCCCGGCTGAACCGCGATCGTTCGGTCGCTCCGCGCCAGCTTCACCTCGAAGCCACCCTCTACCGCCGGTTTTTCCCTGGCCTTGAAGTACTCCACATGGACGTGGCCCGAGGGCCGATCGGCGGCCGCCGCTTCGAAGGCCTCGAGCATCGGCACCGGGCCGCAGCAATAAAGATGCGCCTCGGGAGCTGCGGCTTTGACGATCGCGGAAAGGTCGATCATGCGCGCCGGCGGCTCCCCGTCGAAGTTCAGGTGCAGATTGGGAGCAACGTCGGCTCGAAGGTTTTTCAGCTCGTCAAGGAACGCTGCGGTGAGGCGGGTTCTCGCCGCATAAAACAGCTCCCAGGAACGACCGAGCGATTCAAGCCGGCGGATCATCGACAATAACGGGGTGATGCCGATACCGCCCGCGATCAGGACCGAATGGGCCGCATCTTGGTGCAGAACAAAATTGTTGCGCGGATGCGAGATCGTCATCACATCTCCGGCCCGCACGGTTTCGTGAATCAGTTTGGAGCCGCCTCGACTGGCAGCGTCGTTGTTGACCGCGATGACGTATCGGTTGCATTCGCTCTGGTCATTCACCAGCGAGTAGCTGCGGATCATCCCGTTCGGCAAATGCAGGTCGATGTGAGACCCGGCAGTGAACGGCGCCAGATTGCCACCGTCTGGACTTATCAACTCGTATGAATTGATGTTGTCAGCCTCGAAGCTGATCCGCTTAACCCGAACCTGCATCACGCTATCGGGCATGAGGGGTGATGAGGTCACACGTCGTACCCGAAATCGGCGCCAAGCTGCACGCGCATGAATTCAGCGCCGACGTCGACCCAGGAATCCTCCGGCGGCAGCCGCATCGACACGGCGCGCACCATGAAGACGTCCGGCTCGGTCACGCCCTTCGGCTTGGCGCCATGGTCGCGATAGGCTCCGACCGAACTCGAGCAACATCCGCCGGGTCATCGCAATGCCGGTATCGCTGGAACACAGCGTCTCCTTGGTGCGATCAAAGATCGGCGAAACACCACTTTGGCAAGCACCATCCTGCACCCATAGCCCCGGCAACCCCGAGAACCAGGTCGTCTGCTGCGCGCCGTAGTCGAACTGGAATCCGTTTTGTGGATTGTATTTGGTCCAGTAGTTCGCGTACGGCACGGTGACGGGCTTTTGGACCAGCGAATGCCGGCTGGCGTGCCCGCTCTCGCGACCATTGTGGCCCTCTTCGAAGATCTTGCGGGTCTTCGGCGCCAATGGTTGCGACGGGTGATAGGAGAACATGATGCAAAGCGTGTTCTCGTCGTCGATCGGGACCCAGGCATGGCCACTCAGATCCGGGAACGGCGATAGCGGCGGGACCAATGTATAAAAGGGAAGCAGGAACTGGTTGACCCTCCAGTACAGGGTGTTGGCATCGTAGTTGCGCCGGGCCGCGATGCTCATCCCGAAATCCTGCTTGATGCATTCAAAGGTCGGGCGCAGGTCCCGCTTCTGAATCCACGCGCTGGTGGTGCCCTGTGCATCCAGCCTCCCATGCAGCAACGGCGCATGGGCGGAATCGATTTCGCCTTCGAGAGCCTGCAACCAGTTGCATTCCTGAACCCGCACCGAAATGTGCACCTGATCCTGCGGCACCAGATTCCATTCGAGGTTCGGCAACGGCGGGGGATTGGCCGCGTCCGGGCCCATATAGGTCCACAGCATCCCGTTCCGCTCCTGACAGGAATAGGCCTTGATCCTGGCGCGTTCCTTGAGGCGGCTGCGCGCCGGCTCGGCCGGCATGTCGGTAACAGCGCCGGTCACATCAAATTTCCAGCCGTGGTAGACGCAGCGCAGCCCGCAATCTTCGTTTCGCCCGAAGATCAGCGGCGCGCCGCGGTGCGGACACGCCTGGTCAACGAGACCGATCCGGCCTTCTGTATCCCTGAATGCAACCAGATCCTCCCCCAGCAGCCGGACACGTTTCGGCTGCCCGTCCTTGACCAGGTCGGCCGAAGGCAAAAACGGAATCCAGTAAAGCCGGAACAGCTCTCCGAGGGGTGTCCCCTTCCCGACCCTGACCAGTCTTTCATTGTCTTCGTGCGAAAGCATGAGTTTCCTCCGTCGGATCTAGCGGTGCATTCAGGGGATCGGTTTCGTCGCGTTCCCAAGCAGAGCGGCGATACGTGCCGACAATCCGGGATCGCGAATGGCCCAAAGCGGGTCTGAACTGGTGAGCGGTTTTCGGGGAATCGGGGGCTGCTTGCCCCCCTCCACAAGCCCAACGATGGTTTCGATCCGTCGTTGCTCGATTTCCTTCAGCACCTCCTCGACGACAAGACCTACTGCGGTGCAACCGGGCAACTCGGGATAGTCGAGCCGCACCAGCCATTTGCCGGCGTCGGTTTCGACCGCTTCGGCTTCGAGCAGATAAGGAACTGACAAAAGCGCGCGCAGGTCCACGCAATCCTCCCGGCAGTCCGTCGCCTGCCCGTTTCTTACGTATACGTATTATATTATTGTGCGAACCGCTGCAAGCTCGAAACGCTGTCGGATTTGCGAATTTAATGCGGCTCTAGCCGCTCGTCTCTTACCGGGGTTGAGGGCTGATCGCCAAGCTGCTAACGGCTGTTGGCATGGTAACCACCTCAGATAAATTACAGATCAGGTCGAAAGGCATGTCAGCCGGCACCGAGATGAAATCCGGTTCGGCTGCTGATATCGCACGCCATTGGCAGCTCGAGGGCGGCATCGGGTTTCTGCTTCGGCTGCTCGAAGCCCGCTACGATGTACTCTATCAGAATCTCACGCGTCAGAGCGAAATCACCCCGCGGCAGTTCGGTGTCTTGATCGCCTTATATCAACACGGCCCGCTCACGCCGTCGGTTCTCGCCGAACGCATCAGTTGCGACCGTAATACGCTGAGCGAGATGCTCAAGCGGATGGCGGCGCGGAAACTGATTTCAAAAAAGAACAACGCGGAAGACCGCAGGTCAATCCAGGTTCAGATCGCGGCCAAGGGAGAGGCGGCACTTCTGGCTGTCATTCCCGCCACTGCCGAGCTGCAAAACGTCATGCTGGCGCCGTTACGCAAGGAAGATCGGGCGCATTTCCTCAAATGCCTGCTGGCGATCGCCAAGGCTCCGCCGTCGGATTCGCCTGCGCCTTCGGAAGATTGATTCCTTTCGTCATCGGCGCAACCGGGATCAACTCAGACCCGCATTTTCCCGAACGCGCCCGCCTCGGCCAGGCCGGCGATCGCCTCGGCAGACAGGCCGAGGTTCCGTGAAAGCACCTCATCGCGGTGCGCACCGACACCGGGTATTTCTCGCTTCATGGCGGTGTCCGCGCCCGACATCTTCCAGGGCGCATTGACCCCGACGAACTCGCCCGCGCCATCCGCAATCGTAGCAAATGCGCCGCGCTCCAGCAGATGCGGGTCGGTCAGCGCAGCACCGGGATCGCGATAGACCGCGGAAGGAACTCCAGCCGCATCGAGCGCGGCTATGCATTCGCGCACCGTGTGGCGCTGGGTCCACTGTTCGATGACCTGCATCATCGCAGTCCAGTTCGCGCCCCGCGCCGGCACGGTATTGAACCTGATGTCATCGACAAGTTCAGCCTGTCCCGTCAGCTCACAAAGTGCCGCGAAGTTTCGGGCCGTAATCGGCGCGATCAGGATATCGCCATCCAGCGTCCGCACCGGACCGTAAGTCGGCCGCGATGCGTGGATCGGGAACTGAGCCTCCTGCAATTCGTACACCAGCAGGTTCAGCATGCAGTCCATCAATGCCACGTCAATCCGCTGGCCCTCGCCGGTGCGCCCACGCTGCACCAGCGCGGTCTGGATCGCGGAGAAGCCGAAGATTCCTCCGAGTATGTCTGCGACGAAGACGGCTCCTGCCGCCGGCCGATCCCGGTCGCCGGCATATCGCATCAGCGAGCGGTCGAAGCCGCTCTCGGCATGAACAATCATGGCGTAGGCCGCCCGCTCCGCAGCGGGACCGGTTTGCCCATAGCCGGAGATCGAGCAATAGATCAGACGCGGATTGATCGCGCGCAACGCCTCATAGCCGAGGCCGAGGCGATCCATCACACCCGGGCGGAAATTCTCGACCAGGATGTCGGTTTCGGCGATCAGCCGATGCACCAGTTTGATCGCCTCGGCGCTTTTCAGGTCGAGCGCGAGGCTGCGCTTGCCCGCATTGAGCTGGCCGAAATAGGCGCTGTTGCCGTCGCGCAGCGGGGTGCGCAAGCGCATGTCGTCGCCCTCTGGCGGCTCGATCTTGATCACATCCGCACCGACGTCGGCGAGCAGCCGGGCACAGTAGGGCCCGGCCAGCATGATCGAGAAATCGAGCACGCGAATGCCTTCGAGCGGCATGGTCCTGCTCCCCTCTTGCATCGATCAACTCCTATCGCGGCAGCGCTAGGCCCCGTTGCGCGATCAAACTGCGCTGAATTTCGTTGGTCCCGATGCTGATGACCCACATCAGGGAATGGCGGAGGTTCTGCTCGAATCGGCCGTTGTCGAGGGCGCCCGGCATCTGCTCGGAAAGTGTAGCGCGCATCCCGAGAATATCGAGTGCGGCTTCGCCGAAGCGCTCCATCAGTTCGCCGGAAAATACCTTGCTGATGGCGCCATATTCAGGCGGCGTAATCCCGTCGGCCGCGAGTTCCGCGCAATGGACCATCAATTGACGACCGACCTCGATTTCACAGGCGAGGGTCGCCATTCTGTCACGGACGAGCGGATCATCACCGAGCGGCCGCGCGCCGCTCGCTTGCGACAGGACATTTTTACGCAACTGCTCGAAAGCATGGGCGACCTTGAGCACAATGCCGCCGCCGACGAGACCCCGCTCGTAGGCAAGAGCGCCGGTCAGCACTTTCCATCCGCCGTTGACCTCGCCGACGATGTTTTCCAGGGGAATCCGGACATTGTCGTAGAAGATATTGGCAAAGCTGCCGTCATACATGGTGGTCGCGGGCCGGATGCTGATGCCGGCCGCATTCATCGGGACGATGAACATGCTGATGCCCGCATGCGGCGGTTTTGCTTCCGGATCGGTCCGCGCAGCGAGGAACATGTATTTTCCCCACCAGGTCGTGGTCCATATCTTCTGCCCGTTGATGACCCAGGAATCGCCGTCGCGCACCGCGCGCGTGCGCAAGGCGGCCAGATCCGAGCCTGCTTCGGGTTCGCTGTAACCCATTCCGTGCATGGCTTCGCCGCGCAGGATCTCCGGCAGATATTTCTCCTGCTGCGCCGGACTACCGAACATCATCAGCGCGCTGGCCTGAATGGCAGCACCGATCCGCGGCGCCTCGCCCCGCTCCATGGTTTCGATGAAGGCGATCTGCTCCAGCGGGCTACGCGCCTGTCCGCCAAACGTCTCTGGCCACCCCAATCCGATCCAACCGGTCAGTCCAATATCGCGCGCAAATTCAGCATCGAACTCGCGCTTGGAGAACGGCCTGGAGTCAAAATCCGCCTTGCGTTCGCCGGACCAGTTTTGGTCCAGCCAGGCATGGGCCTGCTCACGCAACGCGTTTGCCGCGGGACCAAGATTGTATTGAGGCAGGCCGGCGCCGCCGTGCTCGAACAGGAACGAGCCGATGCGCCGCCGCGCTTCCGTCGCCCCGCCGAGCGCAACCGTGTCAAGATGCACGCGCTTGAAATGGCCGGGCGCTTGATGTTCCTCGGCATAGCCGATGGCCCCGAAAATATGTTGCGTTTCCAGCGAAACCCGCCGCAGCGCATCACACCCGAAGGCAACCGCGGCATCGACGAAATAGCGCCAGTCCCTGTCTTCGCAATCGTGCAGATGCGCGGCATGGTCGAGCGTCAGCCGCACGCCTTCAAGGGCGATCAGGCCGTTCGCAAGCTTGTGCTGGATCGCCTGAAACTTCCCTATCGGCTGACCGAACTGCTTTCGCTCCCTGGCATAATCGACCGCGAGGTCGAAAGCCGCCCGGGCGGCGCCATGCGCCCGCGCCACAAGCATAAGCTTGGCCTCAAGCAGACGGTCGTCGAGAAACGCGGAGGTCAGATCGATACGGCTCGCCGGCGCCTCTTTCAGGCGAATTTCGTAATGTCCCCAGGCGCCCATCGCCCGGGTCGGCTCCAGCTCAACGCCGGGTCCGTCCAGGGCAACAATGGCAACGCCGGATGCTTCGATAGCCACGACGAGGTGGGTGCAGCTTCCGGCGACTTCGACAAAGCGCAGCAGCCCGCTCGCACGGCCGTCCACAAGCTGAATTGTGCCGGCATTGGCATCGGGGTCGAGCGCGCCGAACGAGAACACCACTCGCGCCGTCCCATCATGCAGCTTTTCGAGCAAAGCAACCGCGGCTTCGGCCTGACAGTCGGACAGCGACAAATTGGTCAGCGCCGCCGACCACATCGGCGCTGGACAGGCCGCGCGGCCAAGTTCGGCCATGACCACCAGGATCTCGCAAAGCCCTCCTTCGCTGAAATCGCAACCCAGGGAGGCGACACCCTGCCCTACAAGCCTGGTCCAGATCGCCGAAATGGCTTCCGGCGAAGACGATTGCTTCGCCGCCACGTCAGCGTTCCAATGCTCTGCGAGAAACCCGCGGAGGGAATCCCGGAGCATCTCCCTGATTTCCTGGCCCGGGAGCTGACTATGATCCATAGGAGGAGCTATTTCTGCCCGAATTTCGGCTTGCGTTTTTCCTTGAAGGACATCGTCGCTTCCTTGTGATCGGCGGTTTCGAACGTGACCTGTTCCAGCGCCATCGACGCTTCCAGCAGCATGTTCACCCGTTCCTTGACGATCTGGTTTATCGACAGCTTGGTCCAGCGGATCGCCCAAGTGGGGCCGTGGGCCAATTCCAGGGCGATCTCGCGCGCTTTCGTCAGTACCTCGGAACGGGGCACGATGTGATTGACCAACCCGATACGCTCGGCTTCAGAGCCTTTCAGCAGCGTGCCACGAATGAGGTACTCCTTGGCCTTGTTGATGCCGATCAGCAGCGGCCAGATCACCGTTCCGCCGTCGCCTGCAACCAGGCCGACACGCGAGACATGGGTATCGCCGATGCGGGCGTCTTCGGCCATGATGGTAATGTCGCTTAGCAGCGCATGGGTCGCGGCAAGGCCGATGGCGTCGCCGTTGATGGCGGCGATGATCGGCTTGTCCAGTTCGAGCTGACGGGTGACGCCGCGGCGGCTGATCATGGGATCATGCACTTCGCCTTCCTCGAGAACATCGCCCCCGGGCCGCTCCGACATCGCCTTTACATCGCCTCCGACACTGAAATAGTCGCCGGCTCCGGTCAGCACCACGGCACTGACAGCGTGATCGTCCGCCAGATCGTCCCAGATCGTCCGCAGCTCGCGGATCAGTTTCTGGTTGATGGCATTCCGCGCCTCGGGGCGATTGAGCGTGACCGTCGCCACCTTGTCCGAAACCTCGACCTTCAGGCATTCATACTTGGCATAGCTGGACATGTTTTCCTCCACTGTATTTGTTCAATGTGACGCCGGTCTTGCCGGTCCGCCCCGCTTCCTCAACGGCGCATTCCCGGCTGCATTTCCGCCAACGCTACATGAAGCGACATGGAGCCCGGATCCTGTTCCAGCATCCGCTGAACCGATTCCAGATGGATCCGCATCAGCCGGGCAGCAGCCAAAACATCCCGCGCGCGCAGCGCCGACAGGAACTGGCGACGCTTCTCGGCCAGCCGCGGTGTCGCGGCGCCACTTGACGCAACCTTGGCATAGACAAAGCGCATGTGAATCTCGGTGACCGAATCCACAATCATGGCAATCACCTTGTTTCGTGTCGCCATAGCCAGCAATTTGTAGAATTCCCGTGAGCACTCGACCCGATCGAGCAGCCGGCCTTCGCCCGTCGCAAGCTCGGTGCGCTGGATATTGGCTTCCAGAGCCTCGAAATCCGCCTGCCGCGCATTGGCGCAGGCCAATCGAACCACAAGATCGAGAACGTGGATTCGAGCTTCCGACAATTCCCGCACCGATATCGTGCCCAGACTCAACATGTCCCGCATAACGTCATTCATGCGACTGGTGTCGCCTTCCTGAACGAAGGCGCCTCCCTTGACGCCCTTCTGCAACCGCAGCACGCCGGCCATCTCCAGGGTGCGCAGCGCCTCTCTCAGGACGTTGCGACTGACACCGAGCTGCTGCGCGAGGTCGCGCTCTGGAGGCAGCTTGTCTCCCGGCTTGAGAACGCCAAGCGCCAACTGCTCGCGGATCCGTTCGCAGATTTCCTCGAACGCACGCCTTGTGTGAATGGGCCGAAACTTCACCGAACTCGTCGAAACCGTTGCACGGGGGTCGGCGGGTCGGTCGCGCCGGTTGAGGGCGGGCAATCGAGCAGGCGCAGCTTTCCGGGGGCTTGACTTCGTCATCATGGCAGTGATTATTAAATGGTTCACCCATTCAATGGAAGCACTTTTTTGCTTACCAAAAAAGACCAGGGTCTTTTCATGAGCTTCACCGAAGAGGCGGCCTTCCGCGACAGCGTCAGGAAGATGGTTGCCAGGCACGTCGCGCCGATTGCCGCCGAAATCGACGAGACCGATCGCTTCCCCCTAGAGCTCGTCAAACTGTTCGGCGAAATGGGTCTCATGCAGCTTTGGGTACCCGAGAAATACGGCGGCCCGAACGGCAACCTGACCATGGTCTGCATCGCTCGGGAGGAAATATCAAAGGCCTCGCCCGCCTGCGCGTCGATCGCCGGCCTCAATTCGATGTTCATCATGCCGCTGCTGCATTTCGGCTCAGAGGAGCAGCGGCAGAAATATCTGCCCATCATCGCCGGCGGTGGCGTCGTTACCGCCATTGCGATTTCCGAGCCGCAGGCAGGCTCCGACGTCACCGCGATCAATACCCGCGCAAAAAAGGACGGCGATTGCTACATCCTCAACGGCCGCAAACAATGGTGCAGCTACGGTGTCGCAGCCGACTACATCGTGGTCATGGCGCGGACCGGGGACGGCCCCGGGGCGGACGGAATCAGCGCCTTCATCGTCGAACCGAAGAAGATGGCTGGCATCACTTTCGGACGCCACGAACGCAAGATGGGTTTTCGCGGCGCACCCAACACACCGATCTTCTTTGATAATGTTCGGGTACCTGCAGAAAACCTCGTCGGAGAGGAAGGCAAGGGCTTTCGGGCGTCGATGCGAGCCCTCGACCTCAACAGGCCGACCATCGGGGCTCAATCGGTCGGACTGGCGCAGGGCGCACTCGACGCCTGCATTGCCTACGCCAAGGAGCGCAAGCAGTTCAAGAAGGCGATTTCGGAATTCCAGGGCATCCAGTTCATGCTGGCCGACATGGCCATACAGATCGAGGCGGCCCGCGCACTGATCTACGAATGCGCACGCGCCGGGGACGCCGGCGACTGGAAGCGCCTCAACTTGCTCGCAAGCATGGCCAAGTGCTTCGGCAGCGACATGGCAATGAAGGTCACGACCGACGCCGTTCAGATCTTCGGCGGCTATGGCTACACCATGGATTACCCGGTTGAACGCATGATGCGTGATGCCAAGCTCACACAGATCTTCGAAGGAACCAATCAAATCCAGCGGGTGGTCATCGCCCGCGAGTTGCTACGGTAAAACAACACAAAGTATCGGGGAGAAAACAAACTTGAGCCGCATCAATCCGATCTGGAGCGCATTCACGATATCCGCCTTGCTTGCAACATCGTCGGCATGGGCACAAAAGGCTTATGGTCCTGGCGTCAGCGACACGGAGATCAATCTCGGACAGTCGACGCCACTCAGCGGTCCGGCATCGTCATTCGGCGCCGGCGCCGGGCGCGCCGTCGTCGGCTATTTCGACATGCTGAACCAACAGGGCGGAATCAACGGCCGCAAGATCAAGTTCACGCAATTGGACAATGCCTACAGTGCGCCCAAAGCCGTTGAGCAGTCTCGAAAGCTTGTCGAGGATGTGGGCGTACTTGCCGAAGTCGGCACAATCGGAACCACGCCGAATGTCGCCATCCAGAAATACCTCAACGGCAAGCAGGTCCCGCAGCTATTCATCACGGCGGGAGGACGACGCTTCAACGATCCGAAAACTTTCCCCTGGACCGTGCCGCTCTATCCGGACTTCGAAACCGAAGGCCGGGTCATCGCGAAGTACATCCTGAAGACCAAGCCGGGCGCCAAGATCGGCGTGCTCTACCAGAATGACGACTTTGGAAAGGATTACCTCAAAGGCCTGCGCGCCGGGCTCGGAACGAAGGCCTCGCAGATCATTGCCGAAGCGTCCTATGAAATCGCCGATCCAACAATCAACTCCCAGATCGTCCAGCTCAAATCAGCCGGCGTTGATACCCTGATCGAGCAATCCTCGGCAAAGGCAGCGGCTCAATCGATCCGCAAGGTCCACGAGTTAGGTTGGGCCCCTCTTCACGTCATCGGCGGCTCGACGGCATCGGTTGAAACTGTGCTGAAGCCCGCCGGTCTCGATGCTTCGAAAGGATTGGTCACGACACAATTTCTCAAGCAGCCTAGCGACCCAGCCTGGCGCAACGACGAAGAAGTAAAGGCTTACAAGGATTTTCTCGGGAAGTACGCGCCCTCGGCTAATCCGGACGACTATTCGGTCCTGGTAGCCTACGTGAATGTCCATGCCATAACACTCGTCCTGAAACGTTGCGGGGACCAGCTTACGCGAGAGTCTCTTCTCCACCAGGCGACCTCGCTGCATGGTGAACGTCTTCCCATGATGCTTCCAGGCGTGTCGCTAAGCACGAAGCCTGATGACTACACACCGTTCAAAACGCTGCGGATTGCCAAATTTGATGGAACAAGTTGGACGCTATTGGACGATGTGCTGTCAGCCGAATGAAGTATTGCCCCTCTGGCGCGCGTTTCCTCCAGGCCCGGTGCCACATCGTTTCGCCCGCGATCTCCCCAGGCGCAAGGCGGTGCGGTAACGACGGATGTGCCTCGCGCGCTGACACGCTTTCGCACCGACCACGTCCGTCTTCATGCGCAAGGCGGCCCCGGCGAGGCTGATGTCGGTGCTTGTGGCAACTTCACGGGATCGACCTCCCCCGGCCCGACCGCCCTCCTCCGCCATGGCTACACCGCGAGCGCGCTGAAAACCGCGGAGCCCGAGCACCGGCTTTCGCCAACCGAGAAGCGCGAAGTGCAACTTGGACCAAACCCCGCTCGTCGGGGCGAACTGCAGCGAAACTGAGATGTGCAGCGAGTGCGGCATTTCCAGGCTGGTGCGGAACGGCACCTGCAGGAAGTGCGATACGTGCGGAAGTATGATGCAGTTAGCAGTTCGAAGTTAGCTGTTTGTGAAGAACGCGGATAGTTGTCCATCCCGCGCACTTCGGTGACTGCGGCGACGGGCATAGTACGTCCCCTGCGCCGGCGACGGCGGGGTTTTCGTTTGCAGCAATTGGTATCCAGAGCTGCTTTTCATTCGGGATGAGCTGACGCATTTGGCAGTTGGACACTGCAGCAGGCCCTCCGGCGCGGCGCAATATATGCATGTGGGTAAGCGAGCTCGAACCCGGACTTTCTGTAGTTCTGCTGCTGCGCCACCACGCCATCGAGCCCGATCACGCGTGGCCCGGCGTGCGCAATGGCCGCATCCCATATGCGCAGTCCATAGCCACGCCCGCGCAAGTCCTCTCGCACGATATAGAAGCCGAGGAAGGCGAAGCTTGCGCTGTAATTGGCGCAGGAGACGGTCGCGGCCGGAGCGCCGTCGAGTTCGCCGATCAAGAAACCTTCCGGATCGACCGCGACGAAGCAGGCAGCCTCGGCGAGGGCCCGGATTCCAGCCTTCGGCCGCCGCCCAGTTCACGGCTATCGAGATTTCGTCCGGCCGCATCGTCCGGATGCTTAGATCGTTCACGGCGGGCAATCGTACAAATGGACTCATGGAACCAAGATTACCGCGAGTGAGCCGTTGCCGGCAAACAACAGAACGCTCTGGCGCGGCGCTGTCGTTCAGAATATTTTCATCCTTCGAAGAAACGCTCGAAACCAAACACGAGGAACGCTCATGACTGGCGCAAGGCTGAAACATTACGGCTGGGGGCGCGAAGGCGAAGGCATGAGCGCGGAGGAGCGGAAGTTTGTGCTCGGCCGCTACCAGGCGAAATTTGCGACTGACGAATTCGACACGATCGCTGTCCCGGGCCTTGACGATCTCTCCTTGCGGAAACCGCGCGTGGCACCCCCGGCCTCGCTCACCCCCTTTTGCACGACCGAACGCTACGATCGCGCCGCGCACACCTACGGCAAGTCCTACCCGGATTACGTCAGAGCCATGCTTGGCGATTACAATTGTGCGCCCGACGTTGTGGCCTATCCGCGCAACGAGGCGGAGATTTCGGCCGTGATGGACTGGGCAAGCGCCGTCGGCGCTTCGCTGACGCCTTTTGGAGGCGGCTCGAGCGTCTGCGGCGGCGTCGAGCCGCGTGTTGACGGCATCAAGCATAAGGCTGCCGTCACCCTCGATCTGCGCAATCTTTCCAAGGTCGTCGAAGTGGACCCGGTATCGCGCGCTGCATCGATCGAAGCCGGCACCTATGGTCCGTCCCTGGAAAATCAGCTCAAGCCGCATGGCTTTACGTTGCGGCACTTCCCGCAGAGTTTTGAATTTTCGACGCTTGGCGGCTGGATTGCGACCCGATCTGGCGGCCATTTTGCCAGTCTTCATACTCATATCGACGATTTCGTCGAAAGCCTGCGCGTCGTGACGCCAGTTGGCGTGCTGGAGACGCGCCGACTTCCCGGATCGGGTGCCGGGCCTAGTCCCGACCGCATGTTCATCGGCTCGGAAGGAATTCTGGGCGTGATTTCGCGAGCCTGGATGCGATTGCAGCCGCGTCCAAGCTTCCGCGCCGGCGCATCGCTTCGTTTCCCCTCGTTCTTCGATGCCGCGCGCGCTGTGCGTGCCGTCGCGCAAGCCGGCCTCTATCCGTCAAATTGCCGCATCCTGGACCCGCAGGAGGCCTTCAACACCGGTGCGGCGGACGGCAGCGTTGCCATTATGGTACTCGCGTTCGAATCGGGCGATCATCCTTTGGACGCCTGGATGGCGCGCGCGCTCGAGTGCTGCGCCGACCATCGCGGAACGCCGGAGCCCGCGAAGGCCAGCGACGCGCATCTGCAAGGCGCGGCGGGCATCTGGCGCAACGCGTTCATTCGCATGCCCTATGCGCGCGAATTTCTGACGCCCGCGGGCCTCATCAACGATACGTTCGAGACTGCCATCACCTGGGATCGGTTCGAAAACCTTCACGACAAGGTCAAGGCGGCAACCGAGCGCGCCATTCTGGAAGCGACCGGCGTAAAGGGTGAAGTCACTTGCCGCTTCACCCACGTTTACCCGGACGGGCCTGCACCCTATTTTTCTTTCCACGCGCTTGGTCGACACGGCGCGCTTCTCGAGCAGTGGCAGGCCATCAAGAACGCGGCGAGCGACGCGCTGATCGCCGCAGGCGGCACCATCACGCATCATCATGCCGTTGGTCGCGATCACAGATCTTGGTACGACCGACAGCGGCCGGAGCTTTTTGCCGCCGCACTAAGGGGAGCCAAGCGAGAATTCGATCCGCAAGGCATGCTCAACCCGGGCGTCCTCATTGATCCGTAGGCGTGTGCTGCAGAAAGGGCTCTCCGCGCTCGGGGTCTAGCCCTGCTACGTGGGGGTCGGCGCCTTGGAGTCGCCTTGCGCCAAAGGAGATGTCGCACGAAGTGTTTGCTTTTCATCCGAATCCGAAATTTAATTTGTCGATCTACATCCTTGTCACCGCAGCCGCACGTCGATAGCGCCCGCGAAGCTTAGCCACTCCGCCGGCGCGGCCGTTGGACATTTACGCGGCGCGAACGTAGCCGTAGCGCAGGTTCGAGGGCTCCTCGGCCGCCAGCGCATACTCGTTCTTGAGCGAAGCGAGACGGTCCTCAGAAAAGGCCGGCATCCTGGTGTTGTCAGCCGCTTTCAGCCTGATCTTATAGAACTTGGTGGCGTTGCCGCTGAAGATCAGCTGCTTGGTGGTGCTATTGGCGTCGCCGAGCGGCGCAAACCCGTATTTCTTCTGCATGTCCTCCGGAATTTCGAGGCGGCGCAGCGCCTCGATCTGCCACTGCGGTGAGCCGTACCAGACCGAGTCAGTACCCCACATGACATGATCAACCCCCATGCCCTTGATCAGCGTGCCGACCAGCGCGGCGCAGAACTTCGGATGCGCCACCGCCGAATTGGCAAAGGACGTGCCGAGTTCGGCATAAACATTGGTGACGCCGAACTTCTGCGGGATTTCCGCAAGGTCCGTGGCCCACTGGATGCGGCCGGTCTGCTCGAACTCCGCCCATGCCTTGTCCGGCAGCTCAAGGAACGGCCGCAGCGCCGAGTGATAGATCACGAAGTTCATCTGCGGCCAGTCCTTCGCCGCCTTTCCGATGTCCCACGCGGTTGCGTATTCCCACACGCCCGCGAACGACTTCTCGTAATCGGGCGGCAGCAGCCCCTTGTGGATGCACAGCGTGTTGATGCCGGCCTTCACCGCTTTTTCGTAGAACGGATACATCACCTGCTCGTCGTCGAGCCGCCATGGAAACTTGGAGGGTGCCAGCGGATCGCCGATCGTGTAGCCCTTCCACGAATTGGGCTTGTAGACATCGATTGCCTTGTCGACCTCCTCCATCCAGCCGGGCTGCTTGGGGGTGATGACGCTGTGCGCCAGTAGGCGGCGCGAGCCCGCGAAGTCGTTGATGAGTTCGCGCGCCTTGACGATCTGCTCGTTGGAAACAAGCCACCAGCTCGGATCGTCGAACGGCGCGCCGCTCAAGAGCGCCATGTTGGTATCGCTGTCGTAGTAAATCTCTTTCACATAGTTCTGGAACTTGTAGCGGGCGAGCGAGGTGACGCCCTCCTCTTTCATCTTCGGGTTCCAGTGCTGACTCGCAAAGTCCGCCAAACCCAAGAGCTCCTTGTGATCGAAGTCGTCGCGCACGAAATGGGTCTGGACGTCGAAGATGAACTGGCCGGCGAGGCCTTGCGAGCGCGCCAGCATCAGCTCGGGCTCGCGGGCCTCTGCAGGCGCGACCTGGAAAACATTGCCGTAGATGTCGTTCATTGCGAGGAATGCCGCCGCCATGCCGCAACTTGTATGCAGGAACTGCCTGCGGCTTAAGCCGAGGTGCTTGCCATTCAGGTCGGCGAGCTCGTTGATCCGCGCCTCGACCTTCTTCTGTGTTGCGCTCTGGGGGGGCGGGAGATACTCGCCGTTGGAAACAATCTGAGTGGGAATCGGCGTTGCTGCAGATGCCGCCTCGGCACCCGCGACGAGGCGCTGCTCTCGTTCACTAAGCCACGTGCTCATCGTTCTCCTCCCTTGTTGATGATCGAATGGCGTGCTGGTCATTGCCGCATGGGCTGTGTGCGTCTGACTGCGTCCGAGCGGTTAGCACGCCGGCTCGCCGCACCGTTCCGCGTCGCTCAAAAATTGCATCGCAGCCGCGCATGAACGCCGAATTCAACGCTCAAACTTGTTTGACCGCAAGCGGAGTAATCCGGCAGCCACACTGTCCCAAACTCATTTCGCTTTTGATCGTTTTCAAAATTCGAACCATAGGCGTTGCTGTCCCAGCTGACATTCAGCGCGGGAAATTCAAAGGCGCGGACCAGGAGCGGCGCGATTCCGACGATCGACATGACGACCATGCCAATCCGAACCTTCCGCACATCCTGCTGCTCGGCCCATTGCGAAACCAGATAGTTCGGCACGGCGCCCGCGATAAGAATGACCGTCACCAGCGTGCCCGGCAAATCCGGCTGCGGCGCGTCGATGGGCCAAGTCGCGGCCAGGCTCATCAAATAGAGATATACCGCAATGGCGAGCGCGAATCCGGTCGCCTCGATCAGCATGAAGGCGAGCGTCCCCACCAGGTGACGCTGGCACTGCCCATGCCGTGCAAGGGCAACCTGGAAAGATCCGAACGCAAGGACGACGAGGGAAGAAGTGAATCGGGCGGCCTCAAGCCGCTGGGAAACCTCGACCGGCTTGTCGTCTGCCAGCGCGCGTCGCGATGTCCGGCTCGCGAGATTCGACCGCGGCGTCCTGCCGATCGGTTCTGATCGACAACCACGAGCCGCCTGACACCTTGCGGGCAGATCATCAGTTGGGGTCGCACTCGGGCATTGTTGCTATCGAAAGCATCGCTAGAGCCGGACGCCGCCAGCCTGACCTTGTGCCTTGCCGGATCGTTGGTGCGCAGCACCGTTTGAGCCGTAGAGATTGTGAGCCGTATTGATCAGTGCCAAGTGAGAAAAGGCCTGTGGAAAATTCCCTAATTGCCGACCTGTCGACGGGTCATATTCCTCGGCCAAAAGACCAACATCGTTGCGGAGGGACAAAAGCCGTTCGAATAGTTCCTGCGCCTCGTCGCGCCGCCCCTGCAGTATATAGTTGTCCGCAAGCCAGAAGCTGCAGGCAAGGAACACCCCTTCCCCCGGCGGCAGGCCATCGGCACCCTCGTGCGTGTGATACCGCTGCACGAAACCTTCGCGCATCAGCGCCATTTCGATTGCAGTCACGGTGCCTTGAATGCGGTTGTCAGAAGGCGGCAGGAAGCCGACCATCGGGATCAGCAACAGACTGCCGTCAAGCGATTTCGAGCCGTAGGACTGCACGAAGCTGTTCTGCGCGCCATCGAATCCTCGCTCGCAAACCTGCTGGTGAATAGCCTCGCGAATAGCACGCCAACGCGAGAGCGGACCCGCCATCCCGAATTCCTCGACCGAACGGATCGCGCGGTCGAACGCGACCCATGCCATGACTTTCGAGTGCGTAAAATGCTTGCGGCCGCCACGAACTTCCCAAATTCCATTATCCGGTTTGTCCCAGACGGATTCGAGATGTTCGATCAAGGAACATTCCAAGGCCCAGCTCGCGGCGTTGACATGAAGCCCGGCCTTCCGCGCAACGTAGAAAGCATCAAGAAGCTCGCCATAGACGTCGAGCTGGATCTGCTTGGCTGCCGCATTGCCGATCCGGACCGGGGAAGAAGCTTCATAACCTTTCAACCAGGCGACCTCGTATTCCTCCAGACGGCGCTCGCCAGCGACGCCGTACATGATTTGCAGGTCCTTCGGACTGCCGGCCACGGCCCGCAACAGCCAGCCGCGCCAAGCCTCGGCCTCCTCGACGAATCCCGCTCCAAGCAGGGCATAGAGGGTGAAGGTGGCGTCACGCAGCCAGCAATAGCGGTAGTCCCAATTGCGGTTGCCGCCGATCTTTTCCGGCAGCGAGGTGGTGCCGGCCGCGACAATGCCGCCGGTTTCGAGATGCGAAAGCGCCTTCAAGGTCAGCAACGAGCGCATCACCGCGCCCGACCAATCGCGCCGCGGCTTGAACCGCTCCGACCATTGGGTCCAGAACTGCTCCGCCTGCGCCAGGGCCTCGTTTTCGGGACGTACCGCGGGCGCGGCACCGTAGGACCGCGACCAACTCAGCGTGAACCCGATTTCGTCGCCCTCCGCGACGTTAAACTCGCCGACGGTCCGGAAATCTTCGCCACGAAGCGACACGCCGCTGACGAGCAACAGTTGGTCCGGGCCGGCCGTGATCTCGCGCCGCCCGTCGTGCCGGCGCGACACCCATGGCAGGACGGAGCCGTACTCGAAACGCACGACCAGTTCGGTGCGCATCGCTACATTGCCGCGCAGACCCTTCACGATCCGCACCAGATCGGAAACGCCTTCGCGGCGCGTCATGAAATCGATGAGGCGAACGGCACCAGTTTTCGCCTCGAAGGTCGTCTCGAGGATCATGGTGTCGCCGCGATAGCGCCGGGTTACATCTACGGGCTCGGCCGCCGGGGCGATCAGCCAGCGGCCATCCCCGGGGTCGCCGAGCAAGGCGGAAAAACAGGCGGGGCTGTCGAACCTCGGAAAGCCCAGCCAATCAATCGATCCGTTGCGCCCGACCAGCGCCATCGTCTCGCAATTGCCGATGGCGGCGTAATCCTCAATACGGCCTGTCATGGTGCTTCAAACGCCAGGCCGGATAGCGCGCAAGCCGCGGGCTTCGTGCCGAGGCTGCCGCCGCCAGCATGCCGCCCGTGAACAGCAAAACGCCGCCGATCAGGATGGGTGCCAGTCGCGCGAGCGCGCCGTCCGCAACGACGGAATGATTTTTGGCTTCGTTTCCAAATCGCCCGCGCGTGCGGTGGAAGGAATGGACGGGAGTTAACAGATTATCCTCACGATCCGGTGAAACCGATCGCTCGGTTTCCTGCCCCTCGAATGCGACCTTTGCCAGGTAACGATCAAGAAAGCCGGGCAAGACCATATTGCCGAGAATTACCTTCAAAGTGCTCCAACCGATCCAGTACTCGCGGCGCGGATGACGGACCGCGTCGAATACGGCCCGAGCGATGACTTCAGGCTGAAAGACCGGCGCGACCGGGCGCGGTTGACGAGCCATGCGGGTTCGCGCCCAGTCAAACTGCGGGGTATTTACCGCCGGCAGTTCCATGATCGTCAACTCGATGGCGCTGCGCTGATGAATTAATTCGGTTCGCAGCGAGTTGGTGAAGCCTCGTATCGCATGTTTGGAACCGCAATAGGCCGACTGCAGCGGAATTCCGCGGTAGGCGAGCGCCGATCCGATCTGGATGATCTTGCCACGGTTGCGCGGGCGCATATGCCGCAGCGCCGCCATGGTGCCGTGCACCTGACCGAGATAGGTGACTTCGGTGACCCGGCGGAATTCCTCCGGCGTGATTTGCCAGACCGGTGCAAACACAGTGACCATCGCGTCATTGATCCAGACATCGATCGAACCGAAGGCATTCTTGATCGAGTCCGCTGCGGCAAAAATGGCTTCGGCATCCGCGACATCGGCGGACACGATCACCGCCGACCCACCGAGCTTTTCGACCTCGCGCTTGACCTCCTCGAGCGCTTCGGCGTCCCGCGCGATCAGTCCTATTCGCCAGTGCGCGCGGGCGAATTGATGCACAATGGCCCGACCCACGCCTGCAGAAGCGCCGGTAACCACTACGACCTGAGGCGCGCCCATTTCAGTCCTCCATCCGTATCAGCGCCAGCCCCGTCTTCTGGTCCATCACCTTGTGCAGATGCGCCGGGCTTTCCGTCAGCACCACTTCCAGCGTCGGCCGGACATGCGCTTGTCCCAGGTGGCCCGTCATGGCGGTGCCATCGCGTTTGCCGACCACGAGATGGACGTGAAGTGCGGATCCGCCCGAGGGCCCCGTTGCGACGTCGCCGAGGAGCGAGGCGACCTCGACCTGCTCGGCAACCCTGATCTCCCGATAGTCTTTTGCTTCCCAGTCGAAATATTTGAGGACGACATCGCTGAGGGCGCCGATCGCGGTGAATTGCGCGGCACGAATACGCTGATCATTCACGAAGGATTGCAGCGACTTCAGGACTTCGTCACCGCTGTCTAGCACGACGGCAAACGTTCTTTGTCCGCCGCCGTCATTGAGTAGCTTGTGCTGCATGTCTTCGTCTCCTCGTCGAATGTTCGGCGCTCAATTCGCCGCGCCGGCTCAGAGCCTTGATCCGGTCTGCCGTCCGGCAGGCGATCGCCTGTATGGTGAGGGACGGATTCGCGCCTCCCACAGTCGGAAAAACCGACCCGTCGCAAATCCAGAGATTGGGAATATCCCAGCTGCGGCAATCGGCATTGACCACGCTGCGGGCCGGATCGCTTCCCATCCTCGCCGTGCCGTTGAGATGGCAGGTGTCGTCATCCTGCTTCCAAAGATCCCTGGCGTCGACGGCTGCAAGCGCCTGGGTCATGAACTTCAGCGCATGGTTGATCAGCCGCTTGTCATTGTCGCACCAGGAATAGGTAATACGAGGAATGCGCAGACCATATTGGTCGACGTCGTCGGCGAGCGTCACGCGGTTGGACTCCTGTGGCAGCATCTAGTTTACCGAAATGGATTCCCCACTGGCCCAAATGGCCGTAGCCATCGAATGTTACAACGACATGGCCTCGCTTAAGTCAGCCTTGGGCTCCCTCATATCTCGATTGATCAGTGAAGGATGTCCGTACCCCTCCGGTGAGGACCGCCTTCCGTGTGGCAACTTTGCCTGCGATGGTTTGCTGATTGATTTGCAAGCAAAATGGGCAAACGTGAGCAACGCCATAGCAATTCGTCACGAAGCGAAGATCAAGACGTTTGCACCGCGCAACCCTTCAGCGTCTTGATCTGAAGTCCTCCCAACCCGGCATCGACACTGCGTTCCATGCGCGCGCGATCTGCGCTGCCAGATCCGTGGCAGATTAGCGGCAGCGGCGTGTCGAGAGACGACATCACAAACTCTCATTTGCTGCTTAGACACAAAAGAAGCGAACAGGGGCAGCAAGACATGGCTCAGAATACAACCGGCGCAACGCCGTTTCCTCTCGGCGTCTTTGTCGGGAACCCGAACTATTTTAATTCGAACGAGGAGGCGAGTTTCGAAGCAAACTTCAACGCCTTCTCAACCCTGATGAAAAGCAAGCCGCAATTCCTGGACCAATACGGCGATCAGCGCCTGCCCGTCTCGCAATGGGTCGGTCAAACGAGCTGGAATGCGGCCTCGATGGCGCAGTCGCCCGTTCTTAAAGATGTTACGCCGGTGATCGGCTTGCCGATGACCTCGACGGCGTCAGGCTCTGGAACTCCTGATCAGTTCTACAAGGACTTCGCGGCCGGGAAATACAATTCTGTCTTGAAGGACATGGTCAAAACCTGGGCCGACAACGGCTTCACGACACAGATCTGGCGGCCCGGCTGGGAGATGAATATCGACACCATGCCGTCCTATGCCGGCGACGATGCCGCGACACGCGCCGATTGGGTCAAGGCCTTCCAGCACATCTCGACGGTCTTGCACGCTGCGGGCCATGCCGAGGGCGTGAACGTCCAGGTGGCGTGGAATCCGAGCGTGGTGAATTACAGCCACGCCGGCAACGTCATCGAGACAGCTTACCCAGGGAATCAGTATGTTGATATCATCGCTGCCGACGTCTATGGCGATGTGTTTCCCTACGGTTCGTCGACGCATCTGTACGACTGGGACAAGAGCGGGCAGGTCCTCAACTCGTCCCACCCGATCTATGACGGCAGCGTCCGGCAATGGGCGGCAGATCCGGTCAACCTCGAACATTACTATACCTACCCGGCTTCCAACCAATGGTCACTCGATGGCAGCGAGGGCCACGCGACAACGCTTCAGCAACTGATTGATCTCGCCAAATCGACCGGCAAGCCATTCGCAATTGCCGAGACCAGTGCGGGCAATACCCATGACGGCGCAGGTCTCACCGACAATCCGACATTCGTGCAGTGGCTGGCGGACACGCTGCATCAATCGGGGGTTAAGGTCAGCTTTGTGAACGTCTGGAATTCGAACTCCGGCGGAGAATATCACTTCACCAGTTCCGCCGACCACAAGCCGCTTGAGGCAGCGGCATGGGCGAAGTATTTCGGCGACCCACCCACATCTGCATCCGCACCTGCGACCACTAAGTCATCGCTCGCGCCGACACTCGCGCTCACCGCAATTCCAAAAGATCCGGTCCCTGGCACTGTGACAAAAGCTGCACCGCACACCATCACGGTGACGGATCCTCAACCTGCGACAGCGTCAACTCCAACGTCGCCGCCGCAGACCATTGTGACGGATCCTTCGATCGGCACAGGCTCGGGCCATGGATGGTGGGGCCAGCATCGCAACTCGACCGCGAATGGTGGGACGACCACGCCTGCGACTTGGACGAGCACGGGGCTGGCCGGCCAGAGTTCTGCTCTGTTCAGCCAGATAGGGGACCTGGTTGCCGACAGGGGCGTTGCGAACTCTGCGTCAGCGCCTATCGACGTGGCGAATGTTCCGCGTGCCAACGGCTCGACCGCATCGTCCCTGGTAAACCACACGTTTGCGCTCCTGAACCAGTATCTAGCCAGTGACACCGGTCGGATCGATCCCGGTCAGATCGTGGCAGCCGGGCCGAATCGCGCCCCTTGGGCACAGGAACTCGTTCCTGACCAGACCGCAACATTGATCCCATTCCGCACCTAGGCATCCGAGTTCACATCCACATCCGAGCACGCATCCGAATCCGCGACGGCTGCGTCGTTGCTCACGCCCGATAGCGCTGTGGTCGGCAACAGCACCTAACGAGGCCAGCAACGCGAACGCCAACGGAACGATTCGTTCGATTTTCAGGGCTTCGTGGACGGCAGATTTTGTCTAGCGAGTATGCCTCGTGTGGTCCATAAAGTTTTCCAACTCCGCCCTCTTACGCGGCAGTCCGCGACCGATCCACCCTGTGCGCAACGCCATGGCCCGTGGGGCGAGACAACCCAATCGCTCCTGCTCTCTCCAAGATGAGTTAAAAAGATGAGTTAAAACAACTCCACGATCCTCCATTCGTTACAATCTGTTAGGGGCAGATCCTGGTGCACTAGTTGCGGTTCTTTATGTGGTTCGAGAGTTTTACCTTCCAGTGCGAGCCCCGTGATTGGGTAGATTCGTTTCGATGATCAAGAGCGCTCGGCGAAAAGACGGCGTAGCGGCGACGCGAGCCCACGCGAAACCTCAAACTTGCCTTCCCCCGTAGCCACGGCGCAGGTGAAAAAAGCATCGAGCCGGCAACCCGGAATCCCTGCCCTGCGATAGCGGCGCGGAACGAATGAAGGGGAGAAGGATTCGTTTCGCAGGAGCGATCTCAGATGTTGACGACGAAGGAACGGCGACCGGCGATCCGCACCCTGCGCGGATGGGCGATCGCAGCGCTGAGCGAGGCGCACGCCATCCAGGAATACGAGGAGCACGGCTGGATGCCGGACCGCGCCGATCCGCATGCGCGCCAGCGGGCCTTTGCCATCGCCCGCCAGGATCCGCCGTCCGGCGTTTCTCCTGAGGCCGCCGCCGTCGCAATCGCAGAAATGCTCAATTCGATCGGCGACACCTGTCCGGAGAGCCCTCCTCAGGATTGAGGGCTCTCATCCGCATGCAGTTGGCGTTCGACTAGACCGGATCGATGCAAGGGATACGGGCATTTCGGCTTCCCGATCAGCCGAATAATCGAGATGTGGACGCAAAGCGCGCATCTTCTCCGCGATCGCCAGGGCGCCCGGCTCGCCTGTGGCGAAGAGATGCCGAGCGACCGAGACGTGGTCCTCGTCAGATTTGTGCTGGTTCAGCTTACGCTGTCCCTCAACCCGTTCGATCTCCATCGCCAGGACGACAATGGAGCGAAGCATGGCCTCCCGTTTAGCGGGCTCCATCGTCTCCAAGTCCCAAGGCGTTTTCGGCAGAAGTCTCGCTTCGAACGTCTCGAGGAGTTCGTCTCCATGCTTGCGGTTATCTTCGAGACAGAGCCTTCGGACGGGTCCCGACAGATGAACGGCCTCATAGAGCCAGGTCGAAACGTGGTCGGGCGTCGCGTACCAATCGTTAGATACATAGGCGTCGGGACCCCAGACGGCCAGAAGGCATTTCGTGCCGTCAGGTATCGCGGCAAGACCGTTACCGGCGGTCACGTGAAAATGCGCGATCGGCACAGGTTTCGAAGTGTCGATCTTGAATGGAATGTGTGAGCCGAAAGGGCCGGCATCAGGACCACCTTGGGCGGCGAAGAGGCCAAACCCGCGCCGTGCAGCGAAGCCTAAGGCCTGCTCTCGCTCGATCTCGAAGATGGGTTTTAGAAGGTGCACGATGGGAGCCCCGCCTCAAAGCTTCAAAATCGAGGCGCCAACCGTATGCCAAATTGCGGGAGACGCCAGCTGTGCGGCTCGCATAGGTGGCAAGTTGGGCCCGCATTAATGCGTAGGGAAAGCCTCGCAGGCTCGGTTTAACGACAGCGTCATCCGCCGACCTATCGCGGACGAAGGGCGAGTCAGCTGTCGCAAACCCGCCCTACTTCATCATGCGGCCTTGGCGACTTTCTCCGGTCCGGCCTGCTCCATGGCGCGCATGTAGAGATCGAGCAAACTCTCGCGCTCGTCGCGCTCTTCCTCGTCCTGCTTTCGAAGTTTGATGATCTCTTTGAGGATCTTCACGTCAAACCCTTCGCCTTTGGCCTCCGCAAACACTTCCTTCTTCTGCTCGTTCAAGTCCTGAAGTTCTGTGTCGATATTTTCGATGCGTTCGACGAATGCGCGAATCTTGCCGCCGGGAATGGTGACGTCAGACATGGTGCCTCCTGATGAATGGAAGTGCGAAAATGCCCGCAAAGAAATAACCAATGTGTTAACCTAGGAAGCCAAACCGAAAGGTGATTAACGGCCCTTGGACTGCCGTGGGACGTCCACCTTGGGTATTCTGGAATACGGTCCCTCGTGCTTTCAGGCCGTCGGCCAGCATCGAGGGTGGACGCGAGTGCAAGCAGATTGAGCGTCATCGAGGTGACGACGGCGATCACTTCTACGACAGCCAGTTCAACATCGACGTCAAGGGCGCGTTCGTCCTGATCAAGCACGCGATCCCGGTCATTCCGGACGGCGGCGCGATCATTCTGACCGCATCGGTGGCCGGCGCGAACGGCGGCCTGGGAGGCAGTATAATCTATGCGGCGACATCTAGTTTGCGCTCGATGAGACGCGCCCCCTCGCCTGCTTCGCCGGCATCTGGACCAACTGGACGTCCGTCCGCAACGTTAAAAAAGGCGAGACCACCAACGACATCTTCGCGTTCCTCACGACGGAGCCGAACGCCGAAGTCGGCGCCATCCATCCGAAGGCGATGCCGGTAATTCTGACAACACCGGCCGAAGTGGAGACCTGGATGACGGGGCCGTCCGACGAAGCTTTGATGCTGCAAAGGCCACTTCCGGATGGGACGCTTAAGATCGTTGCAAGGGGCGTCAAGGAAGACAGACCAGAACTGTCGGTGACGTGAGCATGACCGAGGAATGCGAAGAGGCAGTGCCCTCGTCCTCCCAACGCAAGATCATCCACGTCGACATGGATGCCTTCTACGCATCTGTCGAGCAGCGGGACAATTCGGATCTGCGCGGCAAGCCGGTCGCGGTCGGCGGGTCTCGCGAGCGCGGCGTCGTGGCCGCGGCGAGCTACGAGGCCCGAAAGTTCGGCGTCCGATCGGCCATGCCGTCGGTCACGGCCAGGCGACAGTGCCCGGACTTGATCTTCGTGAAGCCCCGCTTCGAGGTCTACAAGGCGGTCTCTCAGCAGATCCACGAGATCTTCGCCGAGCACACGCCGATCATCGAGCCGCTGTCGCTGGACGAAGCCTACCTCGACGTCACCGAAAACTTGCAGAATATTCCGCTGGCACGGGACGTTGCGCTGGCGATCCGCGCCAAGATCAAGCTGGAGACCAGGCTCAACGCCTCCGCCGGCATATCCTACAACAAATTTCTCGCAAAGCTCGCCTCCGACCACCGCAAGCCGAACGGCCAGTATGTCATCACGCCAGAGATGGGGCCGGCTTTCGTAGAGAACCTGCCCGTCGGCAAATTCCACGGCATCGGGCCGGCGACCAGCGCCAGGATGAACTCGCTTGGACTCTACACCGGCCTCGACATGCGCAACCAATCGCTCGAATTCATGCAGACCAACTTCGGCAAGGCCGGAAGCTACTACTATTGGATATCAAGAGGCGTCGACAATCGCGAGGTCCGGGCCGATCGGATTCGAAAGTCGATCGGCGCCGAAAACACCTTCTCCAGCGATCTCACCAAATTCGGCGCCATGGTCGCCGAGCTCGCGCCGCTCATCGACAAGGTCTGGCGGCATTGCGAAGGCACCGGCAACCGGGGACGGACGGTGACGCTTAAGGTCAAGTTCAACGACTTCGAGATCATCACGCGCAGCAGGTCAGTCCCCGTCGTGGTCTCGAGCCGTAGCGACCTGGAAAGCCTATCGGTTGCTCTGCTTCAGAACGAGATGCCGCTCCCCAAGCCGGTCCGCCTTCTGGGAGTTTCGCTGTCCTCGTTACAGCATGCCGATGACGCGGAACCACAGTTGGCGCTGCCGATGTGATCGCATCACGTCGTTTGCTTCTCAAGTCGATCGATGAGCTCGATCTGTCCCGATAAAATCTTCAATCGGGCGGTTTCCAGGTCGAACCACTCCGCGCGGTCGACCTCAGGAAAGGCACGGAGGCTGCCACTCTTAGGCGGCCACTCGATCTCGAAGGTATTGCTAGACAGCGACGCCCTGTCGAAATCTGCTTGTCCGCAGAACGCGATCACGCGCTTTCCGCCGCGCTGGCGGATCTCTCCCAGCGCTTGCAGGGAGCCGATCGAAGCTGCCGGACCGAGTTCTTCGGCGAACTCGCGACGGGCAGTTTCTTCTGGATCCTCTGACGTACCGATCTCGCCTTTCGGAATCGACCAGGCGCCGTCGTCCTTGTTGCGCCAATAGGGTCCGCCGGGATGGACGAGCAGCACTTCGAGGCTGTGGCCTACTCGGCGATAGGCCAGTATGCCGGCGCTCAAGTTCGCTTTTGCGGAACTTCGCTTGGGGGAACTCACACTTGACCCTTTGTCTGGCTACGATCTTGAACCGTGGAGAATTTACGCCGCTACGTCGAGCAGTATGCTGATCTCCAATCCGTCCATTGTCGAGCGGACGTCGAGCTTTCCCGAATGGGCTTTCACCATCCTCAGATCACGATGTGATCGAAGTCGGCTGCAACCCGGCTGTTCGGGAAGATCCTCATCGCCTCGGCCGGAAGCTCTTCGTCGGGGTAGCGTCCAGAAATGTGGGTCAGGACGAGCTGCTTCACGTTGCTTGTGGCCGCAAGCTCAGCCGCTTTCGTTGCGGTGAGATGGCCGTAGTCGCGCGCCAAGGCTGAAATCGCGATCGAGAAACGTCGCCTCGATCACCAACCTCGAGCGTCACCAGCCTTCCGTCGGCGAGCGCTTTACGCACCCGGACCGTATTAGCTTCCCGTTGTGTTTGAAACTGGGACGGCAAAATCGCGTCGATCAGGGCCGCCTAGAGATGTTATGCGAAGTGCAAGGACCGGCGTCGAGTAGAGATGCTATGAGAATGTCCTGGGACTCACAGACGTCTGCGCCACGCGCGCTATTTCCGGGAGCAGGTCGCGTCGCTGATCTTGTAATGTCCGCCCAGAATTTCGGCCAGTCGCACGCCGTGCCCGACTTCGCCATTTCCTCCGCGATATCGAGCTTGTCGAGAAAGCACTGCGCGACGATGCGATCGCGGCTTTTTGGCTTCGATTTGCCGTCGCACACGGTCCCCTCGCCGAGAAGACCGTCGCCGATTACGGCGCCGACGTCGCCGCGCGCCTTGAGGTTCTCAGGACGACTGAACCGGCGGGCCGCAAGGCGGGCGTCAAGGTCAAGGACGTCGCCGAGCTGGTGTCGAAACTCAAGAACGAAGCCGGGGTGCTCTGATGACGAGGCTTTTGATTGCCGATGGGCCACAAACAGACAGGCGATGGTTTGTATTGTTCCGCCCTTCAAGTGACGTGATCGCGGGCCGCTCATGCAAGCGGCCCGCTTCTCCTAGCCAGGCTAGTCGGCTATCAGCGCTCTCTGCGCTTCCATTTCGAGGTCTTCGTACGACGCCTTTTCGACCGTGACACCGACAGCCTGAATCATTCCGCCATGGAACGTGCCGGGCGTCTTGTATTCGGCGCTGACGGCATCGCCGCTGTCGTAGCCGACGCAGAGACCGTCGCCCGACAAGGTGAACTTGGCCGGCTGCGTCTTCATCGGGCCCTCAGCAACGACCTTGTCGTTGACGTACAGCTTCATAGCGCCCAGGGACTCGTGGTGTGGACCGGCGCCGGTCCGCGTGAACTCCATGCCGAGTGTGTATTTGCCCGGTTTTAAATCGACCGACGAGATGAACTTCTGCTCGGGCTTGATGCCGAGGAAGTTATAGACGTAGTAGAGCTTGCGATCCTTGATGAACAGCGCGTGTCCGCCGAAGCGCGAGCCGTGGGCGAAGATCACGCCGCCAGCATCCCCATCGGTGATCTCGACATTGGCGAGAATCTTGTACGAGCGATTGCGCACGTTGACAGCAACGCCTTCCGGCACGGGCGCCGTATCCGGGTAATAGACGTAACGGTCGCGAAGCGGTTCCGCCGAAGGACGTTCGACGCCCAACTGTTCCTTCGCGCTGCGGTCATCGATAGGCAAAACCAGATTGATCGCGGCTTCCTCAAACCACGCCTTCTTCAACGCCTCGACTTTCTCGGGATACTGCTCCGCCAGATCGGTCGATTCCGAGCGGTCCGCATCGACGTGGTAGAGTTGCCATTGGTCCTCGTCGAAATGGCCCTTGCCGGTGAACGGGGCATGCACGGTGGCGGCCAACCAACCCTCCTCCCACATCCCGCGGGTGCCGAGCATGGAGTAGAACTGACGCTTCTTCTGCGTCCGCGCATGTGCTGCCGCATCAAAAGTGTAGCGCATCGAGACACCGGAGAGCGGGAACTGCTCCACGCCCCGGTAGACCTTGGGCATCTCGACGCCGACGACGTCCAAGATCGTGGGCACAATGTCGACCGAGTGATGGTACTGGTCGCGGATTTCGCCACGCGCCTTGATGCCCTTCGGCCAGGAGATGACGAGTGGATCGGCCGTGCCGCCGGAATATTGCGAGTAGCGCTTGAACATCTGGAACGGTGTCGAGAATGCTACCGCCCATCCGGTCGGGAAATGGCCATAGGTATCCGGTCCTCCGAGCTTGTCGATCATTTTCATGTTCTCGGCCAGATCGTCGGGATAATCGTTGAAGAACTTGTTCTCGTTGACAGAACCATTCGGCGTGCCTTCGCCGGAGGTGCCGTTGTCGGCGGCGTAGAGCACCATCGTGTTCTCGAGCTGTCCGGTCTTCTCAAGATAATCGATGACGCGCCCGATCTGCACGTCAGTGTATTCCGACATCCCGGCCCAGACCTCGGCCATATGCGAGAACAGCTTTTTCTCGTCCGCATTTAGGGTCTTCCACGGGCGAACGTAGTCGGCCGGATTTGCCTGGGATTCCGGCAGCGGGTTGATCGGTGTCAGTTTTGTGTCCTTTGGCAGGACGCCCTTGTCAATCATCCGCGCCAGCACCCAGGTGCGGTAGGCGTCGTAACCGTCGTCGAACTTGCCCTTGTACTTGGCGATGTACTCCTGCGGAGCGTGGTGCGGGGCATGATTGGCCCCGGGGTTGTAAAACATGAACCACGGCTTCGAGGGCGTAGCAGCCTGCTGGTTGCGGATCATCTTGATCGCCTGATCGGCCAGGTCCTTGGAAAGGTGGTAGCCCTGCTCCGGTGAGGCTGGCGGTTCGATAAAGTGATTGTCCTCGACGAGGTCCGGGTACCACTGATTGGTCTCGCCGCCGATAAATCCGTAGTACCGCTCGAATCCCTGGCCGAGCGGCCAGGTCTTACGGTCGCCACCCTCTGCAACGTCCTGTTCAGGAACGTTGTGGTTCTTGCCCAGCCAGAAGGTGCTGTAGCCGTTGTCTTGGAGGATTTGCGCGACAGTTGCAGCTTGCGGCGGGAGGCGGCCGCTCTGGCCGGGAAATCCGTTGGCGCCTTCCGAGATACTGGCAAAGCCGTTCAGCGTATGATTGCGTCCCGTCAGCAGCGTGGACCGTGTCGGCGAACAGAGCGCCGCCGTGTGCCACTGCGTGTAGGTCAGTCCTTCCTGCGCCAGCTTGTCGAGCGTCGGCATGTTGATCCGGCCACCGTAGGGCGACCAGGCGGCGAGCCCTGTGTCGTCGTAGAGCACGAACAGTATGTTCGGTGCACCCGCGGGCGCCTTCTTCGGCGTGAACGGCCCCCAGTCAGCCTTTAAATCACGAACATCGAGATTGATGGTGCCGTTGAAATCCTTGTACGGCCCCACGGGCTGTCGCTGCTGAGCCCACGCTGTTGTGATTGTCGCTACTGCGGCGACTGAGAACGACGCGAGCAAGACGATCCTGATCGAGTTCATATTTATAGTCCTCTCAGCAATCAGCTCCGCGCGACACGAATACTGACATCACGAATGGGCGAGCTTTTTCAACCGAAACGCCAGTCCAACCATGATTACACCGATGACTACGGCGTAAATTCCGATGACCCAAAGCAGCGCGAGCGCGCCCGCACCGGGAGCCATCATGACGCCGATGCCAAACAGCACCGAAATGAGGCCACCCAAAATCAGGTACCACTCGTCGTCGATTTCCTTTCGCAGCCTGATCGCGCCGATAATCTGAAACACACCGGTCGCAATCGCCCAGCCGGCGATGAAATACAGCAGCACAAGCGCGGTAAGACCTGGCATCATGAACACGACGAGCCCTGTCGCAATGCCAAGCAGACCGACAATGGCCAGCCACCAGCGTGGTGCCGGCGCGCCACCGGTAATGGCGGCAACGATAGCGAGCACTCCATCGATCAGCGCGAACGCGCCGTAGAACATGATCAACGTCAGAAAGTTCATGCCCGGCCACGCAAAGGTGAGCACACCGAAGATAATCGCCGCGACGCCGCGCAACAGTAGCATCCACCAGTTCTTCGCCAATGCATGCACCATAACGGACCCAACGCCCATTCCGGGCGGCCGACCGACTTGCATCGTGCTCATGACAACCTCTCTCAGATTGGTTGGAAGGCATCACCGTCTTCAAATTGCGTCCACGCAGCCCTGCCCCTGCGCAGCCTCACTTCGCGAAGCCTACTTCGGCGCAACAGCAAGACCAAGGCGGCGCAACAGCAAGACCAAGGCGCAATATATGACAAATGGAAAGCTATGGTGTTGACCTATATCAACCGAATTAGGTCCTCTTGATCTGAAGTTGACCGATGGTCGCGGTAGGGACGAGGATTTCTCCTCACAGATCCCGGCGTGCTCTGCTAACGCACCGGGCTCCTCCCTCGGGTCAGACGTCGTGCGATGAACGATTTAGTCATGCTCTCGCCCGACGCGCAGCCATCATTCGGATTGACGCGGCATTTCGGCTCAGTGTCCGAACCGCGGCCGCCTAACGGCTGTTCCCCTTGGGTGAGGCCCTTCCCTCCACGACTTCCGTCGGGAGTTGCCTCCTCTTGTTCGGTCGCTTCGCAAGCACTATGGCCTCATCCGACTTCTCATCCACCTACACGCTCGGCGTGCGGCTTGTCGCCTTCCCGAACCGGTGATCTTCCCCCAAAAAATGGACGGGGTTACGCTGCTTTTAGCTCCATCTCGATCGGGCTGATATTGAACCTCCTCCGAACTGATGGACACCTGTAGTAGGCTCGAAGAGCCAGGAGGTGTCGGATGGAAAGACCTCAACGTCGGTCGTTTACGGACGACTACAAGCGGCAAGCGGTTGATCTGGTCGCATCGAGTGGTCGCTCGATTGGATCGTGCTATGACAATGCTCCGATGAGCTTCTTCCACACGCTCAAAACCGAACTCGTCCATCACCAGCATTATGCAACGCGTGAGCAAGCCAGCGTAGACCGGAAGTGGCTCGCACATCTTCATAGCGACGCGAATGACCCTGGCTGCGTGAAAACGAGCTGTCTGCTATGATTCGCATGGCGATTTGCCGGGGGGCAATTCATGAAGCGCTTCGTTGAGGGTGCCGATCGCGGACAATCGACGCTGTTGCCGGAATGCCTCGATGAGTGGGTCGAGGAGAGCAATTCCGTTCGTGTGATTGATTGCTTTGTCGACTCGCTCGATCTGGCCAATCTCGGCTTCGAAGGCGTCGAGCCTGCAGCGACAGGGCGGCCTGCCTACCACCCTTCGGTTCTTTTGAAGCTTTACATTTACGGGTATCTCAATCGGGTTCAGTCGAGCCGGCGGCTTGAGCGCGAGGCCGGCCGCAACCTGGAAGTCATATGGCTGCTCGGACGGCTCGTTCCCGATGACAAGGTGATTGCCGATTTCCGCAAGGACAATGGCCCGGCGATCCGCAGGGCGTGCGCGCGCTTCGTCAATCTCTGTCGACAGATGGGTTTGCTGGCGAAGGCGAGCGTCGCGATCGACGGCAGCAAGTTCAAAGCGGTCAATAATCGAGATCGCAATTTTACACGAGGGAAGATCGATCGCCGGCGCGCGCAACTCGAGGAGAGTGTGGCGCGGTATCTCTCCCAGCTCGATACGGCGGATCGGCAGGAACCGTCCGACGTGCTCGTGCTCAAGACGACGCGGCTCAAGGAGAAGCTCAACAAGCTGAAAGAGGAAATGGGCAAGCTTGCGGCCTACGAGAAGCAAATGTTGGCTTCGCCTGACGGCCAAATCTCGCTCACTGATCCCGACAGCCGTTCGATGGCGACGAGTGGGCGTGGCTCAGGCGTCGTCGGCTACAATGTGCAGGTCGCGGTCGACACCGTGAACCATCTGATCGTGACGCACGAGGTGACGAATACCGGCTCGGATCGCGCACAACTGGCGAACGTGGCGCGGGAGGCTAAGGCCGTTCTGCAAGTCGATAAACTCGAAGCCGTTGCCGACCGCGGCTACTTCAGTGGCGAGGAAATACTGGCTTGCGAGCAGATAGGCATCTGCGTGACGTTGCCCAAACCGATGACCTCCGGCGCGAAGTCGGAAGGCCGCTTCGGCAAGCAGGACTTCGTCTATATGACGCAGGAGGATGTCTATCGCTGCCCCGCCGGCGAGAAGCTCAAGTTCCACTATGCCAACGAGGAACACGGGCAGAAGATGCGCCGCTACTGGACCAGCGCCTGCAAGACCTGCGCAATCAAAGATCAGTGCACCACAGCCAAAGAACGCCGGATCACACGATGGGAGCACGAGCACGTTCTCGAAACCGTGCAGCAGCGACTGGATCAGGATCCCCAGGCCATGCGCCGCCGACGCGAAACAGTTGAGCATCCCTTCGGTACGCTTAAGATGCGGATGGGCGCGACGCACTTCCTGATGAAGACGCTGCCGAAGGTCGCGAGCGAAATGGCGCTGAGCGTGCTCGCCTACAATCTGACGCGCGTCATAAATATCGTCGGTACACGGGCGTTGCTGGCAGCGATCAGAGCGTGAGTGTGGAGATCCTTTGCGGCCGATCTCGAACCAGACTTGCCCAGCACTCCCCCCATGGTGACTTAGAGGTGGCCCCTGATCGTCCAGCAGGAAAAATTGCTCTAACTAGCCGTGTCGGACTGCATTGACCGGATAGTGGACGGTCGGGGCCTGCGTCAGCACGTTTTCACGCAACCAAGACCCAAAGCCGAAGTCGGCTGGCCGGGTTCACGCGCTCGCCACAACGTAAACGCAAGCAGTATATAAGCAGCGCAAGTCCAAAGCGACTGCCAGTTGTCCGTCCCTTCGTTAAGTCCGGTATAGATCGCCGCCATCAAAAACACGCCCGCAAATATCAATTCCGCCATAGGGCGGTTTCCCTTCTTGGGGCGATCGAGCAGCGTCATAGCCGCAAAAGGGACCGCCGCCATAACGAGGGCCGCAAAAGGAAAATCCTTGTTGCGCGGGTCAAAAACAAGCCCGAGCGCGGTCTCCGTGCCGATCACAGCGGTTACGATCAGGACCAACCCGTGCATGTTCGTCAGCAACGATGACGCCTGGTAATCTCTTGTATCCAGCAATTCCAGCGATGTGGCCGGTGCGCGCCCTGACATCAGAGCGTTGGCGCCGAGTACCGGCGAAGTAGTTGCCGCTACCAGAAGGGCGCCCGACACAAGCCAGCCAACCGCTCCATAACTTTCATAGAACATCTTTTGGGCGGCCACCCCGAACAGGATTCCGGCTGTGGTTGCCGATATTGCGACCGCAAACCATGAGACGAGCCGGGGTTGCCGGGGCTTGCGGCGCAAGGCCAGCCATGCTCCGCCGAACACCAGGATCGCCAGCACCATTCCGCAGCTCATTTGCAGCTTCCAGAGCGGGAAATTGCTGATGGGAAGGCCGGGCGGATATTTCAGCGTGCGGCGCAAGGAACCGAATAGGCCCCAATGTCCGCCGACGGTGCCCTCGATCCGTTGCTTCCACTTTTCATCATAGGCCTCGAACAGATTGACGCGAAAATTTTTGCGCCGGGCAAGATCAAGAATCTCTGAGACCACCCGGGCCTGATTGGTGCGCGACGGTAGCGCCGCTTCGCGCATTCGTCCTTCGCTCGGCCATCCTGTTTCTCCGATCAGGATTTCCTTGCCCGGAAATGCCACCGCCACCTGCCGGCGGATGGCATCGACGTGAGCGGCGGCAAATTCCGCGCCGACCGGAAAATCATCCCAATATGGCAGGATATGAATGGTGACGAAGTCGACGGCGTCACTAAGTTCGCGGTTGCGTAGCCATAAGTCCCAACTATCGGCATAGGTGACGGGGACGGCGACCTTTGCCTTGACCGCGCGGATCGTGGCGGCGAGCTCAGTCGCTGTCATGTCTGCACGTAACAAGACCTCGTTGCCGACCGCGAGCGCTGTGATGGTTTGCGGATATTCCTTTGTCAGGCGTATGGCCGTCGATATCTGCGTCAGGTTCTTCTGCCGGTTCTTATCAAGCGCAATTCCCTGAATGACTTTCAGTCCCACCTTGGCCGCGAGTTCGGGAATCTGATCGAGACCCAGATCGACCTCATAGGTACGGATGCATTCGGATATTTTGGCAAGCTGGGCGAGATCTTCCGCGATCTGTTCCCGCGACACCTGCGTCGCCGGAGACAGCTGTGTCTGGCGGCTGCGGAAAGGGGCGTAGGATATGCATTGCAGTTTGGCATTCGGATCGATCGGCGCGCGCGCCAGATCGATCGGCGTGGCCAGCCACCACCACACAGCAGCGATCGCACTCAAGGATATCAGAAGAAGTGCCAGCGGCGTGCGGAGAGAAATCAATTCCAATCTCCGAATAAAAATCGTCGATCAGCTGGAATGCCAGATGCCACCCGACCGCAACGCTAACGCGATTAATTCGAGTGCAGTTAGCTTGCTTGCCTTGATTTGATTTGAATCAAGCGGCAAAGATCGCTGGGATAATTCAGCTGTCCCTATCGCAAACTCAATCTGACTAGCAGTTAATCGAGAATCTGGCGATACTCTTTGAGGGATGAAAGATCTTGTCAGGCTCATTATTTGGATAGTCGCAGATCTATTTCGGTCGCGGGCAGCGCTCGAGGCTGAAGTTCTGACGTTGCGGCAGCAGATAAACGTTCTGCGGCGAACCGCTCCTAAGAAGCAAACCTTCAGCTCCATCGACCGATTGATTTTTGTTTGTCTCTGTCGGCTTCGCTCTGGCGTTCGCGATGCGCTGGCGACTGTTAAGCCGGAAACCGTAGTCAAATGGCATCGCGCCGGCTTCCGATTATATTGGCGCTGGAAATCGAAAGCGCGGGGTGGCAGGCCAACGGTTCCGTTGGGGATACGGAAGCTGATCCGCGAGATGAGCATTGCCAATCCTCTGTGGGGAGCGCCTCGGATCCATGGAGAACTCCTCAAGCTCGGCATCGGTATCGGACAGACCAGCGTGGCCAAGTACATGGTCAGGCGACGAGACCTGCCGTCGCAAGGCTGGAGGACATTCCTCCGCAATCATGCGGACGGGATCGCTGCGATGGATGTGTTCGTCGTGCCGACAATCTCATTTCGCCTGCTCTATGGATTGCTGATCATGGGGCACGGCCGGCGACATATCCTGTGGTTTGGCGTCACAGCGCATCCAACCGCAGAATGGATCGCAAATCAGGTCACGGAAGCATGCGGGTGGGAACAGGCTCCCCGCTATCTCATTCGTGACCGGGACAGGGCCTATGGTGAGGTCTTTATCCGCAAACTCCGATCGATAGGCATTCGCGACCGACCAACATCGCCACGGTCCCCGTGGCAGAACGCATATGCTGAAAGGCTGATCGGTTCGATCCGACGGGAATGCCTTGACCACGTTATTGTATTCAGCGAGCGCCACCTCCGTCACCTGCTGCTCTGTTACATGAAATATTACAATAGGACCCGCACGCATCTATCCCTGGAGAAAGATGCACCGATCTCGCGCGCCGTCGATCGCGCCGAGCACATTCTTTGTCGCCCAATCTTGGGCGGACTGCATCACCATTATGCCCGAATTTAATTTACGACCAGGCACACCGCCGCAAAGTCGTTCTCACTCAGCGGCTTTCTTGTCCTTGGCTATTTCTTCGGCCAGTAAGGTCAGCAAAATTTTGTGCCGATCTTCGTCACGGTTTGGATTGCGCTCGCTCTCGGCAATCAGACGCCGATAATGATCGATATTCGCCTGGTGGACATAGCGCTCCATTGCAGCCTCCATGGGCTGTGAGCGAAGGCGGCACGCGAAGGCCGCCGGAACGCCACTATGGACCTCTCCGCATTCAATGCAACTAATAAGGGAACTAAAAACGGGACAGCGTGGCTGACGTGCGGCACAAGCGCTATGATCAGCATCGCAAGATTAACTCGACGACCGATCCAGAAACCATCCGCCTTGCGCGCCACCCCGCTCGGCGGCAGTCGTCTGGCGCTTCGAGCTTCCCCTACGCTCGCGCTGCAACGTGGGTGGATGAGACAATGTCGCATGCCGACCAGACGCTGCTGCCCAACGCGGAATCGGCGGACAAATCCGTCGCGGCGCTGTTGTTCGATCCGTGACGGTGGGCGGTCAAGTCAGCGGGTGATCGAAACAACTTCCCGCGCTGGCATAGCGGAAGATCACGGTCCCGCTCTCGGGCTGGATATCCGAGAACGGAACCGCGAGTCTCGCACTACGCACTACGGGCGGGGAAGCGGTTGATGCGTAGGCAAGCAACAAACGCAGCAAACGCGACGGATACAAATCACACGCGCCAGCCGTCAGGGGCAGTCAGAGCCGCAACCCGTGCTTTCCAAGCAATTTAACCGTGGTTGCCTGCGGGCCCTTTTCGCCGATTTCGTCGGTAAACACGACCCGGGAGCCGACAGCCAGTTCGGAAAACGCTCCGTCAAGAACGCTGTTGCGGTGAAAGTAGATCTCCTCGCCATTGCTTGATCGAAGGAACCCAAATTCGCCGGCGGGGTCCAGTCGCGCGACGGTTCCGACGGGCTGGCCTTCGTGACTCTTGACCATCCCCTCCATACGCCGCGCGCTATCCTGAAGTCGCCTGCCTGCCCGCTTGAACGCATCGTGAATGGCAAATGGCAAATCCGAATGTCGCTCGTCCTCCTTCGGCGTCCGCCCGATGTCGACTTGACAACCATCCGGTAGCGCCAGTCGAATGTTGATGTCATACAGGCCGCCCTTTTTGTGACGATTTCCGGGACCTTTGACGACGATGCGGCATGCTGTAATGCGACCATAGAGTTGTTCAAGCTTCTTCACATGGTCCCCGATCATGTCCTCAACTGCAGGACTGGCAATCATCTCCTGAAATTCTATTTGAACAGGCGTTTGCATCACTCTCTCCTCGAATGGGGGCGCACGTCAAAGATGATACATGACAGCGGATCTTTTGCCGGCGCGCTAAGACCCTATCGTCAACTGATCCTTGACGTTCTTCACACCGGGGGCCGACCAAGCGGCGCTCTCGACCGCAAACTTCTCGTCCCAGTTTCGAACCTTGCCTTCAAGCAAGACTTCATCGTCGTCTCGAACAGTGACCCGTATGTCCCCGGCTTCGATTTCGGCGTGCCGCTTCAGGGCCGCTTCGATCTTCCTCTTCACGTTCTCGGGCTTCGCATGCGGCTCTATCTGGATGTTGCTGACGACGCTGCGCACTCCCAATAGCCTTCGAACATCCCGCTCAGCGCTGCTTTTTTGATAGTACCAGTTGACTTTCCCGGTCAAAGTTACGAGCCCCTCCCGAACCGTGACCTGGATTGCATTATTGGGGAGGACGCTGTCCCACGAGAGCACATTGATGGCGCGTTTAGCGATCTCGTCGTCGGACATTTTTTCATCCGAAGAATAGCGAACTTCGATCTCATCCGCGATTTCATGCACTCCCTTTACCCGGCGCACCGCGGAGAGTGCCGCCAGCTTCTGCACATAGCTACTCACATGTCCGCTAAGCATCACAACGTCCTGATCCACGGCCACGCCGATATGAGCCGGATCGACGATTGGTTCATAAGTGAGTTCATCCAGGATGTCGTCACGCAGTTTCAGCTCTTTCATGATCTACCTCCTAAGCGTCGAACGATCAGTTTGGAGATTGCCGAAACTCGTCAGTAGGATTGTTGATGCACGTCAAGGCAGGTCGCGCATTTCAAGCAAAAATATTGGGTATTCTTGAAGGGGGGCTTGGAGCCCCGACCAATTTAATGGGCGGGAAGGACCTCTATCGCGAAGGGAACCACCAAAGTCGATCAGCTCGGCCACCTATGAAATTGATAATCGGAGAATGGTTCAATAGGAGGGAAAGCAATGCCTGCCGAGATTTAGAATTTTATGGTCGCTACCGATGGATCTGAAAGTGCCGGGCGTGCACTTGATGTCGCAGCCGCGATGGCCAAAGCCGCTCATGGTACCCTGAAGATTGTGACCGTTGGCGAAAGCCCGACTGTGCTACACTTTCCCGCCAAGGCACATATTTCGGACCTCTCCGAGCAACTTCTGCAGGAAGCGCAACAACGAGCCGGCTGGACAGGCGTGAAACCGGTCAAAACCCTCCAGCGCTCGGGTGATCCCACCCAAGCAATCTTAGATACGATAATGGAGGAGAAGGTGGATGCCATCGTGATTGGACGGCGAGGCAGCGGACGCCTTACAGGGCTGCTGCTTGGTAGCGTGTCCCAGAAGCTGATTAGCCTTGCGCCTTGCGCGGTCATTGTCGTGCCGTAGCCACCAACCTTTCGTTTCGCTCTCATCGGTGCGAACGGGGCTAGGCATGTGAACTCGCGACATTTCACCCGAACGCACAGGAGAGGTGCTGAGCAAAGGAGCGGCCGACGTCGAGGCTCCGCACTGTCGCGTCCTCGAACGGAAGCAGATAGATGACATCGGACGCCTCAGTTCGTCAGATGCGCCTGCCAAAATTACTGGGCAGGACTTGCGTGAGCAAGATTTGATCATGCTCGTGGCGACATTGGTGCGCGAGTTACATCCGCAGCGCTTCACAGACCCTTGTCGAGGTCCTGGAATGGCATATTGAACGGGATGATCTGTTCGAAAGTCCGCCGGAGTTCCGTCCCCATGCCCTCACTATTGCGCTCAGCATGTGACATGCATCAGCGCGATTTTGCGCTTCGCCAATTTGTTGAATGAGCCGATCGCTTTCTGGGTTGGCTGCAACGGCACTTCGCATCCCTTCTTCGCGAAATAATCCTCCGCCCCCGGGGACAGGCGGACGTTGCCTTCCTGGCCGCTGCCGATGATGATCACATCGCATCCCTTCTCGAAGACGGCTTTCGCCTCCGCCCTGGAGACGACGTGCGATGTTCCATACTGCTGCTTCGACAGCTTCTTTCGCTTTCTCACTCTACCGGACAATCCGATCATCACGTCATGATCGTAGGGTTTCCGTCGACTGTCTGTAATGTTGCCAAACTCACTTCGATCGATGCGCATGGCCTGCTTTCCTCCCGGCCAAAGGCGATCTCCCGCGCTTTCCACGCGGCAGCACTGACGAATCCCATCCCATCGTACGACCGATCGGAGCCCTTCCCTTTTATTGCGGGCGGACGTCCTGACCTAGGTCAGTGCCTCGCGGACATGCCCCCCAACTTAGAGCGAGTCACTGAGTCGATTTTGCCACCCGCCCGTCGACGATATTTCGTCAAGAAGCCGGGACAGTCAGGCTTGCGTAATCCATTGAAGTGCGGTCAGCATCGGCGATTGACTCAAAATCAATGGCGAGGCGTGCAAGAGAGTGCGCCACTTACGGCTATTTCTCTTCCGACTCCGAACCGACTGTCTGATCGATATCAATCGGCTTCGTCGTGTCGGGTTTGGTATGCGTCTCCACGAACTCCGTCACGACCAGTACGCCCGGAACCGGCTCCTCGATCACGTCTACAATCGTCGTTTCGGTCTGCAGAGTACCTTGTTGGGTGGGTATTCTGTGACGTCTCGAAGTCGACTTCTTCGCAACCAGCCGCCTTGGCTTAGCGCTCGGTTTCTGCCGTTTCGACTTCGTCTTGACCAGCCGCTTCGCGGCTCGCCTCTTTGTGCTTTTCGCTCCGTTTGCTACCTTTTTGCGAGTTTTTGCCTTCAGTGCTGTTGCGCGTTTGGTCCGTTTGGCCATCACACCCTCACTTTGATCGAGCGCCCACGCGGGACGCAGTTGTGTCAATCATTTGCGCGGTTAACCGCATATGTGTTGACCGACATCAATACTGAGACGCCCTAGTTGCTCTTGGGTGGCGGCTGTCGATCCTTGGCCTTTTCCGCGGCCAGCAGCTTCAAGGCCTATGCCGCAATCGCGGAAGCGGAAGGGCCTCGCTTCGATACTGCTCAAGCCGCGATTGCCGAGTCCTATGCGCGCAACGTCTCCGACGAGTTCGTGGTGCCGTCCATCATTGGCGGCTATCGCGGCATGACCGACGGCGATGGCGTGCTGTGCTTCAACTTTCGCGCCGACCGAGTACGCGAAATTCTTACGGCGCTCCTTGATCCGGATTTTTCCGCGTTTCCTCTCAGGCGCGCTGTTGATATCGCGGCTGCTGCCGTAAGGCCGATGCTAGGAAAGCAACAAACAAAGGGCACTACTTGATCTCGCGCAAATACGCGGACCCGCTATGGTGGAGAATGTCAAACAATCAGGAAGATAATCATGCAAGAATTTCGTGATCTCCACGCCGCCGTATCTGAGACAGAGGCCTGGATCGATGACATCACGCACCGCCTTGGCTGGCATGACCGCGAGCGGGCCTATTTGGTTCTGCTGGCAACACTGCACGCGCTGCGCGACAGCCTCCCGCGGGATGAGGCCGTATACATCGGAGCGCAGTTGCCACCGTTGTTGCGCGGTCTCTACTACGAGGGATGGCATCCAGACTCTCACCTGGTGGCCAATAATCGAAGCGCCTTTCTGCAGCGTATTCATGATAGCGTGCATCGCGACCCCGCCATCGATGTAGAGGAAACCGCTCGCGCGGTGTTTGCCGCACTTGCGGCGCGTTTGCCCGCGGCAGAACTTGAGGACGCCAAGGCCGCTACGCCGCAGCCGCTGCACGGTCTTTGGCCGAGCTGATTTCGCGATGGGTGGCGCGACACAATTAGCTGATCTTCGGCCGCGGCGGTCAGTACGGCTATTCCTGTGCGGCGACGTCAGATTACGCGGCTTGAGGACTATGTCAGCCTTGCTGAGCAAGCCAATGGCCCAATTCCGCGACACGCCAAACCCCACGTTTGGGGCGCAGCGCTGGATCTTGCCAACAAGGCGCGGCTACGGCTACTTGTCTTTTCTTTCGGCTCTGTGACGAGCGGCATTCCCCGCAGTTGCGGCCGCGACAACGGACATTCCCGGTGTCAATCTCCTGACCCCGACTTTCCAAGGCGGACGCCCGACACGCTGCGGAGTACATCGTCGGCATCAAGAAGCCCGGCGACTTGGTGGTTGTCACGCTCCATTGGGGATACCGGCACTCTCGCGGCGGTCGAAATCATCCCTCTTCTCAAATCAGGAACTTCCAGCTTAAGCACCCGCAGAGACAGGACATCGAATGGGTGCAACCGACGCTCCGGCGAGAATGTCTGCGGTTCGGGACCGGCATCGTACTCAATCCAGGCGGCCGGCTCGCCCTTTCCGATGATGTCCACTCCAATCCGGCATAACGTCGACGACGATCAGCATTGATCCAGGTCAAGACACTCCGCAGGTTCCGGTGCATGATTTGCCTATTTATTCGTCCCGAGCGGGAAACCGGCATCGCGGTCGCGGAGGCGGACGATGCCGCGGCCGAGGCGCGCTTATCCAGCCTGCTCACCTCCATCGAAACAATCGGAACGGCCCCGGAGTAAGCAAGACCCGAGTTAATTTCACTCCCGCGTGTTCTGTGTGACACGGGCGTAAGGAATTATTCAAATGGACGCCACAAAAATCCTAGTCGTTTTCTATTCGCGCTCGGGAACAACGCGGAGGATCGCTCAGGCTCTGTCCAAAACCCTCAAATGCGACCTTGAGGAAATCACCGAGCCCAAGCCACGGACTGGTTTTCTTGGCTACATACGGTCGCTGCTTGAGGCGAGCCAGAAGCGCCCTTCCACAATTGCGCCAAAAAAGCACGACGTCTCGTCGTACGATTTGGTCGTCATTGGCACTCCAGTGTGGGCCTGGTCGCTAAGCTCCCCAGTTCGGGCATATTTAATGGCGACTGCCAGCCAATTACCGAAAGTCGCATTTTTCTGTACCCTGGGAGGCAACGGTAGTGGAAGCGCCTTTGCGCAGATGACGGCCATTGTCGGCAGGGAGCCTCGCGCCGTTTGCGCAATCACGCAGCGGGAAGCGTTGTCAGAAAACTATTCCGACCGGCTCTCGCCGTTTGAGAAGGCGCTTAGGAAAATCTTCAATTGAGTGGAGAGAACTGATGGAAAGCGCGACGTTCCGAAAGTGGCTAATCGAACAGGGGTGTCGCGTCGATACGCAGCACGAAGGACGCGGAGAAGGCCACGGGGCTTTGATGATCCATCGCGAGGGGCGGACGGCTGAATTGTCTCTCGTCGGTGCGCACCACGAGCTCGACCGGCGTTCAGTTCGCCAAGTGTGTGAAGCACTCGGCCTCGAGTGGTCCGACCTCCCCGGACCGAAGGGCCGCGTCTGAGGTGTCCGAGCGCTGGCCGCCTGCCTTATTCAAGAGCCTGCCTCAGAATCAATTTTGCGGCGCGCTGCGTTGATGATCCCGCCTCCGCCCTTTTTGCGCCACTGGCGTGCGGCTTCGGCGCGATTCTTGCCGCCGCCGTCGGCCAATGCCGAGATACCACTGCCATTTCGTGGACCGCGCGGTAAGAGGTTCCATGGGTGCTGAATAGTGTATGTCGAGCGATCCCGCCCCAAGACAGCTGCGGCCAGGAGTGTCGAGCGCATCAACCGTGAGGAGTTGCGGCCAATGCATTCAACATTGACCCCTCCAATACCGGTCTTCAGGAACGGAACCGAACATGTCGAAAAATAGATAGATCTTTGGGTGGTGAACATTAAGGAAGATCAAATCATTAATCGACCCAACACGATGCCGGCATGGTCGTCTGGAACTGCGGTTGACGTACCGCAAGATCATTGCCCGACGGCCTGCTATGTTTGATCATGAGTTCCGAAACTGGGAAAATATCGTCCGCGACGTGGCGCGAGGTGCCGAAAGGCGTTTGGGCGCTTGGTTTTGTCTCCTTGCTGATGGACGTCTCATCCGAACTCATTCATAGCCTGCTGCCGGTTTTTCTCGTGACCGTGGTCGGTACTGGTATGGCAGTCATTGGTGTGATCGAGGGCGTCGCCGAGGCTACTGCAGCAATGGCCAAAATTTTCTCCGGTGCCCTTTCCGACCGCATCGGTAAACGCAAGCTCTTGGTCGGCATCGGCTACGGACTGGCTGCCGTCACCAAGCCGGTGTTTCCGCTCGCCAGCACGGCTTGGGAAGTTCTGGCCGCGCGTTTCGTCGATCGCGTAGGCAAGGGCATACGCGATGCGCCGCGCGATGCGCTTGTGGCCGACATCACGCCGCCCGCGATCCGTGGCGCCAGCTACGGCATCCGTCAGGCGCTCGATACCGTGGGAGGGTTTGCGGGACCGCTGCTCGCGATGGCGCTTTTGGCACCGCTCAATCTCGTAAGCGGCGCGGCACTGCTGCTCGCGAGCGTTCTGGCCGGTTGGCTGTGGCAATCCTTTGGGGCAATGTCGACGTTCCTCGCCGGCGCTGCCTTTTCGGGATTGGCGGTCGTCATCATGTTCGTCGCCATGAACCAGGAACGAAGCGAGCAAGCCGATGTCCCGCCGTCATGCAAGGGCCGCTCCGAACCGAAGCGCCATCGCGAGTGATTGGACAAAATCCTTGAGGAAAATTGCTAAATGCACGAGAACCTGCTGGCGAAACTGGAGCAACGTCTCGGACGCGTGCATGCGAAACAGCGATTGGGAATCGAAACCGATCACGAAGCGCAAGCCTTCGGCCAAGGCCTGACTTTCTTTCACATCGAGAATTGGTATTCGGTCCACTCGGTGATCGAAAACACGCTCAAGCTGGCCGGCCTCTACGGGCGGGGAAAAAGGAATGCGGAACGTGTTATAGTCAAGCACAACGACGTCTGGTTCAAGCAATTGCCAACGCTGTTCGATGGCTTCACCATTCTTCACATCAGCGATATGCATGTCGACATGAACGAGGCGGCCATGCGCAACCTTGTCGAACTGGTCGCCGACTTGCGTTACGACGTGTGTGTTCTGACCGGCGATTTTCGCGGCAAGACTTATGGACCGTTCGAGGCCACTTTGGACGGCCTTTCTCGCGTACGAGCGCACCTGAAGGGACCCATTTACGGCGTGCTCGGCAACCACGATACCATCCAGATGGTTCCCGGGCTCGAGGCCATGGGAATCCAAATGCTGCTCAATGAAAGCGAGGCGATCACTCGCGATGGCCAGCGGATTTTCATCGCTGGAATCGACGACGCGCACTTCTTCAGGGTCGACAATATCGAAAAGGCGGCGTCGCAGATCCCGGATAGTGAATTTTCGATATTGTTGTCGCACACTCCGGAAATCTATCGCCAGGCCGCCCATGCCGATTTCAATTTTCTGTTGAGCGGACATACGCATGGTGGCCAAATCTGCTTGCCAGGATCAATTCCGATCACGCTCGATTCCGTGCTGCCGCGGCGCATGGGGTCCGGGGCATGGCGATATCACAAAATGCTTGGCTATACCTCCGTGGGAGCAGGCTCAAGCGTCGTTGCGGTGCGGTTCAACTGTCCGCCCGAAATAACCCTGCATCACCTCCGCCGCGGTTGACGGTCGGCTAATATGGCTCATCGCGCAGATGGGCACGGTAGAGAATGCGGGACAAAATGACCTCGCCGATCAGGAATACGCCTACGCCGACCACGACGTCGGCTACCGCCAGCGACAGTGCGGCGCGGCATGCCAGCAGCGGTAGCAGCAATTCCGGCACTTGATCCAGTCCGAACGCCTGGCTGCTGGGCGGGAAATTCAAACGGCGCTTCACAAAACTGGAGCATAGATCGCCAACCATGGCAGCAGCTGCCGCGATCGCACCAATTCTCAAATCCAGACCGAGCAGCGGCGCGCTTGCGGTTGTGACTAAAATCGAGAACATGATCCCGCGAATGGTTTTCGACGGACCGAACAGAGGCCTTCCGTCGAAAAATGTAAGGCCGGCATCCAATGGAAGGGCCAAGGATTGCCTGAATATCTTCTTGGCGACGACCGGCGTGCCGTTGGCCAGCGTCAACAAAACCATTGCTTGCAGGATCGGGAAAAGATGCATCTGGAACAGCCTGAGACGGTCAGTCGTCGCGCGCACCGTGCTTGCGCGCGCCCGTTTCTTTAGAGGCTCTCGCGGACTGGTCTGATCCCGGCGAAGCTCAGCGTGCTGCGCCCAAAAGCGCGCAGTCCGAAGGCGCCGAAGCACCAGCGATAAAGCAGTACCGGCATCCCCATGGTCACGACGGTGCGAGCCGAACGGCCGGCGAGCAGTCGTTTCGGAAAACCCTCCTTCTTGTATTCTTGTACTCCATGGCAAAGCCAGGCCTGAAAATGTGTTCGAGAAAACCCTTGAAGAGCGCTGATGCCCGCCAGAGCCGGCGGCAACGCGCGCCTGCGCGAGGCTTCGTTGCGTCCGGTACCGATACTCCTTTCACAATAATTGCGGTTCGGCGGACGCCGGCATGAACTGTGATGACGGTAATCCGCAATCTCGGGCGTGCAACGCACAGCTGCACTGGCACTCAATGAGACATCAGGCAGCAGATCGGGCTTGACGTCAGCAATTCGCGGGTCATGCCACCAAAGATCCACTCGTTGAGACGGCTATGGCCGTACGCACCGGTTACCAGCAGATCAGCCCCTTCTTCCACGGCGAACCCGACGATCTGATCCGCTCCGGTTGATCCAAGCAACTGAGTTTCGACGCGACCTTCGGCCTTCACTCTATGCCGGCCTAAATAGCGCACAACGTCATCGACGTGACGGCGCCTGGGTTCTATTTGACCCTTCTCGCAGATTTCAACGATCGTCACACGCTTCGCCTCGTGAAGGAATGGCAGCGCGTCCTGCACTGCTCGCCGTGCCTCGCGCGTATCCCTCCATCCGACCACGACGTGGTCCGCCGTAAGAGATTTCACTGCCGGAGGCACCACCAAGAAGGGGCGCCCCGCTCCCAGAATAGCCGACGCGTTATCCGCGACCCTATGATTATCCCACGAAGCCTTGTTCTTTTCGACCACGATCAAATCGGCACAGCGCAATTCAGTGATCAGGGCCTCCGTGGGAAATTCGAGGAACGATCGCCATTCGGTCTGATGGTCGGATCCTGCGGCAGCGCCAAACTTGTTTCCGGCCTGCTCGAGTTTCGCCTTCATCTGCGCGATATCGAATTCCGTCGCATTGTCGACGATTACGATACCCTCGGCGGCAACCGGCGGTCTGATCGCAAGCGCCGATAGCCCGATCAGCTTTGCCGAGAATTTGTCTGCTAAGCCCGCCGCGACGCTGACAAGCTGTTTCGAAACGTGGTCGACGTTGACGTAGACCAGCAGCGTTGCATAGGACATGGCGGCTTCCCTATCTGCGACGATGTGGCTATTACGTCCACCTCCTGGCGGAAGCTATTGATTCAAATCAAGTCCTGATGCGGTTACGTCTTGCGACAAGGACCGACGATGGCCGGTGAAGCGTCATTGAAAGCCGGGTCGCCTGTAGGATGCTTCTCGTTTGCCGTAATGGGACCTTCGGTCGAATTTCTTGTTTATCCCGGTCAGTACCTTAATGGAGATGCCCACGGCGGCGATCGCTCGGATGGTAGCGCCGGCGCTTGCCTTCGGAGGATCCAGAAAAACCGCGAAGCCGGAGAAGACGAGATCGCTTTCGTCACTGATCGCGGCAGTCTGGCGGCTCGCATCGACAACGCGGCTGGCCACGCCCAGCGCGCGGAATCCCTGAGCACCGAGTCCAACGAGCGTGGCCTCGAAGGAGCGGCGTGCGCATGATCAGTAGGCCAAAGCGACGAATGCCGACGGCAAAATCGGTGGCCGGCGGCTTCTCTGCCAGGCTCATCGCAAGATGACCGAGCGCCGACCTCCCGCCTGTTCGGCAAACGACAATAGTTGCGGTGCACTGATGACCGAGGTTCCGGCGAAGATGGCGTTTGACGCATCGGCCGGGTTTCCTCCGGGCTCGAAGATACTCAGGCAAGCCGAAAATCTTCATCTGGCGGACAGAAAGGAGGCTTGACCTTCCTCAATACGGAATAAATTCCGCTGTGATTTGCTTGGCTCATGTCAAAATATATCAGATCGTTCCTCGAAATCAGGCTGCACGACGTCGGGCTTGTCGGCGGAAAGACTGCGTCGCTTGGCGAGCTGTACTCGGCGCTCGCATCCGAAGGGGTTGCTGTTCCAAACGGCTTTGCTGTCACGGCGGACGCTTATCGTGATGCGCTGTTACAGCGCGGCATCAGGGACGAGCTTCATCGGCTTCTCGACGGTCTGGACAAGAGCAAGATCAAGCAGCTTGCGGCCACAGCCGCCAAAGCGCGCGCGATCATTTACAAGGCAATGGACACTGGACCTCTCCGAGAACAGATCGAGGAGGCGTATCGGCAGCTTGAACGGGAGTTCGGGGCCGGCGTCGCTGTTGCGGTTCGAAGTTCCGCGACGGCAGAAGATTTGCCGACGGCGAGTTTTGCGGGCCAGCATGAAAGCTTCCTCAATGTGCGCGGCGCAAAGGATTTGTTCGAAGCTTGCCGGCGATGCTTCGCTTCCATTTTCACCGATCGCGCCATCTCCTACCGCATCGATAACGGCTTCGATCACTTCAAAGTCGCGCTCTCCGTTGCCGTGATGAAAATGGTCCGCTCCGATCTCGCGGCCAGCGGGGTCGTTTTCACGCTCGATACCGAATCGGGATTTCGCAATGTGGTCTTCGCCACGGGTTGCTACGGTCTCGGCGAAACCATCGTCCAGGGACAGGTCGATCCTGACGAGTTCTACGTTCACAAGCCGACCCTGAAGCAGGGGTTTCGCAGTATCCTGCGCCGCCGGCTTGGCGGCAAGCAAATACGCATGACTTACGGCAAGGGCGGCGGCAGCCGCACGACGCGGATTCGCGCCGTCCCGAGCGCCGAGCGGGAGAGATTTTGCATTTCCGATGCGGAGGTGCTGAGCCTTGCGGAAATTGCGGTGCGGATCGAGGAGCACTATTCGAAGGACGCCGGCGTTGCCACGCCGATGGATATCGAATGGGCGAAAGATGGCTCCGACGGCAAGCTTTATATTATTCAGGCGCGGCCAGAGACGGTGGCCTCGCAGCGTTCGCCTGGTGTCTTTGAGACGTACACTCTTAAGGGACGTGGGCGGCTCATCGTCAGTGGTCGCGCGGTGGGAGAAAAAATTGCCTCCGGGCGTACGCGCCGTATCGCAAATGCGCGCGACCTCGCAGCCTTCAGGCCCGGTGAAATTCTGGTCGCGCCGGCCACCAGCCCGGATTGGGAACCGGTCATGAAGATCGCCGCCGGTGTCATTACCGACAAGGGCGGCCGGACCTGCCATGCGGCCATTGTGGCGCGGGAACTGGGCATCCCCGCCGTGGTGGGCGCGACGCACGCGACGAAGAAACTCAAGACGGGGACACATGTCACCATCTCCTGCGCCGAAGGCGATATTGGCGGCGTCTATCAGGGGACCGTTGCGTTTGACGTCACGCGAACGCCGGTGAGTGAGCTCAGGCAGCCGCGTACCGCGATCATGGTCAATGTCGGCACCCCCGAAATGGCATTCCGGGTAGCGATGCAACCGCAAGCGGGGGTCGGTCTTGCGCGCATGGAGTTTATCATCAGCGAGCATATCGGTGTGCACCCGATGGCGCTTCTCAAACCGGAGAAAATCACCTCAGCCAAGGCGAAAGCTGCGATCGCGCGTCTCGTTAAAGGTTATCAAAGTCCTTCCGATTTCTTCATCAGGACGCTGGCAGAAGGCGTCGGCACGATTGCCGCAGCGTTCTATCCCAAGCCCGTAATAGTTCGGCTCTCCGACTTCAAGACCAACGAATACGCCAGTCTGCTCGGCGGCGAGACGTTCGAGCCTAAGGAAGAGAATCCGATGCTGGGGTTCCGAGGGGCTTCCCGTTACAGTCACCCCGCTTACGCCGAGGGGTTCGCGCTGGAGTGTGCGGCACTCCGCCGGGTGCGCGAGAAAATGGGTCTCTCCAATTTGCGTATCATGGTGCCCTTCTGCCGAACCGTCGAGGAAGGGCGGCGCGTGATCGCAACGATGGCCTCCAATGGGCTCAAGCGCGGCGATGGCCGGCTTGAGATTTACGTGATGTGCGAGAATTCCGAACAATGTCATTCAGATCGACGCATTTTCGGAGTTGTTCGACGGTTTTTCGATCGGCTCAAACGATCTCACCCAGCTTACGCTGGGAGTCGACCGGGATTCCGACATTGTCGCCTTCGATTTTGACGAACGTGATCCGGGAATGCTGGAGATGTTTAGACAGGCCGTGGTCGGCGCTAAGCGCAACGGGCGTCACGTCGGCATCTGTGGAGAAGCCCCCGCGAATTACCCGGAGATAGCGCGCTACTTGACCCAACTTGGCATCGATTCGATCAGTGTTAACCCCGCAAGTGTGTTTCGCACCATGGCAGCGGTTCTGGAGGCCGAAGCCAATCCGACAAAAATTACGGCTTGATGACCGCTAAGAGGCTCTGACAGCGTGCCCATGAATTTGCTCCGCCGCAGCATTAACTCTGGTCATCGTTTCAGTCAGCTCGGCATAGACCTCATCTCTAATCGTCACCGTGCCAAAATTCGAATTTTCACCGTCAAAACGTCCTTCAGCCGGCTGATCGGCATGCTCGAACCAGTGATAGCCAACCACCGGCGGCTTCCGCAGGGCTGCAGTGACGTAGCGTTCGAAGCATTGGGCGTGCTCGATCTGGCTCGCCACCCGCGGTCCGCCGCCGTTTGCATTGGGCAGCCCGAAATCGTCACCGCGGAAGGAGACTTTGGAAATCAGGCACGGCTTCCAGCCTCGCATCGATAACCGCACTTGGATCGAAGTCGTAACAATTGAACGAGACTACATCAAGGTAGCGGCCGGTCAGCTTGATCAGGATCAATGACTCCCGTTGCTTCAAGCATACCGTTTTTTTTAGTCAACATCGAAGGAGTTTTTATCATGGAAGCCGCTACGAATTTACCCATCAAGACTGAAGCAACTCCGACCGCGCAGACAACCAAAACCAGCGATTGGCAACCGTCTGAAATTCTGCGCAATCAGGTCGACCGCCTCTTTCATGATTTCCATAGCGGATTTCTGCAAACTCCATTCTCTCGCCCGCTACTGGACATAAAGTCGTTCTGGCGCCGTGACCTAGGGTTCAATGTCACGCCGGCCATGGACATCGTCGAGAAGGACAAGGCTTTCGAGGTCACAGCCGAACTGCCAGGCCTCGATGCCAAGAACATCGGCCTTCAGCTTTCCGATGGGGTGCTGACGATCAAGGGCGAAAAGCAGGAAGAAAAGGAAGAGAAGACCAAGGACCGCTACGTGTCCGAGCGTCGCTATGGCTCGTTCCGTCGCTCGCTGCAGATCCCGGGCAGCGTCGACACCAACAAGATCGAAGCCAATTTCAAGAGCGGTGTTCTGACGGTCATCCTGCCGAAATCTGCGGACGCGGAGAAGAAGCAGAGAACGATTCCGGTAAGCGCGAAATAAGCAACCCATGACCTCGCCGCATCAGAATTTTGATCGGCGAGGTCGCGCGGCAGTGTGACGATATGGCTCCACGGAGAAGCAGCGAATGGCCCACAAGCAGATCCTGTTTCATTCCGCCGCCCGCGAAAAGGTGTTGCGGGGTGCCACGCTTCTTGCCGATGCGGTGCGCGTCACGCTGGGGCCGAAGTCGAAATCGGTTCTGATTCAAAAGAGCTGGGGCGCACCGATCGTCTGCAATGACGGCGTCACCATCGCCAAGGAATTCGACCTCAAGGATGCAGAAGAAAATCTCGGCGCGCAGGTGCTCCGGCAGGCGGCGGAGAAAACCGGAGATATCGTCGGTGACGGTACGAGCACCTCGACCATCCTCGCCCACGCGATTCTCGCCGACGGCGTACGCAACGTCGTGGCGGGCGCCAGCGCCATCGATCTCAAACGCGGGCTCGACCGTGCGGCACGCGTTGCGATCGAGGCGCTGCACGCCATGTCCCGGCCGGTGAAGACGAAAGCTGAGAAGGCGCAGGTCGCAACCCTTTCAGCCCACAACGACCCGGCGATAGGCGCCCTGGTGGCAGACGCCATCGAGAAAGTTGGCGGCGACGGCGTGATCTCGGTCGAAGAATCCAAGACAACGGAAACCACGCTGGAAGTCGTCGAGGGCATGAAATTCGACCGTGGCTTCATATCCCCTTACTTCGTCACCGACGCGGAGCGCATGGAGGCCGTGCTGGAAGATCCATTCGTGCTGCTTTGCGACCATAAGATCGGGGCGCTACGCGACCTGATTCCGCTGCTCGAGCAGGTCGCCAAATCGGGCCGGCCGTTGTTGATCGTGGCCGAGGATATCGAAGGCGAGGCGCTTGCTACCCTGATCGTCAACCAGCTTCGCGGGGTTCTCAAGGGCTGCGCGGTCAAGGCGCCCGGGTTCGGCGATCGACGCAAGGCGATGCTTGAAGATATTGCGATTTTGACCGGAGCGCAGGTCATCTCCGAAGATCTGGGTTTGAAGCTTGAGAGCGTCACGCTGCAACAGCTCGGTCGCGCAGCACGGGTGGTCGCGGACAAGGAAAATACGACGCTGATTGGTAGTGGCGGCGATCGTACGCGGATCGATGGCCGGATTGCGCAGATCCGCCGAGAAATCGAAAAAACGACCAGCGACTATGACCGGGAAAAACTCGAAGAGCGGCTCGCCAAACTGTCCGGCGGCGTTGCGGTGGTCCGCGTCGGCGCCCCGACCGAAGCCGAGATGAAGGCGAAGAAGGAGGCGTTCGACGATGCCATCAGTTCCACCAAGGCTGCGATAGCCGAGGGGATTGTGCCCGGCGGCGGTCTCGCCCTTCTGAAATGCATTGAGGCGGTTAGCCGGGAAGAGGCCGCCTGCGAAGGCGACGAGAGAACCGGCGTTCAGATTTTGAAGCGGGCCCTCGAGTCCCCTGCCCGTCAGATCGCGGAGAATTCGGCCGTTGACGGCGGCGTCGTTGTTGCGCGCATGATGGGCGGCCACGGCAATTTCGGTTTCGATGCCGCGCGCAAGGAATATGTCGACCTGGTCGATGCTGGCATCGTCGATCCTGCGAAGGTGGTTCGGACCGCATTGGAAAATGCCGTTTCGGTTGCCAGCGTTCTGCTACTCACCGAAGCGACGATGACGGAAATTCCCGAGACGAAGCGAGAGCGGCCGGCCGAGCCTGAGATGGCTATATGATCTGCGGCGAATCCTCTCATGGCTACGAATTCGATCGACATCAATCACGACCAGCCGACACGACTAACCACGCCGACCACGGAGCCACCGCAGACAACGGGGAGCTACGCAATATGGCGGGTATCCATTAATGCGACGACCTCGTCGAGGCTCGCTTCGTCATCGACGCAGACCGGGTTGCGCGTCATCACCTCACGGACAACCGGGCACGCATGCGTCGGCGGGCGGGTGTATCTTCTTCGATGCCGCGCAATTCTTCCAGCCAATTTCCGGGCGGCGGGCTGAGATCGAGCTCGGTCCGGTGCAAGAAGTCGCCCTCCGAAATGACGCCGACAACCGCCCCGTTGTGGTCGCTCACCGGCAGACCGCGCTGATTGGTCTCAATAAGCAAATGCGCGGCGTCCAAGGTCGGCGCATCGGGCTTGATCGTTGCAAAGGGCGGCGGACCGCAGCCCCCGGTCATTTTCGTCACGGCATGGCTGCGCATCGACGATCGACTTCCTCCGCGAGAGCTATCAGTCCGGGCGCTATGGTGACCGGGAACATTGTCTCGTCACTCAGGCGGCGCAACGACTCGGGCAACTGGGCAAGGCCTTGTGCCGCCCTCTTTCGGGCAGCGGCCAGTACCGGATGCGCAGGGAGGCGCTGGCCATGGCGCATGACCGGTATGAGCAGCGGTTCGCTCGCGTGGTAATCATCCTGGAGAGCGAGCACGTCGCCGGTCATGCGGCCGTCGGCTCCAAAGCTGCGCCAGACTTGCTTGCGACCGGGCCATGTGGCCTTTCCGACAGATCGTTTGCGTCGCGCTATGCCCGCATATTCCTGGAGCTTGTAGGCGCAATCGAGTGCCGGCGCATCGGAAGATGTGGTCAGGCTGGTGCCGACACCGAAGCCGTCGATCGGGGCATTTGCATCCAGCAACCTCATGAGCTCATCTTCGTCGAGGCCTCCGCTGGCAAAGATCGTCACGTGCTGAAGGCCGCCCTCGTTCAGGATGCGCCGGACGCGCTTCGACAAAACGGCCAGGTCACCGCTATCCAGACGAACCCCATGCACGGTAATGCCCTCTCGCTTCAAGCGAGGCGCCAGATCGACGACCTTTCGGGCTGCGGCTTCCGTATCGTAGGTGTCGATCAGCAAGACCAGATTGTCGGGCCGCGAGCGGGCAAACGCCGCGAATGCGGAAATTTCGTCATCGTGCGCCTGAATGAAAGAATGAGCCATGGTCCCAAAGACAGGAACGTCGAAATGCTTCCGTGCAAGAACCGTCGCGGTTCCAGCAAATCCCGCCAAATAGCTGGCTCGTGCCGCCATCACCCCCGCTTCCGCGCCATGCGCACGTCGAAGCCCGAAATCGACCAACTGCTTGCCGGGAGCAGCGAGAACCATGCGCGCCGCCTTGGAGGCGACCAGTGATTGAAAATGAAGAATGTTGATCAGTCGGGTTTCGACCAGCTGCGCCTGCGGGAGCGGCGCGATCACCCGAATGATCGGTTCATTGGCGAAAAAAATAGAACCTTCAGGCATGGCATCGACGTCGCCGTCGAAGCGCAGGCCCGCGAGATAGTCGAGCAAAACATCCGTGAACCGATAGTTTTGGCGGAGCCAATCAATCTCTTGTTTGGAGAATTGCAAATTCTCGAGAAAGTCGATCGCCTGCTCGAGTCCGGCCGCTATGAGAAAGTTCCTGCGAGATGGAAGCTTCCGCACAAAGAACTCGAACACAGCCGTATCCGTTTGACCATGGTCCAGATAGACTTGGAGCATGTTCAATTGATACAGATCAGTCAACAAAGCGCTTGTCGCAGGATACATGTAGCCAGTCCGATGTGAGGTCGCATCTAACGCAAGTTACCGACCTTGCAAGAATGGAAGGCCTAACTACGAAGGGTGCATTACCGCGCCAGAAAATTCCTTATCATTTTGATCTCGCTCAAGCCCCGAAACTTTGCTTGCGCCCATAAAACTGTCTCTCTTCAATCTCAAGTGAGGCGTACGATGGTGGAATATCCAATTTTGTCGATTTCGCCGGAAAAAGCCTACTTTATCGTCGCCAAAGCCCGCCAATTCGATGCGAAGGACGGGCTCACCGACCCGGATTCGGGCTCGAACGCGAGCGATGATGGCATGCGTTCAGTGCTGGAGGACCGAAAAGACGATCCGGTACTCACTGAACTAACGAGTTTCATCCACGATTTGAACGACGACGAGCAGATCGATCTTGTCGCCCTCACCTGGCTCGGACGCGGCGATGGAGAGATCGAAAATTGGGATGAACTTCGCGCTGAAGCCGCCCGTGCACACAATAAACGGACCGCCGCGTATCTGTTGGGAATGCCGATGCTGGCCGATCATCTGGAAGAAGCGCTTTCGAAATTCGGCCATTCATCGGAAGAAGTCGAGGCAGATCTGTTCTGACAGGCAAGCCTTCGTCGCAGTGGAAACCTATGCCGTATCGGACAAATATCGATCTTCCTGCATCGGTCCGCCGCATGCGCAGGACATTTATCGCGCCGCGTTCAACCATACCTTCGCAGCTCACGCTGGTGACATTCGGCAGGAAGAGATCGCCCACCGCACCGCTTGGGCGGCCGTCAAGCGGTCCTACGTCAAGGGTGACGATTGCTGGGTGCCGGTCGAATGAGAATGGGTCGCTGAATTCAGGGGATCGAAGCCGGTCGCTTTACCGGAAAGCGCTTCAGAATGGCCACGACTTCCTGATCGCTGACCTGCCGGAAGTCACGATAGAAATAGCCGATCGCGCCGAATAATTCGGGCGTCTCCAGGCAAATCAAGGCATCGACTTCCCCGCGCAATTGCGTGATCGTATCGGCCGGGGCGACGGGAACGGCGAGCACCAATTCCTTCGGTTTCCGCTGGCGAATAGCCTGCAACGCGGCCCGTGTCGTGGCCCCGGTAGCGATACCGTCGTCGATGACGATCACGATCCGGCCTGTAACCTCGGCCCGGGCGCGGTCGCCGATGTAGAGTTGGCGGCGGCGTTCGATCTCAGCAAGTTCCTCTGCACACGCTGCGTCGAACTCATTCGCTGTCGTGCCCGAAAGTTCAATCACCTCTTCATTGCGAACAACGATCGGCGCGGCACCATCCACTACCGCTCCCATCGCCAGCTCCGGCTGGGTCGGGACCCCAATCTTCCGGACCAGGATCAAGTCGAGGGGAGCATCAAGCGCCGCAGCGACCTCTGCTGCGACGGGGACACCGCCGCGTGGCAAAGCAAGGACAACGGGGTGCCGGTCCCTATAGCTGGAAAGCGCTTTGGCCAATCTACGGCCGGCATCCGATCTGTCCCGGAAATCCATCATGGAAGTGCATCCGGCTTGCGTGAATCCGCTTTCATGGCACGGAGACTTCCGGCAACCAAATGGCTTTCAAACCAACCGGCGGCGAGTTCGATGACGGCGTCCAATGCGCCGGCTTCTTCAAAGAGATGGGTGGCACCCGGAATGATTTGAATGCTCTTTTCGCATCCGAGGCGCTCCAGAGCCCGTTGGTTGAGTTCGATCACACCGTAATCCCAGCCTCCGACGATCAGAAGCGTCGGAACTTTGACAAGCGGCAATATATCGCCCGCAAGATCAGGTCGCCCGCCACGCGAAACCACCGCGCCAATGCGATGACCAAGCCCGCTGGCCGCCACCAGGGCCGCCGCCGCGCCTGTGCTCGCTCCGAACAATCCGATCGGAAGAGAATTGACGTCCGGCTGCTCCATTACCCAGCTTACCGCTTGCTTTAGCCGCTGAGCGAGCAGTGCGACGTCGAACACATTCTGCCGGTCGTCCTCTTCTTCGGGCAGCAGAAGGTCGAACAACAGCGTCGCGATCCCGCGACGATTGAGCGCCTCGGCAACCTGGATGTTGCGCGAACTGAACTGGCTCGACCCGCTGCCATGCGCGAAGATAACTACCGCACGGGCTCCATCCGGGCGGTTCAAGGTACCGGTCAGGCCAAGCGGTGATATCCAGACCTCTCGCGATACCACCGGTTGGTCTTTGCTCTTGCTGTCAGGGCTGGAGGTGGAAACTCGTGGCATAGACCGCTCACTCCATTTTTCAAAAAGTTACTCCCTCGCCGGGAACCGATCTTGATCAGTGTCAAACAAAGCTGGATGAGGCCGGCTAATTTTATCTCAATGGAGCCTTTGCAGATTCTGCCGGAGGCGGGCAGATCCTTTTCTGGCCAGAACGCGCCTACTCTCGGCGACAAGGTCCGGTTTCTCAGCAATCCGGCGGCGTACCCGTGCATTCCCGAGCAGGTGATCGCGCGCGAGACCCACATGTCGTGGGTCTTTATGGCAGGCGACCGCGTTTACAAACTCAAGAAGCCTGTTCGCTTCGCCTATCTCAATTTTTCAACTCTGGATCGGCGCGCGGGGGCCTGCCGCGCGGAAGATCTGCTGAACCGGCGGCTGGCTCCGGATGTCTATTTGGGTGTTGTTCCGCTCACGCTTTCGACCTCCGGTCTCGCGATCTCAGGCGACGGGCCTGTCGTGGACTGGCTGGTGGTGATGCGCCGGCTCGAGGAGAATGAGACGCTCGAAGCGGCTTTGCGCGAGGGCTGGTTGAAGTCCTCTCAGGTGGACCGAGTTCGCGGCGACGCTTGGCGCTTTTTACGCGCATGCGCCTCGGGTCCAGCTCGAACCCGAACAGTATCTTGTCTCATGGCAGAAGGCACTCGTCGACAATTGCCGCGTGCTACTCAACCCTCGCTTCGACCTCCCTCAAGCCGCGGTGGAGCGGATCGCCCAAATCCAGCGCCGCTTTGCCACAAAACGCTCCGCCCTGCTGCTTGAGAGAATTCACAGGCGGCGGTACGTCGATGCCCATGGCGATCTTCGCCCCGAGCACATCTGGCTGCGCGAGCCCGTGACAATCATCGACTGTCTGGAATTCGACCCAAAACTCCGGGCACTCGATCCTCTCGATGAAATCGCTTTCCTGCATCTGGAATGCGAACGTCTCGGCGGCCTGTGGGCTGCCGAGCGGATCAGGCAACATTTGGCCCTTGTCCTGGATGACGACGCTGGCACCGGACTTTTTCTTTTCTATCGGAGTCATCGGTCGATGCTGCGCGCGCGTTTATCGATCGCGCACCTGTTCGACGCAAGTCCCCGCACTCCGGAGAAATGGCCCCGCCTCGCCCGCGAATATCTAAGGTTTGCCGCAACCGATAGCGCGCGTCTTGACCGCATTCTCGGTAGTCGTCGGAAGATGCAGCCAGACGGCTAGGTCACCTGGCATCTTCAAAGGGCTTTCAGAATACCAGGAGATCGGTGAGCGGCTTATCATCGTGGAGCCGACGGATGGCCTCCGCCAGCAATGGAGCGGCTGGCACAATATCGAGTTTGTCACGCACCGGGCCAACCGGTAGGCGAAATGCCGGCACGGAGTCAGTGACAATAATGCGGTCGATGACCGGATCGGCGAGCGCTGTTTCCGCCCCCGGCATGAACAGTCCATGGGCAACGCAAGCCAGGACCCGTCGGGCGCCATGAGCGCGTGCGGCCCGCGCAGCCCGCAACAGGGTGCCACCCGTGCTGATGAGATCATCGACGACAATGCAGGTGGCGCCAGCGACGTCGCCTACGAACAGGTCGCCCGAAACAACCCCGGCGCTGCGGTGCTTTTCTGCAAAAGCCTTGCCGATCTGCCGGCCCAACGCTGTTTCCAATGCTTCTCGCAGCAGGTCAGCGCGCTTTCCTCCTCCCAGATCTGGCGAGATCACGCAAAGAGGTTCATTGCCGACGACTGTCTTGATCGCATCAATCAGCAACGGAGAAGCTGTCAGCGCCACGGCGCGGCAGCGAAACGCATTTTCGAAGGCGGCCTCGTTGTGGACCTCGAGGGTGATGACACCGTCGCAACCGATCGCCTCAATTAGTGCCGCGACATAGCGCGTCGTCACAGGATCGTTCGGCTTGGTACGGCGATCTTTTCGCGAGTAGCAGAGGTAAGGTACGACAGCAGTCACCCGCATGGCTCCGGCGTCTTTCAGCGCGCCGATGAAAAACAGCAGTCGGCAGAGCTTGTCGTTGGGGCTTTGGTCAGGGCCCCCGTGAAGGCTATGGATCACGTAGATGTCGGCGCCGCCAACGGGATCGAGCGGTCTTGCCTTGTGCTCGCCATCCTCGAAATCCCGCTCTTCATGCGCACTGAGAGGATGCGCCAGCAGTTTGCTGATATCCCGCCCGAGATTGTCCGTTCCCTTCAGAGCGAATAGCCTGAGATGTCGGCCAGCAATTGGTTCGACAGCGGAAGGCGACCAAATCTGATTTTTCATCGCGGCACGCCTCAATCTCCAAACAAAGGCGAAGGGGGCCGACCGTGGGGCTTGGTACGCCCTATCGGTGAATTATCCTCGGCGGGGAGCTCACGCTCCACTTCAACCGGCTCGTCTTCCAACAGTTTCGGGGCCTCATCGGTCTGTTCCGCATAGGAACTCCGCTTGTGCCGCGCCTGAGGCGGTTTACGGTTTGGAACGGCGTCGTTTGACTGACGCATAGCGACATCCCTTCGCATTCACCTATAGACAAGAACCGGTATCTTGGAATGGGTCAGCACCTTCAATGTTTCGCTTCCCAGGACGATAGCGGCAACACCGCGTCGGCCGTGCGAGGCCATCGCGATCAAGTCACACCCACTTTTATCGGCAGTGTTGATGATCGCATCGTACGGGGAATCGCTTTCGAGCTGCAACACATCGCACGGAACGCCGCGCGCTCTCGCCTTGAGTTGTGCGTCCGTCAGAATTTCCGCTGCATGCGTTCGCGTCCGCCGTTCATAGTCAGCGCGCGTATCCGTGAGTTCGCCGGCATCTGCAGAGAACACATGGAACGGGCTCACAACCGTAAGCACGGTCACCTTGGCGTCTGCATCCCTGGCAAAATCCATGCTGCGTTCGACTGCAACCGTCGACAATGGCGACCCGTCGGTCGGAATGAGTATATGATGATACATAGCTTTTCTCCTGATGTGCCCTTTGTAAGGATTGGGCGCAATCAGTGCTTGATTTTGGTCAATATCTTCTTGTTCGGAGACCACCCTTCTTTTCGCAACTTTTCGAACGCGCGGCATACGCTTGATTCAGATCAATTGACCCGGTGCGCGACCTCCTATGGATACTGGTGCTAACTTGGGCTTCCAGGGTTCGCGTGCATGAGTATTGAGATACCCCGGATGAGTCCCATTCAAAAGCGGCAAGGGGCCTTACCTTCGCACCAACTCTTGCAAGACCGGGAGACGCTCTCATCATTGTCCCGGTGCGTAATTCCGTTCTAGATCGTCGTTTCTCGGGAATCTCAACTAAGAGAGAGAATCCATAGTAAAAGCAAATGGATGAATGGAAGACGGCGTCGCCGTTTTGCAACTGTTGGGGATTCTTAGGGCGTGGTTCACTTCTCCGAAAAGCTGGAGTTCGGAAAATTGGCAAACCTATTTATTTTACTAAAAAAACCCGCTCCGCTCGGGAGCGCCAGCCATTTCCTAGGCTCCTGTTTTTCCTTCTCGGCAATTCCCCAAATTTGAAGCTGCGCGTTCGGAAAAGTTGTGCCGGTTCTGTTCGAACACGAATGTTCCAATCGAGAAGAACCGACAATTACCGGCCTCCATCTTCCTTCGCCACTGCGATTTTCGCCAGTTCGATTAAGATGAGGTGATTGATGAAATCCAGACGTTATTCTTCGTCGATCACGTGCTCGAATGTCTCGAGCGGGGCTCCCCTGTGAGCGATGGAAAACTGGTCCGCAGGAATCGTCACCGTAAGGCTGAGCAAGTTGGTGTCCACAACTTCGACCGAAAGGGTCCGGCTTCCTTCAAGCGCTCGGATTAATTCGCGGCTGGCGCGAGCTCCCGCGATACAAAGGTTTGAAAAGCACCAATTATAGGGGATGACGATCTCCCGCGCGCTGGTGTCCACCTTCAGCTTAACGCCGGGTTGCAAATAGAGGCCGACCGGCAACAGTATCTGGAGGCGCCCGTTGCCCTGTCGCTCGATGACGTCGACGCGAATAGCCATCTGACCGGTATCCCACGACCCCGTAATGCTGGTCCGGCACACGGCTTCTTTTCCCGGACTCTTGAAGCAAAGCTTACGCCATGGCGAATAAGTGATGTCGCGAGGCGCATGACGGCCGCGGGGTGCTACTTCCGGCTCAGACAACGGCGGCTCCTCCTGTGCCGGCGTGAGCGGCGTGTTCGATTCACCCGCCGCATGCAACGGCGGGCAAATAACCAAGGTGAGCAGGGCCGCAAAAACTGATTGTTGAAGAGTCATCACCGCCCTCCGTGGTAAAGGAACGCTCAGCGAAGCCTATCCAGAAACCGGCTTACGAGCGGCGACCAGATAGCGACGCCCTCAGGGGCATCGATGAGAACATGGCCTTCATTTCCGAACGGCCCCAACAGGTGATATTCGGCGTTACCGCCCGCGCCGACGAAGGCCTGATGCATCTGCCGCGATAAATCGGGTCCGAAATAAGTGTCGTTTTGCGTATAGATCCAAAGCATCGGCACTCGCGCGGTTCGCCCGAATTCGGCGGCGGCCGCGACCAGCCTGTCCGGATTGCAGTTATTGTTGGGCTTTCCATCGACCCGGCCGCCGCGCCCTGCCGCGAACACAATCACAGCTTTGACAGCGGGGGGATTTTGGCTCGCCAACGCGATCGATCCCCAGCCTCCTGCGGACTGACCAACCACGATGACGTTCTCCGACACGACGTCTTTGCGGGTGGCAAGATATTTTATTGTCCACGAATTGAACGTCGCAACCATCAGTCCGGCATCGCGAAAGTTCGGATTGCCGCACTTTCCGATCTTTTGAAAGAACACCCCGTGAATGCCCCGCTCCGGCATGTCGAGGCCCGTCCCGCCGTAACCGGGTCCCGCCGGCGCCACGACGAGATAGCCGCGGCGGGCAAACCAGAACGCGGCTTCGCGGAATTCAACCAGCGGAAAAAAGCTCCGCTCCTTCGGGTCCATGGCTACGCCGTGGTTCATGATGACGAGCGGAAACGGGCCCTTGCCTGCCGGGTGCACGATATAGGCAATCGAAGGAAGCGGAAGCGGCAGAACCCATACCTCCTCCACTAAGGGAGACGACAAGGTACCCGACGCGCTGCCGGGCGACGAGACGGCGAGCCCGCAGACAAGGCCTGCGAGCAGGCAACGCATCGCCGAGCGAATTCGGTCAAGCCCCTGGTCGACCCCGGCCATCGGCCAGCCCGTTACCTCTTTTTGGACGCCGCATAGGCGTCCCTGTAGCTGCGCGCCACGGCCCGCACGCCACGCGCAATGTCTTCGTAGGCTTCGTCCGGAAGGTTTGCGAGCGAAACCCTGAGAGACCAATCTGGCGCCTCGAACCCGCCGCCATTCAGCAGCACGATGCCGTGATCCTCCGCCAAACGAAATGCCAGATCGAGCGGATGAACGTTCTTCTTCAAATATTCGACCGCTTCCTCGCCGATGTTCTTGCGCGCCCAAAACTCGAAGTCGATGAGCCCGTAATAGCGGTCGTAATTCCTGTTTTCCTGAAGCTGTGACTGCAGGCCAAGTCCCTCAGTCATCGTCCAGAAGCGCTTGTTGACGATCTCCTGACACGCTCTCTGATAGTGTTTCTCGACGTCCATCATTTCGCTGAGCGAAAACAGCGTCATCATGACCTGCTGCGGCAGCGACAAGCCGGCTGTGTGGTTGAGCGCAACGTCGCGGCTATCGGCGACGATGCGGTCGATCATCTTGACCTTTCTCGGCTCAAGTGTGAGCGCGCCGTAGCGCTTGTCGAGCGCCTTGAGCTCGGTATCCGGTAACTTTGCGATCATCTTATCGAAGATGTTGTCTTCGTGGAGGGCGATGACGCCGAGCCTCCAGCCGGTGCATCCGAAATATTTCGAGTAGGAATATACGCCGATCGTGTTATGCGGCAGTTCGCCCAGCAACGACCGAAAATCGTCGACGAACGTTCCATACACGTCGTCCGTGAGCAGCATCAAATCGGGGCGCTTGGTCTTCACCAGATCGGCAATCTTGCCAATGGTTTCCTTGCTAAGCGCCATGCCGGTCGGATTGCCCGGGTTGACGATGAAGAACGCCTTGACCTTCGGGTCCTCAAGTTTCTTCAGCTCGCTATCGGTGAACTGGAAACGGTTCTCCTGGGGTGCCGCGATCTGGACAACCTTGAGGTCGTAATCCTCCAGATGCGTCATCTCGACGTAGGGTGTGAAAATCGGCGTGCCGAGCGCGATGGTATCGCCGGGCAGCAGCAGTCGGTTGGCCTTGAGCGATTTGAACAGATAACACATAGCGGCGGTGCCGCCTTCGACCGCATAGAGATCGAATTTTCCAGCCGGGCGCGGTTGCCCGCACATCGCCCACATCAGGTATTCGTGCACGACGCGTTCATTGTGGACGAGCATCCGGTCAGGGACCGGGTAGTTGTCACCAATGATCGAATCCACCAACTCGTGGACAAACGCATCGGGGTCGAATTTGAATGTTTTCGTTGCATAGGCCAGCATCGACGAGAGAAACGAAGCGCCGGGTGTCTCCGCATGCTTGGCGAGCCACGCCTCGAAACGGGCGGCGATCCCGCCTGCCTGCGGCATCCCGCCGACGCCCGCCGGGTGATCCATGACGCGCCTGCTCTCGGTAACTGCGAATTGGCCGAGCAGGAAAAAACCTTCGCGCGGGGTTGTGGCGATCCAATTGGGATTGCCGCGACCGGCGTTCAGGAAAGCCCGCTGCGACGTCTGCGACGTCTTCTTGGCCAGCTTGATCAGCTCATCCTTTATCTCGAAAGGACTTAAAGCTTCGAAATTGCGCAAGGTAAGTTCGTCGGCCATGAAAAACTCCCGCCATAAAAGTTTTTAAACGAAGAAGAAGAAAGAGACGATCGATCAGCGGCTCTTTCCAGCTAGGTCAGCAGAATGACCAGAATCATTCCCCAGATCGTCAGCAGGGTGTTCCCGACCGCGTAAGTGACGGTATAGCCCAGCCCTGGAATCTGGCTCCTGGCGCGATCATTGATCATGCCGAGTGAGGCCGTTGTCGTGCGCGCACCGGAGCAGGCACCCAAGAGGATCGCGTCATCGAAGCGGAACAGGTATTTTCCGACATACATCGCCAATATGAGCGGCGCCGTCGTTACGAAAACGCCCCAAAGGAAAAGGCTGAAGCCGAGCTGTTGCAGTCCGGCGACAAAGCCCGGTCCCGACGAGATGCCGACCACGGCGATGAACACATTCAGACCGACCGAATTCATAAACCACACCGTCGGCGAGGGAATCCGGCCGAATGTCGGGCGCACCGAGCGCAGCCATCCGAAGAAGAGGCCGGAAATCAATGCGCCGCCGGAGGTGGACAGCGTGAGGGGTATGCTACCCACCTTGTATACGACGGCACCGAGCAAGGCGCCGATCGCTATGGCCGCTCCAATAAACGCCACATCCGCGACGTCGGTGACGCGGTCCGGATAGCCCAACAGCTTGGTGGCTGCCGAAACGTCCTGGGTTCGTCCGACGAGGGTAACGATATCGCCTCGCTCCAATTTCGTGTTCGCAAGTATCGGGATATCGGTTGCGGTCGCGCCTCGGGTGATCTTTCGCAGGAATACCCCACGCGTCCCCTGAGACGTCGCCAACTCAGCCAGCGTGATGCCGTCGACCTGTTTGCTGGTCACGTAAACATCAACACCTTCGATCGGGACCGCCAACAGTTCGCGGTCATCCACCTCTTCTGCCGCGGCTCCGATCAGATTGACCAGAACTTCACGTCGACCGGCCACCGCAACGACATCGCCGGCCTGAATCACGAGATCGGCGGTCGCCTCCATAATTTCACTGCCACGCCGGACCCGTTGAATGAAGATACGTTCCCCGGGGACCAGCGCCTCGGCTGCCTGCACGGTCTCGCCCGCGGCCTGTCCACCTTCCCGGACGCGAAACGCGCGCAACGCGAACCGGTTCCAAGCCGTGCCAGGACCACCCAATTCCTTCTTGCCCCCATGCTTCTCCTCATAACGCTTGCACGCGGCCTCCAGGTCGATGCCGAGAAGCGCCGGGCCAACCAAGGCCAGAATGAGCGCGGATCCGATCGTACCGAAGATGTAGGTGACGGCGTAAGCGACCGGCATCGAGTCGAGAAGCTTCTTTGTGTCTTCTGCCGACAGGCCGAGGCGATTTATTGAATCGGTCGCAAGACCCATCGACGCCGAGATGGTCGTTGAACCTGCGTAAAGTCCCGCGGCAGAGCCGACATTGTACCCAGCCAGCTTGGCGCCAAGATAGGCGGCGCCCAGGCAGAAAAAGCAGACGACCACCGCAAACAAAGCCTGTGGAAGTCCGTCCTGCGAGATGCCGCGCACGAATTGTGGGCCCACTCCATAGCCGATGGCGAACAGGAACATCAGGAAGAACGTTGGCTTGAGCGGCCCCGTAACCGTAATTCCAACCTGGCCGATCACAATCGCTGCAATCAACGTAGCAGTCACCGCACCCAAACCAAGACCTTTGTAGGTGAATGACCCGAAGTAATATCCGAGTGCCAAGGATAGAAAGATGGCGATCTCCGGATAGCTCTTGAGCGTATGGACGAACCAATCGATCATGGCGTCACCTGTTCATAGGATAGTGGTGGAGTTTCGTTACTGACGCGTCCTCACGCGGCCTTCTTCGCCGGCCTTTCGGCGCGCTTCGCCAGCGCTTCGGCCAACACCAGCTTCAGGCCTCCAGCGGCGTCGTAGCCGTGGATCTCCTTCACATCGAGCTTGCGCATGAAGTCGATCGTTTCCCGCGTGATCACCTGACCGGGCACCATGATCGGGAAACCCGGAGGGTACGGAATGACGAAATTCGCGGAAACGAGGTCAGGCCCCTCTTTCAACCGCCGGTCGATCTCGGGGTCGGCAAGCCGGATATACTCGCATCCTTGAGCATCATAAGCCGTGTAGAAGCCACCGCGGATGTCCCCTTCGTTGGTCCGCCGACCCGCATCCTTTCTGAAGGCTTCGTGGAAGTGCGAAAAATTTGGCAGGTCCGGCACATCCGTCATCAGGCTCTTCACCCGCGCATCGAATGTTTTGCGGACATTGGCACCGCCTTCGGTTAGGCGCTGATCGATCTCCTTGCTGATTTCCACGAGCACGCGGATCAGATGCGCAACGTCGCTACGCGTGTTATTGATGTTGGATTGCAGCAGGACCGAATTTCGGGAAGTCTTGTTGAGCTGGATGTTGTAGCTGTTTGCCAGGAGTCCCTTGAATTGAGTGCCGTCAAATCCGGCGGTGCCGCAAACAAGTGTCATGCGGGTCGGGTCCAGACAGAACTCATCCTCCTGCAGACTACGCCGCGCCGTCGCCCAATTCGATCTTGGATCCAGATAGTCGGTGAAACCGCTCTCGCGGTACACCGCCGGTACCATCTTGTCGGCGCCGAGGATGTGGAAATATTTGGAGATCAGCGGGTGCTGGGTGACGGCCTCACGGATTGTCAATGCGATATCGATCGCATTGTGCACCAGGCCATATCCCTCTAATTCCATTTGCCGCCGTGCCACATCAAGGCTGGCAATCAATTGCTGGTTCGGACTGGTGGAGGCGTGCGTAAACACAGCTTCATGGAATTGCGCTTCCACGCTGTGGAACTCGACGTCCTTCACCAACAGCATTGAGCCCTGCCGCAGCGCAGACATCGACTTGTGGGTGGAATTGGTCTGATAGACCCGCAGCTTCACCTTGCGCGGATCTGGAATCAGCCGAGTCTTGAGGAGGGTATCGTCCGAAGGATTAGCGCCGAGCTGAGCCTGTTGCTTTTCGTATTCAGCAACGGACTTCGGATCGAGGAGCCACGCCTCGATATCGCTGGCGGCGCCCATCGCGGTCCGCGGGCGCAGGAACGGCGAAAACCGCGCAAAACCGAACCACGCCTCATCCCACAGGAAAATGAGGTCTGGCTTGATCGCCAGACATTCCTCCATCACGCGTCGCGTGTTGTAGATGTGGCCGTCGAACGTACAGTTCGTCAGATCAACCATCTTGACGCGATGCAGCCGGCCGTCCGCCTTGAGATTCAAGAGCGCCTGCTTGATGGTGCGAAGAGGCACGGCGCCGTACATCGAGTATTCCGTCATCGGGAATGCCTCGACGTAGAGAGGCTGCGCGCCGGCCAGGACCATTCCGTAGTGGTGGGACTTGTGGCAGTTGCGGTCCACGATCGCGATATCACCTGGCGCCAGCAGGGCCTGAACAGCCATCTTGTTGGAGGTCGACGTGCCATTGGTCACGAAGAACACATGATCGGCGCCAAAAGCGCGCGCCGCCATGTCCTGGGCTTTTTTGATATTTCCGGTCGGCTCCAACAGACTGTCAAGGCCGCCCGTCGTGGCGCTGCTCTCCGCCAGGAACAGCGTGGGTCCATAGAACTCACCCATGTCGCGTATCCAGTCGGATTTGAAGATCGATTTTCCGCGTGCGATTGGCAGGGCGTGAAAAGTGCCGATCGGACGTTGTGCGTATTTTTTCAGATTGTTGAAGAATGGCGTGTCGTATCGGTCCTGCACACCCTCGAGGATCGCAAGATGCAATTCCAGCAACTCCTCGACCGCATAGAAAACGCGGCGTAGCACGTCCGCTTTCGGGTTTCCGGCGATCTCCTCAACTCTCCCATTGGAAAGAAGATAGAGATCGAGTTCCGGTCGCACCCGCTTCACGACCTGCGCCAGATGAAGCGCCGACACATCCGAGCTCTCATGCTGGTCCTTGGCTTCTTCCAGCATCCTCAGTATCGGCACTTTATGCTGTGATGAGAAGGCGAAGCCCTCATGGATGACGACGGCGGCCAGATCGGGGTTAAGCATCGTGGCGCAAAAGGCGTCCTCGAAACTTCCGACAAAGACCGGTTCATAAATGAAGGCATCGAGAGGCCGGCGGAGGCGGCGCCACTCCAGACCCAGAGCGGGCCAGCGCGTGGCGGGTGCCCCCGTGACAATCAAGACCTCGAAATACGGCCGATGAGCCTCCATGCGTCCGAGCGCCGGCGGCATCACGTCGGGAATCACTCTCTCCCCCTCCTCATGCGCCTCCCAATCGTCCTCGTCCTGGCGGTAGGACCGTGTGAGAATGGCACGCGTAATATGACGGGAAAGCGCCGCGGACGAGTGAGCGTCGTCCGCCTCGGCACGATCCCGTAGTGCGGCCATCAGCTGAGACCCGGGGTAGGCAAAAAAGCCTTCGGTCGCCGTCATTTCGGCTAGAGCAGCCTCGAACTGGGTCGGCTTGGCAGAGCCCCGAGACCAACCTTCAGCCAACTCGGTGAGGCTTTGCCACCTGTCACCGCGCGCTCCGGGGCCTGCGAAAAATCTATCGATCTGCACCGGATGGCTACTAGCTGTCGTGGTCATCGCGATCCTCCCTGGGTTACACTTTTGAACTATGCGCCCTTGCTGGTGAGCGGAGTTGAGGCATGTCAAGGTTTGGGACCCGAAATATTTCTACAATCGAAGGTCTTGGAGCCGACGGCACCGAAACCAGCGACAAGCGACTTGCCGACGACCGGCGCGCGCTGTTCCCGGGCGCTCGCAGTCTCCACCGGCGGCGCTCTCGCCCGTCCAGCCGGCCGCGCAACGTGCCGAACCGCAGGTTCAATAACTTCCAACATATCGGACGCGCCGGTCGCCTTGATGGCGCACTCAACACCGAACGCCCACGGCCCCGATCGCCAATAGTCAAGTTTTGAATTTCATCATCGTCACACCTCTATAAAAACTCGTCCCAGCAGGACGATAGGCGCGATCTCTGGATCATCGACCACAATGCAACCGGAAACGCATCATGCAGGCGCCATGCGTATCCTTTGCGCTCGCCTCCATTTGTGTTTGATCTGCATCAATATCGCAGGACCTCTTGCAGGGAAAATAACAAGCGTAAGCTTGCAAGAGGGCCGGCCATGAAACCCGTTTCGGTGCAGGATGCCGTCGAGTTGGTTCCGGACGGCGCGACCCTGATGATTGGTGGCTTCATGGCGGTAGGCACGCCGGAACGGCTGATCGACGAACTCATCCGTCAGGGCAAGCGCAACCTCACAATAGTTGCCAACGACACGGCAAAACCGGGGCTGGGAATTGGCAAGCTCGTTGATGCCGGTCTTGTCAGCCGGACCATCGCGAGTCACATTGGAACTCAATCCCGAGACGCAACGACAGATGATCGCCGGCAAGATGGCCGTCGACTTGATCCCGCAGGGCACGCTGATCGAGCGCATACGGGCCGGAGGTTGCGGTCTGGGTGGTGTACTTACACCGACCGGCATCGGCACCATTGTCGAAGAAGGCAAGCAAACAGTCGAGGTCAACGGAAGAAAGTATCTAGTGGAGACGGCACTGCGAGCCGACTTTGCTCTCATCAATGCCTTCCTGGCCGACTACCTCGGCAATCTATCCTACGCCCTCACCTCACGAAATTTCAATCCGGTGATTGCTATGGCAGCGGACACCACGATCGTATGCGCCGACCATATCGTGCCGGTGGGACTGATCGCACCGGATCACGTCATCACGCCGGCTCCGCTAGTGGACTATCTCATCATGAACGGGTGACGGACATGGATGCACAAACCATCATCGCCAAACGGATCGCCAGAGAACTGAAGACAGGGATGCTCGTAAACCTCGGCATAGGTATCCCGACCAAGGTTGCAAATTTCATACCTCAGGATGTTAAAGTCTTCTTCCAATCCGAAAACGGCTTGATCGGTACGGGCCCGATTCCAGAAGAGGGAATGGCTCACCCGTTACTGACCGACGCCGGGGGAAATCCGGTGACAGCTCTGCCCGGAGCCTGCACGTTCGACAGCGCCATGTCGTTCGGTTTGATCCGCGGCGGGCACGTTGACGTCACCGTACTTGGAGCGCTGCAGGTGGACGGCCGAGGCCTGCTCGCGAATTGGATGATTCCGGGCAAAATGGTGCCCGGGATGGGTGGCGCGATGGACCTCGTGACCGGCGCAAAGCGAGTCATCATCGCCATGCAACACACCGCGAGGGGTAAGCCAAAGATTGTGGAGACCTGCACGTTGCCGCTGACATCGGCCCGCAGTATCGACATGCTGGTCAGCGAGATGGCGGTCATCACCTTTCCTGAAGGAAAGGCAACTCTGCTGGAAATCGGTCCCAGCGTTACTGTTGAGCAAGTGATCGCGGCGACCGAGGCCAAACTCGTGCTGCCCACCACAATTCCACAGATGCAACTATAGATATGCGATGCCGCGGTCTTGCTGGGGGAGAAAACGATGAAACGGATGACAGCTATACTGGCTTGTTTGAAGTCAACAGCGACGATGCTGTCGGTCATCGGTGGAGTATATCTTGCAATGTCATCATCGGCATCAGCCGTATCGGTCGAAAGGAAGCACTGCCAAATGAAGTGCTGGCAGCAGGTAGTTGATCTTTGCATGAAACAATCCCCGGGACCCGCCGGCAGGCCGATTTGCGAGAGGCAGGAGCATAAATGTCTAAGGCATTGTTCTCCTCATTAGATGGTCGAATGACGACGGCGACTGGCGGGAGCCCGCCGCGACACAAAGGGTTGGGTTGAAAAGCAACCGCCTCCTCGCCGATGTTCTTGCGCGCCCATCGCCGAATTTCGGCGTCGAGCGGATTCGCTATCTTGCCCGGGTCCCGCCGGCTCACCTTTGCGCGCGAGCGTCACGTCACGCAGGCAAAGGATGCGCGGCCCCGTGTCTAGAGCGAGCACCGAACATATTTGAGCGTCATTCCCGGTATCTCGCGGAACAGCCTGGAAAGATTATTGTCATCGATAATTTTCAGGCTGAAGTCAAGGTTTTGGGTCATGATGCTCGAGGCGCAGGCGGCGGCCAATTCGATGTTATTGCCGTCCTCCTTTCTCGAAGTGATCGTGCATCGCCCACTTTTTCCCCTGATTTGGTTTCCTTCAATTATGAAGCCAGATCCAAACAGGTCCGAAAGCTCGGCAAACACAACTCCATTGCCTTTCTTGGTGAAGACCCGGCTGCAAAGATCCGCGTCTGTCGCCCAGGCACCCGAGACATCGAAGGCCTTGGCCTGCGCCGGCAACAACAATATTGCTCCGAATAGAACAAAGGATCTGGCGAAACGAAGGAAGTCCGACATTGCATTCTCCATGAACGAAGCTGCTATTCCGCAGCGATATGCTCGGGTGGATTAGGTTTGGTTTGCGCTACGCCAGGCTGTTGCTCGTTCGCAGGACGCGATGCCGGCCTTAGCCGCTCGCGAATGGCCTGGAACATCACGTAAAGCGGCGGGATCGCGAAGATGCCGACGAATGAGGCGAGGATCATGCCGCCAAACACCGGCGTACCGACGCCACGTCGCGCCAGTTCCGACGCACCGGAGGCAACGACAAGCGGATAAAGCCCGAGGATGAAGGCGAACGATGTCATCATCACCGGGCGGAAGCGCAAGCGGGCGCCTTCGGTAGCAGCCTCGAGCAAGGGAACGCCCTGCTCGCGCTTTTCCTTGGCAAATTCGACGATCAGGATGCCATTCTTGGCCGCCAGACCAATCAGCACGACCATGCCGATCTGGCCATAGAGATCGAGCGTCAATCCTGTTAGCACGATGGCGGCGTACGATCCGACGATGCCGATCGCGACCGAGAGCAGGACAGGCACCGGAATGCTCCAGCTTTCATAGAGCGCCACCAGGAACAGGTAGGCGAACAGCACCGCAAAACCGAGAATGATCGCCGTCTTGCCCTCAGCGCGCTTCTCCTGAAAAGCAGTGTCCGTCCACTCTCCCGCGTATCCTTGTGGAAGCGTCTTCGCCGCTATCTGATCGAATGCCTGGAGTGCCTGACCCGACGATATGCCCGGCGCAGGACCGCCCTGAACGGTCACGGCCCGCAGGTTGTTGTATCGGATCAAGGCCGGCGGCCCGACGACAACGCGCGTCTCCGCGAGGCTCCGCAACGGGATCATCTTTCCTTCGGCGTTTCGCACGTTGATGCGGTAGATGTCGTCGATGCGCGACCTGTCGGCGGCCTCGGCCTGCACCTGCACCTGCCAGGTCCGGCCAAACAGATTCAGGTTGTTGATGAAGTAGCCGCCTAGCGATGCCTGCAATGCCTGGAATACGTCTTTCAGCGGGACACCGAGTATCTGAACCTTGTCGCGGTCGATATCCAGATAGATCGACGGATTGGTCGCCGAGAACGTCGAGAACACCCCGCGCAGCCGCGGATCCTGGTTGGCCGCTACGGTTAGGCCACGCACCACCTGTGCGAGTTCCTTGGGATCGCCGCCACGCAGGTCCTCGAGCACGTAGGTGAAGCCGCCGCCTGTTCCCAGACCGACAATCGGTGGCGGCGCAAGCGGCACCACAGTGCCGGTCTGGATTTGCCTGAATTTGGTGCGGAGCCTGGCGATTACCTCGCGGGCGCCGAGATCCGCGCTTTTGCGTTCCTCGAACGGCTTGAACGTAACCACCATGAAGCCAGCATTGGGCTGCGAATAGTTATCGATGAAATTCAAACCGATGATCGAGGTATATTCGGCAACAGCGGGATCCTCCTTCACGATCGCCTCTGCCTGGCGCATCACTTCCGACGTCCGCCCGACCGAAGCGCCGCCCGGCAGTTGAACCACGACAAAAATCGCGCCCTGGTCGTCCTCGGGGACAAATCCCGTTGGCGTAACCCTGGCAAGGCCGAACGTCCCCGCCCCGGCGACCAGGACCATCGCAATTCCGATGGCAGAAAAGCGAACCAGCCGCGCGACCACGGCGCCATACTGGTCCCGTACCCAGTCGATCGAGCGCATCAACCAACCGATAATGCCTCGTTTCGGTCCATGATGAGGTTTTAAGAGTACGCCACATAGCGCCGGCGAAAGTGTCAGCGCGTTGACGGCAGAGAGCAGCATCGACACAGCGACCGTCACCGCGAACTGGCGGAACAGTTCGCCGGAAATGCCCGGGATAAATGCAATCGGCACAAAGACCGAGAGAAGGACCAGCGTGATCGCGATGATCGGCGCGGTGATTTCCGCCATGGCGCGCTTGCTTGCCTCCGCAGGTGTCAGTTCGGGATTCTCTTCCATGACCCGCTCGACGTTTTCGACGACCACGATCGCGTCGTCGACGACGATGCCGATCGCAAGGACGATTGCGAGCAGTGAAACGGTGTTGGCGGAATATCCCACGGCTTTGAGCGCGATGAACGTCCCGATCAGGCTAACCGGAACGGCGAGCGTCGGGATCAAGGTGGCACGAACACTCCCGAGGAACAGAAAGACCACGAGCACGACGAGAACGAAGGCCTCAAACAGCGTCTTCTTCACTTCGTGCATGGTATCTTTCACGAAGATCGTCGGATCGTAGGGAATGGTCCAGGCCAGATCGTCCGGGAAACGCTTCTCCAGTTCGGAGAGCTTTTTCCGCAACGCATCAACGGTGTCGATCGCATTGCTGCCCGGCGACTGGTAGATCACGATCGCGGCAGCGTCGTCGCCGTTGAAGCGCGTGTCGCGGTCAAGGTTGGCGGCGCCGAGTTCAAGCTGCGCGACATCGCGTAGCCGCAAGATCGACCCATCCGGGTTGGTCCGGACAACGATATTCTCGAACTCCTCGACCGTGTTAAGGCGCCCCTTAGTCTGGATGTTGAGCTGCAATTGTTGATCGTCGAACATCGGCCGCGCCCCGATGCGTCCGACAGCGGCCTGCACGTTTTGCGACTGAATCGCGTTGATGACATCGTTGACGGTGAGATTGAGCCCTGTAAGGCGCTCTGTTTTGATCCACGCGCGCATGGCGTAGTCCTGGGCCGCGAACAGGTACGCGTCGCCGACGCCGGGCGTGCTCTTGATCGAATCCAGAAGATTGATCGTGACGTAATTCGACAGGAAGAGCGGATCGTGGGTGTGCTTCGGTGAATAAACCGTGACGAAGGCCAGGATCGCGGTCGACTTCTTCTTGACGTTGATTCCTTGCCGTTGAACCTCCGGCGGCAGCAGCGCCAACGCTATCTGCACCCGGTTATTGACGTTGACCGCATTGATGTCCGGGTTGGTGCCGAGTTCGAACGAGGCGGTGAGCGTATAGCTGCCGTCGTCGCCGCTCGTGCTCTTCATGTAGATCATCTTGTCGACGCCGACGACCTGCGCCTCGATCGGCTGGGCGACGGTGGCATCCACCACGGCGGAATTGGCGCCCGGATACATCGTCGTGACCGAGACTTGCGGCGGCACGATATCGGGGTACTGCGCCACGGGCATCGCCATATAGGCCAGTGCACCCGCAATCGTGGTGACGACGGCGATGACGATCGCGAGACGCGGGCGGTCTACGAAAATGGCGGAAAACATCGCATCAGCTCCTGTCGGGTGCTGGGGGCAGCGGTATCGGGCGCACCGCAACATCCCGCCGCAATCCCTGAATTCCCTCGACGATGACCTGCTCGCCTCCTGTCAGTCCCTGCTCCACGACGACGCCGGCACCGACAGCGGCACCCGACTTGATCCGTCGTACCGCGGCTTTCCCGTCACTCGCGATGAAGACATAGACGCCCTCTTGATCGGAGATCAGCGCGGCCTGCGGAATAACGATTTTTTCCTCTGGAGCCTCACCCTCCAACGCCACGCGGACCAGCTGGCCGTCGATCAGCGCAAAATCGGGATTTGGGAAAGAGGCGCGCGCCAGCACCGTGTCCGTGCTGCGATCAACGGAGACATCGACAAAGTTGATCTTGCCTGGGTGCTTGTACGGGGCGCCGTCGGCAAACAGGAGCGACGCCTTGATGCCCGTGACGTCGATATTTTTTCCGGCCTGCTGGGCGCGCAAGAATTCGCGCTGGCTTACCGGAAACGTCACATACATGGGATCCTGGCTGACGATAACGGTAAGTGGCCCCGTTTGCGGAGAAACGACGTTGCCCTTGGTAATGTTTGTCTTGCCTACCTTGCCGGCGATCGGGGACACGATTTCGGTATAGCCGAGATTGATCTTTGCGGTCAGCAGATTGGCTTGATCGATCAGAAGAGAGCCCTTGGCAGATTCATCTGCGGCGTAGGCCTGATCGCGCGCAACCTGGGTGCCCGAGCCTTTACCAAAAAGTTCTTCCGCGCGCTGCAATTGAACTTCGGTCAAGGTTTTTGCAGCCTTGTCCTTCTCCAGCGCCCCCTCGGCCTGACCGACGGCCGCCTCGAACAGACCCTTTTCGATGCTGTAGAGTGGCGTGCCTTCCTTGATGAGATCGCCCTCCTTGAACGCGACGTTCTCGAGATAGCCGGTGATCCGCGCTTTCACCTCCACGCGCTGAACCGCTTCAACGCGCCCGACAAAGTCTTGAGACTTGGTGACGGGTTTGCGTTCTGCGGTGACCACGCCGACCGGAATGGCGGGGCTCTCCTGCGCTGGTTGAGCATTGGCGGGGGACGAAATCCCCCAAAGCGCCAGCAACATACAGGCGATATTGCGCATTCGAGCCTCCCATACGTCCAAATCAGGCATCGCAGCCAACTAGTCACGCGATGCGCGGCTATTCTTAAGCTAGATCAAAGTCGGACCAATACCGGCATCTCAATCGATAATGTGATAGCCGCCGTCGATGTAAAGCGTGTCTCCGGTCATCAGTTTCGCACCGTCAAGTGCAAGGAAGGCAACTGCCCTTCCAACATCGTCAATGCTTACAAGGCTGCGCGCCGGCGCCTTTGACTGCGCTTTGGCCAACAGTTCGTCGAATTCAGGAATTCCCGAGGCCGCGCGTGTTGCCAGCGGACCGGGTGAGATGGCGTGAACCCGGATACCTTTCGGGCCGACTTCGGCCGCGATGTAGCGCACGGCGCATTCCAGCGCGGCCTTGGCGACGCCCATGATATTATAATTCTCCACGACCATCTGACTGCCGTAGTAAGTCATCGTGAACAGGGTGCCGCCGTTCTTCATCAGCGGCTCCGCCAGATGCGCCATGCGCATGAACGACCAGCAGGAAACATCCATCGTGGCCAGAAAGCCGTCACGCTTAACGTCGATCACCCGACCGTGGAGGGCTTCTTTCGGCGAAAACGCGATCGAATGAACTATAAAGTCGAGTTGTCCCCATTCCTCCTCTATACGCTCAAACACTTTTTCCATTTGGCCGGGGACCTGGACGTCGAGCGGCATGAAGATCGGCGCTTCGAGTTCGCGCGCGAGCGGCTCGACATACTTCATGGCCTTGTCGTTCAGGTAGGTCACAGCCAGATCGGCCCCGAGCGCGCGGAAAGCCTTGGCGCAGCCCCAGGCAATCGACTGATCGTTGGCGATGCCGACGATCAGACCCTTGCGGTCCTTGAGCGCGACCTTGGTCTCCTTATAGACGGGAATCGTCATGACACCCTCTCGTGTTGCAGAGAATTGGCGGGGCTCCTCGACAATAGCGACCACGTATGCTGGGCGATCATTAGTTCCTCGTCGGTCGGCAGCACATAGACCGCGACGTCGCTTTCGGGTGCTGAAATCAGCTGCGCATTTTTCGAGTTAGCCTCTTTATCGATCGAAACTCCAAGCCAGGCGAGATTTTTTGCAACCGCGCCACGTACACGCGCGGAGTTCTCGCCAACACCCGCGGTGAAAACCAACCCATCCAGCCCTTGGAGGGCGGCCGCCATCATGCCTGCATACAGGCACACCCGGTAAACGAAGTATTCGATCGCAAAGATAGCGCGCGGGTCGTCGCTCGCTTCGAGCTGCCGCATGTCGTTGCTGATGCCGGAAAGGCCCTTGAGGCCACACTCTCGATAAAGAAGATCCTGCACGTCGGCTGGCGACATACCCTTTTCCGACATCAGGTAGAGAAGAACGCCCGGATCAATCTGTCCAGGCCGTGTGCCCATCGGAATCCCGTCAAGTGCGGTAAACCCCATACTGCTTTCGACGCTGCGACCGCCTTCGAGGGCACACATGGAAGCGCCGCTGCCGAGATGGGCGACAATCACCCGCTTCGAAGCGATCTCAGGTGCGACTTGCGGCAAAGCGTTTGCAATATATTCGTAGGAAAGACCGTGGAAGCCGTAGCGTCGGACTCCCTCGGCATATAAATGCTGCGGTATCGCATAATGGTCCGCCAAGGCACCGTGACTGCGGTGAAAGGCCGTGTCAAAACACGCGACCTGGGGGATATCCGGAATACGCCCCAGGATAGATCGGATCGGCGCCAAATTATAAGGCTGATGAAGCGGTGCCAGCGAAATGTACCGCTCCAGTCGCGCCAGCACATCTTGATTGATGCGTACCGGCTTGTCGTAATCCGGTCCTCCGTGCACCACGCGATGTCCGATCGCAATCGGATGGATCTTCAGTTCGTCCCGTAACCATGCGCCAGCCGTTGCGAGCGCTGCGGCGACGTCACTGACCGTGGCAGCCTCGTATGTGCGGTCAGCCAGAACGTCGCCGGCGGCGGAGACGATCCGCATTCGCGGGCGGGTGCCAACTCCGTCGATTTGACCCTTGACCTGCCGCTGCAAACTACCTCTGTCTTCGATCCCGAAGATCTGAAACTTGACGCTCGACGAGCCTGCATTGGCGACAAGGATCGTATCCATGGCGTTCACGCTGCGGCAACGGCTGATGCGCGGCGGCGCGCATCGGCATAGAGCACCGCGATCGCGCAGGAGGCCATGCGGCCACGCAGCGAGTCGGCTCGCGAGGTGAGAATGATGGGAACGCGCGCGCCCAGCACGATGCCTGCCGAGTCCGCTTTTGCCAGGAATGTGAGATTCTTTGCCAGCATGTTGCCAGCCTCGAGGTCCGGCACAACCAGAATCTGAGCCTGGCCGGCGACCTCTGATTTAATTCCCTTGATCCTGGCTGCCTCCTTGTCGACGGCGTTGTCAAACGCCAACGGCCCGTCAAGTAAGGCCCCCGTGATCTGACCGCGATCCGCCATTTTGCATAGCGCGGCGGCCTCAATAGTCGAGGGAATCTTGGCAGTTACCGTCTCCACCGCCGACAGGATCGCGACCCTCGGCTCGCCAAGGCCGATCCCCGCGTAGAGATCGATCGCATTTTGAACGATGTCACGCTTGCAATCGAGGTCCGGGAAAATGTTGATTGCCGCGTCCGTTATGAACAATGTCTGGGCATAGCCGGGCACATCGATCGCAAAGACATGGCTGATCCGCCGGTCGGTGCGCAAGCCTGTCGCTTTTGCAGTGACGCTGCGCATCAGTTCGTCGGTATGAAGGCTGCCCTTCATCAGCAACTCGCCCTTGGCCTCGTGAATCAGTTCGACGGCTCTTGCCGCCGACGCCTCGCTGTTGGCAGCATCGACGATCTCGAAACGAGAGATGTCGAAATTGAACTGCGCAGCCGTGGCCCTGATCTTGCCCACCGGGCCCACAAGAACCGGCTTGATCAGGCCGGCGGCGGCAGCTTCGCAGACTCCACGTAACGAGGGCTCGTCGCACGGATGCGCCACAATAGTTCCGGCTGACGACACCAGCTTGGCCGCCGCAACCAGGCGTTCATACTTCACGTGAGCGTGGCCTTCGCCCGCGTCGATCGGAGCTACGCTCATGGCTGAACTCCCAATTGGTTCGCCTGCGAACAGGTCATGAGGCTTTGGCGCGCTCGATTTCAGGAACCCCGGCGTCACTGGTCTCGAACAGCGCCGTGACTTTCTTCAGACGCTCTGCCACTTCGCCGGAGATCTCACCGCCGGCGCTCAGGACATTACGAATGGCGGCAAGCCCCTTCCGGCGCTCACCAAGATCTGCCGGAAGCAACTTCGGAATAGCCGCAAGCGTGGCTTCTGGCTCCAGCAGCAGGAGAAAGAACTGCTCACGCGCCATCGCCTTGAACTGCGGCAGCGTCAGCCGCGATCCGTCCTCTGTCAGGCGAATGCGGCGCAGCGCCGCGACGCCGCGCTCATCGACGGATCCGCGAGCCATGCCTGCATAGAGCAGGCCGCGAATGGCGCACTCCTGAAGGCTGCCCTTGTTGATGTGCGATTTCAATTCCGCGATGCGCTTCTCTACGAGTTCGCGATGTAACGGAGACTTCCCGGGCCTTCGCGCGCGGGCGGCTTCCGGGTTGATGCCGACTGCGGCCTGAAGCGCCGGCGATCCGTAAACGGCGAGGAATATCTGCTCGGAGAGCTTTTCCTGAGTGTCCCGCCAGGCATCGAGTGCCTTAACGATCTGTTCGGACGCCTTTTGCTGGGCGACAACGAAGGGATTGTCGGCTGATACAGGCTTGCGGTTTTCACGAACCCGCTCGGCGGCCTTTGCCACCGCAGGCATGAACGGATTGGCGTCACTGAATGCCTCGTATGACATCCGAACGGGATGCCAGCGCTTCAAAAAGTCTGCTACCGGGGGGGTGATCATCGCCTTGACCATCGGCTGCATGAAAGCCCTGTAGAGCGACAGATTGATTTCCGAGACACGAGCCGCGGTGGCGAACCGACGCTCATCCTCGGGCGAATTGCCACCCATGGCGCGGATGTCATCGAGCGTCCGCTGCTCGCAGCGCATGACCCATTCACCCGACACGAGGTCAAGATTGGTAGTGTCGCCGGATTTACGCTCAAACGTTGCCTCATAGAGACCGGGAGGCAGCACATCGATCAGATCGATATTGCTGGAGAACTCATTGTGTTCTTTCTTGGCGACCCCGCCGGAGACGAAAATTCCGAGATGCCCGACGAACTCGTGCACGGTGTAGACGATGGTTTGTCCGAAGGACCTTATCTCGTCGACGTTGTCGTAGAGGTCGAGAATCCAGTCGAGCGCCTGCTGCGGCGGAGTGATGTTGTCACCTTTCGAGCAGAACACGACGATCGGCGAGCGAATGTTGCGAAGGTCGACGGTCGTGCCATCCGAGGTCTCGATGCGCCCCGCGGCCAGCTTATTGCCAACGAACAGCTCATCGACGATGAACTGGATTTCCTCGGCGTTGAGGTTGACATGACCGCCCCACCAGCGCTCGAACTCCAGATATCGGGGCGCTTCGGTATCGACCTTCGAATAGACATTGTACTGCTTGGTCCACAGCGTATTGGCGGGATTTTGATCTTCGAAATTCTGCACCAGCCAGCCGCCGTCGAACTTGCCTCCGCCGATGTCGCTGGTAAGAGCAGTTAGCCAGCTTCCGCCAAGCAAGCCGCCCGAATATCGCATCGGATTTTGTCCGCGCACACCGGCCCAGTAGGACAGCGGAGCTCCAGCAACGATGATCGGACCGAACAGCTCTGGCCTGATTGCAGCCAGCATCATCACAGCCCAGCCCGCCTGGCAATTGCCGATCACACAAGGTTTTCCGTCGGCTTGCGGATGAAGCGCAATGACCTTTTCGAGGAACTGGGCTTCCGCGCGGGCGATATCCTCAATGGTCTGACCGGGCATCGGATCGGGTAAAAACCCGACGAAGTAGCAGGGATGGCCCGCCTTCATGGCGACGCCGATTTCGCTGTCCGCCTTGAAGCCACCGATCCCGGGTCCGTGGCCGGCACGGGGATCCACCACCACAAATGGCCGGCGCATCGGATCGATTTCGATTCCCTCCGGCGGAATTATGCGCACCAGCAAGTAATTGACCGGACGTTTCAGCGTCCGTCCATCCATTACGAGCTCGGCTTTGTAGTCGAGCACGTGCGGGACCGTCTCGGAGAGATGATCGCGATATTGACCGCCGCGCTGACGCATCACGTCCCAGAACAGAACGCCTCGCTGAGCCGCGTCCATCATGTATTCAAAGGCGGGACCGAAGGTGCTGGCCGAAATCTGCTGATGGTCTGTCGACATGTTTCAGCTCCTTCTGGTTTGCGGCTTTCTTACTGTCCTTCGGGTATTCGATCCTGACGAAGCTACGGTTGATCTATCTCAAGAGAGGAACCGAGCGGGCACCTTATTTTATACTTTTATTTTCTACCTAATAAGCGGTATTTTGAACCTACCGCCGTGTCCCGCAGACAAGAACATGCAGGAGACCCGACCATGCAGAACATCGACGAACTGCTTCCAAACGCGAAGGAAATCCTGAAACAATCCGCGCTCAAGGAGGCCGAGAAGGCCGAGCAGCACGCCAAACAACTGGCTGCGGCCGATGCCGAAAAGCGGGACCTGATCGAAGAACTATCCAGACCTTCCGGACTGTCGGAGGAGGAAAAGATCAAACGCGCGTCGACCGTCATCCAGCGTGCGGTGAGGAACGGCCTTCATGAAGTCCAAGTCTACCGGTTCCCGAACGTTATCTGCACCGACCGCGGCCGCGCGATCAACCAGATGGAAGACGGGTGGGAAGAGACGCTGACCGGAGTCCCGAAGGAGATTTATCAGCTCTGGAAGGATTATCTGCAGCCACGCGGTTACAAGATCGCCTATCAAATCATCGATTTCCCCGGTGGCGTGCCAGGAGACATCGGCATCACGCTGAGCTGGAGGTAACTCCAATTCCCTCAACGTCATTCGGATTGCTATCTGGACGCTCCGTCGCTTGAGCGGTCGACCGAGTTCAGCGGAGCGAAGGCAATGGCCAAAGAAGACCAAAGGTCTAGGATGAAGGGGAAGGCTTACGAAAAGGAGCTGCGCAAGCTCCAGGTCGAGCTATGCCATCTCCAGAAATGGGTAACCTCCAAAGGCCTGCGTGTCATTGTCCTGTTCGAGGGGCGCGATGCCGCTGGCAAGGGCGGCACGATCAAGGCCCTGACCGAAAAAGTAAGTCCGCGCGTGTTTCGAACCGTGGCCCTCCCCGCACCTTCCGACCGGGAAAAGAGCCAGATGTTCATCCAGCGCTACATTCAGCATTTTCCTGCCGCCGGAGAAATCGTGATCTTCGACCGAAGCTGGTACAACCGAGCCGGCGTCGAATACGTCATGGGCTTCTGTAGCCTCGAAGAACACAAGCGCTTTCTGTCGCTTTGCCCGGAGATCGAGCAACACATCGTGGACGCCGGCATCATCCTGATCAAGTATTGGCTGGAAGCGGGGATGGAGGAGCAGGAGAAGCGGTTCGCTGCCCGGATTGACGATCCGCTGCGGCAGTGGAAGTTAAGCCCGATGGATCTCGAGTTCCTATCGGCGCTGGTACGACTATTCGAAAGCGCGTGACCTGATGTTCAAGGCGACCGATTCCAAACATGCGCCATGGCACGTCGTTCGCTCGGAGGACAAGCGACGCGCTCGGCTCAACTGCATCGCGCACCTGCTGAAGACAATCCCCTACAAGCGCTTGTCACCCGAGCGGGTCAAATTGCCGAAACGGTCTGACAAGGGTCAGTACAACGATCAGGCGGCGTTGCGCCGAATGACCTTCGTCCCTGAACAGTATTAGATGAATGGAGATTTGACGGCGATCCGACACCTGAACCATCAGGTGCCATTCGCCACCAATCTAGCCAGAATGATCTCACCGTCGGTCACGTAATGGTTGACCCGTTCGGTGGGTATAGCCTGACCGGACTGGTAAACTCTCATGCTCTCGATACACCCGCCTTTCGTCAGCTCGGTGATGATAAAGTCGCGCTCGACATTGGTGTCCGAATCCGTGGCGTGCGTGATCTGCAATGTAAGACGCGTCAGCGACAGACCTGTATCTCTGGTCCCGGCGCCGACCCAGATTACGGTTTGATCTTCCGGCGGGCGGTCAGTGTTTAGCCAGAAATCGGCCGCTCCCCATGTGCTCTGAGCCCGCGTCAGGCTCAACGCCCAAAACCGAATGTGATGACGTTTGCGCGGGCTGTTGTCGATGGCCTTCTGGAAACCGACGTCCTGGCCTCGCCCGAAAAGGTAGAGCGTGCTGAACGGCGCGGTGGGGTATGGCGAGTTGAATACGAACGCCCTCACCATGCCCCATGAACTGGCAAGACTGAGCCGGTCGGCCTCTGACCAGCTAAGAGCAGCAAAGGCCGCGCGAAGCTGCCCTAGCGTTCCGACCAGGGCGATGTTGACGGGATCTCCGGGCAACCCATCGCCAGTAATCGTATAGCTCGGCACATGTTCTCGCTGAAGCAATTTAAGCCCGAGGCGAATTACGCGCGGAAGAATGATGTACGCCGAAATTCCGTAAGTGATGCCGAGCGCCACTATCCAGGGAAGCCGGCGGTCCGCGATTTTGAAGACCACGAAGACGATCAGCCAGACGCTGAAAACGCCGAGTGCAAAAATCATCAGGCGTTGCAATAGGCGTTTGAGCAATCTCATGATCTTGCCTCAGTCCAGTCTGCGGCGAATTCGGAGAAACTCCTAGCCAGAATGGAAGCGCAGCACTGCTTCGAGTGTGACAGCGCGGCCGAGTTCTCCGACCTTATCCTCGACGCCATCGGCTCGCAAAAGGTCTCGTACCGCTCCGTGGGCCCCCACGATGCGCAAAGGAATGCCACGGGCAGCGAGTTCCGCATGCAGTTCGCGCAGCATGCGGGTGCCCGCCAGGTCGAGATACGGTGCAGCAGAGAGATCGCAGACAGCCAGACGTACGAGGGGAGAAGTTGCAGCCTGAAGGCGGTTGAGGACTGCTTCCATCACAGCATCGGCATTAACGTAAATCACCGATGCCTCAGGACGAAAAATGATCACGCCACGCGGCGGCTCGTTCTCGGGATGGCGGTCCATGTCGGAATAATTGTTTGTGCCTGGAATGCGGCCAAGAAACGCGACGTGTGGGTGCGATGACCGCACGAGCATCAGCGCTATCGATGCGAGCGCGGCGAGCAGAATGCCCTGAAGGATGCCGAGCAGCAGCACGCCTGCGAGCGCTATCGCTGCGGCCAGGAAATCCAGCCGGCTCACGCGCCACATGCGGAGCAATGCGGGAAAATCAAGTAGGCCATACACCGCAGTCAGCACGACAGCCGCCAGTACCGCCTTCGGCAGATTCTCAAGCAATCCCGTCAGGAAAAGCAGACAAACCGCCAACGTGATCGAGGCAACGACAAGGGCAAGCGGGGTACGTGCCCCGGCCTTGTCGTTCACCGCCGATTGCGAGAGCCCACCCCCCACCGGGTAACCCTGTCCGATCGCGGCTGCTAGATTGGCCGCACCGATACCCAGAAGCTCTTGCCGGGGATCGAAAGCATATCCGTGTTTCGCCGCGAAGGTCCGCGCGGCAGATACGCCCTCGATATAGGCGAGCAGCAGGCAGCCCGCAGCCAATGGAACAATTCCCTCCACATCCCGAAACCTGAGGGCCGGGCCTGCCAAAATCGGCAAACCTGCGGGAGTTTCTCCCGTAACTGGCACGCCAAGCGCCGGAAGACCCAGGATCGTCGCTGCCGCAATGGACAGGGCGACCACCCCAAGCGCGACCGGTTTTCCCGGCAGCAGCCGTTCGCCGAATACGATCAGCGCAATCGCAATAGCGCCGACGGCCAGAACGAGAAACTGCATCTGACCAAGCTGCCCTGCGAGCAAGAAGGCGCGTTCGAAAAAGTTGTGGCCCCCGCCTTTCACCCCCAAGAGACTTGGCAATTGGGTCATGGAAATCGTCAGGCCCGCGCCGGCCTTAAAGCCTACCAAAATACTGTCGCTGATCAGCTTAACCAGCACACTCAGACGCAGCAGCCAGGCAAACAGGCTGAGCGCCGCCACCGCGAACGCAGCGAGACTTGCAATCTGAGCGTAGCGTTGCGTATCGCCCTCCGCCATTGCTCCCACTGTACCGGCGATCATGAGCGAGATGGCGGAGGTCGGCCCGAGGGCAAGCTGGCGCGAGGATCCGAGCAGGGCATAACCAAGCCCGCCCAACAAATAGCCGTATATGCCAACCTCCGGAGGCAAGCCCGCGAGCCCCGCATAGGCCAAGGAAACCGGAATTGCGTAGGCCGCAAGCGTAATCCCGGCGACGATATCGCCGGGCAACCAGGACATGCGGTATTCAGCGAGCCAGCGGGCTGGCGGAAACCACCTGAGCCCGACGATTTCCTCCCGGTGGTTCGTCAAATCCGCCATATGGTGCGCCAATGCTACCGCCATCAACGGCCTTTGGTTGAATATAAACTCACGAACCGGCACCCTTGATGCATATCAACGCATTCAGGCTTTTTTAACCTGAAGATATTTTTCCAAGTGCCTTTGCAAACCAAGCTTCGGAAGCACCATAACGTCAGGATCGACGATGGACGACAGTATCGCGCGCCTGCCTGGCTTTGAAGCAACAGCAAGCGGCTGGATCCATCTCGTTGGCATCCGCATCGAATTCTTCGGTGTTTTCGTCACGGTCGCCGGAACCAAATGGTCGACGTATCTTCGCGTCCATTGGCGCACGAATGCTCATTCCTATGACAAATACAAAATACGGATCGGCCGCTCATGACTGCTTGGCCTCGCAGTTTTGGTCACGGCCGACATCGTCACGATAATAGCAATCGAGCTTACCTTTACCAGCCTTGGTCTTATGGCCGGGCTGGCGGTCGTGCGTACCTTTCTAAGCTGGACCTTGGTGCTCGAAATAGAGCAGCGGTGGCCGTGGCTACGAGAGTTCGCGCCTCCGCGCACTGCGGGTCACACGCGCAAAGTGGACCCGTAAATCGGGATCAAGCACGAAAATGCCGATGAGATGGAACAAGCGATACGGTTTGAAGAACTACCTCAAGTCATCGCTTTGGGTGGTGCCGGTCATTACCATTCCGCTCGCCTTGATGGCGACAAGGTCATTGCACCGGCTCGATGCATGGCTTGGGTGGAGCCTTCTTGGTTTCGGGGTTGACGGCGCAAAGACCCTGCTCGAAGCGTTCGTCACGGCGACGCTCTCCTTTGTGGTTTTCACATTCGGTTCGCTGCTGGTCGCCATTCAGGTCGCCAGCGCGCAAATGACGCCGCGGATTATCGCAACGACATTGTTGCGGAATGACGTCGTCAAATACACCGTGGGCCTGTTGATATTCACCTTGATGTTCGCGCTGAGCGCGCAGAACAAGATCGACAGGCAGGAGGTCAGCCAGCTGGTCGTACTTATGGCGACCCTGCTCGGCATCCTGTCATTCGCGGCCTTCTTCTATCTGATCGATTACGCATCCCGCCTCTTGCGCCCGATCAGTATTTTGGCGCATGTCGGCGACGACGGGATCGCCGTCGTCGAAAGCGTCTATCCCGATCCAAGTTCTGGTCCCGTCAAGGACGATGAGACCTTGTGGCTTAACGCTCCGGACAAGGTGATCCAGCATCGCGGGACTTCCGGCATTGTACTGGCCGCCAATCTGGCTCCGCTGCTTGCCGAGGCCGTGCGTACGGAAGGGATCATCGAATTTGTGCCGCAAGTCGGCGACTTCGTCGCGGTCGATGAACCCTTGTTCAACCTGTTCGGCGGCGCCCGTGGCATTGATGAAAAAACGTTGCGTGCATCGGTCGCTCTCGGGTCAGAACGCACGATCGATCAGGATCCCACCTTTGCATTTCGAATCGTGGTCGACATAGCCATTCGAGCGTTGTCACCGGCGATCAACGATCCGACCACCGCCGTGCTGGCGATCGATCAGCTTCACCGCATGCTGCGGTCGGTCGGCAAGCGTAACCTGCGCACCGACAGGATCCTGGACGGGTCCGGAAAGCTGCGTTTGGTATTTCGAACGCCAAATTGGGAAGATTTTGTTCATCTTGCTTTCAGCGAGATTCGTTCGTACGGCGCCAACAATCTGCAAATTGTGCGGCGGATGCGGGCCATGATCGAAAACCTGGTGCAGACACTCCCGGCCTACCGGCATACGGCGCTGCTCACCGAACTCAGCCTACTTGATCGGGAACTCGCGAGACATTTTGTCTACCCGGAAGAACTTGCACTCGCCCGTATCGCGGATTCCCAGGGTCTCGGGGGGCATTCCGGAAAACTCAAGCACTGAGGTTCAGACAAAGCGGCTGCAGGGGGGCCTGCAGCGAGGAGGACGATGGCTATGCAAGAGAACGTGGCTCTCATCCGTGCGCGCATGAAGACTCCAAAGGCCGCGGCGGTCGCGGGGGTCATCTTCTCGAGTCTCATGTTCGCAATATTCTGGCTGCTTCGGCGCTCGATTCCGGCCGACCCTCTGGAACCAGGCACCTGGCTTGGCGCCGACACAGGCCAGATCAAGCTCGCGTTAAACCTCGTTCCCGTGGCCGGCGTTGCCTTCCTGTGGTTCATCGGCGTGTTGCGCGACAGGCTTGGTCAGCAGGAAGACCGCTTCTTCGCAACCGTGTTTTTCGGCAGTGCATTGCTCTTTCTGGCCATGCTGTTCGCTGCGGCCGCAGTAACAGGCGCGGTCACGCTACTGGCCTCGAGTTCCAAGCCTGGCGAATTGATTGACACCGCAACTTTTCATTTTGCGCGCGCCGTCGCCTACATCATCTTAAATGTATACGGGATAAAAATGGGCGCCGTATTCATGTTCTCGACCTCAACGGTGGTGATTTACACGGGCATCACGCCCCGCTGGATCGCCTATGTCGGATACCTCCTGGCATTGGCGGTTCTGATCGGCAGCTACTACGTCAACTGGAGTTTCGCTGTGTTGCCCATCTGGGTGCTTCTTGTCAGCGCATATATCCTGACGGACAATCTTCGTCGGTATTAAGTCTGCATGCAGATGTTGCGCGCCAATCGCCGCAGCGGCGGACACCACGAGTTCATTCTCGATCTGCGCTAACATTGCGGCCGACCAGGGAGATCAATGTGAAAATGGTCGACATCAACACCGCTGTGCGGTGCGAGGTACTTCGGCGAGACGACTGCCATCGGACAGCAATGCCGCCCTCTTCCGGTTGAACGACGGCATCTTCTCGAAACCCGCGAAATATGAGCACCGCGCCTAAGCCACATCGACGGTGTCGGACTGGCCGCGGTGCCGCCCTCCGGATTTGCCGATCCAGGTGATACGATTGCGTGGCGTCGTTATCTCGCCGACGATACACGCCACTGCTATCACAACCAGCATCACCAAAGCATGAATGGCAATGTTGCAGCCACTGACCACAACACCGGAGAAAACTTCACGTAACATGCGGATGACTGCGGCGATGGCGCGTTTCCAGTGCCACCTTGTTGGCTTGCCGGTTCAGATACTTCGGACACGGTGGCTCAACCCAGTTCCAGCACTGCATGCACAACACCGGCGCCGCTACCCTTCTTGAAGGTAAATCCGCACTTTCGGAAAAGCGTCAACATGGGGGCATTCTCAGCCAACACTTCCGCGACCAACTGCTGAAGCCCGGTCTTGCGAGCTATCAATATCAGATGACGAAGCAAGGCTTTTCCAATTCCTTGTCCCTGGTATTCGTCAATGATTGCGAAAGCCAACTCGGCTGTGCCGGGTTCTGCAACGATGTAACGCCCGGCGCCGATGATGGTCTCCTTGCCCCCCTCATCAACTTCGGCCACCAGCGCAACGTGGGTGACGAAGTCGACGTTGACGAAAAAATCAGTCTCTTTGTCGGTAAATGCGTGTTTGGGACCAAAGAAGCGGCGGTAAAGAGATTGGGAGCTGACGCGCCGGACCGCCGATAGCATGGCACTCCGGTCCTCAGGTTTGAGTGCACGAAATGTAACCGAACGCCCATTGCGCAACATCTCAACGACGAAATAAGCGGCTGCTTCGACCATCAGCGGATTCTCACATCATCATCACGCACGGGCAACATTGCGGGCGTGCATGCTGCCCGTGTGATAAGAAGTGAACCTATGCGGCCTCGCCGCACCGATCGGCCTCGGCGACCCCTGCAGGACGGATGCAAAGGATAATTACTGCATGACGATATTGACACCACCTACGGCAGCAGACAGCTCCAACCCTACCTTGACGCCGTGCAACTCCAGAACCACCCCTCTTGCATTTTGCAGCGCAACACCGCCTGCACCTCCCGCGAGCGCCGCGCCTGCGCCGATCACACTGTAACTGCCGGCGAGATCCCCGGGAGAGCGCAAATGCAAAGCCCGTCCCACCATCTGGGTCGTCGATGCGCCGATCGTTGCCCCAATACTCATGCCGGAGGCCGTGAACGGATAATGGTGCCCGCGGAACGTCAGGACGCCTTGGCCTCCACCAACACCTACGATAAATCCTCCCTTAGTGAACACGACGCGAACCGAACCAGTTTCGGCCATCGACGGCGTTGAGAGACTGGTCGCCCCCATAAGGCCAAGCGCGACCGCGCAAACGAATGTTCGAAGATGTTTCTTCACTTCAAATCTCCTTGGGTATGTTTTTGAAAAACTCGATCGATTTCTACTAATTGCCTGATTTAATCTGCCCCAGCGCCACGTGGAGACACTCGTTCATTTTCTTGGCAACCTCCAGTTCCGAGATGCCCTTCTTCGCTAGATCTTTGGATACCCTGTGCAGGATGGTATCCATGGTCTGGTTCTCCAGATTTCGCGGTGACGAGGTCCTTGACGTAGTCGGCTGCGGCTTCGCCTCTCAGGCCAAGCTGGGCCGCGACCCAATTGCCGAGAATCTTGTTACACCGGGCCATCGCCTTGAATTTCAATTCCTCGTCATGGATGTATTTGGCCTCGAAGCCCTGTTCGCGTTTGTCGAAGGTTGTCATGAGTTAGATCCTGGTCGTATCGCAGGTATTTGCACGCGGGATTTTAGAAGGCGGTTGCCGGAGCTAGATTGATGTGGATTGACTTGTAGTGATCGAGCAACGCAAAAGCACGATCGAGTTCATCGCCCGGCGGGATCTTAGCCAAGCTCGCTTGCATCTCCTCGATCCGCGCCTTGAGTTCGGCAAGATCAACGTCTTCGACGGATTTCGCCAAGTCCGCCAGGATGGTAAGTTCGGCGTTCGCAAACTCAGCCACGCCACCATACACCACGAACTTCTCGCGGTTGACTCCGACAATTGCCGTTACGATCCCTGGACGCAGCGCCACAACAATCGGAGCGTGGCCTTCAAGCAAGCCAAGATCACCCTCCTTACCGGGCAGGTCTACCTGATCAACCTCGCCGGCAAACAGGCGTTTTTCGGGAGATACGAGGCTAAGCTGGAAGGTGGCCACTGCGCTCTCCGATCACTCAAGTTCTTTCCGCTAATGAAATTTAGGGGAGGCACAAAGGGTTTCCGTCCTAGTAATGCCGACGCAATGGCGTAGGCGGCGGTCCCAAATCACGTTGCCAGATCGTCCCGTTATCGAAATGAATGAGCATGCCATCGGCAGAATAGACGGCGCCATAGCCATAGTTCTCGATCCATATCCGGGTCGCCGGCGCGAACCAGTCCGGCCAGGCGCGGGATGCCTGGCCTGCTTCGTTCAGGAGATTCAATTCGGGGCCATTCTGGGTGACGAAGGCGGGACTGCCTACGAGCCCCATTCGGCACATCTCAACGCATCTGTACGTTCCGGTCAAATTGTCTGACTGCGCCGACGCCGGCGTCGCGACGACGGTGGCCAGCAAGCTAACTGCCAATGAAACCACTCTCATGAAGATCGCCCCTTGGTTTTGAACGGTCAATATTTGTCAATATTTATAAAGCTAGTCCGAGATCGACATTCGCGGATTGATATGCATCAAGCCAGACAAGGACGGTTTGGTTGGGTCAAGGCAGGCTTGCCACCACTGAGCGATCGATCGGAAAGCCTCCAATGCGACTTGTGGTTCTGGTGCTGCTTGCATCGGCCGTCCTCATTGAACCCTCGCATGCAATAACTGGCCCTGTTCGAGTCATATTCGCAAAGGCCGGGCTGATTGCTGGCGTTGGCATGGGCCGGGGGATCGTGACCTTTCGGGGGTTGCGACTATCCATTCAGGGTATCGTGATCTGAGCCTCGGCCTAACGGTCGGAGCATCGGTTAATCGAATGGTGGGACGTTTTTCCTGTTCGAAATGAATTGAGCGATTTCCCGGCATCTACGGCGCCGTTGGCATCGGCGCTGCCTCGGCAGGTGGCGTCGGTGGAGCGCAGCTAAAAAATGCAAAGGGCGTGATCGTTACGCTTCGGGAATTCGGCGCAAAACTTTCCCTTTGGCCTGACCAATATTGAGTTGCTCCTCCACGCGCTCATCACTCCAATCTGCTCGATCCCGCAACTGCCGACCTAACTGTATCCCGGCGCGACCGACCGTTCCATTTTACTCGACGACAAATCGTCAACCTTCAGCACTGCAATCCTGGTCGTAGTTTTTTGATCGTGTCATTTGTTTTGATACTGCTCGACGATTTGCCGGAAATCTTCTCCGGCCCTAAGACTGGTTGCGCGGTTGTAATGCGGCGCGCGAGACGGGGTGCCTGGACCAAACCGCGCTCTTCGCTGCAGGACCGGAGTTGGGGAAACCCGGAAAAACGTTACCAAACAGCAGAAAGTCCTTTCTCCAACATCAGCGCTAAACTATTGATGTTGCAGGAAACACAGGCTCCGCTCGGGAGCACCACCATTTCAATGGCTTAGCTCCACACATTGGTCCGTGACTTATCAACACCGGCTTACGCAGGTAAGCAATTTGTAAGTTGGCGTGTCAGCGGCCCCGACCTAACAAGCGATTTGCCTGCTCGCCAGCCGCACTTTCGGCGTCAACATTGGTCGCGTCCAGGTTCGAATTTTGGGGGAGACCCGCAAATGCGCAATCTGACGATCCTGGCGGTGTTGGCCTTGACCCTGGCCGGATGCTCTGTCGGCAATATCAGACTGGGAACGAACGACTTTAAAGGACAGCCGCTGAGCGCCGTCGTTTCCAAGCTTGGCTCGCCGGAAGAACAGGGAATGCTCGAGGGACAAAAAACCTACACCTGGATCAGGGGAAACGCTCTACAAGAATGCCGCATCCGAGTCGTCATGGCCGGGGACGTCGTCGACACCTATGAGGGATCCGGCGATGTGGGCACCTGCTCGCAATACGGAGCTCTGGCCGGCGGGCTAAAGGGCTTCGGGGATAGCCTGCTGGGTCCGTGATTTGCGGGCTGCCCGGCGACCGCGCCAGCGCGTGTTTGGCGGTTGAATCAATAATCTTTTAGGATACCCGGGTGGAACCTGCCGTTATCAGGTGACTCGTTATTATGTGAGATTAGTTGTGTATCCGGGATAAATGGGAGGAACCAATGACGAAATTCAAACGAATTGGCGTGGCTGCGCTGCTTTTTTCTGTCCTGGCAGAACCCGCGATGGCCCGGCACGTCGTCTCCAGTCCGGCCCGCCCGGCCCAGAGCGTCTACTGTGCGACGCGAGAAGCGGGAAATCCCCACAGCAAATATTGCGATTACATCGAGTGGTCGAAATGGCGGCAGCGAGGCGGTTGGGACAGTTCGCTCGACAACGCCTGCTACTTTAACCCTGGTTATATTCCATCCGAATGCGGCCGTGACGCGAGGGGCCAAGTATTATTTCCCCCAACGACAGCGTGGTGATCTGCCGAGTCCCCTGCATCAGCAAATCGGAAAAGGTGCGGCTCTGACGCCTCCCATTTTGTTCTCGAAAGCGCATCCCCGCGCAGGGAATGCTGTGTCAACGTAAGTCGTTGATCTCGCTCGCGCCGTGCCAGTCATGGCTAAAGCGCGAGCGGCTAACCGACGCCTTAACGGCTCAAAATCGCGGCCGCCTGGGATTACCTGATGTTGAACGGCCGCGGTTGCGAGCCTCGCGCCAGGGTTGTTTTCCAGCTCATAGGGAACCCAAGCTCAACTCGCAGGTTTTACTCTCGCATCATTTGATTAAGATCAGGAGATGTTTATGCGATCCAAGCTTGCTATCTTGGCCTTGGTGGTTGCCTCGCTGTTTGGAACGACGGCCATCGCATCGGCGCAAACGGAGCCGATGGCCGGCCCATCGGCCGAAGGCAATGCAACGGCTTCCAAAATGGCCCCTCACAAAATGAAGTCGAGCCACCACAAGCGATATTCTCGCGCCCAGATGGACAAGTCGAGGCCGGGCGGCCGTCCAATCTCACAGAAACCTCCGAGCTAGTATCCAGTTCAATTATCCGGGCTAGCACATGCCAGACAACAGAAGCCGCCGAGCTTGCCCGGCGGCTTCTTGTTTGGTTTGCCACTCCCACACATTGAAAATAGAATAAGTCATGCCTGACGATCGCTTTCAGGCCGATGGCGCCCGGGTCCTTGCGGATCTCACTGCGTTGCGTGGCATCGGCGCCTACAAGACCGGGGTTCACAAGCCGACATTTTCCGAGCCGCATCTGCGCTCGCTGGAGTGGTTGGCGCAGCGGCTGCCCGAAGCAGGGCTGGCCGCTTCGATCGACGGCATCGGCAATGTGGTGGGCACAAGTGCGAAATCCGGACCGAGGCTGCTGGCCGGATCGCACCTCGAAAGTCAGAATTACGCGGGCTGGCTCGATGGACCGCTTGGCGTCGTCTATGCCCTCGAAGCCGCCCGCGTTCTCAATCCCGACCCGGACTTCAAGGGCGCCGTTGAAGTCGCGGCCTGGTGCGATGAGGAAGGACATTTTGGAAGTTTCCTCGGCAGCCGCTCCTATGTCGGTAATATCACCGAAGCCGATATCGACGCCGCACGCGACCGCAGCAGCGGCCGGTCCATGCGCGAGGCGCTCCGTGACGCCGGTCTCGCCGGTCGGGCGCGCATCACGGCCGAACGCGGGCGGCATATCGGATATCTGGAGGCCCACATTGAGCAAGGCCAGAGACTCGAAAGCGGCGGCCTGGCGATCGGGGTCGTCACCTCCATCGTCGGTATCTGGCAATATCGCATCACCTTTATCGGCGAGCAAAATCATGCCGGCACAACGCGGATGGATGTTCGCAAGGATGCCGGCCTCGCGCTCGCCCGGTTTTGCGTGGCCATCGATGACAGATTTCCCGGGTTATGCGGACCGCGCACGGTATGGACCACCGGCCGCATCACGCTGGATCCCGGCGCGCCCAGCGTCATCCCGGGACGCGCGGAGATGCTATTCCAAATGCGCGATGACGATCCTGCCGTGATCGGCCGGGTCGAGGATGTGCTGGTGGACATGGCTGCAGACGTCACTGCCCAGGGCCGCTGCGTTGTCACGGTCGAGCGTCTTCGTACCGGCGCGCCCGCCCTGATGGATGTTGCATTCCAGCATGCCATCGTAACCGCGAGCGCCGCCTTTGCCGGCGGCAGATCGATCCGCATGCCCAGCGGCGCCGGTCACGATGCCCAGGTCCTCGCCACCATCATGCCCGCCGGCATGCTGTTTGTGCCTTCGATCGGCGGCATCAGTCATCACTGGAGCGAAAACACTCATGATGCAGATATCGTCATGGGCGCGCAGGTGTTTGTCGACGCCTGCCGACGGCTGCTGTCGGAATGAGAAATGCGGGTGGCGAGCATTCCGCAGGACCGCGCAGCCAGCAATTGCTGCGACGCAGCGATCAGGCCTGCAATTCACCGGATTGTTTTGTCACTGCAACCGGCTTGGCCAGGTCGTTTGCCAATTGCTTGAGGATGGCCGGATCGCGGCTTGAGAGCAGTCGGGCAAATTCGTCGAGTTCGAAAGGCAGATCGGAGAAGGCCGAGGCTGGCTTGCGCCACGCCCATTTGCGTCGAATCCATAGCCGTAAACGGAGCAACATCTGTCGGCTCGTTCATTGCAGCCAATCTGGAGTCATTGAACGTCATCGATGTCAAACGGTTCCGGCGCTTTGGCATCGGTCGGAAAATTTTAAATTTGCATTGCCGTCGCAGGCTGTCGGCAGATGCTGCCTGGCATCGGCAGGTTGATCGCATCCCGCGTACTTGCTGCGCGGCGATAATTTACGTCAATTTATTTGGGCGCCGATGCTTGACCGGTTTGGATTCGACGAAGCACGGTCGGAACGTCCTCTTCGAAGGTGACGAGGTGCTCCCGGCCGAACAGAATGGCCGACCCGCTGCCCTGCCCTGGTTGGACCATGATGATTTGGTCGAGGTTTAGCAAAACCTCTCTTGCCGACGGTCCTGGACGTTTCAATGCAATAAAAGTGGCCATTTTAGCCCCTGACAAGACGCAATGCCGGAAGCCTAGACCTGCCGGTTAAAGAAAGACGGCCACGTCCGCCGACGTCATAGCCGCAAGAACAACCGCCGTTCCTATCGCGCCGGTTCGATCACGTTGCAATTGGTGCGTCCTGACATCAGGCAATCCTGCATTTTGCTGGCCGACGTCAGCTCGTGGGCCAGCCACAATCCCACCACCAGAAGCACAACGGCAATCGCCAGTCCGGCCATCGCCGGACCCCGGTTTTCGGGTTGTTCGGGTTCACTCATCGCACGAGCACCTTTGCACGTCACTCACTCTTGTCGTCCGGACACCTGATCCGTTCAGCGTCGGCCCCAGGTGATGGCGGCCCAGACTCGCTCGTGAAGGTAATACCACGCAATCTTGGTGACGATCTCGAGACCGGCAATCGAACCCGCGACTTCGACCCTGCCGGTAAAAAACCAGCTGATCGCAAACGTGTCGAGCGTTCCCAATGTCCTCCAGCTGACGGCTTTGAGGATCGACCTCGTATGCGTCTCTGCTCCACGGAATAAAATCACCCGGCCCGCCTCCTTGCTCCACGATTCTCAGAACCTATCATGCGTCACATGTCACATATCGTCCGCTGCCGCGTCGTGCATAGAAGTCCAGCATCGGAGCCCTGCATCGGAAAGCCTCGCCGGGCAAAATCATCCATGGACACGGTGCGCGATTGCGTGCAATTAGACTGTAGAAAAGCTGGAAACTCCTTGATTTAACTAAACAATCGCAACCCGCGCGGAAGCGCCCGCACTTCGCGGTTGTTTCGTAGGTCATTGACGAGGTTGAAATGAGACTCTTTGCCGTGCTGGTTGCGGTTTGTGCTTTGTCGTTGCCTGCCGTCGCCCAGACGCCGGACTGCACAGCGGCTCCGGATGTCGATGGCTTGCTGTCGTGCCGCTACAAGCCCACATCAGCTGCCAAGCCGACAGTGCCAAAGCGTGCGGCGCCGCTTTCGGCAAAAGCCGATATTGGAAAGGCCGATATTGGAAAAGCCGACAGTGAAAAATATATCGATGCGATCAGCGCCGAGGATGCGCGGATGAACGCTCAACTGAAAAATATCTGCCGGGGTTGCTGATTGACTGCTGCAGGTGATTTCACGCCGCCCATTTGAACGGTGGATAACAGGGACAAATCGTATATTTGCCGCCTAGATGCTTATTCTTGAATACCTTCCGACCGTCATCGGTACCGCCGCAGTGGCGCCTGCGCTGCTGATATTATGGCTGGTGGTCGCCGCCGACGAGCGGCCGGGACCACCTGCCAAGGTCTGGACCGCGTTTGTATTTGGCGCCGCCAGCATTTCGCTGTTGGGCTTCCTGCGTGCACCCTTCCTGTCGCTGCTCAAGGCTCCCGAAAACCCTTGGGTCGCACAGGCGATGCATTCGCTGTTCGGGGTCGCCCTCCCCGAGGAAGCCGTCAAGATTCTTGTCATTGTCGCGGTTTCGGCACGGCGTGTGCGTTTCGCGGATCCAATGGATACCGTGGTCTACGGCGCCGCTGTGGGGCTCGGCTTTGCCGCTTACGAGAACCTCGCTTATCTCACCCAGCATGCCGAGATGTGGCAATCGCTGGCGGCATTGCGCAGCGTCCTGACCGTACCGTTCCACGGCGCGCTCGGCATCATCGCCGGCGCTTATTTGGCGATCGCGCGAGCCGGTACTGCGCTTGGCGCGCACCGGTATCACCGCGACCGGGCACGCATCGCAAGCCTGGCCCTGGTTCTGTTGGGACCGGTGGCACTGCATGCGGGTTTTGATTTCCCGCTGCTGATCCTGCAGAAAAATCTCGATATCGGGTCATCCGCCCGGTTCACGCTGGGAGCGGCAAGCGTGCTGATCGGATTCAGTTCCATCGGATTTGCAGTGCGGCTGGTTCGCCGGGTCGGCCGTCATCACGCGCCACGCACCGATATCGCACGCGAGCGGCTGAGCCAGCTGCGCCGAATGTGGGCGTTACTGGTGGTGGGAGGCGGCGCGGGATTTGCCGGCGTGGCGTTTGTGCTTTCGTCGATTCACCACTGGCTGCTCAATCCGGACCGCAACGTGGCGCTGGTTCTCATCCCCGTCGGCCTTGTCTCGATACTGGTCGGCATCGGGCTATTGGTGGTCACCACCACGATCTATTTTCTCGGCCGCGATCGGATGCGCACGACCGCGCACGGCTTTTCGTCCGCGCCCAATTGAGGCTGCGCTTCCAGGCCGAGCGGGGTCAACTGCGGAAGTCCTTGATTTCGCTCAACCGGCGCCGAACAACATATTTAACCGTCCGGCGTTTGCGCACGCTATAATTCAAAGCATTCCGCAGTGCCGCATCGGGAGAATTCCAATGACCCTTCCCCACGACACCACCAACCTGCAAGCGAGAGTGACCGCCGAGGTTCGCGCTCATTGGAAGGCCTTTTTGATTGAGGGAATTCTATTGGCGATCCTGGGGTTGGCCGCGATGATCGTGCCGCCGCTGGCCAGTCTCGCCGTCACCATTTTTCTGGGCTGGCTGTTTTTGATCAGCGACCTTCCGAAACACGCTGATATTCTCGGCAAGCCAGTCACGCAACGACCGCGGCTTCTTGCCGGTCAACTCCTCGACGGTCGAGGTGGTCTCTGCAAGAACGAACTCGCGGAACATCTGGTCCAACCCGGCCAGCAAATCCGCGATCAGTGGCGAAAGACCTCCAGCTAGCAGCGCGGCTCGCGCTTCCTCAGGCGACCGATGATGGTAGACGACGGGATGGCCGAGCAGGGTCGACAGTTCTTCGGCGACCTGTTGCATGGTCCAGGTCCGTGGCCCGGTTGGATGATAGGCGCGCTGCAACTCCGGGGCGAATTCCTCCATCAACGCCACGCGTGCCACGTCGGCGATATCGCGGGTATCGATGAAGTTCACGCGCCCGTCGCCCGCCGCGCCGGCCCAGGAACCGGCGGCGATTTGACCTCCTGCTCGCTTTAGGATGTCGGCAAACGCCGGGGCCGCAGCACGGTCGATGCGACCGGCTGCTGAGCCAGATGCGCCTCGATCTGCATGTGCCAGGCAACGGGGTTGAGGCGAGTTGCCGGCCCCATGGCCGACAGTTTCACGATATGGCGGACGCCGGCGGCAACGGCCCCATCGATCAACGCGATCTCATTGGCCACTTGCCGTGGCGATGTGCCATGCGAAACGAACAGCCGATCGACGCCACCAAGCGCCTCCACAAGCGTCTTCGGCTGATCGAAGTCGATCGCGGCGGCGGTGACACCGCCGGGCAGTTGGGCCGCATCGGGCCGCCGGGTCAGCGCAATGATATCGACCGGATCGGAGGCAAGGAGGCTGGTCAGCGTCGAGCCGACGCGACCTGTCCGCCCGCGATGGCGATGCGCGGCTGGCGCGCGGTGGATTGAATTTTTTCGGACATATCGTTACATCCTATCTTGGAACTATCGGTCCAACATAATTGGAATGATCGTTCCAAGATGTCAAGCGAGGAATGCATGAGCGGTAAGCCGCAATTCGATGAAGCTTCCGTGATCGCCGCGGCGATCGGCGTTTTCCGGCGTCACGGCTATGCGGCCGCTGCCATCAGCGACCTGACGGAGGCGACGGGCTTGTCGCGCTCCAGCCTCTACCAGCGCTTCCACGACAAGGACGGCTTGTTCCAGGAAGCCCTGGCCGCCTATACGCAGCGCGTCTTGCAGCGCATGGAGTCAGCCAAGGCCGACACCGCGCGCGGGCGACTGGAGGCGTTGCTGCGCGCGTTCTTGCCGGACGGATCGTCCCGGACCGCGGGCTGCCTGATCGCGCGAAGCTGTGCCGACATCGCAGCACTATCCGCGGAGGCACAGGCCGCCACCCTGGCAGGGGCGGCGCATCAGCGTGAGATTTTGGTGGGCCTTCTGCGCGAAGGCGTGACGGCGGGTGAGCTGGCCGAAGATGCCGATATCGATGCCATGGCGTGGCACTATCTCGGTGTGCTGCAGGCCGTATTGAACTTCGCGCAAACGGGCGCCGATCCGGGCGTGCTCGACCGCATGGTCAACGTTGCGATGTCGGCCTGGCCTGCCCCGACACAGCGTTAGCCGGACGACGTTCAGCTCAGAGGCGATCATGCGGCTGCCGTACGGAGTCTGTCATCGGGCGTGCATTCGCGCGACCCGTTGGCTCGTCCGGGCAACGCTCGCTTGCTCCGCTGACTACCCGACCGTCTATTGACGTCGCCGGATCGGCTCGGCAGGGTCGGGTTATGCGTTTCGAGATTCTCGGTGAAATTTCGGGCATAGAAACCTTCGCCACCGGGTCCGGCATTCGTGAGGTCGCGCGGCTACGACGAATCTATGGGCGCGGTCGCTGGCGTAAGCGTAAGGGCATTGCTCGTGTCCGATTATCCGATGGCTCAATTCGTGTCGCTGAGTTACATTGGTACGAGGCGGCCGGGGTCGGACGCAAAGAATTCAAAATCAAGCAGCTGCTTTGAGATAATGATTAGGACAAAAGCAAAACAACTGGTGGTCTGCGTGGAGAACGATGGCTATGCGGTCTCGCTCGAGAAGCGCAAGATTTACGTAGCGCTGCGTGACGCGGTCGCCGAGAAACACAATATGATACGTATTGTCGATGAAATTGGGCGAGGATTACCTCTATCCTAAGGCATTGTTCCGTTCGATCGCGTTGCCGCAAGCTGTCAGAAGGGCCGTCCTCGCGGCGTAGCCTCGACGGGTCGTCCGTATGTCGGTGAACGGCCGATTTTGCTCCGCCGATCACCTTGATCCGGCTCGACAGGTTCAATCTTTCGCGCAAGTCCGTTTTGGCCTAATGAGGGCTCCGTAGCCCGGATGACGCGAAGCGAAATCCGGGCAACCTCATTAACTCGTCACGCCGCCGATAGCCGCACCTGAAACTTGCTGCCGGTCGCCTCGGCATAGCGCAGCAGCGTCTTGGTGCTCGGAAGCGTCTGACCGTTTTCAAGCCGGGCGATCGTGGATTGGCTGGTGCCCATCCGGGCCGCGAACTCGGCCTGTGAGAGGCCCGCGCAGCCGAGCTCCGAGCAGTTCGGCGGCAATCTCGAACTCCGGCGCCAGCGCGTCATACTCGGCCTTGACCCTGGACTTGGCGAGCAGGCGGGCCTTCAGCTTTTCGAACCGGATGGTCATATGATTTCCTTTGCGCGTCGCAGGGCAAGTTCGATCTCGGCACGCGGCGTTTTTTGCGTCCGGAGGTCACCGCATCGGGGACAACCGTTTGTCCGGAGCAACCTCAATCTCCTGGTTCCAATCTAAACTCGTAAGCAAATCAGGATGGCAATGGACCTCAGGATCGACATTGGCCGTGAAAATTGAAGAGCTTACAAAAATGCCGGGTTGGTTTGGCACCGCATCGGGGACGGCGGCATTGACCATGATCTGTTTGGCATCCGGTTCAGGCCGGGCTTTTAGCTTAGTGGTAGTGCCGTCACCAATTTGAACGATACAGTTGTGCATTGTCGCGACTGCATAGAGTTGCACGAGTGTATGAACAGCCTCTCTGTGCTTAGATATTTCCGCCTTCGTTATAAGGCCGTTGCTCTTTAACGTCGCGATGAAATCGTCGCACAAACGATCAGCTTCGAATGCGGGCTTTACCACGATGAGCGATGATACACATTCTATCAAACTGATTTCTGCTTGCGTTAAGTCGTTCGGAAGTGCCCATGTCCCATCGTCGTTTTGCGTGACCCGTTCGACCACATCATCCATGAGTTCATGTGCTTCGGCGCGCCGCATTCCTGTTTTTTCGCGAACGAGCTTTGCATCAATGCGATTTACCGCTGTTTTGAAATAGTCCCGTGTAGCAGGCGGCATTTTATCGAAAACCAATGGTTTTCCAGCGGGTCCAAATCGTGAGATATGGTACCGCGCCACAGCGAACCATTCTCGGGTCGAACGAGTTACTATGCCTTTATCGCGCTCGCTGTGATGCGCGACAAAATGACCAATCTCGGCGACTGGTTCTCGCCCGTCGCAATGATCGCGCGCATAGAGAAACAGCCCCGTAAGATCGTCGGGACGAAAGTCTCCACAAAGCAGGCGCTGAACTCGTGCACTTGATTTCGGATCACCCATGAAACAACTCAAAGAGCAAATTAGCGGAAGAGGCGCAGCGAAGCTTCCCAGAAGCTACAGCATTGACGCCGCCCAAACCCCGAGAGAAGATGGCCCGAAAGGGCGTGCCGGTACAATCGAAAAAGCGTACAATTTGGACGCTGAAGATGCGGAATTCGCGTAGGGTGGGAAAAGCGAAAGGCTATTTCGCCATTTTTGTTTGACGATCGGCGCAATACGCTGGCGCTGTTGCACCCTACAAGCTTTTAGCCTGCTCTGCGGCGAGCCTCGCTTCACGTAATCCCGCCGGTTCGACCTCTTTTCCGAGGCTCAACAATCGGTCGGCTAGCTCTCTGCGCTCTACCCAGTATTGGCGTGGAACGGAGTGATCGAGCGCGAGCCACGTCACAGAACCGCGGGACGAAAAGCCTGTTTGCATAAAGTAGGATCGCGTCGGATCTTCCCTATCGTAAACACGAACGTCGTTTGCGTCGTTGTTGGGCGGGTATGCCTTCAAGGATAGAGGTTGCTTCATCTTCCCTTTCCTTTTGCGATTTCAAATTTCACAATGGGCATCCGCAGCAGCTCTAAATCCGCGAATACCGACTTGAACTTCGCTAAGCCGGAAACAGAATCGTCACTTAGATCGCTTTCGCAATCTCGCTGACGAAAAGCACGTAGAATGCTCGAAGCAGGCAACAATCCAGCTCAGAGAGCATTAGTTGATAGTGCAGCGTGAAGTCCGGTCCGAGGGCTTCGGCAGCTTTGTTAGCTCCCGAATTCGTCCTCCATACACCGAAGCAATAGATCGAGATCACCTTGCCGTTGAAAATTTATCATTGCGGTCGGCAGAGAAAATCGTCCTGCAAGGACGCCGGAAAGATTGGTCCAAGCGGTATTTTCAATTTGGTATTTTGTCTTCGCAAGTAAGAAGGCGGTCTTGATGTATGGTGGAGAGACCAATGGAAGTTGTTGCGGGATATTCATTTTTGCGCTCTGTTTTATTTGGCTTTGGTAAAACGACGGATTATGCTCCGCTAATCCGAGCTACGCTCGATTACCCCTCAATTCGCCTTCGCATCCCCCGCCGCCGCGGGCGCGCTCGCCGGCGCGGCCGCGTCTGCATCCGGCTCCGCCTTCTTCGCTCCACCGCCGGTAAACCGCTCCAGCACCGAGCGCACCGCATCGCGCGTCTTGCGGTCCTTGACCGCTTCGAGCAGCGGCGCGGAGGCAGGCGAGCGGCGGATCAGGCTTTCGGGATCGGGGAAGATCAGCGGATCGTCCCACGGGCCTTGCACCACGAACGGCAGGTCGAAACCGGCCGGCGGGTTCGCGCGGCCGATATCAGGCTGGCGACGCCCTTCAGATCATATTCGCGCGCGGGCACCGAGGCGGTGCCGGTCAGCGTAAGGCGCGAGGTCGGGCCTTCGACGCGGACATCCTGGGTGGTGGCGATGCCGTCGCTGAATTTCACCGCGATGTTCAAGGTGTCGTAGGGCGTCGAGCCGGTGCGGAAGTTGCCGCCGCCGGACAACGGCCGGCGCTCCAGCCGCTTCAGCAATTGCTCGACATTGAAGCCCGAGATCGCGCCGTCATGGCCGGTCAGCGTGGCGGTGCCGTCGAGCGATTGCGCAAGGCCGAACGGGCTGGTGCCCGAGGCCACCAGCGAGACGTTGAGATTGCCGTGGCCGGACAGTTTGGTGATCCCGAACAAATCGCTGGCGCAGGATTGCAGGTCGACATCGATGAACTGGAACTGGGCCTTGACGTCGGCGACCGCGTCGGAGCGGGTGACCCCGAACGAACCCCGCGCGATGCCGCCATAGATCTGGGCCTCGCCGATGCTCAGCGCCAGCGCGCCGCCGCGCAAATTGGCGCCGAGCGCGGTGCGCCCGAGTTTCGACGAGCCGACCGTCACTTGCGCCGCCGACAACCGCATGTCGACATCGGCCGACGACAGCGAATTGAGGTCGAACAATTGCCGGTTCCAGTCATGCGCGCCGCTGGCGAGCAGGCGGAAGGTGGAGACATAGGGCGTGAAATCGAGCGCGCCGGCGGCAAGCGTCGCCTGCAACGTCTGGCGGCCGTTATTGGCGTAGGTCATCACGCCCTCGGCGACATTGCCGTCGAGTTCGACATTGACGTTGGTCAGCGCGATCGAGGCGCCGACCACATTGGCGCGCGCGTTCAGCGCAAAGCGGCCGAACCCGCCGCCGCCCGGCGGCGCCCCGCCGGTCCAGCGCAGCGCGTTGCGCAACGAGGTGCGAATCGACCGTCAGCGTGCCTTCCATCATCATGCTGGTGCGATCGGCGACGCGTGCCGTCGAAGGCGAGTTTCAGCGGCGCGCTCGAAAGCCGCGCCTTGAGGCCGGAGCGGTCGCCGGAAAGGGCTGCGACGAAATCGCTGACGCTGATGCTGCCGTCGACGCGCTCGCCGCGCCAGTCGAATTGCCCGGTCGCGGCAAAGGAGCGCGAGATCGACGGCCAGGCCAGCGACAGGTCGATATCGCCGAGCGATTCGGTCAGGTGATTGCCGGCATCCTCATAGCTGAGCTCGCCGTCCTGGATCCTGATTTCCGAGAACGACACCTGATTGTCGGCGCCCGGCTTCATGGTGCGCGCAATGGTCTGGATGAAGGGCGTCCAGTTGCTGTCGCCATTGGCTTCGCGGACGACCTGGATATGCGGCCGCAACATCATGACGTCGGCGATCTCGAAACGCTGCAGCAACAGCGGCAGCAGGCGCAAATTCGCGGTCAGCACGTCGACGCGCGAGCGCGGGGTCGGAGGTCCCGCCGCCCTTCAGCCCGACGTCATGAAAGGAGACATAGCTGCCGGGAAAAACCGAAACGTCGATGGTGCCGTGGACCACCAGATCGAGGCCGGTCACGGCCCGGATTTGCGCCTCCACCGCCTGCCGCAAGGTGTCCCGGTTGAGGAACCAGGACATCGCGATCAGGCCGGTCAGGGCTACGCCGAGCAACGCCGCGATCGGCATCCCCAGGCGCTTCATTCCTTGGGCCATCGTCAATGGCATATCCAAGTCTGGTTACGCGGCTGGGTTTCGCTGGTCGGGTCGCGGTTAAACTGAAGTCGGGCAAAATCGGGTCGCCGGTACGCCTCGCCAGACCTGCCGCAACTGATTGGGCTTTCCTTGACGCTTTCAGGCCCGGATGGCTGCCAACCCGCAACTTGATGGGTTTCTTGACGCTTTCAAGGCCATCGCCATGTTCCGAACACGCCTGGCCGCCGGCACGGCTGAGGCCTGTCATTGACGCATTGCGAAGATTTCGCCTAATAATCCCGCCAGTCCCGGCTTTCCAAGCCACCACCCCGGTGCTCGCCGTCAGCGTTTCCCTCGATCAGGTCGCATTTCATGAACAAGGTTTACCCCGACGCCAAATCGGCCCTCGACGGCATTCTCAAGGACGGCATGATGATCATGTCCGGCGGGTTCGGCCTGTGCGGCATCGCCGAGACGCTGTCGGACGCGATGCGCGATTCCGGCGTCAAGAACCTCACGGTCATCTCCAACAATGCCGGCGTCGACGGCATCGGGCTGAGCCGGCTGCTCGAGACCCGGCAGATCAAGAAGATGATCTCGTCCTATGTCGGCGAGAACAAGCTGTTCGCCCAGCAGTATCTGGCCGGCGAACTGGAACTCGAATTCAATCCGCAGGGCACGCTGGCCGAGCGCATCCGCGCCGGCGGCGCCGGCATTCCGGCCTTCTACACCAAGACCGGCGTCGGCACGCTGATTGCCGAGGGCAAGGAAGTGAAGGAATTCGACGGCGAGAAATACATCATGGAGCGCGGGCTGTTCGCGGATCTCGCCATCGTCCACGCCTGGAAGGGCGACACCGCCGGCAATCTGATTTATCGCAAGACCGCGCGTAACTTCAATCCGATGATGGCGACCGCCGCCAAGGTCACCGTCGCCGAGGTCGAGCATCTGGTGCCGGCCGGTCAGCTCGATCCCGATTGCATCCACACGCCCGGCATTTTCGTCAAGCGCATCATCGAAGTCGGCAGCGCCAACAAGCGCATCGAATTCCGCAACACCCGGCCACGCCCCGCGGCGTGAAGCCTGCCGCCGTCAACGGATGTAATAGGAGATCATGATGGCCTGGACCCGCGAACAGATGGCCGAACGCGCCGCCAAGGAATTGCGCGACGGCTATTACGTCAATCTCGGCATCGGCATTCCGACCCTGGTGTCGAACTACATCCCCGACGGCATCGACGTGAACCTGCAGAGCGAGAACGGCATGCTCGGCATGGGGCCGTTTCCCTATGAGGGCGAGGAAGACGCCGACCTGATCAACGCCGGCAAGCAGACCGTCACCGAATTGCCGACCACCAGCTATTTCTCGTCGGCCAATTCATTCGGCATGGTGCGCGGCGGCCATATCGACCTCTCGATCCTGGGCGCGATGCAGGTGGCGCAGAATGGCGATCTCGCCAACTGGATGATCCCCGGCAAGATGGTCAAGGGCATGGGCGGCGCGATGGACCTGGTCGCCGGCGTCAAGCGCGTGGTGGTGGTGATGGAGCATTCCGCCAAGGACGGCCCAAACTCCTGAAGAAGTGCAACCTGCCGCTGACCGGCGAGAAGGTCGTCGACATGGTGGTGACGGATCTCGCGGTCTTCACCATCGACAAGCACGGCAAGGACGGCATGGCGCTGATCGAACTCGCCGACGGCGTCACGCTGGACGAGGTGAAGTCGAAGACCGAAGCCGAGTTTCGGGTGGCGCTGAAGAACGCGTGAGTTGAAAGGGCTCTGCCTCGAAGCTCCCAACCGCTTCTCCCTCGCCCCGCACTTCGCGGGGAGAGGGTTGGGGTGAGGGGGCCTCTCAGCAAGGTCGAGACTCGTGGAGAGGCCCCCTCACCCGAAGCCTTCGGCTTCGACCTCTCCCCGCAAGCGGGGCGAGGTGGACCACACATCTGCATCTTCAATTCAGCGCCTCGCATTAACCGCCCGTTCATCATGACGCGCGGAACCGACTTGAAAATTAAGCCTTTTCGGGCATGGCCTCTGTTTAAGTGCGGCAAATTCCGCTGAGGACGGCTTGCCATGTCCGAACACAGCCTCCCGCTTCGCGGGCGCACATTTCTGGCCGGGAAAATCATCTCCAATTTCGGCCAGTCGTCGATCGATTGCATCATCCGCCGGATCTCCGACGACGGCGCGACCATCGAGGTCGCGAGCGTGTTCGGCGTTCCCGAGCATTTCCATCTTCGCATCCCCAACGAGGACCCGCCGCGGCCCTGCCAGCGTAAATGGCAATCCGAAAAACAGATCGGCGTGACGTTCGAAGCCATCGAGGCCGGCAGGATGAGACGACAAAACGGACAAGGTCCGACAAGCCGACGTCCCGTTCAACCCGAGCGCCGGGGCGGCGAGGCATCGTGCGCGGCCAGATGCTGGCGCTGCGGGCGGCGCTCGACGAAATCGAAGTCGGCGTCGTGCTGCTCGATCACGAGCTGCGCTCGCAATTCATCAATCGCGCGTTCCGCCGCATGTGGGCGCTGCCGGACGCGGTGGCCGATCGGAATCCGCCGTTCATTACGCTGATGTATCACGGCCGCGATACCAATGCGTATCAGATCCCCGCCGATCAAGTCGACGCCTATGTCGCCGAACGCGTGCGACGGGTCAGGGACGGCGTCGCGACGCCGATCGATCTGCGCCGGACCAATGGTGAAATCGTCCGGATGGAATGCGCCGTGCTTCCCGACGGCGGCCGCATGCTCAGCTATACCGACGTGACCGATATCGTCCGGCATTCCGACGAACTCGAAAGGCTGCGCTACGCCCTCGACAACGTGTCGGAAGGCGTGGTTCTGCTCGACGCCGATCTCAACGCGCAATTCATGAACAGGAAGATGCGGAAGTTCTGGGGCGTGACCGACGAACAGGCGGCAAGCCACCCGCCTTACGCATCGCTGATCGCCAAAGGGCCGAGTGCGCGCGATCGCGGCATGACGCAGGATGAACTCGATGCGTTCTTTGCCGGCCGCGTCGCCGCGGTGCGCTCCGGCAACGAGCCGCTACGCGATCTGAAGACCACCGACGGCCGGAATATTCGCGCCCATTGCGACGTGCTGCCGAACAACGGCCGCATGTTGACCTATTGCGATGTGACCGATCTCATCCGCAACGCCGAGCAGCTTGAGAGGCTGGCGACCATCGACTCGATGACGGGTCTCTACAACCGCCGCCATTTTCTCGACCAGGCCGACGCCGAGTGGAGCCGGTTCCAGCGCTATCAGCGGCCGCTATCGATGCTGATGGTCGACGTCGATCACTTCAAGCAAGTCAACGATCGATACGGCCATGCCGTCGGCGACGAGACCATCGTGGCGGTTGCCGGCGCCTGCGCCAAGGGCAAGCGCCAGTCCGACATCGTCGGCCGATTGGGCGGCGAGGAATTCGCGATCCTGTTGCCGGAAGCCGAACTGGCGCAGGCGACCATCGTGGCCGATCGCTTGTGCAAGGCCATCGCCGGGCACGTCATGATGGCCCACGAGGTCCAGTTCAAGGTCACCGCCAGCATCGGCATTGCGGCGGCATCGGTCAGCATGTCCGGCCTCGACGCGCTGATGCGGGCGGCGGATCAGGCGCTCTATCAGGCCAAGGCCCAGGGGCGGAACTGCGTCGTCGCAATGGTCGCCGCCAGAGACGCCGAAGCTCGCAGCCGAATAGCGAAAACGCGATTTCTTCGAAAACGCTCTATCCTTTTGGAGCATGATCTCTTTTTCGGAAAACCGGTACCCACTTTTCCGGATCATGCTCTACGCCCTCACCAGCGCGTGCGCGAACACCACTTCGATCAGGGTGCCCGAATGCGGGCCGGTCTTGATCTGGAACCGGGCGCGGTTGGCCTCGACCAGCGCCTTGGTCAGCGACAGGCTGACGCCGGAACTGTCGGAGGCCTGGTCCGACGGCGCGGGCGTGCGGAACGGCTCCATGGCGGCGGCGACTTCATTGTCGTTGAGGCCATGGCCGGTATCGCGGACCCGCAGCACCACCTCGCCGAGGTCGGACAATGCGGTGGAGACGATGACCTGGCCGCCGGCATTGGCAAGATGGATCGAATTGCCGATCAGGTTCAGCGTGATCTGGCGCAGCGCGCGGGCGTCGGCCACCACCGGCGGCAGCATATGCGCCAGCGAGGTGCGGATGATGATGCGTTCGCGGTTGGCCTGCGGCTGCATCACCGCGACGCATTGCTCGACGAGATCGTTGAGGTTCTGGTTGGCGAAGGCAAGGTCGAGCATGCCGGTCTCGATCCGGCTGAAGATCGAGCAGGTCGTTGATGATGGCGATCACGCGCTCGCCGGAGGCGCGGATGTCCTTCATGTATTCGATGTAGCGCTCGTTGCCGAGCGCGCCGAACCGTTCGCCGATCATGACTTCGGCGAATCCGATGATGGCGTTGAGCGGCGTGCGGACCTCGTGGCTGATCCGCGCCAGCATGTCGCTCTTGGCGTTGGCGGCGCGGTCGGCCAGCCGCCGCGCCTGCATAGTTCGCTCTCGCTCTTTCGGGTTTGCGACAGGTCGCGGAACACCGCGAAGAAATTCGGCCCGTCGGCCTGCGTCCGCCCCATCGTCATCGACAGCGGAATGAGGCCGCCGCCGCGCACATGACCGAGCACCTCGCGGCCCTGGTCGAGCAGGCTGGCGACGCCGGAGCCCTTGAGGCCCTCGAGATAATCCTTCACCGCGCCTTGGCTTTCGGGCGCGAACAAGTCGGTGAGATTGCGTTGCACCAGCTCGGCCCCGTCATAGCCGAACAACGCTTCGGCGCTGCGGTTGGCCGAATTGAGGTTGCCCTCGGCGTCGAACATCACGATGCCTTCGGCGGTGGTGTCGAGAATGGCGCCGAGTTCCTCGGCATTGGCGTGGCCGACGGCCGACGGGCCCGGGATCACCGGAGTAGGGATCGAAGGCGGGGACCGGCTCGGCAATCGCCGCGGCGACCGCCGTGCTTGCCGCACCGGCGCCAGAAAAAATCAGCGCCAGCGCGGAATCATCGTCCCAGGAAATCGTATAGAGATGGGCCTGCGTCGCCGAGGCCGGCGCGTGTTCGGTTGAGGCCTGCGTGGCCGAGATCGTCACCGGCGTGCCGGTGCCCGAGGTGCTGCTGGCGTTCGAGACGCCGGGCTCGACATAGAGCGCGTCGAGACCGCCGGCTTCCTCGAGGGCGTGAAGGCTTGGGTAGCCCATCCGTTCGAGGAACGCCGCGTTGGCATAGAGCAGCCGGTCGAGCCGGTAGATCAGCACGCCGACCGGAACCAGATCGAGCAGCGCCTTGTCGCGCCGGGTTTCGCCGCGCGCCGGCGCCTCGGGATGAGCCAGCCATTGCGGTTGTTCGCTGCGACCTCGGGCGTTTCCGGGCCGCCGGCTGATCGACGACGGCTTCTGGCGTGTCGGATAAAGCGGGTGCCGCGGTCGCGCCGTTTTCTCGCTGTCGAGCCGGGCCGATAGTTGCCGGGCGAGCTCGTCGAAGGCGCTGTTCTCCACCGGGGTCAGCATCGGCGATTTCACTTCGCCGACCGGGCGGAACGGCAGCACGTTCTTCGGCGTGTCCTCGAACCCTGGATTGGGCATTTCGTTGGGGGGTTCCACGGATGTTTCCAAATCGGTTGGGTGTGAAGTCTCGAAAGCCATCGCCGCGGATGGATCGGGAATGCTGGTTGACACAACGCTGGATGACGTAACGCTGGATCTGCGGGCAATGTTTCGGCGCAATGCTTCGGCGGGCAGATCTTCCACGAACATGTCTTCGGCAAGCGAATCAGCAGATAAATCTTCGGCAGCTAAATCTTCAGCAGATAAATCTTCAACAGAAAAGTCCTCGATCGGCAATTCCGCAACCGGTATTTCGGTCGCGGAGCTGTCCCTGGCAGGATCGGCGGCGGGATCTGCCGCCACGATGCCGGCCGAAAGCGCCTGCGGCGCCGGCGGATCGCTGAACAATTCATAGCGGCGCAACGCGGCAAGCCGCGCCAGGCCGTCGAGATCGCGGCAGACCCCGAAGCCGCGATAGCCGGCAAAATTCCGCGCGCGATCGAACATCGGCAACCCCGACAATTCCACCGGCAACCGGTCACCGCCATCGACCGGCCAGTTCAGGGTGATGCCGCTCCAGGTGTCGCGCGTGGCCACGGCCTTGAGAACGCGGCCCTGCGGATCGAGCCCGAACGCCGTCGGCGATGTCGCTCCACAACCGGCCGAAGCCCGCCGCGGTGCGCGAGCCGATCAGGCGGGTGAATTCGTCGGAGCCGAGCGAGAAGCGGCCGTCGGCGTCCATCTGCCACATGAAGCGCAGCGGATGCCGTCGCGTATTCGGCGCCGGCTGGTCGAGCCATGACGGCGCTTTGGCAGGAGGGCGCGCGCTCGGCGCCGGGGCGGACGCTTCGGTCGCCGGCGGTGGCCGGCTCGGCTGCCGCAGGTGCCGGCTGTTCGGCAACGGCTTCGACGTCGGCAGGCGGTTCGCTTGGATGAACTGGGTGTCTCGTGCGTCACGTCTTGCGCCGATGCATGTTGCGTCGATGTTTGCGCCGGCTCTTCCGCGAATTCGTCGATCAGCGCAAACTCGGCCGGCGCTTCGCCCGATATCTCGGGTTGCTCGTAATCAGGTCGTCGGCTCCGGCGCTCGGGTCGGTTGATGCGGCCTCAAGCGCTGCTGTCGGGTTCTTCCGCGAACTCATCGACCAGCGCGAATTCGGCCGGTGCCTCGCGCGAAATCGCCGGTTGCTCGTGATCAGCGATCGGTTGATCCGCCGCCGGCGCGACCGGTTGCGGTGGGGGCTCGACCGCTCGCTTGCGGCATCGGCGCGGGATGCGCCGCCTGCGTGTCGCGCCCGGCGCGATCAGCGCGACCAGGCCGACATCGGCGCCGGTGCCGACGCGTTGCAGCACCAGATGGCCGATGCCGATCGGCGTCTCGACGCGGCCCTCTTCAGCGCGTCGCTGCGCGCCTCGTCAAGACCGGCCTCGGTGAGATTGCGGAAACCGAGCAGCGATCGTGCGCTGTCGCTGCCGCCGATGAACAGGCCGTCGCGCGCGAACGCCGCGATCGGCGTATCGATGCCTTCGACCAGCCGTTGCAGCCGTTCGACCAGCGGCATCGCGCGGCCGACCGGTTCGGCGGCCGCGACCAGAATGCCGTGGCTGCCATCGGCAAAATCAAGCCGCGCGCAGCCGCAGGTGACGAGCGTGCCGAGCGCTGCACCAAAGCCGCGCAGCCGCTCCAGCCGGAACGCGCCATTGAGCGGCAGCCGGGCGGCGAGCTGCGCGATCTGGCGCCGGTGCTGGTCCGCCGGACCGAAAGTCTTGCCGGCGAGGACCGCGCCATTGGCGGCGCCGAACAGCCGGGCGCCGACCGGATTGGCCCACAGAATCCGGGTGCCGTCGGTCGACCACAGCCATGCGGGCAGGGCGCTCGTCGCATGCACCGCCAGTCGCGGGTCGCCGACGCCTCGCAACTGAAATTCCGCATTGTTCATCGATATGACATGACCGCACGAGTTGGGCTGCTGCCCGGCAATGGCGACAGGTTTCGGCGGCCAAACGATGACAGCCTTAACGGATGGTTAGTATCGCGCGCGGGAGGCGGCAGGTCCACGGCCTGACAGCTGCGCAAGCCAGCCAAAGCCGCGATAACGTTAATTAGGCGCTGAACCTGCCGGCCGTGATGCGCGTTGGAACTCTCGGAAACGCAACCCGGGTTCGCGTCTTGAGGTGTTCGAACGGCGCTCCCCAGTTCCCGATGGGGAATCGAAAACGGCGCGAGACCGGAAGTCCGCGATAGGGAAACGGGCGACACCACCGGGCGCGAAGCCGCGCAACTGAAACAGCACACAGGAGGCCACCATGAGCGAAGATGGGCGTGACCGTTTCGAGATTCCGAAGGAAATGCGATCGATGGCTGAAGCGAGCTTCGATCAGGCCCGCAAGGCGTTCGAGAAATTCGTTGCGGCGCGCAAGCGACCGCGGGCGCGATCGAGGCGCGCGGGGCGACGGTTCGCGCCGGCGCCAAGGACATCAGCGCCAAGGCGATGTCCTATGCCGAAAAGAACATGCAGGCCTCGCTGGACTATGCGCAGGCGCTGCTGCACGCCAAGGACCTCGTCCGAGGTGATGCGGCTGCACAGCGAATATGTGCGGTCGCAGATGCGCTCGCTGGCCGAACAGGCGAGCGAGATGGGCCAGGCCGTCAGCCGCGCGGCGATGGATGCGACCAAGCCGAAAAGCTAGGTCTTGGGCGAATTAGGCCTCGAACCGCCGAAAATGAACTCGATTTGCGGCCGACATCGAGCGGAAGCGAGCCGTTGGCATGCCGGAACCGTTGCGCTAAAGCCGGCCTCAAAACCGAGCCAAAAGGCCGGTTTTGGTCTCCGGCAGATTTTGCGCCAGGATGGCTTTGCGGCGGCGAAAGTGCGTTCCGATCCGGGTCAAAATGCCGCGACGCACATTAAATTTCGTTGCGTTGCACAAAATTGACATGATATGCGTATTTACTGTGTCGTTGCCCGACGAAAGGGCATTCCCGTGACCCGGTCTGCGTAAATCTCAAGTCGGCGTTCGCAGCTTATGGCTGTCGGGCGTTGGGGTCACATTTTCACCCCGTTTCCGAAAGATGCATGCCATGGCAAATCCCACCGACCCGTTCTCCTCCTCCGTGATCCCGTTCGAAGTTCCCGAGCAGATGCGCGCCTTCGCCGAAAAGGGCGTCTCCCAGGCCCGCGACAATTACGCCAAGTTCAAGGATGTCGCCGAAAGCCATAACGGCACCATGGAGGCGGTGTTCACGACCGCCAGCAAGGGCGCATCCGAATACTCCGCCAAGCTGATCGAAATGATGAAGGCCACGACCACCGCGAACCTCGACTTCGCGCAATCCCTGTTCGGCGTGAAATCGCCTTCGGAAGCGATGGAGCTGTGGACCGCGCATGCCCGCAAGCAGTTCGAGACCTTCACGGCGAACGCCAAGGAACTCGCCGAACTGACCCAGCGGGTTGCGACCGAAACCGTCGAGCCCATCAAGGCCAACGCGACCAAGCTGTTCAAGCCGGCCGCCTGAGCCGTTTTTTGCGCGTTCCGATCGCAAACCGCGCGTTTCCCGTTTCCAAAAAAAGCCCGGGCCACCAGCCCGGGCTTTTTGCTGTGTCGCATGAGAGTTCGAGTTGAGCCGGCGGGTCCATTTTCTCCCTCCCCGCGTGCGGGGACAGGCGGGGTGAGGGGCGTTTCCGCAAGTTCGAACTCGCGGAGACGCCCCCTCACCCGGCGCTGCGCGCCGACCTCTCCCCGCAAGCGTGAACCAAAGTCTGCGGTTTCGGGTGCGAAACGACACCGACGTTGCCGCCCGCTTGGCCTTGCCAAAGCGCGGCGTTGCACCTAGTTTCCCGCCGGTTCGGGAGCCCTTTTTCGGGCCCGGCCAAGGATGCAGTTGTAGCTCAGTTGGTTAGAGCGCCTGTCTGTGGAACAGGAGGTCGGTGGTTCGAGCCCACCCAACTGTACCATATAAATCAGAAACTTAGGCGCGAACGCCAAAACTGCGCAGGCCGGTAGCTACCGGGTAGCTACCGCGACACGTTTCACCTTGCGTCAGGTAAGTTGATGTCGGGCCAACCGCCGCAAAAGCTCGCCGTATTCCAAGAGAAGAGCCTCTCCTACCCACGGAAACCATCGAGCCTCTAAGACAGCGACGTTTTCCGAGTTGGTCCATATTGCTGAACTGGATTTGATTTTCAGACAGGGCCTCTGGTTTCTCGGCACAGCAACGAAGAGAAGCAAAAAGCCATGCCAATCCGCTCGCCACCTACTGGAACTTACGTTATACACGCGCAAATTGTGACAAGGGCAGGGCAACGCGCATGAGTACCGATGACGAGGTTGAGCCGGCGGCCGTCTCGAAAAAGAAAAGAGTTACTAAAAGAAAGCCAAAGCCTCCGAAGAAATTACACAAGGGCAAGAATACGAAAACAAATGCCGTCACTGCGAAGTATCCACGTCAAAGCGTGGAGAAAGCGCTGCGAATTCCGAGATCAATCATCGATCAAAACGCAGGGCACGATTGCACCGAGGCCGAGAGCGCTGCGTTTGTCGGGGTCGGTTATAACGGTCCTTACCGCCTCGAGATTAGCTCCGCCATCAAATATGGATTTCTCTCGCGTCCGACTTCCGGACGAATAGCGGTTACGGACAGAGCGCAGCGCGCAATCCGTCCTCAGAAGGCTGGCGATGATATTCAAGCCCTGCGCGAGGCCATTTTGGCAGCGCCCGAGATTTCCGAAGTATATTCGCACTATCGCGGCGAATACCTTCCCGACGAGAAATTTTTCGAAAATGCACTCGTCGATAAATTTTCGATCCCCGCTGAGAAAGTGGCTGAATTCAAGGAAATCTTTCTCGCGTCGCTGCAAAGCGCTCAGCTTGTCGAAAAGAAGGACGAGAAGTATCGCATCCTGGATACCCAGGCAGCTACCGAAGAGGGCGCATCCACCATCAAGAAGCTCAGCACGGCCGCCAAGGTCAGTGCTAGCGATAGCTGCTTTGTCCTGATGCCGTTCGGTTCGCCTGTCGGCAACTACTATCAGCAAATTTATGAGCCAGCGATTCGGAAGGCAGGCTTGCGTCCTGTTCGAGCAGACGCCGACATCTTTGGAACGGGAAAAATTATCGACCAAATCTGGGAGGGCATCAACGCTTCCAAGGTACTCGTAGCTGAATTGACCGGTCGAAATCCCAACGTGTTCTACGAACTGGGATTGGCGCACGCTTTGGATAAGCCGGTAGTGCTTGTTTCCTCGAACGAAGACGACGTGCCGTTCGATCTCAAGCATATTCGCGTGATTTATTACAACGTAAGCGATCCATTTTGGGGACAGAAGCTAATCGAGAAAGTGGCGGAAAATATTCTTTCGGCTTTGACCAATCCCGAGGAAGCAGTCTTCAAGCGAGCGCTCGCATCATAAGGAGCGACATTGAAGACGATTACGATCTCGGCCGGAGACTACATCAAGATCGCAGCCCGCGATGAGAGTCACTTCTTTGACATCAAGGAGTTTGCTGTAAGCGGAAAATCGATCCAAAAAATCGCTGCAGCACTATCGAACGCAGACGGCGGCGAGCTTATAGTTGGGATTATAGATAAGGGGTCCGGACTGTCGCCGAATGACCGATGGGAGGGTGTCAAGGATATCGAGCAGTTCAACGGCCATCTCCAAGCGCTCTTCGACGTGAAGCCCGCGCTAGATGTCCGATACGAATTTCTTCAGCGTGATGGTGTCTCTGGCTATGCTCTTCGCGCATCGGTGGAGAAGGGAACACTAGTCTGCGCAACGGCGGATGGCACGATATATGTCCGGCAGGGTGCTCAGTCACTGCCGGTGAAGGATCCGCAGCGGATACAGCAACTCAGCTTCTCCAAAGGAGCAGTATCTTACGAAGACTTTCTCCTCCCCGAGTTGCCCACTGAGGATGTCACCGAAGGCAAGGAGATAGTTGGTTTCTTGGCCGACTACTCCCCTAAGACGGATGCTTTGGAGTTTTGCCTCAACCAGAACTTGCTCGATTTCAAAACTTGGCAACCACGCACTGTGGCGGTTTTACTCTTCCATCCTATACCAAGCGCAGTGATACCCAAGAAATGCGCCGTAAAAATTACGCGCTACGAGACTAAGGAGGATGATCCTGAAAGGGACCACTTGGCGGAGCAAGCAACGATCGAAGGACCGGCCTTTCAATTGATCCACAGTACCATCGCACGGGTCACCGAGATGATGTCTAGCATTGAGGTGTGGACGACGGATGGTCTCAAGAGAATTGAGTATCCGCCGGAAGCCCTATGGGAAACGATCGTTAATGCCGTGCTCCACCGCGATTATTCGATATCAGATGACATACAGATACTGGTCTTTGACAATCGGATTGAAATACTTAGTCCGGGAAAATTACCGGGATATGTAAACATCGAGAACATTCTCGATGCGCGCTTCTCACGTAATTCAAAATTGGTTCGTACGCTTCCCTAGCATCCCCCGGAGGCGACCTACTGGAGGCGCTAAAGATCGGTCGACTTGTTAGGGACCTGAAGCTGCAAACCATAATTCCGTTCAAAGGAGGGGACCCGTCCCAATTCGGTTGGAGCGGCGAGCATCGTTTACGAGACCCCAAAGATAATTACATGTGCGCGAGTGCGTGCTTCTTTATTTTTGTGGCAGGCATCAAAAGAGAAATGGAAAATCCCCTTTCGGCTAACGTTCCGATTCTCGGAATACACAGGCCTTATCTTTCAGACGATGATCTGAACGCCATGACGGGCGAACAGGCGATCTCATCAGCCAATCAAATCAGGCCGTTGGTTGAAAGCTATCTGAAAGAGATGAACGTACCGACCAAGTATGCTGAACTGATGCACTCGATATCCAAAGATCAAATGCGTTGGATCAAACCAGCTGAGTTCCGCGCTGACTTTGAGGGACCGATTCCAGAATTGAATGATTGGATTTCTGCCCGATGCGATACACGAACGGAAGCGGAGAAGAACCTTTGGAGACAGATGATGGCAGACACGCGTCTGCTGGGGCAACAATCTGCATTGGAGCAATCTAGCTTCGCACTCATGAGCAAAAAGATGAGACCTATTGAACCGCCCCGGGTTTGCCGGAGGCCATTTGGTTTAAGTTATGCCGCCATGGCGGGTTGTTCCAGCATGGCGTAGTAGCGTTGCTCGGCTTCGGCCGGCGGGATGTTGCCGATAGGCTCCAGGAGCCGCCGGTTGTTGAACCAGTCCACCCATTCCAGGGTCGCGAACTCGACGGCCTCGAAGCTGCGCCATGGCCACGCCGATGGATCACCTCTGCCTTGTAAAGGCCGTTGATGGTTTCGGCGAGAGCATTGTCATAGGAATCTCCGACGCTGCCGACAGAAGGCTCGACGCCAGCTTCGGCCAGGCGCTCGGTGTATTTGATAGAGACGTATTGGCTGCCCCTGTCGCTATGATGCACGAGCCCGCCGCGATGGACCGGTCGCCGTTCGTGCAGGGCCTGCTCCAGCGCATCGAGCACGAAGCCGGCGTGCGCCGTGCGCGAGGCCCGCCAGCCGACGATCCTGCGGGCATAGGCGTCGATGACGAAGGCGACATAGACAAAGCCGGTCCAGGTCGCGACATAGGTGAAGTCGGAGAGCCAAAGAACGTTCGGCCTTGGCGCCTTGAACTGCGATTGACGTGATCCAGCGGGCATGGCGCGGCCTTGTCGCTGATCGTGGTCTTGACGGGTTTGCCGCGGATCACGCCTTGCAAACCCATGTCCCGCATCAGTCGCGCCACGGTACAACGGGCAACGTCGAAGCCTTCGCGCTTGAGCTGCCGCCAGACCTTGCGCACGCCATAGACCCGGAAGTTCTCGATCGAACACGCGCCGAACCTCGATCTTCAGCGCGGCATCCTGCCTGGCGCGGGCCGACAGCCTGGCTGGATCGCGCCGCTTGGCGACATGGGCGTGGTAGGTCGAGGGGGCGATCGGCAAGACCTTGCAGATCGGCTCGACCCCATGCGCCCCACGATGATCGTCGATGAAGGCGATCATGGCTTGGACCGGCGGTCGAGCTCCGCCGTCGCAAAATAAGCGCTTGCCTTGCGCAGGATCTCGTTGGCTTGCCGAAGCTCGCGGTTCTCCCGCTCCAGGGCCTTCAGCTTCTCGGCCATGTCGGTCGGAACGCCGGCCCGCTGCCCGCTGTCGATCTCGGCCTTCTTGACCCAGTCATGCAGCGTCTGCGGCGTGCAGCCGATCTTGGCCGCAATGGAGGTCACCGCCGCCCAGCGCGACGGGTGCTCGCTGGCGTGATCCAGAACCATCCGAACCGCTCGGGCCCGGACCTCGGGTGAAAACTTGTTCGTCGTCTTGCTTGTCATGGCTCCATCCTCTCAGGAGTTGGAGCCTCCGGCAAACCCGGGGCGGTTCACTATCGAGGATTGCAAAGAAGGATTGTTGCGCCAACTAAGCAGGGAAGCTTGGCTGAAGGAATTCGACCCCGACTGTGCGATTGTGCGACTTGCATTTGACGAATGGGAACATGCCCCGAGAGCGGCAAGAGATTACTGTGATCGCACGAAATGATGCGAAGCGATTGCACCAAAGACTATCCTGCCTTTCTTCGTCCCGTTGAGCGCTGGGGCTTCGCCGCCTTCTTTTCCGCGCGGCCCTTCCCTTCGATGGGAAGCAACATCTCTTTCTGACCAGCGGAGGCCTTGCGTGGCTTCTTGCCCAGCGCTGGGGTTGCGCCGGCGATGCTCTTTTTCAGGGCGTCCATCAGGTCTACGACGTTCTCGCCTTTCGGACGCGGTTTGGCGCCGACTGTCTTGCCGTTCCGTTTGGCGTTGATGAGTTCAGTCAATGCTTCTTCGTAGTGGTCCTCAAACTTCTCTGGCTCAAAGGTTGAGGCCTTCTGGTTCACGATGTGCCTGGCCAAATCGAGCATGTCCTTCGTGACTTTCACGTCCTGGATGTCATCGAAGTATTCCTTCTCGTCCCGAACTTCGTAAGGGTAACGCAGAAGCGTCCCCATCAGACCATTCTCAAGAGGCTCCAGCCCGATGATGTGCTCGCGGCTGGTCAACACGACGCGGCCGATAGCTACCATGTCCATACTGCGGATGGTTTCGCGGATGACGGCGAACGCGTCGTGTCCCACTTTGCCGTCAGGGACCAAGTAGTAGGGACGAATGAGGTAGCGCGGATCGATGCTGCTCTTCGGTACGAACTCATCGATATCGATGGTGCGGTTCGATTCCAGCGCGATGTTTTCCAGCTCGTCCTTTGACACTTCGATATAGGTGTCGGTATCGACCTTGTACCCCTTCATAATGTCGTCGTTGGAGACTTCCTCGCCGGTATCGGCGTCCACCTTGGCGTACTTGATCCGGTGGCCGGTCTTTCGATTGATCTGGTTGAAGCTGATCTTTTCTGAATCGGACGTGGCCGGGTACAAAGCGACCGGACAGGTGACGAGCGAAAGGCGCAGAAAGCCTTTCCAGTTGGCACGCGGGGCCATTCGAAATACTCCAAACGCGACAGAACCCGGACTCAAGACGAACGGGGATGGTTGGTTCCGACATTCGGTTGGCGTTTTTTATTGGCGACCCACCATTCCTAGCGGCTTGCAAATGAGAACAAGACGTGAACAGATGTCGGGATGTCACTGGAATCCATCCGAGCTGAGATCGAATACATGCGCCGCCAGAATTCAGCGGCAGCGTAAGGATATTCAGAGTTTAGAGCGGGCGGGGATTCTCGACGAAATCTGCGGAGGAGTTGCTAGGCCGAATGTTGGCCAAGGTGGATGACCTTTGTGCGGAGCGCGATCGGCAGGTTGGGGAACAGCGAAGAAAGTATCCCGGCACAAACAAGTTCATCAATGGGCCGATCGAAAGGCGCTTCCGGTGAAGCCAGTTTGGTACGACCACAACGCGGACAATCCGCCCTGGATAAAGGCGCTAGCCGATGTTCGCCGCCGGGGGACGTTGGAGGGTTATTGCTACTTCCATGTTCAAGCGATCATGTTGGCGATCGACCAGTACGCCGAGACTGCCTTGGGTAATCGGGAGTATTTCTTAAACAAGCCCCATAGCATTGGCGGCAGGAGCGACAATATTCCGTAGCTTTAGCGGACTGGCGAAAGCGCAAGCTTGGTTTGATATGAAAGAGGCCGCCTCAGTTGGCGGCCTCTGAACCATGTGCCGGAGAACTACGGCGCTGGGCAGATCAGCCTGGCCCTCGCGACACACTGTTGAGTACTTGCTGGAACATCTGGGCCAACGGGTCATTCTGGCCGCCCGATGGGGGTTCGGGGCTCTGGCTCTGGCTCTGGCTCTGGATCTCCTTGACCATGGAGATGATCTCCCTGATAAATCCGCCGTTCACGGTATCAAGTTCACCAATTGTCAGTTCGTGGTTGTTGTCGATCATGGTCTCGCTCCACTGCTGTGGCGCTGTGCGCCGTTGATGTGAGCGGACTATGCCGGGCGCGGGATGACTTCACTGTGATTCGTAATCACTTAGACAGCACCGCCGATGTACGGTTCTCAAATCAGGCCACTGTTATTTTCAAACTAGGCCACTAGGGGTCGAAACAGGCCAGTACCCCTGAACCTATAGGAACAAACCATATACCTAGAACATTTCCCGATCGCGCGAACGCCGAACTTGTCGTCTGAGAATTAAAATTAATCCAGCGTAGCCATCCGAATGTCGTGAAGCACCGCAAGCGTCATGTCGCTCACGTCACCCTTTCGGCTCTTCACCATTTCCATATAGACGCGAAGCGCTTCGGGAAAGTGTCGTCGTAATCGGTCATCGGATGCAGGATCTCGTTGAGACATCCGATGCGAACCGAGCATATGCAGTCATTGCTGCGCGAGATCGGCCGATTTCGGCAATTCGTATTGATCCCAACTGTGAAATGGCACACAGACAGGAGCCGTGCAGTCTGGTTGTGTGAGGTGGATGGCGGCTCGTCGGTGGGGTGCGCCACGCGGTCTCGAAGGCTGTTGCGATATGAAAGTAAATTGACGAAAGCCCGCAACTCTGCTATCCGCCCGTCCGTTCTCCATCGAAGCTGGCATCGTGAAAAGCATGCGGCATTTTAGGAGTATCGACATGAGCGGTTTCAATCGCACGGGCACTATGTGGTGCACCTCTCTCATTCTTGAGTTCACCTTGAGCGGGTGAACCAAAGAGGTTTCGCGTGCGCTGATACCGCGTACAGAGATTTTCTGGGCCCCGCCGGCGACGGACGGGGCTTTTTCTATTTCTTTTTTCTGCCCAACTGCTGCCTGGCGGTGCCCCTGTGAAAGGACGCAGGGGTCATGTCGTACTTTCTTACCGATTTAGCATTTGATCTTGTCAAGGGGTTGGTGGTCGGAGGTGCGTCTCTAGCGCTTCAGGCGGTCGCCCCCGTGACGCTTCGAGCCTTGAGGCGGTTTCGAGCGCGTTGGTACGCTCGGAAAACCGCAAGAAAAGCTGGCCGCAACACGTCAGTGAATGATGGCGATTAGGAGGACTGTCGCGTCGCTCTGTTCTGTTCAGGGCAATGGATGAGAACTTGGAATGCGGCGACCATGGCGGCACCATGTGCGGCGATGACGTCGCCTTCGGGCGAGAGTTTTCCTTTTCTTATTGTTACTCTCCGTTTAGGGCACGTCCGCTTTGGTACCCATTGCGGACTAAACTCGGACATCACGGCACTTCCGAAAAGGCGATAAGCAGAAGATCGATAGCGTGGGAGTGAACTTGACGGATTGGGGCTATAGGGTGACTGCACAGGGAGGATGCACATGCGTTACCTTTTGATGCGCTTTGTCTCCTTTTAATTACGCTTTCGTGTCGCGGCGTCGAGATAGATAGCGCTCAAGAAAGTTTGGATTGTGACGGAATCAAGAACGCGTCGGAAAAAACAGAGTGCAAGATTAATGTGATAAGAACGCAGCAGTCATCGCTGCAAAAAGAGTCCGATACATCACCACCATCATCACCATCACCACCAGCACCATCGGTAAGTGACAACAGATGGAATTGCTAAACCAATCATTTTTTGAAAAGCTTGTTAACCGCTTTTTCAGTCTGCCTTTCAATCACCGTGTTGTCATGCATTCCGTCTATTTTTGTTCGTTCTCGAACCGACGCTATTTGGCCCTTTGTTGTAGCGGTCATCGCTTTTTCTATGCTCGGATATGTTACTGGCAATACGATGTCGAATAGCCGCGAGCCGACTGTCGCCGCGGTGTTGCCAGCCGTTCTCACTTTGATGGGTGGTGTCGGGGCATTCCTCATTGGATCCAAGGGCTTGCGTAATCAAATTGTGGTTGCCGCGCTCATATTCGATTTTTCGCTTGCACTCTTCATTGGAGCATTTTCCGGCGCAGAATTGAGGGTAGAAGATGACCTATCGATCAATGATGCCCTAGCGCGCGAAGAGCTCCGTCACGCGGTCGATCTTCGGCGGCTTCTAAATTACGTTGATCTGCTGAAATCGAAACACGAATTCGAGGATCAGGAGAAAGTAGACCTTTCTCGATTTCACAGCATGTTCGAACAACCGATCGAGGAAAAGGACAAGGACCCGAAATAGGCGCACCAAATTGCTATACGGCCCGATCGGAGCACGAGATCATTTTTAACTTCGCGGCATCGATAAATAAACAATGCCGACAGACATTCAGCCTCGTAAACTTTGCGGTGCGATGCCGTCAGTGCTCGGTGGCGTCGCCGTCCCTAACGGGCAGGCCCATGTTGCGCCAGAAGGCCATTTGGCAGGCGTCGCAAACGCCGTCAACGAGGGGCAAGGTGTCGAGGTTAGCACGAAATGCCTCTCGCTCGCTGGCCCACATCCGCGAGCAAAGGGCGCAATGTTCTTCATCGACAAAGTCAGACATTCGGTGAAGGCTGCCTGCGAGGAAATCTGAGAGGGGCTCTGTCCATGTCAACCAAGCTCGTGCTTTTGATAGCAACCACTCTTTTTAGTTGGATATGCGCCGGCTGCACAGTGCATTGCTTCTGGCAATTCTTTCGTAACCCCACGTCATTCAGTTCCGGTCCCTTTGAAAGGCGGACCTTTTCTTATACCTATGTCTTTCTTGTTTGGGTCGGTCTCGGATATTGCATCTTCCGAGGCGTTGAAGCTACCGTTCAATGGATGCCGCGAACTTGGGTGATATATTTTGAGGATGGCGAGTTGATGTGGTCGGGCGCTAACCTTGCATTTATCGTGGCGTTCTTTGGGTCGCAGGTATTTTATTATGAAATGCTGAAGCTCGCCCAAAGACTTCAAGACTGCGAACTATATCGCTCACAGCAAGGGGCGTGATTTGTCAGTTAAGGCCCAAAGATTCGACCGGTCACAAAAATGCAGATTGATGCAGCGCTTCGTATGCATCGTCGCCTCAAGCAGTGGAAGCTTTCTGACGAGGCACTGAATACGTTACGTGACAAGATACCGGGTTGGGACGATGAGGCGAGCCTCTTAAAGAGCGTCGCAGTCAATTCGCTTTACGGAACCAATGTCCTCGCAATTGTAAAAATGGCGCAGCATGTATCGAGTGTTTTTAAGACAGCAAAAAAACCCTTTTCCTGATGAGTTAGTCGCGCAGATTGCGTTCCTTGATTTGAAGGACGGCAAGCGTCCCCGAGAGCATGTGAGTTTTGCTTCTAAGCTATGTCATTTTTTCATCGACCAAGAGCACTTCCCGATCTATGACGCGGCTGCGTGCGAAACACTCAAGCGCCACCTGGGCGATGCCTATCGGCTGGAAGGAGATCAGTATGCGGCATTTCGAAAGAACTTACAGCTGACTCCGAGACGCATCCGGTCTAACTGCAAAAGGGCGCGAGTTGGATCGCTATCTCTGGATTGTCGGTATGTATTCCAGATGGGAGCGGTCGAAATCAAAACCAATGGTGAATGCTGAGTTGCTAAAGACGTTTCGGGTTCCCACGGCTGAGGATAAACGCGACTTGGCGATTTTGATCCCGAAAGACTAGACGGTCGCGGGCCGCGGCACCGTGCCCATCCTCAGCGAAGAGTTCGATTTCCGCTAACGACGCGATTACCTCAAAATTTTTTATATGTATTGCGCCCGGCACTATGGGCCGCGGATCGAGCAACGAATTTTGGCCCCGGGGGGTGGGGCACAAAATCTCCTGCCCTCGCCTCCGCCCGTGAGCAGCCGGCGCGACGCGGCTTCTGAACGAAAGTTAAGACTTACGCACAAATGAATTGGCATTGGATTGATTTGGTGTTATTCTGTGCGTAAGTCATGAACGAAAGGACACTGCAAATGACGGCGTTCGGATACGCTCGGGTTAGCACAGATGGGCAGACACTTGCGGCGCAGGATGCGGCCCTGCGGGCTGCTGGTTGCGCCAAGGTGTTCTCAGAGAAAGCCAGCGGGGCCAAGACCGATCGGGCCGCACTGGCGAAGGCGATAGCGAAGCTGGGCGATGGGGATGTTTGATCGTCACCCGGCTAGATCGGCTGGCGAGATCGACCCGTGATCTGCTGAATACCCTCGATGCCATCGGCAAGGCCGGGGCTGGGTTTCGATCGCTGGCCGATACCTGGGCCGATACGACCACGCCGCATGGCCGATTGATGCTGACGGTGTTGGGTGGGCTGGCTGAGTTTGAACGGCATCTCATTGCAGCCCGCACCAGCGAGGGCCGGAAGCGAGCCAAGGCCAGAGGCGTCCACATGGGCAGGCCATCGGCGCTAACGCCCCATCAACAACGCGAAGCGCTGGCCCGGCGCGACGCTGGCGAGGCGCTAACCGACATCGCCAGAACGTTCGGGGTTAGTCACACGACCATCGGCAGGTTGCGGTAGGGCCTTCGGCGCATCGAGGACGTTCGACTTGCCTGAGGCGCGCGCAACCTCCTTCATTTGGGCGGCGAAGCTGTAGACATTCTGCACCACCGCGAGCTTGGGACGTTCGAACGGCAACGCCTCTATTGCCGCTCGCATGCGTCGCTGCATTGGCTGCTGCCCATTGCGATACACCGCTTGGAGAAAATCGAGCGAAGAGGCGTCAGCGGGCAGCTCGATTTCCTCCACTTCGGGCTCTGAGAGATCGGGTAGCAATTGCATCGTTATGTTCTCCTTGGTCCGCCTGTGGTCCGCATCTTTGGTCCGCATGAAGGGGGCCAATAGCCAACTATTTCACCTGTTGTCCCTGCTCCGTTCCCCCTTGGTCCTTATGGTCCTCATGGTCCGCATAGAAAACGTCGGCACCGGAAACGTGATAGCGGAAAACACAGGGATCGTCGTCTCTTACGACATCAAGCATGCGGTCGATTTAATCAAAACGAGCGGCGCAAAGGGCCTTGCTGTTCCATAGTTTGCTCGGATATCTTTGTTCCACGGCAAGCTCGTTCTGGAGTGTTCGAATGTCGCTAGGGCTCATTAAGGGAAAAATCTATTTCAATGGAAAGGTGATTGGAAAAATGAAATGGGACGGAACAAACACCCGGGTCCATTTCGAATTCAAATACAGCGCGCCTCCCAATGATGCAATATTGCCGATTAGCTATTTGGCGAGGGGCTAGGCGGTCGTCTTCGACAAGAAGCCCTCTGGACCTCGGGTGGCTGTCTCCTGCCCGAGAGGATGCGAGTGGCAAAAAAAGCCGTTCGTATGCTGACCGAAAAGACGGTCAAGGGCGATGGTCATAAATGGGTATTCCATAAGAATGACGCGGACCATTGGCCGTCGGATTTTCACGGACATGATTACGAGAACAATCTAAAGCTCGACCTGGTGTCAGGGAAAATCTTCGACGTTGGAACGCGTCAGTCGTGTGGGAAGCTAAAGGGAACCTCGCTGAAGATGGTTCGAGACGAGTTAGAAAAATCGAAGGACTTCAAATTGCGCGTGGATGCATTGATGAGGGCTTTGAAGGAGTGATCCCTCTCCATGGTTTCCCTCGCTGGGGGTGGTGAGTTTCGAAGGTAGCGAGCACGTGGTCGGCGTGGTCATCGACGGCGTAGTCCCTGATCGGACTGCCCTCTTGTTGGCAACCACCAGCGTGCGCTTTCCTTGATTGATCCAAATACAAAACTTCAGTACAAACCCACAGGCTTGCGCGACAAAAATGCTAGGTTTTTCAATGCTGAAGCTGGGCGTTGGCAGTACCCACCCAACTGTACCAGCAAAACAACCACTTAGCAGCCGCAGACGATTTGTGGGAATTGTCGGAGGTGGACACTGGGGCGGACATCCAATCCGAGGCGGTGGATGCGTTGCCGGTTTGCGAGGGCTACTTGCTCACGCCATTTCGTGAGAGACTCACCACCGAGCGTCCGCCGTGATCCGGTGGGCCACCGGCGAGTGAGCGCAGTGCCCTGAAGGGCTGCACTCAAACACGCAATAAAATTTACAATTTGCGCTAGGATGATCGCGCCATGGCAAGGCCTGCGCGGAAAAAAGAACGAGCCCCATTCAATCGCGAAGTCCTTCGTTGGGCGCGCGACAGGGTACGGCTGTCTCCGGACAGCGCAGCAAAGGGTGCTGGTGTGACGCCAGACCAGATCGAGCGTTGGGAAGCAGGCACGGGTATCCCAACTATCAAGCAGGCCCGTAAGCTCGCAAATGTCTACGACGTTCCATTCATGGAACTTCTCTCAAGGGAACGGCCCAAGATCAAGGAGCTAGAATTGGTTCCAGATTTCCGCCTAATTACGGTGACAGTGCACTTATCATGGGGATTCGAGCTCTTCCCGTCATGTTAGTTGAATGCACTGTCACCGTAATTCCCGCCGTCGAAGTATAACGCGCCGAGATTATTGACGATCCAGGTCGGCCAGTCAGGACGTGGCTTCCTAATACACTGTTCTTTGAAAGTAGAACGGGGTTTCGGCTAATCATCATGGGGTTCATGTTTCAAATGGCAGGTAATTGGCTTTCTTAGAAGAGGATAAAATATGAGCCGCGACCTCGAATTATACGCGAGCTGCTGCTAAAGCTGTAGAACCGCTTTCGCAGCCGCACGCGTGGCAGACAATCGAGGCAAATGATCCGCGAATACAGGTTGACGGTTATACCCCGGATGATATCGAGTACAATCTGCAATTGATAGTAGAGCAGGGGTTGATTGAGAAACCGCGCGCGGCCTGATGCAAGGGATAGTATTCAAGCGGCTGACGTGGGCGGACATGATTACCTCGATGCCGTTCGCGATCCGAAGATTTGGCATAAAACGAAAGATGCGACGGATAAGGTAGGCAGTTGGACGTTTGAGATCGTGAAAGAGGTGGCGAAGGGATTTATCAAAAGCGAGTTGCAGAAGCTTGCGGGATCGGGCTTGGTTGAAATGACAAAAGCAAAAGCCCCGTGACGGGGCTTTTGCTTTTGGATGCTAAAAGAGCCGCCTATGGTGGCAAGCTAAAAAGCAAAATTTAGAGGGGCGGCATGGCTAAAGAATCGGAACAAAGAAAACGTCGGAACGAGGGGACGCGAAAAAGATCTACGGACTTCGGACCGAAGAGGCGAAAAATGTTAAAAGGTCCATGGCGGTTGGTAAGTCCGCATCTGCTCGAATTTCCCGCGACACTAGTGGATACAATCAATATTGGCAAAACCGAGACTCGCCATCTTTAGCGTCCCAAAAGCGAACGCATCGCCGGAAGTGATCTAATTTCGAGTTGGGCACTATCGGTCGATTATTTGCGTCTGACCTAAACACCGCTGCTGGGTACGGGAGGGGTTGATGCTTCGATGGTCGATTGTTGGCCTGTACTGTCTTGTTGGGATGCAGTTCCTCACGCGCGGAATACAAACCGCCTCCCCGAGCTGAGAAGCTCCCGCGATTCGACGTGATGTGTTACCGACACTTTGTCACTTCATTCGAAGAGAACGGGAACGAGCAGATCATGGAGCCGGCTTACCGCGACGAAGCGCGCTTCCGCTTGTATATCGTCAAGGGCTTACTTTAAAGGTAGTCAAAAATCCGCAGTCCGACGCCTTTAAAGGGGACGAATGGGGAGTAACCGCTTGAAATAAACATAAGCTTGATTGCGGTCACCTGCAAAAAGACCCCCGTTCTATGGATGGCGTCACAAAAGGAGCGTCAACGAGGTCTTCTCGTACCACGCAGGGGATAAAATTCTTACGCAGGTAAGCATGAGTAAGGGGCCAGTTGATCGCATCATCTCCGTGGAGGTGTTATCGTGTCGGTAGGGCACTGAACTCGTAGGTCGGTCCCGAGATGATCTGAACCAAAGTCCAGCGCGAGAAATGACACGTGACCGATCCCGGCCGCTACATGTTCAGGTTCGGATGGCTGACAATCACGGCCGAGACCTGGCCGTCTGGCAAGCCTGTCCAAATGCCGCGTTCACTCTGATCAGCGGGACGGCGCCACCACCGGCCGAAGGCGAGGAGCAGCCCCCGGAGAGGAGTCGCCGACCATTTGCGACCTCAAATAGCGGTTGCCAGGGATCGGCCGATTAGGCGATATTGGCTGGGGTTCCGTCTTCTCAAGGGGACATCGGGGCATATCATGGCGTTTACGCGTGCTGAATCCTTTAACGCGCTGCGTTTTTGGTGGCGGGCCTGGGACTTTTCTCCGCCTTTCATTTCGAGGCCCACGGCGCTACCGGTCCGATCCTGCACCGAGCGGATCTCCAGAACGAAATCGAAATATGCCGGGCGCGCGAGCAGGAATCCCTTTCGACGGAAAGCAACCCGCTCAGGCGATCCGAACATGCGACTGCATTGTCCCTGGCGCCCATTGAGAAGGCGACGCACATCGCCGTCGCCTCAGGCGATTGGAGCGATCCCTCGATCTGGGCCGATCGACAAGTTCCGGACCGTGACGCGCGCGTCTACGTTCCGTTCTGGGTCGACGTGAACTACGATGTCGGGCCCGGCGGCCCCGGACTGGATTGGCTGCGCGTCGACGGCAAGGTTGCTTTCATCCCCAGACGATCGACGGAATTGCGCGTGACGACGATCGTTGTTGCGATCGGCGGCAGGTTTGAAGTCGGATCGCAAAGCGCGCCTGTTGCATCCGGTACGCAGGCCTCGATCGTGTTCAGGCCGCGTCATTCGTCAGCCGATAGCGACGACAGGCAAGACCTTGGCGGCGGACTGATCTCGCTTGGGATCGTCACCATCAATGGGGAGAAGAAATCGCCCTTTGTTTCGGCCGAGCCTGTTTCCCGCGGAGGCGATCGGTTCAGTTGGCCGCGCCCGCGACAGGCTGGAAGGTCGGAGACCGGCTGGTAATCCCGGGCGTCGATTTCGGCAAAGTCACGGACGAGGAATTCAATATCAGGGCGATCTCGCCTGACGGTCGTTCGATCGTCTTGAGCGGCAGAATAGCCCAGGACCATTCCGCTCCGGCAGACAGCCGGATCCCGATCGCCAATCTTACCCGCAATGTGCAATTCCGTTCGGAGAGCGCAGCTCCCTTGGCGTCGCGCGGGCACATCATGCTGATGCATCAGCAGACCGGGATTCAAATCAGCGGGGCTTCCTTCATCGATCTTGGCCGCACCGACGCGCGGTCCGTGCATACCATGCCGGACTATGACGAGGATGGCGCCCTCAAGCCCGAGTTGATCGAAAATACCATCGGCCGCTATGCTCTGCATTTTCACCTCCGCGCGGGCGCCAGGCGCGATCTGCCGCCCAATCGGGTTCATGACAGCGTGATCCTGGGATCGCCCAAGCACGGCATCGTCAATCACGGCGGCAATGTCGTTGCCGACGACAACGTGACCTATCAGGTGAACGGGTCGCACTTCTTTGCCGAGAATGGCAGTGAGATTGGGGCCTTCCGCCACAATCTTGCAATCCGGTCTCTCGGCTCCGGCGAATCGATCCGAAGCCGCGAGGCTGGCGGAGATCTCGGGCATGGCGGCCACGGGTTCTGGTCGCAAAGCTCGGCGGTCGAATTTTCGGATAATTTTGCGTTCGGGCATGCGCAGGCCGCTTACGTCATTTTCGGCTATCCGCTGCGCGAGAACGGATCTTACGTTCTGTTCGACAGCAACAATCTGGACAGCGGCGATACCGAACGGACCAATGGCCCGGTCCCGATTTCCAATCCATCGTTCACCTTCAAAAGGAATGTGGCGGCGGGCGTCGATAGCGGGTTGGAGGTCTGGGTTCACAAAATTTATTCCGCGAAGAACGAGGTCAGCAGGATTGACGGGTTTACAGCCTGGAATTTCAAGAATTTCGGAATTTTTCTACCCTATTCGAAAGACATCAGGATTGAGCGAGTCCATTTTGAAAACAGCGGCGAGTGGGGCTGCGGAGGCGTGGGCATCGCCGGCAATGAAATGACGGAGAGCCTGTCCATCAGGGATGCAAGCTTCAAGAATTTGGCGGTCGGCATTCGAGCCCTGTCACGCGGACGCAATGTAATCGCCGATGCTCGCTTCGATAACTTGACGAACATTGAAATTCCAGCGCCGACCGGGCCCGGGCGGGTGATCCAGATTTCGGATTCCGTCATGTCGGGCTCGGACAGGGAGGGGTGGCATTCCATCCTGATGGGTCCGTTCATTCCACCGATCAATGCCGACCTTGCCATGCTGTTTGAAGATGACCGGATTTATCTGAAGCAGGGAGATGAAAACCGGCAGCTTTACTTCAGCGAACAGGCGGACGATCACGTGCCTCTGATGCAGGAGGGACCTGCGGCGATGCAGGGTCTTTCAAACCGGCAATTGCGCGATCGGTTCGGATTGAGCGTTGGCGGGGGCACCATATCTGCCGCGGCGGCACGCTTCGCCGGAAGCAATGCCCTCATCGGGCCGGTCCTTCCGGATCCCGCCACGTACAAGCTTCATCCGCGGGATAAGAAGCTTTCCTACGTCGAAACGTTGGAGCCGCAATATCCGATGGCGTCTGCTCACTTCGAAAACACCGCCTTTGCCGCCGGTCGTGATGAATGGCAAATCATCAAGGATGCGGACAGCGGCCGCGAAAAGCTGGTCTATATTGACCGTACGCCGCCCGAATTTGTCCTGACGCCTTCGCTATATCCTCTCGAGATACATCCCGACGACGTAAAATACGGCTATCGCGTCGAAGGGATGCTTTACGATGCCGTCGGGTCTCGTGTCGCCATGCGTGCTTTCACGCAGGATTTCCTCAATCTGAAGGAAAGCGAAGACGGCTTCGTTCACCTCGATTTCGCGGTGCATGACCTGTCGGAAAACGCGCAACCGATCCACATGCTGCTGCACGTGACCGAAGACGCGGTGCACAGGGGAAGTAATCTCAGCTTCTTCAGCCAGCGCCAACATTGCGGCGACGCGTGCGATGCCCGTTGGATGGTCGAAGCCAGGCAGGCATTCGCGACGGCGCACGGGCTTCGCGACCAATAGATCGCGCGGTCTGCCGGCGAACCGGCTGGTTGGGCTTGCCTGAAGCTACCGTTTCGGCAGTTCCACGACGTCCTGCTGCTGACGGAGCAGCTTGACCGGATCGATGGTGAAACTGGCTTGCGCCCATGGCGAGGCTCTTGCCGTCGGATCGGCGCACGAAATCGCGTGCGATACAGCGCAGGTCGTCACGATGTAGCGCGCTCTGACATAGATCTGCACATGCTTTGGCAGATCCCGGTCGATATCCAGCCGCTCGTCCGGCGTGATCTTTCTCAGCTCCCAATCCCGCCCATAACGGTCTTCGGCTCCGGCCAGCTGGAGCATGGTTGCCCGGGGGCAGCCGTCCAGCGGCGTCACTATACATTCTGTACCTGAAAAGGTTTGCGAGGGTCAGGTCCTCGAACTGTGCGGAGGGAAACTTGGTGCGGTCGACCCGGGCAATCAGGGTATTGCCGACCGGATAATGGCTGAAGTCGGTAACTCCAACTCCCGGGGCGTAATGATCAAGGTAGGGATCCATGTATTCCCATTTTTTACCATTGAGGACCTCGATCGCCGCGTG
>CAWETC010000021.1:0-358199 GCA_963811915.1 uncultured Alphaproteobacteria bacterium
ACAATTCCGGACTCATGCACCGCAGCAAACGACATGCACGAACCGCAGTGATTTACTCGATCACCTCGTCGGCGCGGGCGAATGATTGAGCGCTTTGATCACCGTCTCGTACCTTGTCGGCGCCCATCGCGCTCAGTTAATAGACACCACGCCGCACGGCGCGACGCGTATGGCGGTACTCGCGACGGCCGACACGACGCGCAGTCACGCGGGCGCGCCGGTACGTGTAGGCCTGCGCTTGATCAACGCTTAACTCCACGCCGCGCGATGTCACCTGCGGCGAGACCGGAATCGTCGCCAACATCACTGCTGCAAACAGCAGTCCGACAATTGAGTAAGCTCTCATTGCACGTACTCCCTAGTATCCACCATGGCCGTGTCAACAGTGTCGGCCACTGTCAGCAGATGTCAAGGAATATGCGCAACGCATCGAGCGACCCCGCGAGTTTGTCTCGAGCCCGGCGGCGGCGTCGCCGTCGCTGTTGTCGACGACATAGTTGTCGCCAAAGCTCTGCAGATGCCAACCGCTCCAGATACTCAGGCCATCAGTACTCAGGCCATCAGGAAAGGGCGTCGAGGGGAATCGTGCACTGCGGCCATGCGCGCTGCACAAATCATGGGGTGCTCATGTCTCGGATGGGTTTGGTTGCGTGATAACGCGACGCAGCCAGGGTCAATCGCGTCGCTTTGACCGCGCGCCGCTCACTTCCGGTCTTCCACCTATGAACAGACCTTAGCGGTATCGGTCGGCATGTCTCAAAGGTGCAGCCATCACCGGAAGTGAGTTGATTGCCGATCACTTCGTCGGCGCAAATCATCTCGGCATGATGGCAAAAGGCCGGCGGGGCTTTCCTCTTCGTGGAGCCATAACATAATATGGCACCGATCGTGATGGGGAACCCGCTTTTGGCGACTGTTTCTGGATTGACGGGCGAGATCAAACGTAACCTAATCAATGTACTAACGTAGTCCTCCTGGCAGGAGGCCCTCGTGAACGAGCTCTTGAGCTACGTATTCTCGCCGCTGCGAGAGGGGGACATCGCTCTCTACCGTGGCTCCGGCAATGGCTTGGCGCCGATCCTGCTGGTTGCCGCGGAAGAAACCTCGCTCGGGTCGGTCGAGCGGCTCGAACACGAATATGCGCTCAAGGGCGAACTTGACGCCGATTGGGCGGCGCGGCCAGTCGCGCTGACACACCACAACGGCCGCATGACGCTGGTGCTGGAGGATCCCGGCGGTGCCCCGCTGGATCGGCTGCTTGGCCGGCCAATGGAGGTATCGCACTTCCTGCGCCTCGCGATCCCGCTGGCGGGGGCGCTCCGCCAGGCGCATGAGCGAGGCCTGATCCACAAGGACATCAAGCCGGCAAATATCCTGGTGGACACGGCAGGCGGCCGCGTGTGGCTGACGGGGTTCGGCATTGCCTCGCGTCTGCCGCGTGAGCATCAGGTCCCCGCGCCGCCGGAGGTGATCGCGGGGACGCTCGCCTACATGGCGCCGGAACAAACTGGCAGAATGAATTGCTCGGTGGACTCCCGCAGTGATCTCTATGCGCTGGGTGTCACCTTCTACGAAATGTTGACGGGGACCCTGCCCTTCATCGCGGCCGATCCGATGGAGTGGGTGCACTGTCATATCGCGCGGCAACCGGTGCCGCCCAACGAGTGCGTCGCGGGCGTTCCCGAGTTGCTCTCGGCCATCGTGATGAAGCTTCTCGCCAAGACTGCCGAGGAGCGCTACCAGACCGCCGCGGGCCTCGAGGCCGATCTGCGGCACTGTCTTGCGGCATGGGAGTCCCACGGTCGGATCGAGCCGTTTCCGCTAGGCGCGCACGACGCTTCGGACCGGCTGCTGATCCCGGAGAAGCTCTACGGCCGGGAGCGCGAGATCGACACGCTGATCGCTTCCTTCGACCGAATCGTAGCGACCGGCACCGTGCAACTGGTGCTCGTGTCGGGCTATTCCGGCATCGGCAAGTCCTCAGTGGTGAACGAACTGCACAAGGCGCTCGTCCCGCCGCGTGGTCTGTTCGCGTCCGGCAAATTCGACCAGTACAAACGCGACATTCCATACGCTACCTTGGGCCAAGCGTTCCAGAGCCTTGTCCGCTCGCTCCTCAGCCAAAGCGAGGAGGACCTTGGCCGATGGCGAGAGGCGCTGCGCGGGGCGCTAGGCCCGAATGGACAGCTCATGGTGAACCTCGTGCCCGAGCTGGAGCTCGTGATCGGGAAACAGCCCCCGGTCGCGGAGCTGCCGCCGCAGGACGCGCAGAACCGCTTCCAGATGGTGTTCCGGCGCTTCCTCGGGGTGTTCGCGCGCAAGGAGCACCCGCTCGCGCTGTTCCTCGATGATTTGCAGTGGCTCGATGCCGCAACGCTCGACCTCCTCGCGCACTTGGTTACGCACTCCGACGTGCGGCACCTGCTGCTGGTCGGCGCCTACCGCGACAATGAGATCAGTCCGGCGCACCCGCTTCTGCGTACGCTCGATGCTATCCGCAAGGCAGGAACGCGCGTGCAGGAGATCAGTCTGGCGCCGCTCGTCCGCGACGATCTGAGCCGGCTCATCGCGGATACACTTGGCTGCACGCCGGACGGTGCCGCCCCGCTGGCCCGACTGGTACACGAGAAAACCGCCGGCAATCCGTTCTTCGCGATTCAGTTTATTTCTGCGCTCGCGGAAGAAGGGCTGCTCCGCTTCGATCACGACGCGGTGCGCTGGCGCTGGGAACTCGATCGCCTTCACGCCAAGGGGTACACCGACAATGTGGCGGACCTTATGGTCGGTAAGCTGACCCGCCTGCCCGTCGAGACCCAGGCGGCGTTGCAGCAGCTCGCCTGCCTCGGCAACGCCGCCGAGATCACGATGCTCTCGATCATTTTCGGGAAATCGAACGCGGACGTCCGTTCGGACCTCTGGAACGCCGTTCGTCTGGAGCTGGTCGAGCATTCGGGGAGCTCATACAAGTTCACCCACGACCGGGTGCAGGAAGCCGCCTATTCCCTCATACCGAAAAGGTCGCGCGCCGAGGCGCACCTGCGCCTCGGACGGCTGCTCGCGGCGCATATCCCTCCAGAGAAACGCGAAGAGGCCATCTTCGAAATCGTCAATCAGCTCAACCGCGGCGCGACTTTAATCACGTCACGCGATGAGCGTGAGCAGCTGGCCGAGTTCAATCTGCTAGCGGGCCAGCGCGCCAAGGCCTCTGCCGCCTACGCAGCCGCGCTCACCTATCTCATCGCCGGAGCGACCCTGCTGCCGGAAGACTCGTGGGAACGCCGACATGTGCTCGCCTTCGCGCTGGAGCTGAACCGGGGCGAATGCGAGTTCCTCACCGGCGCGTTGACGGAAGCCGAGCAGCGCCTGGCGGCGCTATCCACCCGCGCCGCAACTACGGTTGAACGAGCCACGGTCGCGTGCTTGCGCGTGGATCTGTACACGACCCTCGATCAGGGCAGCCGCGCCATTGCCGTCGGCCTCGACTACCTCCGGCATCTGGGCGTCGACTGGTCACCGCATCCGACGGAAGAGGAAGCGCGACGCGAATACGAACGGATCTGGTCGCAGCTCGGGGGGCGCCCGATCGAAGTCTCTGATCGATCTGCCTTTGATGAGCGACCCGGCATCGCTTGCGACGCTGGACGTTCTCGCCAAGATCGGGGTGCCTGCATTCTATACGGATGCGAACCTGCTGGCCCTGATCACCTGCCGGGGAGTCAATCTCAGCCTCGAGCGCGGCAACTGCGCCGCTTCGTGCAGCGCCTATGTCTGGCTATCCATGATCGCCCGTGCGCGCTTCGGCGACTATCAGGCGGCGGTATATCGCTTCGGTCAGCTCGGCTATGACCTGGTCGAACGACGCGGACTGACGCGCTTCCAGGCCAGGACCTATATGGATTTTGGATATGGCGTTATGCCCTGGATCAGACACGTCCGCGCCGGCCGCGATCTGGTGCACCGCGCGTTCGAGGCAGCAAACAAGCTCGGCGATCTCACTTACGCCGCCTACTGCGGCAACCAATTGAACGCGAACCTTCTCGCCGCGGGCGATCCGCTTGCCGAGGCGGAACGCGAAGCCGAGCGCGGGCTGGCGTTCGCGCAGAAGGCGCGGTTCGGGTTTGTCATTGACTTCATCACCCCCCAAATCGGGCTGATCCGCACGCTGCGCGGCTTGACGCCGACATTCGGCTCCTTCGACGATGAGCAGTTTGATGAGTCCCGGATCGAGCGCCGCTTTTCAGAAACTCCGGATTTGGCGTTCGTCGAGTGCTGGTACTGGATCCGCAAGCTGCAGGCGCGCTTCTTTGCCGGCGACGATGCGTCGGCCATCGAGGCCAGGTCGAGAGCACAACGGTTGTTGTGGACCTCGGTGTCACAGCTCGAAACGGCGGAATACCATTTCTTCGGCGCCCTGACTCAAGCCGCCTCCTGGGATTCCGCGCCAACCGGCGAACGACAGCAGCGCCTGGACGCTGTCGCTGCGCATCAGAGGCAGCTCCAGCTCTGGGCGACGAATTGCCCGGATAATTTCGCGAACCGCGTCGCGCTGATCGGCGCCGAGATCGCGCGGCTCGAAGGCCGGGAGTTCGATGCCGAACGCCTCTACGAACAGGCCATCCGCTCGTCCCGCGCCAACGGCTTTGTTCACCATGAGGCGCTCGCCAATGAACTCGCTTCCCGCTTCTACGCGGCGCATGGCTTCGAGAAGATTGCCCGCGTGTATTTGCAGGACGCCCGCCACGGATATCTGCGTTGGGGAGCCGACGGCAAGGTGCGGCAACTCGAAAGGCTTCATCCGCATCTCCGAGACGCACCAGTTCCTGCATTTCCCACCACTATTATTGGCGCGCCCGTCGAGCGGCTGGATGTCGGGACGGTGCTCAAGGCCGCGCAGGCGGTGTCCGGGGAGATCGTCCTCGCTGAGTTCATCAAGACGCTGCTGCGAATAGTAGTCGAACATGCCGGTGCTGCGCGTGGCCTGCTCATCCTGTTCCCGGCCGACGAGCCAAAGATCGCGGCGGAAGCGACGACCGGCCGCGGCCAGGTTGAAGTCACGCTTCGCGACGCGGCCCCGTCGCCGGCCGAGCTTCCCGAAGCCGTGCTCCACACCGTGATCCGGACGCGGGAGAGCGTGATCCTTGATGACGCCTCGGCGCAGGATCCGTTCTCGACAGATGAGTACATCCGCCAGAAGCGGGCTCGGTCGGTCCTCTGTCTACCGCTGGTGAAACAGTCCAAGCTGATCGGCGTGCTCTATCTGGAGAACAATTTGGCATCGCACGTGTTCACGCCCGCCCGGATCTCGGTACTGAAAATGCTGGCGTCACAAGCGGCGATTTCGCTCGAGAACGCCCGTCTCTACGGCGATCTCGGGGAGCGGGAGGCCAGGATCCGCCGTCTGGTCGACTCGAACATCGTCGGGATTGTGATCTGGGATGTTCACGGCCGGATCATCGAAGCCAACCAGGCCTTTCTCGATATCGTCGGATATACCCGGGAGGATCTCGCCTCGCTGCGATGGACGGAGCTGACGCCGGCCGAATGGCGCGATGTCGACGATCAGGCCGCTGCAGAGCTCAATGCGACTGGAAGCGTTCAACCGCGCGAGAAAGAGTACTTTCGCAAAGACGGCGGCCGCGTGCCGGTTCTGGTCGCCCGCGCGGTTTTCGATTGGAACCGAGATGAAGGCGTCGCCTTCGTGCTCGACATCACCGAGCGAAAACGGGCCGAGGTGGAATTGCGCGAGTCAGAACAGAACTACCGCATGTTGTTCGAATCGATTGACGAGGGCTTTTGCACGATTGAAGTTTTGTTCGACCAGAACGAAAAGCCGGTCGATTATCGGTTTTTGCAAATCAGCCCGTCGTTTGAACGGCAGACGGGAATCAAGAATGCCGCCGGCAGACGGATGCGCGAGATCGCGCCACAGCACGAAGAACATTGGTTCGACATTTACGGCAGGATCGCCCTCACGGGCGAGCCGATGCGCTTTGAAAATGAAGCCAAACAACTCGGACGCTGGTATGACGTTTACGCCTTCCGGGTCGAAGACGCGAACCGCAGATGCGTCGGAATCCTTTTCAACGACATCACCGAGCGCAAGCGGGCAGAAGAGAAGCTGCACGTCAGCGAGCAGCGCCTGCTCGATGCCCGAATGGAGCTCGCGCACCTCACGCGTCTGACGGCGCTGGGCGAATTGACGGCCTCGATCGCCCATGAAGTGAACCAGCCGCTCGCCGGCGTCATCGCCAACGCCGAGTCCGGTCTGCGCTGGCTCGACCGCAAAACTCCCGACCTGGAGGCAGCGCGCCGCTCGTTGGAATGGATTATCGATGACGGCAATCGGGCCAGTGAGGTGATCCGGCGTGTCCGTTCGCTCGCGAACAAGGGCGGCGTTGAGAAGCTACCACTCGACGTTAACGACGTCGCGAGGGAGGTCATCACGCTAGTGCAACGTGAACTAACAAAGCACCGGACGTCGTTGCGAATGGAGTTGGCGCCTACGCTGCCCATGATCCTGGGTGATCGGGTCCAGTTGCAGCAGGTGATCATCAACTTGGTGATGAATGGCAGTGAGGCAATGCAAGCGGTCATGGATCGGCCGCGCGAACTGGTGATCCGATCGCATCAGGACGAAGCCCAAGTGCGCCTAAGTGTGACCGATTGCGGCGTCGGGATCCCCACGGAGAATGCGGACCGGCTGTTCGATCCCTTCTTCACCACCAAATCCAGCGGCATGGGGATGGGACTCTCGATCTGCCGTTCGATCGTGGAAGATCACGGGGGTCGGCTGTGGGCCACGGCAAACGTACCTCACGGCGCCACGTTTCAGTTCACCGTGCCGGTGCACGCAGGCACTGCATCGTGAAGCTTCGTCGGTAAGCCGTCCAAAGCACGGGCGGGCCGTCCGCGAGTCTCGCCCTCGGACCGTTCGGTAAGCTGGCGCCTCCTGACCGGCAACCCGCCGCCAACGAAAAGCCCGGCAACCGGCCGGGCCCTGTCGCGCGAAAATGTTCAGGTGATGAAATGCGAGGAGTATCAGGGCACAAAAAAGTCGCGCGGGATGTTCTTTATTGAACACCTCGGTTGATTTTCTTGCGGTTGAACCCGCGTGTCCCGCCAGGCGCGGTGGCTGTCGACTAAATCAGGGATTTTCCCGTCGTACGGCCCGCGTTAGAATATCCGCTCACCGAACCGGAGATGCTGTGCGTCATGGCTAAGACGAAGAAGCATCCATTCAACGTGAAGGCCTTCCTCAACACCGTTGACGGCGGAAGGAGCGTGGCGACGTACCGCAAGGATCAGGAGGTCTTTTCGCAGGGCGACCCGGCGGATTCGGTCTTCTTCATCCGAAAGGGCAAGGTCAAGGTCTATGTCGTATCGGAAGAGGGCAAGGAGGCGGTCGTCGCCCTCCATGGGAGTGGGGATTTCTTCGGCGAAGGCTGCTTGACCGGCCAGCCTCTACGGTTGGCAACGGTATCGGCGATCACAGAGAGCGTGGTCATGCGGCTCGATAAGGCCATGATGGTGCGAGTGCTGCAGGACCAGCCGAAGTTCTCCGAGATGTTCATGTCGTTCTTGTTGGCGAGAAACGCCCGTGTCGAGGAGGACCTGGTAGATCAGCTCTTCAATTCGAGCGAGAAGCGTCTTGCGAGATTGCTCCTCCTAATGGCGAACTTCGGCAAGGAGGGGAAGCCGGAGCCTGTCATAGCGAGGATAAGTCAAGAGATGCTCGCGGAGATGGTCGGCACCACAAGGTCGCGGGTGAGCACCTTCATGAACAAGTTCCGCAAGCTTGGGTTTATCAAGTACAACGGAAACTTGGAGGTCCATAACTCTCTGCTGAACGTGGTCTTGCATGACAATCCACATCTCAGGAGCCGGCAAGACTGATGTGAGAGGATCCGCTCTGTAGGTAACAGCCGGGCGCCTTCCGGCGCGATACTTGAGCACGGCTGAAAGCCGTCGACTTCCGTTCCGGGTCAAACCTCGGAAGTGCAGAGCCGTTCGCGGAAAGTCCGCTTCACCCCGATGAACGGATGAGGTGGATGGCTCCCGCTCACGGCATCTAGGTGCCAAGGTGTGAAGGCTATCAGGCGTTCACGAGCAAAATAGGAGCCATCCGCTATGCAGATTACCACGATCGGCCTCGACTTGGCCAAGAGCGTTTTTCAGGTCCACGGGGCGACTGGTCAGGTCGTTGTTCGCAAGTCGCTTCGACGGTCACAGATGCTGCCATTGTTTGCCAAATTGCCTGCTTGCCTGGCCGGCATGGAGGCTTGCGGCACGTCGCATCACTGGGCGCGTGAGCTGATCAAACTCGGCCATGAGGTGCGTCTGATGCCGCCGGCCTACGTCAAGCCATATGTGAAGCGGGGGAAGACCGACGCTGCCGATGCGGAAGCGGTTTGCGAGGCGGTGACGCGGCCGACAATGCGGTTCGTGCCAGTGAAGTCGCCCGAGCAGCAGGCGGCGCTGTCGATACACCGGACGCGCGATCTGCTGGTCAAGCAGCGCACGCAGACGATCAACATGATCCGCGGTCTACTGGCCGAATTTGGCATCGATATCCCCAAGGGGTTGGAACGGGCGCTGCTGATGGCGCGACAGATCGTCGATGGTAAATCACCAGATGTGCCGATTGAAGCTGCCAAGATTGTCGGCACACTCTCGCAGCAGGCGCTCGACACCCACGTTCGGCTCCGCGAGATCGACCGCGATCTGGCCGTCTGGCTACGTGGCAACGATGTTGCACGTCGTCTCATGACGATCCCCGGTATCGGGCCGATCGGCGCGACGGCTCTTGCAGCATCGGTTACCGATCCGCATCAGTTCCGCTCGGGGCGGCAATTCGCTGCCTGGTTGGGACTGACGCCAGCTTCAGAAGTCGAGCGGTGGCAAAGAGCGGCTCGGTCGTATCACCAAGATGGGCGACAAATATCTGCGCAAGCTGCTCGTTGTCGGCATGACGGCGCTTGTGCGTAGTGCAAGGCAAAATCCCGAAGGCAAATCCACGGCTGGCGGATCTGCTTGCGCGAAAGCCCACAAGGGTCGCCACCGTCGCGATGGCGAACAAGACCGCGCGGATCATCTGGGCGATCATGACACGTGGCGAGACATATCATGCCGGTCACCGACCGGCTCTGGCGGCATAAACAGCGTTATACGGCTTACTGAAGAGGAGATCAGCTTCACGAGGTTGCGAGCGCGATGCGATGTGATGGCAGACCGGTCAGACCGGGAACAGGGACAACCCAATCGATGTCCAAGGCGTCATAGCCTGATGAACAGAATGGGACCTTGTTCGCGGACTCCATCAGGGCCAGCAGTCTCAAACCGACTGCATCAACAGGCCGGACAGAAGACTGCACCCGACCAATGCCACTGCGTCAATTTATCTCTTGCAACGCGGGAGCCATCCACAGAGGACATCGTCAGACCGGACCGACCGGCCCGTTTCGTGCACGATAGTGTTGCAAAAGTCGTTTTGCCGAAGGTGTCACAAATTCTGAGGGCCGCAGGCGCGATTTTCGTGCAGAGATCTGAGGGACCTCATCGCCTCGGGCTAAACTCACAGGCGACTTCGGTAACGCGACCGAGGTTATCCGAATCGTCGATCGCTTCGCGCTTTAAGATTTCACCAAAGATTCGGACTGATGCGACTTTCGACTGTTGCAACAGTAGCTTGCCAATACCGGACATGCGGTCCCGCCGCGCTCCGGCATCGCGACCCGCTGATGGCTACTTCTTAAACGTTAGGCGGAGAGCGCGCGACCGCAGGGAAGACGTGCCAAAGCTAAGAGGACTGAGGACGTGTGTTTGACACCGGAAGAAGCAGCCCCGGGCAGGAGCCGTGCAAGCCCAATCCACTGCTCTGAGGGATCAGGGCGCGCATCACTCCCCGTCCATCTTGTCAACAAAGCGCCAAAGGGGCATCTTGATGTTCGCAAACCAAGTCATCTGGGGAACGTCGGCCAATATCGGCCTTTAGTGACGCCCCGATAACATTGCCGGCTGCATTTGCAGATGAGTCGGCGGTTTCGTCGCCCGTTGGTCTCTGGTCCGAATTGGGGCGATCCCGATGGTCGTTACCGGCACATACGATCCGTATCTCGTGGCGCTGTCCATTCTGGTCGCCGCCCTTGCATCTTACACCGCCCTCGATCTCAGTGGCCACGTGGCGACGGCCCGAGGACTCGCGCGTCGCATGTGGCTGGCGGCGGCCGCCATCACAATGGGGGGCGGCATATGGTCGATGCACTTCGTCGCCATGCTCGCCTTCACCCTGCCGATACCGATGTCCTACGAGATCGGATTAACCACCCTTTCCCTCGTGGTGGCGATGTTCGTAACCGGCGGCGGCTTTTATGTCATCAGTCGCCACAGCGGATCGCCGCTTCACCTCGTTCTCAGCGGCATCTTCGTGGGGCTTGGCATTGCCGCCATGCATTACACCGGCATGGCGGCAATGCGGGAGCACGTCGAGCTGCGCTACGACCGCATATTCGTTGCACTCTCCGTGATCATAGCGATTGGCGCCTCGACGGCGGCACTTTGGCTGGCATTCCGAACCACTGATCTTGGGCAAAAACTCATTGCCGCCGTGGTCATGGGCCTGGCCATTTCCGGTATGCACTACACGGCGATGGGAGGGACCACTTTTGCAGCTCACGGCCCGGTTCCCGAGGCCCACGGATACGCAAGTCTCGATCAAACCAATCTGGCCCTCGCGGTTGCCGGCACCACGTTTGTCATACTGGCCTCCGCATTGATTGCCTCCCTGTCCGAGCAGAAGCGCGCCGAAGAAGCGCTGCGTGAGGCGCAGGCGGTTCTCGCACACATCAGCCGGGTGACCACGATGGGTGAGTTGTGTGCCTCCCTGGCACACGAAGTGAATCAACCTATTGCTGCTGCCGTCACCAACGCCGATGCCTGCTTGAATTGGCTCGCTCGCGACACCCCAAATCTCGAAAAGGCGCGCAGAGTTTGCGATGAGAATCCTGGAAGACGGAACGCGTGCGGCGGAAATCATCGGCCGGATCCGTGTGCTCTGTAAGAAGGGTACTCCGCAACGGGAGTTGGTTGATGTAAACGAAGTTATTCAGGAGTTGATCGTCCTCCTGCGCAGCCAGATCACGCGATACCGCATATCAGTACGGATGGAGCTGGCGGCAGATCTTCCCCAAGTTATGGGAGATCGCGTGCAATTGCAGCAGGTCATGATGAACCTCATGATGAACAGCATCGATGCGATGAAGGACGTGGATGGGACGCGCGAACTCGCCATCAAGTCGCACCTAACGGGAAACGAGCAACTGACGGTGTGCGTCAGCGATTCCGGCGTGGGGCTGCCCTCGCAGCAGGCGGACCAGATCTTCCAGGCCTTCTTTACCACGAAGCCTCACGGGATCGGTATGGGATTGGCCATCTGCCGCTCCATAGTTAAATCGCATAGCGGCCGTTTGTGGGCTGTCGACAATTCTCCGCGCGGCGCGAGTTTTCACCTCATTTTACCCACCAGAGCTCGATGAATGCATCAGACACCTATGCTAAGCGCCTTGGCTGTGACAAGGCCGGCGAAAAAATTAGCGGCGTCGCCTGGTGTCTCCGAAGGACACGTCAGCCGATGCTTGCAGCCTGGCACTTTGCGATTGAGTGGCCAGCCAGAAATGGCCCCGACCCACATGCTGCGTAGGGCGCGAAGTCCGAGATGGGTCTTGGCCGTGTAAAAACACCCTTCCGAGGAAGTCGGTGAGAAGCCAGGACCGGTTCCGGTCTCAGGCCGCAATCGCAGCCATCAGCGGCTTGGTCCCAACGATGTTCATGACCCGTGTCAGATTATAGGCAAGGACCGAGAGCGCCATCTCGGCGGCTACTTTTGGAAGCGTTTTCGTGAGGAAGTGTGTCGCTCCCATGCGGGCCTTTATCGTGCCGAACGGATGCTCGACCGTCTCGCGACGCTGGCGCATGGCTTGTGGGTTTGCATCAAGGCGCTGCAGCACGGCTTCGGTCATCAACGGACCTCGGCCCGCCGCTCGGCATATCCGCTCTACCCCCAGGAGCAGACATCGTCAGGCTGGCCCGCCACGTCCGGGTTGGTGCTGCCACTTCCGGACTCATGCATCGCAGCAATTTCGCCGTCGAGGAGTTCGGCATCTTTGAGCGCTCAGGGCGAATCGAAAACCTCCCGGGTTCTCGCACAGCAGGCGTCAGCCGACGCGAATTGCGACATGATGGTCGCCCTCATTCCGTGCCGGCCAAAACTCGGTTCGCTGACCAAGCGGCGCCCGCTCACTCAAAACAGAGGATGGGAGCTAACGCGTCCGGCGCTAGCGATGCGCGCGCCTTAACATGATGATGTCGGAAGAAACTTAACCCCCGGAGCGAAGGATCAGGATCCGTGTCTCATCGACGAATGTCTTCATGTCCTGATCTGGCCGCCGGAAAAGTTTGCGTTCGACCGTGATCGATCGACCCTGCACCGTCTTGAGGCAGCTTTCCTTGAGGAATACGCCGCCCACCGGCTGCTCGCCGCTGTCGGGCGGCCTCTGCTGACATGTCCAGCCATCCGTCCCGTAGCGTGACTTGACCTGGAGGCCGAGCAAAAATGCCTTTTTCCGAATATAAAGACGTGCCTTCGGATCGGTTTCAATTCGAAGACCGGCGACCATGCCTTTGTCGTCGACCAGCAACGTCAGGATCGCTGGATGTCCCGCAACCATCGTTCCCGCGCGGCTGGTCGACGGATCATAGTCAAATCGAATGGCACGCAGCCCTTCTTTGTCCGCCGGGCAAGTTGGCCAGTCCGACCAGGCGGCGATCGCGTGACCTTGGTCGTTCGTACAAGCTAAATTTGCGTACCCCGCCGCGGGTAAGTCAGTCACCGCCATCCCGATCCGGATATCACGTAAGTCATTACCGGCGGGCTCTTCCGCCGCAACCAGCGTCGCCTCAAGCGCGAGGCTCGACAAAACCCATGTCGCGATCGCCAAGATGCCGCGCGTCCATCGCATTACTGTGCCTTTGCTGTATCAGGAGAGCTCGACGGCGCCTGCTCCGATTTCTTGTAGATGTCGCAGACCCGCGAGGTTTCGGAAAAGAAACTGACGCAGTCGGCAAGGGTGGGTTCTTCCTTCCCTTTGATATGCGCTATCACATAGTCGGCGACCGCCTCGACGTCCTTCGCCCGAAGAAAGACTCCGGCCTCAGGGGGCACGTGGTTTCCGGCATCCTGCCGGTTCGTGCCATAGCATTTGATGCTGTCGTAGGCTCCGCGCTCGAAGAAGGGCATGCCCGTGCCCGGCCTACCGCAGCGCACCGTTTCAATGATTTGCTCACGCGTCAGCTCGGTCTTGCGCAACGACAAGGCATCGCCGCCATAGCCGCCGCCGCCATTGCCGTGCCACTTGTGGCAGCCCACGCAATTCGCGCGTTTGAAAACGGCTTTGCCTGGGTCGGTTGGGTCGGCGTTGCGATTGGCACTGCGCCGTGATGGCGATAAAGCGCGGCAACCATCGATCCCGCGATCGCCGCAGGGTCGAAAAAATTCGGCAGATTGTCATCACTGTCTCGTGTTGAAAGAGGGCGAGGACTTCGGCTTCGACCGAATCCTCGCCCGCTCGCGCATCCCGTCAGAGTGCGAATACGTAGAGCGTTGATCCCGGCTGCATCTTCTTCAACTCAGGCGTTGCGTCGATGAACCACTTGTCCCATGCACCGCCCAGCCCGACCAGGATGGCAATATATTGCTTTCCATCCACGGCGAAGGACATCGGAGGCGCGTTGACGCCGCCGCCGGTGTTGAACTCCCAGAGCTTTTCCAGCGACTTGCCGTCAAAGCGCGATCACTTCGCCCGAGGGTTGACCCGAGAAGACGAGGTCTGGCGTTGCAAGGATGCCGCCGAGATTCGGGAAAGGTAGCTCCGCCTTGCTCGCAATCTTGCCGGTCGTCACGTCAATCGCCGTGACGCTGCCCGTGATCTTGACCGGCTGGCTCGGTCCACCACCGGTGAAGAACTCGCGCGCCTTGAGCTTTTCGGGCGTCATTTCTTCAACGGTAACCCGGTTGCAGCTTTCGATCACCGGAATGTACCAAAGCTTCAGATCCGGATTGTAGGCCGTGGGCGGCCAATTCTTTCCGCCCATATTGCCGGGGCAGATATCCGCGACCTTGTGGTCCCGGCTGGGCGTGACTGCCGCGATTGTAGGTCTGAATCGGCTTGTTCGGGATCATACTCCACCGGCAAGCCGGATCTCTGCATCGATGCCCTTGGTCCATGTCACCTTCTTCACAAAGGGAAGGCCCCAGACGAACTTGCCGGTGGTTCGGTCGACCGCATAGGCAAATCCGTTGCGGTCGGCCTCCAGTGCGAGCTTCTGCGGTCCGTCGCTGCCCGGCACATCGACCAGCACGTTCTCCGCGACGCTGTCATAGTCATAGGGGTCGTTCGGTGTGTGCTGGTAGTGCCACTTGATTTTGCCGGTATCGGCATCGAGAGCGAGCGAGCTGTCCGTGTACAAATTGTCGCCCGGGCGATAGGCATTGTCCCAATCCGGACCGGGGTTACCGGTGCCCCACAAGACGGTGTTGGTCGCCGGATCATAACTACCGGTCACCCATGTCGAACCGCCTCCGCTCGCGGCAGCGTTCTGGTCGTCTTTCCAGGTGTCACTTCCGGGTTCGCCTTTGCCGGGAATGGTAAAGGTCCGCCAGACTTCTTTCTGGCTCTTCAGGTCGGTAGCCGCAATCCAGCCCCGAATGCCGTACTCGGCGCCGGCAACGCCGGTGATGGCCATGTCCTTCACAATCAGGGGCGCCCCGGTGATGACTTCGCCCTTGTTGGGATCGGCAACCTGGCGCTGCCAGGCGACTTGACCGGTGTCCTTATGGGTTGCGATCAGCCGACCGTCGAGCGTGTGTGAAATGACGAGATTGCCCCACAGCGCCACGCCGCGATTGTCGACGCCGCAGCAGGCCACGGCGCCCGCCCAGTCATGATCGGTTTTTGGATCCATCTTCCAGAGCAGATCGCCATTGTCCGCCGTGGGTGTCGATCTTGTACACCGAGCCCCATCCGTCGGTGACGTACATCATGCCGTTTTCGACGATCGGGGTGCCTTCCAGGCCGCCATGGGTCCAGATGCCGCCGCCCTCGACACCACCAAGGTGCATGGTCCATGCGACCTTGAGGTTCTTCACATTGCCCTTGTTGATCTCTGAAAGGCTGGAAAAGCGGGTGGCGGAAAAATTCTTGTGGTGATGGAGCCAGTTGCCGGGCTCCTTGTCCGCATTGAGCAGCCGCTCGGGAGTGACCTCATCAGCCGCCTTTGCCGGCAGCGCCGCGATCGTTGCGACCGCAGCAACGGTTGCGAGCATTGCGGCTCGCAACGAAGGCTTGCGCCTCGTGAAATTCTTCATGTCGTTTCCTCCTTATTGATGACCCTCTTGTTGCACTTGAGCGCCGGCATATCCGGAGGCCCACAGGTCAGAGGTTTCTTGGTCAGGCTGTTTTCCCCTTCCGCTGCTTCAGGGAAGTTTACGGACGTTCACCTCCGTTTCGATTGTTCCTGACTTCTGGAAGGCGATTGACCACGTCACCCGTTCGCCAGCCGAGCGGCTGACGGGTTTCAAGAAGCATCATGTGGTAGCCGTCCGGCTTGAGCACTGTGCTGCTACCTCCGGTAAGCGGAATCGAGGGAATTATCCGCATCGCAGGCGCGCCTTCGCCGCGATCAACCGTATGCCTTTCGCAGAAATTCGCAACAGGGCATCTGATGCTCAGAAGGGCATCCGCGGCATCGGCTTCGTTGCGTGCGGTCAGAAGAAGTGGAGCATCTGCCCCTACTTTTCCCGTGGCGGGGACCCATCATGCATCGACGACCTTAATCGCCTCTTCGCCGCCACGCGCCATCGAGCTGGTCGCCATCCACATTAACGCGATTGGCTCACGGGCCGTAGCCCGAATCCCGTTGCAGTTCGGGATTGACGGCGCTTTTGGCATTCGCTCGCTCTCCGCCGCTTGTCGGTTCATCGACGCTGGTAAAGTTCGGCTCGTGCATGAGTGTAAATCCATAGTCGTTGACGTATGTCCGCTATGCAGCGCATTGCGGCCCCAAGTCCGCCATCGAGCGACGACAGAAAAGTGCTGCCATCACCGGACGCGCAAAGCATCTCGGCTTCATGAGCAAAAGGCCAGCGCAGTTCTCGTTATCGGCGAGCCATAACATGGTACCGATCGTGATATATTTTTTAGCGTCTGCTTTTGGATTGACGGGCGAGAGCAAACGTAACCTAATCAATGTACTTAGAGTAGTCCTCCTGGCAGGAGGCCCTCGTGAACGAGCTCTCGAGCTACGCGTTCTCGCCGCTGCGGGAGGGAGACTTCGCTCTCTACCGGGGCTTTGGCAGCGGCCTGGCGCCGATCCTGCTTGTTGCCGCGGACAAGACGTCGCTCGGTTCGATCGAGCGGCTCGAGCACGAATATGCGCTCAAGGCCGAACTTGATGCTGGCTGGGCGGCGCGACCGGTCGCACTGACGCACCACAATGACCGCATGACGCTGGTGCTCGAGGATCCCGGCGGCGACGCTGGTCGAACGCCTGCTTGGCCGACCGCTGGACGTATCGCATTTCCTGCGCATCGCGATCCCTCTCGCGGGGGTGCTCTGCCGCGTGCATGAGCGTGGCCTGATCCACAAGGACATCAAGCCGGCCAATATCCTGGTGGACGCGGCAAGCGGCGGCGTGTGGCTGACCGGGTTCGGCATTGCCTCGCGGCTGCCGCGCGAGCACCAGGCCCCCGCGCCGCCGGAGATGATCGCCGGGACGCTCGCCTACATGGCGCCGGAACAAACCGGCCGGATGAACCGTTCGGTGGACTCCCGCAGCGATCTCTACGCACTGGGTGTCACCTTCTACGAAATGTTGACGGGGCAGCTCCCCTTCTCCGCCGCCGATCCGATCGAATGGGTGCACTGCCATATCGCGCGGCAGCCGGTGCCGCCCCACGAGCGGGTCGCGGGCGTCCCGGAGCCGCTCTCGGCAATTGTGCTGAAGCTCCTCGCCAAGACCAGCGAGGAGCGCTACCAGACCGCCGCCGGTGTCGAGGCTGATCTGCGGCGCTGTCTTGCGGCATGGGAGTCCCATGGTCGGATCGAGCCGTTTCCGCTGGGCGCGCACGACGCTGTCGGACCGGCTGCTGATTCCGGAGAAGCTGTACGGCCGGGAGCGCGAGATCGACACACTGCTCGCTTCCTTCGACCGGGTCGTGGCGAACGGCACCGTGGAACTCATGCTCGTGTCGGGCTATTCCGGCATCGGCAAGTCCTCGGTGGTGAACGAGCTGCACAAGGCGCTCGTCCCGCCGCGGGGCCTGTTCGCCTCCGGCAAGTTCGACCAGTACAAGCGCGACATCCCATACGCGACGGTGGGCCAGGCCTTCCAGAGCCTGATCCGCTCGCTGCTGAGCCAGAGCGAGGCCGAGCTTGGCCGCTGGCGATCCTCCTTCATCGAGGCGCTGGGCCCGAATGGTCAGCTCATGGTGAATCTCGTGCCCGAGCTGGAGCTCGTGATCGGAAAACAACCGCCAGTCCCGGACCTGCCGCCGCGGGACGCGCAGAACCGCTTCCAGATGGTGTTCCGGCGCTTCCTCGGGGTGTTCGCGCGCAAGGAGCACCCGCTCGCGCTGTTCCTCGATGACTTGCAGTGGCTGGATGCAGCAACGCTCGACCTCCTCGAGCACTTGGTTACGCACTCCGAAGTGCGGCACCTGCTGCTGGTCGGCGCCTACCGCGACAATGAGGTCAGTCCCGCGCACCCGCTTCGGCGGACGCTGGAAGCGATCCGCATAGCCGGAGCGCGGGTCCAGGAGATCGTGCTGGCGCCCCTTGAGCTCGACGATGTGGGCCGGCTCATCGCCGATGCACTCTACTGCAAGCCGGAGCGCGCGCGGCCCTTGGCGCAACTGGTGCAGGAGAAGACCGGCGCCAATCCGTTCTTCGCGATCCAGTTCTTCACCGCGCTGGCCGAAGAGGGGCTGCTCGCGTTCGACCCGGTCACGCGGGCTTGGCAATGGGACATCGAATCGCATCCGGGCCAAGAGCTATACCGACAACGTGGTGGATCTCATGGCCGGGAAGCTGAAACGGTTCTCCGCCGCCACCCAGGAAGCCCTGAAACAGCTGGCCTGCCTGGGCAATGTCGCCCCGACCGCCACTCTGTCGCTGGTTCACGGGATAACAGAGGAGGCGATGCACGCGGCTCTTTGGGAAGCCGTCCACGCCGGGCTCGTCTTTCGCGAGGACAGCGCCTACAAATTCCTGCACGACCGGATCCAGCAGGCGGCCTATTCACTGATTCCCGACGAGCACCGTGCCGACGTCCACCTGCGCATCGGCCGCGCGCTGGCGAGCATGACGGCGGACGAACTCGCCGAGCATCTGTTCGATGTCGCGAACCAATTCAATCGGGGCGCCACACGGGTGGTCGACCGGGACGAGAAAGCGCAGGTGGCGACGATCGACCTGCGTGCCGGGCGAAAGGCCAAGGCGTCGGCGGCCTTTGCGTCGGCGCGCGCGTATTTCGCGGCCGGCATGGCGCTGCTCGACGAAAGGGACTGGGGCAGCCAGTACGAATTAATGTTCAGCCTGTGGCTCGAACGCGCGGAGTGCGAGCTTCTGAGCGGTGACTTCGACACCGCCGAGCAACTGATTGAGGAGCTGTTGCAGCGATGTGCGTCGAAGATCGACAAGGCGGCCGCCTACCGCCTCAAGATCGACCTGCACGCCATGAAGTCAGATTTTCCGCAAGCCGTCGATAGCGCGCTCACGGGTCTGAAACTGTTCGGCATTGACCTGCCGGCACACCCGACCTGGGAGCAGGTCCAGGCCGAATACGAGACGCTCTGGCGCAATCTCGACGGGCGGCCGATCGAGAGCCTGATTGATCTTCCGCCGATGACGGATCCGGAACTGCACGCTGCGATGCTGGTACTCTCGGTCCTATTCGGCCCCGCCTACTTTACCGATTTCCATTTGTATTGCGTGCACTTGTGCCGCATGGTGAACATCAGCTTGCAGCACGGGATGAGCGGCGCGTCCGCGGCCGGCTATGCGGGCTTCGGCGTGTGCCTCGGAGGGGCGTTTCACCGTTACCGCGAGGGTTATCGCTTCGCCAAGCTCGCATGCGACCTGGTCGAGAAACACGGCTTTATCGCCTACCAGGCAAAGGTCTATTTCGCGATGGGACTGGTCGCCCCCTGGACACAGCCAATCACGACCGCCATCGAGTTCACGCGGGCGGCCTCTCGCACCGCGACCGAGACGGGTGATCTGGCCTTCGCTTGCTACAGCATGTCCCGAGAGGTCGCGAGTCTTCTCCTGCGCAACGACCCGCTCGATGCGGTGTGGCGCGAGTCGGAGAGGAGCCTGGACTACGTCCGGAGAGCCAAGTTCCGCGACGTCGCCGACATGATCGTGAGCCACCAACGCTTCATTGCGACCATGCAGGGCCGGACAAAAACTTTCTCCACCTTCAGCGATGCGCAGTTCGATGAGGCGACGTTCGAGGCACAACTGACGGAAGACCGGGTGCCCATCATGATCTGCTTGTACTGGATCCTCAAACTCAAAGCGCGGTTCCTGTCAGGCGACTACGCCGAGGCTCTCGCGTCAGCCGACAAGGCTAACGCGCTGCTTTGGGCCATGGCTGGCAGGTCCCAGTTGCTTGACTATTTTTACTACACGGCGGTGACGGTTGCTGCGCTCTATGAGAATGGTTCTGCCGACGAGCAGAACAGCTGGCGCGAACTCCTTGCGGTGCACCGAGATCAACTGCGCGAATGGACCGACAACAATCCACCGACGTTCGGCGACAAATACGCCCTGGTGTCGGCCGAGATCGGCCGCCTCGAGGGGCGCGACGCCGATGCAATGCGTCTGTACGAAGAGGCGATCCGATCGGCCCGCGAGAACGGCTTCGTGCAGAACGAAGGCCTGGCCCATGAGTTGGCCGCGCGGTTTTACGCGGCGCGCGGGGCTGAATCGATGGCGCACGCCAGTCTGCGAAACGCGCGGCACTGTTATCTCCGCTGGGGCGCGTCCGGCAAGGTGCGGCAACTCGAACGGCTCCATCCGCATCTCCGCGACGCACAAGTGCCTGCATCTCCCATCGCGACCATTGGCGCGTCCGTTGAGCAGCTGGATGTCGGGACGGTGCTCAAGGCTTCGCAGGCGGTGTCCGGCGAGATCGTCCTCGACAAGCTCATCGAGACGCTGCTGCGGATCGCGGTCGAACATGCCGGCGCCGGCCGGGGTCTGCTCATCCTGTTCCCGGGCGACGAGCCACGGATCGCGGCGGAAGCGACGACCGGCCGCGGCCAGGTCGAGGTCACGCTGCGCCAGACGGCCGTGTCACCGGCCGACCTTCCCGAATCCGTGCTCCATTACGTGATCCGGACGCGGGAAAGCGTGATCCTCGATGACGCGTTGGTGCAGAACCCGTTCTCGGCGGACGAGTACATCTGCCAGAAGCAGGCCCGGTCGGTGCTCTGCCTGCCCCTGGTGAAGCAGACGAAGCTGATCGGGGTGCTCTATCTCGAGAACAAGCCTGGCATCGCACGTGTTCACGCCAGCCCGGATCTCGGTGCTGGAACTGTTGGCATCGCAGGCGGCGATCTCGCTGGAGAACGCCCGTCTGTACAACGATCTCCAGGAGCGGGAGGCCAAGATCCGGCGCCTGGTGGACGCCAACATCATCGGCATCTTCATCTGGGAGCTCGGTGGTCGGTTTCTCGACGCCAATGACACGTTCCTCCGCATGGTGGGATATGAGCGCGAGGAACTCGTCTCCGGCCGGGTGCGCTGGACCGAGGTGACGCCGCCGGAATGGCGCGACCGCACCGCACGGGCCGTCGAAGAGATGAGGATGACCGGGACCGCACAACCGTGGGAAAAGGAGTATTTCCGTAAGGACGGGAGCCGGGTGCCGGTGCTGATCGGCTCGGCCGCGTTCGACGAGAAGCGCGACCAGGGCGTCGCGTTCGTGCTCGATCTGACAGAGCGCAAGCACGTCGAGCAGGCATTGCGCGACATGCAAACGAACCTCGCGCATGTCGTGCGCATAACAACCCTGGGCGAGCTGACAGCCTCGATCGCCCATGAAGTGAACCAGCCGCTCGCCGCCGTCATCGCCAACGCCGAGGCCTGTCTGCGCTGGCTCCGCCGCGCAACTCCCGATCTCGACGCCGCGTGCCGCTCGGTGGAATGGATCATCGACGACGGCAATCGGGCAAGTGAGGTGATCCGGCGCGTCCGGGCGCTCGCGAAAAAGACCAGCCTTGAGAAGGTACCGCTCGACGTCAATGACGTCGTCAGGGAGATCATCGCGCTGGTGCAGCGTGAGTTGATCAGCCACCAGGTATTGTTGCGAATGGAGTTGGCACCGGCTCTACCCATGATCCTTGGTGATCGGGTCCAACTGCAGCAGGTGATCATCAACCTGGTGATGAATGGCATTGAAGCGATGCAATCGGTCACGGATCGGCCGCGCGAACTGGTGATCCGATCGCGTCAGGACGAGGAACCCAAGTGCTCGTAAGTGTGACGGATTGCGGCGTCGGGATCGCCGACCGAGGATGCGGACCGGCTGTTCAACCCCTTCTTCACCACCAAATCCAGCGGCATGGGCATGGGACTTCTCGATCTGCCGTTCGATCGTGGAAGGGCACGGTGGGCGGCTGTGGGCCACGGCAAACATACCCCACGGTGCTACGTTTCAGTTCACCCTGCCGGTGAATGCTGACCACGCATCATGAGGTTGCGTCCGTAAGCCGCCCAAAGAACAGAAGGCGGCGCGCCCGAGCAGCGTCGGCGGGGATATCGATGCCGAGTGCCTTGACGCTCTTCAGGTTGATGGCCGGCCCGATGCGATCAGGCCTGATGTCTCAGTTGGGCCGATGTTGTCGAAAAATTCCGTAGCGTAGTTGGTTTTGCTATCGGTGTGCGTTTTCGGAGTTCCTGGCTGGACGTCGAGCCTGATCGACAAGCACCACGACCAACCTGGCAAGCCTGTGTGTACCGAAAACCTTATTCGAGTTGATGACGTGATGGAATCGCCTAAGCTGGCGGAATGTTCGGGCTGCTCTGTTTCGTTCTGGCCGTCCTGGCCTCGCCATTCAAGTCGAAGTTGCGGCTTGAGGCTGAGAACGCGGTGCTTCGACATCAGTTGAATGTCTTGAGGCGTAGGCTGCATGGTCGCGTCCGGCTCACGAACAATGATCGCTGGTTCTTTATCCAGCTGTATCGCTGGTTTCCTTCTATCCTGCAGGTTCTCACGATCATCCGGCCCGAGACGCTCGTCCGTTGGCACAGGGCCGGCTTTCGCTGCTACTGGCGTTGGAAGTCGCGCCCATTGGGAGGGCGACCGCAGATCGACACGGAGCTGCGCGCGTTGATCCGGCGGATGAGCATGGAGAATCCACTTTGGGGTGCGCCACGCATTCACGGCGAACTGCTCAAGCTCGGGTTTGAGGTCGCGCAGTCGAGCGTCGCCAAGTACATGGTCAAACGACGGGCGCCACCCAGCCAGGGATGGCGGACCTTCTTGCGTAACCACGCGCCAGACATTGCCGCCATGGACTTGTTCGTTGTTCCAACTATCGGTTTCGACCTGCTCTATGCCTTCGTCATCGTCCGGCTCGACCGCAGAGACCTCGTCTGGATCAACGTCACAGCAAATCCCACGGCCGAATGGGTTGCTCGTCAAATAACGGAGGCATTTCCCTGGGATGAGGCTCCGCGCTACCTCATCCGCGATCGCGACCGGATCTATGGCAGCATCGTCACACGCCGATTGCGCGCCATGGGCATCCGGGACAAGCCAACCGCACCGGCCTCGCCCTGGCAGAATGGCTTTATCGAACGGCTGATCGGATCGATCCGGCGTGAATGTGTGGACCACATCATTGTCTTGGGCGAGGCACATCTGCGCCGGATTCTGAAATCTTATGCTCGCTACTATAATGAGACGCGGAACACATGGTCCTTGGACAAGGATGCGCCGGTCTCTCGCCCGGTTCAGCGAACCGGTGTGATCAGTTCATGCGCCATCCTGGGCGGACTTCATCACCACTACGCCCGCGTTTAAGTTTTCGGTACACACATGGGATCAAGGATCGGCTGCAGCACTTGCAGCAGCGCCTGCTGGATCAGACGATCCGTCACCGTCGGGATGCCAAGCTCGCGCTCGCCGCCCTCGGGCTTGGGAATCGCCACCCGTCGCACCGGACTGGGCCGGTACGTCCCCGACAACAATTGCTCGCGGATCGCAGGCCACGCCATGCGCAGCTGCGCGGCGGTCTGGTCAATGTCCAGACCATCCACGCCGGCTACGCCTTTGTTGGCCGCACCCGCTTCCACGCCCGTTGCAGGTTCTCTCTCGTCAGCGCCGCTATCAGCAGCGCTGACCCTGTGCCCTTCGGTTCATGCCGCGGGCGGCGAGCTTCGTCGCTGCTCGAGCCACACGGCGGATTCACCGCGTCCTACCCCGGACCGCCCTGCTTGCGCAGGCGTCTGATGCGATGCTCGCCACATCGGCATGGCGTCGAACACTCCTTCTCGTTCGGTCCTTCGCCTGCGGCGGCTTCGCCGCCTTCCCACCGACTACTACGGCCTCTGCTGACTTCTCGCTCCGGCTCGACACCGTCGCCCTTTCAGGCGTAAGGCGAGATCTCCCCAGGTAAGAACGCACTCCTTCACTGCACGACCGCCGGATCTACGCCGCCTGTCCCTTGATCACGAGAGCTTCGCGGTCATGGCCCGCTCGCCCTGGTCGGCAACGCCTTCTATCCGGTTCTTGTTCATCGGCCCGCAGCTTCGCTCCACGCTTCCTCCCCACACTCGGTCGCCCTCATGCAGTTGCGCTTCGCTTCGTTCGCTGTGATCAGCTCACGGTGGGACTTGCACCCACCAGAGTGCGCCCATGCTGGGCGCACCACGAAAAACCCCGCCGTCGCCGGCGGGGTTTTTGCTCTTATACGAAAGTAGCGGGCGTACTATTAGGGGACGTACTATGCCCGGCGCTGCACGGGGGCCACCCAGCCAGGGATGGCGGACCTTCTTGCATAACCACGCGCCAGACATTGCCGCCATGGACCTGTTCGTTGTTCCAACTATCGGTTTCGACCTACTCTATGGATGTCTCACAGTGCCAGCCCACCCAATCAAGCTGACGCGACCCGGAGGCATGCAGTTGCGCTTCGCTTCGCTCGTTGTGATCAACTCACGATGGGACTTTCACCCACAAGAGTGCGCCCATGCTGGGCGCACCAAACAAAACGACCGCCCCAAGGCGGCCTCTCTGCGGCCCATGGGGTTGCAAAAGCTCATTGATCGCGCGCCAGCTTCCGCTTTCGCCAATGATGGTCTTTCCGGTCAGGATTGAACACGCGCTCGACGTGGCCACAGGCTGGGGCGGCGGTACCGCGCGCGGGATCACGAGATGATACGTTTGGCTGAAGCTACTAACAACGAATTTAACGGCGATGGCGAAATGCCCTCCTAACTCGTTACAACAGCAATTCGTCGTCACAACAGGACTAGGAAAGAGCCAATGATTAAGCTGAGAACATTAAGCGCGGTGGCAATTCTTTTCGCCGCCGTCGCCACACCGGCATTCGCGCAGGATGCGATAGGGCCAGGCTACGGTTTGGAGCTGCAGCCCGTCACGAACTACCGATCGAACTATCGCGCACCGGATGATCAGAATTTTCGTGATGCATATGATGAGTTAGACAGGATGTTCTATGACCGACCTCTATCGAATAAGGAGCGCGACAACTTACAGGACTTTGGCACCACTGGACGCGATCCCTCGATGGTCGGCGGCGAAGACCCCTACCTTCACCCCGGTGGCTGATGTCCAATGGCTGCTTCCGGGGGTTATCTCGAAAGCAGCCAGTCCAGTTTTCACAGCGGCGATGCCGCCGCCGCCCACGGAACCATTGGATATCAAGGATGCGCGTTCGCATCGTCTGAACAGCTTGCGGGCTTCCACCGGCTTTGATGCATACTCAGCCTTGGTTCAACATAACTACCCGTCCAAATACCACGGCCGGCGTGCTCTGCTTCGCATTGGATCGCGTCGCATTTCCCTTTCGAATACTCCGGCCGGTCGATAGCAAGACCGTTGCGGACCAGCCATTCGCCGAGATCAATGTTGTCCACTGAACAAGTGGCTACCGTCCCCCAGTACTGATCCAGCGAGATCGGGATACGTGTTACCGGCCGTCGCGCGATGAAGGCATCAAGCTCCTTCGCGGCCTTCGCGCCGCACCGATACTGTAAGCTGTCGTCGCCCCGACAAAGCTGACTGCTTTTCGGCGCATCGATGCCCTAGAGCCGAATGCGTGTTCCGTGAATTTCTAGCCGTATCGCCGTCGATGACGCTGGTCCGACCCGCCAGATCGTCGGCAGCTCCAGCGGGCGCAAAGATCGGCGCCATGAACAGAGCCATTGCTACTCTGGTCATTCGATACCTTTCATTCAACGACTAGCGGCCAAGAAACTTCGGCCATGAGCACCCCACTGGCAATAATGTTTCCGACTGCAGCTGGAAGTGCATTCCGAAGGTCTGCTAAGAAGCTTCGCAGTTTGGATTGATCCGGGGCACCCACCGTCGGTTGTTTGGCAATTTCGCTCAGGTGTTGTCGAGCAACGGGCCACTCGCGCCGGCCGCCTCTAGGCGTTGGCAGGCAAATCGGTCGAAAGGCAAGATCCTTCTGCGCTTCGACAGAGGGCGCGAGACGGTGAGTTGAGGGATTGGCTCATTCCGTCTGTCGGTTTTCAGAAGCGGAAGCGCAGCCCAACCGTCGGGTCGATCATGCTGCGATTGAGGTAACCGTTCGCCAAGCCGCCGTTGACCTGTGAGAACATGATGCCGGCGTAGGCATCAAACTTTTTCGCGAACTGCCAATCGACGACGAAAGACACGGCGTCGAACGTTCCGTGGCAGTTTGCAAACGCCGCGGCATTGGCGGCGCAATTGACGGGTGCACCATAGGCGGGTTGGTCGTAATGATAATAAGCGCCAATCACATCCAACTCGGTAGTAACGGCGTATTTCACTCCAGTCCAGAATACATTGAAGGGCTTGTCGCCGGCGTTGAAAGCCGTGCTGTTGATGTTCGTGTTGTTGATTGCAGCGCAGCCGGCACAAATGAAGTCTCCCGCGATATCGCTAAAACCGGTACGGGGTGCATACGGAGTGGTGGGCGGCGCATATTGAATGTATTCGTATCCAGCAAACAGCTTGAATGGCCCGTTACTGTACTTTCCAACCAGCATCACGCTCATATCGTCGGAGAGTGTTGCGGTGAGAACCTGCGGCAGCACCGCCGGCAGCGTGTTGCCGGCAACCGCCAACGACACGGCGTTCTGGACGTAGCTGCCGATGGCATCGAGCGAAAGCGTACCGCCAGCCAGATTGGGAATGTCTCCGCCGACCTGGAGCTGGTACGCACCAGTCGAGGCATTGTTCAGATCGTAGCCCCCGAATTGCCAGAGCGCCGCTACCCTGAACTGGCCAATGTCGACGCGATATTTGACCGACGTGGTAAATCGGCAGGTTTCGGTATCGCCGACGCCGCAGGTAATTCCCTGCCAACCGATCGGCGAAAAAGCGTACGAAGCGCCCATCGGATCGTAGGCAAAAACAGCGTCCAGCGTTAGCGAGTTTTGGCGGAAAACGGTCAAGGTACCATAGGGCGAACTGACGCCCAGATAGCCCACGGAATTGTAAAACTGCCCACCCCGGCTCGAGTTGGCGCCCGCGGTTTGATCGGTCAGCGGCACGCCGGAATTCTGAGCCACTGAGTGCACTCCATTGGATAACTGCAGGGAATAAGGATCGAACCCCGCCTGCACGTCGAAGATAAAAGCCCAACCGGGTGCTATCGGCTCGTTCCCTTTGAGGCCGATGTTGGAATTGGTCAAACCGTTCGGCGCGAGACTCCACTGCGGGCGGTTGCTGTTTTTCTGGATGATATAATTTGCCCCGACGGCGGATGTCCCATTGAAGGGCGCTCCGTGGCTAAGCCACGTCACGCCTCCGTCGATCGTGCCGTAGAGCGTGATGCCGTTCCAGGTCAACGGGCAGGCCGTGACGACAAAGTCCTCAAGGCTGCTACAGGTCGCTCGCGGTAGCGAAGCCTTGGTGGTCGCGGCGGACGGAGCCTTTGTGGCCATGAGGTCGTCGGCCGATGCAGCCGTCGCGTACGCGGCCGCAACGAGTTCGAGGATCATCGCGGTGGAAACACAAAGTTTCTGCACGTTACGCTCCCGTCGAAGAGAAGCCGTGATCCAGGCCCGTCGGTTTTGCCTATTCCGAATTTTTCCTTACTGTTCTTTTAGTGTCTCGCCTCGCCACCACTGGTCCCGCAAACGTGTCAACATCTTGACCGATCAGCCTGGTGCAACCGAAAATTTCTCCTTGAGGAAGCGCCGTGACGTTATGCCGGTGTTTTAGATGTAATGACCCATCGCGAAAGGCACGTGGCCGACGTCGGCCGCCATAAAATCGAAGGTCCCGCCTGGCCTGACGTCACCTCCGAGGTTGGTGTAATCCTTAGGTAAGGCGTAATCAGAGAGATCGTGCGGGAACAAGCGCGCGAAGATCTATCCCGTTGCAGTAAGGGCCCGAATGGTCATCCCATTCCGGAGAAGCTTGGGGCAGGGTATCTGTCCAAATTTGCTTTGCTCGTCGTCGATTGATGACAACAATGTTTCCTGAATGATGCGGCGCGATCCACGTCCAAATCTGAGCACCAACTTATCGAGCATAAAAAGAGCGGCCTGAGCCGCGCTTTTTACTTTATAGGCAAGGACGCCACAGACCATCGTCGCCCATATACTTCCCGGATGTCGAGTTGTAGTACGCCCAACGCTGGCGGCAATGGGCAGCAGCGCTCGAAACCGCGGGACCGGCACTTGCCTGAGCAATGCGGGACCCGCCGCCACCGTCGTACATCGTATCGACACCAAGGCCGCCGCGGAACCCTGTAGCGGAGGCCGGGGTTGCAACTGCTATCGCGAGTGACAGGGCCATCGCCCCTACAATACCAAGTTTCGACATTGCGCTTCTCCATAAGAACCCAAAACGGAACCATCGCCGTCAGGCATGAGGCCGATGTAGGTTAGCAATCGGCTGCGCTCTACGCCCCACGCTGGGAAAGATTGTTGCAGGCCGCGCAACACGCCGCGATTATCAGACGCTCTCTAAGCCGTCTTATCCGGTGACGTATTGCGAGGTCTTATGCCGGTCTTCTGACCAATCAGGATCCCAGTAGGGCGGCCTGCCAAACCGTTTCTGGGCGAAATCCAGAAAAGCCCGCACCTTCGGTGGCACCAAGTGATGCGGAGGAAAGACTCCGAATATGCCACTCGGCTTCGTGTTGATCATGGAGGTCCACTCAGGAAGCACGTGCCGCAGGCGGCCCGCCTTGATATCCTCGCCGACCAGCCATGTCGGGAGGAGCACGACCCCTACGCCGCCAACTGCCGCATCGCGCAGCGGCTCGGAGTCGTCAGCGCGCAACGTGCCGGTGACGGGTACTTCTTCGAAAGCATCGCCTGCCTCGGCCTGGTGACGAAAGAACCAGCGATCGGTCGGCTGCAGCGTATAGACAAGACAATTGTGCTGCAGCAGGTCGATCGGCTCGGCGATTGGCGGCGCGCGGTCTAGATAGGCCGGGCTCGCGCAAGCAATGCGCCGGTGCGGCGCGAGCTTGCGGGCGAGCATGCTGGAATTGATCAGCGAACCGATACGGATCGCCAGGTCGGCGCCGACCGCAAGCAGATCGACCCGAATATCGGTCAATGAGACATCGAGACGAATATCGGGATAGGTGGCCAGGAAGTCTGGCACGAACGGCATGATGTGCAGGCGGGCAAATGCGCTCGGGACATGCAGGCGAATCAATCCCTGTGGTCGCCCCTCCATTGCCGAGGCCGCATCCCGCGCTTCCTCCAGGCCCCGCAGAACGCCGCGCGCGTGCTCGTAGAATGTAGCGCCCGGCTCGGTGAGATGCGCGCGGCGCGTAGTGCGATGAAACAGGCTGACACCAAGGTCCTCTTCAAGGCTGGCGATCGCGCGCGAGACGGTCGATGTCTTGGTATTCGTGGCAATTGCAGCTTTCGAAAAACTGCCGGCCTCTACCGCTCGCACAAACATACGCAGCGCGCCCAGATAGTCCATTTTGGCGCCTCCGTATCGCCCTTGCGACGAAACGTCGAGCACTCGCCCGATCGGCCGGTTCCTGCGACCTTCGGTATTCCGGCGAGGTCTTCGGTTGATTTCGACCGGCACTCCAACATTTGTTTGCGCGTTCCGCAACACTCATTTCCGGCTGCGCAATGGTGCCGACGCCGCGGCCGCTACACGGCGGATCGCGCAACAGTCCGACAAAGGAAAACCGGGCGCCCCGTCAGATTTGCTTAAGCGAGCAGATCCGCCAGGCCATCGAACATTATCTAAAGGCTGCCAACAAGAGGCCCGACAAGTTCTTGTTCACCGGTCGTCGCGGCGCAACGCCAGCATGACCATCCGCCAATATGCGCGGCTCGAAATACCTTCGCGAGCAACAAGAGGAGATGGCCGGCGCGGCGAGAGTTTCCGAATCAGAAACGGAAATCGGCCGACATCCGGGCTAACTCTGCTGCACCCTCGATAGCGGACATCCAAATCCAACATTATGCGAATGACCAAAAAACGTGTAGATTGGCTTGTCATGTATCGTACCGCAAAACCCCTTCAAGAACTCGCTCTCGACCTGATTTTTAATTCGTATGGCGAGAGCCGATACAATCGAACCGCTTCCGAATACGAGTACCTCGCCTCACTGCTTGGGAACCTCAAGGAGCTTCACTTCAGGGTCAATAAACGTCTCAAAGAATATAAGGCGTCAGGGAAACCGCGCTGGAATGGTGTCTGCTATTTCAAGGCCGGAGACCTAAAACCCCTCTACGCGTTGTTCCCCGAGGCGATTTCGGTCCAAACAATCCGCGACGCGCTGATCGTTTCAGGCTTTAGAGAACCAAAGTGGCGCAAGCGCGCAGCTTAATTCATTGACACTATTACCGACTTTTATCTCGCTTCACCCAAGGCTGTCGCGGTGGTGCATATGAGTTGCTCTCTTTTTACCAAGGAGCGATAAGGATGGATTTTCTCGATCGCATTTACTATGATGAATGTCCGCAAGTCGCGGGCCGAACAAGCGTAACGCCCGAACCCACTCCAAAAAGCAAATCCGCCAAATCCGCCAACAGCATACTGCGATTTAAGTGGACTTACCCGATCCTTGTAGACGAAAACGGCGAGATCATTTGTGGCCACGGTCGATGGGCAAGCTGCAAATGTCCTAGGTCTTAAAAACGTTCCGGTCATTGTGATGTCCGGCCGGAGCGACGCTGAGAAGCGCGCTCTCTGCCCCTTGCAGACAACAAAATCGCGGCAAATGCTGGCTGGGGACCGCGCCCTCCTTGCCCAGCGAGCTCGGTGAGCTTCGCAACATTGCTTCCCGAATGATAACCTCGACCTTCTGGAGATCACCGGGTTCGAACCGGCCGAGTTCGACGCGCTCTTGGCTGGATTTTGTGTATTCCGAGCAGATTCTGAGCTGATGAACCCACTTCAACTCGCGCCTTTTCCCGGTGAGCCGCAAAGCAGACTTCTGGCTGCTCGGTCATCATCGTCTATTGTGCGGCGATTTAGGAAACGAATTTCATGTGCACACATTAATAGGTCGCCAACGAGCGGCCATGGTTTTCGCCGATCCGCCCTACAATGTTCGCATCTGCTTCGGTCCAAGGCCGCGGCAAGATCAAGCATCGCGAATTTGCGTCCCGCCTCCGGAGAAATGTCTTCCGAAGAATTTGCGGCGTTCCTTGGTCAAGCAATGTCGATCGCCGCGCAATATTCGCGCGGAGGCTCGATTCAACTATGATCTGCATGGATTGGGCGGTTCATCTATGGGAGGCTCTAGCCGCGGGCAAGGAAGTCTATACCGAGCTCAAGAACCTGGTTGTTTGGGCCAAAACCAACGCGGGTCAAGGAAGCTTTTACCGGTCGCAACATGAACTGATCCTGGTCTTTAAGAACGGCGATTGTCCGCACCAAAACAATATCGAGCTCGGCCGGCATGGACGTTCCCGCTCGAACGTCCTGGACTTATGCTGGTGTTAACAACCTTCCGCGCTTGTCGAATGGATGAGCTCTCAATTCATCCGACCGTGAAGCCGGTTAGGGTAGGTCGCGGACGCGATCCGCGATTGCTCGCGCCGTGGCGACATCATTCTGGACCCCTTCATGGGCTCCGGAACGACAATACTTGCCGCCGAACGGGTCGGTCGGCGCGGTTATCGCCTCGAAATCGATCCGCTCTACGTCGATGCCGCGATCCGGCGCTGGCAAGATTTTACCAAGCGCGATGCGGTTTTAAAAGCCACCGGCCGAGACCTTTGACGAAGTGGTGGCTGCACGACCTCTCCCGCGAAACGTGGGAGGGCGAAATGACCAAACCCAGGAAACCAAAAGGCCCAACTAAAGAGCGTCCTCGACCCGCCGCCGACGACAACGCCGTCGGTTACGGAAAGCCTGCCGCGCGCCCATCAGTTCAAACCGGGGGTAAGCGGGAACCCGAAAGGCCGGCCTGTCGGGGCCAAGAGCGAGGCGACCATTCTGCATGATCTACTTCAACAAAAGATCGGCCTCAACGACCGCGGTAAGACGCGAAGAATACCACTCTCGAGGCGATATTGCGTCGGATTGCCGAGGATTGCCTGAAGGGCAATACCAAAAGCGCGGCCTTCCTCCTCAACCGCTACCACGCGATGACCTCCAACGAGTTCGATGATTCCGGCCTTAGCGAAGACGAGCAGACCGTGCTGGAGACTTACCTGAAAAAACTTCAGGCCAATCTCGATCCGCAAAAGGATGGTCTGGCATGAAGCAAGATTTGAAAGAAGCACAATGGGTCCTCGATTTCGGCCTGCGCAACGATTTCGAGATTTTCCTGCAAATGTGCTTTCTGTATCTCAATCCCGGCGCACCATTTCTCCCGAATTGGCATATAAAAGCCATCGCATACCAGCTTGACCGGGTCCGCCGCGGCGAAATCACCCGTCTGATCATCAATATGCCGCCGCGCTACCTCAAGTCGCTAACCGTCACCGTCGCCTTTACGGCATTTCTGTTGGGACATGAGCCCTGGCGCCGCATTTTCGCGATTAGCTATGGCGATGACCTTTCCGCCAAGCACGCCAGTGATTTCCGCTCAATCGTGCACGCGCCCTGGTTCAAGCGGGCTTTTCGGAAAATGAGGATACGGCGAAGCGTCGACGGCGAATTGATCACGACCAAAAGTGGTTTCCGAAAGTCGACATCGGTATCGGGGCCGCTCACAGGTCTCGGCGGCGATCTGTTTATTATCGACGATCCGCAAAAGCCGGTGGACGCGCAATCGGAGCTCCGCCGCAATGGCCTAAACCAATGGGTGTCCAACACCCTGATGTCGCGGCTCGATAACAAGCAAACCGGCGCGATCATCGTCGTCATGCAACGCGTACATATGGACGACCTCTCGGGGTTTTTATCGAACTCCTCTGACGACTGGGAAGTTTTGAGTTTGCCGGCGATCGCCGAGGTCGAGGAAACCATCCCGATTGGCAATGGTAAATTCCATCATCGACAAGTTGGCGAAGCACTCCATCCAGCCCTGGAGTCGCTAGATACGATCCGCAAACAACAGCAAACAATGGGACCGGATGTATTCGCGGCGCAGTATCAGCAATCGCCCGTTCCGCCCGGCGGCGCCATGATCAAAAGGGTTTGGCTGCGGTATTACGATGAGGTTCCTGAGCGTACATATTATGCCAAGGTGATCCAGAGCTGGGACACTGCCGCCAAGGATGGCGCCCAGAATGACTGGTCCGTCTGCACAACCTGGCTGGTCGTCGACGAACAATTCTATCTGCTCGATCTGACGCGCGGCCGCTATGAATATCCGCAGCTCAGGGACACCGCCGTGGCGCTAGCGGAGCGTTTCAGCCCGGATGAGATATTGATCGAAGAAGCATCCACTGGCATCGCGCTCGCCCAAGAGATGAACCAAACCCACAGCTACTATATCAATCCCATTCCAGTCGGACGAGACAAGATCGGCCGAACTCTATGTTCAGCAAGCCAAGTTCGCGGCAGGCCGCGTGCACTTCCCCAGAGGTGCGTCATTTCTGGCGGAACTCGAAGCCGAATTGCTCGCCTTCCCGCAGGCACGGACCGACGACCAGGTTGACAGCATCAGCCAAGCGCTGGCGTATGAGCCGTCACGTTTTGACTCAAGCTTTCGCTGGGTGTGAGAGGCTCGTAGCGGGCGGGAAACCGCGTATCCGTCACACTCTTGAGCGCGCGACGCGTAACCGGACCAGTATAGCTCGTTTACCACCCAGTATCCAGTTTTGGGATAATCCGTTTTCGGCATCAGATTTCCTGCCGCCGATTTACTGGCCCGGCGGCCCATGCAAAAATCCCTTGAACAGCTATCGAGCCAGGTTGGAGCAGATGAGCGAAGCCGAGTTGAAGGTGCTTGCGGTTCGCGAGGTCTACGGTACTTATTTCAATGAAATGGGAGGCACAGGCGCCGCACCCGAACAGAAAGCTCGCGATGCAATAACCGACGACAATGCCAAGAAATTGCAGAAGGCGCGCAAGCCGAAGACTCCCCCATCGGCTGCGGTCGCTTCCGTCGGACCAAGGCCCAGAAAATCCATACCAGCTCTGCTGATCTTTGCCGTCATGGTGGCTCTGATCGCGGCCTACAAGTTTCTGGCACACTAATCCGCCATTGCCCCTCAGATTGCGGGGTTTCGGGACGCATTTTGCAGCGACTCCCCCGGCGCCCGTTTTGTGCGCCCCGATCACAAGATGCTCGTCGCTAGGCGAACAACGCCACAAGATTGCTCAGGATCTGCTCGACTTCCCATGCAAACGGAGCGCGTGTGGTGGCACCTTAAACAGAGGGATCTGCCATGGACCGCGCCACGATCGAGCCCGCGATCAAGATGATCTTGCTCAGTGAAATTCACTCCGAAACTGAACGAAGCCGCACGCATCGCCAAGGCCGCTGAAGCAGGCAGCATTTCCGAAGGGGTATCGGTTTCGATGGATATCCAACAACTGGTTTACGAATCCGGTCGCCTGCATGACGCGGCGTCGCTGCTAAATCGCCCGTCCCGCGAATAGCGACCGGTTTCCACTCTCTCCTCTCGCCCCGCCCCGATCGGTGGGGCCGTGTCAGTGCCAGCACATGATGCTGTCGTTGAACCCAAGGAGAGCCAGATGGCTACCAGCAAATCGAAATCAAAAGCCGCAAAGACCAAACGCAAATCGTCTCGCACGGCAAAACGCCACGCCAAGAGCGCCGTCCCGGCTCGATCGAAGTCCACCGCTGCGACCAAAGCCGCCGCCTCACAAGCGGCATCATCGAAATCACCTGCGTCTTCGTCATCGAAGCAGTCGGTGGTGCTGAAGATGCTATACGAACCGAAGGGCACCACGATCGCCTCGATCATGAAGGCAACCGACTGGCAGCAACATTCCGTCCGAGGCTTCTTTGCGGGAGTGGTCAAGAAGAAGCTCGACCTCAATCTCGTCTCCGAGAAGGTAGACGGTCAACGCATCTATCGGATCGCCAAGCCTGGCACGGCGCGATGATGGTCGTGCAACAGACAGCGCCCGCTCAGTCCACCGATCCAGCCGTCGAGGACGAGCTGCATCGGCTGGCAGCGAGGCCTATCGCCCAGTTGCGCGTCAGGTATCGCGAACTGTTTCGGACTGATCCACCGAAGGCGTTCGGTCCGGACCTGCTTCGACGCAGCATCGCGCATCGGATTCAGGAGAAGGTCTATGGTGGCCTCTCCCGTCCGGCGCAGCGCCTGCTCGATCAGATGATGAAGGCATATGCTGCGAAGCCAAACGGCAAGATCGTGCTGCCGCGCCGGATCAAGCCGGGCTCGGTCCTCGTCCGGGAATGGAAAGGCAAGAGCCATCGCGTCGTGGTGCTGGCGGAGGGCTTTGCTTATGACGGCGAGACCTACGGTAATCTCTCCGAAATCGCGGTCCTAATCACTGGTACCCGGTGGAATGGGCCGCGGTTCTTCGGCCTGCGGTCCAAGACGCAAGAGAGCGACGAGCCTGCCCCTCCTGACCGGTCCGATGGCGCAAAGCGAACAGCCGAGGCCGTATCAGCCCGTTCAAATCATCTGGGCGGCGGAAGCGAGTATCGGAAGTTGAACGCCAGCAGCACCGGCAAGCCGGCTTCGAACGGCGGTCGTCATGGCGGCTAATTCGATCAAACCGGTCCGCTGCGCCATCTACACCCGCAAGTCGACCGAGCATGGCCTGGAACTGGAGTTCAACTCGCTCGATGCCCAGCGCGATGCCTGCGAGGCCTACATAAAGAGTCAGGCCTCGCAGGGATGGAAAGCCCTCCCCCAGCATTATGACGACCCCGCTTATTCCGGCGGCAACCTCGACCGCCCTGCCCTTCAACAACTCCTGAAAGACATCGACGCCGGCCGGATCGATGTCATTGTTGTCTACAAGATCGACCGTCTCACGCGCTCGCTCGCCGACTTCGCCAAACTGGTCGAGGCCTTCGATACCAAATCGATCTCGTTTGTTGCGGTCACCCAGCAGTTCAACACCACGACCTCAATGGGTCGATTGACCCTGAACGTTCTGTTGTCCTTTGCCCAGTTCGAGCGCGAACTGTCCTCCGAGCGGGTCCGCGACAAGGTCGCGGCTTCAAGACGCAAGGGCAAATGGACCGGCGGCACCGTGCCGCTCGGTTATGACGCCAAGGACAAGAAGCTCGTCATCAACAGGGCCGAGGCCGAGACCGTTCGGTACATCTTCAAGCGATATCTCGAATTGCAGAGTTTCGGGAAGCTGGTGGTGGATCTCGACGCCAAGGGCATCGTCACCAAGCGCCGGGATACCAAGGTCAAGAAATTCAACGGCGGAATTCCTTTCACCTACGGCCCCCTTGCCTATTTTCTGAAGAACCGGATCTACGTTGGCGACACCGGTCACAAGGAGAAGTGGTTCCCCGGCGAGCACGCGGCCATTGTCGACCGCAAGACCTTCGACCAAGTCCAGCAGCTTCTCGCATCTCAACCCGCCGCCCGCAAAGCCCGTCGCACAGCCAGCGAGGCGCTGCTGATGGGCAAGCTCTATGACGACCGTGGCAACCGCATGAGCCCGAGCTTTTCCGCCAAAAACGGCGTGCACTACCGGTTCTACGTCAGCTCAGCGCTGTTGCGGGGAAGGAAGACCGACATTGGGTCGGTCGGGCGTGTCCCTGCGGCCGAGATCGAGAGCACCGTCCTTGCCGCCCTCAAAACAATTCAAGAACAAGGACAATCCGAGAGTGCGCCCGCTTCCATTGGAGACGTCGAGCGCGTCGTCATCGCCTGCGATCACCTCCTGATAACGACCGCTGGTACCGCCGACGGGGATGGGGCGAACCAGGAATTCAGAATTGCGTGGTCGGCAACGGCGAAAGATGCAACAGCCGCGATGGAAGACAATGGCGTACCGGAAGTCGCGCGCAACGAGAGCCTGATCCAGTCCATCGTTCGCGCGCATGCCTGGATGGATCGTCTCCGCAACGGAGCATATAAATCGATCGAACAACTCGCCGAGGCCAACCGGATTCATCCCAAGGTCGTTCGCCAGGCGCTCCGGCTCGCGTTCCTTTCGCCGGAGGTTACATCAGCAATATTGGAAGGTCGCCAGCCGGCGGGACTTTCGCAGGCGCAAATCCCAAAACTCCTTGCGTTGCCTTGGGCGGAGCATCGGCGCCTGCTCGGCTAGCCGTTTGGGCCAATTAGCACGTTGATGTCGTGTGGGAACCTACTTTCTGTTTGAAACTTGAGATCTAGAGTTGAGATATTGCCAAAGATGTTCTCGAAGCGAAACCCGAGATCGAGAACAGCGATATTCTGTCGTTCAAAAATTCGCCACGCGTCTAGATAGGCTTTGACGCTTCCGCGCTCGCGTTGGAGCGAATTCCTAAATCCATCGGTCTCGACAAGACCCTTGGCAGCCTCGTCGTCCCCAACGCGAACCATATAACTCGCGTCACGCAGAAGTTTTGCGACTTCGATTGCGGCTTCCGTGCCCAAGGTACCATCGAGCTGTTCGTAGAAGGCAATCTCTGACGGGGTCGAGATGTAGTTCGTGGCAGGGATCGGGAAGACTCCGTCCCATCCTTCATCGCGCAGAGCATCAAGAGCCTTGCTAGTCGTATTGGCTCCCTCGACGAGCAGCCGGATAAGTCCGAGATCAACGAGATCATCGCCTATGCGACAAGTAATGGGAAATGTCGTTTTATAGCCGAAATCGTCCCAATTATTCGAGAGAAGTTCGATCGCGTCGCCATCCAGTGCTGGAGGCGGATTCGTGCGCCTGCTCGGGCGTCCCAGATAAACAACTTTCAAACCCTGCCCCCGGGTACCTGCTTGCTTTGCTGAATGCTAGTCACGCGTGATCGACAATGTTGTGCTCATGCTGTTCGAGATTCCCATAAACGGCCAAGCGTTGATTCGGTCCAGGTTGCCTTGCAGAGTGACTATGGCGGCGACGGTTTATTTGGGCAACAAAGCAATTGCTAGTTGAGAGAGGATTTAGCCGTATTTGTCTGGCTCAGCGAAGTGGCTTTTTGTATTTAATTTCAACTTTTTGCGTAAGAACCAGTATCTCCGGTCCGGGAAGAGTAGCCACCCAGAGATTGAACCACCCCCCTCCCCCAAGCTGGTGAGGTGACGCTTTTCAGCCGTGCCCAGCGGAATCGCGCGGAAGAGGGTGCAACACGCCACCTGAACCTGAGTGTCATCCTAACTTGTCAAACTTAGTTGGAGCCGCACGAACTCTTCTAGTAAGTCCAGTGGCGCCTGCTCGACCCGGAACTCCACGACGCCGTGTGACGTCAGATGAGCTAAGTAAACAGTCGCCTGACCTTCAATGTTCGTAGGACGTGCGTTGCCGTTTGTCTTGGCGCAGTGCTTCAACCGAGTTGTTGTTCTGAAATCAGAAGCGCGCTCTACGCCGCCGGCGTGAAGCGGACACTCGGCGATATAACTCGCATAGTTTTCGTCGCGCGTGTGAGCGCTACATACCAATCCTTGCCGCTCATTGCGTCAGTTGATGTCACGATGGCTCGGTCGAACTCCAAACCTTTCACCAAGAGCGTGCTTCCAATACTCCGGGTTCCCAGTCGGCGACCGGCGTGACGACTTCGATTTTGAACCTCCCAGATCGACGCGTGGAGGCTCGGGGGTTGGTTATTCGTCGTAGTCTGGAGGGCCGATTGCATCGCGAAGTACATTTCGCGGCGATAGATGCGGACGCCCGGACGATCTCGCAGCGCCTGAAGGAAGGCGAGCATTGAGGGACCGCCACCGTCCTGGATGACGGCATCGGTGAGCGGCAAAAGATCGCCGAATTTAGTTTGGCCCCGGCGACGGCCCTGTTGGCGGGCGTCAACGGCACGCTGGAGTTCTGCCTTGTCGGCGCCGGTCATACATTTGGCGGCGAAAGCCAGGAGCATCCTGAAACGCGCTTGTCCGACCGAACCATCAATGGCTTTGGCCGCGGCGAAAAGTGTCTTACAGCCGACCGCCTCGATATTGACAAACCCTTGCTGTGCCAGCTTCTGCGCCAGCGCCGATCGGCGGTTTTCGCTGGTGCTGTCGCCGATGACTATGAGGTTTCCAAGCAGGTCATCGCGCATCGAATTCGAGGCATTGCCGGACTACTGTAGCCTGCTGATGACGCGGATCGGCGGGCAAGGCGGTCCAAGTTACGCAATTTGGACGATTGCTAAGATCAAGAATTTCACCCTTCTGAAGCGCCAGCCGCACGGCTCGAAGCCACTCGGCCAGATCTTCGTTCTCGGCGTTCTTCCATCGCCATGGAGTGATCAGTTCGGCGGCTTGTCCGAAGATCGGAAAGACATCCTTCTCCCAACTAACCGGCGTTTGGCCCCGGAAGTCGAAGATGGCCTGAAGCGGGTCGCCGAAAACGCACGTCGGCAAATAATTGGCGAGCCGTCGGATCACCTCGTGCTGCTGCAGGGTGCAATCTTGGTACTCGTCAACGAAGCAACCACCGTATGAAGATTTGATCACCCCATCCACGGCGCCACTATCAAGTAGACAGGCCCCGGCGGCATAAACGGCGTCCCACTCCGCCGTGAAACTGGGGGCGGTCGAAAGGATGCCAGAGCGCCGAGGAAAGGAAGCCGCAAACCGCAGGCACCAGCCGGCGATCGTATCAATGCGATACTTACCGCTAGGAACGTGAAGCTTCTTTAGGCGTCGAGTGAGAGCATCGACGCCGGCGTGCGTGTGCGTGAGAATGAGCCGGCGGTGTTCGGACACACCCACCGCACGGGCGATTTGCTCGGTCTTCCCGCAGCCGGCGGCCGCAATGATGCTCCCGCGTCGGACATCCGCCGCTAATCGCGCAATATCTGTGTCTGCCTCAAGAGCCATCGACCCATTTCCGCATGGCATCGAGCCCTTGGGCGAGTGGAGTCGCAGCCACGGCGTCCAAATGGGGGGCGACAACTGTAGCCAGCCCTTCGCCGCGTGAAATGTCCTTGAACCAGCTCTTGTCGTTCGCGACCTTACCAATCAGCCGCCGCAAATCCACGGTGTCGCGCTCCGGTCCCAGCTTGGCAGCGGATACGGTCGGAAGGTCGGCGGCGTTCAAGGCATTGTCGAGAACGGCGATGACGCTCTCCTGTCCGACGCTCTCGATTGCGAGAGTGATCAGTGCGCGCACTCCGGCCCAGGGTAGGTCGAGAAACAGCCGTTGCTCCGTCGAGCAGTTGTCAGGCCATTGCCAGAGGGCCGCGCCTTTGTCGGTCGCTCGCCGCAAGGCCTCCGCATTTGGCGGCGTGTCGGAATCCAGAAGCAGCCAGACCTCGTATCCAAGATCGCGGAGATGCTCAGCGATAAGAGGGGCCTTATCTTTGCCGCCGCCATCGATGGGGACCGCTCCCTGCAAAGCGAACAAATCTCGGCCGCTAACATGCCACCATCCGTCCAGGCCACGCATAAGGCCTTGTTCCGTTCGCCCCTCGCCAACAAGAACCTTCCGCGCGAGGAAGGCCTCGGGCGTTCCGCGAAGGTGACGCTGCGCCGTGTCGAGATCTCTGGCCAGCCCTGAAACAGACGTGACAGTTGTGACGCCCGCCGATGATCGAACAGCAAAAATATCCGAAGCGATTAGCTCGCGGATCACGACTGGCGAATGTGTCGTCACGAACATCTGTGGCTGGGCGGCACCTTCCGCGCCCTTGGGCGTTTTCAGATACTTGAGCAGCCGGGCGACGCGATGTGGTTCAAGGCCATGCTCGATTTCGTCGACGATGGCGATATGAGGTGGACCGGCGTCGTGCTGAAGCGCTGAGACAAGAAGGCGAGAGGAACCAGTACCGAGTCGGCGGAGTGGAAGGTTGCCGTCATGCAATGCTATTCCGCCAGAGGTGATGCTGATGCCCTGAACGTCCAGTTCGGCTGTGAATTTCCCTCGGACGGGGACCCCGAATAGCTTGCTGAGCTCCTCTGCCCGGTCGACGGCTTTTTTGAAGATACCTTGATCGCCGGCCTTAAAGGCCGTGCGGGCCGCCCGACCGGCTTCCGCCAGTTGAAGGCTGTATCCCTCACCAGCCTCGCCGATCCTTGTCAGGACGGAGGTTCGGCCCCAGCCGAGATGTCGTTCGGCATATGGCCCCAAGCGATTGGTGCCCATCCGCTTGGTGTCTTTGTAACGCACAGGCGGCGGGTCCTTGTCGATGTCATTGATACGATCATTGTGGATCGACCAGCGTGCCTCTAGCGATTGATCAATAACTACGGTGATGGAGAGCGCGTCTTCCAAACCCGCGCCGGACTCGTCCTCGACTTTCGTGGCTGCCTGGTTCCAGCCGCGAAGGTGTAAGCCGTATCGGTCCTCGGCCTTGAAGTCGCCGGGTAGCCCAGCCAACGTAACAGTGATCCGTAACGGCTTTTCGATATCAAGGTCGAAGAAGTCGCAATCATCCGCGAAGCTATACGAGCGGGGATTTAGACATAGCTCGATGGCATCGAGGATGGTCGTTTTTGTGGAGTCACCGGGGCCGATCAGGCAGTTCATACCAGCCGCGGGTGCCCAAACCAGAGATTTGATTCCACGGAAGTTTTGAACCTCCAGATAGACGATGCGCATTCTTGCCCCCAAGGCCGCTGACGCAGATCGTCAGTCAATATTCTTGTTACGCAAATTGCTCACGAGGATTCTCGCTCAGCTAACGGCCAAATCTTGCACCCGTCGCCACCGTGGGATTTCGATGTGTGGGAGCTTGATCCAATAAGTGACCTGAAGATCTGTTTGGATACGGGGTTGGCGCAATAATTGCCGCTCAGTCTTAATTTCGGTATCTTAGCCATCTTCCCTCTCGTTGGTGCCCCAACAGAGAATCGCACATGGTAGGCTTTCAAGATATCTCGACTACAGCAACGCCTAGTTGTGGCACTTTGCCTGTTACACAACTTTTCGATGCAATGTCGGACCTAGGTTACTGCTCGATCGGCGTAGTCGAATCGTTGCGTTTTCGTGTCGATACCGCAGCTCGCCCGTCCGATAAGGATTCGAACTGTTTTGAAGATGGCGACCGCGAATACCCTAAATCGTGCCCTCTAAGAACCCTACCAAATCGCCATAGTACGAAGCTTTGGAGAAATATCGCATCTCCAGGCTTGGATCCCAAAACCGGGACATCTCTGGTACGGCGGCGCCTTAGCAAAATGCCCATTTTATTGGGCTTTTAGCGGCGTTGTCGGGGGGCCGTGACAGAACCAGAGGATTGGCTGGCGGAGCGAAAGGGATTCGAACCGCGGGTACGGTCGTTTGATCGGCGCGGCAGTGCGAACTCAGGATTCCGAATTTGCCGGCGGCCATGGCGGAGAATCTGGCGAGTTGCACTGCAAGCTCGGGGCGGCAGTGCAGATCAAACTCGATCTCCGTGCGCAATCTCCCAAAAACGGGAATTTTCCAAGTATCGGCCGGAGACTTTCGACGATTTGGCTCCCGAAACTGCCAATCACGGAGTTCTGGAGACTGGCCGCTAATTCGTAAAAGCCCGCCATTGGCGGGCTTTTCTGCCAGTATCAGGGGCACATTCTCTGACCGCCGGACTGCCTGGCTGGGGCGGGAGGATTCGAACCTCCGCATGGTGGAATCAAAATCCACTGCCTTACCACTTGGCGACGCCCCAATAACCTGTCTGGAAAGCGGCGGGACGATAGCCGCGCGGATTCCCTCTGGCAACGCACGGTCTATAGAGGGAGTTGAGCGATTTCAACAGGCTGGAACCGCAATTCGCCCTAAATCCGCACCGGGATTTTGCCCTCTTTATATTGGGGCTTTTTCGCCGATCGGGCTGCCCTTCCACGGCTCGAAAGGCACCGCCTCCCTGTTCCCCCTGCGGCCCACCCCACCCCATCGGGGAGTTGCCGCCCCGCGAGGAGTTGCCGCCCCGCGAGGAGTTGAGAGAATGGCGGTTTCGTGGGAAGACGAGAGCCTGCCTTCCCTGTCAGAGCGAGACCACGGTCATGACCTATCGCGCACCGATCAATGACATGCTGCTGGCCCTCAAACATGGTGCCGGCCTGCAGGCCGCCGTGAAAGCCGGCCATTACGGCGATTTCGACGGCGACATCGCCGCCGCCGTACTGGAGGAAGCCGGGCGTTTTGCCTCCGATGTGCTGGCGCCCTTGAACAGGGTGGGCGACGAACACGGCATCAAGCTCGAGGCCGACAAGGTGATCACCGCGCCCGGCTGGCCCGATGCCTACCGGCGCTGGACTGAGGCCGGCTGGAACGCGGTGTCCGGCCCCGAAGCGTTCGGCGGCCAGGGCCTTCCGCTCGCGGTCAACGCCGCCTGTACCGAAATCTGGAGCGCCTCCAATATCGCCTTCGGGCTCTGCCCGCTCCTGACGCTGAGTGCGATCGAGGCGCTCGACGCTCATGGGAGCGACGAACTGAAGAAAGTCTATCTCGAAAAACTGGTGTCGGGCGAGTGGACCGGCACCATGCAACTGACCGAGCCGCAGGCCGGATCGGATGTCGGTGCGCTGCGCACCCGCGCCGAGCGCGCGCCCGACGGCAGCTATCGCATCAAAGGCACCAAGATCTTCATCACCTATGGCGATCACGACATGACCGATAACATCGTGCATTTCGTGCTGGCCCGATTGCCCGACGCGCCGGCGGGCACCAAAGGCATTTCGCTGTTCTTGATTCCGAAATTCCTCGTCAACGCCGACGGTTCGCTCGGCGCCCGCAACGATATCTACGCCAGCGGCGTCGAACACAAGCTCGGCATGCATGCCTCGCCGACCTGTACCATGACCATGGGCGATAAAGGCGGCGCGATCGGTTACCTGATCGGCGAGGAAAATCGAGGCATGCTCTGCATGTTCACGATGATGAACCAGGCCCGGCTCGGCGTCGGTCTCGAAGGCGTCGGGATCGCCGACCGCGCCTATCAGCAGGCGCTGGCGTTTGCGCAGGAACGCCGCCAGGGTCGCGCGATCGGCAAGACCGGCGACGGTTCGGACCCCATCATCGTGCACCCAGACGTCAAGCGCATGCTGATGCAGATGCGCGCCCTCACCGCTGCAGCGCGCACGATCTGCTACGCCACCGCCGTCGCGCTCGATGTGTCGGTGCGGGCAAGCGATGCGAAAACGCGCAGCGCGGCTGCCGCGCGCGGTGCGCTGCTGACGCCGATTGCAAAAGCCTTCTCCACCGATATCGGCAATGAAGTCACCTCGCTTGGCGTGCAAATACACGGCGGCATGGGCTTCATCGAGGAAACCGGCGCCGCGCAGCATTATCGCGACGCGCGCATCACCGCGATCTATGAGGGCACCAACGGCATCCAGTCGATCGATCTGGTGACGCGCAAGCTCGCGGCCAATGGCGGCGAGTCGGTGTGGGCGCTGCTCGATGAACTCAAGGCCGTCGTCGGCAAGGTCGAGGCCTCCAACGATCCCGCCTTCGGCACCACCGGCACCAAACTGCGCGACGCGCTGGGATCGCTGGACCGCACCAGCCGCTGGCTGCTGGAGCGCGTCACCTCGGCGCCGAACGAGGCGCTGGCCGGGGCGACACCGTATCTGCGATTGTTCGGATCGACGCTTGGTGGTTGCATGCTGGCTGGCGAAGCGCTCGCGGTGCGCGATCTCGGCGAAGGCAACGGCGACCCGCAACGCTATGTCACGTTGGCGCGATTTTTCGCCGAAAACATTTCGGTACAGGCGGGAGCATTGGAGCGCACCGTCATGGACAGCGCCGACGCAGTTAACGGCTCCGACGCGGTGTTGCTGGGGTAGCTTTGACGCCTCACACGCTCTGCTTGTCGCGGCCCAGAGCCGGAGCCATGAACGCCGACGCCTGTTGTAAACACAGCTGCCACTCCAGCCTCGAATTACGGTGCGCCCTGAGGCGTCATATCGATCGCCGGAAGCGGAATTCTACCGCAAGCAGATCAATGTGGGATCAAACTTAAGATGGTTTCATTACGTCACACTACCGTCAGTGCGGCAGCCATTGTGCTGCTTGGCGCGGTACCGGTTTCAAACTCCGGAAGCTCAAACAGCGATTGACCCAAAATTCAGGTCGACAGCCGAAATGGCTATGGCCATCGCTCATACGATTGACGTGAGCCTTCCCAAAACCACAGACCGTTCTTTAAATTTTCAATCTGCAACATCACACGAGAACATTGTCGAAATCATCTATACGGTCAGGGACGCCACCTTTATCGCCAAACTCAAGACTTCATCTGGCGATTATAAGCGCGGTACCATTTCGTATTTTTGCAAAGATGAAAGACTTTCGTACATTAACGCTGGAGTCGTTATTCATAATATTTTGGCAGCATCAGATGGCAGTGACCGCCTTGAGACGACAGTCGATCGATCCGCCTGCGCCAGCCTTCCGCTGCCGCCAACACTTGCCGATTCCAAAACCCTGATCGAAATGGCCCAGGCAGTGGTGCAGGCTGAGAACAAAGAGAATGCGTCCAGGAAGCCCACTAATGATACACTTCATTTTGAGACTGCCGTTGCTCATGATGCCATTGTAGAGATGCGCTATTCCGTCGCCGATGCAGCCGTCGCGCAGCGCATCACCGCCAATCGCGTACAGACTATTGGTTTTCTCCAAGGCAGTTCTTGCGCCAAGTACGGCGACGACCTCCGCCGCGGCCTGTCAATACATTATGTCTTCAACCTCAAGGACGATAGTCCGGTGATGGAATTTACGTTCGACAAATCTTCCTGTTGAAAGCCCGTAAGTGGAATGATGGTGATGGTGTATTTGGGTTGGCAACCCACTTTCTCGATTAGAATTTCAAACAGCCGAGGTGGTCCCAACGCCGTGATTGCGAGGCGAGCGAAGCAATGCATCACACCACACAAAGAAAGAATGGATTGCTTCGCGGAGCGTGTCACCGGGCGCGCATTCGCGAGACCCGTTGGTTCGCAATGACGTGAGCAATTCGACACACCCCCGCATTCCCGCGGCGCGAAACGCCCGAGCGATGCATGAACCTTGTCCTTCAAATAACAGAGGGCGCAGGGAAAGCCGGATGCCCGTTGCACCCGCGGCCGCGCGTGGACTGTAGTAAACACGCGCGTTAGTCACCACGGGTTCACCGGGACACCGGCCTTCCCTGCGCAATGGTTTTAACGGTTTCCTTCGCGCTCTTGTGTCCCGCAAAATCTGCTGTCCGCAAAATCTGCCAGAATGTGCGAACGGGCGGCTCTCGTAAAACCGCCCGTCGCTGGATCTGAGCCCGTTCGTGCTCAAAGGCCCCAAGAGCCTGCCGGGGAGCGAGGGACAGATCTGGTGTCTTCCTTAAACCCGAAGAGTTGCACGGGCTTTGAGCCCGAACCGGGCAAGGAAGGCAGTTGGATGATGGCACAAAACGGTCGGTTGTCGCCGGTATTGATGTCGCCAAGGACAAGGTGGATGCGCGCATTCGCGCGACCCATTGGCCATCCCACGCATGACGTACTACGAGCCCGGCGTGGACGACGAAGTCTTACTGTCGCTGAAGTTTTGTGATTGTCCTGGTGTCGCCGGTTCCGGTGACCGAGAAGGTGACTTCTGTCGCCGGCATGAATATCATCCAGCGACAGGCCCTTTTGTACTTTGAACTCTTCGGCGCCACCGGTATTCGCGCCGACGGTGCCATTTTGCGTCCGTTTGATCGAAATAGTGTCATTGAGCCGGTTGATTCCGGTAATCGTGCCCATCAGCGCTTGTTCGGCCCAAGCCGCCGAACCGATGGTGATGAAGGCCGCCGCGGCGCCTAGAATCGTTGCGATCTTCATGGCAGTCTCCCGATCTGTGACGTATTCGCGATAAGTTGCAGCGCCCGGATTGGTTCCGCGGGTAAAGCTATCTGGCGAGTTCCCAAAAATAGCGTGAAGGAACCGCTGCCTACTTGGGACATCGGCGGCGTACCGCCATAACCCAACCTTTTTATGGTCGATGAACGACGGATTTTCGTCGGAGTCGTGGGCTGATCGCGTCGAGCCGAGCCGTGTGATCGAGCCAAATCCGAAGTCACCTTGAGACGCGAAGACTTCAGCCTCTGACCCCGCAGCAGCCGTTGGGTCTGGCCCACCCGTCAATCCAGTTGGGGCTGTTTCCCGCTCGCCTCTTCGCCGCAAAGTGCTAGACTTCAAGTGTGCCTTGAAAGATCCAATAACATCGCGAGAGCTCATCGCTTTCGTCGGCGCTTCGGCTTCAGTTCGCCGGAACGAAGAAAGAGCGCAGGCTCTCCCCGTCGGCACAAGGGAGGACATCATCATGCTCGACAAGGCCCCGAACGGAAAAGTGTCTGATCTTCTCAACGCGCTCGACAAGGCGCTGTCCGCTGGCGAGATAGAACAGGCCGTCGATCTGTTTCAGGCTGACTGCTACTGGCGCGACCTCGTGACCTTCACCTGGAACATCAAGACAATGGAGGGCAAGGACCAGGTTCGCGACATGCTCAACGCGCGTCTCGCCGACACAAAGCCGTCGAACTGGAAAATTGCGGATGGTGAGGACGCTTCCGAAGCGGACGGAATTACCGAGAGCTGGATACAATTCGAAACAGCGGTCGCCCGCGGCTTTGGCCACATGCGCCTGAAGGACGGCCGGATATGGACGCTGCTCACGACCATGAGCGAACTCAAGGGGTACGAAGAGCCACTTGGCTTCGACCGTCCGATGGGAGCCAAGCACGGCGCCGAACGCAATCGAAAAACATGGAAGGAAGAACGCGAGGCGGAAGCTGCCGAACTCGGCTACTCGCGCCAGCCCTATTGCGTCATCGTTGGCGGCGGCCAGGGCGGCATCGCACTCGGGGCCCGGCTGCGCCAGCTCAATGTGCCGACGATCATCGTCGAAAAAAACGAAAGGCCCGGCGATAGCTGGCGCAAGCGTTACAAGTCACTCTGCCTGCACGACCCGGTTTGGTATGATCATCTGCCCTATCTGCCGTTTCCCAGGAACTGGCCGGTGTTCTCTCCGAAAGACAAGATCGGGGACTGGCTCGAAATGTACACTAAGGTGATGGAGCTCAATTACTGGGGCTCAACCGAATGCAAGAAGGCATCCTACGACGAGAAGAGCCGCGAATGGACCGTTGTCGTGCAGCGCGACGGCCGGGAAATCGTCCTGAAACCAAAACAGCTTGTGCTTGCGACGGGGATGTCCGCCAAGCCCAACATGCCGAAATTCGAAGGCATGGATATTTTCAAGGGTGACCAACACCATTCGTCCCAGCACCCGGGCCCGGACAAATACAAAAACAAGAAGGCCGTCGTGATCGGCTCGAACAATTCCGCGCACGATATTTGTGCCGCCCTTTGGGAGGCCGGAGCTGACGTCACTATGGTTCAACGCTCGACGACCCATATTGTGAGGTCGGACTCCCTGATGGAGCTGGGGTTGGCCGCGCTTTACTCCGAGCAGGCGGTCCAGTCTGGAATGACGACGGCCAAGGCCGACCTGATCTTTGCTTCACTGCCTTACAAGATTTTGCACGAGTTCCAGATCCCGGTTTACAACGCGATCAGGGAACGTGATGCCGATTTCTACAAACGCCTCGAGAAGGCAGGCTTCCTGCTCGACTATGGCGATGACGATTTCGGTTTGTTCATGAAGTATCTGCGGCGCGGGTCGGGATACTACATCGATGTTGGTGCTTCCGAGCTGGTTGCCGACGGCAGCATCAAACTGAAGAGCGGCGTGGATGTCAAAAGACTCAACGAGCATTCTGTCATCTTGACCGATGGGACCGAACTGCCAGCCGATGTCGTCGTTTATGCCACCGGCTATGGATCGATGAACGGCTTTGCCGCCGACCTGATCTCCAGGGAGGTCGCCGATAAGGTGGGCAAGGTCTGGGGGCTGGGCTCGAATACGACCAAAGACCCGGGCCCGTGGGAAGGCGAACAGCGAAACATGTGGAAGCCGACACAACAGGAGGCGCTCTGGTTCCATGGCGGTAACCTGCACCAGTCACGCCACTACTCGCAGTTTCTGTCGCTCCAGTTGAAGGCGCGAATGGAGGGCATTCCCACACCGGTTTACGGCCTTCAGGAAGTCCACCATCTCGGCTGATCGGTCTGTTCGATCGCTTTGAACACGGTCGACGACCTCGCCCCGTGTCAGCACGTTTACGCCGTGCTAACGGAACCTAAAGGAGGCGCGATATCGCGCCGGGAGGGGCCAAGTTGGTCCATGCCCTACTGATGAGGCCCATAGGCCGCTCCCGTCGTGTTGTTCGCAAAGAGCCGCTACGCTGAAGCCCGAACAGATGCGGCAGCGTTATGCGGCAGTTCTACCCGGTGGCGTCATTTAAGAACCTCCGAAGTTTCACGGCCAACGCAATGCGTTCCCGATTTGCTGTCCTTCACGAGGACAGACTTAAAACCTGAGTATCGGCAGCTCATCTGTCAAGAGGGTCGTGCAGGTCCAAGGCGCTAGCTTGCTATGCCAACGTATGGACGATCACCGGGCCGGCCACCGCGGTGGCTGGTCCAACGAGCAAGGGTGCAAGGTTTTGCTCGATCCAGGCGAGGGCACGCCTGTTTGCCTCTTCCGCTCCCGCGTAATTGTTGAAGACGCTGATCGCCGTGACGGTGTCGTCGGGTGCATAAACCACATAGTAAGCCATGAAGCCTTCAACATCGCTGATGATCGGAATGGCGCCCTCCTTGATTCTGCGCGCGAGCTCTTCGGCCATGCCAGTCCTGGCCTTACCCTGACGAATGGCGGCGTACATGGGACCCTCCTTCACCAGCGAGGCTGCCCAGGATCGCGACTGCGGCGATCGTCCATAACACCCGGGCGGGGCGGGCAGCAGGATTCCCCCCGCGCACTGAATATTATTCCATCCGGCGTAACCGCACCATCAGGCACAAAGGCGATCTTTCGTGATGGTACCTCTGCCATAGTTATACCCGGTTTTCGACGTGGTGGCAGATGATGTAGGCTGTCTCCGAATACTTGTTATCTCGAAGACTTGTACCCGCCCCTCCCCGCTTGCTGAGGCTGCACCATGACCGCGCATTTGATCGTTACCGACGAAGACGCCACGCGCGTGATCACGCTGCGGCGGCCGGAAAAGAAGAACGCGCTGACGCGCGAGATGTATCGCGCGATGAGCGCGGCGATCGACACTGCGCAGAACGATCCCGCGATCCGCTGCATCGTCATTACCGGCGGACCGGGGGTCTTCACCGCCGGCAACGATCTTGAGGACTTCCTGAAGGACGGTACGTCCAATACCGACACGCCGCGCGCATCCGACGCCGTCACATTTCTGTATTCGCTGGCCCACAACACCAAGCCGATCGTAGCCGCGGTCGATGGCATCGCGATCGGCATCGGCACCACGATGCTGTTCCATTGCGATTATGTGGTCGCCAGCACGACGGCGACATTTTCCACGCCGTTCATCCATTTGGGCCTGGTACCGGAAGGCGCCTCGAGCCTGCTGATGCCCCGCGCCATGGGACACCAGCGCGCGTTCGCCACCTTGGTGATGGGACGGGCGATGAATGCCGACGATGCCCATACCGCAGGGTTCGTCAATGTGGTGGTGGCGCCCGGCCATACCGAAGCCGAGGCCGGCAAGGTTGCGCGCGAAATCTGCGCGTTGCCGGCCGAAGCGGTCGCGATCTCACGCAAGCTTCTGAAACCGTCGCCGGAAGATCTGACCCGCCGGATCGATCAAGAGAGCCAGCTATTCGGCGAACGGATGCGCTCCCCGGAAGCCGTGGCCGCGTTCAAGGCGTTTTTCTCACGCAAGGGGTAAGCCGATTGGATTGAATTCGGTCGTTCCGCGGTTTCCCTCCACCTCTCCCGTTGAGGCCGGATCGCCTCAGCGATCCGGGTGAGGGGTTAATTCTATCGATGGACCGTAATCCCTCACCCCGCCCCTCTCCCGACGGAAGAGGGAGCGCACCTGCACTGCCGCGATAGCGTGGTCTGGTCATCGCACATGAAGCTTGGCAACCGCGCGAACTTCGTCGCGACGTTCCTCTCAGCGACCCACCAGCGCTTGCAGATGTTCGGGGTAGCGGGCGCCCTCTACAGTAACCTGCGAGACGGCACGCTCGATGTCGCTGAGATCGCCGGCTGTCAGCGCGACGGCGGCGGCAGCGATGTTTTCTTCGAGGCGATGCAGCTTGGTGGTGCCGGGGATCGGCGCGATCCATGGCTTTTGCGCCAATAGCCAGGCGAGCGCGATCTGCGCTGACGTTGCGCTCTTTCGTTTGGCGATCTCGCCAAGCAGCTCGACCAGGGCATGATTGGCCTTGCGCGCCTCCGGCGTAAACCGCGGCACGACGTTGCGGAAGTCGGTCTTGTCGAACGCCGTATTGGCGTCGATGGCGCCGGTAAGAAAACCCTTGCCGAGCGGACTATAAGGAACGAAGCCGATCCCGAGTTCCTGCAGCGTCGGCAGCACCTCGCGTTCGGGCTCCCGCCACCACAGCGAATATTCGCTCTGCAGGGCGGTGACGGGTTGGACCGCATGCGCACGCCGGATGGTTTGCGCGGCAGCTTCCGACAAACCGAAGTGCTTGACCTTGCCTTCCCGGATCAGGTCCTTCACCGCGCCCGCGACATCCTCGATCGGCACGTTCGGGTCGACGCGATGCTGATAGAACAAATCGATGGTGTCGGTGTTAAGCCGCTTGAGCGAGGCCTCGGCGACCTCCTTAATATGCGCCGGCCGGCTGTTGAGGCCGCGCTGCTGGCCGGTCTGCGGGTCGAGATCGAAGCCGAACTTAGTTGCGATCACCACGTCCTTGCGATACGGCGCCAGCGCTTCGCCGACCAGCTGCTCATTGGTGAATGGGCCGTAGACCTCGGCGGTGTCGAAGAAGGTGACGCCGCGCTCGACGGCGCCGCGGATCAACGCGATTCCTGCTTGCTGTTCGACCGCCGGACCGTAACCAAAACTGAGCCCCATGCAGCCGAGGCCGATGGCCGAGACTTCCAGTTTGTTTCCAAGTTTGCGTTTCTGCATCTTTCTCCTCCAGAATTGTACTCAATGATTGTTCAGGCGCCGTATTGCTGGTCGCTGACCTGTTCCATCCAATCGACGACCTTGCCGTCGAGTTGCTCCTAAATCGCGATATGCGTCATCGCCGTCGCCGGCGCGGCGCCGTGCCAATGCTTCTCATTCGGCGCAAACCAGACCACGTCGCCGGGCCGGATTTCCTCGATCGCGCCGCCCCAGCGCTGAACCCGTCCGAGTCCGGAAGTGACGATAAGTGTCTGGCCGAGCGGGTGGGTGTGCCATGCGGTGCGGGCGCCGGGTTCGAACGTGACGCTGGCACCGCGACCGCGCGCCGGTTCCGGCGCCTCGAATAGCGGATCGACACGAACCGTTCCCGTAAAGTACTGGGCCGGCCCCTTGCCGGACGGCCGTGAGCCGTTTCGCTGGATTTCCATGGTCTTGCTCCTTCGACAGCCGAACCGGGGCCCTGCGCCATGAGGTCTACTTAGGGGGTGCAACGGCCACCGATTAGGCATAAAAATGCGCATGAACTCATGAGCTGGATTCATTAATGCGCGGCAACCACCTCAACGATCTCGTCGGCTTCCTCGCCGTGGCGAACGAAAGCAGCTTCACACGCGCCGCCGCCAAGCTCGGCGTGTCGCAGTCGGCGCTGAGCCACAGCATCCGCGACCTCGAGGAACGGCTCGGCGTTCGTCTGTTGACCCGCACCACCCGCAGCGTCGCGCCGACGCAAGCCGGCGAGCGCCTGCTTCACACCCTTGGGCCCCGTTTCGAGGAAATTGACGCAGAATTGGCGGCCCTGCGCGAACTTCGGGACAAGCCCACCGGCACCATCCGGATCACGGCCACCGAATACGCCGTCGACACGCTGCTGTGGCCGAAGCTGGCGAAGTTCCTGGCTAAATATCCTGATATCACGGTGGAGATCAGCATCGACTCCGCCCTGACTGACATCGTCGCCCAGCGTTTCGACGCCGGCGTGCGCAGCGGTGAGCAAGTGGCCAAGGATATGATCGCCGTGCGGATCGGACCGGACACCTCCATGGCGGTGGTCGGGTCGCCGTCATATTTCAGAAAACAGCCGGTACCGAAGCGGCCGCAGGACCTGATCGCCCATAACTGCATCAACCTGCGCCTGCCCACCCAGGGCGGGTTATACGCATGGGAGTTCGAGAAAGGCGCGCGCGAACTGAAGGTGCGCGTCGAAGGCCAGCTCGTTTTCAACAGTACGTATCAGATCCTCAACGCGGCATTGGCCGGTTTCGGCCTCGCCTATGTGCCGGAGGATCTGGCACAGCCCGATCTGGCGAAGGGCCGTCTCAAACGCGTGCTCACGGATTGGTGCCCGCCATTTTCGGGCTACCATCTTTATTATCCAAGCCGCCGGCAACCGGCGCCGGCGTTCGCCCTGCTGGTCGACGCGCTGCGCCACCGGGCTTAAAGCACGCTCACGAAAACTTTCGTGAAATCGTAGCACCCGTTCTCTATGATTGGGATCATGAGAAACAAACTTTATCGAGCGCTGGCGGCGCTCGCGCTGTTCGTCGCGACCGGACCAGCGCCGCAGGCCTTCGCCGAGAACGCCGCACCCGTTGACGTGCAAATCCTCGCCATCAATGATTTTCACGGTTACCTGCGGCCGCCTGCCGGCGGGATAAGGATCAGCGATCCCGACGACAAGACCGGGAAGATCATGGTGCCGGCCGGCGGCGCCGAGCATATGGCGACCTTGGTGAAGCAGCTTCGCGAGAACAGGAAAAATACCATCTTCGTCGCGGCCGGAGACTTGATCGGCGCCAGCCCGTTTCTGTCGGCGATGTTTCACGACGAGCCCACCATCGAAGCACTGTCGATGATGGGGCTTGAGATCGCCTCGGTCGGCAATCATGAATTCGACGAGGGCAAGGACGAACTGCTGCGGATGCAGAATGGCGGTTGCCATCCCACCGATAAATGCCAAGGGCCACATCCGTTCCCCGGCGCGAGGTTTCATTACCTCGCCGCCTCGACCATCGTGACGGATACCGGCAAGACCATCTTCCCGCCCTACGAGATCCGGGAATTCGAAGGCATTCCGGTGGCCTTTATCGGCCTGACCCTGAAGGGCACGCCCGGCATCATCTCGCCGGTCAGCGCCGCCGGCCTGGAATTCAAGGATGAAGCCGAGACCGTGAATGCGCTGGTGCCTGAACTGAAGGCACGCGGGGTCGAGGCCATCGTGGTGCTGATCCACGAAGGCGGCTATCCGACCGGCGACTATAATGAATGTCCCGCCATTTCCGGGGCCATCGTCGATATCGTCAAGAAGTTCGACCGCGCGGTCGACGTCGTGATCAGCGGCCACACCCATCAGGCCTATGTCTGCGAGATCGACGGACGGCTGGTCACCTCAGGCGACAAATACGGCACCATCGTCACCGCGATCGACCTCAAGCTCGATCGGGCGACGCGCGATATCGTCAGCGCCAGGGCCGACAACGTCATCGTCCGCACTAACCGCTATGCCAGCGATCCCCAGCAGACCGCGCTGCTGGAAGCTTACGATAAGGTTGCTGCACCGATCGCCAACCGCCGGGCGGGATCGGTCACGGACACGCTGTCGCGCGCGCCTAACGATGCCGGCGAGAGCGCGCTCGGCGATATCATCGCCGACGCCCAGCTCGCCGCGACGCATGCCGCCGCCGATGGCGGCGCCGTGATCGCGGTCACCAATCCGGGCGGCGTGCGTACCGACATCACCAAAAAGGAAGATGGCGCGGTGACCTACGCCGACGTGTTCGCCAGCCAGCCGTTCCGCAATCAACTGGTCACGCTGACGCTGACCGGCAGCCAGATCAAGGCCATGCTGGAGCAGCAATGGCTCGATCCGAAACGGCCACGGATTCTGCAGGTCTCGAAGGGTTTCCACTACATTTGGGACGGCGCCAAGCCGCAAGGCGACCGCGTTATCGCTGATCGCATGGCGTTGAACGGACAGCCGATCGATCCCGCAGCAAGCTATCGCGTGACCGCCAACAATTATCTCGCGGTCGGGGGCGACGGCTTCACGGCGCTGAAGGACGGTTCCGCGCCGCAATTCGGCGTCTACGACGTCGATGCGCTGTACGCTTATTTCCAGGCCAACAGCCCGATTGCACCGCAGCCGACCGATCGCATCGCGCGAATGAATTGAATAGCGGCATATCCACCCTCGCGGCCCTTTCCGCGCGGCTGGTAACGCCTTAGATTGGCTTGGATTTGGGGCTTCCTCGAAAGCGCATCCAACGCGCCAGGGTATCGCATGACGACGCTTCTTCTGAGCCATCCCGCAAGCCTCGACCATCTCACGCCACCCGGACATCCCGAACGGCCCGACCGGATTCGCGCCGTCAACGAGATTCTCGGCCAAAGCCGGTTTGATGGGCTGGTGCGCGGCGAAGCGCCGGAAGGCAGCCTCGATCTCGTCACACTCTGTCACGACGAACACTATGTCGACGAACTGCGGCGCATCGCGCCATCGAGCGGCCTGATTTATCTCGACGGCGACACCTCGATGTCGCCGGGCACCTGGGAAGCTGTGATGCGCGGCGTCGGCGGCGCGGTGGCCGCGACCGATGCCGTGTTGGCGGGCACCCACACCAATGCCTTCGTCGCGACCCGCCCTCCGGGCCATCACGCCGAAACCAACAAGCCGATGGGCTTCTGCTTCTTCGACCAGGCTGCTATCGCCGCGCGCCACGCGCAGCGCAAATACGGCATCGCCCGCGCCGCGGTGGTTGATTTCGACGTCCATCATGGCAACGGCACCCAGGATATTTTCTGGGCGGACCCGACCGTGATGTATTGCTCCACGCACCAGATGCCGCTGTTTCCCGGCACCGGCGCCAGCGGCGAGCGCGGCGAGCACGACAACATCGTCAACGCACCGCTGGCCTCGGAAGACGGCGGCGCCAAATTCCGCGCCGCGTTCGAGAACGTGATCCTGCCGCAGTTGAAGAAATTCAGCCCCGAGCTGATCATCATCTCGGCGGGCTTCGACGCGCATCATCGCGATCCCCTGGCGTCGCTCAATCTCCAGGCAGAAGATTTCGGCTGGGTCACGCGCAAGCTGATGGATGTCGCCGCTACCAGCGCCGGCGGCCGAATTGTCTCGGTGCTCGAGGGCGGCTATGATCTGCAGGGTCTGAAAGAATCGGTCGCGGCCCATGTCACCGCGCTGATGGGCGCTTAACATCTTCCGGCGAGAAGTCTTCCGGCAGGAAGTCTTGCCGCGAGAAGTGTCGCCACAATATGCCCGTATAGATATCTTCGAATCCGCGCCGGCAAAGGGCGCATCCGGAAAAGCAACATATGGCTGAAAACATTCAGGTGGACGTCAAAAAGTTGAGCTTCGAGCGCGCGATCGAAGAACTTGAAACGATCGTCAAGCGGCTGGAAGACGGCAAGGTTCCGCTGGAAGAATCAGTCGCCATCTACGAGCGCGGCGAAGCCCTGAAGCGGCGATGCGAGGAATTGCTGCGGCAGGCGGAGGCACGGGTCGACAAGATCACCACCGACGCCAACGGCCAGGTCACCGGAATCGAGCCACTGGACGTGCAGTGACACCCTCATGTCAGGCATGCAAATCCCCAACTCTTTCCGGCGATAGTTAATCGCCGGGGGCCTGCATCAAGCCCGAACGCCACCCGGAAAAAGCATAGAACGATTGCCGTCAGCCGCACAAATTGCGCGGATTTGGACGAAATTGCGTAATCATTGCCCTGCCGCCGTTGAAAATCCGGGGGTCCATTACCATTCTCAAGCGCCCGCCCATAACCTCGGCGGGTTGGCTTTGGCAGCGGCTTTAGTGTAAAGCTTTAGCCGCTATGGGCTGATGAGGGTACCGCCGCACCGATTTCTGAAAGTGGTAAGCACTTCAAATAGCTCGCAAAAATCATTGGGAAGGGTGAAGCCGCCAAGGGTGATGTATATCACATTGAACGATCCGGGGCCCATCTAGACTATCAAATCAGGCTGCGGCCTGCTCGGGTGGCATCCGGCGTCCGGGTTATCTCTGCGCAGAACCCGCGCAACCCACCTCACGTCGGGGCGTTGTCCCGACATGCAAAACTGGAATATCGCCGTGACCGTATTTAGTAAGACGCCGCTCCTCGACACCATCCGCACCCCGGAAGATCTGCGCCGGCTCAAGGTGGAACAAGTCCGGCAGGTCGCCGACGAGCTGCGTCAGGAAACCATCGATGCGGTCTCGGTCACAGGCGGCCATTTCGGCGCCGGCCTCGGCGTCGTCGAGCTGACGACCGCCTTGCACTATGTGTTCGACACTCCGCGCGATCGCCTGATCTGGGACGTCGGCCATCAGGCCTATCCACACAAGATCCTGACCGGCCGGCGCGATCGCATTCGCACGCTGCGCACCGGGGGCGGGCTGTCCGGTTTCACCAAGCGGACCGAAAGCGACTACGATCCGTTCGGCGCCGCGCATTCCTCGACCTCGATTTCCGCAGCGCTCGGCATGGCCGTGGCGCGCGACCTCTCCGGCGGCAAGAATAATGTCATCGCCGTGATCGGCGACGGCGCGATGTCCGCCGGCATGGCCTATGAGGCCATGAACAATGCCGGCGCGATGAACTCGCGGCTGATCGTCATCCTCAACGACAACGACATGTCGATTGCGCCGCCGGTCGGCGCGATGTCGGCCTATCTGTCGCGGCTGTATTCCGGCAAGACCTATCGCACATTGCGCGAAGCGGCCAAGCAGCTCGGCAACCACCTGCCGAAAATCATCGCCAACCGCGCCAACCGGGTCGAGGAATATTCCCGCGGTTTCATGATGGACGGCGGCACACTGTTCGAGGAACTCGGCTTCTATTATGTCGGCCCGATCGACGGCCACAATCTCGACCACCTGCTGCCGGTGCTCAAGAACGTGCGCGACATGGAAACCGGCCCGATCCTGGTTCATGTCGTCACCCAAAAGGGCAAGGGCTATGGCCCGGCGGAAGCCTCCGCCGACAAGTACCACGCAGTGGTCAAATTCGACGTCGCCACCGGCGCCCAGGCCAAGGCCAAACCGAACGCACCATCCTACCAGAACGTGTTCGGCCAGAGCCTCGTCAAGGAAGCGCAGAAGGATGAGAAGATCGTCGGCATCACCGCGGCAATGCCGTCGGGAACCGGGATCGACATCTTCGCCAAGGCTTTTCCCGATCGCTCCTTCGACGTTGGCATTGCCGAACAGCACGCGGTGACCTTCGCCGCCGGTCTTGCGACCGAGGGCTACAAGCCGTTCTGCGCGATTTACTCGACCTTCCTGCAGCGCGGCTATGACCAGATCGTCCATGACGTGGCGATCCAGAGTCTGCCGGTACGCTTCGCGATCGACCGTGCAGGTCTGGTCGGCGCCGACGGCGCGACCCATGCCGGTTCGTTCGACAACGCCTATCTCGGCTGCCTGCCGAATTTCGTCATCATGGCGGCGTCGGATGAGGCTGAACTGGTGCACATGGTGGCGACCCAGGTCGCGATCGACGATCGCCCCAGCGCCGTGCGCTATCCGCGCGGTGAAGGCCGTGGCATCGAGATGCCGGAATTCGGCGTCGCGCTCGAGATCGGAAGGGGCGCATCATTCGCGAAGGCACCAAGATCGCGTTGCTGTCGTTCGGCACCCGGCTTGGCGAATGCGAGAAGGCCGCCGACGAACTGGCCACGCTCGGCCTGTCCACGACCATTGCCGACGCGCGCTTCATGAAGCCGCTCGACCTCGACATGGTGCTGAAGCTGGCGCGCGAGCACGAAATTCTGCTGACCATCGAGGAAGGTTCGATTGGCGGCTTCGGCTCTCATGTCATGCAGACGCTGGCGGACCACGGCATGCTCGATGGCGGCTTGCGGATGCGCTCGATGGTATTGCCGGACGTGTTCCTCGATCACGACTCGCCGAACGCGATGTACGCCCGTGCCGGGCTCGACGCCAAGGGCATCGTCGCCAAGGTGTTCGAAGCGCTTGGCAAGGACTTCAAGACCGAAACCGTGAAGCTCGCCTGAGGCTCGGCCCGAACGAAGGGTACTTTGCGTTCGTCATTGCCTGCGACAAACGTGGGCCCTGTCATCGGGCGCGCATTCGCGCGGCCCGTTGGCACGCAATGACGGCTTGAAATGATGAAATTCTATCTGGCCGGCCCCGACGTTTTCCTGCCCAACTCCGTTGATATCGGATGGCGTAAAGTCGGACTTTGCGCGCGCGACGCCAAACGGCTCGCTTCTGCGCCCGCCCCTGCATCGGATTGAACTTGGCCCGGCACGACAGCAATGCGCCCCCTCGAAAACGCGCGGACCTGTTGCTGGTCGAGCGCGGCCTGTTCGAAAGCCGGGCAAGGGCCCAGGCCGCGATCGAGGCCGGCCTCGTCACCGCCAACGACAAGCCGGTGGTGAAATCCTCCGAGAGCATTCCGCTGATGCCGTCCTGCAGGCGCAGCCCGCGCATCCCTTCGTATCGCGCGGCGGCGTCAAGCTGACGGGGGCGCTGGAACTGTATCCGATCGACATCGAGAATCACGTCTGCCTCGATGTCGGCGCATCGACCGGCGGTTTCACCGAAGTGTTGCTGGCCAACGGCGCCAGCCTGGTGTTCGCCATCGATGTCGGGCGCGAGCAACTGCATCCCTCGCTGCGCGGCCATCCCAAGATCGTGTCGATGGAACAGACCGATATCCGCCAACTCGAAGGCAAGCGCTTGCCGATGCGGCCGGACGTCGTGGTCATCGACGTCAGCTTCATTTCATTGAAGACCGTGCTGCCGGTGGCATTGTCGCTCGCAGCCGCGCCGATGCATCTGCTGGCATTGATAAAACCGCAATTCGAAGCCGCGCGAAAACACTCCAGGCGCGGAATCATCCGCAACGCGATGGTCCATCAGGAGATCTGCGACGACATCGCCGCGTTCGTGGCTTCGCAGGGAGGCACCGATATCCACGTGTTCCCGTCATCGATCACAGGCGGCGACGGCAATATCGAATTTTTCATCGGCGCGCGCCGTGGTTGAGCGCCTCGTCATCGATCACGTCGGTCACCTCGGAGACGGCATCGCTTTGACCGAGGGACAGGCGGTCTATGTGCCCTACACGCTGGGCGGCGAGACCGTCGAGGTCGCGCCCGTGCCGGGCCACCATCCCGACCGCCGGCGCCTGCTCCAGGTCGAGCACGCGAGCCCGGAGCGGATCGCGCCATTCTGCCCACATTTTGGAATCTGCGGCGGCTGCGCGATCCAGCATTGGGAAACCGAGCACTACCGCGCTTGGAAACGCGAACTGGTGGTCGCGACACTGGCGCAGGCGAGGATCGCCTGCGAAGTACATCCACTGATCGACGCCCACGGCCGCGGCCGCCGGCGGATCACGCTGCACGCCCGGATCGGCCAACAGGATGTGCTCAAGGTGGGTTTCGCCGCGGCGCATTCGCACGATATCATTCCGGTTGATCGCTGCCCTATCCTCGATCCCGGCCTGAGCGGCGCGCTGGATGCGGCATGGGCGATCGCCGAACCGCTGATATCGGTCGGAAAGCCGCTCGATATCCAGATGACGGCCACCGACAATGGTCTCGATGTCGATGTGCGCGGCTCAGGGCCGCTTCCGGCGGCCTTGATTGCAAAGCTGTCGCGCCTAGCCGAGCAACGCGGGCTGGCGCGCCTGACGCGCCACGGCGAACTGGTGCTGATGCGCACTCCACCGACCATCGCGATCGGCACAGCGCGGGTGACGCTGCCGCCGGGTTCGTTCCTGCAAGCCACGGTCGCAGGTGAAGAGGCGCTGGCAGCGCTGGTGGCTGATCATTGCCGGCGCGCCAAACATGTTGCCGATCTGTTTTGCGGAGTCGGGCCATTTGCATTGCGATTGGCGACGAAATCGCGGATTTCAGCGTTCGACAGCGATGCCGGCGCGGTCACGGCGCTACAGAAGGCGGCGACCGCGACCTCGGGGCTGAAGCCGATCAAGGCCGAGACCCGCGATCTGTTCCGCCGACCGTTGATGCCGCAGGAACTGCGCGACTACGACGCCGTGGTATTCGATCCGCCGCGCCAGGGCGCGCAGGCGCAAGTCCAGCAACTTGCGGCCAGCAAAGTCCCGGTGGTGGTCGCGGTATCCTGCAACATCGCGACCTTCGCCCGGGATGCGCGGATCCTGATCGACGGCGGCTATCAGATCGAAGGCGTGACCCCGGTCGACCAGTTCCGCCACACCCCGCATGTCGAACTGGTGGCGCGGTTCAAGAGGTGAGAAGGTCCCCAGTCTGAGGAGGCGCTGTTTCACCGCCGTCTCGAAGGATGCGCAACAATCTCATGGTTCAGACGGCGCACCGGACGGCGCAAGCGCGCTGGCGGGAACGCGCCTCCTCGCCATGAGGGACCATCCCTAGCGTCCCCATCTGTCCTGCCAGATCTTCTCGCCGATCAGACAGGACACCCGCGGCTCCTTGTCGACCACGGCCTTCTCGGCCACCGGGACAAGCGGGCGCTCGGGCGTGCGGCCGGCGACTTCGAGCAGCAGCTTGGTGCGGATCGCTTCCTTGAATTTTTCGCGGTCCTTGATCGATACCACGAAGGAACCCGGCCCCCCGATCACGCAATCCTCGTAGTAAAAATCGAGGTTCTCGATATCCATGGTCGAATAGGACGGCTCCTTCACCATGATCGGCAGGCCGTTGATAGTGATCCCCTTCGACAGCGCAATGTCGCGCGCGCCGACGACCGGGGCGCCGTTGTTGTTGGGCCCGTCGCCGGAGATATCGATGACACGACGCAACCCGCGATACGGGTTCTCGTCGAACAGCGGCATCGCGAAATAGATCGCGCCCGAGATCGACGTGCGGGAGGCCCGGCGGACCGGCGTCTTCATGATTTCGGTGGAAACCGCGTCCGCCGTTTCCGGTCCATCGATCACCCGCCAGGGAATGATGATCTTCTGATCGTTCGATGCCGCCCATTCAAAATAGGTCACCGCAATCCTGCCGTTCGGAAGCGCCTTCAGTGCCTGCAGGAATTCCTTCGACACGATGGCCTGCGCGTAGCCCTCACGCTGGATGGCGAGTTCATCCATATCCATCGAATAGGAGACATCGACGGCGAGAACGAGCTCGACATCGACGGACGGAGCATTGTCCTTTGCGGCCAGATGCTGGCCAGGTTGGTTTTGCGGGTTCGGAGCGGCAACGCCCGCGACATCTCCTCCGGCGATCGCGCCCGCGACCAGCACAGCTCCGATCGAGACATACCAGCGCATAGCTGCCCTCCCGTCGTGTGGCGGGATGTTGACATGCAACGCCGCCTTCGAAAAGCGGGAACATCATTTGACGTTCACATTCAGGTTAGCATTGCAGATTAGTAGAAGATCGCGGGTCAGCAGCAATAGCGCAAGTTAGCCGCAGGCGCGCCTTAGTCAGATGCCGCAGGATTTAGTCGTCTCTCCCCTCACTGCGAAGCCAATCTTCGGCCGGGTCCAGGGATTTTGCACGGACGGTTTCTCGTGTCATAGAACGTCTCACAACGATGGGGGCATCATGTTTCGAATCTGCATCATACGCGGCGTGTGGCTGCTTGGCGTCTTTTACGGCGCCTTGTCTAACGGCGCGTTGGCTGAAACTTCGGCACAGCGCGGCGATTATCTGGTCAATACCATCATGGCCTGCGGCAACTGCCACTCGCCACGCGATGCGAACGGTAAAGTGATAGCGGAGAAAGCGTTCTCCGGCGGCCTGACATTCGACACTCCCGCCTTCGTCGCCACCGCCCCGAACATCACGCCCGATGTCGAGACCGGAATCGGGAGCTGGAGCGATGCCGAGATCAAACGCGCCCTGGTCGAGGGCATGCGCCCGGACCACGGCCAGCTCGCCGGCGTGCCGCTTGCGGCGATCATGCCGGCAAATTTCTACAAGGCGCTGCTGCCGGACGACCTCAACGCCATCGTCGCCTATCTTCGCACCATCAAGCCGGTTCGGAACGAAGTCACCGACCCCGTTTACAAAGCCGCGGTGCATCGCGATCCGTATCCCGCGGCCGAGGCCGGCTTCAGCAAGGCCATGTTCACCGATCCGGTCGGGCGCGGCGCCTATCTGGTCACCATCGGCCATTGCATGGAGTGCCACACCGCGTGGTCACGCGGCGTATCGGATTTCAAAACCGGCCTCGGCCGTGGCGGCAGGATGTTCCCGGCTCCGGATGGAACGCCGGGCGCTACCGCCGCCAATATCACATCGGACCCCACCAGCGGCCTCGGCGCCTGGAGCGATGCAGAAATCGGCCGCGCCATTACCCACGGGATGTCTCGCGATGGGCGGCCGCTCAAGCCGCCGATGGCGTACACTTTTTATGCAGCGCTGAAGCCAACCGACGTGGCCGACATTATCGCCTATCTGCGTACGGTGCCGCCGCTGCAATGAAGCCATCTTGAATCCACCGGTACCGCCGAGAGCCCGGACATTGTACTTTACTCATCCGTCATTCCGGGCCTGGTCCTGCGGACCATTCCCGAATGACGGATCAAAATGCCGGCGACACGTCAGGAGGTGCCGTACGAATGGCTGATACCGTCACCAAGCCACGAACCAAGGTTCGCACCAAGACCGAGCGGCCGCGCCTGCACAAGGTCATCCTCGTCAATGATGACTTCACGCCCCGCGAATTCGTCGTCACCGTCCTGAAGGCGGAATTCCGCATGACCGAGGACCAGGCCCATAAGGTCATGATCACGGCGCACCAGCGCGGCGTCTGTGTGGTTGCGGTCTTCACCAAGGACGTTGCCGAGACCAAGGCGACACGCGCCACCGACGCCGGCCGCGCCAAAGGCTATCCGCTGCTGTTCACCACCGAGCCGGAGGAATGAGCTCTGTTGTTTTGACGCGTTTTCTTCACGCGAACCGGTATCCACTTCGCTCGAAAACGCTCTGGTGCCGCGGCGCGGATCACGCCGGCACCGGCGTCTCGTCCAGCAATCCGTAGACACGCTCGGCCTTCGAGAATCCCGCGATCGGAAACTCGCCCAAATCGCTCCAGCCGTCGTCGCAGGCGCGAACGAATGCCGACGATGCCACCACCGTGCGACGAAGCCGGCCGGCGATTTTTTCCAGCCTGGCCGCGAGATTGACGGCCGGACCGATGCAGGTGAAGTCGAGCCGGTTGCCGCCGCCGATATTGCCGTACAGAATTTTTCCGACATGCAGCGCGACCCCGAAACGAAAACGCTCGATGGTTTCGCCAACCGCGAAGTGCATGGCTTCGACATTGGCGCGGGACTCGCGGGCGGCTGCCAGGACGTTGGCGCAAACATCCTCCGTATCGCCGGGCTGCTCCGCGATCGGAAACACCGCCAGCAATCCGTCACCCATGAACTTCAGGACTTCGCCGCCATGGGTCCTGATCGCAGACACCTGACAGTCGAAATAGAGGTTGAGGATATCCACCACGCTCTCAGCCGGCAGCCGGTCCGATAGCGCCGTAAAGCCGCGCAAATCGGACAGCCAGATCGCGGCATGCATGGTTTCGGCATGGCCGCGACGAATCTGGCCGCCCAGAATCCGCTCGCCGGCTCGGTTGCCGACATAAGTGTCGAGCAGGACCATCGCGGTGCGCTGCAGGCGGGTGACTTCAATCAGCCGGGCCAACGGCGGTATCAGCGAGCGAAGACCGCTCAATTGGTCATCGGTGAAACCGCCCGGCTGCTTGGTGGTCCAGCTCGACGCATGGATGGATCCATCGCTATCCATCATCGGCAGCGCGATATAATCGGTGACCCCCTCCGCGCGCATGTCGTCAAAGAACGGGAAACGCTTGCTGTCGGGGGCGTCGATCAGCGATCGGACCTCCCGCCCCTCGCCGAACACGATCGCCAACGGGCTGCTTCGATATTCGGGCGAATCCAGCGCCTCGTAATTTGCTGTACCCATGACGACCTCCGCCCCCGGCCGCCAGATAAAATTGCGGCCGACAATATCGGGATGCAGCGTGCGCACGAAAACGCCGACGCGCCAGAGCGGCAGACCCGCCTGGACCAGCCGCTCGCAGGTTTCCGACATCATCCGGGTTGGCCCGGGCGCGGATCGGGCACCGTCGATGAGCCAGTCTTTCAGCTTCTGCAGCTCGGAGGCTTTCATAAGGGCATATTTGCGGCGCAAGTTCCGGAAACGTCAAGGCGAACAAATGCTTTGCGATCTGGCGACGTCGGGACAACGTCTGGCCCAACAGGATTAACGGGCGTTTTGCGAAACCGCCCGGCGAGGCTATTGCTTGGGATACTGGCCGGCTTTGTATAGTCCCAGCGCTTCGGCTTTCATGGCCCGATAGCAGGTGGCGGCTGCGGCCCTCGCGATAGGCTCGGTCACTGCTTTGTTGCGCATGTCAGCGACGCTGATCTTCTCTGCCAATGTATTGGCGTAGCACCGGCAGTTTCCCTCGAAGAGGGAGTTCGGAATATCTTTTGTTTCTTTATTGCTGGCCTTTGCCTGCTTGCAGGTCTTGGCCGTGCCTCGGATAAAATCTTCGCGCGCGGAGCCGGTGAGGTATTGCGCCAAGCCTTGGGTACTTGCGCTCACCGCAACGCCGAAGACTATCGTGACAACCGCGAGTGCTCGCCTCATGCAAATGCCCTGTGGACCCTACCCGCCCACCTGCCCGCGATGGCGCAGGAAATGATCGGCGAGCACGCAGGCCATCATGGCTTCGCCGACCGGGACGGCGCGGATGCCGACGCAGGGGTCGTGGCGGCCTTTGGTCTGGATGTCGGTGTCGGCGCCCTTGCGATCGACGGTGCGGCGCGGCGACAGGATCGAAGACGTCGGCTTCACTGCAAAACGCGCCACCACGGGCTGCCCGGTGGAGATGCCACCGAGAATGCCGCCGGCATGATTGGAGAGGAAGCTGACGCCTTGATTGCCCATCCGCATCTCGTCGGCGTTTTCCTCGCCCGACAATTCGGCTGCGCCAAAACCCGCGCCGATCTCGACGCCTTTCACCGCGTTGATGCTCATCAGCGCGGCGGCCAAATCGCCATCGAGCTTGGCATAGATCGGCGCGCCCAGCCCTGCCGGCACGCCTTCCGCCACAACCTCAATCACCGCACCGATCGACGATCCCTTCTTGCGGATGCCATCGAGATAGCCTTCAAAGAACGCAGCCTTGTCCTTGTCGGGACAGAAGAACGGATTGCGCGCGATCTCGTCCCAGTCCCATTTGTCGCGGTCGATCTTGTGCGGGCCCATCTGCACAAGCGCGCCGCGCACGGTGACCCCGGGCAATATCTTCCGTGCGATGGCGCCGGCCGCAACACGCGAGGCGGTCTCGCGCGCCGAGGAACGCCCGCCGCCGCGATAATCGCGCAAGCCATATTTGGCTTCATAGGTGAAATCGGCATGGCCCGGACGAAACTTGTCCTTGATCTCGGAATAGTCCTTTGAGCGCTGGTCGGTGTTCTCGATCAATAGCGCGATCGGCGTGCCCGTCGTCACCTGCACACCGGTTTCCGGATGCGCCATCACGCCGGACAGGATCTTCACCGCATCGGCTTCCTGGCGCTGGGTGGTGAAGCGCGACTGCCCGGGACGGCGGCGATCGAGGTCGTGCTGGATGTCTTCATTGTTCAGCGGCAGCAGCGGCGGGCAGCCATCGACCACGCAGCCGATCGCGATCCCATGGCTCTCGCCAAAGGTCGTGACCCGGAACATATGGCCGAAGGTGTTGAAGGACATGGTGCTTTGTGTTCGTTCGCCTGCGTTGACAATTAACGTTCGTGGTAATTGTCAAACATGTCGTAACGCGGGGGGCTTGGCCGGTCAAACCTCTCAATTCGTCATGGCCGGGCCTGTCCCGGCCATCCACGTCTTTCTGCGCTCGCAAGGGCGTGAATGCCCGGCACAAGGCTAGGCATGACGGCGGACAGATCGTGCGCTACCGCCTGCCCTTAACTATATTTCCGCAGCCCGCCATCGCTGAATACGTAGACGACGCCCTGCTCTATCATCAGGTCGGCGGCGCTGTCGGATGTCTCGATACCCAGCACCACCATCAGCGCCCGTGCGGTGCCGCCATGGGCCACCGCGACGGTGTCCGTCGTGAGCTGATTGTACCAGTCGTTAATCCGGGCCTGCACCAATGCATAACTCTCGCCGTCCGGCGCGGGGACAGTCCATTTATCGCTCATCCGCGCTGCGAAAATCTCGGGGTCGGACGCCCGCATCTGCGCCAGCGTCGAGCCTTCCCACCGGCCGTAGCCGATTTCGCGCAACCGGTCATCGACGGCGTAGTCGCCCACCGGCAATTTCAATACGCCACGCATCAGTTCCATCGTCGAACGCGCGCGGCCGAGCGGACTCGCCACGAAGGTCGGAGACGACTTGCTTCGCCCGTCGCGTGCGAGCAGACCGGCGAGAATATCGCCTGCGGCCGCCGCCTGCCTGCGGCCGAGATCGTTGAGCGGAATATCCTGCGACCCCTGAAACCGGCCTTGCGCATTCCACGCGGTTTCGCCATGGCGAATGTAGTAGATGGTCGGCGCCGGCATCGTAGCGACAGCTATTCCTTGCTGAGGGAATTGCCGAGCGAGATATCCGGCGCGTCCGGGCGCTTCATGCCGACGACGTGGTAGCCGGCATCGACATGGTGCACCTCGCCGGTGACGCCGCGCGACATGTCCGAGAGCAGATACAGCGCGCTGTCGCCGACTTCCTCGGTCGTCACGGTGCGGCGCAGCGGGGTGTTGTATTCATTCCATTTCAGGATGTAGCGGAAATCGCCGATGCCGGACGCCGCCAGCGTCTTGATCGGCCCCGCCGAGATCGCATTGACGCGGACGTTCTTCTCGCCCAGATCGGCGGCGAGATAGCGCACGCTCGCCTCGAGCGCGGCTTTCGCCACCCCCATCACATTGTAATGCGGCATCCATTTTTCGGCGCCGTAATAGGTCAGCGTCAGGATCGAACCGCCGTCGGTCAGGAGCTTTTCGGCGCGCTGCGCGATCGCGGTCAGCGAGTAGCAACTGATCAGCATCGTCCTGGAGAAATTATCCGCGGTGGTTTCGAGATAGCGGCCGTCGAGTTGGTCCTTGTCGGAGAATGCGATCGCATGCACCACGAAATCGATCTTGCCCCATTTCTCGCGCAGCACATCGAACACCGCGTCGATGGTGGCGGGATCGGTGACGTCGCAATGCCCGAGCAGGATACCGTCGATTTCCTTGGCCAGCGGCTCGACGCGTTTCTTCAGCGCGTCGCCCTGCCAGGTCAAAGCGATTTCCGCACCCGCCGCGTGGCAGGCCTTGGCGATGCCCCAGGCAATCGAGCGGTTGTTGGCGACGCCGAGAATTACCCCGCGCTTGCCCTGCATCAGACCTGAATTTTGCGCCATCCGGTTTCCAATCGACCTTGAGCCAAAGTTCCGTATCCGACGTCCGCAACAGCATGCCACGCCGCGAGAGAACCTCGAAACCACCCACCGGGTCTGGAGGTACACCAGCCTCCGCGGCCGGTACAGCCCCAATCCGTACCCGCGTTCGGTTGACGGCTTCACAACCTTGACCACCGGAATAGCCGCCTGGCGCTGGTGTTAGTTGTATGAGGCTTTGAAGCAGCCGATAGTGACCGCCGGCCGGACCGAACCATGATCGAGCTGCAATGACCGCGTTTCGAGAGAGTGTCGAAGCCATGATTCCGGCGCTGCGCCGGTATGCGCGTGCACTGACGCGCGACGCCGATGTCGCCGACGACCTGGTGCAGGACACGCTGGTGCGGGCATTGCGTTCGGAACGGCTGTTTCTGGGCGGCGACGTCAGGAGCTGGCTCTACACCATCCTGACCAACCTCAACAAGAACCGGCGGCGATCGCTGGCGCGGCGGCCGCAACACATGCCGCTGCTCGACAACAATCCCGACGCCAGCGGCACCGAAGCCGAAGGCCGCGACATCGCCCGCGCGCTGGCGACGCTGGTGGAGGAGCAGCGTGCGGTGCTGCTTCTGGTGATGCTGGAAGGGTTGAGCTACCGCGAGGTCGCCGACATCCAGGGCGTGCCGATCGGCACCGTGATGTCGCGCCTTGCGCGCGCCCGTGCTCACGTGAAGGCCTCGCTGGATGGCGAACGCCCGGCGTTGCGGCGGGTGAAATGATGATCGACATTGCGAACGCGGATTTTGGGGAAACGATAGCGAAGAGTTTTTCTTTCCTTTCGTCTGCAGGGCGCGGGGGAAAGAACACCGGGATGATTTCGACCAAGAAGAGACAACGACAATGATCGACCCAATGATTCCCGTCACCGAAGACGAACTGCATGCCTTCATCGACAACGAATTGCCGGCGGAACGCCGCGGCGATGTCGAGGCGTGGCTGGCGGCGCATCCTGAAGATGCCGAGCGGGTGCAATCATGGCGCGCGATGGCGGAAGCGCTGCATGCGCGTTACGATTTCGTCGTCGACGAGGCAGTGCCGAAGCGGCTTGAGATCGAGCGCCTGATGCAGCGGCCGCGGCATTGGATCTACAGCGCGGTTGCCGCTGCGCTGGTGGCGTTCATCTGCGGCGGGGCTGTCGGCTGGCTGGCGCGTGGCGTGGCCGCTTCGCCCTCAGCGCTCCAGAATCTGACGCTGGATGCGCTGGACGCGCATCAGCTTTACGTCGTCGAGGTCCGCCACCCAGTCGAGGTGCCGGGCAATGAACGCGCGCATCTGCAGGTTTGGCTGACCCGGCGCTGTGGCTGGGACGTCCGTGCACCGGAACTGGAAGCGACCGGGCTGAAGCTGGTCGGAGGGCGGCTATTGCCCGGCCCGACCGGACCCGCCTCCTTTCTGATGTATGAGAGCGCCTCGGGCGAACGCTTCACGCTCTACACCTCGCGCGCGAAAACCGGTACCGCACAGATGCGCTACACCGCCGCCGAGAACTCGGGCGCGATGTACTGGTCCGAAGACGGGGTCGGCTATGTGCTGAGCGGCCCCACCGACAAGGAGCGGCTCAACCAGGTCGCGCGGCTGGTCTACGACCAGACCGAGAAGAACGGCGGGTGAAGTGGGCGCGTTACCAGCGTTGTCCCAATTCCGACATCAATAATCTGGAATCAAGACATCGGCGCGTCTCAAAATCGTACCGGGTGCTCACGCTAAACCATCGGGCGTTTGATCCGCCGATCGACGCAAGCCGCCTCGATCGGGGTCCGCGCTGGTCCCCCGGTCGAGGCTGCACTTTTTTATGGCGCGGCGCGATGAAACGCGCTTGTAGCGACGCGTTTTGTTCGGGCGACCCGGTGTCAAGTCCGAGGGCATGCTTCGCTCAAAAAACGCTACAGATCGCTGCGCGGATTATAGGGATGTCCGTCACGCCACTTCTGCATCAACGACTTCCAACTCGGCATCGTTCGCGTCAGGCAGCATGATCCGGGTGGTGACAAACAAATCGCCGGTGCCGCCGGGCTTCGGCAAGCCTTTGCCCTTGAGCCGGAAGGTTCGGCCGCTTGAGGTATTCTTCGGGATCGACAGTTCGACCGCACTGCCGAGCGTTGGCACGCGGACCTTGCCGCCGAGCACCGCCTCATAGAGCGTGATCGGCAGATCGACGCGCAGATCGCTTCCCTCGACCTTGAAGAAGGCATGCGGCGCGATGGAGACCGTGATCAGGAGATCGCCCGGCGGATGGCCCTGCGCGGTCTCGCCCTGCCCCTTCAGCCGGATCTGCTGGCCGGCCGTCACGCCGGCGGGAATCTTGACGTTGAGCTCTTTGCCGGTCGGCAACCGGATGCGCTTTTCCGCCCCCTTGACCGACTCTTCCAGCGACACCGTCATGGCGACGCTGAGATCGAGATCGAGCGCGATCGAACCACGGTCGAACTCAAAGGTGCTGCTGCCCGCGCCGGGCCGCGCGCCGCGAGCCGCGGCTCCACCGAACATGCTGTTGAGAATGTCCTCAAAACCGCCACCACCGAAGCCGCCGGCACCACCACCGGTACGGAAGGTATGGGCCTGGAAGCCGCCACCAGGCGAAGCCCCACGCGGACCGCCGCCGGGAAAACCCTGGAAGCGCGGCTTGCCCTCAGCGTCGATCTCGCCACGATCGAACTGTTTGCGCTTGTCCTCGTCGCCGATGATCTCGTTGGCCGAGTTCAGTTCGGAGAAGCGCGCCGCGGATTTCGGATCGTTCTTGTTGGCATCGGGGTGGTGCTTCTTGGCGAGCTTGCGATAGGCACTCTTGATCGCCGCAGCGCTGGCGCCCCGCGGCACCCCCAAGACCTCATAGGGGTCGCGCATCCGTCACGTCTCCTTCAGGGAATCTGATCTTAAAATTTGGGCTATCCGCCCGCTTTGGCTTCATCTGGGGTCTTCGTGGCATTTTTGCAACGGGCACCCCCTTTAGCCCTGTTTCCAGGGCTTTAAAGTGTGGATTTCCCATCGGCCCTTGCTGGACCGGCAGGCCGCGCCCTGTAGCCAGCTTTCGGACCGGCCGTTGACATAACTTGCCAGAAAATCCCTGCAGGTCCGCCCATCCTGGGAATAGGCCTGGGCCAGCGGCGTCACCGAGCCCCGCGCGCCGGTCTCCGGATTTTCCCATGGTTGGCTGGAATCCTTGTCGCCCTTGGTCAGTACATCGGAAGCGGCGTTGCGCGCAAAGGCAAGATCGCTCTCGGTCGGCACTGGCGCCGGCGCGCTGACCCGGGTCGCGCCAATGGAGCCCGTGACATCGCCGTCACCCATTTTGGCGAACGCGCCGTCGCCACGGGACAGGCTGCAGCCGCCGGCGCTCACGGCGATTAGAATCAATGTCATCATGACGCTTGCCGGGCCGATCGCCGATAGGCCAACGCGCGCCCATGCCCTATATAGGGCGAGCCTATATAGCAACTGCAACACGCTCTGGGCCGCGGGCGGGCGCAACTCGGAACTCCCTCGATGACGGACACGACCTCCATCAAACACCCGGCACCCTTAACATCCGGTGATTTCACCACCGCCGAAGAGCCGTTTGCGCTGTTCGGCGACTGGTTCGCTGAAGCCGTGAAGGCCGAACCCAACGACCCCAACGCCATGGCGCTAGCGACCGTCGACGCCGAGGGCCTGCCTGACGTGCGGATGGTGCTGATGAAGGGCTATGACGCTGAGGGTTTTGTGTTCTACAGCCATGTCGCGAGCCAGAAGGGCCTGGAACTTGCCGGCAATCCCAAGGCGGCTTTGCTGTTTCACTGGAAATCGCTACGCCGGCAGGTCCGCATCCGCGGCGATGTGTCACCGGTTTCCGAGGCGGAAGCCGACGCCTATTTCGCGACCAGGCCGAAGCAGGCCCAAATCGGCGCCTGGGCCAGCAAGCAATCGCAGCCGCTGGAAAGCCGCTTTGCCTTCGAGCAGGCGATCGCCAAGGTCGCCGCCAAACACATCATCGGCGAGGTGCCGCGCCCTCCCGGATGGAGCGGCTGGCGCATCGCCCCATTGCGGTTCGAATTCTGGCACGACCGCCCGTTCCGTCTGCACGACCGCATCGAATTCCGCCGCCCAGCGCCGGATCAGCCATGGTCCAAGACGCGGCTATATCCGTAGTAGAGTAAGCCGTCATGGCCGGGCTAATGTCCCGGCCATCCCTGTGTTTGCTCGCAACCAGTTTCGAAGACGTGGATGCCCGGCACAAGCCGGGCATGACGGAGAACGAGAGAACCTTTTATGCCGACTTCATCCGCCAACACGCCACGGCGCACCCTGCTTCTGACCGGCGCCAGCCGCGGCATCGGCCATGCGACCGTGATCCGCTTTTCCTCAGCCGGCTGGCGCGTCATCACCTGTTCGCGTCATCCGTTCCCGGAACAATGCCCCTGGGGCGCCGGACCTGAGGATCACATCCAGGTCGATCTGGCCGACCACGCCGACACCACGCGCGCGATCGCGGAAATCCGCGAGCGGCTTGAGGGCGGCGAGTTGCACGCGCTGGTCAACAATGCCGCGATCTCGCCGAAGGCCCCCGGCGGCGGACGGCTTGGCTCGGTCGATACCGATATGGACACCTGGAGCCATGTGTTTCGGGTCAATTTCTTTGCCCCGATCATGATGGCGCGCGGCCTGATCGAGGAATTGAAAGCCGCGAAGGGCTCGGTGGTCAATGTCACCTCGATTGCGGGCTCCCGCGTGCACCCGTTCGCGGGCGCGGCCTATGCGACATCGAAGGCCGCACTGGCTTCATTGACCCGCGAGATGGCGTCGGATTTCGGCCGCATCGGCGTGCGCGTCAACTCGATCGCGCCCGGCGAGATCGACACCTCGATCCTGTCGCCGGGCACCGAGAAGATCGTCGAGCAACAGATCCCGCTGCATCGCCTCGGCACGCCGGACGAAGTGGCCAAGATCATATATGTGCTGTGCACGGAGACGAGTTCCTACGTCAACGGCGCGGAGATCCACATCAACGGCGGCCAGCACGTGTAGGCGATACCCCTCATCCTCGCACGAGCGCGATTGCGCTAGTCGCGCTGGAGCAGCGCACTTGCGTGCGTCTCCAAGGATGTGGAGGAAAGAACCACGCGGCGGCCTTCCTCCGAGACGCCATGCTCCGCATGGCTCCTCAGGATGAGGGCGGGAATGCGGCAATGCGCTTCAAACATCAATCCGCGCGAAATTTACGCGGGCCGCTTCGCTGGTCTCGCGCCTCGATATTGAAAGCGCTGGAGCATTCGTCCTCGCGCTCGCCTTCCGACAGCGCTGCGCCGCAATGCCGGCAGTTCCGCGCCGACACAGCAGATTCCCTGGCTGTGGCGTCGCGGTTCTGTTGATAGCGGGCGAAGTCGATGACGTTGCGCCCTCGCATTATGACTTTCTCAACCATTGCTGTCCTCGCGACTTGAGACAGCGTTATCGCAGAAAGCCGTCGCGCAAACGTTCAGCGCAACGCTCAAATTTTAGCAGAGAAATTGAGGCAGCACTCGACGGTTACGCCATCGTTTTCTTAACCCTCGCCTGCGGGGGGCGAGAGGTTAAGGCGAGCATGACTCGAAAAGGTGGCAGCCGGTTTTCGAAAACATCGCGTTCATAAAAAGAGAAGATCAGGATCCTACAACCACTTCTTCCATTTGAAGACCAGATAAGGAAGCACGGCGGCCAGCACCATCATGACAACCGCCATGGGATAGCCATGTTGCCATTCGAGTTCGGGCATGACCTTGAAATTCATGCCGTAGATCGAGGCGATCAGGGTCGGCGGCATCAAGACCACCGCCATCACCGAAAACAGCTTGATGATATTGTTCTGCTCGAGATTGACGACGCCGAGCATCGCATCCAGCACGAAGGTGATCTTGTTGGAGAGATAGGAGGCGTGGTCGGTCAACGACGACACGTCGCGTTGCATGGTCTTGAGTTGTGTGCGCATCTCTTTCGACCATTTGACGCTGTCGGCCTCCGCGGTGATGAAGGTAACGAGGCGCCCGATCGAAACCAGGCTCTCGCGCACCTTGGAGGTCAGGTCGCCCTTCCGCCCGATCGCGATCAGGATTTCGGAATAGCGCTTGGCGTGGCCGGTGCGCGCCGCCCCCTCAGGCTCGAAGATGGCATGGCTGACCGCGTCGACGTCGGCGCCGGCCCGCTCCAGAATGTCGGCGCAGCGGTCGATCACCGCGTCGAGCAATTCCAGCAACACGGTCTCGCCATTGATTCCGGGAGGACAGCCGCGTGCCAGCTTGTTCTCCACCAGCGTGAACGGTTTCGGCAAATCGTAGCGCACCGTCACCAGGCGATGACCGGACAGGATGAAGGTCACCGGCGTGATCCGCGGCGATTCGGTGTCGGCCGCGCACATCAGGCTGGCGGTCATGTAGCGCGCGCCATTTTCGACATAGAGCCGGCTGGAAATCTCGATTTCCTGCATGTCCTCCCTGGTCGGGACCGCGATGCCGGCCAGCCCCTCCACCGCGTGGTCCTCTTCCGCGGTCGGCTTGATCATGTCGATCCAGACCGCGGTTTCCGGTAACGCCTTAAGGTCGACCGAGGTGGCCTTCTTCAGGGAGGAGTCGGAGGGTACGAATACCGAGAACATGGGGACTCCGGAACTGGACGGGCAAAGCTACCCAACAGGACTTAGCGCGATTCTGGCAAGCGCTTCATGACGGGGGACGTGATCCCGGCACACTGGATTTGCGGCAGCCCGGTGGCAACGGGATGGCCGCCGACGGGTCCGCCTCAGGCGCTTTTGCCCAAAAATGGGACGAAACCGCAGGATGTGAGGCAGAAAAGACACAGCAAGCATCCCGCAACGCGAGACAGCCATCTAACCGCTGGAATTATTGCTAACTTTTGGCGATAATGTTGCTAATGGAATTGTCGCGTTTCGGACGCAATAGCCGCCGCGGACGCAAGACTTTCGATTGGAAGTACACCATGTCCTCGCTGAAGGTGAAACTGGGCGTCCTGGCTGCCGGCCTCTTGCTATCGGGCTGTATGGAAACCGCCAATTACGAGGCGACCAACACCGCCGCTTTCAAGCAGCACGACAAGGAATTGCTGGCAAAAGTCCGTTACGAGAACGTGCCGATTCCGGACGCGTTCCGCCGCGCCATTGTCGACTACCACCGCAAGGAAGCGCCCGGCTCGATCGTGGTCGATTCCGACAATCATTATCTCTATCTCGTCCAGAACGACGGCAAGGCGATCCGCTACGGAATTACCGTCGGCGAGGAAGCCATGGCCTGGTCGGGTATCGCCAAGGTCGGCAGCATGACCGAGTGGCCGCCCTGGCATCCGACCAAGGGCGAAATCGAACGCCTTGGTGTCCCCACCTTTGTGCCGCCGGGTCCCGACAATCCGATGGGTTCTCGTGCGCTCTATCTTTACTCGGGCGGCAAGGACACGCTGTTCCGGATTCACGGCACGAACCAGCCGGAATATATCGGCCAGTCGATCTCGTCTGGTTGTATCCGGATGACGAACGAAGACGTGATTGATTTGTATAACCGGGTGAAGATGGGCACCATCGTCGTGGTGCTGGAGCCGCATCATGGCGCCACCCCCTATGGTTCGAAGATGGCGTCTCAAAACGACAACCTCTTCGGTACCAACATCGGCGGTGCAACGGTGCAATAAAGGGTGCTGTAACGGCACCGACTGTCGACCAGATCAAAAGCGCCGGTTTTACCGGCGCTTTTTCTTTTACCTGCCTTTGTGCTTGCGCCTTTTCGTCGGCGGCGTGTTCGTTGCGGGCATGGTGTCGGTATTCGGCGGGGCCGGATCGGAAATCGCCTCCGGATTCGCGCCATCGGATTTAGGAGTGTCGGATTTGGCGGCTTCCCGCCGCGGCGCTTCGTCCGGACGCTCGGCCGGCAACAGCGGCGCAACCGGCGGCATCGGGTCCCACACATTCCACTGACAGATCTTGTAGTCGTTATGCCGCGCCATCAGGTCGAGATGGATATGGTCTTCGTGATACCAGTCCGAGCCCGGCCCGAGCACGGTTGAAAACCGCGCGCATACCGAATGCAGCACACTCTCGCGCAGATCGCGCGACACCGTGCGATCGGCGAGCGCAATCGATCGGCCGTTGGCAAGCTTGAAGGAGCGAACATCGAGCGCGTTGGCGCGGCCGTGTTCGGAGAGCGGTGCGCCGGCGACACGGTTGCGGCCGCGGCATTCGAACGAGTCGAAATTGTCGAGATCGGTAACGGTGCTGCCCAGGCTGGCCGCCAGAGGTACGATGTCGGTGCGGACCCAGTCCGCGATCGCCGACGCCATGGCGCAACGCAGGATCGCCGCGGGCTTGACGGCGACCAGATGCTTGTCCGGGAGCACCACGGCCTCCAACCGCACCAGATCCTCGCCGCCGCAGCCGCCGGCACCATGGATGTCGGGAATGCTGGGGGCGATCGCAATCGCGTCCGACAGCGCCAGCCGACAGGCCGAGGGCGGAGGCGCGAGCGTAGGCGCTGGCGCGGCATGTTCGGCCGGTCTGTCCGCCTCGACGGGGGTCCGTTTTCCCGGCGCGGGCTTGCCCGCCTCAATGGCCGGCGCCTCGGCTGGACGCGGCCTGGGCAACGGCACCGACACGGTACGTGCGATCCGGCGCGGCTTTGGCCGAAGCTCCCCGAACAGGCCGCTCCACGGATCTCGAACGCGCGCGGCGGCGGGTTGGGTTTGCCCGTACAGCATCAGCGCCACCGCCGCGACGGTAACCATGGCCGCTGCGCTGCAGCGCAGGTCGCCACAAGGCCTATTGCGGCGTGCTTTCTGCGCGCTAAAGTTCATGCCAATTCCGTGAAGACCCACGGCAAACGATAACACGATCAAGAGGAACGTCCGCATGCTCGGATTGATGCAAGACTGGCCTTTGCTTTGTCACCGGATTCTTGAGCACGCCGCAACGATCCATGGCACGCAGGAAGTGGTGACACGATCGGTCGAAGGCCCCATCCACCGCACCAATTACGCTCAAATCCGCGATCGCGCCGTGAAGGTTTCGCAGCGCCTCGATCGTGACGGCATCAAGCTCGGCGATCGCGTCGCCACCATCGCGTGGAACACGTGGCGCCATCTCGAAGCCTGGTACGGCATCATGGGCATCGGTGCGATCTGCCATACCGTCAATCCGCGACTGTTCCCCGATCAGATCGCCTGGATCGTCAACCATGCGCAAGACCGTGTGCTGATGACCGATATCACCTTTGTGCCGATGCTGGAAAAAATCGCCGACAAACTGCCAAGCGTCGAACGCTACATCGTGCTCACCGACAAGGCGCATATGCCACAGACCACGCTGAAGAACGCGGTCGCCTATGAAGACTGGATCGCGGAAGCAGACGGAAACTTCAAATGGAAGACCTTCGACGAAAATACCGCGGCCGCGATGTGCTACACATCGGGCACCACCGGCGATCCCAAGGGGGTGTTGTATTCGCATCGCTCCAACGTGCTGCACGCGCTGATGGCCAACACCGGCAATTCGCTAGGCGCCAATGCCGGCGATACGATGCTGCCGGTGGTTCCGCTATTCCATGCCAATAGCTGGGGCATCGCGTTCTCCGCGCCGTCGATGGGCACCAAGCTGGTGCTGCCCGGCGCGAAACTCGACGGCGCGTCGGTGTTCGAGCTGTTGGAAACCGAGAAGGTGACGCATACCGCCGGGGTGCCGACGGTGTGGCTGATGCTGCTCAATCATATGGCCGCCAACAACCTGAAACTGCCTCATTTGCGCATGGTGGTGTGCGGCGGCTCGGCGATGCCGCGTTCGATGATCAAGGCATTCCTCGACATGGGCGTGCACGCGCGCCACGCCTGGGGCATGACGGAGATGAGCCCGATCGGCACGCTGGCCGCGCTTAAGCCTCCCTTTGCCGAGCTTACCGGCGAGGCCCGGCTCGATATTCTCCAGACCCAGGGCTACCCGCCATTCGGCGTGCAGATGAAGATCACCGACGATACCGGCAAGGAACTGCCATGGGACGGCAAGACCTTCGGCCGGCTGAAAGTCAGCGGACCGGCGGTATCGAAAGCTTATTTCCGCGTCGATACCAACATTCTCGACGCCGATGGCTTTTTCGACACCGGCGACGTCGCCACCATCGACCCGCATGGATACATGCGGATCACCGACCGCTCCAAGGATGTGATCAAGTCCGGCGGCGAATGGATTTCCTCGATCGACCTGGAAAATCTCGCGGTCGGGCATCCCGCGGTCGCCGAAGCCGCCGTGATCGGCATCCATCACCCGAAATGGGACGAGCGTCCGCTGCTGATCGTTCAGCTCAAGCAGGGGCAGAGCGCCACCCGCGAGGACATCCTTAAATACATGGATGGCAAGATCGCCAGATGGTGGATGCCGGATGACATCGTGTTCGTCGACGGCATTCCGCACACCGCGACCGGAAAGATCCTCAAAACCGCGCTGCGTGACCAGTTCAAGGCCTACAGTTTCCCGAACGCCGCGGCTTGAGGAATTGGTAGCCGCCATGCCCGCGCGTAGCCGTCTGAAGGACGGCGTCGCTTACGCTCGCCTATGCCCGGGCATCCGCGTCTTCTCGGCGCAACGGTCAAGACGTGGATGGCCGGGACGACCTCCGGCCATGACGACTACCGAGGACACTCCACCCTTGAATTTGCCGCAGGTCCGTGGTCTCAAACGGTCCTGTTTGAGGGCCCGGCGCATTACCCCCGGCCAAGTTCCAACCCGGCAGAATTGAAGCGATGGCGCGCAGGTTTTCCGCTCCCTACCAGTCGGAGCCCGTGTCGACCCTTGCATCCTGGGCGCGCAACCTCGCGGTGTTCTCGGTAGTCGCGGTGCTGGTCTCGATCCTCATCGTCCGCTTCGGCTTTCTCGAAATGAAACCGGCGCTGGCGACCTTCTTCGGCGCGCTGGCTATCGCCGGCCTTTCCATCCTGGTCGGCCTCGCCGCCTTTGTCGCGATCTGGCAAAACGGTTCGCGCGGCATGAGCCGCATCCTGCTGGCCTTCCTGATCGACGCGGTTGTACTTGCCTATCCCGCCTATCTCGCCCTGCAATACCGCAAATTGCCGGCGATCCACGACATCACCACCGATCCGATCGATCCGCCGCGCTTCGACGCACTGGCGCGGCTGCGCACCGGCGACGACACCAACACCGCCGTCTATGCCGGGCTGTATTCCGCCGAGCAGCAGCGCCTCGCCTATCCCGACATCGACACCGTTGAACTAGAGGTCCCGGTGCAGCGGGCCTATGACATCACGCTGCAAATCGTCAACCGGCGCAAATGGCTGGTCATCGACGAACGCCCGCCGCAACTGCCGCGCCGCATCGGCCGCATCGAGGCGGTGGCGCGCACCCCGATCATGGGATTTCGCGAAGACGTGTCGATCCGCGTCACTCCCGACGGCGAGGATTCCCGGGTCGATATCCGCTCGTCGTCGCGTTATTTCGAGAGCGATCTCGGCAGCAACGCCGCACGCGTCTCCAAATTGATCGACGACATTAACACCGCGGCCGATAACGCCGCCCTTAAGCCGGCGAAGAAACCGCAACTCCCGCCGGCCAAGGCGCCGCCAAAGGTGGTGAAGAAGTGACGCTTAGGCTGCCGCCAACCTATAACTCCCGCCAATCACCGGATCGCCATCCGTCTTGACGATCCCGCGCGCCACCAGGTCCTCCAGATGCGCCAGCACGGAATAGCCGGCCGCTTTGAATAGCCGCGGGTCGATCCCGATATAGATGGCGCGCACGATGGTGGGAATATCCGCCTCGCCCTTGGCGAGGCGATGCAGAATCGACGCCTCGCGGGCCTGGCGATGGCGGATCAGGAAGCGCACATAGCGAGGACCTTCCGGGATTTCCGGACCGTGGCCCGAGAAATACAGATCCTCGTCGCGCCGCGTCAGCCGTTCCAGCGAGGCGATGTAGTCGATCATCGATCCGTCCGGCGGCGCCACGATCGAGGTCGACCAGCCCATCACGTGATCGCCGACGAAATTGAATTTCCGCTCCGGCCACGCGAACGCCAGATGATTGGCGGTATGGCCCGGCGTCGCCACCGCCTCCAGCTTCCAGCCGGCGCCCTCGATTACTTCACCATGACGAACCGCGACATCGGGCTTGAAGTCGCGATCGGCGCCGGATTCCGGATTGTGCTTCTCGCTCTCGAAACGCGGCCGCGAGGCGCGATGCGGACCCTCGGCATAGATGGTCGCGCCGGTGGCGGCCTTGATCCGCGCGGTATTCGGCGAATGGTCGCGGTGGGTATGGGTGACTAGAATATGGGTCACGGTTTCCCCGCGCACGGCATCCAGCAGCGCCGCCGCGTGGGCCTCATTGTCGGGACCGGGATCGATGATCGCGACTTTGCCCTGGCCGACGATGTAACTCAGCGTTCCCGTAAAGGTGAAGGGGCTCGGATTATTGCAGAGAATCCGCCGCACGCCCGGACGGACTTCATCGGCGACGCCGGGCTTGAGCGGAAAGTCGCGATTGAACGGAACGTCGTCATTATCGGTCATGCCTGCAATCCATATGTGTGCCGCGCTACTGCCGATCCCTCGTGCTGAGGAGGCCCGCACGGCCGTCTCGAAGCATCGGGCAAGCTCGTGCGTGCGGCCATCCTTCGAGACGCCCGCAAGATGCGGGCTCCTCAAGACGAGGTCGGAGCATCTACGAAAACGCCTGGATGCCGGTGATGGCGCGGCCGAGGATCAGGGCGTGGACGTCGTGGGTACCTTCATAGGTATTCACGGTTTCCAGGTTCGCGGTGTGGCGCATGACGTGATATTCGATCTGGATGCCGTTGCCGCCATGCATGTCGCGTGACATGCGGGCGATGTCGAGCGCCTTGCCGCAATTGTTGCGCTTGACGATGGAGATCATCTCCGGCGCCATCTTGCCTTCGTCCATCAACCGTCCCACGCGCAGGGAAGCCTGCAGGCCGAGCGCGATATCGGTCTGCATGTCGGCGAGTTTCTTCTGCACCAGTTGCGTCGCCGCCAGCGGGCGGTTGAACTGCTTGCGATCGAGCGTGTATTGCCGCGCACGCGCCATGCAGTCTTCCGCCGCGCCCATCGCGCCCCAGGAAATGCCGTAGCGCGCGCGATTGAGGCAACCGAACGGCCCCTTCAGGCCGGACACGTTGGGCAGCAGCGCGCCTTCGGGGACTTCCACGCCATCCATGACGATTTCGCCGGTGACGGACGCGCGCAGCGATAGCTTGCCGGTGATCTTCGGCGCCGACAGGCCCTTCATGCCCTTCTCAAGGATAAAGCCGCGGATCTGGTTGTTATGCTCAGGCGATTTCGCCCACACCACGAACACGTCGGCGATCGGGGCGTTGGAAATCCACATCTTCGAGCCGGTCAACCGATAGCCGTCGGAGGTCTTCTCGGCGCGGGTCTTCATGCCGCCGGGATCGGAGCCGGCATCGGGCTCGGTCAGGCCGAAGCAGCCGACCCATTCTCCGGTGGCGAGCTTGGGGAGATATTTCTTGCGCTGGTGCTCATCGCCGTAAGCATAGATCGGATGCATCACCAGCGAGGACTGCACCGAATTCATGGAGCGATAACCGGAGTCAACGCGCTCGATCTCTCGCGCCACCAGGCCGTAGGCAACATAGCTGGCATTGGCGCAGCCATATTCCTCCGGCAACGTGATACCGATCAGCCCGAGTTCGCCCATCTCATGGAAGATGTCGCGATCGACCTTCTCTTCCAGATAGGCCTTAGTGACACGCGGCAGCAACTTGTCCTGCGCATAAGCACGCGCGGTGTCGCGGATCATGCGCTCGTCTTCGGTGAGTTGCTCGTCGAGCATGAACGGATCGTCCCACTGGAAATTCACCGGGGACGGCTTGTCCTTGGTCTGAGGGCGCACGCTCATGAAAATTCCTTTCGCATCATATCCTGCGTATTTGTTTCATAAGTTAAAGCGCTACGGGCAGAAGCGCAATTCCTCGATTCCGTCATTCCGGGGCGCGCATAGCGCGAACCCGGAACGATCAAACTTACCCTTCAAGCAATTCGTTGGAGACGATCTCGATGCCGAAACCGGACAATCCCTTGTAGTCATGCACCGACGAGGTCAAATGACGGATCGAGGTGACTCCGAGATCGCGCAGGATCTGCGCGCCGACGCCGACCTCGCGCCATTGCCTGTTGCGGTCGGCCTCCGCGGATTTCTCTTCCGGCAATGGCGTAACCGGAACGCCGGCGGCGCCGTCGCGCAGGTAAACCAGCACGCCGCTGCCGGCCTTTTTGAAATGTTCGAGTACGGCCTGCATGCGCTTCGGCCCGGTGAACATATCCCTGACGATATTGGGCTTGTGGAACCGGGTCAGCACGTTCTTGCCGTCGCCGACGCCGTTGTAGACAAAAGCCACATGCGCAATCGGGTCGAACGGCGAGCGATAGGCATAGCCCTGCAATGGCCCGATCGGACTCTCGGTGGTGAAGGTCGAGACCCGCTCGATCAGCTTTTCACGACCCTGGCGGTAGGCGATCATGTCGGCGATGGTGACATGCTTGAGATTGTGGGCCTTCGCGAACCGCGCCACCTGCTCGCCCTTCATGACCGTGCCGTCGTCGTTCATCAGCTCGCTGATGACGCCGACCGGTGGCAGGCCGCTCAATTTGCAAAGATCGACCGCCGCCTCGGTATGGCCCGAACGCAGCAACACGCCGCCATCGCGCGCAATCAGCGGAAACACATGACCGGGCCGCGCGAAATCGCCGGCGCCGGCATTCGGATTGGCCAGCGCGCGGCAGCAGGAAGCCCGTTCATCCGCCGAGATGCCGGTACCGCCATCGGGCTTGTAATCGATCGAGACGGTGAAGGCGGTGGTATGGTTGGATTCGTTGTGCGCCACCATGGGGTCGAGCCGCAGCCGGCGCGCATCTTCGGTCGTGATCGGCGCGCAGACGATGCCCGAGGTGTGGCGGATGATGAACGCCATCTTCTCGGCGGTGCATAGCGACGCCGCGACGATCAGATCGCCCTCGCCTTCGCGGTCATCGTCATCGGTGACGACGACGAGTTCGCCGCTGGCGAAAGCATGCAGAACTTCCTGGATCGAATCGGCCATTCAAGGGTCTCACTGTGTGTGCAAGGCGAGCATTAGCCGGACTCGCAAGTCCGCGCCAGCTTCATTACGCAGGGCAGAACGGCTCCGGCGGCGTGGCGACACTGGCGACAATGTTCGCATATTTGCTTAAGGTCGGAACCAACAAAGAACAAGGGAGACGCTATTCATGACCTCTGCGTTTGACTTCGCGCCGTTGCTTCCCGCGGGATTACCCGCGCCTGCGGCGAAATGGACCGGGCTGGCCAAATACAGCTTCGTCGGCGGCAACAATGATCCGGATCAGGTCCCGGTCGAGGGCCTGATCGACGCGGTTAGTGCCGTGCTCAAGCGCGAGGGCAAAACCCTGGCCACCTATGGGCTCGCCAGCGGCCCGCAGGGATATCTTCCGCTGCGCCAGTTTCTCACTGCGAAATTAAAGCGCGACGCCGGGATCAACTGCGACGCCGACGACATCCTGATCGTTTCGGGGTCGCTGCAGGCGCTCGACCTCGTCAACGCGACGCTGCTCGCCCGCGGCGACACCGTCATCATCGAGCGGGATACCTATCAGGGCTCGCTCAACCGGCTGACGCGGCTCGGCGTCAATGTGGTCGGCATTCCGCTCGATCGGGACGGCATGCGGATGGACGCGCTGGCCGAGACGCTCGCCGAGCTCAAACGCCGCAGCATCACCCCGAAGTACATCTATACCATTCCGACCGTGCAGAACCCGACCGGCACCATCCTGCCCCCGGCGCGCCGCACTGAACTCCTCAAGCTCGCCGAACAATATGGCGTGCCGATCTTCGAGGATGATTGCTACGCCGACCTGATCTGGGATGGCAAACGCCCACCGGCAATCCATGCCATGAGTACAAACAGCAACGTCATTCATATCGGCTCTTTTTCCAAGTCGATCGCGCCGGCGTTGCGGGTCGGCTATATCGTGGCGCCGTGGAGCGTGCTGTCGCGGATGCTGGCGCTGAAGACCGACGCCGGTTCGGGCGCGCTCGAACAGATGGTGCTCGCGGAATATTGCGCGCCGCATTTTAATTCGCATGTGCCCAAGCTGACGCGCGGGTTGCGCGCCAAGCTCAATACGCTGATGGAAGCGCTCAACGAGCAGTTCGGCACATCAGCCGAATTCGAAGACCCCAAGGGCGGCATCTTCCTGTGGGTCAAACTTCCCGAACGTGTCGATACGCTGAAGCTCTACCAAGCCGCACTCGCGGCCGGGGTCGCGATCAATCCGGGACCGGAATGGTCGACCGACAAGAGCCATGCCGGCAGCCGGTTGCGGTTGTGTTTTGCCAGCCCCACGCACGAACAGATCCGCGAAGGCATAGCCGTGCTGGCCGAGGTCTGCCACCGGGAATTCGGCGTGCCGGCGCGGAGCGCCAATGTCGAGAAGCGCGGCCGGGCCTGATCGGCCGATGGCCGGGGGATCAAAACGGGCCTCCGGCATGGTGCGGCTCACCTTGATCCTGTAGGATCGCGCCCAGGGCATGAAAGGAGCTGGCGACATGGACGCTGCCGACCTTCGGGTGTTCCAGTCCGTGGCAAGCACGGGCAGCATGAGCAAGGCTGCGCTCGAGCTCAACACCGTGCAATCCAACGTCACCGCGCGCATCAAATCGCTCGAGGATGAAGTCGGCTTCGTGCTGTTCGAGCGCACCAATCGCGGGGTCACGCTCACCGCTGCCGGGCAGCGGCTGCTTCCCTTCGCGGCCCGCGCCGCACGCCTGCTCGACGACGCCAAACGCGCGGTGGCCGATCAGGGAAAGCCTTCCGGCGCGCTGCTGATCGGTTCGCTCGATACGACGGCCGCGCTGCATTTGTCGCCGGTTCTCGCGGCCTATGTCGCGGCCAATCCGGCGGTCGACTTGTCGATGAGAACCGGAACCACCCGCGAACTGATCGATCAGGTTCTCGACCGCCAGTTCGATGGCGCCTATGTCTGCGGCCCGATCAATCATCCGGATCTGCTGGTCGAGCCGTTCGTACGGGAAGAACTCGTGATCCTGACCGCCCCCGCCATTTCCAGTTTCGAGGCCCTGAGCCGCAAGCCGGACCTGAAGATCGTGGTATTGAAAGCGGGATGCTCGTATCGCCTGCAGCTCGAAGGCATGCTGGCGCGGCGCGGCATTGTCGGCGTGCGGCTGCTGGAATTCGGCACCATCGAAGCCATCATCGCCTGCGTCAGCGCCGGCGTCGGCGTGACCTTGCTGCCACGAGCGTTGCTGGGGTCGGTGTGGGAGCGCGGACGGCTTCGCGTTCATCCGTTGCCGAACAACGAGGGTCAGGTCGAGACCGTCTTCATCCGGCATCGCGAAGCCTTTGCTTCCAGCGCGCTTCGCGCGTTCATGGATATGGCCCGGCCGGCCTTGGTTGCGGCCGCTGAATAAGCCGATCCGCCATCGCTGCATGCGATAACGGCCATCAGATCAAACCATTAGCAGGCGCGCGCAGGTTGTCATACGTTCCGCTTGGGATGGCTGAGCGTAGTGACGACATCATGCAGACTGATCGCCCCGTAGCACTGGCATTTGGCGGGCTGGCGGCCATCGCCGCCGCGATTGGTATCGGCCGCTTTGTCTATACACCGATCCTTCCGGCGATGATGAGCGCGCTCGGCTGGAGCAAATCCGACGCGGGGCTGGTCGCTTCGGCCAACCTGTTGGGCTATTTCGCGGGCGCATTGCTGGCGGGCTGGCCGTTCGCGATAGCGCGCCCGAGATTCTGGCTTCTGACCGGATTGGCGATCAGCGCCGCATCGACCGCGGCCATGGGGCTGCCGTCCGATATCGTATCCTTCATCAGCCTGCGATTTATTGGCGGGGTCGCCAGCGCCTTCGTGATCGTGTGCTCGGCAACGCTGGTCCTGGAGCGGCTTTCACTGTTGGGGCGCGGGTCGTTGTCCGCCATTCAGTTCGCCGGCGTCGGCTTCGGCATCATGATCTCGGCGATCGCCGTTTCCGCGATGCTGACATGGGGCGCGGGCTGGCGAAGCCTGTGGATCGGAACCGGCTCACTTGCCATGTTGGCAGCGGTTGCCTCCGCGCTGCTGATTCCGCCGGCGGATAATATCGCTGTGTCAGCGAAGCCCGATGCTGCCGGCGCGCTGCCCTCAGGGATCGGCGCCATGGTCCTGGCCTATGGGCTGTTCGGCTTCGGCTATGTCATCACCGCAACATTTCTCGTCGCCATCGTGCGGCTGACCAATGAGGTTCGGGTTCTTGAACCCTGGGTCTGGACCCTGTTTGGGCTGGCCGCGATCCCGTCCGTGACACTCTGGAGTTGGCTCGGCAAGCGGATCGGAATCCTCACCGCCTTTGCCGCGGCATGCGCGGTTGAGGCTGTCGGTGTGGCCACAAGCGTCGAATGGGTGACGATCCCGGGCGTCTGTCTTTCGGCGCTCCTGCTGGGCGGGACGGTCATGGGCATTACGGTGCTGGGATTCATGGCCGGGCGAATGCTCTCGGCGGGACATCCCCACCAGACGTTCGCGCGAATGACCGCGAGCTTCAGCGTTGGCCAGATGGTGGGCCCGCTGCTGGCCGGATTCCTCTCGGAACGGTTCGGCGACTTTCGCGTGGCGTCCTTGATCGCGGCCGGGGCACTTGTTATTGCCGCAGCACTCGCTATCCGGACATCGTGGGTCGTGGCGGCCCATGCCGCCCAACAGAAGTCGGCCTCCGTTGCACAGATACAGCCAATCAGGTGCTCCCCATGACAACTTCCCATCCGGCGCTGCTTCGTGCCGAGGCGTTTGCCCGCTCGCATCGTCTGCGCGTGCCGATCCTGCTCGCGCCGATGGCAGGCGCGTGCCCATCATCGCTGTCGATCGCCGTCGCCAATGCCGGCGGACTTGGAAGCTGCGGGGCGCTGCTGATGCAGCCGGACGCCATCAGGACGTGGGCCGCGGAGGTCCGCGCCAAGAGCAATGGCGCCTTTGCGCTCAACCTCTGGATCCCCGATCCAAAACCGCATCGCGATACCGAGGCGGAAATCGCCGTCTGCACATTTCTGAAAAATTGGGGGCCGGAGGTGTCACCGCAATCCGGCGACGTGACACCACCGGATTTCGCGGCACAATGCGAGGCCATGCTGGAGGCCGCGCCGCCGATCATCTCGTCGGTGATGGGTCTTTATCCCGCAGCTTTTGTCGACCGCATGAAAGCCAAAGGGATCAAGTGGTTTGCCAATATTTCCACGGTGACCGAAGCCCGGGCCGCACAGGCTGCCGGAGCTGACGCGGTTGTCGCGCAGGGCATGGAGGCGGGCGGCCATCGCGGCGCCTTCGATGCAGCGACGGCCGAAGCCAATATGGTCGGCCTGTTTTCGCTGATCCCGGCCGTCGTCGATGCCGTCGACATTCCCGTGGTCGCAACCGGCGGCATCGCCGATGCCCGCGGGGTCGCCGCGGCGTTACTGCTGGGTGCATCGGCGGCTCAGGTCGGGACCGGCTTTCTCCGCTGTCCGGAAGCGAAGCTGCCTCCGGCATGGGCCGATGCCATCGGACGGATCTTACCGGAGCAGACGATCGTGACGCGCGCCTTTTCGGGCCGGCCCGGCCGCGCTATCGCCACCGCCTATGCCCGCGCCGCCGCATCTTCAGAGGCGCCAAATCCTGCTCCCTACCCTGTGCAGCGTGGACTGACGCAGGCCATGCGCAACGAAGCCGTCAAGGCCAACGACATCGATCGCATGCAGCCGTGGGCCGGCCAGTCGGGCGCGCTCGCATCCGCGCGCCCCGCCGGCGAAGTGGTCAGCCTGTTGTGGGAAGGCGCGCAGAAGCTGCTGGGCTAAGCCTGGATTTAGGTCTTTATCTCACCGCAAACGGCGCCTGATACGGCCGGCCGAACGGCACGCCGTTGATCACGGTCTGCACTGGTTTCAGATAGGCCTTGCCGTCGCGCTTGTTGTTGCGGGTATCGACAAACGACACCGGTCCTTCCACCAGATCCATGATCGCAACGTCGCCGGGCGCGCCGATTTGCAGCGTGCCGATTTTCGGCGCGCGGTTGATGATCTTGGCCGGCGCCGTGGTGGTCATCGTCACCACCTGCTCCAGCGAATAACCCATCGCCATGAACTTGCTCATCACATTGGGCAGGAACGGCATGCCGGGTGAATTGCCTGAAAATACGTGCATGTCGGACGAGATGGTGTCCGGGCTGCATCCGGCGGGGATCGCAACCTCGGCCACGGTAAAGTCGAAACTGCCGCCGCCATGGCCGACGTCGAAGATCACGCCACGCTGCTTGGCGGCCAGCGCGGCCGGCAACAGCTTGCCGTCCTGCACGATATTGGTGAAGACACCGGCGATGTTCGGCGCACCGGAGTAAGCGTGGGTCAGCACGTCGCCCGGCCGCAGCAGGTTCAGAATGTCGGACATCAACGCGCCGGTCTCGACGCCGCCGATATGTACCATCATTATCGCCGGCCAGCCGCACATCTCACAGGCCTGAATTCCACGCTTGAGCGGTTCGAGGCCATGTTTGAAGATCACGTTCTCCGACATCCGCACCTTGACGCCGATCAGGAAGTCCTGATTTTCCGCCAGCCCCATCGCGCAGGCTTCGACCTGCGCATTGTCGATGTTGTAAAGCTCCGCGACCGGGAAAGCCGACAAGCCGTTATTGGCGATATGGAGAAACGCGTACATCCGCGCCCGCGTCTGCGCCACGATGTAGCGGCGCAGCGCCGCAAGGTTGTTGACGCCGGCATCGCCGGCCGACACCACGGTCGTGGTGCCCTGAAATTGCACCAACTCGTCGGCGGGAATGCCGATCGCCGAACCGTAAGGATAGACGTGGCAATGCAGATCGATCAGGCCGGGCAGGACCAGTTTGCCCGAGGCGTCGATGCTCTTCGAGATCCGGTCGGCCGAGATCTCCGGCTCTATCGCCTCGATCACACCCCAGCGGATGCCGATGTCGCGTTTGCCGCGCAGCGACTGGCTGGGATCGAGCACGTCGCCGCCCTTGATCACGAGGTCGAACTTGTCGGCAGGCCCCATCGCCGCACCAGCCGGGGTCGCTGAGCCTGACAATGTCGTGGCCGCGGCCGAACCCGTGAGCGCAAGAAAATGACGGCGTGACAATGCGGACATGCTGGCGTTCTCCCCCAAATATTTTTTTATCAATCAATGATGCGCCGGACCGACAAATTTCGCAAGCTGCCAACAGTGGCAAGCAAACGCCGTTGGCCTCGGCGAGCGCGTTACAATAATCTTGCGCGCAATCATCAGGTGCCGCAGAGCCATACGGGAGGTCCATGCCAGCATTACGAATTGCCGCGACCACGCTTTGTCTGCTGGCGTGCGGCGCCGCGTTTGCCGAAGAACCATTGCCACGCACAAAACCAGAAGACGTCGGCCTCTCCAGCGAGCGGCCGGCGCGGATCGGCGAGACACTGAAGGCGACATCGACGCCGGCCGCATTCCCGGCGCCGTCATCGCCATCGCCCGGCACGGCAAGCTGGTGTTGTTAGACGCCTATGGCTGGCGTGACAAGACGGCCGGCGTCGCCATGACCACGGACACCATCTTCAACATCGCATCTATGACCCAACCGATCACCACGGTCGGCGCTCTGATGCTGTACGAGCGCGGCAATATCCTGATGAACGATCCGCTCGCCAAATATTTTCCGAAATTCGCCCAGATGCGCGTCGCCGCGCGTGACGCCGCCGGCGAACCCACCGGCCAAACCGTGCCGGCCGACCGCCTGATCAATGCCGATCCGACCCGCGCCGATTTTTGGATTCGGTCTCGGCCTCGCGGTACGCACGACGCCCGGTGTAGTCAGGTTGATGGGATCGGTCGGACAATTCACCTGGCCCGGCGCGAACGGCACCGACTGGTGGGTCGACCCAAAAGAAGAACTCGCGGTGGTGTATCTGTCGGCGGCGCCCGGCCCAATTCGCTGGCACTGTCGCAAGAAGATCAATGCACCGGTGTATCAAGCGATCATCGACTAGCGCGCGTGGATGAATGCCTGTTCAGAATTCTCCCGGGTTTCGCCGGGAACGTTCGTCTCCACGCACTGTTTACTCCTTGCGCAAACGAGGAGGATGACATGAAGAAATTTGGATACGTTATTGCTGCAGTTGGCGCGATCGCCATTGCCGCGCCGACGATTGCAAGTGCGGAGGAAATGGTGATCAGACACGATTATGACCGTTTCAATGCCCGCGCCGAAATGCACCGCGATCACGCCTGGCATCATCACCATCATGACCGGGTCGTGATCGTCAAACACCACCACCACGATTACTGAGGCACGACAAACGCTTCATAAAAAATGACCCCGTGAGGGGTCATTTTCCTTTCAACGACAGACGATGCGGCGAACGGTTTAATCCCATGCCGGCGCGAAGCCGGGGTTCACGAAACGCTGGTCTTTCGGCAAGCCCGCGATCGCCTTCATGTCCTCTTCATCGAGCCCGACATTGAGCGCGTCGAGATTGGCCTTTTGGCTTTCGGCGCGCGAGGCCTTCGGGATCGCGGCGACGCCGTCCTGGTCGAGCAGCCATTTCAGCGCCACCTGAGCGGCGCTGGCGCCATGCTTGCGGCCGATCGCCATCAGCGTCTCGTCCGAAGCCGCCCGGCCCTGAGCCAGCGGACAATAGGCCACCAGAGGAATTTTCCTGGCGTTGAGATATTTGCGCAGCGGGGTCTGATCGAGCATCACGTGATATTCAACCTGATTGCAGGCGATCGGCGCCTTGATCTCCTCGACCACAGTCTTTAACAGCGCGATGTTGAAATTGGCAACCCCGATGGCGCGGGTGCGGCCTTCCTGCTTCAGCCTGAGCAAGGTCTCGAACATCGCCGGCAGGTTCATGTTCTTTGCCGGCCAGTGCACGAGATAGAGATCGACGTGATCGAGCCGCAGTCTTTTCAGGCTGGCATCGAACGATCTGCGGATCGCGTCCGGAGCAAGATTCTCGTTCCAGACCTTGGTGGTAACATGCAGGTCCTTGCGCGCAACTTTTGCCGTCGCGAGGGCCGCCCCGATGGCGTCTTCGTTGCCATACATTTCCGCGGTGTCGATATGCCGATAGCCAAGCGCCAGCGCGCTTTCAACTGCCGCGCGGCAGACATCGCCCTGCATCCGATAGGTGCCGAGACCAAGCCGCGGCAGGCTGATGCCCTGGGTTTGCAAATGTTCCATGATAGCTCCTGAAAACCTGAAATCACCGGATAGACAACCGGCAGCGTCGCTTGAAGATGTATTGTGGATAGATGAGACAGCGTGCGTGAGCCGCTTGATAGTCTGATCGGAGCGCAGAGTCCAAATCAAGATCGGGCTAGTGAGGAGCTGCCCCGCCGATCGACCGCGCGCCCGATGACAGGGTCCGCGAAGCAATCCAGAGATTAGCGATTAGAGACGGGTGCTATGGATTGCTTCGTCACTGTGCTCCCTTGCGCAGACGCTTGGCGTTTCTCGCAGGCAATGACGAAAAATTCAGAACCGTTCGCTTATCGCGTTATCATCTCCAATTGCAGATACCGCCAGACCGGCACGGCCAGACCTGGATTTGGGTGTCGAAGGCTTCAGCATCGAGCGGATTGCCGTGGCGTCGTGCCAGCTTCGCTCTCGCCGGGGATCGCGTTTTCTCCGCATGCACGACCCTGGTCTTTTTCACCGTGATGGTGGGTTCGGCCTTGGGTTCGGCCTTGGCTTCCGCCCTTACCTTCGGTTCAACGCTTCCCTTGGGTTCACCGCTTGGCTTGGGTTCAGTGCTTGCCTTTGGTTCCACGCTGGCCCGCGTATCTGCACTGCCGTGGTCGATGTTCACGTCAAGGGGACCCGGCGTAAACCCGGAGGCTGGCCCAAGCGGCTTTGGCGAAAGCACCGCCTTTGAAAGATCAAGCTGGAGAAACTCATCCGGACGATATTGATCCGCGATCGCAATGCCGCTCCACGCCATCACGATCGTGGACATGAGAGCCATGAAAACGCTTTTCGGGACCATACAGGCCTCCTGAAATGCCCAACAACAGGGAACGAACGATATCTAGGAAGCGTTCCGCGCAATGCCAGCGGAACTTGGGGCGAGGTTACCACCACAGGGGCTGCCGATGGCCCCTATCCGTCCGGAGGGGGAGTTTACCAACCGCCCCATCCCCGCTACCAGAGGAGCGTGCACTGCAGCGTATGCCGGGTTGGACCAGGAGGAACCGTGCGACTTCTTCGTATGCTAACCGGCGCGCTTCTGCTGAATTATCCGATGGCTGCCCGTGCCCAGACCGTCTGGGAAATGCCGACGGAATATCCGCAAAGCGCCATGCCGGGGCTCGGCGTGACCATATTTGCGCGGCACGTCGCCGAATTAAGCGCGGGAAAGCTGCTGATCCAGCCGAGCTTCGATGCCGCGAAGGGCATTCGATCGGCCGACATGCTCACCGCGATTGCGGAAGGTCGCGTTGCCGCCGGCGATGCGTTCGCCGGATCGCTGGCAACGCAAGACACGATCTTCGCGCTGCCCTCGCTGCCGTTTCTGGTGACGTCGATCGCGGATGCAAAACGGCTCGCCGACCTCGCCCGGCCGTACCTCGCATCGGCATTACAACGCAGGGGACAACGGCTGCTGTATCTGACGCCATGGCCGCCTTCCGGCATCTGGTCGAAGGCACCGCTGAAGACACTGCCTGACCTGTCCGGCCTTTCCATCCGCACCTACGACAAGATATCGCGCGAGATTTTTGCCGGCGCCGGCGCCAGGGCGATGTCGCTTAACTTCGCCGATACGATGCCAAAGCTGGCCGACGGCAGCGTCAACGCGGTGCTGTCATCGGGAGACGGCGGCGCCGGTCGCGGGCTTTGGCAGTTTCTGCGCTTCTTCAGTGAGATCACCTATTCGCTGCCGATGTCGGTCGCGAGCGTCAACCAGGCTGTCTATGACGAATTGGCACCGGAGTTACGCGAAGCGGTCGATACCGCGAGCCGCCAGACCGAGACCGAGTTGTGGCTCGCGTTACCGACCCGGTTGCGTCAGAATTATGCGCGCATGCGCGACAACGGCGTCACCATCGACACCAGTCCCGCGCCGGCCATCATCGCGGCCCTGCAATCCGGAGCCGCGGCGGCACAGCAGGCCTGGTGCGCGCGATCCGAACCAATTTGCGAGCAGGTTCTCGGCGCCTTCAAGGCCGGCATACCCTAGGATGGCCGTCGATGAGCCTGCCCAGCGCGCTTTTTAGTGCGGTGGCTCTCACCCTTCGAGACGCGGCGAATAACGCCGCACCGCAGGATGAGATCTCAAACCTTCGTGGTGAAGAGCGCGGCAACGCCGCGCGTCTCGAACCACGAGGCCACAGGGCGCGCGGCTATCAGTCGGCCAATTGGAACAGGTTCAGTTCACCCGCAATTTAGTTCACTCAATTTGATGCGTGCCGTAGGGTAGCGCTGCCGGATTATTGGTCATGGGCCCCGGACCGGGGCGGATCGACAGCGATTGGGACTTGCCAACATGACCGATCTGAATACCCACGCTACTCCAAAATCCGGCGCCGGAGTTCTCGAGCTCCTGCGCCTGTTCAAAGGCGATCAGGCAGCCGCGGATCGCTACGCCGCAGCCTGCCTCGACAGGGCAAAGGCCGCACAACCGGTGCTCAAGGCGTTCGAGTATCTTCCCGTGGATGTCTCGCGCCGATCAGGACCGTTGTCCGGCATTCCCGTGGCGATCAAGGATATCATCGCCACGTCGGATATGCCGACCACCAACGGATCGCCGATCTACCGGGATCACATTCCAGCCACGGATGCCTGGGTGGTCGAGCGCCTGCGCAATCTCGGCGCGACGATCTTCGGCAAAACCGTATCGACCGAATTCGCCTGGCGTCATCCCGGACCGACGACCAATCCCTGGAATTCGGCGCATACGCCGGGCGGCTCGTCGTCGGGGTCCGCCGCGGCGGTCGCGGCCGGCATTGTGCCGCTGGCGCTGGGCACGCAGACGCTCGGCTCGGTGATCAGGCCGGCGGCCTTCAACGGCGTGGTTGGTCTCAAGCCGAGTTTCGGCGCCATCCCTCGCATCGGGGTGCATCCTCTGAGCCCATCGCTCGATCATGTCGGCTTCTTCGCCCGCCGGGTCGACGACGTGGCCCTTGCGCTGTCGTTGCTGGCCGCTTCAAGCGATCTCGACCCGCATGGCCGGCCGCTTCCCGGCTTTCAGGTCGACCTCCATCGAGGTATACCGACGCTGGAAAAGCCACGCCTTGCGATCATGCGTTTCTGGAAATGGCCGAAAGCCGAACCCGAACAGCAGAAGACCTTCGAGGCTGCGATCGCCAAATTGCGCGATGCCGGCGCCGTTGTCGAAGACCTTGAATTACCCGAATTGGATTCAACCAACTGGAGCGCCATCAACACCATCCTCGCCAGCGAAGCGGCGTTGATTTTCAAGGATCTCGTCGCGCGCTACCCTGATCGCACCAGCGATCATTTGAAATCGGCGGTCGCAACCGGCAAGGGCCACGCTGCCACGGACTATCTCGCCGCGAAGGCGCTGCAGGAGAAGCTGCGGGCGCGCCTTGCCACCGACATCGCGGGTTTCGACGCCGTGCTGACCCTGCCGGCGTTTGGCGAAGCGCCGAAGGGCCTCGGCTACACCGGCGACGCGGAATATTGCGCGCCATGGACGCTGCTCGGCGCGCCTGCGGTGTCGCTGCCGGCGGGCTTCGGCAAAAACGGCCTGCCGCTCGGCGTGCAGATCGTCGGCGGCTATCGGCAGGACCATCATCTGCTTCGCGTCGCCAAATGGGCCGAGGGCATTTTGCGGTTTGACCCGGGAATTCCGCGGATATAAGTGGCGGAAACCCGCGAAGCCCAAGCCGACCGTACGGAATAAAATTTCATTTAATAGATGGATGTCAGCGAACAGCGGCCATCAATCGAATTCCATATGCGCCGGCGATCCGCTATCATGTTGGTCGAACGTTCGAGGGAGTTTGATCATGAAACGGGTTTCCGCTATTTGCATTGCCCTGTGCGTTAGCCTCTCCATCAGCGCCGCATTTGCCCGGGGCGGAGGCGGTGGCCACCACGGTTCCGTAACTGGCGGTGCCTCTGGCACGAGCCCCACTGCCCCTGGCACCAACTCCTCTGGTACAGCGCTTTCGTCGTCGGGCACTGCCCACCCGATGAAAGGTCCGGAGCTCGGTACCAACCCGGTCCTCGATAAGGAAGACGCGAAGGTCAGCAAGATGATCGCATCGATCTGCCGGGGCTGCTGATTCAAGGGCTGCCAGTTGTGCCTCGATGAACCGCGTTTTTTTGAGCGCGGCAACGCTCTTAAAACTGCGGGACGGATGCCGGGCCGGCAGCAACGGTTATGCTTCATCGGCGGCATCCGGAACGGTCGGGACGCACCAATCAGCCGGCGCCGCAAAAACACGCAAAGACACGAATGTCTCGGGAAGCCGGCGCGCGCGAACTTAAGCACCGCTTGGCGAACGCGGACTAGTTCGGCAAGGACGGCACACCTGCGCTCCGGGTCGCTCGGTGAGTTCATTCAAAACGCTTGAAGCGTCGTTGGCAAGAGATCATAGCGATCGTTGCTGCCTGGGGACTCGCTTTCGAGGGCTCGTGCAGGGGCGAACAAAAACACGAGACGAGGCGTGAAGATACCAGCAAGTTTAGAGCAACGCAGTCCGATCTCGTCCGAGGTCGTCGAACATGCCAACGGCTTACCGCAACCGCGGCGCAATTGGGCCATCCTGACGATAGCGCTGGGTCTAGTAATGGCGGTGATGGACGGCGCCATCGCCAACGTTGCTCTGCCCACGATCGCCAAGGATCTTAACGCGAGCCCCGCGTTTTCGATCTGGATCGTCAATGGCTACCAATTGGCGATCACGATTTCGCTGCTGCCGCTGGCCTCGCTCGGCGAAATCATCGGCTATCGCCGCATCTACCTGGCAGGACTAGTGCTGTTTACGATCGCATCTCTGCTTTGTGCGCTTGCACATACGCTAATACTGCTGACGGTGGCGCGCATTATTCAGGGATTTGGAGCGGCCGGGATCATGAGTGTTAACATGGCCCTCGTCCGATACATCTACCCACGCGACTTGCTCGGGCGAGGCATCGGGCTGAATGCCATGGTGGTCGCCGTATCCGCCGCGGTCGGACCGACGGTCGCCGCGGGCATTCTGGCAGTCGGAACGTGGCCGTATCTGTTCGCCGTGAATATCCCCCTCGGCATCTGGACGCTGGCTCTTGGGTGGCGCTACCTCCCGCACACCGCTCCAGCCAGTCATAGCTTTGACTGGCAGAGTGCGGGACTGAGCGCCGTCACCTTCGGACTCGGCATCGCCGCGATCGATAGCGTAGGCCATGGCGAAGCCCTGTCGATCTGGTTGTCGGAGTTTGGCGTCGCGGCCGTGGCTTGTGTTCTGCTGCTATTTAGACAGACTCACGTGGCGTCGCCGCTGCTGCCGGTGGACCTGCTGCGCATTCCTATTTTCGCCCTGTCGATCACCACCTCGATTGCTTCTTTCTGTGGCCAGATGCTCGCCTTTGTAGCGATGCCGTTTTACCTCGAGAGCCAGTTCGGTTATTCGGCGGTGCAGATCGGACTTCTGATCACGCCGTGGCCGATTACCATCGTGTTCGCGGCGCCGCTCGCTGGTCGGTTGGTCGAACGCTACCCGGCCGGCCTGCTGGGCGGCATAGGACTTCTTCTGTTCGCCGTGGGCCTCGGCACGCTGGCGTGGTTGCCGGCCAGTCCCTCGATTGCCGACGTGATGTGGCGCATGGCGCTGGCAGGGGCGGGGTTCGGCCTGTTCCAGACACCGAACAACCGCACCATGATCGCAGCAGCCCCGCGCGAGCGGAGCGGCGGCGCGAGCGGTATGCTCGGGACGGCGCGGCTGTTGGGACAGACGACTGGCGCAGCCCTGGTGTCGTTCTTTCTGGCTCGCTACGCCCTGGAAGGTACGCGGATCTCGCTGCTGGCTGGCGTTGGCTTTGCTCTGCTTGGCGCAGCATTGAGCATGCTCAGGCTGTCTCCGGCAGGCGCACGGGGCGCTGAGTACGTGCGTATCCGCGAGGATCAGCGCCTGAAGGGCGAATAGACGCTTCGCTGGCCTCGCAAGCCGGACTTGCTCGCCGACGATCGCTGTCGACGGCTTTCACGAATCCAGTGTACGGGGATCGGTTAAAAATCCGGCGACCGCACTGGCAGCCGCGGTCGCCGGACTGCACAGCATGATCTCGGCATTCTTGTTGCCCATTCTGCCCGGCATATTTCGATTGCTGGTCGATAGGCAGACCTCGCCATCGCCCAGTACGCCCTGGTGCGTGCCCGCGCAGACGGCGCAGCCCACTCGGCATCAACGTCGCCCCAGCTTCAAGCAGCGTTGCCAGATCACCATTGCGCGCGCTTTCGACTGCCACGGCTCGCGAGGCAGGCACCACCAGCAGACGCACGTCGGGATGCACCCGCCGGTTTCGCAAAATGCCGGCCGCGATCGCCAGAACATCTACCCGCGCATTGGTGCAGGAACCAAGGAACACCTGATTGATCTTCCTTCCGGCGGCTTCGCTAACCGGAACGCCGCGATCTTCGCGCCCCGGCAGGACCACCATCGGCTCGATCTGCGCCAGATCCAGCTTGATCTCGCCTGCGTAAACGGCGTCAGGGTCGGAAAGCACGCCAGCATAGGGAAATCGCGCGCGGCCGTGCACGAACGCCTCGGTCACCTCATCGGCTGGAAAGATCCCGCTCTTTGCGCCCACCTCGGCACTCATATTGCAGAACGTAAATCGCTCCGACACGGAAAGAGAACTGACTGCCTGCCCTTGATATTCGATGACTTTATAACCAGCGCCTAAAACGCCAAGCTGCTTGACGACCGTTAGTACGACGTCCTTGGCAGCAACGCCTGGCGCAAGCTTGCCGGTGATCACGACCCGGATCGTCTCCGGCACCTTTAGCCACGTGCGACCCGTCGCCCAGACAAACCCGAGTTCAGTCTCCCCGGTACCGATCGCCAGCGCACCCAACGCGCCGCCCGACGGCGTGTGAGAATCGCTCGCCAATACCAGTGCACCGGGAACGACGAACCCCTTCTCCATCATGACCTGATGTGCAATCCCCGTTCCGCCCTCGAAAAAAGCAAGAAAGTTGTGTTTTTTGGCGAATTCGCGGATCCGGACGTGATTGTTTGCATCACGGGCGGTGTTGACCGGAAATCCGTGATCGAGACATATCGCGTTGCGTTCAGGCGCGACGACGCGGATCCCCCCCATCTGTTCGAATGCGTCGATGGCGAATACCGCGTAGTCGTGCGAATAGGAGAAGTCGGGTGTGACTTCGATGATTTCATTCGGGACGACGAAGTCGTGGCCGCTCGCCCGCGCCAATATCTTCTCGGCCGTGGTTTGCGCCCGCCTCATCGGATGGTCCCCGCGGCGGCGGCAACAATGGCGCGGCCGTAATCGATCAGACTGCCCGACGCGACAATCCTCTGAATGATCTCCGGCGCGGGCATTCCGCGAAACACGCGGTTACCCCAGCGGATCATCCCGCTCGCCGCATCAATCTCGATCGCGTCGCCATTCGCGATTCCGGAACCGACAATCTCCGGGCAATCAAGGGCAAGAACACCATTATTGATGACGTTGCGGAAAAACATTCTCGCGAAAGGGCCGCCGATAATCGCCTTGACGCCCGCCGCCCGCAGCGCACGCGCCGGTGACTCGCGGCCGGTGCCATAGCCTAATGCCTCACCGGCAACGATGATGGGACGCGAGCGCACACTTTGATTCACTTCAGCGGGGAGCTCTCCCAGGACATGCTCGGCCATTTCGGCGGGAGGGACGAATGAATAGCGGGCCGGCAGCACGATATCGGCGGAAACGAATCCGCCGAGAACCGTGACTTCGCCCTTGATCGGTTCAGCCACCATGTCGATTGCCAGTCGCCTCAGTTCACCGGTTTACGTTTTCAGCGTAATGCTGGCGGGCAGGTTTTCCCGCGGCCATTCGTCGCCGTTCTCGAACGGCGCGACCCCGACCGCATGGCGTGCCATGCCGGATTCCATCATCGCCATCGAGACGATTTCAACGACGCCGACATCGCTCACTCCGTGGCGGCGCAGTTCCTGGAAGTCCTCGTCGGTAGTCCCTTCGGCGAAAGCAACCTTCCTGGCAAACCGCAATACCGCCTTGGTCTTGTCATCGACCTTAGTTGACTTCTCGAAATTCAAAATCTCCACGACCTCGGCTTCAGTCATGCCGAAATGCTCGATGAGATGGGTCTGGTGATTGTTGATGCAACGCGGGCAGTCCACCTCCGCAGCGCATACAAGCGAGATGCTGTTCAGCAGGGGCTTCGATAGGGCCCCGTTCGCCATCTGCAATCTTTTGGTCAGTCCCCACCAATGCCGCAGAAGGTCGACGTCGAGCGCGAAGAAGCCCCAGGTTGGGGTGAGAAAGTTGGGACCCTTGACGCGCCGGATATCTTCAAAGATCTCAGCGATTTCTCCCTTGGCGTTATCTGGCTGCACCAGTTGAACTTTTTTAATTTCTTCCTTCGTCTTGTCGAGCACGGCGTATCTCCTGAGTTTTGAAATTAGTCGTTCTGCCTTTGTCGATTACCGCCGGGACCTGCGTCCGTTCGACGCTATTGCACCGGCGGATTTCCTCCTCGCCCAATTCCCTGGGCTACGAGATTCCCGGACGCAATACCTTCGCGCACAAAGGCGCTGCCTGACGCGATGAGTGCATTGACCTCGTCAGCACTCAATCCCAGCAGTTCCTTCAATACTAATTCGGTGTGTTCGCCCGACGCCGGCGGGAACGTGTGCGAGGTGCGACGGGACTCCTGCATGAAAATGGGATCTCCCATAACCTCCGCGCGGCGGCCGTCGCCGCTCGCAAGCTCGATCACCATTCCACGATGCTTGATCTGCGGGTCGACCGTAACCCGGTCGATCGTGTTCACGATCGCAACCGGAACGCCCTCACCGTCGAGCGCTTGCCTCCATTGATCTGCGTCCCGAGCCAGAAACAGGCTTTCCAGAATCGGCCACAACAGGTTTCGATTGACCGATCGTTGATGCGCGCTGAGGAACCTGGGATCCTCGGTCAGGTCCGGACGGCCGAGCACGCGGCACAATGCGCTCCACATCCGTTCCGTCAGTGCCGCAATGACCAGTTCGATGCCGTCCTTGGCCTTGAAGGTCCGATAGGTGGCGATCGAATCATGCTCCCGGCCCTGTCGTCCGGGAACCTGGCCCGACGCCAGATAGAACGAGGCCTGATAGGAAAGCAGCGCCGCCTGGCAATCGAGCATCGAGATATCGATCGTTTCGCCGCGGCCGGTAACCTCCCGGCGATGCAGGGCCGCCAGAATGGCCGTCGCGGCATACATGCCGGCAGCAAGATCGCCGATCGGAATGCCGGCACGGACGGATATTCCGTCGCGCTCGCCGGTCAGGCTCATGCCGCCGGACAAGGCTTGCACAATCATGTCGTAGGCCGGCTTGTCGCGATACGGACCGTCCTGGCCGAAGCCGCTGATCGAACACCAGATCAGGGACGGTTTTTCCTCCCGCAATTGGTCCGCCGACAGACCGAGCCGCTCGCAAACACCCGGCCGGAAATTCTCGATAACGATGTCGGAGGCGAGCGCGAGACGCCGCACGGCGGCCGATCCCGCCGCCGTCTTCATGTCCAGCACCACGCTACGCTTGTTGCGATTGATGGCGATGTAATAGGTGCTGTCGTTACCGATGAAGCTCGGAGGCATGCCGCGCGCAATATCACCGGTCGGACCTTCGACCTTGATGACCTCGGCTCCCAGGTCGGCCAGCATCTGCGTGCAAAAGGGCCCGGATAGAACCTGGGTCAGATCGAGTACACGAATATCAGCGAGCGCGGGTTTCTGCCGCGCCGCGGGCGCGTCCTTCGCGAGTTTTTCGGCCGACATTGATTGCACCCTGCCGTCCCTCTCCGTCTGCCGATATCGGGACCGGGTGCGACGACCGCTCAACCCAAAAATTCCATTTATCGGAATTCAATTTCATTATTAGTTTTGCCGGATAAGCGCGATTTGTCAATTCACTCTTGGCGTCCGATCGCGGCGGTTTGGCATGGCTGAAACGCACGGCAGCGCTTCGCGCGATTGACCGAGCCCGCCGATCTGTCGGCATCAATCGATACGCGCCGGTGGCGCGTGAGCCACCGCGCTTGCGAGCAACGACGTAATTGCGAATGGCGCCTCGCCTGCGCGCAGTCCGATGAGCTTTGAGCTCGAAAAGTGCAGCTATCGCGGCGATGACAGGTTTACTCTCGGTTTCAATTATGTCATCCACTTAGTGGAAGGTGCGCCGCCTGCGAAGGCCTCATCCGTCTGGCAACGGACGGCGCACGCTGCGTCAGCATAACAATGCGAGCGGCTGCGCGAGACCCGCTAGCTCATCGAGGCCTTTCTTGACGCGGTATTGACGGTCCCAGGCATTGCGCATAATTCTCATTAGATGATATCAAATTCTACTTACCGGGATTAAGTGGAAGATGGTCGACAGCCCCGTTCTCAAGGCGACCGCGATTTTGAGGCGGCTCGCCGAACACGATGCGCCGGTCGGGGTCCAGCAGCTTGCGACGGAGCTGAACCTCAATGTGAGCACGGTCTACCGGTTGCTTCAACTCCTCGCCAGCGATGGCATGGCGGCCTATGATCCGCAGGCGCGTGTTTACAGTGTGGGCACGGAGTGTATCCGGCTCGCCTCGCGCGTGCTCGGATCTGGATCACTGATCGGCCGCATGCGGCCGCTGGTTTCGGCACTCGCCGCACGGGTGGAAGAAACCTGCGCGCTTAGCCTTTACGACCCGGACACGCTTTCAAAGATCGTCGCCGTGGTCGAGCGCGGCCCCCATCTATTAGGCTACAATTATGAAGTCGGCACGCGCGACGGTATTCATGCCGGCGCCAGTGGCAAGGCGATCCTGGCATTTTTGCCGGACGCAGATATCGATCGGGTCCTTAAATCATTATTGCCCCGCCTCACCGAAACCACGGTTGTCGATCCGACCGAGTTGCGGCGGCAAATACGCCAAATTCGCAAACGAGGTTATGCGACCTCGCGCGGCGAGCGCATTCCCGAGTCCGGTTTCGGCGTCGCCGCGCCGGTATTTGGCCTCCAGCGACAAGTGATCGGCTCGGTCGTGGTGACGATTCCTCCGTTCCGGTGGCGCAGCGAACGGCTCGCTACCATCGGCGAGGAACTGATGGATTGCGCACGCGAGCTGTCCGGCTTGTCCGACCCGATGTTGGCGGCAGCAGCGGGAGGGCGCGCATGAGCGATGCACTTGGCACTGTCGCCCGAACCCTGTCGGTCCTGCGTATCGTCGCCGAGGCCAAGACATCCGTCGGCGTCAAGGATGTTGCCGACGCGTTGCAGCTACCGATGAGCACGTCGCATCGCCTCCTCGATTTGCTGCTTGGTGCGGGCTTCGTTCAGAAGGACGTCGCGCGGCGTCGCTATGCCATCGGATCTGAGCTGTCGCGGCTCGCCAATCTGGTTTCCGCCAAGACATCCTTTTCATCGCTGGTGCAACCTCTGCTCGACGAGCTCACAAAGGAGACCGGCGAAACCACCCTGTTCGCAACTTACCTCCCGGCGCAGCGCGCCATCACGTTTACGGCGAAAAGCGATAGCCCTCAGCCACTGCGCTATCGCATCAATCTGCACGAACACTTGCCACTGGAATGGGGCGCCACCGGGCTTGCGATCCTGGCGTTCCTGTCCGAGGACATCCAGGCGGAGGTGTTCTCGACCTCGCAAGCCTCGCCGATAACCGGCCGGCGGTTGACTTCGCAAGACGTTCTACGAGCGGCTCGAAATCGTGAAGCGTGACGGCTTTGCCGTCACCGAAAGCGAGAAGCTGCCGGATTCCATCGGAATCGCCGCCCCGATCGAGACTTCGCCGGGTCACGTTATCGGCTCCATCGGCTTCACCATTCCGAAGGTCCGCTTCTCGCGCAACAAGCAGAAAATATTCTCGGACCTGGTGTGCCGCGCATCGGCCCGGATTGCGAGTTGCACCTCCGCGACGTGACGCAGCTATCGTGCCGGACCGCCGGCCACCGCGCCTGAAGCTAGGTCTGTCGCGCGGGCCTGAGAAAGTCGCCCCGGCGCATGGACGGATGCGATCGTTGGTATTGCGGCGGATAGAATGTCTCTTCGCCTAATTCGGCGGCTGCATGCCATGGCCAACGCGGGTTGTACAACATGCCGCGTCCAAGCGCGACGAGATCAGCCTTCCCCGACGCCAGAATTTCTTCCGCCTGGGCCGGTTGCGTAATCAGCCCGACGGCCATGGTCGGGATGGCCGCCTCCTTGCGAATGCGTTCCGCGAACGGCACCTGATAGCCCGGCCCGACCACGATCTTCTGCTCGGGTACCGTGCCGCCGCTCGAGGCGGTCACGTAATCGCAGCCAAGCGTCTTGAGCCGTCTTGCGAACACAACGCTGTCCTCGATCGTCCAGCCGCCATTGGTCCAATCGGTCGCCGAAAGACGCACTCCGATCGGTTTGTGTGAAGGCCAGGCGTCACGAATGGCCTGGAACACCTCAAGCACAAAACGCATGCGCCCCTCGCGATCGCCGCCATACGCGTCCCGGCGCTGATTGCTCAGCGGCGAAAGGAAATTATGCAAGAGATAGCCGTGTGCGGCATGAATTTCGATCAGATCGATGCCGATGCGATCTGCACGCCGCGCCGCCGCGGCGTAATCCGCAATCAGTTCCCTGATCATCGCCAAATCGAGGGCGACCGGCATCATCCGGTTCGAATAAGGTATCGCATCGGCGCCATGGATCGGCCAACCACCTTTGCCGATCGGGATTTCGCGTTGTCCTTCCCAGGCCACGGTGACCGAACCCTTGCGTCCGGCGTGCTGAAGCTGAATTCCAATTCGCGCGCCGCCATGGCCGCGGCAGAAGTCAACGATGGGCGCCAGCGCGGCTTGGTTCTCGTCGCTCCACAGGCCAAGGTCGCCGGGACTCAAGCGAGCGTCGCGGCGGATCAGCGCATCGCATTCGGCCGTTACCGTCTCCGGTGCGGATTTGAGCAACAGGTTCGCGGTCTTCTTGAAAGCCTTCAGCGTCAGAGGCGCTTGCGCGGCGATCCGCGCGGCCAAGGCCGTGACATGCGCATCCAGTTCCTGCTTGGGCACGACCTGATTGACCAAACCGAATTCGAGCGCTTGTTCGACGGCGATGCGATCACCCGTGAAGAAAATCTCCTTGGCCTTGGCGGTACCGACCGTATCAACCAGCTTTTTAACGGAGGTGACCCGATAGCCCAGTCCTATGCGTCCGGCTGGAATTGAGAAAACCGCGTCCGTTGCAGCAATTCATAAATCGCACGACAAGGCGACCCCGACTCCGCCGCCGATGCAGAAGCTGTGAATCAGTGCGATCGTCGGCTTTTCGCATTCGGTGATCGCCTGGGCCGCACGATCGGCGATCTCTTCATAGCGTGCGACCGCTTCGGCCGAATTCCTTTGCGTCTCGAATTGACTGATATCGGCCCCGGAGACGAAGGCTTTTTCGCCTTCGCCCCGGAAAACAATCACCCGAACATTGTCGTCGGCAACGAACCTCGCGACAATATCGGGAATGCTGTTCCACATGTCGATGCTGACAGCATTCCGCCGCTCGGGATTGTCGAAGGTGATCCATCCGATCCGATCATCGGTCGAGGCCTTCATTCTCCCAATTGATGGTGACGTCATGCTTGCGTCCGAACGGGTCTATGGCTTCATGGGCACCTGGCCCATCTCCACCAGAACCTCGTTGGCGGCCTTGAACGCCTCGAGCCCCGCCGGAATTCCGCTGTAGATGGTCGCGTGCAGCAGGATCGCCTTGATCTCTTCAACGCTGACGCCGTTGTTGATCGCGCCGCGAACATGAAGCTTGATCTCCGCGCTGCAATGCAAGGCCGTGAGCATGGCAAGGTTGAGCATGCTTCGGGTCTTTCGCGGAAGTGTGTCGTCTCCCCATCCATAGCCCCAGCACCACTCGGTGGTGATGTGTTGAAACGCCATGGTGAAATCGTTGGCATTGTTGATCGAGCGATCGACATACTCCGCGCCGAGCACCTCGCGCCGATTCTTCATGCCTTCGTCAAACAGCTGTTTCATGGTCATGTCGGGCTTCATTTCGAGTCTCCTTTTTTGGATTGGATGCCGGCAATGTGTTTTCCGATCGCCGTATGATCTGCTGAATTTCCGAGAGCCTGCGCCGCGTCCATCCATAATTTTGAACAGGCATCGGAAAGCGGCGCCGGCACGTCGATGGCATGGGCGAGCGAATTGGCGATGCCGACGTCCTTGGCCATGAGCTTCAGAGGAAAGCCCGCATTGTAGGTTTCGGAGATGATGAACTGCTTCAGCTTCACTTCCGTGGTGTTGTTACGTCCGGTCGACACGTTCAGGATATCCGTCATCAGTGCCGGATCGAGGCCGAATTGCTTTCCGATCGCGATCGCTTCGACTGCGGCCAACAGTCCGGCCGCTGAAACGTAATTATTGAGCGCCTTCATGGCGTGACCGGATCCGAGATCGCCGGTCCTGAAGATCGATTTTCCCATCGCTTCCAATACCGGCACCGACCGGTCGATGGTCGCGCTATCGCCCCCGACCATGATGGTCAGCGTTCCATCCACCGCGCGCCTTACCCCGCCGGAAACGGGAGCATCGATGAAGCCGAAACCTTTGCCGATCAGTTCCTGGCCGAGTTTCCTGGTTTCGACCGGATCCGAAGAGCTCATATCGATGATGACGCATTTGGCCTTGACCGAACCAAGCAGGGAATCGAGCGCCCGCCTGACGGCCTTGCTATCGGGAAGCAGCGTAATGATCGCATCGGCCCCAGTGACTGCCTCGGTAACTTGCGAGGCCGCCGTGCCCCCCATCGACGAGAAGCGCTGGCGCGCCTCTGGCGAAATGTCGAAGCCGAAAACCTGATAACCGGCTTTGGCGAGTTGCAGCGCCATCGGCGCGCCCATGTTTCCGAGACCAATGAGCGCAATCTTGGCTGGCGGGAGAAGTGGCGGCATTACGTCTGGCATGATGTTTCCTGGTGGTTTGCTTTCAAACGGATTGCAGAAGTCGGATCGACAAGCAGCGGAAGGCGCAGGACTACAACAAGATGGTCCAAAAGCGAATGCTCGCGGCGCCGGTGCGACGGACTTTCATCGCTTGAAACACGATCCGCGGGTTCTTTAGCGAAGTCTCCTGCTCCGACATTCGTTGTGATGGTTCGCAACCGACCTCGCGAACGCGCTCCCAGTCACGCCCCATCATATTCCGATAAATGGAATAAGTTTTTGTTTATAGAAAATATTCGCTTCCCCCGCGGCTCGTCAACTGAATTCGTGCGACCTTGAGCAAACGCTCCGGACAACCCAACGCAATTCAGATCACATCACGTATATGGCATCGGTTCGTGATTGGTGCTCTTTTGCCAGGCGTTGAAACCGGCATATGGTGACATCAAAGACTTGCGTCAGGGAGGCGATAGTGACGAAACATTGGGTGGCAGCCGCCATTCTTCTAATGGCTGCCGGACTAACCGGGTCGAACAGCACGCAGGCGCTTGCCCAGGATTATCCCACCAGACCGGTCACGATGATCATTCCATTTGCCGCCGGTGGACCGGCGGATGTCACCGGCCGAATTGTCGCCGACATTTTTTCCCGCCATCTCGGCCAAAGGTTTGTCGTGGAAAATGTCGGTGGCGCCGGTGGCACCATTGGAGCGCTTCGCGCCGCGCATGCGGCCGCCGACGGCTACACGATCCTTTTCGGCCACATGGGCACCAATGCGCTGGCATCCGCGTTCTACCCTAATATGGGCTACGATCCGCAAAAGGACTTCGAGCCAATCGGACTGACTGCCGAATATCCCGAACTGCTCGTGGTCCGCAACGACTTCCCGGCCAATAATCTCAATGAATTTGTCGCCTACGCCAAAGCCAATGCGAGCAAGCTCAATGTTGGGCATGCCGGCGTCGGTTCGGTATCCTACATCGGATGTCTCCTTCTCGACGCGGCGATCGGCATCAAGCCGACCTTGGTCCCGTTTACCGGGACGGCCCCTGTCTTGAATGCGATGCTCGGCGGTGAAATCGACTATGAATGCGACCCGGTGCTCGGAACATTGGCACAGGTGCGCGCGGGCGCTGTCAGGGCTCTGGCCATCGCGTCGAAAAAACGCAGCCCGATGTTGCCGGATCTGCCAACCTCCTACGAACAGGGTCTTCCTGAATTCGACTGCGCGGTCATTTACGCTGCGTTCGCACCGGTTGGCACACCAAAGCCGATCATCGAGAAACTCGCGGCAGCCTTGAACAAGGGCCTGAACGAGGAATCGGTCCAGAAACAGTTAACCGATCTTGGCGCCGATATCGTGGAATCCGATCGCCGCGGTCCCAAGCCGCTGGCCGATTTAGTGAAAAGTAAATCGGCGCGGCTAATTCCAATCCTGAACGCCGCGACGGAAAAATAGACACGCTGGAGAAGGTCTGCGTACCGAGAACTCAAGCTCGGGCGTCAATGAAGCTCCATGCCGCGGCCGCCACCGGTGACGAGGGCACTACGCATCGGCGCGCGCCAGCTTTCCCGCCGCGGTGACGTCGAGCCGCTCGACGAAGCGGATCACCGCTGGAACCTTGTAGGATGCCAGAGAGTCCTTGCATTGGCCAAAAATTTCCGCGCGGATTGTCTCGTGGCGACCCGCGGCGGTGCCGTCGGCGAGGACGACGTCGGCAATCACGACCGCGCCCGTGATCGGGCTCCTGCGCGACCGCGCGCGCGACATCCGCACGCAGCCGTGCTGGTTGATCGCGAACTCGATCTCCTCGGGATGGACCTTCAGGCCGCCGATGTTGATGATGCCGCCGCGCCGGCCGACGAAGTGGTCGCGCTCACCGCGCAGTTCGACCATGTCGCCGGTGTCGACGAAGCCGTCAGCGTCGCCGAGCGGGGGCGCTCCGGCGCCGATATAGGCGCGCGCCGCGCGGGGCGAGCAAATCCGGAGCGAGCCATCGACGATCTTCAGTCTCGACGCCGTCGTGGCTCGGCCCAATTAATTCCGCGGGAAAGCCCTCGCGGCCGTCGTCTACCGCGAAGCCGACGCCGGCCTCTGTGGACGCGTAAGCATGGCCGATCGAAGCACGCGGGAACGTTCGAGCCAGCCCATCGAGCACCGCTTGGTCGGCGATTTCCCCGACAGGCGGACGTAACGCGGCGAGAAATTCGCGGCCGCCCCGCTCATCAGGGCTTTGCGCCAATGCGAGGGCGTTCCGGAAATGTGGGTGACCCCGCGCGCGCGCAGCCGTGCTATGTGGTCAGCAACGAACTCTCCGGGATCCGATAGCACCATCGATCCACCGCCGATGACGGCACGAAGCAATATCTGCAGACCGCCGTAACGGCGGATGTCGTAGAACGTCGCCCAGGTCGCGTTCGGGTGGCGCGCAGGTCCCTCCGCCATGATCGCTCCGGCCAGGCCGTCGAGCGTATGTCCGACGATCTTGGGCAGCCCGGACGTGCCCGACGTCAGCATCAGCCACTCCGTCGCGCGCGAGGTTTTTTCCCTGGTAAGCGCACGTTCGGGCAACCGGGCCGCCACCACCAGATACACTCCCGCATCCATCCACCGTGCCGGTCGGTCGGTGACGACTACATCGATATCGGCGTCTTCGATAAAGCTTTGCGCCTGAGCGGAATTGAGATCCGGCGGGCAAAGCAGCATGCGCCATGCCCGCCATCAACCTCCGTCATCGCGATTGCGGATATCAGTTGATCCTCAACAGCCAGCAGCACCGATCGCCCGACAAGTTCGTGAAGACGGCCGCCGAGACAGGTCTCGCCAAGGATATCGGTCAGCGACACAGACTGTCGCGCATCCGAAATGGTGCGGCCCTTCATTTCGGGGGCGAGGTATTCGCGCAGTGCTGAAATCTCAGACCGGGACATTTTCATAGGCGCTCACGAGTTCCCCCACGGTCGATGGGAAGGCGACAGCGTCCGCGACGGTGAATGGATCGATGCCGAGATCGTCCTCCAGCCGCGCGACGAGGATCGCGAATGCCAGCAAGTCGAAGCCGGTCTCGTGTAGCAAAAGATCGTCATCGAGCGGCGGAAGGGCGACCTTCTGCTCTGTGGCGATCTGCTGCATCGCCTCGAAAATGCGCGACTTTACCGACATAAATCACCTCACCTTTCGAAAAGCGGTTTCTGGAGCCTATGCTTAGAACCTGATTCCGGACGCCCCGATCTGCGCGTAGATGGCCCGATCGATCGGACGATAGTCGCCGGTGGCCGGATCGCGCAGGAACAGCGGGTCGCCCATGGAGGGGTCGAATCCGTCGCGGATCAGTCGCTGCTTTTGCCGCTTGAAGGTCTCGGTGACATCGAGCGCGCTGCAAAGCCTGACGAAGACTGGATGCGCATAAACCGGAATCCGACGCGACATGTATTCTGCGAACAATTTGAAATCGAAACTCGGGTCCACTACCAAGGCCGCCATGCCCGCGCGGCCGTCGGCGCCGGGAACGGTAACCCCGTAGGTCGCTGCGTCGAGAACACCGGGGCAGTCCATAATCGCGTCGTTCACCTCGCTGGTCGCGACATTCTCGCCCTTCCAGCGGAACGTATCGCCAACCCGATCGACGAAATAGTAGTAACCCTGTTGGTCGAACCTGCATGAGATCGCCGGTGCAGAACCAGGCGTCGCCAGCCGCAAAGACATTACGCAGGATCTTCTTTTCGGTCTCGACCGGATCGGTATAGCCCTCGAAATGGCCTCCGCCCTGCGCGGCGGCACCGATGCGCCCGATCGCGTGGCCGACCTGGCCGGGGCGCAGGCGATACAGAGCCCGTCCCGCCCGCGGATCGGGTTGCCGTCAGCGTTCACCCGCACGATCGAAGCGGGGAAGCGGTGCGCCAACAGTGGCGGGATTCGGCCGATCGCGCCGGGTTTTCCTTCCACGTTGAACAGCGAGAAGTTGCCTTCCGTCGCCGCGTAAAATTCGAGTATCCGCGGAATCGCGAACCGCCCGGCGAACGCCTCCCAGATGTCGCCGCGCAATCCGTTGCCGACGGCGAGCCGCAGCCGGTGTCGAGCCTCCAGTTCAGATACCGGCGCTTTTAACAGGTAGCGGCAGAGCTCGCCGATATATTGGAAGACGGTGCAGTCGTAGCGCACGATGTCGTCCCAAAAGGTTTTGGCGGAGAACTTTTCCGCAATCGCGACCGAACCGCCTGCGCGAAGCAAACTGCAGGGCGCGACCACGCCGCCAACGGAATGATGCAGCGGCAGGCAGTCGTAGAGGCGGTCGTCGGGGGAAGCATCGGTCAGCCCCGCGAACCATCCGCCCCAGGAGAGAATGCGCCGATGGCTGACATTCGCTGCCTTCGGCAGTCCGGTGGTACCCGAAGTGTAAATCAGAAGGGCGATGTCGCTGATCGTGACTTCGCCGCGTTCGGTGGCGGATAGTGGATGCGAATCCGCGGCGGCAAGCGCCGCGTCCAGATCGGTGCGCGCGTCTCCGACGCCAAGCCACCATATACGCGGCACATGCTTCAGATGGGGACGAGCGGATTCGAACGCCTCTGTGCATTCAGTAGCAAGAACGAGATAATCAGCACGCGCAATATCGATGCAGTGGGCCAGCGAGCGGCCGACCAGCTTGGTGTTAATCAGCGCCACTGTACCGCCGATCTTGCTGATGCCGAGCCAGCAGGCGAGGTAGTCCGGCCGGTTCGGCATCAGCAAAGCTACGGTGCGACCGGAACCGATACCGAGACCACGCGCCCAGCGTGCATACCGGTTGATCCGCGCAGCGAGTTCCCAGTAGGTGAAGGATCCACCCTCCGACAGCAACGCCGGACGCGACGGCTGGCGCAGCGCCCATTCCTCCACAACATCGGCGAACAACCGATGCGGCTCGGACTCGATCTGGGAGGTAAGTCCAATGGCCTTCAGCCAGGCCTTGGCTGAGGAAGGCTTGGCTGAGGAAGGCTTGGCTGAGGAAGGCTTGACGGAGGCAGGCGTGCGCTGCGTGGCACCGCTTCGGGTCGCTCGCGATATCGCATCTGCCTTCATAACCGGACCATGTTCAGTTCGGTTCCAGAGAACGTCTCCGTTCGGAGGCCCATTCAGCGCCTAGCTGGTTGAGGATCACGGTTTCCAGCGTCCTCACCGATTTGAAATTCTCGGGCGTGATCTCGTGTTGGGGAAGCATGATTTCGAACTCAGCCTCGACCTTGAGCATCAGCGCGACCATGTCCATCGACGTCAGCCCGATGTCCACCAGATGCGAATCCGGGTGTACGTCCGCCGGAACGTCGTTCGTTTCCAGTATGCTTTTGATGACGGTGAGAACGCGACCCCGGACTTCGTCGGCAGCTGCTTCCATTTTGGACCTCATCCTTTCGCATCAACACATGATTGCTCGTTCATGGACGCGACGATAACCGACAGCGGCGCAGGTCAGTAGCTACACTTCGGAGGTACTCCACCGGAAAGACCTGCCCTCCGAGATCCACTCCCACTTTCGCGTCACCGACTTCGCAGCCTCGATCAGTTAGCATCGTCTGCAGATTGGTCGTCGGATCGCGAAACTGGAAACTGGACGAAATTGGAAACTGGAGGAGTTCGGCTACATGAACATACAGGACGCCAAGTTACGTGACTTCGTCTTGGAAAGCGGCCGGGCGCCACTCTCCCCCGATCGTCCTTCCTTCCGTCAACGGGTGGATATCGTTGCGGCGGTTGCTGCGTCCGAATCCGAAGCGGTCGACCGTGAGGCGCGCTTTCCGCAGAAAGCTATCGATGCGGCGCGCAAGGAGAAGCTTCTGGGCGCCCAGATCCCGATCGAATTCGGCGGGGACGGTGCGTCGATCTCCGAGATCGCCAACATGTGTTACCTATTGGGACGTGCCTGCGCCTCGACCGGGATGGTCTTCGCGATGCACCAGACCAAGGTCGCGTGCCTGGTTCGTCATGGCGTCGGCAGCATCTGGCACGAACAATTCCTGCGCCGCGTGACTTCCGAACAATTGCTGCTGGCCTCCTCGACCACGGAGGGACAGAACGGCGGCAACATCCGCTTTAGTTCGGCGGCGGTGGAGCGTGCCGGTGCGGAAATCTCGCTGGTGCGTGACGCGACGGTGATCTCCTATGGTGCGGAAGCCGATGGCATCGTCACGATCGCCCGTCGCGCCGACGGGGCATCCGGTTCAGATCAAGTGCTGCTGGCCATCTCAAAGGGCGACTACACGCTGGAACCCACACTGGCGTGGGAGACGCTCGGCATGCGGGGTACCTGTAGCGCTGGCTTCAAGCTGATTGTCAAAGGTTCCGCAGAACAGATCTTGCCGGAAGCCTATGAACGGATCCACGCCCAAACAATGACGCCCGTCGCTCATCTGTGTTGGTCCTCGGTCTGGGCGGGGATTGCAGCCGCGGCGGTAGAGCGGGCGCAGCTATTTGTCCGCAAGGCGGCGCGGGCGTCCGGCGGACAAATGCCACCGGCGGCGGCGCACTTTACCCAGGCCAAAATGTCTCTTGCGAAGCTTCGCGCATTGATAGTCGCCAACATGGACGATTTCGCCAGGCATGAAGATGATTGGCGGACGCTGAGTTCGCTGGACTTCCAGTCCTCGATCACCTTGTTGAAGGTCCAGGCCTCCGAGATGGCCGTCGAAACCGTGATGCACGCCATGCGCACCTGCGGTTTGGCAGGCTATCGCAACGACGGCGAGTTCGCCATCGGCCGCCACCTGCGTGACGTGCTTTCTGCGCCGATCATGATCAACAACGATCGCATTCTCTCCAACGCGGCGACATCGACGCTGATGAGCGCTGTGCCGGCCGGTCTTCGTGACTGACAAAAACAATAGAGACAACAGACAACAGAGAGTCGATGCCATGAATGTTGCGCTTCTGAATCCTTTGCCCGACACCGCGTCAGAGCCGGCTGACCAGCTCGACCATCTTGCCGATACCCTGTTCTACCGTATGGGTTCCGACGGCGTCTATGCGCGCACCGCGCTCTATGAGGATGTCGTGGAGCGACTGGCCGCGCTGATCAGCCGGCATCGCGAGCCCGATACCGAGGTGATGCGCTTCCCGCCCGTGATAAATCGCGCCCAACTGGAGAAGTCAGGATACCTCAAGAGTTTTCCGAACCTGCTCGGTTGCGTCTGCGGTTTGCACGGCAATGAACGCGAGATCGACGCCGCGGTAAGTCGCTTCGACGCCGGTGGCGACTGGACCAAGTCGTTGTCGCCGGCCGACCTCGTACTGTCTCCGGCCGCCTGCTACCCGGTCTATCCGATCGCGGCGAGCCGCGGTCCGGTGCCGGCAAATGGCTGGCGTTTCGATGTGGCCGCCGATTGTTTCCGTCGCGAACCTTCGCGTCATCTCGATCGGCTGCAATCCTTCAGGATGCGCGAATACGTCTGCATCGGCAGCCCGGACCGGGTCTCCGCTTTCCGGGAACGCTGGATGAAGCGCGCCCAAGATATCGCCACCGACCTCGGACTGACCTTCACGGTCGACTACGCGAGCGATCCGTTCTTCGGCCGGGTCGGCCAGATGAAGGCGGTAAGTCAGAAGCAGCAGTCGCTGAAATTCGAACTGCTGGTGCCTCTGCGCTCCGAGGAGGAGAAACCAACGGCCTGTATGAGCTTCAACTACCATCTCGATCATTTCGGCGTCGCATGGGGCATTCAGGAAGCGGACGGCGCACCGGCCCATACCGCCTGCGTAGCCTTTGGAATGGATCGATTAGCCGTCGCCATGTTCCAGACCCACGGCAAGAACGTAGCCCGATGGCCGGCCGCGGTGCTCGATCTGCTCGGACTCCCGCGAGACGACCGGTAGATGGCGTCGGCATTCGAAAGAAACGCGATGCTTCTAGGAAATCCAGATGTCGTCCGGGACCGTAGAGTCGAAGGATCGGCCACCATGAAGCGCGAGACGATCGCCGTCCACGGCGGCTACGACGTCGATCCGACCACCAAGTCCGTAGCCGTGCCTATTTACCAGACGGCTTCATACGCCTTCGACAGCGCCGACCACGGCGCCGCGCTTTTCAATCTTGAGGTGGATGGCTTTCGCTACACCCGGATCGGCAATCCGACCAATGCGGTGCTGGAGCGGCGCGTCGCCGCCATGGAGGGTGGAATCGAGGCGCTCAGCGTAGCGTGCGGCCAGGCCGCAACGAACTATGCGGTGACCAACATCGCGGAAATGGGCACCAATATCGTTTCGGTCCCGCAGCTCTACGGCACCACGCATACGCTGTTCGCGCACATCCTGCCGAGGCAGGGCATCACGGTCCGGTTCTCGGCGGATGACCGGCCGGCGAGCATGGAAGAACTGATCGACGACGATACCCGGGCAATATTCTGTGAGAGCGTCGGAAATCCGGCCGGCAACGTCTGCGACATCGAAGGGATGGCCGAAGTCGCCCACCGGCACGGCGTGCCGTTAATCGTCGACAACACGGTGCCGACCCCGATCCTGCTCAGACCGATCGAATACGGCGCTGATGTGGTGGTGGAGTCGCTGACGAAATTCATGGGCGGGCACGGCACCACGCTCGGCGGGATCATCGTCGACAGCGGCAGGTTTCCGTGGACGGAGCATCGCCGGCGCTTTCCCATGATGAATGAGCCGGAGAAATCTTATCACGGGCTGGTTTTCACCGAGCGCTACGGACGTGCCGCCTACATCGCTCGTTGCCGCGCCGTCTCCCAGAGGACCGTCGGCGCCGTTTTGGCACCACTCAGCGCCTTTCTGCTGCTTCAGGGCATCGAGAGTGTCGCGCTGCGGATCGAGCGGCACGTCGATAATGCCGAGGATGTTGCGCAATTTTTGCGCAGCGACCGCCGCGTCGGATGGGTGAACTACGCCGGGTTTTACGACAGCCCCTATCATGCGCTGACGCAGAAATACCTCGGCGGCCGGGCGTGTTCGTTGCTGACTTTTGGCGTGGCCGGAGGGTTCGAAGCCGGCAAGCGGTTCTACGACGCGCTCAAACTGTTCAAGCGGCTGGTCAACATCGGCGACGCGAAATCGCTGGCCTGCCATCCGGCGTCGACCACGCACCGGCAAATGTCGCCGGAAGAGCAAGAGAGGGCCGGCGTGCGGCCCGAGACAATTAGGCTGAGCATCGGAATCGAGCATGTCGATGACATCATCGCCGACCTCGATCAGGCGCTCCGTGCCGCAGTTTGATCCGCATCAACCAACGAAGGCATTCCCATGCCTATTCTGATCGACATCGACCAGCACGACCATCATCTCTTCGCCAGGGCGCCGGGCGGAAGCGCCGCCGAGCAGGCGCCGCTGGAAGGTCGGATTGACTGTCTCGATATCGGCCTGATCAACAACATGCCGGATTCCGCCCTGATACCTACCGAGCGTCAGCTGTTCGACCTGCTCGATGCGGCGGCCGGAAAGCTTGTCGTCAGGCTGCATTTTTACACACTGGAGACAACGCCGCGCTCGGAATGGGGGCAAGATTACGTGCGCCGGTACTACCGCAGCACTGACGATCTGCTCAACGGAAGCCTGGACGCAATCATCGTGACGGGAGCCGAACCGAAAGCCGCCAGGCTGACGGAAGAGCCGTATTGGACCACCTTCGCACGGGTCGTCGATTGGGCCAGCGAGAATACCGTGTCATCGGTGTACTCCTGTCTGGCCGTCCATGGAGCCGTTCTACACCTGGATGGCGTGGAGCGCCACGCGCTGTCTGCCAAATGCATCGGCGTCTTCTCTCAAACGAAGGCCAAAGATCACCCCTTGATACAAGGCCTTCCGCCGTTTTTCAAAACACCGCATGCGCGGTGGAACGGCGTGCCGGAGGCGGCTCTCGCGAGCTGCGGGTATTCCGTTCTCGCAAGGTCGGTCGAAGCCGGCGTAGATTGCTTCGTGAAGCGGCAGAACAGAAGCCTTTTCGTCCATTTCCAGGGGCACCCGGAATACGATGTCCAGAGCTTGCTGGGCGAATTCAGGAGGGACATGGGCCGTTTCCTCCGCGGAGAGAGCGAAGTCTGCCCGACCATACCGAAAGGCTATTTCAATTCGGAGGCGGAACAGATCCTAACCAACTTCCGGCGCGGAGCAATTACGAACAGAGGCCCAGAGTTCTTCGCCGGTTTCCCGACCGAACGGCTGGCGAAAGATGTGAGAAACGTCTGGCAGTCGTCCGCCAGGCGCATCTACCGCAACTGGCTGCTGTACCTTGAGGCGCGACGAGCCGAACGGTCCATTGCCCGCCTAGTCGGCGGAGCAACGCGATCTCGTGCCGCTCTGCGCTCCTCGCAAGAGGTCGGATCATGATCCGATGCCGCGAAATAGCGAAGACAGATCTCGGCGCCGTCGCCGACTTCCTGACGCGTGGCTTCCCGGAGCGCTCACGGAACTATTGGATGGACGGATTGCAGCGGCAGTCCGAGCGTCAAGTGCCTGATGGTTTGCCGCGCTTCGGCTATATGCTCGATCACGAAGGGGCGCCCGTTGGCGTGCTGCTGTTGATCTACACCGCATCGAACCATAACGGCGAAGCCTCGATCCGCTGCAACATCTCCAGCTGGTACGTGGAACCCGCCTTCCGCAGCTACGCCCCGATGCTGACCAAGATCGCGCAACGCCACGAACATGTCACCTACCTCAATATCAGCCCGGCTCATTGGACCTGGCGGACGATCAAATCGCAGGGATTCCGTACCTATTGCGACGGCCTCTTTTTCTCCTTTCCGGCGCTGTCGCGTCCAAAGAGCGGGCTGCGCATCGAAGTCGTCGGCCAGGACGCACAGGCGATGGCCGGCCTGTCCGAAGCCGACGCCGCGCTGCTTGCGCGGCACGCGACCTATGGCTGTCTCAGCCTGGTGTGTCGCGCGGCCGACGGCGGCGGGTTTCCTTTCGTCTTGCAGCCGATGCGCGTTCGCGGGATCCCGCTGCTGGCGATGCGGATGATCTATTGCCGGGACGTGACCGACTACGTCGCCTGCGCTGGCGTTATCGGCCGCTTCCTGCTGCGGCGCGGTCGGATCTCGATCGCTCTCGACGCCAACGGCCGCGTAAAGGACCTGGCCGGATTCTACAGGGAGCCGCGCGGCCGCAAATATTTCAAGGGGCCGCAGCGCCCCAGGCTAGCCGATCTGTCGGATACCGAACTGGTGATCTACGGACCGTAACCCGGTCGTTAAATGGAGGGTCGTCATGATCCCGAACAGCCAGCCCGTCCAGCATTCGCCGACATGGACATTCTTCGAGGGCGGTTGGCACAGGGGCAATGTACCGATGGTGGGTCCGCGTACCCATGGGTTCTGGCTCGGCTCGACGGTGTTCGACGGAGCGCGCGCCTTCGACGGCGTTACGCCCGACCTCGATCGCCATTGCGCCCGCGTCAACCGGTCCGCGCTCAGCTTCGGGCTCAAGCCGGCCGTCGATCTAGACACATGGCTGGGCCTGGCGCGCGAGGGCATCGCCCGCTTCTCCCCCGGCGCCGAACTCTATGTCCGTCCGATGTATTGGCCGCAGTGCGGCGTCGGCGGCGGCGTGATCTTCGATCCAGAGACGACGGAATGGTGCCTGTGTATCTACGAAGCGCCATTGCCCCTGCCCGTCGGCATTGCAATCACGCTGTCGCCGTTCCGCAGGCCGACCGCCGAATGCGCGCCCGTCGAAGCCAAGGCCGCGTGTCTCTATCCGAACAATTCCCGTGCGCTGATCGAGGCCGCCTCCCGCGGCTTCCAGAACTGCCTGATGCTTGATATGCTCGGCAACGTCGCGGAGTTTGGCAATTCCAACGTGTTCATGGCGAAGGACGGCGTGGTGTATACCCCGGCGCCGAACGGTACCTTTTTGAACGGCATCACCCGACAACGGGTGATCGAACTCTTGCACGGGGCGGGCGTCGCCGTGGTCGAGACCACGCTGCACTATCGCGATTTCCTGGACGCTGACGAGATTTTTTCGACTGGCAATTTCGCCAAGGTCGCGCCGGTAATCCGGATCGACGACCGGCAGCTCGTACCAGGTCCATTCTATGCGCGCGCGCGAAAGCTGTATTGGGACTTCGCTCACGCCGTGAAGATGGCGGCCTGAGCGGGTTCTCGGCTTCCGCCGCGCAGGGATTACTGGAAGAAACCGAGCGGGAGAAGACATGAACGACGATCCCCAGCGGAAGCTGCGCCAAGCGGCGCTCGCTGCCGGCGTAACCATGATCGCGCCGGAGACCGTGTTCCTGTCGGAAGACACTGTTTTAGGAAACCACGTGACCATCGAACCCTTCGTGGTGTTCGGCCCAGGCGTGACGGTCGCGGACGGCGCGACCATCCATTCCTTCTCCTACCTCACCGGCGCCAAAATCGGCGCCGGCGCCTCGATCGGCCCCTATGCGAGACTGCGCCCTGGAAGCGAGATTGGTGCTGGCGCGAAGATCGGCAATTTCGTGGAGATCAAGACAGCCGCGATCGGCGCTGGCGCCAAGGTCAACCACCTGTCCTACGTCGGCGATGCGAACGTTGGAGAAAAAGCCAACATCGGCGCGGGCGCGATCACCTGCAACTATGACGGCTTCTCGAAGCACATGACCACGATCGGTAAAGGCGCCTTCGTCGGTACCAATTCCTCGCTGGTGGCACCGGTGAAGATCGGCGACCGCGCCTATATCGGCTCGGGCTCGGTGATCACCAAAGACGTGTCCGACGACGCGATGGCGGTCGAGCGCGGCCAGCAAACCAATCGCGAAGGCGGGGCGACGCGATACCGCGAGAGACAAGGCGCGCGGCAAGCGGTCGAAAGGCGGCCAGTGGCAGGCTTGGTCAAGTTTTCAACTTAGCGCCGTGAACCTCGCGCTGGTTTGAATTTTTTTGGTTGATTTGGAGATATTGATTCGCATGTGCGGCATTGTCGGCATTCTTGGGCGCGGTCCGGTCGCGGACCAGATTGTGGATTCGCTCAAGCGCCTCGAATATCGCGGCTACGATTCCGCTGGTGTCGCCACGCTGGAAGGCGACCGTCTCACTCGCCGCCGCGCCGAAGGCAAACTGCGAAACCTTAAATCGCGATTGAAGGCCGAACCGCTGGCGGGCCATGCCGGCATCGGGCACACGCGCTGGGCCACCCACGGCAAGCCAAACGAAAACAATGCGCACCCGCATGCGACTGAAAACGTCGCGGTGGTTCACAATGGCATCATCGAGAATTTCCGCGAGTTGCGGCACATGCTGGAACAGCAGGGTGCCAAATTCCTGAGCGAGACCGACACCGAAGTGGTGGCGCATCTGGTCAATTCCTACATCCTCAAGGGCGCTTCGCCCCAGGAGGCAGTGAGAGCTTCGCTGCCGCAATTGCACGGCACCTTCGCGCTGGTGTTCCTGTTCAGGGGCCATGGCGATCTCCTGATCGGCGCCCGCAAGGGCTCGCCGCTGGCGATCGGTCATGGCGACGGCGAGATGTATTTGGGCTCGGATGCGATTGCGCTGGCGCCCTTTACCGATACCATCAGCTATCTCGAGGACGGCGACTGGGTGGTTTTGACCCGCGAAGTCGGCGTGATCTATGATGCGGAGGGTGCGGTGGTGAACCGCGACGTGCTGAAATCCGGCGCGTCGTCGTTCCTGGTCGACAAGGCCAATTACCGTCACTTCATGGCCAAGGAAATTCACGAACAGCCGGAAGTGGTCGGCCACACGCTGGCGCGCTACGTCGACATGGCGACCGAACGCGTCGCGCTGCCGCTTAAACTGCCGTTCGATTTCAGGGATATCCAGCGGATTTCGATCACCGCCTGCGGCACCGCGAGCTATGCCGGTTATATCGGTAAATACTGGCTCGAACGGTTGGGCCGGGTACCGGTCGAGCTCGATGTCGCTTCGGAATTCCGTTACCGCGAAGCGCCGCTGCGCAAGGGCGATCTGGCGATCTTCATTTCGCAATCCGGCGAGACCGCCGATACGCTGGCCGCGTTGCGCTACGCGAAGTCGCAGGGGCTGCACACCCTTTCGGTGGTCAACGTGCCGACCTCGACCATCGCGCGCGAAAGCGAGACGGTGCTGCCGACCCTGGCCGGCCCCGAAATCGGCGTCGCCTCGACAAAGGCCTTCACCTGCCAGTTGATGGTGCTGGCCGCGATCGCGGTGGCCGCCGGCAAGGCACGCGGGGAACTGTCCGATGCGGATGAGGTCAGGCTCGTGCATGGCCTCGTCGAAATCCCGCGGTTGATGGCGGCGGCGTTGGCCACCGAACCGCAGATCGAAAAACTCGCCCGCGATATCGCTAAGTCCAAGGACGTGCTCTATCTCGGCCGCGGCACCAGCTATCCGTTGGCGCTGGAAGGCGCGCTGAAGCTGAAGGAAATTTCCTACATTCATGCCGAAGGCTATGCCGCCGGCGAACTCAAGCATGGACCGATCGCATTGATCGACGAGAACATGCCGGTGGTGGTGATTGCACCGTATGACCGGGTGTTCGAGAAGACCGTCTCCAACATGCAGGAAGTCGCGGCGCGCGGCGGTAACATCATCCTGATGACCGATGCCAAAGGCGCGGCGGAAGCCACAATCCAGTCGCTGGTGACCATAATCCTGCCCGATATGGACGAGTCCTTCACACCAATGGTCTACACCGTTCCGGTACAACTTTTGGCTTATCATACCGCTGTGGTGATGGGCACCGACGTCGACCAGCCCCGAAATCTCGCAAAATCGGTAACGGTGGAATAACCTCATTTCGGTGCTGGTAGCAGCCCGGGGATTCTACCCCCAGCTGAGCGCTGCCGCCGGTATTTCTCGGTTCGGCGAACGCTCGAATGGGCTTAGCTGACATCCCGCAGAATCGCACGATCAGATAACTAGTCTAGTCTGGTTTGAAATCCTTCGACGCCGTCTCCGCGAACCTGGCGCGGGTCGCAGGCAGGATGCTGAGGATACTTTCGCTGGTGTCGAACTCACGCTCATTGACTGTCGGTGAGGTCGATTTCGGTTGTCAGATTGCTCGCGACATCGGACCGCGCCCGCAGCGCTCTTGCTCGATCTGGTCGAGACGCTGCTTTGCCATCGAGTATTGGTTGAAGGCGTCCTGACGACGCTGCTCGGCGCGAAGAATTTGGGCAACGCAAGATTTGGTCACACATGCTCGCGCTCGCATGCCGCGACACAACATCCCCTTGTTGGCACTACTTCACTTCGGGATAGTCTGCCGCTGAGACTGGCGGTTACGCCCGCCGCAGCGCGTTAACCATGTTCTGAGGTGTATAGTTAGTCGCTCTAATGGGACGCGCATGGCATAGGCCCTTCGCAGATGGAACTGCGCGGGAACAGCCATCGAGTGCATATCATAAGATACATTCGGGCATCGCAAGATATATGTTGCCACCATCCAGACACATTTACAGTCCGTCCGTTTCAGTGCAGTTAATAAACATTAAATGAGTTTCGCCGGATTTCGCTTTTCACTTTTCACTTTTCACTTTTGCAGGGGGTTGCGTATCATGTCTTCCCGCACTGTTCCCACCACCATCATCGGCCCCAAAGGTTTGTTGCGCGACAGTCTAGCCTCCCTTCTCGGTGGCTACTCTTATCGGGTAACCGACAGCCGTGACACCGCCGCCGATATGCCAGGGCCACCGGAGGAGGAAACTCCGCGCATGGTACTCCTGATGGGACGTACAGTGGATCACACAGTGGCCGAGTGCGCCAACGTCAGACGAATTTGCCGGAACTGTAAGATTGTCGCGGTTTTGGAGCATCTTCTGGACGAAGATTTCCAGAAGCTGGCACACTCGGCGATAGACGGGTGTGTTCCACTTGACGTCTCCCAAGACGTCCTGACCAGGACGCTCGACCTCGTCATGTCGGGCGCTGCACGGATCATCGTTCTGGCCGATGAGCCATGCTTTTCCATCTCGCCATCCGGGAACGGGCAGAAGGTCAACGCCGGCATCGAGCAGAGCGGTGACGGCGCATCGCAGAGCCTGTCGGACACGACAACAGTCATAAACCACGATGGGCCCCTCAATGGGCCACCGCCCGTTCCAGAGATCGTTCCGGATGCCAAGGCAGCCTTCTCCGCCAAGGCATTCGCCGTCCGCGAGCCAACGATCTCCGTCTCGAAATTAAGTCACGGCCCGAATACGCAACGACTTATCCCGCATCTTACCGGGCGCAATCCGAGGACCGTATTGTTTGCACCTGGTCCTGGGCTCGGCGGCCACCATACCGCCGATCTCGAGCGCGAACAGCTCGTGGCGAGCGCGCGCAGTGGCGGCTTGCCTGCCACGGCGGCGATTCCGGCGCTCTCCGAACGCGAAAGACAGATCGTCGACGGCCTGATCAAAGGCCAGTCCAACAAGACCATCGCACGGGCATGCGGAATTACCGAAGCGACTGTCAAGGTTCACATGAAGGCGATCCTGCGTAAGGTTCCATGCTCCAACCGCACGCAAGTAGCGATCTGGGCGCTGGAGCACGCCGATGACATCCACCCCCTACGGATGAGCGGAACGTCCATGCCGCCCAACCTACGTTTGGCCAAATGATAATCCAAATGATAGTCAGGTAAATAGAGCGGCGCTGTGGTCATGCCACCGCGCCGCCTTCGCCTCCTCTGCGTAGCTCCGACGGGGAGTCGGTTTCGCCGCCAGGATTTGCTCCCAACGATAGGCATGTTCGATCATCGTCGGCAGGTCGTTCAATTCCGGTTTCCAACCCAGCCTGACGAGATGATCGCTATTCGCCACGACGGAGGCGGGATCTCCTGCCCGACGCGGCGCGTGGCGGATCTCGAATTCGGTCCCGGCGACCATCCTGACGGCGTGGATGACTTCTTTGACCGAATAGCCCCGTCCATAGCCACAGTTGAGGATCCGCGACGTGCCGTCGCCGCGCAGATAGTCGAGCGCGGTGAGATGTGCACGCGCCAGATCGGAAACATGAATGTAGTCACGCACACAGGTGCCGTCCGGCGTCGGATAATCGTAGCCGTAAATACTCATATGCGAGCGCCGGCCAAGCGCCGTCTCGATCGCTACCTTGATCAGATGCGTTGCTCCGGGCGTCGATTGGCCGTGGCGACCCGCCGGATCGGCGCCGGCGACATTGAAGTAGCGCAGCGCCACGTAGCGCAGTCCGTAGGACGCGCCGGCGTCGGCGAGCATTTGCTCGGACATAAGCTTTGATCGTCCGTAAGGGGAAAGTGGCCGCGGTTCGGCGGACTCGGCGACTGGAACGATTTCCGGATTGCCGTAGACGGCAGCTGTCGAGGAGAAGATGAAATGCTTCACGCCAGCCCCTACCACAGCTTGCAGCAGGGCATGCGTCTTGAGCGTGTTGGCCATGTAGTAGCCGAGCGGATCGACGACGAGTCCGGAACCACGATCTTGGCGGCGAAGTGCAGGATCGCGCTGATTTGATGCTCCCGGATCAACCGCGATACCAGCTTCGCATCGGCGACGTCGCCGACGAAAAAAGGAACGCCGGGCGGAATGGCCTCCCGCGTTCCGGTCGACAGATCGTCCAACACCACCGGCGTCTCGCCGCGATCGAGAAGAGCGAGGACCGTATGGCCGCCGATGAAACCGGCGCCTCCAGTGACCAGTACCGTCATTCGGCGACTCCTTTCGTTGGAAACGCGTGGGTGCGATCCACCTGACTTCCGTAGCCGGCCGAGCGCAACAGCCCCGAAGGATTACACCTCTGTTTCGCACAGCGCCCCGCCGATCATGCATCCGGTTTCTTCGGCCAATTCTAGTCCTTTCAGCATTGTCGCAGGTGTTGTCAGAACCATTCTTCATCAAGTGTCCGCCCTGAATGCTCTGATGAATTGCCGTCGGCGTGAGCCCGTTGTTGACCGAAATCTCGTTCGGCACGTTGGTGACGTAGGGGGCGCCCTCGTTGCTACCGCCGCGAAGAGAGCGCCCGCTCCGCCGATCCGGCCATGCGGAAACAAGGCGGCGGTCGGCGAGTTCCCGATAGGCGACCGCCCGCGCCGCTTTTCGCAAGGTCAGCGGTAGCTTCAAGCCATCTGATGCCGAATTGCCGTCGTGACAGCGAGTGAGGGAGGGCCGCAATCGCGCCCGACGGGCGAGGATCATCGGACGAAATCTCCCGAAGGGATAACTACAAAGAGCTAATCATCTAGCGTGCTTTTCATACGGCAGTGCATCGGTAATGCTTCCACCTCAACTAAACCGGCAGACAACAACTCCCCGCTTTCAACTGCCGATGCGAACAAGCTACTTGCAAAGCCCGTCGCGATGATCTCCGAGATCAAGCAAATCGAGACGTCGGTACCACTTGGCGTGACTAACCACCAAGCAAATCACGTTGAGGCGTCACGCATCGACCACCTAATCCGCAAGGGCATCAGCCAAACGATTGGTGGCACGGCACAACTCGGCAAATAGCCAGCAGCATTCAGAACGAGAAAAAAATAACCAAGGCGCGCCGAGGCCCGGTTCATTGCTCTTCGCGCAGCAACAGATAGCGGACCGGCATCACACACTCGCGCCTCGGGCTAAATCGCTCGGCGCGCCAGCCCACTATAGAGCATATATAGAGCATTTATGGTTCAGAAACCCGTTACAATCGCCGCTTGGCTTTCGTTGTGTTTTATTGCTTATGCCACTCTCGCCCCAATTCAAGCGAGGCCGACATTTCTTGCCCTGTCGAGCTTTGAACATCTTGCTGCTTTTGCGGTTCTCGGCATGCTCTTTTGCTTGACCTATCCTCGGCACGTCGTACTGGTGTGTGTAATCGTTCTTGGTAGTGCGGTGGTTCTGGAATTCTCACAGCTATTGACTCCAGATCGTCATGGACGAATTTTGGATGCGATCCAGAAGCTGGGGGGTGGTGCCGTGGGCATCCTGGCCGGACAGGTGATCATTTACCTCAAGCACGCCCGCGGCTGGTTCCGGAATTAACCCGCAGCACGGTGCCTGCGACATTGTCGAACATCAGGATCTTGTCGTTGGTCGCGTCGGGTGCGCTTTTGTTGGTCAGCGATTAGATCAGATCGTGAAGTCCTGCGGTATTATGGCGCAAACACCAAAAGACAAATGAAAGGCTCGGCCCGTATTTTCCGGCCATGCCCAGAGCCGAATACTTTCAAAACAAGCCGTCACACCCTGACCTGGAGTTGTCGCCGTCCGCAGATCCCGCCTGCGCCGCCTGGCCTGCAATTTCGCCATGGTCGGCACGGCGAGCGTCTAGCGCCGATCTGCGCGTGCGGATAGACGCGTCGGCAAGGGCATCACGAACGCGCTGCATGAAGCCACGCGATCCGGCGGAGACCACGTGGCCATCCCAGATCGCCTCGAATTCCGCACGCATGATCAGCTCGGGACGCAGTGCGGATGGATACAGCACGAGCGCCCGGCCGCATCAGGGACCTGCGCGAGGCCACGCTCACGATCGCCCCGCTTCGTTCGTCGCGACACATCATTACCGTTCGCGCCCGACGTCATGTTCGTACTTGGCGAGGGGAGAAAGCAGGTAGCCGATGATGCGGCGTGAGCCGGTCTTCACCTCCGCCGTGACCGCCATGCCCGGGCCGAGGTCGACCATCTTATTGCCGTCCTGCATCTGGTGCTGGTCGAGCGATATCCGGACAGCATAGACGAGATCTTGTCCCTGCTGCTGTGGGTCGTTCTCCGATGCGTTCTGGCCGCGTGGACGGGCGTCTGCACCGTCGCGCGCTATCGAATCCTGGGACACGTTGAGCACCTGTCCGTGGAGCAGGCCGTAGCGCGTGAAGTTGAAGGTGTGGACCTTGATCTCGACCTCCTGCCCCGCATGGACGAAACCGACATCATCGTTGGACAGAGTGGCTTCGATCTCCAGATGGCTGTCCTGCGGGACGACCACGGCGAGCGCCTGAGCCGGCGTGACGACGCCTCCCACCGTATGCACCGCGAGCTGCTGGACGACGCCGTCAACCGGGGCGACAAGGTCCTGGAGCTTCGCCCGCCGTTCGGCCTTGATCGCATCCTGGGCTATACCGGCGGACTTCTGTTCGGCCTTCACAAGTTCGTCGAACAGCGTGCGGCGGAATTCCGCGGCGGTCCTGTCGCGGGTTTCCTTGAGCGCCGCGAGCGAAGCGTCGACCTCCTTCATTTTGCTCCGCTGGATCAGGAGGTCCTGCTGCTGACCCACGAGATCCTGCTGCTCCGAAAGATAGGTCAGTTTCGTTCCAAGAGCTTTGTCGAAGAGGTATTTACGAACATCGACCCGTTCCTGCAGCAGCGGGATGGTCGCCTCGAGCTTGGCGATATTCGCTTCCATCGTCGTACGCTCGGCCTCCTTCTGGGAGGTCTGACGGTCGAGCTCGAACATCTTGGACCGCTGCTCTGAGATCTGGCTTACGAGAAACTGCCGATGCATCTCGATCTGGGCCGTCGTCGCGCCCTCGGGCGGCTGGAAAGCGGCGAGTGGATCATTGCCCTCGGAGAGCGCCGCGCGGAGCCGGGCAACGTCGAGCTGGGCGCCGACGAGGTCGCTCCTTGACGCGATCCCGCTCGGCCGTCGTCATCGTCGGATCGAGTTCGATCAGGCTATCGCCGGCCCGCACCTGCTGGCCGTCATGGACAAGGATGGCCCGCACCACGCCGGCTTCCAGCGGCTGGATCAGCTTGGTTCTGCCGCTGGGAATGATCTTGCCATTGGCCGTGACGACGATGTCGACTTTGCCGATCGTGGCCCAGGCCAACGCGACGCAGAAGATGGCAATGATGGTGCCGCCGACGGCCCGCCCGACGGGCGACGGCGGCCTTTCGGCGATCTCCAGCGCCGCGGGCAGGAAAGCGAGTTCGTAATTGTTCCGTCGGATCGGACGCTTTGGGGAACGGAACGAGGTTTTGGTTAGCGGACGCCATGGAGACCCCCCTGCAGGACGTGGAGCTTCGCGTATCGGCCGTTCGATTGGATCAGCTGTTCGTGGGTGCCGTCCTCGACGATCCGGCCGGCCTCGATCGTGATGATGCGATCGGCCGTCCGCACCGTCGACAGCCGGTGCGCTATGATGAAAACGGTCCGGCCCGCTGCGATCTGCCTCATGTTCTGCTGTATGGCCCGCTCGCTCTCGTAGTCGAGTGCGCTGGTCGCCTCGTCGAAGATGAGTATCCGCGGATCGGTGACGAGCGCGCGGGCTATCGCGATGCGCTGGCGCTGGCCGCCGGACAGGCTCGAGCCACGCTCGCCGACGACGGTGTCGTAGCCTTCGGGAAAGCCGATGATGAAGTCGTGAGCGCCGGCGAGCGAGGCTGCCGCGATCACGCGCTCCATCGACATCATCGGGTCCGCGAGCGCAATGTTATCGCGGATGGTCCGGTTAAAGAGCACGTTCTCCTGAAGCACCACGCCGATCTGTCGCCGCAGCCAGGCGGGGTCGACCATCGTCAGGTCGACGCCGTCCACCAGAATGCGTCCGCGCTCGGGAACGTAGAGCCGCTGCACCAGCTTGGTGAGCGTGCTCTTGCCCGATCCCGAGGTGCCGACGATGCCGACGACCTGACCATGCTCGACGTCGAAGCACAGGTCGTGCAGGATCTCCGGCGCGTCGGGGCGGTAGCGGAAACTGACATGATCGAATGTGACCTGCCCGCGGATGGGAGGGAGCGCCGCGCGGCCCGGAGTTGAGGCCGGTTCCGGCATGGTGTTCAGGATGTCGCCCAGCCGCTCCACCGAAAGACGGGCCTGATGGAACTCCTGCCATATCTGGGCGAGCCGCAGCACCGGCGAGCTTACGCGCGCCGAGAGCATGTTGAAGGCCACGAGTTCGCCGACGCTCAATGAGCCGCCGATGACGAGCTTGGCGCCGACGAACAGCGTGGTGGCGGTGACCAGCTTGTTAATGAACTGCACGGCTTCGCTGGCGACATTGTTGAGGCTCACGACCCGGAAGCTCGAGGCCACATAGCCGGCGAGTTGTTCCTCCCAGCGCCGCTGCATCTGCGGCTCGACCGCCATCGCCTTCAGCGTTTCGATGCCGGTGACGCTTTCGACCAGGAACGCCTGGTTCTCCGCGCCGCGCCGGAACTTCTCGTCGAGACGCCGGCGGAACAGCGGCGTCAGTCCGGCCGAGATCCCGATGTAGAAGGGGAATGCGGCGACCGCGACAAGCGTCAGCATCGGCGAATAGCACACCATCACGGCCAAAAAGACGAATGTGAACAACAGATCGAGAGAAACGGTGAGCGCCGAACCGGTGATGAACTGGCGGATGTTCTCGAGCTCGCGCACGCGGGCGACCGAGTTGCCGACGCGGCGCGACTGGAAATAGGCGATCGGCAGCGAGATGAGATGGCGGAACAGCCGGGCCCCCAACTCGACGTCGATGCGGTTGGTCGTGTGCGAAAACAGGTAGGTGCGCAGGGCTCCGAGAATCGCCTCGAACATGCTGATAGCCACGAGTTCGAAGATCAGGACGTCGAGCGTGCTCAGGCTGCGATGCACCAGCACCTTGTCGATCACGACCTGGAAGAACAGCGGCGAGATCAGCGCGAAGAGCTGCAGGAAGAGCGAGGCGGTCATAACCTCGGTGAGCATCGCCCGGTACTTGCCGATGGCGCCCATGAACCAGGTGATGTCGAAGCGGCGCGAAAGATCCGTCAGGCTTGCGCGGCGTGCCATCAGGATCAGGCCGCCGCTCCAAATGGACTTCGAACTGTTCGCGTGTCATCGTCTCCGGGCGCTGCTCTCCCGGGCTCTGCACCAGCACCTTGTCAGCAGCGGCGCGGCCCAGGATCAGGAAGCTGCCGTCGAGGAGCACGGCGATGCCCGGCAACGGGGTCGTGGCCAGCCGCTCCCAGCGGGTCGACAGGAATTGCGCCTTGAGGTTCATTTCTTTGGCGCACCGGAGCATTTCGGGGACGCCTATCCTCGCCGACCCGATCCGGTGACGGATCTGTTCCGGTTCGGCGCCTATTCCGTGACAGTGCAGCATGATCACCAGCGCCATCAGCGCCGATTTGGTCTGGGCCGGATCGACGCTGGCCGCGTCGTCATGTAGCTCGAACGGATAAGAGGTCCCTTCCCGCGGCCGCGCGTGCGGGATCACACGCTGCATCATTTGCCACAGTTGCAGGGGGAAGCGCCCGACGCGTCCGGCTACGTTCTTCAGGCCGCCGGTCATGGCGTCGAGGCGCAGCAGGCGATTGATCCCGGGCAAGAAGTCCTTCCAGGTCCGACGTGGGGCCAGGGTGACGACGCGTCCGTCCCAGATATCCTCCAGTTCCTTGCGCGACATGTATTTTGGCCGATGTGACGTCAGGTCGGCCACGACGACGCGGTCGTCGGTCATCTGGCCGAGAAGCAGGAATTCCTCCGGTTCTCAGCACGCCTACGGCTGGCATGGACAGCTGCGCGAGTCCGGACCAATCGCTGGCAAGTTCTCGAAGCCTCAGTCCCAGCGCGCGGCCGCAGTTCAGCATTTCGGCGGCGTCCAGGACGCCCGCTTTGCAGCGGCGCCGGACATCATCGGCCGCAACGGCTTTGCCATGAAGGCGCGACAGCACCGTCAGCGCCGCGACGCCCTGTTCGAATGCGTAATCGCCGTACGCGGCCTGCGGCCCCTTCGTGTTCTCTGTCGTCATATGAGAAACTCCAGGCACGCGACAGCCCGGCCGCCCATCCGAGGGCGGTAACGCTGCCGCGTGCCTTTGCTGCTAGATCAGTTGCTTAAGATCAGTGCAGAGGCTTGGTCAGGGACGTTGCCGACTGCTGAAGCGACGCTGTCGATGCCGTCGCCGCCACCTGCGCGAAGTGCGAATTGTGACCGAAAGTGCCCGCCATCATCTGGTTAAGCAGAGCGTACGATTTCGCGCCCGCACTCCCAACCGAATTGGTCGCCGTCCCAACCTTGGACGTGGCGGCCGACTTTGATGCACCAGCGTCGCTGAGCGTAGTCGCCACCGGAGCAAAGCCTGAATGATGGCCGAACCAATGGGCGGAGTGGTGGTCGTGCCCCGACCAATGGCCGTGGCTCGAGCTGCTCGGCGAGGTGACCGGCTGAGACGTCGTACTACCGGACGACGTGCCGCTCGATGCGACCGTGGCGGGCGGATCCTTCACCGTGATGGTCTGAGCCGCGCTGGTGACCGGCTTCCCGGTGGAGTCCGTCGCGGTGACAGACAGTGTGGAGGTCGGATCACCATGACCACGGTAGTGCGAGGTCAGAGTGAGGCCGCTGTTGACCTCGGCCGCCGTCAACGAGATTGAGCTCCCCCTGAAGGTTTTGTGGTCGAGGTTGTCGGTGATGGTTTCGTATTTCGACAATCCGGCGACGTGAACTGTTACCGCATCTCCTTTATTGGGCACAGTCACGCCGATACCGAGTGCGACCCCGTGGCCGGGACTGACCGACAACGAGTGGTCGGCGACGCTGAGTACCGGCACCTTCGGCGGAGTTGCGCCACCGGATGCACCGGTGCCAACCGTCCCGCTGCCGGTAGTAACCTTCGGCGGAGTTGCGCCACCGGATGCACCGGTGCCAACCGTCCCGCTGCCAGTAGTAACCTTCGGCGGAGTTGCGCCACCGGATGCACCGGTGCCAACCGTCCCGCTGCCAGTAGTAACCTTCGGCGGAGTTGCGCCACCGGATGCACCGGTGCCAACCGTCCCGCTGCCGGTAGTAACCTTCGGCGGAGTTGCGCCACCGGATGCACCGGTGCCAACCGTCCCGCTGCCGGTACCCTTCGGCGGGGTCGTGCCCGATCCCGAAGTCGTCGAGCCAGATCCGGTTCCGGTGGTGCCCCCCGAAGAGGTACTTCCACTGGATGATCCCGTGGTGGTCCCGGTCCCGGTTGTGGTCGTCCCGCCGGATGCCGCTCCAGACCCGGTTGCTATCGACAAGTCTCGATAATCAGCTGTAACGGTCTGGGATGCTGTCGACCGATAGAGTCCCTCTTCCCAATAGGTCGGGGTCCCATAGCCCAACGGGCCATGATAGTTCACAACCTCAACACCATTTACCGAAACTTCCAGATACCCGGCGCTGGTGTTCGATACGTTGCTCTGTATTTGAATATTATAATACTGGCCACGCACAATCGGAGTGGAGTTGGTCCAGAGCGTGAGCATCTTGACGTTTCCGGCGGCGTTACTGGGATCCTCACCCGTGGGGCAGTATCTGGCAACGACTTGCAGTTTTTCGCCATCAAGCTGGACCGCGAATGGAGGTGAGGTATGCACATTCGACCCAGCAGCTGGATCGTCATTGTGCATTTCTGCAACAACAAACCATGATGCCGTGTTGGTGGCGCCGGGCTGCACCATAAACTGATAGTTTATGTTGACCGGAGTATTGGTCGCAATCATTGTGTGGTCTTGAATTTCCGAGCGATCAACAGCGCTCCCGCCATCGAACCAGGCCTGATCACCAGGTTGAATTTCGAATTGCAGAGTTTGGGAGTCAGCCTCGGTCAGGCTATAGCTCTTGCCCGCCGTCTCAACGGTGAAGCCGGTCCCCCCGATATCCAGACTGCTTTTCGGTGTAGTCGTAAACGAAGTAATCGTGCCTGGGGTAGTCGCCATTACAGGTATCTCCATCGATTGATAATAGTTAGGGAATTCCACTGCCGCGCATCGCGATGGCGCACGACATATTGCCTGCTCACAGCGCCTGGCGCCGCGAGCAGATTTCAAAGCAGCGGGTTTTGGACTGCCCCCCAACTGCTATCGGCTGGTTAATTAGCAAGTATGGCGAAAAAAATAGGCGAGCATGGCGATAATAGGAATTGTACGGCCCAACATGCGGCACCCTCGGCATGAGCCTGTCGTTGCTCCTGAATTCGGCGACGCTTTCCTTGGGGAAAGCGAAAACGATTTCGTAGCGCGTGATCGGGCGCAATCTGAAAAGCATCTGAGTACCGACGTGAGCGCCTTTTCGGCAGCCACGCCGCCGGCTTGCGCAGACCACAGCGATTGAGTGTGTTCATCAGCGGAGTACTCCCGATTGGGTAGCCACTCAGCCCCGGCGGCAACTCTTTTGCCCGTGCTCGCCTGGCACGCCTCAAGGCTATGGTAGCAGGAGCGAAAAGTGATGATGATAATGATGATGATGAATTAATGAAAATTGCAGTGTTCGGACTTGGCTACGTCGGCATGACGGCGGCCGCTTGCCTCACCAAACAAGGCCATGACGTCATCGGTGTCGATGTCAGCGATGAAAAAGTGGCGATAGTCAATGCCGGTAAGTCGCCGATCACGGAGCCTGGTCTCGACGACCTTGTGGCGCGCGCTATCAGGAAGGGTTTGCTGAACGCGACCAAGGATCCAGGCCCGCATCTCGACAATTGCGCCATGGCTATCGTCTGTGTGGGAACGCCCAGTGCGCCGGACGGATCTCATAATATGAGCTTTGTCGTGGAGGTTTCCCATCAAATTGCGGAGTTGGTCAGCCCGAATCGAGCGACACCGCTGACCGTCGTATTTCGCTCCACGATGCGGCCCGGTACGATCGAGGAACTGGTGCTCCCGATTTTCGAGGACGCATTGAGAGACAGGATCGATCTGGTCGAGCTTGTCTACAACCCCGAATTCCTGCGCGAATCCGTAGCGATCCAGGACTTTTTCAATCCGCCGAAGATCGTGGTGGGGACGAAGGACGGGGAACGGTGCGCGGCTCTTGACGAGTTGAACACAAGAATTGACGCGCCGGTCTTCTATACGACTTACCGTGCGGCGGAGATGACAAAATTCATCGACAATACGTTTCACGCCGTAAAGATTGCTTTTGCCAACGAAGTTGGTCGCGTTTGCGACAAGCTCGGTATCAGCGCAGCTACTGTTCATAAGATTTTCACCTCTGACACGAAGCTCAACATCTCACCCTATTATTTAAGGCCAGGCGGTGCATTCGGCGGCTCGTGCCTGCCGAAAGACGTTCGCGCGCTCCAATACATCGCAAGCGACGTTGGGGCGCATACTCATCTCGTGGATTCGCTTCTGCGATCGAATGATGCGCACAAGAATTTCCTGTTTGAGAATTGCCTGAAAGCAGTCCCGGCGGGTGGGCAGGTGCTTATGCTCGGCCTCGCCTTCAAGGAGAACAGCGACGACCTTCGGGAAAGTCCCAATATCGACTTGGCTCGTAAATTCCTTCAATCGAACATTCATTTGTCGATCTACGATCCCCACGTCGAACCGTCCAAATTGTTGGGTCAGAATCTCGGCTATGTGTTCTCGAATTTGCCCGCGCTCCGTAAACTACTCGTCGCAAAGTCGGTCGCTGAATTAGAACTGTTCGACCTCGTCGTCGACACCAGAGGATGGGCGAAAAACATGGCGTTACGCACCAAGTGGGTCCTCGATGTTAACACTCTTTCCTGACGACCGCGACGACAGTCGCTCCGACCAGGCGGAAGCAGCTAAATCACCCAAGTCGGTTGGCGTGAACGGCGAGCTTTGCGAATTGGCTCGTTCGGATGCCACTTCTCCGCGATTGGCCGACATCGCGCCGGCAACGCAACCCGGGATCAATGGCTCGATTCGCCGCCGGGTACTCATTATCGTCGAAAATCTTCCAGTGCCGTTCGATCGCCGAGTGTGGTCGGAAGCCACCACACTGTCACGGCATGGCTATGAGGTGACTATAATTTGTCCCAAGGGACCGCAGGCAACGGCCTCATTTGAAATTATCGAGGGAATAGCCATCTACCGCCACTGGTTGCCGACAGAGGGACGCGGGCTGCTAGGCTATGTCGCCGAGTACAGCGCCGCATTATTTTGGGAATTGGTGCTGAGTTTAAAAATTCTCGCAAGGCACGGGTTTGATGTGATCCACGCCTGCAATCCGCCGGATCTGATTTTCCTAGTCGGAGCATTTCATAAGTTTCTGTTTGGAAAGTCCTTCATTTTCGATCAGCACGACATCAACCCGGAGCTTTATGAGGCAAAGTTCGGGCGCCGCGGCCTCTTGTGGCGCGCCATGGTTCTGCTTGAACGCCTGACGTTCGCATTGGCCGACGTATCAATAGCGACAAACCAATCATATCGGACCATTGCCGTGGAACGAGGGCGAATGAAGCCAGATCGCGTGTTCGTGGTGCGCTCCGGTCCAAACCTTTCGCGGGTGCGGTCGCTTCCGCCCGACCCCTCCTGGAAGAACGGACGGAAATTCCTTGTCGGATATGTGGGCGTCATTGGAAAGCAGGAGGGGATCGATCTGCTTCTTGAGTCGATCAAGCATATCCGCCAGAGCCGAAACCGCGATGATGTCCAGTTCGTCATTGTCGGAAGTGGACCGGAATTGGAGGAAGTGAAGAAACTTGCAACGGCCCTTGAGCTGGACGAATTGGTGACGTTCACCGGCCGTGTGGATGATGCAACGCTCTTCACAATACTCTCGACTGCGGACGTCTGCGTGAATCCAGATCGCCCGAACGCGATGAACGACAAGTCAACGATGAACAAGATCATGGAGTACATGGCGTTGGGCAAGCCTATTGTCCAATTTGACCTCACTGAAGGGCGCGTTTCCGCTGGAGAGGCATCCGTGTATGCAAAAAATACGGATACCGCGGAGTTCGGCGACAAGATACTGGAACTGATAGATGATCCGGCGCGGCGCGACCGTATGGGCGCGTTCGGCCGGAAACGGATCTACGGCGAACTCGCCTGGGACCACGAGACGACAAAGCTCCTGGGTGCTTATGAAAAAGCATTCAGTCTGAGAGATTCATCAGGTCGCCAGCGGCGCTACCGTCCTTCAATTGAGCCGACACGGTAGCCCGCTCCAATGTGGGCGATCTCAACGGGGGCAACGACTTCTTCAGCCCTTCTGGCCTTGTTCAGTTTGATTGATAGCCTAAGCCCCGCGCTACTCGGAGCGATAATATCTCGACGATCATCTGATTGTCGGTCCAGATAAGGCATTGAGCCATGTGCGGGATATTTGGATGGGTCCTCGGGGCCACGAAGCGTCAGGATCGCGAGACGCTTGTCCGCCTTACCGACCTGATGTCCCATAGGGGGCCGGACGGCTCGGGCTACTGGTTTCGCGAGACGTCCGACGAGCGATTTCAAATCGGCTTTGGTCACCGCCGGCTTTCGATTATTGACATCGGCGGCGGCGCGCAGCCGATGTCAAGTGAAGATGGCCGCTTCACCTTAATCTTCAACGGCGAAATCTATAATTACATTGAACTGCGACAGGAACTCGTTGTCCTTGGCCATCGTTTTCGCACGAATTCAGACACCGAGGTGCTTATCGAAGCTTATCGCGCTTGGCAGCTCGACGCAGTGCGCAAGTTTCGAGGCATGTTCAGCTTTGCGCTGTGGGATGAAGCGGAGCAGCGGTTAATACTTGCCCGCGATGCCTTCGGCAAAAAGCCATTGTTTCTCGCCGAGCTCCACGGCGTTCTTCTCTTCGGCTCGGAGATCGAGCCGCTGGTTCAGTTTCCCGGCTTTGAGCGAGTGTTCGACTACGAAGCGCTCGGCCATTATCTTCTTAATCGCTATGTTCCGGGGCCCTCCACGTTTTTCCGAGCGGTTAGGAAACTGCCGCCTGGTCACTTCGCCGTATGGCAGAGCGGAACGCTGAAAGCGACACGCTATTTTACGCCACCGGTTGCGACGACGGTCCCGCAAGTCAAGTCATTCGACGATGCAATTCGGTTGTTCGAGCAGACATTTGACGAGGCAGTTCGAATTCGCATGCGTAGCGACGCGCCTTTCGGCGCTTACCTTTCTGGCGGTATCAACTCGTCGGCGGTCGTCGCAACCATGGTTAAGCACAGCGCGGAGCCCGTGCGAACGTTCTCGGTAGGCTTTCGGGAAACGGAATATTCGGAACTCGATCATGCGCGAGTCGTCTCGGGCAAGTTTGGTACAGTTCACAATGAGCTATTCGTCGAGCCCGACGCCTTTATGGATCATTGGTCAACCGCCGTCTTGCGCCGTGGAGCTCCGGTCAGCGAGGCATCGGACGTCCCGATCTTTATGCTTTCGGAGATGGCCTCTCGCAGCGTAAAGATGGTGCTCACGGGAGAAGGCGCTGATGAGTTGATGGGTGGATATCCGAAGCATCGCGCTGAGCAGTGGATAGGTCTGTACCAATTGCTGATGCCACATCTATTGCACGAGCGTCTGATCCATCCTCTGGTGCGTTCATTGCCGTATGGGATGCGGCGGGTGAAGATCCTTGCATTGGCTGCGGGGGAGCGTGATCTCGTGAACCGCATGAGAGTGTGGTTCGGCGGCCTTTCGGTCGGCGAAAGCGAAGCAATGCTAGGTCGGCTCCTATCGGCAACGCCGCCGGACCTTTTCCCTTATTCGTCGGAGATAAAATCCAGTCTGCGACGTACATTGTTCTTCGATCAGACATCCTGGCTTCCGGACAACCTGTTGGAGCGAGGCGATCGAATGATGATGGCGGGGTCGATCGAGGGCCGGATGCCATTTATGGATACGGTGCTGGCTGGCGTCGTGGCACGATTCCCGGACGAATTCCTGACCGGAGGCAGGGGGGGCAAGACGGTGCTGCGCGCGGCGATGGACAAGATCTTGCCACCGGAAATCGTACGGCGGAAGAAAGTCGGATTCCGTGTGCCGGTCGGAGAATGGTTCAAAGGCGCTTACCGTGATTTTGTGCAGGAAATGCTGGTGAGTGAAACTTCCAGGTCAGCTCGAATGATTAGTGGCTCTAAACTTCCTAGGCTCGTAACAGAGCACCTTAGCGGTCGGCAGAATCACGAAAGAGTTCTTTGGTCGTTGACAAATCTCGAGATGTTCCTGCGTACGTTTAACATAGCAACATGAACGCTCTGGCTGTTCGGGGCCACCCGCGGAACGTGGGTAATCGAATGACATGGACACCAGCGTCCAGCTCACGTTGGCGCTACGGACGTGGTGTTGGTCCTGAGCAGACACGGGTCGAAATTGGGCGTTTGAGCTCCGGGAGAATACTCAAAATCGCGCCCTCGGAGGTGCCCTTTGGCTGGCCTCAATCGGTTCAGACTAGCAAGATTGTCGTTTGTCGCAACGCTACGAAACGTAGTGACACCAACCATATGAGGCGCTTTTGAGATCGGTTTTCGGCCGAGCCGCCTGGTATCGTGACCGCCTGGCGGCAATGAGTGCGACGGAGATTGTTCACCGGGTGGTCGAGGCTGCCACTAAGCAAACTGCGCGCCGGCACAATGGCGGCTGGGATGCCATTGCGCCAGTTGGTCCGCTGACGATGATACCCGGGATTCGCTCCCGGATTGTCGCCTCGTCATCGGATCTAGCCGCTCTCGTAGCCTCCGAAGCCGACAACGTTCGTGCTGGGAGCTTTTGCCTTCTCGGTGCACGCTGGCCGAAGCCTCCTTCGATGCCGCCAGAATTCACGGTTCTGGCGTATCGACCCCGAGGACGGCGCGCCATTTCCGCAATGGGACGCCTATACCTTCGATATCTCATTCCGACATGGCATAAATACGCGAGAAATGAAGCGTGTTTGGGAGCTCAATCGGCTGCAGTTTTTAGTTCCTCTCGCCGCCGATGCGGTGCTCAAGAACCATAATGATCCCGTGCTTTTGACTGGCATAATTGGATCATGGATGGCGGGCAATCCACCCTTTCGTGGCCCCAGCTGGGTTTCCGGTATCGAAGTTGCACTTCGTATCATCTCGGTCGCGCTGGCGCTTTCCATTACTGGGATTGATGGCCTTGATAGCATCACACGCAGAGCGTTGCTTCGGTTCTTGTTTGCGCATGTCGACTGGATCCGTCGATTTCCTTCGCTCCATTCCTCGGCTAACAATCATCGGATAGCCGAGCTTGCGGGACTGATTGTTGGTTCGATCATAGCTCCTGGATTTCCCGGTGCGATTGCATTGCGCGAGAGCAGCTGGCGCGCGTTACTCGCCGAGATAGATCAGCAAATTCACCCGGATGGCGTGGGAGCTGAACAATCTCCCGGTTATACTGCGTTCTCGATTGAGCTGTTCCTCCTTGCGGCCACCGCTCTTGGACGTGGCCTGCCGGTTAGCACCGTGGAGCGGCTTTCCGCGTGGTCCGAGTATTCCCTTTGGTTGATGGACACCGACGCAAAAGTACCTGCGTTTGGCGACTTCGACGATTGTCGAGCTATCGCGACGACACAAGCGCCGGAGCCGACATACGTCGCTTCAGTTGTTGCAGCCGTTTCAGGCTGCCTTGGCCGCCCGGATCTCGCTCCACCGGCCAAAGATCCAGGCATTCGCGACGCAATTCTAGCTTCCGCGAAGACCTCGCCGGCACAACGCGTTGGTATGCGTTCATTTACGAGCGGGGGTTACTCGGTATTCCGAAGCGTGCACAAGGATCCTGTCGTTCTTACGTTCGATCATGGGCCAATTGGCTATCTGTCAATCGCTGCTCATGGCCACGCGGACACGCTTTCCATCTGGCTATCTGTAGGCAACCAGCCTGCTATCGTAGATGCAGGAACTTACCTTTATCATTCGAATAGGAACGTGCGGGATCTGTTCCGTGATACCGCGGTTCATAACACATTGAGTCTCGATGGCGTTGGATCAAGTCGCCCATCTGGGCCGTTTAATTGGGCGAGCAAGGCGAATGCGAGCCTCATATCGTCCGAAAGGACTCCAGTTTCGCGGGTCGTCGGAGAACATGACGGCTACATCGCGCAATATGGTGTAAGGCACCGGCGAATGGTGGAATTTGATGATGTCTCGCAGTTCACGATTACTGATGAACTCGTGGGAGCTCCCACAGACAGAAGCGTTACCGTATCGTTTCTCCTTGACCCTGCCTGCCTGTCAACAGTCGATCCGGACCGGAGCGGGATATTGGTCACCCACAACGATCGCCAACTCATTCGAATAGCAAGCGTCGGTCCATTGAGGGCTAGAGTGGTTCGTGGCGACGAGAAAGCAGGACTTGGTTGGTTTTCGCCATCCTTTGGTGTGCGCGTACCTACAAATCAGATTCTTTTCGAAGGTCATCTCTGGAAACCGTCGGCTATCACGATTAGCGTGCTCTAGATGTGAAGCCACTGTAGCAATTCCTAAGCTCGTGAAAACGATGAACAGAACTTAAAAGAAGCGAACCCCAACGGAGCACTTGCGGATGTTTGTGAATGCGCTGTTCTTGTTCCTCTTGTTTAGGTGCGGCATCGATATCCTCAGTCCCGAGGAAAAGGCAACAGCGGTGGTCGCTCTTTACGTCGTCGTGGCGTTAGGGCTGATGGCCATAAAGATTGCATCATCCGGGATCACTCGCGGCGACATGGCTCTTTGCGCCATAACTTTTTGGCTGCTGATATTTAACCTGCTCTGGATACCCGCCGACGCTACCCCGCAGCTCTATTTTTCTGTGACAATCTTGTTGCCGATCACATTCCTGTTGCTGTTATCGAACTGCGAGCCGTCAATCTATGTCAGTTTAAGAAGACGATTTTTAATATTTGGCACACCCGTGATGTGCGGATTATTACTCGTTTTCCTTTTGCGCGAGGGCGGGTCCGAGGGAGATCTGTTGACCAGCCTCAACGAGCAGCCTTTTCATGTCGTCGCCCAGACGGTAGCCAAGTTTTCAATTTTGCTAATCGATCAATGGATCGGTTTTCCAATCGCAGCATTGATCTTGTTGATCGTGATTAATGTGCGATCGGCCCTCTTGGGTTTCCTCCTGGCATTCTTGATCAAGAAATATGGCTCACTGTGGAGCTTGAAAGCATTTCTGGTGATACTTGTGGTTTCGGCCGTCGCCATAGCCTTTATTCTGTCGAGCCCCGAGTTGGTGGACGCCTTCGTCCAACGAGCTCTTTATAGAGACCGAGATTATTTGGAACTGGACACATCCAACCTGACGAGTGGGCGCGATGAAATTTGGTTCTACTATAGTGAAATGCTGGAAAGGTCATCGTTCTTCGAACTCCTATTTGGGCGCGGAGCAATATGGCTATATGGCTCTTTCTCGTTGGAGGCTCATAACGACCTTCTTAATCTGATGGTTTGTTACGGGCTCGCGGGTACAGCAACCGTCATGTATGCGTGGTATGTCATCCTATCGCGCTTGGACCCCAAATACAGGATGCAATGTGTTGGATTGTTCCTGGTGCTCTTTTTCACCAACGGCGTGGTGTTCCATCAATCCAATCTGTTGTTCCTGCTTTTCGTGGCCGGGAAGGCACAGCAACAGCAGCGGCAGCGTTATCTGGAATTTTCGATGATGAGGTGATCAGGCGGCTGGTTTGCCGGCGCGTGGATGACCGGTCACGTTGCTCAATCGCGACGGCCTTGGGCGCCGCCTTGGCGACGGGATTGGAAACTCGAGGGAATCTTGAAGATGAATTTGCAAGCTTTCGATGCCTCGACCCTCGAAAACTTAACTTACAATCAAAAAACACAGGGCGCTTTTTTACCGGCGACACCTTTGACCGCCACTTGCATATGCATGCGTCACCGCGGAGCGGTCATCTTAGTGCCGCAGGGCGCGCCGTCTCCGCAGGGAAATCCATCCCATATTTCGATGTCGTCTACCCACTGATACAGTGGTACAGTCCCGCCGGCGTAAACTTGCGTTAGCATAATCCGGTCAATCGGGTCGTTTCCGCCAAGCAATGGCCCGAAGTGGTCGAACACAACCTGCCCATTGATGGCTTGCCAGACGCGTCCGTCGCGTTGAGAACTCCGGTGCCAAAAGAACTCGAATTTGAACCATTCCCCGACTGGTACAGGAGCAGTGTGGTTCGCAATCTCCCAGAAAGTCCTGATCACGCGCCCCGATAGATTGTCCGCTTTCAAATCCCAGTAGGGTCTATTTAAGCCATCGGTGTATATATATGTAATAAGTCTATCTTGTGCATTGGTCTTCCATTCGAAGAGCACCCGCCAGCTCTTTGACCCAAGTCTTTCCAGAAGGTCAGGCTGAAGTTTGATCCAATAGCTTACGTAGAGGTTCCCTTGTAAAGCGATGGTGGAAGGCGTGATAAGATATGGTGCCTGCGTGGCACCGCCGCCCCGCTTCCGTATCTCACTATAGAGAACGGCGGTTTGTTCACCACGAGGCCCCATGACTCTCTGGATATCACTAAAAACATAGGAGTTAACGGTATCTGGGGTAACAGGCGTGTCGGCAAGAAGTTGAAGCTTGCCATCCCCCCCCCAGATTTGAGGCGCCCAGCTATAGCCGGTCGCGGGATCAGAGCTTTTGATATCCTGCCAACATGATGTTCCACAATCATACGGCTCACCCAACAGCAGGCTTCCTTCGAACTTTGATTTGAAAAGCATCTTGGCGGCACGGCCGGGCGATGCCGGTCCAACGAAAAGAAAAGATCCGAGAAAGAGAAGAAGAGTGCCTAAGCGCAAATATCTGCTCGCGATCAGGCCAAGCTCCGATCCGTTGACCGAGGTTTTGCGCAACGAGGCGCGGGCGTCGTTGGCGCAGGCGGTCGAGTCCGGGCTTGCAGCCTTGCTCCGGCGGCAAGCCGACCAACTGACCGGCGACGGTCGCGCTCGGCTGGTGCATTTTGGAGATCCACCGGAACGCGACATCATGACTGCCGTCCATGCACCGCCTCGATGATACCGCTCATTCGAGCCCTGAGGCCTGAAAGGCTGTAAATGCCAATTCTGGGAAGCGCAAAGTGATTCACACTTTCATCGTATAACCGCCCTTGTCGTGTTGTTACCGCAGTTTGAAAACCAACTTCATTCGCCAGATTCGATTCACGACGGCCGCACGCTTCGGGCGTGCCGTACGGATATGCAACGTGCCGAACGGGCGATTGCAGTAGATTTTCAAGATAGTCGCGGTTGCCGGTCAGTTCGGCTCGCGCCGAAGAGCTGTCCAGGGTCGCAAGGGCCGGATGCGAGGTCGTGTGCCCGCCGATCGTTGCGAGTGGATGACGCGCAAGATTGCGAAGCTCACGCTCGTCCAGAAAATATGCGTCATTCAATGCCTCGAGAGAAATCCCATTTTTCTCGAATGTCGGTGCGAGCATTGCGGCACGCCGATAATCCTGATGCACCCAGCGGATCACTTCGGTCAATGCCGACATCTTGCCCCGGAAGTCGGAACAATGGAACTGACGACCTAATGCATCGATCGTAACCTTATCTCTCGAGAGGAATAGCTTTCGCGCACCCAACCACCACGACTGCATGGATCGTGTCAGAGCGCCAGTCGGCACATACACAGTGAACGGCGCGTTGTGCCGCTCAAGGATTGGAAGCGCTACCGAGACGTTATCGCGATAGCCGTCGTCGAAAGTCAGAACAGCATAACGGTGCGATCGATCATTACTTGACAATCTATAAAGACATTCATCCAGGCTGACGATGGACCATCCTTCTTGCTGCAGCCAATCGAGTGAACGTTCAAAAAGCGAAACAGAAGTACCGGTCATCAATTCCGACCGACAGTCCTGCTGAAATCTCATGAAACAATATGATGACCGCTCTAGCCGCGAAGCGCGCGCGAAAGAAAGGCAGCTCCCCAATCCGACTTGCGCCGTAGTACAGGCAACTCTTCAAAATGTGGCCCATTGGGGTCTACTCAGCTGGTTACGATCTCCGGAAAATGAAATCAACAAGCACTTGCTTTCGCGACGCTTCGGACGGCAAGGCCCGTCCAAATTATAATGCAGGGCACAGGATCATTCCATCTGAACCGCGCGAATTCCTCGGCCCCGTTGAATGATTGCCGCCTTTCCCTGACCGAGCGTTTACGACGCAAAACGTAGTTCAGGCTCGTCAAGCAATCATGGGGCCCGACAATAAATGCCCGCCGGTCGATCTGTGGTCTTGGTGTCCGCCACCAACTCATCGATGAGCCAAAGATACGGAGCTGGTGAACCAAAGATACGGAACACCACGCCACAAGGTCGCAAATGGGCCACGATACGCGTATCACCTCTTCTCCTGTGGCAACAGCGCCGACGTCACCTCGATTAATCGTAAGCAATAAGGCAGAAAACAAAGAGCGCTTCGATGGGCCATGTTGGTCAATCCCAATCACCGTTGGTATTATCTCAGGCGCTAGCGTACCGCACCGTGGATCGGCGGGCTTCGCACCACACTCCTACAAGTTTATCGACATAGGCGCCGATCTCCAATCGGAGCGCATGCTGGGCCCGCGCTTGAATTCCAAGCCTGGCACGAAGCGCGGGATCAGTTAGAAGGCGCTCTAATGCCGAGGCCAGAGCCGAGGCATCTTTCACGGGGACCAAAAGCCCCGTTCGTTCGTGCTCCACAATCTCCGGCAAGGCTCCGACTGGAGTGCATACAACCGCTAATCCATAAGCAAACGCTTCTACCACGCACATTGGCAAATTCTCGACTAAAGAGGGTAAGACAAGAATATCAGCCAGCTGCAGTTCAGCCGTTACGCAGCCGTCATCGAGCCATCCGGGTACTTTCACGCGTTCGGCAAGCCCAAGGCGTTCGACCAAGATACGTGTCTCTGCTACTGCTCCATCACCGGCGAGCGTGGCTGTCCAGTCATTTCGATGACGAATTATCTCGAATAAATCAAGGAGATCCCCAACTCCCTTGGCTGGACTAAGACGGCCGAGAAATAGGATTTTGACGGGACCTTCGGAGCGAAAATTATGATGCTGCCCCTTGGTCGAATTGGGCAGAACGATTATGCGATCTGCTAACTCCGGCAATTTTGTAACGACCAAATCTGACCATACCTGACCAAGAACGACCACGGATTTGGCTTTAGTAAAGAACGCGTCTATCCGACGGCGCGTGTATCCATTGCATGTATCCCAGAAGCGGCCGAATTCACCTGAATGCAGATGGACGACGTATGGAATGCCCAGCGCCGACGCAACTGCCGCAACTACAAATTTTCGGTATGCGCTTGCATTTGCAGAAACGTTTATATGAATAACGTCGATCCCCCGCCACGTTTGCATGTAAACTATTCTAAGAAGAGCCCAGGCCAACACGACAGGCGACAAATAAATATTTGGTCCCCGGCTAACTGCAAACTGAAGATCAACATTGACACGCGGATGCTCGCGAAACTCGCGTCGAATGGCATCCATCATGCGATCGAACTCCGCCTTGTCCTCCTTCGCCAAGGGGCGTGACCACCACGACGTTGAGCGGCGACATTGATTGCCTATCGACTTTCTTGAGCATGTGAGCACGACCAGCCTATGAGGTCCGGTTAAACGACTACTCTGGAACGGCTGCCGGATTTCGGTTTCGTTCAATCGCTGAGCCCCACAATGATTCAGCCCATGGATTGTCCTTCGCCGCCCGCAATTCCTAACATCCACTGGTGGAAGCCGGACCGCGGAGGGCAGGTCACAAAATTGTAGCCTATCTTTAGGTCTGCCTTAAGTCGATCCAGTGCGCCGAACTCTTCGACCTCCGTGATTGCCCCGTCGGGAGCAATCGAAAACACCGGAAATCCGAGTTCATCGAGCACATACCTCGTGGTAGTGTGACTCCGATCTCCACCATGATCTTCGTAAATGATTAGCGTGTCGCGCTTCAGCACGTCGCGCGCGCCCTTCAGCGTCGAGATCTCTGCGCCCTCAACGTCGAGCTTAATCACGATCCGATCGCGGTCGCCGAGCTGCAGCTGCCGCGCCAGCACATCAACGGTGGTTGATATGACCGGTTCGGTGCCAGTCGAATTGGTACTTTCCGGCCCGACGATGTGTCGAGCGGCATGATTTCCTTCGGAGAAGCACAACCTATGCCCGTCGTACTCGAACATTGCTTTGCAGCACATCTCGAAGCGCTGATTGTTGGCGTTACAGTTCTGCTGAAGAATCGACATCGTCTCCCGCGAAGCCTCGACGGCAATCGCGCGTTTACGACCCAGCATTTCCGAGGTGACAAGAACGGACCAGTATCCGATGTTGGCACCGCAATCAAAGAACAGATAATCGACATCCTTCAGCCTTAGCAGAAACTTCCCTATCTCCGGTTCGTATTCGAAGTCGGGCTGGCGGATGAACGCATTCCAGTAGACGTCGTCCAGCCGAAAATACAAACGGCTTCCGTCCGCGAAATGGACGCAAGACAACTGGGAATGCAGAAGGGGCTTGATCGCCTGCATGACGACTCCCATGCCGCGCACGGCAGTGTGCGAAATCGCCGCGTGCAGAAGCCTCACCAGCCCGATCGAAAGCCGGCCTCCCGAAACCTCGTAATTGAATTCAACCTGGTTCTTTTTCAGTATTGCCTCCCGCGCATAAACCCATTTCCTGTTTGCGTGTTCTCGGATGGCCCAATACATTCGATTGCCCTTTCCTGCGCGATTTCTTGCTCGGTCGGGAATGATAGCGCCTCCCGGAGCAACCATCGTGTCCCAAGCCGGGTTGCACGTATGGTAATAGTGCGAAGCATCGTGGTGGCGGTGAGATCGATCCCTTCAGCAGCGTAGATGTGAGCCGCCATCCATGCCCTTGTGACGACATTGACGCTGGCGACAACCACAGCGGTTCCCCAGATCCCGAACTCCCACGTCGCGCCAACCGCGGCCACGATTCCCAACACGGAGGTGATGACCATAATGTTCATCGCGGCCCGCTGGTGCCCGGTCATGTTCAGGGCGATACTGCCGATGCCGAAATATGTCGCCACCAACTGACCGCTCGCCAGGATCATCAGGACGCCGTAAGCGCGCACGAAGGCCGGTCCGAATGCCATCAATGCGATGTTGCCGAACAGCGCCAATGCCACGAAGCATCCAAGGACCGCGATAAAGGCGGCCAGTGCCGCGCCAGACGTGACGCGGACGATCTCGCCGCGCTTATCCTCATCGAATAGGCGTGCGATCAGAGGTGCTGCGGGGACGCAGAAGGTCGACAAGAAGAAATCGAGAAGGAGCGAGATCCGGTTAGCGGCGTAATAATATCCGGCGGATGCCGGACCAGCCATGACCGAGACGATGACGATGTCGATGGTGGAAAACAACATGCTGGCAATGCTGGTCACCCAGAACGGTGCGGAGACCGAGAAGACGTCGGCGATGCTTTCCTTCGATCGCCTCAGTGCAACGGTGAACACCCTATGGCCGTCGGCGAGACGTCGCAGGGGGACTTGCTGAACTGCGATCAGCAGGACCAAGACGACTGCAGCGATCACGAAAACATCTGCGGCCTTCAACGGATGGCCATACGTTACGAAGAGGGCTCCGCCCAACAATATGATGAGTAATCGCCACAGCACCTCCTTCGGCAGGAGTGCGAGGTTGACGGAACCGAGCGCGCGGGCGAGCGAACTCTGCACCTCGATCAATGCCGATGGTAAGATCAGAAGCAAGCTGGTGGAATACTCCCAGCGTCCAAATATTCCTTCCTGACGGTGAGCGGCGACGAATAGGACGAGGCCGATCGCTGTCATCGCAATACTGCCGAGACATGTCACACGAACCCGTTGTGAGACAATCGAGACGATCTCCGTATAGTTTTTCCGAGCCGCGAGACTTGGTATTTCCAGGAGCACCCAAAGTTGCTGACCGCCCCCGCCAATCGTAGCTGCGACAAACCCGAAGGTCATCAGCGATACCAGGGCGCCATATTCCTGGATGCTCATCATCCGAGCGAAACCGACCCCAAAGACGAAGGTGACTAACGCGCCAGAGCAGCGATAGACAAAGGCCAGCACAGAATTCCAGAAGAGGGGGGAGCGGAGCATTTATCTGTCCACCCGATCCCTAGTCTGCGTACCAAGTGCGCCTATACGTCATCGAATTTTCCTTTATTGAGTACGATGCCGACCATGTTTTCATTTATCTCAGGAACAACATAAAGCCCGCGCTTAATGGCATTAATATTCGTATGACTCGCTTCAATCACAAAGATAAACGAATCCAATGCATACGCTGCGCTCCGCACATCCGTAAACGGCGTCACCGCTGGTAGATCGACAATAACGTATTCGTAGGATTCACGAAGACTCTGAAATAGTTTATCGAGTGTCTTCGCTGCTAGAACTTCGCTCGCAGAAATTGGTCGAGAATTACTACCGGCTGGTAAAAAGGCCAGCTGTGTTATTGAATCGGTCCACGTTACTTCACGCACTGAAACCGCTCCCGACATGACATCCAGACCGCCAAATTCGGCAGCTGGAGCTAGTGCGGCCGAGAGCGATCGATTTCGCAAATTGCAGTCTACTAAAATTGCTCGGGCCCCAGTATGTGCCATGAGTAGCGCCAAGGCCGCTGCAACAGTTGACTTTCCCTCGCCGGGTTCCGTTGAGGTAATCCCAATAACCTGGTTTCGCTTACCGTTACGGTTCATCGAATCGATAGCTAGCTTGATCTCAAGAAACAACTCGGTAAATCGGGACTGTGGTGCATCCGTAATAGTCCAGATTGGATTCTCTGTACGTACGATGTTTTTCGATCTTGGACGAACCGTCGAGCTGAGGCTGGATAAAGCACGCTTAGCGCCGTTGGACTTCACCCTTGGGACAACTGTGATGCAGGCTATTTGAAGCTCCCTCCAGACCTGCCCGCGGGTGCGGATGCCTAGATCCAACAAATCGCGCAGCATTCCGACAGCGATGCCAAGAAGCGCCCCCCCAACGGTCGATATGACCAGCACGATTCCGACTTTCGGTGAACTGGCCCTCAAGGGACGTGACGCCTCGGTGAGCAACTGCGCATCGAACACCGGCAAGGATTGCTGTTGCATGGCCTCCATGTAGCGCAGCCCATGAAGAAAATTATCATAGTTCCTTGCGGTGGATTCCGCGGCTAATTCCAGTTCGCGGGGCTCACCTTGCATGCCCGGCGTCAATTGCGAAGGAAGTGTATCTGCGTCGGGAGCCCCCGTGGCGATACCGTTCCTGTTCTTATAGTAGTCCGCCAATGCTTTTTTGGCTGCTGACGCTTTACTACTTAATTCGTTCGTCCGATCCTTGACCCACTTGTCGCTTTGGGAAACTGATCTGTATTTTGCGTCCATCTGAGCCAAAATATATGTTTCAGCGAGGGTGTTTAAGACCAGCGCCACTCGCTCAGGGTCGACGGAGTTGAAGGTAAGCTCAACAATATATGTAGAGCCGAGGCGCTTAGCCGAAAGCTTGCGGTCGAACGATTCGACGGCGCGTCGCATCACGCTAGATTCCGTTTCTGGTTTACTCCAGCCGAGCAGCGAGGATATCGACCTAATCATGCCGCGCACGCCGCCAGCTTGCCCGACAAATTCCGGATCCTTTGCTAAGCCTAATTTCTGTATCACCGCACGAGCGAGACCCTCAGACTTTATGATTACGATCTGACTTTCCACCATCGTTGATATAGACGCCGCATCTCGCGGAGTTCCTTTCGCATCTATGACGAGTCTCGCGGCGGCGGTAAACGTCGGTACTGCAACAATGAGGTAGAGCAGAGCAGCGCCAAACGTTACAAAACACGTCAGCAACATAATCGAGAGGTGGCGCCGTATGAAGGCCACCCCTGCTGCCAGGGGCTCGACTGGCGAACGAAATTCAGGCGGCATACTGTCCGGATTGACCAAATGATCCGTTCTAGTTGTCTGCAGCATCTTGTCGTACCCGTGCTAATAGTTGCACTGCTGAGGTTGGCACCGAAGCGCCTGGCGCGATACGATTGATGCCCAAGTCCAATGCGCCCCCGCTTTCGCTAACAGGTCGATCATTAGAGGTTGCTGGAGACAGGGTCGCATTAAACTAATAAGCATTCCAATACACCTTGCTGGAAAAGAGAGTCATGATCATGATTTTGAGATCGAGAAGCAATGACCAGTTGTCGATGTAGTACAGATCATGCTCCACACGACGCTGCATCTTTTCAAGGGTATCGGTGTTGCCACGGTACCCGTTGACCTGAGCCCAGCCCGTAATGCCAGGCTTGACATTGTGGCGACGGAAAAATGACGAAATCAGCTCACCGAACACCTCGTTTTGCGCGGTTGCATGTGGACGGGGTCCGACGATCGACATGTCGCCGACCAAGACATTGAATAACTGTGGAAGCTCATCGATATTGGTGCTGCGCAAGAAGCGTCCCAAACGCGTCACGCGTGGATCGTGTCTGATGGCTGGTCTGAAATTGTCGCCATCCTCCATCACGGTCATCGATCGAAATTTCAGCACGCGAATTGGCTCGTTGTTGTAGCCATGCCGCGTCTGGCGAAATAGCACCGGCCCACGGGAATCGAGCTTGACTGCGAGCGCAACGAGGACAAGGACGGGGCTAAGCAAAATGAGGCCAGCGATTGCAGCGGTGACGTCGAACGCTCGCTTAATTGCTCGCTTGAAGGGAGTAAGAGGGGACTGGAAGATCCGCATCGTCACCATGTTGCCAAACTGAGTAGTTCGCGACACGGCCATCAGATCGATAGATCCAACAGGTACGACATGAACGTCAACTGGCAGATCTGATAGGGCGCTGGCAAGCGCGAGGACAGACGGAACTTCCTGTTGCGAAATCAAAATGATAATGTCATCCGCTCGTAACGGCCGGCAATCCGCGACCAGTTGGCGGCCATCAGGCAGGATCTCAATCGCGCCCGCGTGTACCGAGGGGTGGGACCGAACCGTGGGAAAATCGAACGAGCGGATAGTCCGAATTCCGGTGGCCATCGCCCGCGTGGAAAACTGCAAGCAGTGATCCTGGTCTCCTATGAGAATGACGCGCCTAGCGTCGATCAGGCCCGACGCAATGGCGGGCTGCAGCAACGAGAACAATATTGTCCGTGTGCAAAGTACCGCGAGGACGACACTCCCTGCTTGGACCAGGACAGTCACGCGCGAGTAGTCTTCCGAGATTTTCAGAAGGAATATCGTCGAGAGGAAGAAGGAGAATACGAGGAAGACGCCGCTGACCCCGTTCCATAGAAACACCTGGCGGGGTTGCGCCAAAATCCGGGAATATTGCCGGAGCCCCAAGGAAACAAGCAGCCCCAATGTGGAAATCAGGAGCGATTCCGGAACGTACTTGGCGGGGTCCGGCGACTGCAGCAGAAACACCCGATGATAGAGGACAGCTGCGAAATAGGCCGAAACGGCTACGGCGAGGAATTCGGTAGCTGCTGCCAATACTAAAACGGCAGCCAATCGACCCCTACCGACGAATGCTGGGACTGCCCTGCCACCATTGACCGAATGTGCCCGAAACTTGGCAGAGGCCGGCAGATTGGTGAAGGACGCATAACTCATAGCACTTTACTACCCAGTCACTCCCAGGGGAATCGCAGATGGAGCAGATGGAAGAGATTGGAGATACGCTGGTCTTTCCCCGCCCAGGCTGGTTGAGAGCATCCAACGACCGCTTCCAATTCAATTCCCATTCGAATCCGCTTTTCTGTTCCTCGATCCGATTTCATGCTGCCATTTCGAAGGCAATGAGCGTGGAGCCAAGCCATGGGAGAAACTCCGAAAATTCCAATTGCAGCATCCCTACAGTCACTCCCACCTAGTCAGTAACATTCGAGTCAGTGGGTGGGAATTGGCAATAAATGGGTAGAGGATGAGAGGTACCTACGATGGTCCATTGAGCCGCGGCAGTGTGGGATTAAATTCAAGACGCAATCCGATCGAAGCGCCATCCCAATGGATCTGATAGGAATGCAAATCGATAAAGGACCGATCATTGAACATAGCGAAGAAGGCACTGAGCGGATCTGCATCGATGAGGGAACAGAACGTTAGTTTTGAGGATCGCCTGTCTGGATGGGTGCTCGGACATTGGCGAAAATGACGTGTGCCTTCCGCGAACAGATTTGAAAGGATTTCACCCGGTGACCACGACCGTACAGAGAATTGCCGCCATGCCGAATTCCAGACTGCGCAACTGTTTCCGTATCGATGCCTTCGGCAGTAACCTGGATTTCGGTAGTAACCTGGGTCGTTGCATCAAATGGGGCCTGGTAGCTGTTGGCCTGACAATTTCCGTCACTCAAGCAAAGGCCGAATATCGAGTAAACGTCGGAGATGTACTGGAGATCGCGGTGGCGGGCGTACCGGAGCTGCGTCATCGTGCTGCCGTTCAAATGGACGGGAACATTTCCTTGCCATTGGTCGGAGTGGTTCCAGTGGCTGGCCTGCCCTTACAGCAGATCCGAACCCAGATCGGGCTCGCACTGGCGAGCAAGGTGTTTCGACAGAGAGGTCCGGATGGCCATGAGAACGTCATCGTGATAACCGCAGACGAGGTCACGACCATCGTAGCGGAATACAGACCCATATACATAAATGGGGACGTCTCGAAGCCGGGTGAGTACCCTTATCGTCCGGCCATCACCGCACGCCAAGTCATCGCTGTGGCGGGCGGCTACGACATCATGCATGTCAGAATGAATAATCCGTATCTCGAGTTCAGCAGACTTGAGAAGCGAGTATGCATCGCTTTGGACGGAGTTCGCCAAGGAACAGGCGCATAGGTGGCGCATCAAGAATGAGCTAGGAGATGAGCCGCAGATCAGTCCAGGCGTTCTGAGCGACGTGCCTATAGCACAATCGGCGATTTCGGAAATCGTCAATGCAGAAACGGAATATTTGAAGACGAAACAGAACGATTATCAGCGCGAAAAAGCATTCCTCCAGCGCGGGGTCCAACAGGGAGACGACGAGGCCAACGTGCTGGCGGAGCAGGAAAAGAAAGAGGAACAGGGGGTTCAGTCAGACCTCGACGAACTGCAGAAAGTAACCGATCTCTTCAGCAGGGGTACTTTGATCAGCCCTCGCCTGACGGATGCGCGTCGCGCGGTGCTGCTGTCATCAACTCGGAAGCTGCAGACCACTGCGCAACTAATGCAGGTCAAGAAGCAACAAGACGAGATCGCCAGAAAGCTGGAAAAGCTCGATGACCAGCGGAGGCTCGATTTGCTCCGTGAGCTGGAAGACACCAGTGTACAGCTCAACGTAATTCGCGGAAAGTTGCAGAGCGTCGGCGAGAAGCTTCAGTACACTGCGATGGTTCGATCACAACTCGCACGAGGAGCCGGCAATAAAGCGGAGATTGCTATCATTAGAAAGGGCGAGAAAGGGCAGGAGCGGATTATCGCAAGCGAGGATACCGAGTTGCAGCCGGGTGACGCCGTCGAGGTCACCCTGGGATACCAGGACGGTCCTGACGCGCCTGTCCGAACGCTGGGCAGTTCAACCATCCCATCAGGGAAAGCCCGGGCCGACGCGACGGGGGACGATTCGCTTCGCGTTGGGAAGAGGTGATGAGGGCGTGCCGCTCGTCGCCTGGCACGGCACGGCCGGCCTACCAGCGGAAGGCGGTCGGCGGAAGCCGACTTCCTGCATTCCGATTTCGTTAGGTATCTCCACTGTTTCCGGCGCCTTGGCCCGGCGCCTTCATGCTGATCTGCAGATAACCACCGTCGAACTTGCATCGGCTCCACCGGTATAGGCTTAGGTCGTGCGTTGGCGGTAACACTCTGCTTGGTCGTCGACAGCGTCAGGCCGTTGTGAACCCAGACGTTGCTGGCAAGGCAAGGTCGTAATCGCGACGTAACGAGGTCCACCCTCGTCGCTGCCGCCGGAACCGTTGCTGTTCCAGGCGGCGCCTTTGGCGGCGTTGCTCGGATGTAGAGTGGTGCCAAAAATTGTCGTTGACACCAAGCCGCCTGAACTAAAACCCGCGAGTGCAGATAGATGCTCTGCGGTCCAGTTGCCATTTTACCACTCATTGCGCGTACCCCGAAAGTGCATGCCCAGTGTCGGAGTTGCCCGGCCGAATCGACAGCATCTGGGCCGCTTCTGTATCTTGTCGTGAATCGGCGAAAACCGTTTTTTTGTTTTCCATCGCGATTTTAGCTTTCGCGTATCGGACTTGCCCGCATATTGCCATGGGGGCGGCTAACCTTCGCCCGAGGTTCCGAAGTAAAGCGTAGGCATTGGGCTCGAGCAAAGATTGTCTGATTAGGCGGACTCCGCCTCCATCAGTGCATGAATAAGGCGTGACATGTATGCGAGGATCCTTCGAGGAGTAGCGGCTGCGGGTCTCCTGCTGGCGCTTGCAAGTCCGGCGCCCGCCTTGGCCGATACGATCGAGGCGGCGCTGGTGCGCGCCTATCAGAACAATCCCCAGCTCAATGCGCAGCGCGCCAACGTCAGGTCCACTGACGAAAACGTGCCGCAGGCATTGTCGGGCTATCGTCCAAAAGTCGCTGTCACCGCCAGCGGCGGTTATCAATATACCGATACCAATTCCACGTTCGGCGGTTCTGCAACTCAGCTCGTCAGGACCGAAATCCACGGCACCGATCCACCGCGCAGCGCCGGCCTCACGATCACCCAGACCCTCTACAACGGCAATATAACCGCCAACAGGACCCGTGCGGCGGAGAGCCAGGTCTCTGGCGCGCGCGAAGCTCTGCGCGTGCTGGAACAGACGGTGCTGCTCTCGGCGGCCACCATCTACATGGATTACCTGCGCGATGCCGCCATCCTCGAGGTTCAGCGCAGCAATACCCGCGTTCTCGAGCAGACGCTGAAGCAGACCCGCGATCGCTTCAATGTCGGCGAGGTGACGCGCACCGACGTCGCACAATCGGAGGCGCAGCTTGCCGCCGGCAAGACCCAGGAGCTGACCGCCGAAGCCAATCTGACGACGACGCGCTCGAATTTCCGCCGCATCATCGGCAACGAACCGGAGGCGCTCGCGCCGGGCTCTCCGGTGGATCGCTTCTTGCCGGGAACGTTGCCTGGTGCGGTCGATCTCAGTCTGGTCCAGAATCCGAATGTGACGGCGGCGATGTTCGGCATCGACGTCAACTTCCTGCAGGTCAAGGTGGCCGAAGGCGCGCTATTGCCGTCGGTGACGCTGCAGGCTGCGGTGCAGCAATCCTATGAACAGACCATGCAGGTCTATAGATCCTTTGGCGCTTCGGCGATCGCGCAGCTTTCGGTCCCGGTGTACCAGGGGGGCGCCGAGTATTCGCTGATCCGCCAATCCAAGGAAACGCTGGCGCAGCAGCGTCTCGTTCTCGAACAGACCCGCGACCAGACCCGCGCCAACACGGTGACGGCGTGGGGACAATTGCTGGCGGGCAAGGCGCAGGTGGCATCGGCGCAGTCGCAGGTGACGGCGTCGGAAGTCGCGCTTAACGGCGTGCGCGAAGAAGCCAAGGCCGGACAGCGAACCACACTCGACGTGCTCAACGCCCAGCAGGCGCTGGTCAACGCCCGCGTCGCGCTCGTGACGGCCCAGCACGATCGCGTGGTCGCATCCTATGCGGTGCTGAATGCGGTCGGTCGACTGTCACCGCAAGTGCTCAATCTCAACACCACCGTCTATGACCCGAGCGTGCACTATCATCAGGTCCGCGACGCCTGGATCGGTGTTCGTACGCCCGACGGTCGTTGATTTGGCAAACGATCATATAGCTCGCGCAATTTGAACGTTCTGAAGCCGTGCATTCCTCAACCTCACAAAGCAGGCTGGCGTTTCCTGTTCGGCTCCGAAAACGGAACGCTGCTCCACCGAGGTCTTGGCTGTACAGAAGGACCTCGCCATCCTGTGCACGGCGATAGGCGAAGATTACCACCATCTGCCGCCCTGCTGAAGAGGTGCGCGGAATTGCCCGAGCGCCGACGCGCGCGAGTTGTCCAGCGAAGCGACCGAAAGGAATAACTACAAAGAGCTAACCATCTAGGAGCGCTTCCCATGCGGCGCCGCGTCGATGAAGTTTGGGCATTTGACTTCCTAATTCTTTTCTTTCCTCCATCTCTGCTCAAATCCTATCCTTGGGCCTCCTGCCTGTCGGACCCGGGGTCGGAGTTTTCGGTGAAGAGCTTCTGGACCGAACACACCTTGCCCTACCACGACGCGATGACGCCGCTGCCGCTCGACCGGTTCATCGAATACGGCGAAGCCTTCCAGGCGCGCTACGTGCCTGCGGTGGAAGCGGCTTCCGCGCCGTCTTTGCCGATGGCGAAACAGTCCAGGCGCGCCGTGTGGTGGTCGCGGTCGGTCTACATCCCTTCAAGCGCCTGCCGCGGGAGGCCAAGCGACTGCCTTCCCGGCTCTGTTCGCATAGCGGCGAATACGGCTCGCTGGCATAGCTGGACGTCATCGGGACCTCCGCTAAATTTCCGGAGCTCATCAATCTCCTGTCGGAGGATGTGCGGGTCCGCCTCGCTAACACCAAAGCGCTCGGACCGCTGGGCGGCGCGTTCGTCAAGGAGCAAGTGGTCGGACAGGTGCCGCTGTGGCTCGGACGCTCCATCTGCCATGTCGAGGCGCGCGGAAACAAGGTGCTTCTCGACCTGCGGGCTGCCGGTGGCGGACGGCAGACGCTGCAGGGCGACCACGTCATCTTCGCTACCGGATACAAGGTCGACGTCAGCCGGCTCGACTTCCTGAGTCCGAGCATCGTGCAGCGACTCCGTCTCGTCGAGCGGGCGCCGCAGCTCTCACGGCGTTACGAGACCCGGTGCGGGGCCTGCATTTCATCGGCCCCGCCGCGACGAACAGTTTCGGTCCGGTGTCCCGGTTCGTATATAGGACCCATCATCCCTCCCGGCATCTCGCCCATCATCTGGCGATGGTGCTGCCGCGCGTTCCGTCGCGGACGACCGGTCATCCGGTCCAACTCGATGTCTCTCCGGAGTTCGTTCCCGAGCGGCGTGTGTCTCGGTTCCCGGGCGGCGGCAGAGTGAGGTGCTATCATGAACTCCCCGTTCTCGCCATCCTCGCCCGGGCCGGCGCCGTGAGCCCGCTCCAGCCACGATGGGACTATCGCTGGCGCTGCCCCGAGTGAGCATCGTCGTCCCTCAGCGAGCCAGGAACTTGCCATAGCTTCTGCCACGCATCCCGAAATGGGCGCACGAGGTCCGTCTGTGGATGGCCGCTCGAAGGACGACGCGGTTACCCGCCGCCTGCTTCCGGACCGGACTTAAAGGTCGTCATTTAGCCGGGGGTACCTCTTTGGGTTCCGGAGCGGTGGAGGTACTCCTATCGAGTGAAACGACGAGCGTCCGGCTTCCCCCTCGAATGCCTGCCAAGCTCGCCGCCCGGCACGGTCCGGCTCTCCGCCTGCAACATCACCGAAGAACGCGTGGAAAAGAAGGGAGGCAAGACGCTTTGCGGTGCTTCCTGAGTTCTCAATGGTTGCCTCTCGCGTGGTGCATATGATGCAGATGCGGGAAAAAAGCTGGAGCGACTGTCAGACCATAAGAATTTGTCCCTGCCCTTCTCGCGACCGCCCAGACTGCGGCGACCGCGCAGGAAGGGCACAATCCGCGGCCGGCACCAACGGACGATGCGGTGATCCACGACCGTGTCGATGCCTGGACGGGCGGGTTCGCGGGCGCACCGATCCGCTTTGCACAGAGATAGCCCGGGTCTTGAACGACGACAGCAAGATGCGCGGTGCTGCCTGTGGTAACGCGGGGACCAACCGAAAACAGTTAACGATCTGCTTTATCCCGAGCGAATTGATGTTGCGATTATCAACCGCGATTTGCTCGGTGAGTATCACAGCGAGGTTCCGCAGATCGGTAGTCGCATCGTTCAGACCCTCACCTTGTTTCCATCGGAGCTTCACGTCTTCGTCCGCCCGAGATCGCTTCGCGCTCCGATCTCGCCTGCAAGTAAATCAGCTTTAACACGCAAGGGACGGCGGCAGCCTATTCCGGCCCACTCATTCCAGCCGGCTCGGAATTGAGTCGGCGGGACTTCGTCGGCAGACTTTCCTCCCGCATCCGGTCGCACTCGATATGATGCGGCGCGGAGAGACCGCGGCCGTGGTGTTCGTCACCTCCAAACCGGTGGATGCCCTCATCAGGAGAAAATGGAAAACAGGGTTTCAAGTTCCTGCCCGTCGAACAGGGCCAGAAGATCGTGCGTATTGGGGCCTTCGGCAACGGCGTAGGCCGGAGCCGCATCGGTCGCTCCGCCGCGAAGACGTCGTCCAACGGCCGGGCTATCGGCGAAACGACTTCGGCGGTTGACTTCTCGCCGCTTCTGGTCGCCGAACTCCGCCCTGTCACTTCAACCCCCGATGGGCCACGACTGTGTTGACGTAGCGCTGCACGAGCGCCCGCACCTATCTCTCGGTGCGCGCACAAGGCATCTGGCGGCCGTCGCGCGCAGGCGACTTCGGCGTAGCAATGCAAACCAATGGCCAGGAGACCGGACACTCGGTTGGTCGCTCTCCGAGGATGGGAGGACGGCCTCCCTTCCGCAGGACGCCGCCGGAACCATCCGAGCCTGGCGCGAGAGGGGTCTCGATCACAGTCGTCAACGGAGGCGACTCTGGCGGCGCGTCGATCTTCGATCTATCCGGTGTCGAAGCGGTCCGCGCCAGGTTGGCCGCAGCATGCGAATGGCCTCTGTCGCAGACCGAAGTACGCGGCCGTTGGATTAGAAAGGATCCGGCCGAATGTACGTACGAGGTCAGTTTTGTGCGGCGCGGCAAATCGCGATCTTGTTAGCCTTGCAGCCGCTGCGACCAATCGTCAGCTGCCGGTTCCTCCGTCCGTTAACGGACAGACGGTTGTGTCGAATGGGATTATAAAAAGAACATAAAATGAAGCGGTTATAATAAAAAATGGCAGCATTCAGTCCAGGGGGATTATTGGCCGTTTAAACAACCGGCGTTGCGCACCGAGGGTATTATTAGGGGTTTAGCGTTGTAGAAGCCTCAACTTATTCATTCATGAGTTCGGAACGAATAATGTCAGGTTCGCAAGGAAGTGTTGTCGTCATCGACGCGATGTCGTTTCGTCGGGCTCGGGATGAGTCATTTCTCGCTCCCTGGGCAAAGGAAGAGAAGCTCGACCTGATTTCGGTGATGCCCACCGAAGTGCATGGCGCGCTTGGCGAAAATATCAACTGCCGCATGCTGATATACGACATCGGCGGCGTGTCGGCATCCAGTCACGAAATTCTCCTTGATATCCATGTATTGCGGACGCTGTTTCCCGCTGCCGCTTTGGTGATCTTTTCCGACAATGAAGGATTCGACAGCATTATAGCAGCCCTCAATGCCGGCGCTCGGGGATACCTCGGAAATTCGATGCCTCCAGATCTTGCGTTGCAGGCGCTTTCGTTCTTGCTGCGCGGCGGCACGTATTTTCCGCCCGCGGCAATCATGGCGAGCCGGCCCGGTGGCAAATCGGCGCATTCGGGTTACCGAAGAAGTGCAAGCGAAGAAACCGCAACGGGTGGTGATCTGGAATCAAACAGAATTTCCAGTTCGGTTGGTGAGTCGCCTGTAAGTCAGCCACAAGCGGCGATTTCGTATGAAAAGTTGACTCAGGTCACACCTGGTTGTCAGCCACATTTCGAGACATCTTCTGAAGATCTGATTGAGACGTCGGGTTCCAATAATGAAATAAAGGCAGCGTTCTCCCACCCGTTGATGTCGGACCGGCAGCGCGCGGTATTGCTATGCCTTTGTCAGGGCGACCCCAACAAGGTGATTGGTCGCAAACTAGGAATGACAGAGACGACGGTCAAAGTTCACGTACGCGAAATCATGCGCAAGCTCGGCGTCGTCAATCGCACCCAGGTCGCGATTGCCGTTGGCCGGAATGGCTTGTTGGTTGGCAACGGTGACGTCTTGCTGGCGGGCCAGGATGCGCCTGCGTTACTTTCTCCTCGGCAACCGAATTGCTGAAAACCAATTGGCTGCATTCATCCGAGTTTCTCACTCCTCGAGGAGCCGAAAGATCAGGCCTGCTATCGCGCATGAGCCAGAACCCGTCGGTTGGCTGTCCGGCGGCCGAGCGCCTCGCTAATGCCAGCGCCCGGCACGCCGCAGCCCGCGGTCCGAAAGCGCAGGAGCAGCCGCTACCGGCGGCGTTGGGTGTGTCTACACGGCGGCCCCACTCTACTCAGCGCGCCAGATCACGTTTAAATGCTACGGCCGCAGGGAGGGGGCGTGCGGGCCCGTCACTTCTCTGCGAGCGGATTTGCTTGACTACGGCCTCTTGATGTCCGCAACGTGAGCACCTGAAAGATATCTTTTGGCTGCCCCACTTCAATTCAGCGACATTCGCTGACATCGGCCAAGCCGAGCATCGGGAGCACGCGTTAAACAGAAGATCAGTTTTAAACACGGCACTTCGCTCCAAAAAAATAATAAAATTGCCCTAATAAAATTAACAGCCGCGATCAGAATGGGTGTCGTCAGAACTACGGGCCGTGCTTCTCACGGGCAAGAAGCAATTCCGGCCCGCCACCGGTGTTCCTGCGAGAAATGCGCAGGTTGCGCTCCGTACCCGGAACGTCAGCGGAGGAAATCGCGTTCTGTCCTTATCGAAGCCGATCCGTACGTTGCAGGAGGGCGCAATATCGAAACGCGTGACTGACGCCGGCGCGCCCGCCCCTCCGATAAACAGATGCACCGCCTTTGAAATAACAATTCCCAAAATTAATACTTGCACGATCGTATCGGCGCACGGCCCAAACCAACCGGAGTTCTGCGCTCTCAGTCACCGGTAAGAGCCGAGGGCCGATGACGAAGTGACACATAGCATATTGCCCGGTGTCCGGTGACACTCCAAATAAATACCCCTGCCCGGGCAGAAATACTTAGTGTGAAGGTTAACTTAGATGCGTTGCAACTTTAGCCGGACGCGATCGAATTATAATTTGGCAAGGTGACGACGGCGATGCCCCGACGGAATTCGACCTGCCCAACGCTGTCGCGTCAAAACCCTGGGCTGCCCCGCTGGAACAGATCATCTGCTGTTGTTGGTGGTAGTACTTGATGCTTCTTCAGTGACCTGATGATCAACCCCCGCCTGGAGATGGCGCGACGAGATCCCGCTGAGACATCTTGCCGACTCGCCAGCATACGGTGGTTGCATAAACTCGGATGAGCTAATGACTTAAGGAGGAGGACGGCGCGGCATGAACAGCCATTTTGATCACACCCGTTGCCCCAACTGCGACGCCAGGATGAGGCTCGCGAAAGTCGAGCCGCGTCCACTGCGAAACGACTCTGATTTCGAAAGGCATGTTTACCAATGCGACCGCTGCTCAAACTTGAGCAAGTTCGTCATAGATAAGAAAACCCGCACTGAAATGATGACGACTTAGACCGGCACGACCTCCGACAGGAATCACGGCGAGCTCAGAACCCGACAGGAGGATGAAATCTTGGACACATCACCCAAAATCGGCCGAGAACTTTCGTGAGGCCGCAATTTCAATTGCGTGATGAGGGGCCGAGCGCGTCGACCCACTCCACATCAGATTTGAAACGCGCCTGTCCGGCCAGATCAAGCGTTAGATGTACGCCGACACCCCTGGCTTGGGTATCGGATAAATCAGAGTAGAAATCCCCCCTAAAAGCTTTTCGCGGCCGTTATGTGGATCGCACGACGGCGGCTTCACCTCGAAGAAAATTAGGCATCGCGATAAAGCGCATCATTCCATTCGCACTCGGCAGATTTGCCGTCTTTGCTTCTTCCTGATTGCTTGCGTTGACGATCAGATTGGTTCCGATGAGACGGCCCTGACGCACGACACTCCGGTTGACCGCCAACCGCTCGGCTTCAAATTCCGCTAGCCCGGCGGCGAAATCATTCGCATTGCGACCAAGCGAGCGCGCAAGCGCAAGCGCATCGCAAGCCGCCTTCGTAACGCCGTAACCTGTATGCGGACGACCGACCGACGCGGCATCCCCGACCAACGCGATGCGACCGAACACCATTTTAGGAGAGATGAAATCGTAGATCGGGGTGAAAAATGGCGCCTCAATATTATTTATGACATCGAGGAATGGAGGCGGCATGAGCACGGCGGCGTCAGCCCGCATCTTCGCAATGACATCCTTTCGGATCAACGGTGGCGCGATCGAGAAATCATGAACGCGACCTTCTTCGTCGGTACACATATCTCTCAGCTGCGCGTCATCGACAACACGATACCATACGAAGTTATAGCGGCGATAACCGGGACGCAGATCGTTGTTCAACCCCGCGATGGGATAGCCCATGATCTGCTGCTCTTTCGGGAAATAGAACGCAAAATAGGGAAAGACGTCCAGGAGCGTTTTCGGCAGAAGCTGCGATTCGATCGGCGTGCCGCGCCAGACGAGGTAGCCCGAATAGATGGGCTGCACATCTGGTGCGCATTGCGCGCGAACGGCGGACCTGAAGCCATCAGCCCCGACAACCAAATCGGCGGCAGCTGTCGTCCCATCGGCGAAATGAACCACTACTCCGTCGTGGTTTTGATCGGCGCGTAAAAACCCGCGGTCCAGATGATAATGTTGTCTTGGAATTTGCTTGAGAAGCAGCTGATAGATGCGATCCCATGATGTATGAAGCTGAGGCAGTTCCATCTCACTGACGACGTCGGCATTGCCATCAATCGTAATGCGCCGGTTGGCGACGATGCCCAGATCGTCGGTCCCGACCCCCGAGGCAGCCAACGCGTCGAGCAATTCCGGGTGACTTGTAATTCCCGCTCCTCGACCACTCAGATCCGCTTTTGACTTTTCATAGACATCGACGGACCAGCCCGACTGTCTCAGATAAATGGCGGCGAACAGCCCGGCGACTGATCCACCGATCACTATTGCATGCTGAGATGCGTTTTTGGAGGCCTTCGGCACGACATTCTCCATTATGTAATCAGTTGATTACGCTAATTGAAATCTCTGTCAAGATCCGCTACCAGGTATGTTAAAGCTTTCCTGCTTGCAAAGCGCGAAGGATAGACATAAAAAACGGCACGAAGATAATCGGATGATTACATTTTTTGCGTCATGCTAGACGAGCGAAAGCATCGTCTGAGATCATGCGATCAGAGCGGGATGCCACGAACTCAACCCAGCAAGCCGATGAAAAGCGGCCCCCGCACGGTTCGGCGGGGACCCGACCGCATGTCGCGGGAAGAGCGATCGCAGTCGATTGTCAAAGCCGCCATTGCATTCTTTGCCGAACATGGATTCGGAGGCCAAACGCGCGAATTGGCCGCGCGCGCGGGCATCACTCAAGCGCTGCTTTATCGTCACTTTCCAAGCAAGGATGCGATCATCGAACGCGTATATCGCGAAGTGTTCCTAAGTAACTGGAAACCGGAATGGGAGGAATTGATCGGAGACCGGAACGTCCCATTACGCGACCGCCTGGTTCATTTTTATCAGGACTATACGCGGCTGATCATGAAATACGAATGGATCAGATTGTACTTGTTCTTCGGTCTCGATGGGCGTCTCGACTTCAGCAAACGCTACCTGAAATTCATGCATGAGCGGATCTGGTGGCGCATCATTGCGGAAATCCGGCACCATTCCGGCCGGCCTTCATTGGACTTCGAACCGATCAAAGTGATCGAAGTCGAATTGGTCTGGGCGCTCGTGGCCTCTATTTTCCATATCGGCGTTCGCAGCTTCGTTCTGGGTTTGACGGTTCCCGACGACCTCGACGCGATTATCGAAGGCAAGGTGCACGGATTCCTGGAAGGGGCGCCCGCAGCCATGGCTTCTTCTTCATCAAGCAGAGAGGCCGTGTTCGATCTGCTTCCAAATCTCTAACGGGATCAGATGCCGCAAGACATCTGTGACTGACCGCGACCAATCATAATGCATTCAAAGAGGCACGCCGTGACTGGAAACCTGGACGTTAAGCCTGACTACGTAAGAAACATGCGCCTTATCAGCCATAGCGACCAGGGTGGGCGCGCGGACGGCGTACAACTGATGGTAAATCGCGGATTCGCCTATATCGGCCACATGTTCTCGAAAGGCTTCAGCGTCATCGACGTTCGCGATCCCATCAATCCGAAAACGGTGAACTATATAGAAGCACCATCCAACACCTGGAACATCCATCTTCAGACCCATGACGATCTGCTGTTGGTAATCAATGCGAAAGACATGTTTGCCGCAAGCATCTTTCAGGATGAAAAAGCGTATTACACGGGCGCCTTGGGAAAAAAAGTCGGTACGGCCACCGGCTCGGGTGCAGAGCGCGACTGGACTGCCGGAATGTCGGTCTACGATATTTCAATACCTCACTCGCCGCGCCAGATCGGATTCATGCCTGTCGAGGGCGGTGGAATTCACCGCATCTGGTACACCGGCGGAAAATGGGCGTATGCCTCCGCCCTGCTCGACGGCTTTACCGATTATATCTTTATCACGATCGACATGAGCGATCCGACGAATCCGTGCGAAGCTGGACGATTCTGGTTGAATGGCATGAATTAAGCCGCCGGTGAAATCCCCACTTGGCCGGCGCATCGCCGTTACGGCCTTCATCATCCCATTATTCATGGTGATGTCGCCTACGCGGCCTGGCGCGACGCAGGGATGGTAACAATCGACATCTCCGACCGTCATCATCCCAAGCAAATCGTTCACAAGAACTGGTCGCCACCTTATGGCGGAGGCACTCACAATTGTCTCCCTCTACCCGATCGAAACCTGCTCGTCGTGCTTGACGAGGCGGTATTGGACAATGTCGAGGACGGCTTGAAGTACATCTGGATGATGGATACGAGAGAGCCAACCAATCCGATTTCGATCTCAACCTTTCCGGTCCCGAAAGAGGTCGATTACGCCAGGAAAGGAGGACATTTTGGACCGCATAACCTGCATGAGAACAGGCCTGGCAGCTTTGTCAGTTCCGATCTTATCTTTGCAACCTACCAGAACGCGGGGTTGAGAGCGTACGACATTTCCAACCCATACAGGCCTGCCGAGGTTGCAGCTTTCGTGCCTCCGGCTCCAAAGCGGATGATGGATCGCCGCCCCAACCGAGCTCAAGTTATCCAATCCTGCGACGTATTCGTGGACGCATCAGGCCTGATCTACACCAACGACTACAACGCCGGTCTTTTCATTCTCGAACGCACCGGTTGATGGGTAAGGATCAAATCTTGATCGGGCCTTCCTTTTAAGAGAAATGCACGGCCCTGCGCCCAGGGGCCGCGGATGAAATTGCGAGAACCCTGGTTGCCTCCGGCGGGGAAGGCTTGGCGATCGTTCCGCAAGGCGGCGACATTTCGCCAACTCCAACAAATAGCTCGGATTCGAAGGAATCCGAGGCTTCGGTGCACGGGGCTGTAAGGCACAGCGATTGCCCGCCGCTGTGGCAGCTAACACGCCCCGATGTCCGGCCTTTTTCCACCTGGACCTGGAGAACATAGCCAAACGAACTCCGTCGGGAAAACGGTCAATAAGGCCCTTCGTTTCAATCGACGTTGAATAGATCTGGAACCTGGGTATTTTATAAGATCTGACGGCTGGAGAAACAAAATGGCGACCAAAGATCCCATCGACTGGATGCTATCCGATGCCATCGGAACCCTCGCCCGTGCGGAGCGACTGCACCAGCAGTTCCTGAAACTTCAACCCGTGGTCGGCACACGCGAGCCGAGCTGGGAGCCGCCCATCGACGTGCTGGAGACGGATCATGAGGTGCTGATCCTGATCGCCCTTCCGGGCGTCGATCCCGACGACGTCGAAGCCTCGATCGACGATCGCATGCTCATCATCAGCGGACGGCGCGTGCTGCCCCCCGAACTCCGCAACGCCCGGATTCTGCGAATGGAGTTGCCACAGGGACGGTTCGAACGCCGCATTCAACTGCCCCTGGGTCGCTACTCGATCACCCGCTTCGCCACCAACGGCTGCATCGGCCTGCGCCTCGCCAAGACAGCTTAAGGAGAAGCCTAATGGAATCGGTCGACCAGGCAGGGACCAGCGGCGGAGGCGTCGATTCCGGCAGACGCGCTCATCATCATACCAGTACGCAATACCGTTCTATTTCCGGGCATGATCGCGCCGATTACGCTAGGTCGGCCGAAGGCCATCGCCGCTGCGCAACAGGCCATACGCGAGCAGCGTCAGATCGGCATCCTGCTTCAACGCGACGCGGAGCTGAACGAACCGGGTCTTGACGATCTTCACCGCGTCGGCACCGTGGCCAACATCGTTCGTTACCTCACGGGGCCCGATGATAGCCACCACATCGTGTGCCAAGGCATACAGCGCATCCGTGTGCTCGATTTCCTCCCCGGGACGCCGTTTCCGGCAGCCCGGGTTCTCAACATTCCCGAGCCCATCACGAGTTCGCCGCAGATCGAGGCCCGCTTCTTGAGTTTGCAACGGCAGGCCATCGAAGCTGCGGAATTGCTGCCGCAACCCCCGCAGGAATTGATTGCCATCCTGCAAGGCACCACCTCGCCTGCGGCGCTCGCCGATCTCGCGACGTCGTACATGGATATCAAGCCGCAGGACAAGCAGGAGATCCTCGAGACGATCGACCTTGCGTTGCGCATGGAGAAGGTTTCTCGGCATCTGGCTGAGCGCATCGAAGTGCTTCGGCTCAGCAACGAAATCGGACAGCAGACGAAGGCGACTTTCGACGTCCGTCAGCGCGAGGCGATTCTTCGAGAGCAGATGGCAACCATTCAGCGCCAGCTCGGAGAAGGCGACGGCAAGGCGCAGGAAGTCGCTGAATTGAATGAAGCCATCACCAAGGCCAAGATGCCGGCTGAAGTGGAGAGTCAGGCGCGACGGGAAGTTCGGCGCTACGAGCGGATGCCGGAGGCCGCGGCCGAAGCAGGAATGGTCCGAAGTTATATCGACTGGCTGATCGAACTGCCCTGGAGCTTGCCGGACGAGAAGCCCATCGATATCGCCGCGGCAAGGCGCATCCTTGATGAAGACCACTATGGCCTGGAGAAAATCAAGACCCGGATCATCGAATACCTCGCGGTTCGGAAACTGGCGCCGGAAGGCAAGGCGCCAATTCTTTGCTTCGCCGGTCCGCCGGGGGTCGGCAAAACCTCGTTGGGACAATCCATTGCGCGCGCGATGGGACGACCTTTCGTGAGGGTCAGTCTCGGCGGTGTCCATGATGAAGCGGAAATCCGCGGCCATCGCCGCACCTATATCGGCGCTTTGCCGGGCAACATCATTCAGGGAATCAAGAAGGCCGGCGCGCGCAATTGCGTCATGATGCTGGACGAGATCGACAAGCTGGGCCGCGGCGTCCAGGGAGACCCTTCGGCGGCGATGCTTGAAGTGCTCGATCCCGAGCAGAACGCGACCTTTCGCGACAATTATCTTGGCGTGCCTTTCGACCTCTCCAGGGTCGTGTTCATCACCACGGCCAATATGCTCGACACCGTTCCGGGGCCGTTACTGGACCGGATGGAGGTCATCAGCCTGGCCGGCTACACTGAAGAGGAGAAGCTGGAGATCGCGCGGCGCTATCTGGTTCGCCGGCAGCTTCAGGCCAACGGCCTGACGGCGGAACAAGCCGAGATCGACCCCGAGGCGCTACGGCTAATCATCAAGGGGTATACAAGGGAGGCCGGAGTCCGCAATCTGGAGCGCGAGATCGGCAAGGCTCTCCGCCACGTCGCCGTGGAGATCGCGGACGGCAGCAAGAACCGGGTCGTGCTCACCGAGAAAGAAATTGCGACGATCCTTGGCCAGCCTCGCTTCGAAAGCGAAATAGCCATGCGCACCAGCATCCCCGGGGTGGCTACGGGACTTGCCTGGACACCGGTCGGTGGCGACATTCTTTTCATCGAAGCTTCACGTACGCCTGGCAGAGGATCGCTGATCCTGACCGGTCAACTCGGCGAAGTCATGCGCGAGAGTGCGCAGGCTGCGCTGACCCTGGTGAAAAGTCGCGCCGCCCAGCTTGGTATCGATCCCGCGATCTTCGAAAAGAGCGACATCCATGTCCATGTCCCCGCCGGCGCCACACCGAAGGACGGGCCGAGCGCGGGGGTCGCGATGTTCACCGCCCTTACCTCTTTGCTGACGGATCGCACAGTCAGGAGCGACACGGCCATGACCGGCGAGATATCGTTGAGGGGTCTGGTTCTCCCGGTCGGCGGCATCAAGGAAAAGGTCGTCGCGGCGGCAGCCGCGGGCCTGACCCGTGTCATGCTCCCCGCGCGCAACCGGCGTGACTTCGACGAAATTCCTCTCGGCGCCCGCAATAAACTGGAATTCATCTGGCTCGAACGGGTTGACGAGGCCATCGCGGCGGTCCTCGAGCCGGCGGCCGCATCACAACCGCGTCAGGATTCCGGACAAAAAGGATAGCGTAAGTCCAACAGTAAAAATGCGTCCCCTGGCGGCCAATTTCGCGAGCGGCCGTGTTCATTTTAGATGGGTTGCAGAATTGCTTCAGACGCTTCCGGATCGCTGATTTGCTCCTCAATATCAAGGAGCGATGAGTATTTAGCGTCCAGCCAAGCCCGCTCGGGCACTAGCTGGGGCAGCGGACAAGCCTTCATCCTGTCGCTTTGAACCGATAGCCTCTCGCCTTGGTTAGAACGCTTGCGCAAAGAGGAAGGCGCATCGCGCACGTATTGGTCCATCACCTATAAGAGTATGATGTGGCCTGTTTGATCACGCCGAGTTTACGCCGGCTCTATGGCATTCCAGAATGTCGACTGAAAGAATGTCACAATCAAGCAACGATCGTTGCTCTCCGCCGCCAACTCGAACAGATCGCGTCGGGTTCAAATCATCGCGATGAGTTCAGAATCGTCGTCCAGCCGGCGAAAGTTTCAGAATTTAGGCCACCTGCGAAATGAGTCTCTTGTCACGTCTATGCGTACTTTTAGTAGTCGCCCTGCTGCCTGTGACCGCCATCCAGATATACGATGAATTTGAACTTCACCGCCTGCGCCAGATCGAAATACGGAACCAGGCGCTCAGCCTGGCCAAGCTCGCAGGGGCAGAACAGCAGCAAATCGTGCAGGGAATTCGCGAGGTCCTGATCGCGATGTCGGAATTCCCGTCGATCAAAGCAAAGGACGGAGAAGCGTGCAATGCCTATCTGCTGGCGATACGGCAGCGGTTTCCTGCATTCATTACCTTCATTGTCACCGATCTGAATGGCGTGTCTTTCTGTGACACCAACAGTGACCATCGGCCGATCAATATAGACAAGCGCAAATATTTCGCTACGGCCTTGAAGACCGGGGCATTCACGGTGGGTGAGTTCTCCGCGGGTCTGTCAACTGGCCGCAGGGTCATCCAGTTTGCGTTGCCGTTCTATGGCACCAATGGTCGCATGGGCGGCATTATCGTTGCGGCTCTCAGCCTGGACTGGCTCGGTGACCATATTGGCCGAAAGGGAATTCTGGGGGGAACTGCGCTTGGGATCACAGACCGCAACGGCACCTATCTCGCTCGGTATCCCGACAGCAATAGGTTCGTTGGCACAAAGACACCGATCGACTACCGAACGGCGGACGACAGCAGGGCGGTCGACATTCTCGACAAAGACGGCGTCGAGCGAATTGAAGGCTACTCTGCCTTGGGCGATGATTCAGGAGGGATTGTTGTCAGCTTTGGTCTTGACAAGGCGCAGGCGTTCGGCGCGCTCCAGCGCCGCACGTACCACGAGATCACACTCAACATCCTGATCACGGCGGTGGTGTTGCTGCTGGCATGGTTGGGCGCTCGACAATTCGTTCACCGACCTGTCTCTCAATTGGTTGAGGCCGCGAACCAATGGAGTGTCGGCAAATATGACCAACGCGTAGACATCCGCGACAAATCTGAAATTTCGCGTGTCGCGGAAGCATTCAATGCCATGGCAGAAGCGCTTGGTCGCCGCGAGCGCGAGCTGTCGAAAGCCAAGGAGAAGACGGAGGAGGCCGCGGCTCGCATCACAATGATCTTTGAGAGCACGACGGATAGCGTGCTCATCGTCGACCGGAACTGGCGCATCAGCTATCTTAACAGGCCGGCCCGGTCGCTGCTTGCCGAAGGCCGCGACATCATCGGTATGCCCGTGCAAGAAGCCTTTCTGAAGGATCTCGATGCGGGCATCTGCAATCGCCTCCGGGAGACAATGTCAGACGGCAGCCCTGCCTTGTTCGAAGCACTCTGGGCTCGCCGCGGTATCTGGTGCGCGATCAATGCATTCCCTTCCGGCCAGGGCCTTGCAATCTTCTGTCGAGACATCACCGAGCAAAAGCAGGCGTTGGAAGCACGCCGCGTCATCCAGGAGCAGCTTCACCAAAGCCAAAAGATGGAGACCGTCGGCCAGCTGACGGGCGGTGTGGCGCACGATTTCAACAACCTGCTTACGGTGGTTTCCGCAAACCTTGAACTGATCGACAGGATAGCGGAGGACAGCAAGATCCGTCGATTTGCGGAGAACGCACGGCGTGCCGTGGATCGCGGCGCAAAACTGACAGCACAGCTTCTCGCCTTTTCCCGGCGGCAGAAGTTGAATCCGAAGCTAATCAACGCCAACCAGTTGATCTCTGAATTCCAGGGCCTCGTTCGCCAGGCGGTTGGAGCAGGGTGCGAGGTCAGGTTGAAGACCGATGAGGAGTTGTGGCTGTGCCATGTCGACCCGCCGCTATTGGAGACTGCTCTCCTCAACCTCGCCCTGAATGGTCGCGACGCCATGCCTAACGGAGGTAAGCTTGAGATCGAGACGCGAAACGTCGTTTTGAACGAGGGAGACGTGAAGGAGTGTCCGCCTGGACCATATGTACGCCTGTCTGTGACCGACAGTGGGTGCGGGATCGCTCCCGACGTACTGAACCGGATTTTTGAACCCTTCTTCACGACCAAGGAGGTCGGCAGGGGGACAGGGCTCGGGCTCAGCATGGTCTACGGCTTTGTCCGAAAAACCGGAGGTCATGTCGCCGTTGAAAGCGTGGTTGGCATGGGAACGACGGTCTCTTTGTATCTGCCCAAGGCGAGGCAAGCCCGTGGCCCCGAGGTGATCGGGGTCGGCACGCCAGCCATACCGGGGGGTTCCGAGTGCATCCTTGTCGTCGAAGACAATGAAGAACTCTTGGAAGTCACGTCGGAAATGTTGACCACTTTCGGTTATCGGGTTCTCTGCGCGCGCGACGGTGTTGAAGCTCTTCAGATGCTTGAGAGCGGTCAAAGACCTGAACTTTTGTTCAGTGATATCGTAATGCCGAACGGAATGAACGGGATTGAGCTTGCTTGCGAGGCCAAGCGGCTAAACAAGAGCATCAAGATCCTGCTCACTTCGGGTTATGCGGGAGGTCCGCTGGAACGCCTTCGATTGGAAAACGAGTTTCCGGTCATCGATAAACCCTTCCAGCTTGCGGATCTGGCGCAGCGCCTGCGCTCGATCCTGGACGGCACGTGAGATCATCACGCCATCACTCGGCACTCACGCGTTGCGGACAGCTATAAATCAGCTACGTAAAAGCGACGACAAAACCGGATTTTCTCCCAGGACCGCCCGATCTTGGCTGTGACCATGCCTCGATGATCCCGTCGCGAGCCCAGCATTTCATGGTTGAAATGGACGTTTCATAAACGTCCATGACGTGAACTGCTGAGCACAACGAAGATCTCTCCGCCAAGTTCAAAGTTCGCAACCTGCCTCATCCCTAGCCTGGCATGGGCCTGTAGCGAGCGGATATTATTCGCTTTGATGAATAGAATGGCCTCCCTGCCGGGTAGTCTCGCGGCCACGTATTCAAACAAACTCTCAAGCACACCCTGCCCGCGCGCTGCCTCTTCAATACAGACAGGACCATAGACATAAGCGTCAGCGGTGCCGGGCCATGCGCGCAACATCTTCACCACTGGCTCGGCGGACGCCTGTGCTTTCTCGGACGTAAATAGTACGCCCAGCAGCTTTGAGCCGTCGATAGCAATCGCTATCAATGCCTCGCTGGTGATCCATTTCGTTACGACGCCGATCGACCAATCGCCATACAGCGCACCACCGCGTTCCGACGAATTCGTCATCAGCAGGGACGAAACGCGAACCGCATCCTCGATCTTTGCCTGACGTATCTCAATCATATCCTTATCAGTCGGGCCAACCGAATCCGTTTGCGACCTGCAAACCTAAACCTAGCCCTGCCGACGCAGAAAGCCCGTGATCGTCACGTTCTTCCAGATTCCCGCTGCGCGGAACGGATCGGACTGGTGGAAAGTCTCGACCTCAGTACGGCTCGGCGCCTCCACCAGAAAAAAGCTTCCGATCATCGTCTTGCCATCGTCCGCAACGAGCGGGCCTGACATGACGATCTTGACGCCAAAACGGCTGGTATCCGAAAGGAAGGCTTTGTGGGCGTCGTAGTTTTCCAGCCGCGCCGGCAGCGCGTCGGTGCGGTCAACCGCGTGAATGATAAAAAGCATCGTTATCTCCGGTTTGGGAGTCGGATCGCAGAGAACCGGCTCCTTCGTTCCCCTTGATGAGCCTTTCTATTTGCCCATCGTCAATGCCTGTTCCCAAGTCGGACATGTGCGGGACTCGACCGGCGTGTCGTAAGGCTGATAGTTCTCCTTGCTCACCACCGTCGGCTTCAGCACGATTTCCGACACGACCGGCTGCTTTCGCAGCGTCCGGGCAGCGATGATGGTGCCGATACAGCCTTGCAGGAAGCCATTGTAATCGCCGCTAGCGAGGAGCTTTCCGGCCTTGATCGCGTCGACGGCTTCCTTGGTGCCGTTAATGCCAATGATCTTGGCGGTGCGATTGGCCCCTTCCAGTGCTTCGATCGCGCCCATCGCCATCGCATCGTTCGCCGCGAGCACGCCATCGATTTGCGGATGCGACTGCAAAAGGTTTTCCATCACCTGGAGCGCTTGCAGCCGCTGATAGTTCGCCGGCTGCGAGGCGAGCAGCTTGGCTCCCGGATTTTCCTTCAAGGCGTCGTTAAAGCCGCGGACGCGATCGGTATTGGTAAGCGCGCCCTTGACACCCTCGAGAATGATAAAGTTGCCTTTGCCGTTGAGCGACTTCAGCAGATAGCGCGCCGTCTCCAGTGCGGTGCTGTAATCATCAGCGCCGACGAAAGCGACGAACTTTCCGGCGGAAGAGCGGTCAGTAATGTTGACCACGGGAATGTTGGCGGCATTGATCTTCTCGACACCCGGCACCAGGGCCTTGTAATCGACCGGCGTGAAGACGATCGCGTCCGGCTTCTTCACCACGACGTCTTCGATCTGGCTCATCTGCTCCGGAATGCTGTCGGGCTTGGTCGGAATGTAATGGAGCGTTTTGACGTGAAGCACTTTCGCCGCCGCATCGGCTCCGACCCGAACCGCCTGGAAATAGGGATTGGTCTGGTTCTTGGTGAAGACTGCGATGGTTTCGCCATCCGCCCATGCGGCCGTACTGACGGCCACCGCGGCCAGCGCGCCCAGTCCTGCGTAAATTTTCTGCCTCATTTTGAGTTCCTTCCCTTGTTATTCCGATTTTGAATCATAGTCGTTGGCGACGCGCTTTCGTGTCGAGCCAAACCGCGAGGATCACGATCAGGCCGGTGACCAGAGGCTGCCAGCTCGCGTTGACCGACAACAGGTTCATCCCGTTCAGTACCAGTGTCAGGATCAACGCGCCGATAAAGGTGCCGAAGACACTGCCGACGCCGCCGAACAGTGACGTACCGCCGATCAGCACCGCGGCGATCGCAGGCAGTGTCAGGCTTTCGCCGATGTCGGCCTCCGCGGAATTCAGCCGCGCCAGGAAGATAATGGAGGCAAGCCCTGCCATGGTGCCGGAAACCGCGTAGACCAGCAGGAGCCGCCGCAACATTGGAATGCCAGATAGACGAGCCGCCACCGGATTGGCGCCGATAGCATAGATTTCCTGGCCCCAGACGGTGCGCTGGGCGAAGACGGTGCCGATCGTGAGAAAGAGCACGAGCAGATAGACCGGCGTGGGAAGGCCAAGCAGATAGCCGCTGCCGATCTGGCGAAAAGCCGGCGGGAAGCCGTGGATGACTTCGCCGGCCATGTACCAGTACGTCAGGCCATTAAGAACCCAGAGCATGCCGTAGGTCGCGATGAACGATGGAATGCGCAAGGCCGTGACCATCAGGCCGTTGAGCAGACCGATGACCGTTCCGGTCGCGATTGCCGCGAGCACGCCAAATGCCGGCTGGCCGCTTTGGTGAATCACGGTGCCGGCGACACAGGCCGAAAGCGCAACATTAGCGCCAACGGAAAGATCGAGCCCGGCCGTCAGCACGACGAGGGTCAGGCCTGACGCGATGAAGAACAAGAGGCTCGCCTGCCGCAGAACGTTCAAAATATTGCCGAGGCTTGCGAACGAGTTGGTCGAAATCGCCAGTACGGCGCAGATCAATAGCGCCGCGAGCAGTCTGTACAATATCTGCAGGACGTCGTCCGACAGAAACACGCGCGCGGGCGTGACGGGCTTTGTGATGTCCGTCATGCCCGGCTCCGCAGTCCGTCGAAGAACATCGCAATGATGACCAGGGCGCCGACGCTGGCGACCTGGATCGAGGACGGCAGCGCCAGAAGGTTGAGGCCGTTGCGCAGCACGCCAACCGCAAGGACGCCAAGCGCGGTGCCGAGCAGCCAGCCGTTGCCACGCTCGAACGAAGTCCCTCCCACCGCCACGGCGGCGATCGCGTCGAACTCGAGACCAAGACCGGCGGTCGGATGACCAGCGTTCATGCGCGCCGTCATCAGGAGACCGGCGACACCCGCCATCGCACCGCTGACGGCATACACCGCAATCAGGAGTTTGGTAGGGGACAGGCCGGCATAAGTCAGCGCCTCGCGATTTCCGCCAAGCGCAAAGATGTAGGTGCCGAAACGCGTATGGTAGAGCAGACGGTGGAAGACCAGATAGGCGAATACGGCAATGATGATTGGCAGGGGCACGCCGAATGGCGCTGCCAGATAGACCTCACTGACGCTACGCGGCACGCCGACGACGCTCTGACCGTCGCTGGCGATCAGCGCCAGATCCCTGCGCCATGCCAAGGGTTCCGAGCGTCGCCACAAACGGCGGGATATTCAGCCCGGCGACAAGATATCCGTTCACAAGACCGAATACGGTTCCGACTCCAACCGCCGCCAGCGAGCCCGAGCGGCATCGAACCGGTATCGAGCGAAACGATGGCAACGATAATCGAGGTGAGCGTCAGCACCGCGCCCATCGAGAGATCGAGCCCCTCGGTCATGATGACCAGTGTCATCGGCAACGACAGCAGCAATAACAAGGTGGACTGGACTAGCACGTTGGAGACGTTGGTCGGCGACAGGAAGCCGGGAGCTGCCACGGCAAAGCCCACGACCAGCACACCGAGCACGATCGCCACACCCGGAAGCCTCAGCAGCGGATTGGCGGAAATCGCGGAAGCAACCTCAGCCATGATGCATCCCCAACCGCACGATGTTCTCTTCCGTGAGTTCAGCGCGCGCCAGCTCGCCGGCGATGCGGCCCTCGCGCATCACATAGGCGCGGTCACAGACGTGACAGATTTCGGCTTGCTCGGACGAGATCATCAGCGCGGCGGCGCCGCCGGCGACCAGCCGGTCGATCAGCGCGAAGATCTCCGCCTTGGCGCCGACGTCGATCCCGCGGGTTGGTTCGTCGAAGATGAACAGCCTGGCACCGGCGGCGAGCCATTTGCCGATCACGACCTTCTGCTGGTTGCCGCCCGAAAGGAACGCAACCGTCTGACGCGCACTCGGCGTCACGATGCGCAGCTTGGCGATCAAATCGTCCGAAACGCGCCGCGCGCGGCGCGGCTCGAACCAGCCGGCCGGGAACAGTTTGCTCAGCGCCGAGAGCACCAGATTATCTCCGACCGAACGCATCAGTGCGAGCCCTTCACTCTTTCGGTTTTCGGGAACGAGCGCAACGCCGAGCCGGGCCGCTTCGTCCGGGCCGCCGTGCTTTTCGTGGCCGTCAAAAATGATTTTCCCACCGCTTGCCGGGTCGGCGCCGAAAATCGCACGCGCCACTTCCGTTCGACCCGAACCAACGAGGCCGCAGAGGCCAACGATCTCGCCCTCGCGCACCACGAGGTCGATATCAGAAATTCCGCTTGCCGCCGAAAGCCCCTTCACTTCGAGAAGCGTCTTTCCGGGCGCCGCTGCGAAGGTCCGCGGATAGGTCATGTCCACGGACCGCCCGACCATCATCCGCACCAGTTCATCGGGAGTGGTGCGAGAAGGATCAACTTCGCCGACGCGGCGACCGTCGCGAAGGACACTGATGCGATCGCCGAGCGCGAAGACTTCGGCCATCCGGTGTGAAATGTAGACGATCGCGACGCCATCGGCCTTCAACCGGCGGATCAGGCCGAACAGAAGCTCGGTCTCACGATCCGACAGCGCTGCCGTCGGCTCGTCCATCACCAGGATGCGCGCGTTCTGACTGACGGCCTTTGCAATCTCGACCATCTGTTGCTGCGCGACGCCAAGCTTCGCAACGATTACCGTTGGATCGATATCGAAGCCGATGTTTTCGAGCACACGCTGCGCGTCACGGTATAGCTGGCGGCGATCGATGGTTCCCGGAATTCTTCCCTTCGGCTCGCGGCCGAGGAAAATATTCTGCGAGATATCGAGATATGGGACGAGGGAGAACTCCTGGAAGATCACGGCGATGCCGAGACGCCGCGCATCAGCGCTGGAGGTGATCGCGACCTTCTCGCCGTGGTGAAGGAACTCGCCAGCATCTGCGTGATAGGCACCACACAGCACCTTCATCAGGCTCGATTTTCCGGCGCCATTTTCGCCAAGCAGCATGTGGACTTCGCCGGGCCAGACGGCGAACGACACGTCGTCCAGCACCTTGACGCCAGGAAACGCCTTGCAGATGCCGCGCAACTCCAGGAGCGGCGGCGGCGACCGCCTGTCTCGCGGATCGCCATTTTCGATCGGCAATGCCGCGCTCATGCACGCGCTCCGCGCGAAAAAATCTTGCCCGGATTCATCAGCCCTTGCGGATCGAGCGCGGCCTTGATGCTGCGCATCACGTCAACCGCTTCGCCAAGCTCATCGGCCAGATAAGGAATTTTTCCAAGACCGATACCGTGTTCGCCGGTCGAGGTGCCGTCCATGGCGATGGCGCGCGCAACCATTCGCGCATGCAGCGCTTTCGCCCGCGCCATCTCGTCGGCATCAGTCGGATCGATCAGAATCAGCATGTGGAAGTTGCCGTCTCCGACATGACCGACGATCGGCGCGACAAATCCGCTCGCATCGGCATCTGCGCGCGTCTCGGTCAGGCATTCCGTAAGGCGGGAGACCGGCACACAGACGTCGGTAATCAAGGCCCGCGCACCCGGCCGCAAACCCATTCCAGCGTAGAGCGTGTTGTCACGGGCATGCCACAGCCGGCTGCGATCTTCCGCCGCGCGGGCCCACTCGAAGCCGAGGCCATGATGATCGGCCGCCACTGCCTGCGCGGCTTCTGCCTGTTCGGTCACGCTGGCCTGCGAACCGTGAAATTCGAAGAACAGCGTTGGCACTTCGCGATAGCCGAGCTTCGAATAAGCATTGATGCCGCGCATCATGACGTCGTCCACGAGTTCGACCCGCGCGACCGGAATGGCCGACTGGATCACGGCGATGGCCGTGTCCACCGCGTCACCCAGCCTGTCGAAGCTGCAGACCGCGGCCGACATCGCCTGCGGCAACGGATGAAGCTTCATCGTGATTTCGGTGATGACCCCAAGCGTGCCTTCCGCGCCGACGAACAGCCGGGTCAGGTCATAGCCCGCCGCCGATTTGCGCGCGCGCCTGGCGGTACGGATCACGCGGCCGTCCGCCAGTACGACTTCCAGCGCCATGACATTGTCCTTCATGGTGCCATAGCGCACCGCCATTGTGCCGGAAGCGCGAGTTCGAAGCCATGCCGCCGATCGATGCATCGGCGCCGGGATCGATCGGAAAAAACAGCCCGGTGTCGCGTAGCTGCGCGTTAAGCTGCTTGCGGGTGATCCCCGGCTGCACGACGACGTCCATGTCGCCGGCATTCACCGCGAGCACCTTGTTCATGCGAGAAAAATCGATCGTGACGCCGCCTTCGACGGCCGCCGTGTTGCCTTCGAGCGACGTGCCGGCGCCGAATGGAACGATCGCCATGCGAAGATCAGCGCAGAGGCTGACGATTTGGACCACCTCGCGTGTAGTTTCGGGAAAGACGACTACGTCTGGCGGCAGCAACCCGTGATAGGCCTCGCTTCGTCCATGCTGCTCGAGCACGCCGCGCGCCACGGTCGCGCGTTCGCCCATCACGCCGACCATGCGATCGACGAAGGCAGTTGCATTAACCCGCGGACCCATCCATTTCCTCCCAAATTCTTCTTCTGCGTTGCCGGCTTCTAGCGATCGGCTTTCGCGTTTTGATTTATGGCGAGCAAGCTAGGGATCGCCGAGCCCGGACAAGCGCTCCAGATGGCGCACCGTCGCGATGTAGTCGGCATCACCGTCACCCTGCGCGATCAACGAGCCATACGTCTCGCGCACTTGGGCCGCGAGTTGAAGCGGCACACCGGCCGAATGCCCTGCCCCCAAGATGAGATCGAGATCCTTGGCCATCTGGCGGCAGGAGAAAGTCGATTCGAAATCGCGCTTGGCGAGTGGCGGCGTCTTGTACTTCACCATGGGTGACGCCACGGCGCTGTCGTCGAGCACCTGAAGGATATCCTGCCAACCGATGCCGCCCTTTCGCGCCAGTGCAAGGCTCTCTGCCATCATGCCGGCCGAGACCGCGATCATGAGATTGACGGCGAGCTTGGCATAGCGGGCTTGCTCGTCCTGGCCGAGATAGGTCTGCGCCCGCGTGAATGACGCCAGCAAAGGCTTCACCCGTTCGAAAGCCGCCTTTGGACCCGACACAAAGCAGGTCAGCGTGCGGGTGTGGGCGATGGCAGCACTTCCCGATACCGGCAGACGCAAGTAATCGATCTTGTGCTCGCGCGCTGCCTTACCCAGTTCCGCGGAAATCTCGGCACTCACGGTGCTGGTTTCGATCAGGATCGATTGAGGCGCGATGGCGTCGAGCAGCCCTTTGGCGAGCAAGAGATCGCCTATCGCCTTGTCATCCGGCATGGAGGTGAAGATCACGGCCTTTCCGTTAACGGCTTCGATCGCCGACGCAGCAACAGCGAGGCCCTGCTGACGCGCAGCCGCCATTCGATCGGCGCTGACGTCAAACGACGTGAGACGATAGCCAGCGCCAGCGATCAGTCCCGCAATCGGCAGGCCCATCTTGCCGACGCCAATCCACGCAATGTCATCGGATTGCGTTATCATCTTTAGGCTACCCTTCCCTGCTGTTCGATCGCATCCACCAGCCGCCCGCCCGATTGCGCGAGTTCATGTTTGCGCGTTTCCAGATTTTCGAATGAGAGCCGCCCACCTCGCTTGTTCCAGACTTCGCCGATCATCACCGCTTCGATATTGGCAAGACTTGTCTGCATCACGACGGTGGCAACCGGGTCGTGGACGGGAACGAGGTTGAGCGCGTCGGCATCGATCATCACGAGATCTGCGAGTTTACCCGGCGCAAGCGACCCGATGTGATCCTCGCGTCCCAACATGCGAGCGCCCTCGATCGTGATCCAGCGCAGCGCCTCGCGCACCGGAATGGTCGTCGTCTCCGGGATGGTGCCGGTCGTGCCGCGCACTTCGGCATTGTCGAGCGCCCGCTGCGTCGAGAGCGCCACGCGGGATACACTGAGAAGATCGCCCGAGAGCACGGATTCCAGATCAACGCCGATGGAAGGCCGCGCACCAAGTTTCAAGAGCCGCCCGGTGATGGGCCAGCCATGGCCCTGGATCATTTCATTCTCCGGGGTGATCGAAAACGACGCCCCGAGATCGACCAGAGACCGCAACAGATCATCGGACAGATTGTTGCCGTGGACGATATTGATGCCACGGCCAACAAGGTCCATTTCGATCAGCTTCTCCCAGCCGCCGGGCGTCTTGGCCGGGCCGCCGCCCTGGTGCATCGAGGCGACGAGCCCGAACTCACGCGCCAAGCGGAAATCGTGTTGCGCCACTTCCAGCGTCGAATAGTGCGGCCCGAGGATCGCAAGGCCGAGCGTCACGCGTCCGCCGCGGTCCGCAAAGGGACCCGCCAACAGCCGCTCGACTTCCTGCCGCGGATGCGGCACTTCCGAAAAATGACGCTGTCCTGGCTTTGGGTCTGGCTTGGGTGAGCCGTGAAAGAACGCGGCCCGAATGCCGCTCTCCAACAATGCGCGGACGGCGGCGTCGGTGTGCTCGGGCGTCGGATTGTTATGACACCAGTCGACCAGCGTCGTGACGCCATGGTTGATCTGGTTGAGCGCACCTAGCAGCGTCGCAATGTAGATGTCTTCAGGCCGAAACACGGTGGCCAGACCGGCATGCATGCGCCGGAAGTATTCCAGAAGCGTCCAGTCGGACGCAAAGCCGCGTAGCGCCGTCTGCCAGGTGTGCATGTGGGCATTGATCAGGCCTGGAATGACGATCTTGCCGCGCCCTTCGACAATATCCGCATTCGCAGCAGTGATGTCGCGGCCGATAGCAGCAATCCGATCGCCGTCGACCAACAGGTCGCTCGCGGCGAGATCCCCGAGACGATCGTCCATGGTCAGAATCGTTGCCGACCGGATTAAGGTACGCGCCATTTTCTTGCCTTTTACGGGACTTGTCCGGGCGACGTTGTGTTTCCTCAGGCCAGATCGTAAGTATTTATGCACACGTTTGTCAATGCGAGGCGTTTTCCACCGCGAATGAACTTCGCGTGCCATTGCAACCCGATTTCGCTATGCTGAAAATACAATATCAAGGTGGATCGTGAATGCCGCGGAGGAAGACGCCCAAGATAACGATCAAGGACCGCGCGGCGCGTGCGACCATCATCGACGTGGCGAAGCGGGCGGGCGTGCATTGGTCGACGGTCTCACGCGCTCTGAACCCGGAGAAGCGGCATCTGATTTCGCCGGAAATGATCCAGCGTGTGGCGGCCTGCGTTCAGGAACTCGGATATCGCGCCAATGCGCTGGCCTCGGGATTGCGCACCCAGCGCTCGCGCACCATCGGGGTGATCGTCTCGAACTTGGGCGACCCCGTCCATCCGCCGATCGTGCGCGCGATTGAGGATCGGTTCGCCGAGATCGGCCACGTGACCCTCGTCGGCAACACCGACAATTACCCTGCGCGCCAGGCCGCGCTGATCGATCGCTTTATCGGCCAAGGGGTCGACGGCTTGATCGTCGCTACGTTCTTTCGCAACGATCCGATCATCGCCACCTGTCTCGACGCCGGCATTCCGACGGTTGCGGTATTTCGCGATCCGGAGGACGACTTGGTACCCAGCGTGCGCGTTGACGATGCAAAGGCCATGGAAATCGCGGTGTATCATTTGGCTGGGCTCGGCCATCAACATATCGCTCACATTGCCGGCCCGCAGAACGTCTCGACCGGCTATCACCGGTGCCGCGGTTTCCGCCGTGCCTGCCGCTCGCTGGCGAAACAGGGCGTCACGGCCGCCGTCGCCTACGGCAAGGAGTTCACGATCGAGGACGGCGAAATCGCCTGCCGTGCACTTCTCACGGAACAAGAAGGCATAACAGCCATCGTGGCGGCGAATGACATGTTGGCTGTCGGCGCCTTGCGGCATCTGGAGGCGCGCAATATCCGCTGCCCGAACGATATCTCGATCATCGGCATGAATGATATGCCCTTCATGGACAGTATCGCGCCAGCGCTGACAACCGTTCGCACGCCCACCGCCGATCTTGGCAAGCACGCGGCCGAGATCCTGGTTGCCATGATCCATGGCGCGCCGATCGAAAACCGACGGGTGGTATTGACCCCCGAACTCGTCATTCGGAATTCGGTAGCGCCAGTCGATCAAGCCAAGGGCTACGGCGACCAAGCCCGAAAGCCAGGCCCAAAAGCCAGGCACCGGGTTTCGGTGGTTGACCTTGAAAGCGCTCGGGAAAAAAGGCAAAAAGCCTAATGATTTCTTGGTCGGAGTGGCAGGATTTGAACCTGCGACCCCTGCGTCCCGAACGCAGTGCTCTACCGGGCTGAGCCACACTCCGACAAGAAGGCGGCTTATAGCCTTGGCTTTCGCACACCGCAAGAAGCCGAATTGAGGACTTTAATTCCTGTGAATTTGGACCCGATAACGCCCATTCTGCCGGCAAACGAGGCCGCCGTGGCCTCGGCCGCGCGTTGCCTTGCCGAAGGCGGCCTGGTCGCGTTCCCGACCGAGACCGTCTATGGCCTGGGCGCCGACGCCGCCAACCCGGCCGCGATAGCCCGGCTCTATCAGGCCAAGGGCCGGCCCTCGTTCAATCCCCTGATCGCCCATGTCGGGGATCTCCAGGCGGGAATGCGGATCGCCCGTTTCGATGCGACCGCGACCGCCCTGGCCGAGGCGTTCTGGCCGGGGCCGCTGACCCTGGTGCTGCCCAAAACAAGGGATTGCACGGTCGCCGAGCTGGCGACCGCCGGGCTCGATACTGTCGCGGTTCGGGTTCCCGCGCACCCCGTCGCCCGGGCGATCCTGCGGTCCTTCGGCGGACCGGTGGTGGCGCCATCGGCCAATCTGTCGGGACACGTCTCGCCGACCACTGCAGAACACGTGCACAGCGATTTGATGGGCGGATCGACCTGATCGTCGATGGCGGTGCGGTCGCGGTCGGGGTCGAATCCACCATCGTCGGCTGCTTCGACGCGCCGATGCTGCTGCGGCCGGGCGGGCTGCCCCGCGGCGAGATCGAGCGCGTGCTGGGCCGTGCGCTGGCGCAGCCGCCCCAAGGCGCCGATAACGATGCCGGCCAGCCGTTGGCGCCGGGCATGCTCGCATCGCATTATGCGCCGCGCACACCGGTGCGGCTCAATGCCGAGCGGATCGAGGCCGGCGAGGCCCTGCTGGCGTTCGGACCGGGCATAGTGGCGGGTGTCGATGCATCGAATGCGGTGATGAATTTGTCGGCGCGCGGCGACCTCCATGAGGCCGCAGCCAATCTTTTCGGCTATCTTCGTGCGCTCGATACCCAGAAAGCACCTGCCATCGCCATAATGCCGGTGCCGCATCACGGGCTCGGCGAGGCGATCAATGACCGGCTACGCCGTGCCGCGATGGGGCGGGACTGAGTAGCCGCAAAAACAAAACAAGAGACAACAATGAATATCGTTCAGCCTGCCGCATCTCCGCTTCCGCCCGAACTGATCGCACGTTTCCGCAGCATCGTCGGCGATAGATATGCGGTCACCGACGCGGCCGACATCGCGCCTTATCTGACCGAAGAGCGCGGCCTGTATCATGGACGCTCGCCGCTGGTATTGCGACCGGGCTCGACAGCGGAAGTCTCCGCCATCTGCAAGCTCGCCAGCGAACACCGGATCGCGCTGGTGCCGCAGGGCGGCAATACCGGCCTGGTCGGCGGGCAGACCCCGCACAATGGCGAAGTCGTGGTCTCGACGCGGCGGCTGGACAAGATCCGCGACATCGACACCGCCTCCAACACCATGACCTGCGAGTCCGGCGTAGTGCTGCAAATCGCGCAGCAAAAGGCTGCCGAAGTGGACCGGCTGTTTCCGCTGTCGCTCGGCGCGGAGGGAAGCTGCACCATCGGCGGCAATCTCTCCACCAATGCCGGCGGCACCGCGGCGCTGGCCTATGGCGTAGCGCGCGAAATGGCGCTCGGGCTGGAAGTGGTGCTGGCGGACGGGCGCATCCTCAACGGCCTGTCGAAGCTGAAAAAGGACAACACCGGCTACGATCTGCACAACTTGTTCATCGGCGCCGAAGGCACGCTCGGCATCATCACCGCGGCAACCCTGAAGCTGTTTCCAAAGCCGCGCGCGGTGGAAACCGCCTTCATCGGATTGAAATCGCCGGCGCAGGCGCTAAAACTGCTCTCGGTCTCGCGGAACGAAGCCGCCGGCAGCCTTACCAGCTTTGAATTGCTGGCCGATATCGCGGTTGATTTCAGCGTGCGCCATGGCATCGACATCCGCGATCCCCTGGAGTTCAAGCATCCGTGGTACGTGCTGATGGAATTGTCGTCATCGCGTGAGGACGCCCGCGCCACGCTGGAATCGATCCTGACGCAGGGGCTCGAGGAGGGCATTGTCGATGACGCCGTAATCGCGGCCAATCTCAGCCAGCGCAGCGCGTTCTGGAAACTGCGTGACGAGATGTCTGCAGCGCAGAAGCCCGAAGGCGGCTCGATCAAGCATGACATTTCCGTTCCCGTGGCCGCGGTGCCGGATTTCATCGCGGAGGCCAATGCGGCGGTCGTCAAACTCATTCCGGGCTCACGGCCGGTGCCATTCGGTCATCTCGGCGACGGCAATATCCATTATAATGTCAGCCAGCCAATCGGCGGCAGCGCCGCGGATTTCCTCGCGCAGTGGCACGCAGTCAACGCGGTGGTGTTCGAGATCGTGCTGCGGATGGGCGGGTCGATTTCCGCCGAGCACGGCATCGGTGTGCTTAAGCGCGACGAACTGCCAGACGTCAAGGACAAGGTCGCGATCGAACTGATGCGCGGCATCAAGGCGCTGCTCGATCCCCAGGGCATCATGAACCCCGGCAAGGTGCTGTAACGCCTCATGGTGGGGAGGCGCGTTTGCGCCGTCTCGAACCATGAGTTTGCTCATCCTTCGCGACGCGGCTAGCGCCGCTCCTTCAGGATGAGGGAAACCCGCTAAGGAATTTCCAATGACCGTCTCCGACCGCATCCGGGTCCAGAACGTCCGCCTGCTCTCCGACAATTACGCCACGCTCAAGACCACCACTTTCGAATGGCGGCGCGCCGACGGGAAATGGCAGACCCAGCACCGTGAGACCTATGATCGCGGCAACGCCGCTACACTGTTGCCCTACAATCTGGCGCAGCGCACGGTGGTGCTGGTGCGGCAGTTCCGCTATCCGGCCTATGTCAATGGTTACGACGATCTGCTGATCGAGGCCGCGGCCGGGCTACTCGACAACGAAACTCCGGAAATCCGGATTCGTGCCGAAGTCGAAGAAGAAACCGGCTATCGGCTCGGAGAAATCCGAAAGGTGTTTGAAGCCTTCATGAGCCCGGGCGCCGTCACCGAAAAACTGCACTTCTTTGTCGCGGAATATGAGTCCGATATGCGTATCGGAAGTGGCGGCGGCCTTGCTTCCGAGGGTGAGGATATTGAGGCGCTGGAATTGCCGATCGACCAGGGGCTGGTCATGATCGGCGATGGCCGCATCGTCGACGCCAAAACGATCATGCTGCTGCAATACGCGGCACTGAATATTTTCCGGTGACCGGCGACGACGAAAAATTGAAGCTGGTTTAGAACAACATTGACACCCCGCCACGCAGTGATCAGAAGGAACAAGATGCGCATCGCTCTCATCCACGCCCTGAAACATTCGCTGGTCCCGATCGAGGCTTCGTTCGCCCGCCTGTGGCCGGACGCCAGCCTGATGAATTTGCTCGACGACAGCCTGTCGGCCGACGTCGCGCGGGAGGGCCGTCTCACCGAAGCGATGACCCGACGTTTCCTGTCGCTCGGACGTTACGCGGCCTCGACCGGCGCCGACGCGATCTTGTTCACCTGCTCGGCCTTCGGCCCTTGCATCGAGGCTGTTATGCGCGAACACGCGCCGATGCCGGTGCTCAAACCCAATGAGGCAATGATCGAGCAGGCCGCGGCGCGCGGCCGCAAGATCGGTTTGCTCTCGACGTTCCCGCCGACGCTGGCTTCGATGCCGCCGGAATTTCCCCGCTCGGTCGAGATCGTGCCGAAACTGGCGGAAGGTGCGCTGGCAGCGCTCGATCGCGGCGACCGCGCAGAGCATGATCGCCTGGTTGCAGAAGCCGCACGCGATTTGCGCGACTGCGACCTGGTCGCGCTCGCGCAATACAGCATGGCACCGGCGGCAGAATCGGTCGCACAGGCATCAGGCCGGCCGGTCCTTACGACGCCGGATAGCGCCGTAATGAAGCTGAAGGAATTGCTTGGCGTTGGCGGTTGATAATGATGGCCGCGTTGCAGGACTAAAACAACGATCCCTGCCCGTCATCCTCAGTCACCACCGGCGTGGGCTTCTTCGGCGCAGTCTTCTTCGCCGGCTTCGGTCCTCAGCCGCCCGCTGCTCCGCCGTGATCGGAAGCAGCAATTGGGCGTCGTCATTGGCGACGTGGTTGACGCGCGTTGAGACCTCATGCCAGGCGAACACGCCTTCGTCCGGTCCTGTCATGAGCCCCATCACCATCTCGGCGTCATTGGCGCGGCAATCGAGCCAGCGCTCGAAGTCACTGGGCGCAATGGTCACGGGCACGCGGTGATGCAGCGTCGCGAGATCGTTGCTCGCCGGCGCCGTGACAATCGCCACCGTGTCCAATTCTTCGCCGTTCGGGCCGACCCAGGTTTCCGCGAGCGCGGCAAGTCCGATCGCACCACCATCTCGGCGGTGGATGAAATAAGGCCGCTTGCGCTGATCGGAGGTGTGCCATTCATAATAGCCGTCCGCGGGGATCAGGCAGCGGCGCCGCCTGATAGCATTTTTGAAGGCCGGCTTTTCCAGCACCGTCTCCGCGCGTGCATTGATCAACAACGTAAATTTACGGGGATCCTTGACCCAGGCCGGCCATAGGCCCCAGCGCATCAGACGAAAATGTCTGACCCGGTTCTCGATGATCACCACCGGAACCGGTTGGGTCGGCGCGATATTATACTGCGGCGGGAAATTCGGCTGCTCTGCAAAACCGAACATTTGCCGCATCGCCGCCGGGGGCGAGGTGATTACGAAGCGTCCGCACATTCTGTCGCCAAAGTAGACATCAATTCAGTACCTTTTAACCCCCAACCGTCAACAGTGGGCCAGATGACATCAACGGCTTCAAAACCCGCGCGACTTGACCCCAGAACGGGCCCTAAAGAGGAGGCGCGCGCCGCCCGATTGCGCGCGGCCAATATCAATCCCCGTACCGGTCTCGCCACCGACTATCTGAATCATTTTAATGAAGCCATTATGCTTCTCGAAATAATTCCCGACATGCCGGAATGCGCAGAAGATTTCCTGGGCTGGCAGCCGCTGTCCTACAGCGAGCATTTTACGGCCTCGAATTTCAAGGCGCGCGATCTCGCGATCGAGAGCTATGAAGCCGCCGACGCTACCATCCGCACCGAATTCGACCAATTGACCACAGCCATGACCTCGATCCTTGTCGCGGTCAGTGCAGCCATGCGCGAAGCCCAACAAGACAAAACCCGCGCCACGCTGGCCGAACAGGCCACCGGCTGGGTCAAACCACTGGTGGCACTGGCTGGCGGCATCATCAATGGTCCGGGCGCCGAGGCCGACGTCGACTACATCATGAAAGCCACGGTCTAATCGACTGCGTCGAATTAGACTGTGGCCGGTCTATCGGGCATGATCGCCCCCGAAAATCGGCTCCCATTTTTCGCAATCATGGCTTTCCGGGATAATGCCTTGACGTCGCTCCCACCTACCCATCCTCAATTGGCCGTCAGCGCGGTGATCTTTCGCGATGGCAAAATCCTGCTGGTGCGGCGCGCAGGTTCGCCGGCCAGAGGCTTTTATTCGCTGCCGGGCGGCCGGGTGGAATTCGGCGAGACCCTGCAGGACGCCGTGCATCGGGAAGTCGATGAGGAAACCGGCTTGAAAATCGAGATCCTCGATCTCGCCGGATGGCGCGAGGTGTTGCCGGGAACGGCGGGCGGCGGGCATTATCTGATCATGTCATTCGCAGCGCGCTGGACTTTCGGCGAGCCGGTCCTGAACGACGAACTCGACGATTTCAGGTGGCTCCCGCCGGACGCGCTCGGCGATCTCAAAACCACCGCCGGCCTGGAAGAAATCATCCATTCCGCCCGGCGCCTGCTCGGGGCCCAATAGCAGCCTCTCGTCTGATGCAGCCGTGCCTTGCTTCCAGCGCATTGAAAAGGCATATCACGGCGACATCGGACCCATTCATGGCAAAGTATTTTCTGGCGGCTCTCATATTTCTCTCGGCATGCGTTTCTGGCCCTGCGCGGGCCGAGGATGCAGCCGCGCCGTTCGACGGCGACCTGCAGCGGCTGGCCGAGATTCTCGGCACGCTGCATTATTTGCGGGGCATTTGCGGCACCAATGAAGGTGGCAAATGGCGAAACGAAATGCAGGCGCTGATCGATGCCGAAACCCCCTCGGGCGATCGCCGGGCGCGCATGATCGCGGGCTTTAATCGTGGCTATAACGGCTTCCAGCAGACCTATCGCACCTGCACGCCCGCCGCCACCGTTGCGATCCGCCGATATATCGAGGAAGGCTCAAAAATTTCGCGAGACCTGACAGCGCGCTACGCTAACTGAGCGTTTTCCGGCCCGCGCCCGGGCGGGACGACTGCCGATTCGGAACCTCTTTTGATTGCCACTTCTGTTCCCGCAACGCGGCGCAATTTCGATTTCGGCATGACAGGTTCATGTTTACTGGACACCGTTAACCTTTCCTAAAGAAGTGGCTAGGCAGCGCAGCGCCGCATGCTAAACCTCGCGCATTCGACGCGCTCCGCACTGGACCCGCGCGCACATTCCGTTGAGTTCCATGAGCCAGCCAGCATCCTTCACAAGCGCCCACGACCCATTGCCCGATCACGAGCAGAAGCAGGCTGCTCTCAGCTATCTCAACGAGGCCTGGGCCGAGGCGCGGCATGATGGCGTCGATGGCGACTGTCTGGCTCAGGCCAGCCTGTTTGCGGCCTTTGCCGAACTGGTCGGAACCTACGGCGAAGACGCGGTGGCGAAATTCGTCGAAGGTCTTCCCACGCGCGTCCGCAACGGCGAGTTTTCGATCCAGTTGGCGAAGCAGTAAGCGAACGATCCTCGGCCCTGATCGGGCGAGCCGCTATTCCAGAGCTTATACATTTCAGCATCGACAGCCCGGCGCACCGGATCACCGCTTTCGCAGATGATGGCGGTCGGATTGTTACGGCGTTTGCCTGTGCATTGCTGGGCTAACCAGCTTCCCTTGGATGTCATCACAGCCCCGCAGGCCTTGTCGCGAATGGCCTGGCGGCTTACGTTCCGTTGCATGTCACACGAGATTTCTACATGAAAGCAGCGCTTCTGCCCGACCGGGGCGTGGTCAAGGTCAGCGGCAACGAGGCCCGCGACTTTCTCAACGGCCTTGTCACCACGGATATGACACTGCTGCGGCCGGGTCTCGGGCGATTCGGCGCGTTGCTGACGCCCCAAGGCAAGATAACGACAGATTTTCTGATCACCGAAGCGCCCTCCGGCCATGGCGGCGGTTTCCTGCTCGACTGTCCGCGGGTGCTCGCGCAAGGTCTCGCCGACAAGCTCGGGTTCTACCGGCTGCGCGCCAAAGTCGTTGTCGAAAATCTGTCGGACAGTCTTGCCGTGCTCGCCGCGTGGGAGGGCGATCCCGCGCTTAAGCCCGATCTGGCGTTTGCCGATCCGCGCAGTGAGACCCTCGGCTGGCGACTCCTTGTGCCCGACGAACTCGCCCAAAAAGCCGCCGACCTGATCGGCGCCGAAATGGTCGATAGTGCCGCCTATGACGCGCATCGCATCGCCTCCGGCGTCCCGCGCGGCGGGCTGGATTTCATTTATGGCGATGCGTTTCCCCACGAGACCAACATGGACCGGCTGCACGGCATCGATTTCGACAAGGGCTGCTATGTCGGGCAGGAAGTCGTGTCGCGGATGCAGCATCGCGGCACCGCGCGCACGCGAACGGTCCGGATCATTCTTGACGGCCCGGCGCCGGAACCAGGCGCCACCATACTTGCCGGCGACAAGCCGGTCGGCACCATCGGGTCGGCCGCAGGCTGCCACGGTCTCGCACTGGTGCGGATCGATCGCGTCGCCGACGCCCTCGACGCTGCGGTCCCGCTGACATCGGGTGGTCTTGCGATCCGCCTTGCCGAGCCGAACGATGTCCGATCCACACCAAGGCAGACCGTGGCATGACGAGGTCAGCCCGCCTGCATGCCGACGGCCTGACGCGGTGCCCTTGGCCGGGCGAAGATCCGTTTTACATGGCCTATCACGACAGCGAATGGGGCGTGCCGGAGTATGACGACCGCGCGCTCTATGAAAAACTCATCCTCGACGGATTCCAGGCCGGGCTGTCGTGGATCACGATTTTACGCAAGCGCGACAATTTCCGAACAGCGTTCGATGATTTCCAGCCCGAGAAGATCGCGCGCTACAACGCCAAGAAAATTCACGCCCTGATGAGCGATGCCGGCATCGTGCGCAACCGCGCCAAGATCGAGGGCGCCGTCAACAGTGCGAAGTCCTATCTGAAGATCATGGAAGACGGCCCCGGCTTCTCCAAATTCATGTGGGATTTCGTCGATGGCAAGCCGAAGATCAACCATTTCAAGACCACCGCCAGCGTGCCGGTTTCGACGCCTGTGTCGATCAAGCTGTCAAAGGAACTGGCATCACGCGGATTCAAATTCGTTGGCCCAACAATCGTCTACGCCTTCATGCAGGCCACCGGCATGGTCAACGACCATCTGGTCACCTGCTTTTGCCACCAGGACTGCGCCGGCAAACAACGCGCGCCCCGCCTCAAAGCCAAATGACAGCGGGAAAGGCTTCCGCGCCTGAAACGGCCACGCGCGTCTGGCAGCGAATGTTGTCGGGGCGGCGGCTCGATCTTTTGGACCCCTCGCCGCTGGACATCGAAATTGCTGACATTGCCCATGGCCTGGCGCGCGTTGCCCGCTGGAACGGGCAGACCAACGGCGCGCATATTTTCTCCGTGGCGCAGCATACGTTGCTGGTCGAGGCCGTGATGCGCGAGCAGACGCCGCGCATTGACGTCCGCTTCCGGCTCGCTGCCTTGCTGCACGATGCACCGGAATACGTCATCGGCGACATGATATCGCCGTTCAAGGCCGTGCTTGGCGGGAACTACAAGACCGTCGAAAAGCGGCTGCTCTCGGCGATCCATATCCGCTTCGGCCTGCCGCCAGCATTGGCGAATGAGATCACCCAGCAAATCAAGGCCGCCGACCGCGGCGCGGCCTATCTCGAGGCGACGCAGCTCGCGGGCTTTGCGCCGGCCGAAGCGAAACGGCTGTTCGGCCGCGATCCCGGCCTGCCCGCCGCAACGCAGCGCGATTACCTGACGCCCTGGACCGCGGCCAAAGCCGAGAAGCGGTTCCTCGCGCGGTTCAAGACGCTCCATCCATGAAGATCGATGCTTGAACCTGCTTTCACCGTTGCGCGCGCAGGCTTATAATCGTCGACCAAAAAGGACCTCCATGATTCACGTTTGCTCACTCGCCGCACTTCCCGGCACCGTCAAGGCCATCGGCGCCAGCCACGTTCTCACGGTCATGGCCAACGTCGATCAGGTTCAGCGGCCGGAATCGGTGCTCCCGGCCAATCATCTGAAGGTGCAGATGGACGACATCACCGAACAGATGGATGGTTTTGTCGCGCCTTCCGATGCGCATATCGAGCAGGTATTGAACTTCGTGCGCGGCTGGGATCGCAACGCGCCACTCGTCGTCCATTGCTATGCCGGCATCAGCCGCTCGACCGCGAGCGCCTTTGCCGCCGCCTGCGCACTCAATCCGCATCGCGATGAACTTTCGATCGCACGGCAGATACGTGCGGCCTCCCCGATCGCGTCGCCGAACCGGCTGATCGTCACCCTGGCGGACAAGGCGCTGGGGCGCGAGGGGCGGATGCTGCGCGCGCTTGACGAGATGGGTCCGGGCAGCATGATGGTCGAGGGCCGGCCGTTTCGCGTCGATCTCGAATGATATCCGTGAGCAACGCGTAGTCCGCTCGCTTTGAACTTTACCAACCGAATTCGCACCTATTGGATCACAGCCGGCTGGCGAGGTGCCCCCTGCGCAGGCAGAATAGCCCATGAAATCCGGCGCGCGGGTCGAACCGACCGGCGCGATGCCGACACAGACCGGAGGACGACCGGACGACGCCAACACGTTTGGCGGCGCCCAGGGATTTGACGGGGTAAGCCCAAACGTCGGGCCGACCGGCTGGAGGCTCGATGTTTGATTTTTTTGCGATGGCAATTGCCGTTGTGGCACTGATTATCGCGCGTAAGGCCTTCAATCAGGCTGCGATGCTGCAAGCGCGATTGGACGCGATGGCAGCAACCGGATTCCAGCCACGGCCTGCCCTACCCCCGCTGGAAGCTCGCACTGAACCTGAGCACCCCCCGATAACCTCGTCGCCGGATATCGCAGCCGAACAACCGGCAATGACGGCCAGCGCTGAACAAGCCGAGCCCGCCATACCGGATCAGCCCGCCGCGCCGGACCAGGTCGCGGGCACAACGGCGACACCCCCGCCGCTTCCACAAGCCCAACCCGGCTTTGAAGAACGTATAGGCACCCGCTGGGTGGTCTGGGTCGGTGGATTGACGCTGGCGCTCGGCGGCTTCTTCATGGTCCGCTATTCGATCGATGCGGGACTGCTCGGGCCCGGCGTGCGAACGATGCTTGGTGGCGCGTTCGCACTGGCGCTTTTGGCTGCCGGCGAATGGATGCGACGCAAGCAGAGCATCTCCACCATCGAAGCGCTGCCGATCGCTAATATCCCGGCGATCCTGACCGCGGCCGGGACTGCCGTGGCCTTCGCGACCGTCTATGCCGCGTATGCGCTGTACGGGTTTCTCGTTCCAGCGACTGCCTTCATCCTGCTGGGGCTGGTGGCGCTGGGCACGCTCGCCGCCGCGCTGCTGCATGGACCAGCGCTGGCGGGGCTCGGTATCGCCGCCGCCTTTGTCACGCCCATTCTGGTTTCTTCCGACAGGCCTGACTTCTGGGGGCTGTACATCTATCTCGCCATCGTCACCGCGGCCGCACTCGGCCTGGCGCGGATCAGGCTGTGGCGCTGGCTCGCGGTCACCACCATCCTGTTTGCGCTGCTGTGGACCTTTCCCTGCCTGCGAGTGCGGACCGTCGATGGTCGGACCGCACGCATTCCACGTCGCGCCGGCTTTGTGCTCGCGGCATTGCTGGTGGTCTGCGGCTTCCTGTTCGGGCCGCCGGCGGATGAAGGCCGGATCGAGCCGATCTCCTCCGGTTCGCTCGCGGCCTATCTCGCCGGCGCAACTTTGATCGTGCTTGCAAGCTTCCATGCCGACGTCGCCATAATCGTATTCACCGCGCTGGTTGCCGGCACCCTGCTCGTGGCATGGCGTGCGCAAGCCGCTACCGGCGCGGTCGGCGGCGCGGCCTTGTTCGTCTTCATCGTGTTCGCCGAATGGGCGGTTCGCGGTAATCCGGACATGCTGGTGCTGCCGGGCGGACCGTTACCCGGCATCGGCCCTGCCGCCACCGACAGTTCGGTTTCGTTGCATCTGATCACGGCGGCGATCTTCGCGGCCGGATTCGGCGCCGCCGGATTTCTTGCGCAGGGCCGCTCGGTCAGCGCCATAATCCCGGTGGTGTGGTCGGCCGCCGCCGTGTTCACGCCGCTGGCGTTGTTGATTGCGCTGTATGCGCGTATCGCACATCTCGACCGTTCGATCCCATTTGCGATCCTGGCGGTCATGCTGGCGGCCGCCTATGGCGCGGCGACCGAAATTCTCTCCAGGCGTGACCATCGGCCCGGATTGCCGATTTCGATCGCGCTGTTCGCTACTGGCGCGCTTGGCGCGCTGGCGCTGGCACTGACTTTCGCACTCGAAAAAGGCTGGCTCACGATCGCGCTGGCGCTGATGTCGATGGGAACAGCCTGGATTTCGATGCAGCGGCCGATTCCGTTCCTGCGCTCGCTGGCGGCCATTCTCGCCGGGATCGTGGTGCTGCGCATCGGCTACGAGCCGCGCATCGTCGGCGATGCCGTCGGCACCACACCGATCTTCAACTGGCTGTTATTGGGCTACGGCATGCCGGCGCTGTCGTTCTGGATGGCCAGTATTTTCCTGCGCCGCCGCGGCGACGACGCGCCGCTGCGCACGGTGGAATCGGCCGCGATCCTGTTCACGGTGCTGCTGGTGTTCATGGAAATCAGCCATGCCATCAACGGCGGCGATGTGTATCGCGACATGCCTAGCCTCACCGAAACGGCGCTGCATGTTTGCGCGGCGCTGGCGATGGCGATCGGTCTGGAGCGGCTGCGGATCCGCACCGGCAGCGTCGATCCACAATGTCAGCGCCGTGTTGCTGACGGGTTTCGCCGGGTTGGCCGGCGTGTTCGGGTTATTGTTCCTGAGCAATCCGGCGCTGTGGCGTATCGAGATATCAGGCGCATTCATCAATCCTGTGCTGCTCGGCTATGCGCTGCCTGCGGTGCTGGCGCTGCTGTTATCCTATGCGGTGGCAGGCCGGCGTCCCGCCGGCTATGCCAACACGATCGCAGGCGCCGCGCTGGTGCTGGCGCTGAGCTATGTGACGCTTGAAATCCGCCGGCTCTATCATGGCCCGCAACTGACCAGCGGCGCGACCGGGGACGCCGAGCAATACACCTATTCGATTGCGTGGCTGGTATTCGGCGTGGCACTGCTTGGCGATCGGCATCCTCTTCAATTCGCAACGCGCCCGGCTCGCCTCGGCCGTCGTGATCGCGCTGACGATCCTCAAGGCATTTCTGATCGACATGTCGACGCTGACGGGAGTTTACCGCGCGCTGTCGTTCATGTGCCTCGGCCTGGTGCTGGTAGCGATCGGCTGGCTGTACCAGCGGATCCTGTTTCGCAGGCGGTCAACGCCTTCATCCGAAGCCGCCGCGGTTGGGGCCAATCTCTAGAGCAGATTTGAGGGTTGGATACTGCGCGCGCTCGCCCGGTCAGGCTGCTCTTACCGAATTGAGAAACTTGCCGACTTCGAGTTTGAGGCGGTTGCTGTCGCCGGACAATGAGCGCGCCGCGGAGAGCACCTGCGACGAGGCCGAACCGGTCTCGCTGGCACCGCGCTGCACATCGGTGATATTGGAGGACACCTGCATGGTGCCATGGGCGGCTTGCTGCACGTTGCGGGAAATCTCCTGGGTCGCCGCACCCTGCTCTTCCACCGCCGCCGCGATGGTCGAGGAGATCTCGGACAGCTTTTCGATCGTGCCGCTGATCTCCTGGATCGACCCCGACCGACTCGTGGGTCGCCGCCTGGATGCCGCTGATCTGCTGACCGATTTCACCGGTCGCCTTGGCGGTCTGCTCCGCCAGCGCCTTGACCTCGGAGGCCACGACCGCAAAACCGCGGCCGGCTTCGCCTGCACGCGCCGCCTCGATGGTGGCATTAAGCGCCAGCAAATTGGTCTGTCCGGCGATGGTATTGATCAACTCCACGACGTCGCCAATGCGGCTTGCCGCCTTCGACAATTCGCCGACGCGCTCATTGGTCTTGCGCGCCTGGCCGACGGCCTCATTGGCCATCCGCGCCGATTCCTGCACCTGGCGGCTGATCTCGTTGACCGACGAGGTCAGTTCCTCAGTCGCTGACGCCACCGACTGCACATTGGTGGAGGCCTCCTCCGACGCGGCGGCAACCATCGTGGTGAGTTCTTGCGCTCGCTCCGCCGTCGAGGTCAGCGTCGAGGCGGAAGCCTCGAGCTCGGTCGACGCAGACGACACGGTTTCGACGATCTCGCCGACGGCATGTTCAAATTCGTCGGCAAGCTTGATCATGTCGGCCTTGCGCTGCTGCGCGGCGATCTGATCCTGCTTGATCCTTGCTTCCGCTTCATAGCGGGCCTTTTCCGCAGCCTTGACCTTGAAAGTTTCGACCGCCTGCGCCATGTCGCCGACTTCGTCCTTGCGCTCGAGCCCGGGAAGAACCACGCCGAAATTACCGCCGGCGAGTTCCCTCATGCCCGAAGTGAGGCCGGACAGCGGGCCGATGATTCCGCGAGCGATAAGGAAAGCGATCAACAGGCCCGCCAGCACGGCTGCGCCGGCAACCATCTCCTGCATGGTTATAGTGCTGGTGACGCGACCGTCGGTCTCTGCGCTCGTCTTGGTGAAATTCCGGCCGATCGAAGCTTTTACTTCTTCCATTTTTTCCGTGGTATCGGCAATCAGCGGGGTGATGCTCTTATAGTACAGCTCATCTCCGAGCAGGAGGTTGGGTCCGGTCTTGTCAAATGACTCGGCATATTTGCCGACATCCGCCTTGATGACTTTCACGAGCGCCGCAAAATCCTCCGGCAGGTCGGCTTTCTCCAGGCCTGCAATCCTCTGCTGAGCATTTCCGACATTGGCCTTGAAAGTCACCAAACCCTTGGGGTCACGCGTCGCCAGCATCCGCCAGTTCGCGATCTGAACGAGGAGAACCTTGCTTTCAATGGCTTTGGCGTCGTCGGCAAAGGAGCTTTGGTCGGTGGCATCCACGAATTTCTGGACATCCGCGGCCATCTTGTCGCCATCGGCGAACAGCAGGTTGCGGCCAGCCAGCATCTGCTTCATGACGTCACCAAGGGCGGCGCGCTTGGTCTTCAGCTCGGCAGCCGCGTTGCTGGCGGCCTTGTAGGTGACGCGTCGCTCTGCAAGATTTGTTGTCCGGGCGGACTCCTCAAGCAACTCCATCACCTTGGACAAACGCTTGTCGGATTCCGCGAACGATGCCTCGTCCTGGTCGAACGTGTAGCGCAGCAGCTCGCGGCGGATGGCCTGCAACTCCGTCGCGATCTCGCCGACGCGAATTGCGCTCCTGGATTGGAAGGCCAGCAAGCCTACCTGATCGTAAATCCCTCCAAGCTGCCAGACGCCGAAGCCGGCGAGCGCCGCGCAAAACAGCACCAGCGCGCCGAATCCGACATAAAGCCGGCCGCCGATTCGAAGATTGAAAAATGACATCAGGTCGGTCCTTAAATTGGAAAGGCCAAGCAGCCGGTGATGACGGAATTTCGCGTCAGCAGCACGCAACAATTCGCCCCACGATTCCCGAATAGAGTTAATTTTCAGTCACGTAAAAAAACGGGAAAACGCGATGCTCCGGAATCGCGCGCTCGCCAATTCAAGCCGGCGCACAGGCGCTTCGATCGTTGAAAACATTATTCGGAGTCCGAGATGAATCGAGCGACGATCTATCGCCGAGCCATCCGGCGCAAACGAGGGAGCCTTTGAGAAGGCTCCCCGATCACGCCAGAAGTCACCGGGCTTTCGTTCCTGTCAGGCAACTCTAACCGAACTCAGGAACTTGCCGACTTCAAGCTTGAGGCGGTTGCTGTCACCGGACAACGACCGCGCCGCGGAGAGCACCTGCGACGAGGCCGAACCGGTCTCGCTGGCACCGCGCTGCACATCGGTGATATTGGAGGATACCTGCATGGTGCCGTGGGCGACCTGCTGCACGTTGCGGGAAATCTCCTGCGTCGCCGCACCCTGCTCTTCCACCGCCGCCGCGATGGTCGAGGAGATCTCGGACAGCCTTTCGATGGTGCCGCTGATTTCCTTAATGTCGTTGACCAATTCCTGCGTCGCCGCCTGGATGCCGCTGATCTGCTGGCCGATCTCGCCGGTGGCCTTGGCGGTCTGCTCGGCGAGCGCCTTGACCTCGGAGGCCACGACCGCAAAACCGCGCCCGGCTTCACCGGCGCGCGCCGCCTCGATGGTAGCGTTGAGTGCGAGCAAATTGGTCTGCCCCGCGATGGTGTTGATCAGCTCGACGACATCGCCGATGCGGGCTGCGGCCTTCGACAATTCGCCGACGCGCTCGTTGGTCTTGCGCGCCTGGCCGACGGCCTCATTGGCCATCCGCGCCGATTCCTGAACCTGTTGGCTGATCTCGTTGACCGACGCCGTCAGTTCCTCGGTCGCCGATGCCACCGACTGCACATTGGTCGAAGCCTCTTCGGACGCCGCGGCGACCTTGGTGGTGAGATCTTCCGCGCGCTCCGCCGTCGTGGTCAGCGTCGAGGCGGAAGCCTCGAGCTCGGTCGAGGCGGACGATACGGTTTCGATGATCTCGCCGACGGCGTTCTCGAAATCATCGGCGAGCCGGTGCATATCCGATTTGCGTTGCTGCAGTTGCCGTTGCTCGACCTCCAGCTGCTCTGCGCGCAGCCGGTTGGTCTCGATCATCGCCCCCTTGAACACCTCGACTGTGCGCGCCATCTCGCCGATCTCATCGTGCCGATCGGCATCGAGGACAGGAAGATCGAGTTCGCCATGGCTGAGAGCCGCCATCCTCACCCTCAGCCGAGACATCGGCCTGACAACGCTGCGCGCTACCGCCCAGGCGATACCAATCGAGAACAGCAGCAGAACGAAGATCACCATCGCCGCGGTCCGGGCCATGCCCCAGAAGGTAGCGTCGACATCCGTCATATATTCGGCGGTTGCTATCATCAGGTGCCAGGGCGCGAAGCCACGGACATAGGCGACCTTTTCCTGCGGGGTTTTGTCAGCCCCTTTGGGGAACGCGTATCGGAGGGTGCCTTCGCCCCGTTTGGCGATGTCGAGCATCATCGATCCGAACAGGAGGCCGTTCCCGTCCTTGAGGCTACGCACATCCTTGCCGAGCAAGGCCGTATTTCCGGCGTTCGCGACACAGAGCCCCGTCTCGGTGTCATAAATGAAGAGATAGTTGGTGTGACCTTCGAACCAAATTGCACTGGCGGCAGCGAGCAGACGCGCTTTCGCCTCGTCCTGCGTCATCGCGCCTGATTCGGCTGCGCGCTGGAAATTGTCCGCCATGCTCCAGACCGCGTCGACCATGGCATGCGCCTTCTCGGTCCGCTCTGCGGCGAGTTCGGCGCGGGCGATGAAGAGGACGGTACAGGCGACGAACACCATGAAGAGCGCGCCAGCGACGGCCATAGCCGTAAACTTGGCGGCGATCGAGCGGAGTGCGAACAGGCTGAGCAGGTTTTTCACTATCATTCATCCGATGCGTGCCGGACGTCATGTCACGGCAGGGAACGATTCACATTCCTGCCTTGCGGCTGATCGACGATAGCGGCGACTTGGTAAATTAACGGTTCAGGCCGCCAATTCCGATCCATGGATGATTTATCGCATTGTCTCAATCGCCTCGTACATCGCGGGCGTCAGCGATGATCATGATCAGGGGATGATTACAAAGTCGCGCACCTGGCATAGCGAAAAAGCGCCCGCGGCGATGAAGCTCTCGCTGGAGCGTTTTCGAGCGACGTGGATGCCGATGAGGCTCTAACTCAGCGTTTCCGCCATCAAGCGGATTCTGAATACCGGCTTTCTGCCCTCGTCCAGCATTTCCATCCGCCATTCAGCGTTTTGCTTCAGGCTGCGGGAAATGCCGCCGAGAAGGTCGGCACACACCTTGGTCATTTCGGCCCAAGCGGCCTCGTGGCTCTCAAATTCAGAGCCCTGATCGGATGCGCCGGAATAGCGACCATGACTTATCCGGAAAAAATATAGCGGCATTGTCGAATCCAGCCATTTTCCCCCACGGCTGTTAGGCCGCCCCAGAGCCGATCTCACCGCGACAGGTTGGATCGATAGTCGCTACCAAGACATGAAAATGTCGGCCCGTAGGACTACGGTCCGAGACGCGTCAACCGCTCTGTTCCGGAGCGCACCGCTTGAGCGGGTTGAGCACGGCTGCTGACGCAGCCGGATCAATCGGTGGAGCGACGCAATTCCGGGGCGCTCTCCGATTTCGCGGTCTCCGATTTCGTGTTCTCGGATTTCGCCTCCGACTTGACCGGCTCGATCTTGGCGCTCTCGACCCGTGGGGTCTCAACCCGCGTGGAGACCTCAACCGATCCGGTTCGCTCCGGCCGACCCAGCGAACGCGGATGGATCACAGCCCGCGCCATCAACATCTGCGCGGCGCCCTGATGATGGAAATCGCAATAGGCGAAGCCCATGCCGGAGACCGATCCACGGAAGCTGGTCTCGTCTTTCTTGTCGAGATTGAAACATGGCTCGAACGGAATGCCCTTGATCGACGCGCACACCGCCTGGCCGCGGATCTGCAGGGTGTTGCCGGGCAACCTCAAATGACGAACCGGACCGGAGCCATTGAATTGCACCGCACCAGCCGCGCCCATGTCATCGAGCACCCGGCCCGCACCGCGGGTACCGTCGAAGCATGTGAAGGCGAACACCTTGCCGGATACAAATTTGCGGGCCTCCTCGGCGTTCATCTGTCCGGCCAACGCGGGCGCTATCATCCCACCGGCCGCAACGGCCCCCAATACGAAACGCGCAAGCATGCTACAACTCCGACCTTTACCGAGCACCGGGCAATCTGAGTTTCTTTACCCGTTGCTTACCATACCAACCGTGGCAACATTGGAGCAGCTTGGTTGGTAAAGTCTGAACAAAATCAGAGAATCTTTACCACGATTCGACCGCGCACCTGGCCGGCGAGGATTTTTGCCCCGGCCTCGATAACCCCGTCAAGACCAATTTCATGAGTAATTTCAGCAAGTTTTCCGGAATCCAAGTCATTCGCGAGCCGGCTCCAGGCGATCTTGCGCAATTCAATCGGGCACATCACAGAATCGATACCCAACAAACACACACCGCGTAAAATAAACGGCGCCACCGAGGACGGCAGGTCCATGCCGGCAGCAAGGCCGCAGGCGGCGATGGCGCCGCGGTACTTCGTCATCGAGAGAATATTGGCGAGCGTGGTCGAACCGACACTGTCGATGCCGCCGGCCCAGCGCTCCCTGGCTAGCGGCTTGACCGGCCCAGACAGCTCATGGCGATCGATCACCTCGGCCGCGCCGAGACCCTTTAAATAGTCGGTTTCCGACATCCGTCCGGTCGATGCGATGACGTGATAGCCGAGCTTCGAAAGCACCGCGGTCGCAACCGAGCCGACGCCCCCGGCGGCGCCGGTAACGACGATGGGACCGTCCTTGGGCGTGAGGCCCTGTTTTTCCAGCGCCAGCACCGCCAGCATCGCGGTGTAGCCGGCGGTGCCGATCGCCATCGCATCGCGGGCCGACATGCCCTCGGGCAACCGCACCAGCCAGTCACCCTTGACGCGGGCCTTCTCGGCAAAGGCGCCGAGATGGGTCTCGCCCATACCCCAGCCATTGCAGATCACCTTGTCACCGGCCTTCCACAGCGGATGCGAGGATTGTTCGACGGTGCCGGCAAGGTCGATACCCGCGATCATCGGGAAACGCCGTACTACCGGCGCCTTGCCGGTGACGGCAAGGCCGTCTTTATAATTCAGCGTCGACCATTCGACCCGAACGGTGACATCGCCTTCCATCAGTTCGGATTCGTCGAATTGCGTCAGTGCGGCAGTGGTGCCCTTGTCCGCCTTGTCAATCCTGATTGCCTTGAACGTTCCCATCGCCAACTCCTCCGAATTTTCCGAGTTTCCGATGTTGACCGGGTCAGGCCGGCCGCGCAACCGGGCGCGTGACCGGCGCCTCGACGATCGGCAGGTTGATCAACGCCGACAACAAGCCAAACAGCACCGACAACCACCAGACCGGCGCATACGACCCGAATTTCTCGAACACGATACCGCCGAGCAGCACGCCGAGAAAGCCCCCGACCTGATGGCTGAAGAACGCAAACCCGTACAGCGTCGCCAGCCAGCGCGTGCCGAACATCACCGCGACGAGACTTGAGGTCGGCGGCACCGTCGATAGCCAGGTCAGGCCGGTGACCATCCCGAATGCGATCGCGGAGAATGTGGTCATCGGGAGCAGCACGAGGGCTGCGATCGACATCGCGCGAAGGAAATAGATCACGGACAGGATGTAGCGCTTCGGCAGCCTGGTCTGGAGCCAGCCGACGCTAAGCGATCCGATGATGTTGAACAGGCCGATGGTGGCGATCACCCAGCCGCCGACCTGAACCGGCATGCCGCGATCGACCAGATAGGCTGGCAGATGCACCGTAATGAAGGCCAGCTGAAATCCGCAGGTAAAGAAGCCAAGCACCAGCAAAATATAGGAGCGATGGCCGAACGCCTCGGCCAGCGCAGCTTTGAATGTCTGTTGCTCCGCCACGACGACAGAACCCGCCGACACCGCAGGCGTGGCCAGCGCCAGCGACAGCGGCACCACCAGCAGCATTAGCCCGGCAAACACGGTCAGGGCCGGTTGCCAGCCAAAATTGTCCAGCATCGCCACCCCGAACGGGGCGAATACGAATTGCCCGAACGACCCCGCCGCCGTGCCCGCCCCCAGCGCAACGCCGCGCCATTCCAGCGGTAGCAGCTTTCCGAATGCCGACAACACCAGGTTGAACGAACAGCCGGACAGACCGAGGCCGATCAGGATACCGGCGCTGATATCGAGTGACAATGGCGTGACGGCATAGCGCATGATGATGAGGCCCGCCGCATACATCACCGCCCCGATTGATATCACGCGCAAGCTGCCAAACCGGTCGGCGATCGCGCCGGCGATCGGCTGACCTATACCCCACAGCAGATTCTGGATCGCCAACGCGAGACCGAACACGTCGCGGCCCCATGAGAACTCCCGGCTCATGGGCTGCATGAAGAATCCGAACGTCGAGCGCGGGCCGAATGTCAGCATGCCGATCAGGCAGCCGCACACCACGATCACCAACGGCGTACGCCAAGTCACCTTAGAACTCACCGTAGCGGGCAATGGACGCAGATCACCTTCAGTCGCGGCCATGCAAATCCCCCAGGAATGGTGCGGATCACGGAAATTTCGACCCGCGCACAACATGCCGCGATCACCGCAGCGGTGACGTAAAGTTAATGCATTAGCATGGAAACCCCAACCGCCATTGCGGCCAAATGCGCCATTGCAAGGCAGCGTTGCGATGCAAGGCCGCCGGCTTTGAGTGCGCTTTAAACGAGGGAATGGACGGGCTGGCGAGGAGACCAGCGGCTGGCGCGTGCGCTAGCGCCGCACAGCGGTGTCGGACAATTCCGCCGTGCTCTTGGCGGCTTCCGCGAGCTGCGCCGAGATTTCAGCGGTCTGCGCGGTGCTGCCCCAGCTCGGCGCCTCGCTGCCGTCACCCCATGCGCGTGGCCGGTAGAAGGTGTGCACGCCGAACTTGTACATCTTCTTCATCTCGCTCACCCAGGACGGGCGCACCCAATAGGCATGGTAGTGCGTCGACTTGTCGACTTCCGGCAACCAAAGCTGGCCATCGAGCATCGCCTTGGCGATTTTCTGGGCGCGGTCCCACATGTCGGGTTCGCGCACGACATCGGCGATATTGTCGCAGGCAAAGGTGAACTGGCACGCCAGATGATGGTGCTTGTTCTGGTAGACCACGCCGCACACGGTGTTCGGGTAGAAACCCGAAAAGGTGCGGTTCATCACCACCTGCGCCACGGCGATCTGGCCGCGCACGGCTTCGCCGCGGGCCTCGAAATATACCGCTTCGGCGAGGCATTTCTCCGATTTGGCGCGTGACTTCTCATCGAACAGGCCGAGACGCTCGGCCGGTGTCTTGGCGCGCTGATTTTCCGAATTGACTTCGCCCTTGGCGGCAACGCTCTCGCCGCTCTCCACGGGCTTCGGTTCGTCCGCCGCCGTGGGCAAGGACGCCATTATTTTCATGTCAGGGTCGGCGGCGGTAGCGCCCGGCGTCACGATGGTCGGCGCTTCGCCGGGCTGCCAACGCTCGATGTTCTCTACGGAAGCGCCGAGCGAGTTGCTGCCGAAAAACAGGCTGGCGGTTTTCATCGAGAAGCCGTCATGCGACGGGCCTGCCTCCAGCGGGGCGGCCGCAGCATCGGGTTCAATTTTCAAGTCATCGAGCGGCCGGGACTCCAGCGACATCGCAACATCGTATTGAGGAAGCGGCGGAGCGTTCAGCGCCTCAGCCAGTTCCGGATCGAGGGGCGCGGCTTCGGCAGCCGGCGTTGCGGCGGCGGTTTTGGCGCCCCTCACCGACGCATTGGAGGTCGAGGGGTCCTCATTGGCGGGCAAGGCGGCAGGGGCCACGGTTTCCTGCGGGACGACGACAAGACGGTCACCCTTCAGCGTGCGATCGACCTTGGGGAAGTCGGACGCCTGATAGCGCGCCGGCGCCTGTGCGATCGGATTGCGCGTCACCGCACCGGTGATGTCGATGCCCTGGTTATCGAGCCTGGCGAGCCGATAGGTTGCGCTCTGCGGCGTAGACGTCCCGATCGGGCGGCCAAAACTGTAGGTGGCGAGCTGGATGGTGCTGACGGCCGAGAAGACCCGGCTTTGCCAGCGCTCGGCGACACCGGGCTGCCGGGCCAGCAGCGATGCGATGTCCTGATATCCGGTCTCTGTCGGGGTCAATGCGAAAACGCAAAGACCAAAGCCGAAGAACGCGAACCGCGCGCCCTTCGGCCGGTTACGCACTGCTAACATCGATACGCTCACGCAACGCAACACTACACACGCACGACCGAACCCAGTACATCCGTGCAATTCGATCTTTTTTGGTGTTATCGAATTTAGGTTGCGAGGGAGTTAATCGGCGTTGCAGGCCCGATACACGCAACAATTTGCTGCGTTCGCGCGATCACATCGAAAGCGTTGGTAAACGGCCGCTGCATTAAAGTGGTAAATATCGCGTCAACGAAAATGATGAAGAAAATTTTCGCGGCGAGATGAATTGGCGATGGCCATTTTTTTAGAATGCAGAATTGGTTCCATCGTCATGACCGGGCTTGCTCCGGCCATCCACGTCTTTCTTGAGCACTGTAAGACGTCATGCCCGTGGCAAGCCCGGGTATGACGCTGTCTTCGATTGCTGGATGCCGTCCTGGAACTCAGGCCTGGCTGCTGACAGCCTTGCCGAGCGCGGCCTGCGCCGCGGCGAGCCGGGCGATCGGTACGCGATAGGGCGAGCACGAGACGTAATCGAGGCCGATCTCATGACAGAACGCGACCGAAGCGGGGTCGCCACCATGTTCGCCGCAGATGCCGACCTTGAGATCGGGACGGGTCTTGCGTCCCCGCGCCACGCCGATTTTCACCAGTTCACCAACGCCGTCGCGATCGACCGAGATGAAGGGGTCGATCTCCAGGATGCCCTTGGCGATGTAGGTGCCCAGGAAGCCCGCAGCGTCATCGCGGCTGATGCCGTAGGTGGTCTGTGTCAGGTCGTTGGTGCCGAACGAAAAGAACTCGGCCGTCTTGGCGACGTCGCCAGCCATCAGGCACGCGCGCGGCAACTCAATCATCGTCCCAACCTGGTAACTGAGCTTGGTACCGGTTTCCTTCATCACCGACTGCGCGGTCGCGTCGATCCGCGCCTTGACCAGATCGAATTCGAGCTTGGTCGCGATCAACGGCACCATCACTTCCAACCCGACGGCCTTGCCGGTGCGCTTTCCGGCTTCGACCGCGGCCTCGAAAATGGCGCGCGACTGCATCTCGGCGATTTCAGGATAGGCAATGGCGAGCCGGCAGCCGCGGAAGCCAAGCATTGGATTGAATTCCGCGAGATCGCGGGCACGATCGGCCAGCCGCCGCGGATCCGTGTTCATCGCGCGGGCGACTTCCTCGATCTCGGCCTGGGTATGCGGCAGGAACTCATGCAGCGGCGGATCGAGCAACCGAATCGTCACCGGCAGCCCCTTCATGATCTCGAACAGCTCGACGAAATCCGCCCGCTGCATCGGCAGCAGCTTCGACAGCGCGGCGCGGCGGGCCTGTTCGTCCTCGGCGAGAATCATCTCACGCACGGTGCGGATTCTCGTCTCCTCGAAGAACATGTGTTCGGTGCGGCAAAGCCCGATGCCTTCGGCGCCGAATTTGATGGCGGTGCGCGCGTCATCAGGCGTGTCGCCATTGACCCGAACGCCAAGCTTGCGGACGGAATCGGCCCAGCCCATCAGCGTGCCGAACTCACCTGACAATTCCGGCTCGATCATCGGCATCCGCCCAGCCAATACCTGGCCCACCGATCCGTCGATCGTAATGACGTCACCGGTCTTGAAGGTGCGCGAACCGATGCTCATGGTGCCGCGGCCATAATCGACGCGAATGCTGCCACAGCCGGAGACGCAGGGCTTGCCCATGCCGCGCGCGACCACTGCGGCATGCGAGGTCATGCCGCCCCGGGTGGTCAGAATGCCTTCGGCGGCATGCATGCCGTGAATGTCTTCGGGACTGGTCTCGATCCGCACCAGGATAACTTTACGCCCATCGGCCTGCAGTTTCGCGGCCTCGTCGGACGAGAACACGATTTCACCGGCAGCCGCACCGGGCGATGCCGGCAGGCCGGTCGCGATGACGTCGCGCTTGGCGGCGGGATCGATGGTCGGATGCAGCAATTGGTCGAGCGAGGCAGGGTCGATCCGCGACACGGCGTCCTTCTTCGAGATCAGGCCTTCGTTGGCGAGTTCGACGGCGATGCGCAAGGCGGCCTTCGCGGTGCGCTTGCCGCCGCGGGTCTGCAGCATCCACAGCTTGCCCTGCTCGACCGTGAACTCCATGTCCTGCATGTCGCGGTAATGCTTTTCGAGCAGCGTGTAGATCCGCGTCAGCTCCTTGAACGCCTCGGGCATCGCGGTTTCCATCGATGCCTTGTCGGAGCCGGATTCCTGGCGCGCATATTCGGTGATGTCCTGCGGCGTGCGAATGCCCGCCACCACGTCCTCGCCCTGCGCGTTGATCAGGAATTCGCCATAGAGTTTGCTCTCGCCGGTCGAGGGATTGCGCGTGAACGCGACGCCGGTGGCCGAGGTCTCGCCCATATTGCCGAACACCATCGCCTGCACGTTGACGGCGGTGCCCCACGATTCCGGAATGTCATGCAGCCGGCGATAGGTCACCGCGCGTGCATTCATCCAGGACGAAAACACCGCACCGATCGCGCCCCACAATTGCGCGTGCGGGTCCTGCGGAAAATCCGCGCCGGTTTCACGCGCCACCGCATCCTTGTAGCGGCCGACCAGTTCGACCCAGTCGTCGCCGGTCAGATCCGTGTCAAGCGTATAGCCCTGGCTGTCCTTGAAAGTATCGAGAATCTCCTCGAAGTGATGATGCTCGAAGCCGAGCACGACATCGGAATACATGGTGATGAAGCGGCGATAGCTGTCATAGGCGAAACGGCGATCGCCGGACATTTCGGCCAACGCCTCGACCGTCGTGTCGTTGAGACCGAGATTGAGCACGGTATCCATCATGCCCGGCATCGAGGCGCGTCCGCCGGAGCGTACCGACACCAGCAGCGGATTTTTGGAATCGCCGAACGACTTGCCGGTCAGTTTGCCGACATGATCCAGCGCCTTCTCGACCTGCGCTTTCAATTCCTTCGGATAGGATTTGTCGTGCTCGTAAAAATAAGTACAGACCGAGGTCGGAATCGTGAAGCCCGGAGGCACCGGCAGGCCCAGATTGGCCATCTCGGCGAGATTGGCGCCCTTGCCGCCCAGCAAATCGCGCAACCCTGCTTTGCCTTCGGCTTTGCCATCGCCGAAAGTGAATACCCATTTGTTGGATTTCAGCGCGTCTACGGCGGGCTTGGCCGCGGCGACCGTACTGACGGGCTTTGGCGCCACCGGCTTGGCCGGGCTCTTGTTCGAGGGGGTCTTGTTCACTGCCTTGCGGGCAGAGGCCGCGGGCGCGGCCTTCGCCCGAACCGGCGTGGATGACTTTGATTTCGCTGCGGTTTTCTTAGACTTGGCGACGGCTTTGGCCATGGCTTGCAAACAATCCGCGAGAGGAGAAGAGAGTGTGCGCCTTACACCATTTTGGGCGGCTCCGCGCAAGCTGCCAAGCCTGCCCGGAGACCTAGATGTGGAACATCTTGAACAGGCCCAGACCCGCCAAACCGATGAAAATCAGGTAGATCGCGACCACCAGATTGAGAAAGCGCGGCATGATCAAAATGAGGACGCCTGCAATCAGGGCCACGATAGGCTGAATATGGGCTGACGTAATGACCATAAATGTGTCTCCAGTGGGCGATGTGGGGAAGATGTCGAATCGGGAAGCGCATTTTATCCTCTGGCGCGGTTCCACGATAGGAGACGCCTGTCGCTCAAGCGGGTTCCGACACATCAAAAAATTGCCAAAACTTGCAGCGGCAACACACGCAATCTTTTTGGAACGATGCCGCGCGCGATGAATTGGGTCGGTTTGCGTGCCGTCGCAAGGCGGCGCGCATCATCGCGAAGGAGTTCGAACATGCGGAACAAGATTTTGGCTATCGCGGCGATTGCGGGTGCCATGAGCGCACCGATCGCGGCGCAGGCACAGGACACCGTCGGTACCGTGCGTGGCGGCAGCGTCGTGATCAACGACGACGAAGGCATCGCCCCCGATCAGCGCTCGGCATTCCATGAGTATATCGTGCGCGAGCATGTCCCGGCCTACACCATTCCGGATCGCGTTGTTGTCGGCGGCGTGCTGCCGGAAACCGGCGTGACCTATTACGACGTGCCGCAGACCTTTGGTATCACGCCCTATCGCTACACTGTTGTGAACGGTCGGACCATATTGGTCGAACCGCGCTCACGCCGTATCGTTCAGGTGGTCGAGTAAACGCCTGAACGCAGTGTCCGGAAGGCCGCAGCGGCGCCCCGGACATAAAAGGCCTCGCCCGGTCTCCCCCCGCCGGGCGGGGCTTTTGTTTGGTTGTACGTCACTGCGAGCCAACGGGTAGCGTGAAACGCGCGATGACGGGCTCCGCGAAGCAATCCATCGCGCGGCAAAGCCAGATGTGGATTGCTTCGTCGCTACGCTCCTCGCAATGACGGAGCGGCTAAGCTGCATTCTTCTTCACCACCACACGGTAAATCTTCTTGCCCGAAGACGCGCTGACGACTTCTTCATCGAGCAATGGCGTTGCCGCCTCCAGTTCCGCCCGCACGACCGAAGCATCGAACGCGGCATAGAGACGCCGATGCTGGTCGCGCTGGTCGGCGTCTTCGGTGACGCGCCAGCTCAGATAGAAGACGCCGCCCGGTTTGACGATGTCGAGCATGCGGCGCACCGACGGCGCGATTTGCGCGTGGTCGAGATGCATGATCACGGTTTCGCACAGTACATTGTCGTAGCTATTGGCCGCGATGCCGCGCAGGGCCGGCAACTCCGCCCATGCGAAACTCAGATCGGGATATCGCGAACGCGCCTGTGCCAACAATCCTTCGGAGGCGTCGAATCCAACCGCCGGAAAACCGTTCGCATTTAGCCAAGCGACTTCGCGGCCACTGCCACAGCCGATATCGGCTGATATCCCGCCCCTGATGAAGAAACGCGCGACAATCGCTTGCAGATCGGCTGGCGCCGGCTGCTTGTGCCAATCCGTCGCAAACGCCGCCGCATCCCTGTCATAGGCGGCGAGCGTCAGGCGGTCCATCGCGGCTTCAATCCTGAATCCTGGAAAAATCCGCCACCGCGCGCGTGGCGGCGCGGATTTCATTGAGCAGTTTTAAGCGATTTTCGCGAACTTTTGGGTCGTCGTCGTTGACCTTGACCTTGTCGAAGAACGCATCGACCGCCGGGCGAAGTTTTGCCATCGCGCTCATGGCGGCGGCGAAATCTTCTTTCGCCACGGCCGCACCGGCTTCCACCTTCACCTGATCGATGGCCTCGGCGAGGGTCTTCTCCTCATCGAGAGAGTAGAGCGCAAGATCGGGCGCGCCGTCATACGCCTTGCCGTCCTTCTTTTCCTCGATGCGCAAAATATTGGCGGCGCGCTTGGTGCCGGCGAGCAGATTCTTGCCATCATCGGTGTCAAGAAATTTGCCCAGCGCCTCGACGCGGCGGACGACCATCAGGAGATCGTCCTGGCCTTCCAGCGCGAACACGGCGTCGACGAGGTCGTGCCGCGCGCCCTGTTCGCGCAACTGGACTTTCAGGCGGTCAGCGAAGAAGGAGAGGAGATCGCACGTATTGTTCTCGATGGCCGGAACCGCGAACGGTTCTTCCAACATATACTTTGCGAGCAATTCCTTCGCGTACAGCATCTTAGGATCAAGATCGACTTCGCTAAACCAACGCTTTTCCAATTCGTAGCTAAACTTGCGCTGAGCGATGAGCCAAGCAATCAATTCAGCGAAATGCCTCGCAAATATCGGAAGCAAGGAAATGCGCTGTGCGTTGTCTAGCGAGAAGTCTAATCACCCCCAGCGCTGCTCTGCGCAGCGCATACGGGTCCTTGCTCCCCGTCGGCTTCTCGTCAATCGCCCAAAACCCGACCAGCGTATCGATCTTATCCGCCAGCGCCACCGCAACACTCACCGGGTCACTCGGCACCCGATCCGCCGGTCCCTGCGGCTTGTAATGCTCCTCGCTGGCAGCAGCGACGGACGCATCCTCACCTTGCGCCAGCGCGTAGTATCTGCCCATCAGGCCCTGCAACTCGGGAAATTCGCCGACTACTTCGGTCAGCAAATCCGCCTTCGCCAGCCGCGCAGCGCGTTTTGTTTTTTCGACATCGGCGCCGACCAGCGGCGCGATCTCGGCCGCCAGCCGCTCGATCCGCGCGATGCGCTCGCCCTGGGTGCCCAGCTTTTCGTGGAACACGATCTGGTCGAACTTCGGCAGCCGGTCTTCCAGCCTGGTCTTCAGGTCGGTCTCGTAGAAAAACTTCGCGTCACTCAATCGCGCGCGGATCACGCGTTCGTTGCCGTCGACGATAGCCTTGCCGCCATCCGACGCCTCGATGTTGGCGGTGAGGATGAATTTGTTGGTCAGCGCGCCGGTTTTGGGATCGCTGACCACAAAGCACTTCTGGTTGTTGCGGATAGTGGCGCGGATCACCTCGCCCGGGATCGACAGGAATTCCTGGTCGAACGAACCCATCAGCACCACCGGCCATTCGACCAGGCCCGCGACTTCGTCGAGCAGCACCTGATCCTCGACCAGCTCGAAATTCTGCGCCTGCGCCAAAGTCTTTGCTTCGGCCAGAATGATGTCCTTGCGGGCCTGCGGATCGAGCACGACCTGCGCCGCCTTCAGCTTGGCCTCGTAATCCCCAAAGCGGCGCACGTTGATCGGCGCCGGCGCCATGAAGCGATGGCCATAGGTGGTCTGGCCGGCCGCAATGCCGGCCACGTCGAACTGCACGACATCAGGTTCTTCGGTATCGATGCCGAAGGTGGCGATGATGGCGTGCAGCGGTCGCACCCATTGCAGCGCGCCCGGCTTCGCCGAGCGTTCGCCCCAGCGCATCGATTTCGGCCACGGAAAGGTTCGGATGATCACCGGCAACATGTCGGCGAGCACATCGAGCGTGGCGCGGCCGGGCTTTTCGATCAACGCGATGTAGAAATCGCCCTTCTTGGGATCGCGCTGGATCTTTGCTTCGTCGAGCGAGGCGAGGCCCGTGGCTTTGAGAAAGCCCTGCGATGGCCGCCTCCGGCCCGCCGACGCGCGGCCCTTTGCGCTCTTCTTTCAGGTCGGATTGCCGCGCGGGAATGCCGTGCACGGTCAGCGTCAGCCGCCGCGGCGTCGCGAATGCCTTGGCGCCTTCATAGACGAGGCCCTCGGCCACAAGCTTGTCGGTGACCATGCGGCGCAGATCGTCCGCCGCCTTCGCCTGCATCCGCGCGGGAATTTCTTCGGAGAAAAGTTCGAGAAGAAGATCGGGCATCAGCCTGCCCCGCCCGCTTCGGTATGCACCCAGGCTTCGCCGCAGGCTTTGGCGAGTTCGCGCACGCGCATGATGTAGCTTTGTCGCTCGGTCACCGAGATCACGCCGCGGGCGTCGAGCAGGTTAAACACGTGGCTGGCCTTGATGCACTGATCATAGGCCGGCAGCGCCATCAGATGCGCCTTGCGCTTGCCGTCTTTCCAGCCGGCATCGAGATATTTCTTGCAGGCTTCCTCAGCCATCCTGAACTGTTCGAACAACATCACGGTGTCGGCGTATTCGAAATTGTGCCGTGAATATTCCTGCTCGGCCTGCAGAAATACATCGCCATAGCTGACGCGCTCGGCGCCGTCGCGGCCGTTGAAATTGAGATCGTAGACGCGATCGACACCCTGCACATACATCGCCAGCCGCTCCAGCCCGTAGGTGAGTTCACCCGCGACCGGGGCGCATTCGACACCCGCGACCTGCTGGAAATAAGTGAACTGCGACACTTCCATGCCGTCGCACCAGCATTCCCAGCCCAGGCCCCACGCGCCGAGCGTCGGGCTTTCCCAGTCGTCCTCGACAAAGCGGATGTCATGCAGATGCGAATCGATGCCGATCGCGGCGAGCGATTTCAGATAGAGTTCCTGAAGGTTCGGCGGCGACGGCTTCATGATCACCTGGAACTGGTAATAATGCTGCATCCGGTTGGGGTTTTCGCCGTAGCGGCCATCCTTCGGTCGGCGCGATGGCTGCACATAGGCGGCGTTCCAGGGTTTTGGCCCTAATGCGCGCAATGTCGTGGCCGGATGAAAGGTACCTGCCCCCATTTCCATGTCGTAGGGCTGCAGAATCACGCAGCCCTGATCGGCCCAGAACCGCTGCAGGGCTAGAATAAAGCCCTGGAACGAGCGTTCCGGGCGCATGTGTGGAGGCAGGGAATCCATCGTTGGGTCAGGTCTTCGCGAGGGGGGCAGAGGCGCGCGGGACCGTATCGACGGCAGACCGGGGAATCAAGGCGAGGCGGAACCGTATTCCTTATGGAGGAGCGCATCTTGCGCGTCTCGAACCATGAGGCTCCCGCACCCCATCCTTCGCGGGGAGTTCGCTGCCCGATGCGAGGCATTTCAGCCCGGACGATAGGCGCCGGTGTTGGGATCCCGCCGCAATGTCGGAATTTCGTGCGACCGGACGGTTTCGGAAACCCTCATGCGGCGGGCCTCCTCCAGTTCCCTGTTGACCCGCAGGGCGGTCCGGTAAGCCCAGCGAACCACGGCCAGCCCACCCAGGGCGCCCGCGAATGCGATAAGCGGCGGCATCGGTCGATCCTTGTCCATTCGTCACGCCCCTGTTGCTATTGTCGCGCAAGCTGGCGCGGCCTGCAATTGACTTTTCCGGGACCAAACGGCGCGGGCCCTCCGCCTTAAAGCCCGAATTTGGCCCAGATTGCCCGGCTCTCCAGCGCCGAAATCACCTCTTCCGGCAGGCCCGGAACACCTTCCAGCGAAGCCAACGTTCCCGCCGACCGGCGGCCCAAAAAGCCGGACAGTATCCCGGTTGCCGGCGCGATTACCGGCGTCCGCACTTTTTCCCCATAGCGGGCACGTAGCGTTGAGCGCAGATCGCCGATCGCATCCGCCAGGCCCAGCGAGATGGAGGTCTCTCCGGCCCAATATTCCCCTGTAAACAGCACGTCGTCGGCGCCCTTGAGGCGTGTGCCCCGGCTTTGTTTCACCAGCGCGATGAAGATGGCGTGGATCTCGCGCTGAAGCGCTTTCACGCGCGCGACGTCATCGGGATTTTCCGGCAGGAAGGGATCGAGCATCGCCTTGTGCGCACCCGCCGTATACAACCGCCGCTCGACACCTACCTTCTTGATCAATTCCTGAAATCCGAAGGAGCCTCCGACCACACCGATCGAACCCAGGATCGACGAGGGATCGCAGAATATCTCATCGCCCGCGCAGGCGATCATGTAGCCGCCGGAGGCCGCGACATCCTCGACGAAGACCAGCACCGGCAGTTTCTTTTCCGCGGCGAGTTGCCTAATACGCAAATAGATCTGGCGTGACTGCACCGGCGAGCCGCCCGGCGAATTGATCACCAGCGCCACCGCCTTGGCATTCTTGGTGGCAAAGGCGCGCTCGAGAGTCCGGGCAACGCCGCCCAGCGACATTCCCGGCCGCAGTGGCGTCACTGCACCGATCACGCCGGACAGCCGGACCACCGGCACCACCGCGGTTCCACGCCGCAGACGCGCCGGAACCCATTCCATCAACCGATCGATCAGACCCGGCGATGTCGCAGGGATATCCGTCTTTTCCGTCATGCCGTTACCTCAAGGTTAACCATTTCTTATCACGCGACTGTCATTGAACTGAGGAAACACTTTTTGCATTGCCGTGGTAGAGTCAAACTGATGGGGCAGCGGAGCAAGACATGAAAATCTATCTGCTGGTGTTGCTGATCGGCACACTTTTGACGGCGATTCACTTCACTTCAGCGCCAGAGCAGCGCTCCAAGACGCTTCCCCGATAACAAGACGCTTCCCCAATAAATAAATAACGCTTCCGCGATAAGTCTGCCCGCAAGAGCCGGTCTCGGTTTCGAGCGATCTGGCCACCGTCATTGCAGTGCCAGCGGCAATACCACCTTCCCGGCCAGAACATCCTGCACCTGGAAATTGGGCGTTGCTGCCTCATTAAGCATCAGCGCGGCATGTATTCGCAGCGGCGCCTTTCCGCCCTTGATGGCGCGAACCAGCACGCGGATCGCCGGCGACGCCACATCACTATGAACCGGCAGGATCGCGAGGCTGCCGAAACCGCGATCCAGCGCCGCCAGCAGCTCGACGAGGCCGTCCGCACGCCAGATCAGGGTGAGCACGCCACCGGATTTTAGAATGCGCCGCGCTGCATGAATCCAGCCTTCAAGCGTCGCGCCTGTCGCGACATGAGCCATCTCGCGCGCCTTGTCCGGCGAGGCGCGGTGCCGCGAGGCATCGTTGAACGGCGGATTCATCAGGACAACATCGACGCTATCGGCGATAAGGCCCGCTGCTGCAAACTCGGCGGCGGCGGATGTCACGTCCAGCACGATCACGTCGGCTGCGATGGCGTTGGCGAGCGCGTTGCCGCGCGCCAGCTCTGCCAGCGTCCCGTCGATCTCTACCAGAACGAGCTCTACCCCGGCCACGCGTTTGGCGAGCGCGAGACCAGCGGCGCCGACGCCGGCACCCAGGTCAACCACACGGTCACCTGATTGTGCTGACGTGGCGGCGGCCAGCAGCATGGCGTCGTGGCCGGCACGATGACCCGATTTCAGTTGTCGCAGACGCAATTTGCCACCGAGGAATGCATCCTCGGTGAATTGGCGGGATAGCTCACTCATCGGCCCGCAGCTCGTGAGACAGGCCGGCATCGCTGAGAATCTGGCGCGCCGCGCGGTTGTCGTCCTCATGGACCAGAATCCGGCGCGGCAGCACCCCAAGCGAGCCTTCGATGATGCTCATGTTCTGATCCAGCACAAGGTGATGGATATTCGCGCCGTCGAGCAGCGCGCCGATGGCTGAAACCAGCACCATATCATTGGTCCGAACCAATTCCCGCACCTTTGGCTCTCCTTTGTCGACCGGACGCAACAGCTCCGTGACGTGTGTTATCGCTTTCGTGCCCTTGCCGCGCTAGCCCGCACTTTCTATTGTTATATCCGAGGATAGAGCCAATTGGGCAAATGTGGAGACCAGCGTGGCGGTTATTGTACCCTTCGAAAGCCCCTCGGACGCTTCGATAGATCAGCTGGTCGAGCTTGTCGCCGCCGATATGGAGCGCGTCAACGCCACTATCCTCTCGCGAACCGGGTCGGAAGTCACCATGATCCCCGAGGTCGCCAATCACCTGATTTCCTCGGGCGGCAAGCGGCTGCGCCCGATGCTGACGTTGGCGATGGCCAATCTGACCGGCTATTCCGGCGACGGCCATATCAAGCTCGCCGCCTCGGTCGAGTTCATGCATACCGCTACCTTGCTGCATGACGACGTGGTCGACGAAAGCGAGCTGCGGCGCGGCAAGCTGTCCGCGCGCATGCTGTGGGGCAATGAGGCAAGCGTGCTGGTCGGCGACTTCCTGCTCGGCCAGGCCTTTCGCATGATGGTCGAGGTCGGTTCGCTGCGCGCGCTCGACATTCTCTCCTCAGCCGCGGCAACCATCGCCGAAGGTGAAGTGATGCAACTGGCGGCGGCAAAGAACACTGCCACCACCGAAGACGAATATCTCGCTGTGATCCGCGGCAAGACGGCTGAATTGTTTGCGGCGGCCTGTGAAGTCGGCCCCGTGATCGCCAATCGTCCGAAGGCCGAGCAGACGGCATGCCGCTCGGTCGGCATGAATCTCGGCATCGCCTTTCAGTTGGTGGACGATGTGCTGGACTATGGCGGCAAGGCCGCCAAACTCGGCAAGAACATCGGCGACGATTTCCGCGAGGGCAAGATCACGCTGCCGGTGGTGCTGGCGTTCCGCCGCGGCAATGACAGCGAGCGCGCGTTCTGGGTCAATGCGCTGGAGCGCGGCGAGATCGGCGACGGCGATCTCGATCACGCCATCGGGCTGATGACCAAGCACCGTGCGCTCGAGGACACCATCAACCGCGCCCAGCACTACGGTGCGATGGCGGTCGACGCGCTGGCGCTATTTCCGGCATCGCCCATGAAGACCGCGCTGGAGCAGGTGGTTGCGTTTTGCCTGGCGAGGTCGCATTGACCTTCCTCATCCCGGCGTAACGGCTTCGCCGTTATCGGTGGAGGCCACTTGGCAGCGTCTCGGAGGATGAAGTAACAACCGGATTTCATGGTTCGAGACGGCGCAAGCGCGCCTCCTCACCATGAGGACCTTTCTAGCTCAGCACCCCCGCATGCACCCACCACTGCGGATGATCGAGCTGAACCTTCTGCGCCGCGCGCTGCGCTTCCGCGGTGTTTTCATAAATCGCGAAACAGGTCGCGCCCGATCCTGACATCCGTGCCAGCCAAGCCCCATTGGTGGCGTTGAGCGCCGAGATCACTTTGCCGATGACGGGCTGAATGCGCGTGGCCGGGGCTTCGAGATCATTGGAGTTCTCCGCGAGGACTTCCACCCAATCTTCGACCGAGGCACCGTCATCCGGCCAGGCGGTGGCCTGGATGATGTCGCTGGCGCCGACCAATAGCTCACCGTTGCGCAGCCCGAGCGCGCCAAACACATCCTTGGTCGCAACGGGAAGGCGCGGATTGACCAGCACGCATGGCATTTTCGGCAAGCTCAGCGGCAACAGTGTTTCACCAACGCCGGTCATGTCGCAGGGGCGCGAGGCCAGGCAAACCGGGACGTCGGCGCCGGTCAGCAACGCGACCTCCAACAGCCGTTCATCATCGAAAGCCAGCTCATTGAGCCGTGCCAGCAAGCGCAGCGCGGCTGCGGCATCGGCGGAACCGCCACCGATCCCGGCAGCGACCGGCAGCACTTTATCCAGGGTGAAACTGCCGACCTTCAGGTCAGGCACGCGCTCGCCCAGCAATCGCGCCGCCTTGAGCACCAGATTGTCGGCGGTCTCGCCACAAGCGGCGGCGAGCGGTCCGATGGTCTCAAGATCAAGGCTGGACCCGGGCGTCAGGCTGAGGCGATCCGCGCAATCGGCGAACGCAACCAGGCTTTCGATATCGTGATAGCCGTCAACGCGCCGGCCAATAACCCGAAGGGTCAGGTTGACCTTGGCACGCGCCTCCTCAATTAGCGCCGGCATCGGCGAACCAACCCTTCGATCAGCCGCCCTTGCCGTCTTCTTTTTTCTTGTCGGCGGAAGCCGCCGAGGAGGTGTCGTCGGGCAGCCCGTGTTCGATCTTGGCTTCGATCTTCGGCAGATCCTCCGGTTCGGGCTTCAGATCGCGGGCATGGGCCCACTGGAATTTCGCTTCCAGCGTGCGGCCAACGCGCCAATAGGCGTCGCCGAGATGGTCGTTGATGGTCGGGTCCTCGGGCTTGAGATCGATCGCGCGCTCAAGATTTTTCACCGCATCCTCGTAATTGCCGATGCGGTAATAGGCCCAGCCCAGCAAGTCCACGATATAGCCGTCGTCGGGGCGCTGATCGACGGCGCGCTTGATCATCTTCATGCCTTCGTCGAGATTGATGCCCTGATCGATCCACGAATAGCCGAGATAGTTCAGCACGTGGGGCTGCTCGGGCTGCAACTCGAGCGCCTTGCGCATATCGGCCTCGGCCTTGTTCCACTGCTTGGAGCGTTCCTCGCAGATGCCGCGGTAATAATAATAAACTGCGTTGGCCTTGTCGGTGGTCGTCGGCAGGGCATCGATGCCCTGCGAGTAGGTCTGGGCGCAATCGGCAAATTTCTTGCGGCCACGCTCGACATTGCCGAGCGCCATGATTGCTTCGAGATCCTTGGGATCTTCCGCCGTGACGGCCTTCAATATCTTGATCGCCTCGTCACTGCGGTCGGCGGCGTCGAGGTTGGTCGCGAGCTGAATCTGCGCGTTGCGCTTCAGCGGCGAATTCGCCGGCATGCGCTCATAGATCTTGATCGCCATCGCCGGCTTCTTGACCAATTCGTAGAGATCGGCCAGCGACAGCAGCGCCAGCGGATGATTGGGCGCGAGATACAGCGCGAGCTGCAAATACACTAGCGCGAGATCCTCGCCGCCGCGGCGCGTCAATGTCGCGCCGATACCGTAAAGCGCTTCGGCAGCGCCGGTCTGCGGCAAATCCACCAGCGGCGGCAGTTTCTTGCCGGCCTTGGTCTCGCGCAGGCCTTCCAGCACCAGCGGATGTCGCGGCAGCTTCTTGTCGAACGCCTCATAGATCGCCAGCGCTGACGCATCGTCCTTGTTGCGCGACAGCCAGCGCGCATAGTCGTCGGCGACGCGAAGCATGGAGTCGTCGAGCTTGTAGGCCCGCTCGAGGCGCACACCAGCGTCCTTTTCCTTACCCGCGAGTTCAAGGATCAGGCCGGTGTGCAGGTCCTTGAACAGCGGATACCATTCCGGACCGGTCAGCTTGTCGATGTTGGCGACGGCCGCCTTGGCGTCGCCGGCACCATAACTGGCCCAGCCCGACAGCAGCGTCGCGACCAGATCCGTGATCGGACCGCGTATCGACTGGTTGATGTTGGTCTGCGCGGAGGCGTATTTCTTCTGCTTCAGATCGCGCACGCCGATGACTAGCCGGGCGACGCGATTGGTTTTGTCGACCACCAGAATCCGGTCGGCGAGCTTGACCGCTTCTTCGATGTCGCCGTCCGCGAGCGAGGAGATGAACGCACGATCGAGCAATTCATTGTTCTTCGGATCGGTGCGAAGCGCCGAGCGATAGAACGTCGCCGCCGAGGCGGCGTCGCGCTCCACGCTGGCATGCCGGGCGGCCAGATAGCTGCCGGACATCGTCAGCGATTTCAGATCGTGACTGGAAGGGAATTGCGCGGAGTTGTCGGCCGGATGCTCGGGAGTTTGCGCCGAAACCGACCCAGGCAGCGCCAGCGCGGTGAAGGCAAAAGCGGCAATCGTCCAGCGATTGAAACGAATGGAAAACATCACGGTTCGCCCTAGCTCCAGGATTTACGGCAGGATCTCTAAGATCAATCTCGAATGCGAACCCGATCGGTGGCATCAAGCCATGCGACAATGCCGCGTTTGGCGATCAACCGCAAGGATACGGGGTGACGAATTGATCGGCGGAAAGGCCCGGTGGCCTCCAATCCAGCCGGCCTAGCCTCAAAACGCTTTCAGTGTGGCGGTATCGTGGCCAACGGCGAGGGTAAGGCTCACGCAATCGTGGTCACATCGCCTCGTAATTGGGCCCACCGCCACCCTCCGGTGGAACCCAGGTAATGTTGCCATTCGGGTCCTTGACGTCGCAGGTTTTGCAATGGACGCAATTCTGGGCGTTGATCTGGTAACGCGGCCCGGTCGTCTCCTCGACCCATTCATAGACGCCGGCGGGGCAGTAGCGGTTGGACGGACCGGCATAGACATCGTGCTCGGAAGTCTTCTGCAGGTTCATGTCGGCGACCCTCAGGTGAACCGGCTGGTCCTCTTCGTGATTGGTATTGGAGAGGAACACCGACGAGAGCTTGTCGAAGGTGAGCTTGCCGTCGGGCTTCGGCGGCGCGATCGATGTGTGCGCCTTGGCCGGATCGAGTGTCTTGCGGTCGGGCTTGGCATGCGACTGCGTTCCGAACAGCGAAAACCCGAGCGTGTTGCACCACATATCGATACCGCCGAGCGCCACGCCGAGCATGGTGCCGAATTTCGACCACAGCGGTTTGACGTTGCGGACCCGGTACAGGTCCTTGCCAACGGGCGAATCGCGCCACGCGTTCTCGTAATCGGCGAGTTCATCATTGGCGCGGCCGGCGTTCAGCGCCGCGATCACGTGTTCGGCCGCCAGCATGCCGCTGCCCATCGCGTTATGCACGCCCTTGATGCGCGGCACGTTCACAAACCCTGCCGAGCAGCCGATCAGCGCGCCGCCGGCGAAGCTCAGGCGCGGCACCGACTGATACCCACCCTCGGTGATGGCACGCGCGCCATAGGCGAGCCGCTTGCCGCCTTCAAACAACGTGCGGATCGCCGGATGGGTCTTGAAGCGCTGGAATTCATCGAACGGCGACAGATAAGGATCGTGGTAATTGAGATGCACGACGAACCCGATCGCCACCAGATTGTCGTCATAGTGATAGAGGAAGGAGCCGCCGCCGGTTGAATTGTTCAACGGCCAGCCGAACGAATGCTGGATCAGGCCCTTTTGGTGCTTGGCCGGATCGATCTGCCAGACCTCCTTGAGGCCGATGCCGAATTTCGGCGGCTCGCTGTTGGCGTCGAGGGAAAACTTCGCGATCAATTGCTTGGTCAGGCTGCCGCGCGCGCCTTCGGCGAACAGGGTGTATTTGCCCAGCAGTTCCATGCCGCGCGTGAACGAGGCCTTGTGCGACCCGTCCTTGGCGACACCCATGTCGCCGGTCGCGATGCCACGCACCGCGCCCTTCTCATCGTACAGCACTTCGGTCGCGGCGAAGCCCGGATAGATCTCGACACCCAGCGCCTCGGCCTTCGGCGCCAGCCAGCGGCAGACACTGCCAAGCGAGCCGATATAGCAATGATGATTATTCATCAGCGGCGGCATCATGAAATTCGGCAGCGAAATCGCCGAGCCGGCGGTCATCCAGTAGAACTTGTCGACCTTGACCGGCGTCTTCAGGGGACATTCGGCGTCCTCACGCCAATCCGGAATCAGTTTGTCGAGCGACACCGGGTCGATCACCGCACCGGACAGAATATGCGCACCGACCTCGGAGCCCTTCTCGACCACGACGATCGACAGATCGGCATTGAGCTGCTTCAGCCGGATTGCGGCAGCGAGGCCGGAAGGCCCGGCGCCGACGATCACGACGTCGAACTCCATGGACTCGCGTGGCGGCAATTCTTCGGTGCTCATGATCTGGTCTCAGCCCGGTGGAGAATGATTCCAGGATCGTTTGTTTCCGATTTTTGCATCAAGAACAACCATGGAAATGCGCAGTTGGGCGTTTCGTTGCGGTACGATCCATCTTAAGATTGGCCCAATGCCTCTGACATCCCGCCATGACGCCTGATCCCGCCCCCACCGTACAGCAATTGCTGGCCTTTTACCTGGAGGCCGGGGTCGACTGCGCGTTGACGGAAGAACCGATCAACCGGCTCGCCGATCCTGACGTCATGCCTGCCGCCAGCGAAGCGGCTTCGCCCACCCCCCTCAGGACGGTTCCCACGGCGATTCTGCGGCGGCCAATCCGGCACCACGCGGCGAAGCAACCGTGGCGCCGGAGGCCGCGATCCTGTCGGCGCGGGAAGCGGCCCGAACAGCGCCTTCGCTAGAAGCCTTGCGCGCGCTACTGGAAAAATTTGACGGTTGCCCGCTGAAATTCACCGCCACGCGGCTGGTATTCGCCGACGGCAATCCGCAGGCGCGCATCATGTTCGTCGGCGAAGCCCCCGGACGTGAGGAAGACATCGAGGGGCTGCCATTCGTCGGGCGTTCGGGCAAGTTGCTGGACCGAATGATGGCGTCGATCGGGCTCGACCGCTCCAGCGCCTACATCGCCAATGTCATTCCCTGGAGGCCGCCGGGCAACCGCACACCGACGCCGCAGGAGACCCAGATCTGCCTGCCGTTCATCCAGCGGCAAATCGAGCTGGTGAATCCAGACGTGCTGGTGACGCTCGGCAATCCCTCGACCCAGACCTTGCTGTCGACCCGCGAAGGCATCATGAAAACCCGCGGGCGCTGGTTCGACTACGACACCGGCACGCGCGTGATACGTGCGATCGCGACCTTCCACCCGGCGTATCTGTTGCGCTCGCCATCCTACAAGCGCATGTCGTGGCAGGATCTTCGCGCCATTGCGAAGGCGCTTGAGCGGGCTCCCTCATCCTGAAGCGCAAGCTTATGGCGTCTTCGGCCGCACGATGGCCCAGCCGATCCGCAGCCGCGGCAGCCGGCCATTCACCAGCCATTCGAACGCCCGCGGCACCTCGGGGACCAGGCCGGGAAATCGCTGCGCGATATCGGGCGGCGGCGTGCCGGCGGTATCCGATGCGCGCCAGACCACAACGCCGCCGGTTTCCTTGAATTTCGCCAAATTCAGCCACGGCGTGCGTTGCGGCGTCGCGGCGAGAAACAGATGCGGACGCGCCGGGTCCAGCGTGATCAAGGTCGCCAATTGGGCATCGCCGCTCACCGCACGGAGCTGCTGGTTGGTCCGCCGTTGAAAGCTGTCGTCAAAAAAATGCCCGATCGCGGTCGCCGGCAGTGCCGTCGCCGCCTCGCCCCTTCCAGTCCAGGGCAGCAACAGCGTTGCCGCAATGACGGCGAGCGCGGGGGCGATGATGGCGGCCGCCCAGATCGCACGCAGGACGCGCTGACGTCGCAGCTGGATCAGATCTCCGGTCGCGACAATCGCGGCCAGTCCCGACATCAATAGCGCGATGCCGGCGCCGCCGACGACACGGTCGAGATCGAACAGGCCGGAGATCAGGCTTCCCGCGAGCGCGGGCACGATTGCGAAGAAATAAACAAAATTGCGCGCCAGCCGATCGACCGGCGGCCGGAAAATGATCGGCGCATCTTCCGGATTGCGGGCGAACCAGCCGGAATTGAACGCCACCAGCGCCACGAGGCCGGACATGGCGAACAGCAGGCCGCCGAGCAGCCAAGCCCAATGCAGCGCCCTTGCGCTCAGCTCCGCGACGGCCGGCCAGTGCGGCAGCGCCAACGTATCCGCGCGGATCAGCCAGACAAGATAAGGCAGCGCCAGCACAACAATCACCAGCAACGCGAACAGCGGATCGAACGACATCAGCACGCGCCGTCCGCGGACGGTGGCGAGCGCAAATCCGGCTACCAGCAACAAAAGACCGATTGCGGCGGGTGTCGTCAGCAGCAAAAGTCCGGCTTCAATTGACCATCCGAACCAGGCGTTACGCCGGTTCTGGCCGATCAGTTGCCAGGAATGCAGCAACAGCATCGCCCATAGCGGGCGCGCCAGCACCAAGGGGCCGAACTCGGCGCCGGGCGAACTGAACGCCACCACCGTCATGGTCAGCAATACCGCGAGCACCGCCTGTTGGCCGCCGACCACCGCGCGCGCCAGCAGAAACAGCGCCCAGAAGGTCGCGACAGAACAAAGCTGCGCCAGCAGATAGATGCCGAAGATGTGATTGCCGGCGGCACGAAATGCGATATCGGCGAGCCAGAACGCCAGCGGCGGGCCAAGATCGGTCCCCACCTGATATTCCCTGCCAAATGCCAGCACCGTGGCCAGATCGCCGGGCGGGCTTCGGTACAACAGCATCGGCAGGATCAGCCACAGCGCCGCCTGGAGCAACACCACAAGCCAGACCACCAGCCGCGGCCGGGCGCGGATCAATTCGACAATCAGGGATGTGAAACGCATGAAACGTCTGAACTGCCCCGGCCGGCCCTGCAGCCGGCCTATTCGATTTCGAACGTGTGATAAAGCGCGTGAGGCGCTGAGGCAACTCCCTCAGACTTCAACCGGAATTCCGAATTCGACCTGTGTTTCCGTCGCGCTGACGGCGGTTTCGACCGTTGCCCCCTGATGTTTTTCCCGTGCCGCCACGACCGGCGCGAAAAAGCGGCGGTGATGCACGGTGGGGCCGAGTCGGTTCAGCGCATCGAGATGTTCGGGCACGCTATAGCCCTTGTGGGACTCAAAACCGTAGCCGGGGCAATCCTGGGCCAGCTTGCACATCAGGCGGTCGCGCGAGACCTTGGCGATGATCGAGGCCGCCGCGATCGAGAGCACCAGCCCGTCGCCGCCGATCACGGCGTCGCAATCGCAAGACGTATCGAGCCGGTCGCGGCCATCGACGAACACGTGTTTCGGCATTTCGGGCAGCGCGTGCACCGCGCGCTGGAGTGCCCATAGCGACGCGCGCAGGATATTGTCGCGATCTATCCGGGCCGGCGAAGCGAAGGCGACCGCAAACGAGGCGGTGGCGCAAATTTCCTCGAACAGTTCCTCGCGGCGTTCCGGGGTCAGCCGCTTGGAATCGTCGATGCCTTTGGGGATCCGCTTGGGATCGAGCACTACGGCCGCGGCGACCACCGGGCCGGCCAGCGGACCGCGCCCGGCTTCGTCGCAGCCGGCCACCGGCCAGACGCCGCGCTTGATCAGCGCGCGCTCGCGGCGAAAGCTCGGCGGCGCGACCGCGATGACGCCTTTCGGCAGCGTCGCTGGATCTTTGGCGGGTTTTTCGCGAATCATGCGGCGATGGTGCGCAAGCATCCGCCACCGCACAATGAAAAAAATGAACTATGCCCGTTGTTCACGTGCCAGTTCACGGTTCCACGCGCGCCACGCATCGAATTCGATACGTTCACACCTTTACATACACTGCCTTTACACAGCCTCAGTCCGGCAAATGAACGCGCCGATCCTCACCGACCTCGATGCCGGGCGCGACCACGACTTCCCAGGGATGGTTATCGGGATCGGCGAAATAGCCGGAATAACCGCCATAATCCGTCTGTCGCGCCGGTTTCAGGAGTGATGCGCCCTTTGAGACGGCAAAATCCAATACCCAATCGACCTCCTGTCGCGTACGGCAGTTCCAGGCCAGCGTCATCCCACGAAACGTTCGCGGTCGCGGATGATCGGGCAGTGTGACGTCGCCAGCCAATTCATCCCACGGAAACAGTCCAAGGGCGATGCCACCCGTGTCGAAGAATGCGACGGTCTCGCCGGTTGCTTTAAACTTCCGTGCAAAGCCGAGCGCTTCGTAAAACGCAATACTGGCGCGCATGTTGCTGACGCCAAGCGTGACCATGGTCAGTCGCGCGACCGGCTCAGGTGGCTTTTCATTCATCGCTATTCTTGTCCCTAGAACAAACTGAGCTGCTGGCCGCTGCGCTTGGGCCGCGCGAAATGATCGGTGGTCAGTTTCGAGCGCCGTTTGTTGAGCCCGAGCTTTTCGCAGGCAATCTCGAACCGGCGTCCAATCATCCAGGCCATCGGTCCGGTCCCCTTCATCCGCGTTCCCCACTGCGAATCGTAGTCGCGGCCACCGCGCATGTCGCGGATCAGCGTAAAGACATGGCGGTAGCGGTCGGGATAGTTCGCCATCAGCCATTCGCGGAAGATATCGCGGACTTCCAGCGGCAGCCGCAGCAGCACATAGCTCGCTTCCTTGACGCCCGCATGCGCTCCGGCATCCAGAATGCGCTCGATCTCGGAATCGTTCAGTGCCGGGATCACCGGCGCGACCATCAGCGTGGTCGGAATTCCCGCTTCGGACAATTGCCGTAATGCCTCGAGCCGCTTCGCCGGTGTCGAGGCGCGCGGTTCCATCGTGCGCGCTAGCTTCGGATCGAGTGTCGTCACGGACAGCGCCACTTTAGCAAGATTACGCTTCGCCATCCGCGCGAGAATATCGATGTCGCGGGTCACCAATGCCGACTTGGTGACGATGCCGACCGGGTGCGAGGCCTGCTCCAGCACTTCGAGAATGCCGCGCATGATCTTCCGCTCGCGCTCGATCGGCTGATAGGGATCGGTATTGGTGCCGATCGCGATCATGCGCGGTTCATAATCCTGCGCCGCCAGTTCTTTTTCCAGCAACTGAGGTGCGTCCGGCTTGGCGAACAGTTTGGATTCGAAGTCGAGCCCCGGTGACAGCCCGAGATAGGCATGCGTCGGGCGCGCAAAGCAGTAGACGCAGCCATGCTCGCAGCCCCGGTAAGGATTGATCGAACGGTCAAACCCGATGTCGGGCGAGTCGTTGCGGGAAATGACCTTGCGCGCGGTGTCCAGCGCGACCGTTGTCTTGAACGGCGGCAAGTCGTCCAGACTCTGCCAGCCATCATCGAATGCGACACGGGCTTCGGCCTCGAAGCGGCCACTGTCGTTGGATTGCGCGCCGCGACCACGTCGCCGATCGCGCTCGATGGCGACCGCCAATTCGGGAAAAGGGGAAGGCGCACCCGCCGGTTCGGAGGGCGCCGTGACCGGCGGGTGCTTGAGGGCATGTGAGGATGCTCGGCTCATGATCAGTACATAGCACACGATAAGAACAAATCAAGAACATCATGCACTCATCCACAGCCGGACATTTCTCGGCTGGTGGATTCCCTGTCGCGCGCCTGCCGCAAAAAGCTGCAACCGGCAGGCTGATTTGAGTGTGACAAGGTGATAACAGTGCGGTTGCTTTCTTCTTGTGTAAGGCGTCGAAGAACCATCCATGCTCAGCGTGATCATTCCGACCGAGGGCGCCGAGCAGCCGACCGTCGCGACTCTTGCGGCGCTGGTGCCGGGCGCCGCGGCCGGCCTGATCCGCGAGGTGCTGCTGGTCGATCGGGCCGGCAACGGTGTCATCGAACGCGTCGCAGATGTTGCGGGCTGCCGCTTTTTGCCGTTCGAGGGATCGCACGCCGCGGCGCTGGCGGCCGGCGCCCGGCAGGCCCGCTCCCCCTGGCTGATGTTTCTGCATGCCGGTGCCGTGCTGGATTCGGGCTGGATAGATGAGACCTCGCAATTCATCCAGCGCATCTCCGACAGCGACCGTCCGCGCGCCGGCATTTTCCGTTACGCTCGCTCGCCCTATGCCGAACCGCGGCTGAGCGACGGATTCAAATTCGTAGCCAGGATGATTGCAGGGCCGTCGGCGGACCAGGGGCTGCTGATCGCACGAGACCATTACGACCGGCTTGGCGGCTATTTGCCGGATGCGCGCCGCTCCGAAGCCCGGCTGCTGCGGCAGCTTGGCCGCTCGTCGCGGACACTGCTGCGCAGCCGGATCATCGTAGCGTAGGCACGCGGAAATACTTGCCAAAGTCAAATAATTATTTGACAGTAGCAAGTATCGAGGTGTGCTATGAACCCAGACACCAATCCAGACGGCCAGATATCGGCGGTACGCGCCTTCAACCGCTTCTACACCCGCAAGCTTGGCTTTCTTGATCAACACTTGCTCAGGAGCCCGTTCTCGCTGAGCGAGGCGCGGGTGTTGTACGAACTTGCCACCCGTGAAAACCTTTCGGCGAAAGAAATCGGAATCGAGCTCGGTCTTGATCCCGGCTATCTCAGCCGGATTGTCCAGAATTTCGACGACAGTGGGCTGATCACCCGCAAGCCGGCGCCGTCGGACCGGCGGCAATACCAGCTCAGCCTGACGGCCAAGGGACGTCAGGCCTTCGCGAAGATCAATCGCAGTTCCCACGACGAGATTGCCACCATGCTTGCCGCCTTGGCTCCCGGCGATGGCAGCCGCCTGGTCGAGGCGATGACTGCAATCGAACGGCTGCTCGGCGAGCCTGCGGTTTCGCGACCTCCGGCGGTGCTGCGCGAACCGCGTCCGGGCGACATGGGATGGGTGGTGCAGAGCCATGGCTCGCTCTACGCCAGTGAATATGGCTTCGACGCCTCTTTCGAGGGCCTGGTCGCCGAGATCACCGCGAAGTTCCTCAGCTCATTCGACGCCTCGCGGGAACGCTGCTGGATCGCCGAGATCGATGGCACTCAAGTCGGCTCGGTATTCCTGGTCCGGCACACCGACGATGTCGCCAAATTGCGGTTGCTGCTGGTCGACCCGGCCGGGCGCGGACAGGGATTGGGCCAGCGGCTGGTCGCCGAATGTATCTCCTTCGCCAAGGCCTGCGGCTATCGCAAGATCACGCTCTGGACCCAAAGCATCCTGGTCGCCGCGCGAAAAATTTATCAGGATGCCGGATTCGTGCTGGTGGCCTCCGAGCCGCATCGCAGTTTCGGCCAAAGCCTGGTCGGCGAGACCTGGGAACGAGACCTGGGAACGTGAGCTTTAATCTTTGCTCGAATGAAAAACGGATCAAGCCGACGCACCCTGCGCCTTCGGGCGGCGCAGGTGTTCGTCGAGCCGCGGCATGATCTCGACGAAGTTGCAGGGCTGCGTGCGGTAATCGAGCTGGGCGGCGAGAATGCCGTCCCAGCCGTCACGGCAGGCTCCCGGCGATCCCGGCAGGCAGAAGATGAAGGTGGCGCCCGCGACGCCGGCGGTGGCGCGGCTCTGGACCGTCGAGGTGCCGATCTTGGCGTAGCTCAGCATGTGAAACGCGATGGAGAAGCCGTCCATCCTTTTTTCGAACAGCGGTTCGATCGCCTCCGGCGTCACGTCGCGACCGGTGAAGCCGGTGCCGCCGGTGGTAACAATGACGTCGATATCGGGATCAGCGACCCATCTCTTGATGATGATGCGGATCGCGTCGACATCGTCGACGATGATCTCGCGCGCCGCCAGCGCATGGCCCGCCGCAATCAGCCGCTCCGCCAGCGTGGTGCCGGATTTGTCATCCGCCAGCGAGCGCGTGTCGGAAATCGTCAGCACCGCGATGTTGAGCGGAACGAATTGTCTCGACTGGTCGATTGCAGACATTTTGCGAACTCTCACCCGTCGTTCCGGATCGGCCGCAAACAAGGCTAATCCGCCATCTCCTGACCTCGGCAGCAAGATGCCGGGGTCGCGTTGCGCCCGCTGAACGACGCCGATGCCTTACAATGCACCCGCGCCGAAAGTGTTGCAGGCCTGCACCGTGCCCTGCTGATAGCCGGTCATGAACCAATGCTTGCGTTGCGCGGCGGAGCCGTGGGTAAATGAATCCGGCACCACCCGTCCGGTGGCTTGCCGCTGCAACGTATCGTCGCCGATCGCGGACGCCGTCGTCAACGCGGCGTCGATATCGCCCGCCTCAAGGAAGCCGGGGCGTTTCTTTTCCTCGCGGTTGACCCAGACACCGGACAAACAATCCGCCTGCAACTCGACCTTTACCTGCAACGCATTGGCTTCGGCCTTGCTGCCGGCCTGCTGCTGCAGGCGCGTCACCCGCGGAAGAATCCCGAGCAGGTTTTGAATGTGATGCCCTGCTTCATGTGCGATGATATAGGCCGCGGTGAATTTGCAGGCATTGCCCGAGCAACCGTGAAACCGGGTCTCGACCTCGCGGAAAAATCCGGTGTCGAGAAATATCTGCTTGTCCGGAGGACAATAGAACGGTCCCATCGCCGCCTGCGCCATGCCGCAGCGGCCGCCATTGGTGGCGTTGCGAAACAGCACGATGCGTGGCCCCGAATAGGATTGTCCGCTGGCCTGGAAAATTTCACTCCAGCGATCGTCGATCTCGCCGAGGATGCCGGCGATCATGCTGCCCATTTCGTCCTTCGGTGCGCCGGTCCTGGCCGATGAGGACCGGCGATCGGTTTGATAGGTCGGCGCCTGGCCGCCACCGGTGAGGATTTGCGCGCCGCCGATCAGGATACGCGGATCGATGCCGAAGGCGTAGCCGACGAGGCCGAGCACGATGATGGTACCGATGCCGAGTCCGCCGCCGCCCATCGGAAGACCGAAGCCACCGCCGCCGCCCATTCCGCCGCCACTGTCGTCACGACGGTCGTCGATGTCGTCGCTGCGGCGAAAGTCATCGTAACGCATGATCCTCTTTCCTCACTCCAGCTTGATTACAGCCTGCCGCAGCAGCCTCGCCGATCGGGCGCGGCGGGAATTCCATTTCGTTAATCAATAACCCGCCCGGAAAAAATTGCCTAGCGCGAAAGAATTGCCCGGTTAAGCCGATTTTTACTTTGCCACGGCAATGTATCGCCAGTCGGTTGTTTAGTCCCGCGTCGCCGACAGCGTCGCCTGAGTCAGAGTAGTTGAGTCATGGTTGTGTCGCGTCGCGGGGCGTCTGCAAGGGCGCCCCGCACTAAACTTGAGTCCGATCCGAGTACCCGTATCATCGTAGGCGATTGCGTCGCCGAGATGTCGAAACTACCGTCCGGTTCGGTAGATCTGGTGTTTGCGGATCCACCGTACAACCTGCAGCTCAAGGGCGATCTCAAGCGTCCCGACGAATCCCACGTCGATGCCGTCAATGACGACTGGGACAAGTTTTCGTCGTTCGCCGCCTATGACGATTTCACGCGCGCCTGGCTGCTGGCCTGCCGCCGGATCATGAAGCCGTCGGCGACATTGTGGGTGATCGGCTCCTATCACAATATTTTCCGCGTCGGCGCGATCATGCAGGACCTCGGCTTCTGGGTCCTCAATGACATTGTGTGGCGCAAAACCAATCCGATGCCGAATTTTCGCGGCCGCCGCTTCACCAACGCCCATGAAACCATGATCTGGGCCGCGCGCGACGAAAAGGCCAAGGGCTACACCTTCAATTACGAAGCGCTCAAAGCCGCCAACGAGGACGTGCAGGCGCGTTCCGACTGGCTGATCCCGTTGTGCACCGGCGATGAGCGGCTCAAGGGCACCGACGGCAAGAAAGTTCACCCGACGCAAAAACCCGAAGGCTTGCTGGCGCGGGTGTTGCTGTCGTCGTCGAAGCCCGGCGATCTCGTGATCGATCCGTTCAACGGCACCGGCACCACGGGCGCCGTGGCAAAACGTCTCGGCCGCCGCTACATCGGCTTCGAACGCGACCGTACTTATGCGGCCGCGGCCGAAGCCCGCATCGCCGCCATCGAGCCGTTGCCGGAAGCCACCCTCGCCCCCTTCATGACCGCGCGCGACGCACCGCGGGTCGCGTTCTCCGAATTGATCGAGCGCGGCATGATTTCGCCCGGCACCAGACTGGTGGACTCCAAAAAACGCCACGGCGCCCTCGTGCGCGCCGACGGCGCCATCATGCTCGGCGACAAGGTTGGTTCGATTCACCGCATGGGCGCGGTGGCGCAGGGCTCCGGCGCCTGCAACGGCTGGACCTTCTGGCACATCGAGACCAAGAAGGGCCTGCGCCTGATCGACGAACTGCGCGCCGAAATCCGCTCCGGAATGGCGGTTGGCTAATTTTCCAGCTCGATCACACGAGAGAGGATGCTTTGTCGTCTTCGCTCCCTTGCACAAACGCTTCGCTTCTGTCGCGGGCACGATGCAGGGACACAGCTCCGCGATCTCGCCGTGAGTTTCACGCAAGGCTTGGCCTGCTCGTTCCGCCCTCCAATCAGAGGGCGCAGGGAATGCCGGGCGCCTGGTGCACCCGCAGCCGCGCGTGGTGTGTAGGAAGCACGCGCGTTAGTCACCACGGTCACACCGGAAACATCCGGCATTCCCCGCGCAATGGTTTTAACGGTTTCCTTCGCACTCTCCCCGGTGACCGGGCTTTTTTGTCACCGTCGCCTGCGAATTAGATTCGCAAACTTGACGCCAGCGTCGGGGCGTCAGGACCATACGACTTCGCCGTCCGCTTTCGCGCCGTTCGTCTTACAGCACAAAGCGTCCACCGCATCCCGTTCCAACGTCCGTGACGATCGCGAAACGCCCCTCTGTGGGACGGGACGGCGCGAATATGGATTTGATTTGGGGTAAGCGCGAAACGGAATTTTTTAGAGTGGGATGCTGGACAACGGATAATCGGAAGGCGATCTGATTTGCCCGTCAGGCAGTTGCGTGAGCTACCTGAGGCTGGCTGTCGGCGCGAGTGCAGTGCCCCCGCCCCCAATAGCCCGCATAAACGCACTTGGGCGGGTTTAGAGAGAATATGAAAACCTAGATACTGCAAAGTACCGGGCCAAGCTTGTTACATGAAGAAACGAAACTGATAGGGTGTGCTTCCCAAGCCGGACATGCGTTTTACAACCCTCGCCAGGACCTGAGCATAACCCATAGTAACCGGAAGGGGATCGTAGAGGGCGTCGTTATTCCAGTTCATTTTGGATAGCGCCAACGCGGATTGGGCCGTCACGTCCCAAGGGCCATGGCCCGCGTGCCGAACCAACCGAATCGGACGGGGAGTGCTGCGAGCGCCTTGAAAATAGGATCCACGGTCGTTTACGCCCTGCACGTTTCCATGCATCCAGAGCAGCGCGTCACGCGGTCCGAGCGATAGTAGCGTTCCACGCGCGACTGGAAAGGCAGCTGGCGTTCCCTTTTTACCGCCACGCTCGGGCACGATCTGCGCGCCCCGCCAGCTTACACTTTCGACGACCTGAACGAGATCAACCGCTTCGCATAAATGAAGCGCCTCCATGCATCCGTCGATTTCGTCGATTTTGAACTCTGTCGACTTGTGAACGATCACACGCCGCGGCGAGCGTCCCGCGTGACGACGGCGATAAAGGTCCAGCGAGCGTGTCATCACACGAAACATTTCGGTACGGGAAAGGAATGGGTTGTCCCGCTGCACCTCGACATCGTGAGCATCATAAGCCACGAATTCCAATCCTGCACCCTCAGCGTCGAATACTTGGCTGCAGCAGGTCACAAACCGGGGACGGTCCGAGTCGAGAGGTCGCACGGCATAAGAGATTCCGATGTAGGCCGTTTCGAGATCAACCTCAGCAAGCTTCCACGGCACCCCGCCGGCCTTAGCATAGAGCGCTAGGCCGACCCGCCACATGACGCTAGCACGATGCTGATACGCTAACGCCTTGTCCTCTCTCACCAACTGGATGGGTAGCCGTCGCGCAGCGGTGGCCGCTTTTAAATGGTCGTGGAGATCAAAATCGTCAGATGCGCCGCCGGCATAACCTCTGGCCCAACGAGAAGGGATATAAAGGAAAAGAACGTCAAATTCGGAACGACGGCTTTCCAGCGTTTGGATGGCACGTAGAAGCCCCTCGGCCAATACAATGTGGGGAGCCGGTGATGTTTCGAAATTGCGATCAAGTTGTGCGTCGAGTTCGACGTGGCAACCGCTTGCAGCACCCCGCATATGCACGCCGAACACCGCATTGAAGCCGGGCCACTTTGGAAGGTAGTCTTTTCGCTCCGTGGGCTCATATGTCGAGTTGAGTTCTCGCATGAATGCATAAAGCTTTTCGCCTTCACCGGCCGGCGCGATTGTAGCGACCCGTATCGGCCCGGGCACCAGTCCGGCCGAGTGCGGACCGAAACGAAGAAGCCCCCGCAGCGGATGGATGTCACAATCCCCATCGCGATCAGGATGAAACGACAATTTCGGCTCGGGAAGCCAGATGTGTGGTCCGATCTCGCTCGTCACGCTCTCACCCTTTTGGAATATGCGGTGTCGACCGACAAGCGAAATACGGCATCGACCCCGCTGCTAACGTCGAGAGCCCGCTGATCGATACCGTCCTTGGCGAGCGTCGCGGCCCAAAACGCGATCAATTCGTTCAGTTGGCGATTGTACCTCTTTACGGTTCGTTCGCGACCGAAGTCCGTCGAAGCCGACCGATTGTCCTCTGTGACACCCTCAAAAATCGTTCTTGGCTCGAACACCAACCAAAGGCGATCGTCGGCCCATTCGAGGCGTATCCCAACGCCTTCCCACCAGCTAATTTCTGGGTGACCCTTTAAGGTTCCGAAAAGTGATCCAGCAATTTTCTGTAATGGTCCCCAAAAGTCATCGTCCGGTTGCGCCGGTATCAGGAGGTCTACGTTGCGCCGTCGGGTCAGATGAAGATGGCCATCGCGCACCAGCGCACTCGACATGGCTTCACGCAACAGGCCGCGTTCACCTGAATTGTAACGAAGGCGGTGGGTTTCTATTGTGTGCAGGTCAAATTCAGAAATTTCAAAAGGATTGAACGCCGTGCGAACGTCGGCGTCCGAGCCAAACGCCAGCACGCCAGCACGCGTTCGGCCAACTAGAACATCGACGCCGGCGGCCCGGACAGCCGACATAACTTCAGCGTAACCACCAATTTTGCACACAACGCGCCGACAAACGGTCGGCAAAAGGTCAACAGGCAAGCCGTTGAATTGGACGACCGGAAAACCCTTGTGGCCGCCCGGGCGTGCGGGTGCCGTCCATCGTTGCCGCGATGATGCAAAAGCATCCAATACCTCGGTATTCAATCCGCTTATTAGGCGGACAAGATCGCGGAGGATTTCGTCGAAATTCTCGATCCGAACCAAGCCGCCATCTATCCCCTTTTCGGCAGCCATGCTGAGCAGGGTTGTCACGCGCGGCAGCGGCGGATGCTCTCCCCGATGCAGCCAGAACAACCCTCCGGGAAAAGAGTTAGGATGTTCTAACACCTCCGCTAATGCATCCATTATCGAGTTGTCGCGACCACTATATCCGGCTACAACCAAACCGGCCGTGCGACATGAATCAACGAAAATCCGCCGCAATCGAGCATCCTGTTGACGAAGTTCATCTCCCGTATTTTTCAGGCGCCGCGACCGAAAATCACCATGCAGCTTGATTTCGATCGGCCAACGTTGCGCACCGATAGTTTCGGTCGCTAACTCTGGCGCGTCGAGCGCGACTGTCGTCAGCGCACCAGTTCCGTCGTAAACTTTTGCGCAGGCATCGGCGACCAGCGCGTCAAAGTTGGTCGTCCAAACAATCTTTGTATGACCCGCGCGCATAAGCGTCGCCAGTGCAAAATGACCGTAAGAGGGCTTCGCCCCAGCAAGCTTCCCATCGATATAAGCTCGGCGATCTCCCTCATTTGGCCATGCAGCTTCGAATAGGGCTGCATACTCTTCTGGTGTTCCTCGCGCAGGGAAGGACTCCGAAGCGTCGATGTATGACTGCAGCAGAGAACGGACGGCAGGGTTGGACAGATCGCTAACCGAACGGGGCGAAACTCGGCGTTGGCTAATATAGAGTTGCTGCTTGAACTCTAAGATCATGTCCGATGCCGTCGGGATGCCCGCTGCCGCCGAGCCACCCGCCCCAAGCAGCCACATGACGTTACCAGCACGCATCGAAAACCTGCGCGCAAAGTCGTCAGCTTCTATCGGCGATTTTGGAGAGACGATTCGCATGTGCTACTTATTGCATACGTTCAGCGCGAGTAATCGCTAGATGATGGACGGCGCTTGGCCACAGGATCAAGTTGCGCTGCAAAACATCAGATGGCGTCCGACGCCGCGCCGCGTTCACTAGATAAGAAAACCTATTTCTACTACAGCGAGCATGGGTTACAATAGCCGTATTTGGTGTCTTCAAGGGGATGGTATGGCGATCGAAGTGAGCGATATCGAAAAGCTGCGCGAATATATTCGCGGTGTTCTGGGGGCGGCGCAGCACCATGCAAATAATGTGGATGAGATTGTATTGGCGCTGGCCGGCGCAATCATCGCCCGCAAGGATGATAGTCCGCTTCAGGTAAGAGCCGGCAGGGACTCAGGAGATGGGCAAGGCCATGGCGTTCACGTCAGCCAGGGGAAATACGTACGCACTGTCGTACAATCACCAAACCAAGCAGGTCGATTTGAAACAGAAAAACTCTCAAGGAGCCGTTCTCCATTCATTTGACAATGCCACCCCACTCTCAGTTGTGGCGAGCACATTTGCTAGGCTTTGATACTCCTCGACAGAAACATTACCATCCCGCGCCAACGGACCAGCTTGCGCATCCAGCAATGACAGTCATGTCGTTCGGCCACCAGAACCACCCTGCCCTCACGAACTCGTCGGTTGCGTTACACCCCAAATTTTAGCATGGACATGTCGGCCATGGCATTGTCGCCACGTCCCGATTTTTCTCGGCAACAAAGAAACGAGGGAGAATTCCTGTGCTCAAATTTTACTTCAACGGCGCGCCCAATCCCGCCAAGGTCGCGCTGTTTCTGGAAGAATCCGGTCTTCCCTATGAACTGGTGCCGGTCGACACCCGCAAGGGCGATCAGTTCAAGCCGGAATTTCTCAAAGTAAATCCGAATGGCAAGGTGCCGGCGATCGACGACGATGGCGTGTTTGTGTTCGACAGCAATGCGATCCTGCTTTATCTCGCCGAGAAGACCGGCAAGTTCCTGCCGCCGAACACCCCCGCTAACCGCGCGCAACTGCTGTCATGGCTGATGTTCGTCGCGACCGGTCTCGGCCCCTATTCGGGCCAGGCCGTGCACTTCAAGCACGCCGCGCCGAAGGATCTTGAATACGCGCATAATCGCTATCAGTACGAAGCGCACCGCCACTACAAGATCCTCGACGAGCATCTGACCAGGAGCCGCTACATGGTCGACGACACCTATACCGTCGTCGACATGGCGTTCTGGGGCTGGGCGCGGATGGCGCCGTACGTGCTCGGCGACGATGTCTTCACCAAATACCCGAACGTGAAGCGGTTGCTCGATGAAGTCTCGGCAAGGCCGGCCGCATCGCGGGCGATCGCGCTGAAGGACAAGTTCACCTTCAAGGCCGAAATGGACGAGGAGGCCAAGCATATCATGTTCGGCCATCTCAAGACCAAGGTAGCCTGATCGAGCTCAAATCATGACAACGAAACGGCGCCCTTCGCGGGCGCCGTTCTCGTTTCAAGCATCGAGTACCGCGACCGCCTGGAGCACGGTGAGAACGCGTCTGCGCAGGAGGCCGAGCCCATCCACGCAGCGGCAACAGGCAAGGTAAAGCCAATAGGATGCTGCCCGCGAGATTGCGGGCGGGCTCCTCCCTCCCCTCGCAGAGGTCCAGAACGTCGACACCCAACCTTCTCCTGCACCGCCGGCGAAACCCCAGCCGGTCATGAACAGGTCGATATCGTCTGCGGTGCGAGAAACAGCCGACACGCTGGAACTCGAATTTCGACCCCGCCAGCAGCGAGCGGCGCTTTCGGCTGATGATGCCCGATCTGGCGGCAGAACTGCTGGTGCCGCCACTGATGTAGAACGTGACGCGGCTTGCGCCAAACGTCCGGCTCGACATCGTGCCCTGGCGCGGTCCGGCGATCTTCCATGCGGAGTTTGCGCGCACGATCGATCTCGTGATCTCGATCGGCGACGCCTTCAAGGGATTTCATCGCCAGCTAATCTATAGCGATCGTGATGCGCTCGCGGTGCGGCGCGGTCGCCCGGTGGGGACGAGGCTTTCGGGTGGCGCGATGCCTTCCTGAGCGCCCGGCACGTCGCCGTCGTCATCCGTGGCCAGAGCAGCGACCTGATCGACGACTGGCTGCGCACCAAGGGCCGCCGCCGTTGGATGCCGGCATCGATGAGCAGTTCATGTTCTATCCGACGCGGGCCCGTTCGACCCGGCGTCGGTCTGGTTGCGAAAGCTGATGCAGGAAACCGGACGCGGCCTCGATCGATCGAAGCGGCAGCCGACCTAGCCCTTTCGCTGTTGCCCCCTTGCCGTCTGCCGTGCCAAGACGCCTTGCGTAACGGGAGCGTGAGATGACTGTTCTTATCGCGGGCGGTGGCATCGGTGGGTTGACGCTGGCGCTCAGCCTGCATCAGATTGGCGTCCCCTGTCGGATCTTCGAAAGCGTCGCGGAGCTGAAACCGCTCGGCGTCGGCATCAACGTGCTGCCGCATGCCGTGCGCGAGTTGATCGAACTCGGCCTGCTCGACCAGCTCGACGCGTCAGCCGTGCGCACTAGCGAGCTTGCGTATTTTTCCAAGCACGGCAAGCCGATCTGGCGCGAACCGCGCGGTATCGAAGCCGGATACAAATGGCCGCAATTCTCGATCCATCGCGGCACGTTGCAGCAGATCCTGCTCGACGCGGCGATCGAACGGCTGGGCCGTGAAAACATCCTCACCAGCCATCATCTCAACGACTGGACCGAGACATCCGATGGCATTCGCGCTGATTTCATCGACAAGGCGACCGGAAAATCCGCCGGCAGCCATCACGGCAGGCTGCTGATCGCGGCGGACGGCATTCACTCGGCGATCCGCGAAAAACTTTATCCGCAGGAAGGCCCGCCGATCTGGAACGGACGTATTCTCTGGCGCGGCATCACGGCGTCAGATGCATTCCTCTCTGGCCGCACCATGATCATGGCCGGGCACGAGATCCTGAAATTCGTCTGCTACCCGATTTCAAAACAGGCGGACAGCAACGGCAAATTCTCGATCAACTGGATAGCCGAGCGGCACATGCCGCCGACCTATCAATGGCGCCGCGAGGATTACAACCGCGCCGCCAACCTCGAGGAATTTCTGCCATGGTTCAAGGATTGGCGCTTCGACTGGCTCGATGTGCCTGGCCTGATCCGCCATTGCCAGCACGCCTATGAATATCCGCTGGTCGACCGCGATCCGATTTCGCAATGGACGTTCGGGCGCACCAGCCTGATGGGCGACGCCGCGCATCCGATGTATCCGATCGGTTCCAACGGCGCGTCGCAGGCGATCCTCGACGCCCGGGTTCTCACCCGCGAAATTCTCGCACACGGTCCGAGCAATACGGCCCTATTGGCCTATGAGGCGGAACGCCGGCCAGCGACAACCGACCTCGTTCTGCTCAATCGGCGCAACGGCCCGGAGCAGGTGATGCAACTGGTCGAGGAGCGCGCGCCCGACGGATACGATGTCGTCACCGACGTGCTGTCGATCGAGGAATTGCAAGACATCGCCGCCAACTACAAGCGCGTGGCCGGCTTTCAGGTCGAAGGCCTCAACGCCCGGCCGCCGATCGTGCCCATGCCTGCGTCTGACCAGCGCAGGCACACGAAATCGTTCTAGGTCGCGGGCTCACCAGCACGCAGCCACATGCGAATTGATGCGCTAAAAATGCATCGACTCAACACCAACGGCAGCCGCCCCACGATACGCAGCAGCCCCCGACGCCGCAGCCGCCCCAAACGCCCCAGCCGACGCCGCAACCGCCGCACCCGCAGCCTCTGCAGCCAAAGCCGACACCGCAACCGCGACATCCACGAAAGCCACCACCACAACCACGACATCCACCACCGCCGCCACAACCACGACATCCGCCGCAGCCGCGCGCTTCCTGAATCAGGTTGCCGGTGCCGTTTTCCCTGTCGAAGATGTGGAACGTGGCAAGACTTCACGTCGGCCATTTCCTCTTCGTCAAGAACGAAGCGTTGATTGGGTGTGGTGTTCAGAGATTGTGGAAGGTCCGCCGTCGGAAGAGCGGATGCGGACGCGCTTCCCACCAGCGAAAGACCCAGTCCGGCGGCGCCTAAAGCCGGCATACCAGCGGTCTTAGTCAAACGCTTCCGCTTCGAAACTTGCTTCACCCGGGACATATAGCATCCTCCAGTGTTCAGGTTCCCAACTAGAAACTTTACGTTTGACTCACGCGCCACGCAAGGTGGAATCAGTTCACAACTCGTTGCCACATATTCAGTTCCCGTTCATGTTGATGAACAGCGCACCGCTCCCGTCACATCCAAAGCGGCCGCACACGGTACGATGCGCTGCGACATGGACGTGGTCGGAGCAATCTGAATGGTCGAGCAAACCGCCGTATTCGTTTGGTACGAACTGCTGACGACAGACGTGTCGGCGGCGCAGTCCTTTTACGGCAAGGTGGTGGGCTGGGACGTGCGGGACGACTCCACCCCAGCGTTTGCCTACCGGCTTTTCAGCGTCGGCGGGACGCCTGTCGCGGGACTTATGGAGCTGCCGCCCGAGGGGCGGAAGAAGGGGGCGACGCCGCGATGGATGGGCTATGTCGCGGTCGAGGATCTGGACGGCGTCGTCGATCGGCTCAGGCGTCTCGGCGGCACGGTGTACGTGCCGCCGATGGACAGCAACGTCGGCCGGCTCGCGGTGGTCGCCGATCCGCAGACCGCGTCGCTCGCCCTGATCAAGGGATTGAAATATGGCAACCCCGCTGCCGAGTTCAGGCGGGCCTGGCCGCGTCGGCTGGCACGAACTATTCGCCGCCGACGCAAAAGCGGCGTTCGAGTTCTACGCCAGCCTGTTGGGTTGGCAGAGGACGGAGCCTACGACTAAGCTGATAGAGTCCTATCGGCTCTTCGCCGCCGGTGAATGGACGATGGGCGGCATGTTCAACAAAATCGTCAGCGCACCCGTCCCGTTTTGGCTTTACTACTTTGAAGTCGCCGATCTCGATCTTGCCGTGGGTCGGGTGAGGGCGGAGGGCGGGTATATCACACGAGGGCCGATCGAATTGTGGGCCGACATCTGGATGGCCCACTGCATCGACCCGCAAGGCGCCGTGTTTGCGTTACAGGGGAAGCGGACGAAGACTGGCCAAGCCGATGATGCGCAATCTGCCCCGCAATTGGGCTGGTCGACCAAGTGGGGCGACATCTCCTCTCGTGGCCGGCTGCTCGGGATCAAGCCCAAAGGTAGAAGCGGCCGGTGAAACAGGTCGGCCGCCAAGATGGCGAAGCCTCTTCTCTTGGGCGAATGTCCGACCTGAGTCCGGAATGCACGCCAAGCCGGACATCCGTCGACCGTTCTGAATTTATGGGTTCACGCTCCATTCACCGAGCCCATGCGCGATCGCCTTGCGCATGACATTCGGCAACGCCTCATCCCGCAGCGTCGCAATCGGCACCCAGCGCATCCCCTCCGGGGCGCGGGTACGTGCCGGAACGCTCGCCGTGTAGACGACCAATTGCAGCGGAAAATGCGTGAACACATGCGTGACGATGCCGGCCTTGCGGTGCCAGCGTGCCACGCCTCTGAGCACTGGCGCCTGCTCCAGGGCGGCATTGTCCTGCTGGGCGGCGAGCCAGCTTGAATTGGGCACTTCCGTCATGCCGCCGAGCAGGCCTTTTTCGGGACGGGTGCGGACCAGCAGTTCGCCGCCGCGTGTCACCACGAACGCCGCGCCGCAGCGCAGTTCGCCCGATTTCTTCGGCGTCTTGCGTGGGAAGGCTTCCTGATCGCTGCGAACACGCGCCGCGCAATCATCGTTCAGCGGGCAGAGCGCGCAGGCCGGCTTCTTCGGGGTGCAGATCGAGGAGCCCAGATCCATCAACGCCTGTGCACTATCGCCGGCGCGTGACTTCACGTCGCCCGCGCGTGACTTCACGTCGCCGGCGCATGACTCCATGTCGCCGGCGCCGAGCAACGTCATCGCCAGTTGCTGGATCAGCGGCTTGGCCCGCGGCAACGGCTCCTCGACCGCGAACAGCCGCGACACCACGCGCTCGATATTGCCGTCGACCGGCATGGTCCGGCGGCCGAATGCAATCGCGGCGATGGCGGCGGCAGTGTAGGGCCCGATCCCCGGCAGCGTGCGCAAGCCTGCCTCGGTATCCGGAAACATCCCGCCGTGATCGCGCAGCACCGCCACCGCGCAGGCATGAAGGTTGCGCGCGCGCGAATAGTAACCGAGGCCGGCCCACATTCGCAGCACGTCGTCGAGCGACGCGCGACCGAGCGCCGCGACATCAGGCCAGCGCGCCAGGAACTTCTCGAAATAGGGTCCGACCGTCTTGACGCCGGTCTGCTGCAACATGATTTCCGACAGCCAGACGGCATAGGGATCGGCGCGCTCGCCCGCCAGCGGCCGCCACGGCAATCGCCGGCGATGGCGATCGTACCAGTCGAGCAGCAGTACAGGACGGGCGGCGGTGACTTCTTCGTGCTCGAAGGAAGAGGCTTTCTTTCGCTTGCTGGCCGCGCCTGATACAGTCATGCCGCCATATAACGTCATTCCGGGATGGACCGAAGGTCCAGACCCGGAATCTCAAGAGGAAAACTTCGCGATTCCAGGTTCGCGAATGTCACGCACCCCGGAATGACGGAAACACAAAGCACCACCATGTCCAAACCCGGCCCGATCAGCGCCAAGCCGCTTTCCGTCCTGCTCAGCAACGTGTTTTCCGACGCCTATGCCCGGCAGGGATACGCGGCGCGTGAGCTGGTGACGCGCTGGGCGGAAATCGCCGGCCCCGAATTCGCGGCTCATGCCGAACCCCTCAAAATCCAGTGGCCCCGGCCGGTGGACGGACAACCGCAAGAACCGGCCACGCTGGTGCTGCGGGTGGACGGCCCGATGGCGCTGGAAATCCAGCACGGATCCGACGTCATCCTGCAGCGCGTCAACCGCTTTCTCGGATGGAACGCGGTCGGACGGCTGGCGCTGCGCCAGGCGCCGCTGTCGCGCCGGAATAGGCCAAGGGCTTCCCTGGCACCGGATGCCAGGTCGGTGGCGGAAGTCGAAAAGACCCTGTCCTCGGTCGAGGACGCAGATCTGCGGGCGGCACTGGCGCGGCTCGGCGCCTCAATCAAGCGAAATTGAGCCTGCGGTCACGAACCGCGGCCATGGCCCGCCATTGCCACAATTGTGATTTCAAGCTAGCGAACGGCATTGCGAACAGTATCCTTGGGTTCTTTGGGCGTGAACGCGCCAGTTCGGGAGCAGACCTTGATCATCACGCGCCGCGCCTTCACCGCCGCCCTGTCGCTGACCGGGCTTAGCCTGCTTGCCGGGTTCTCGCCGCTGCGCCTGATTGCCGACGCGATGGCGCAGAGCGCGGCCGATGTGGCCAAGCCAGTATCGCTGCCGGACATGGCGCTCGGCCCGGCCGATGCCTCGGTAACGATCACCGAATACGCGTCGATGACCTGCCCGCATTGCGCAGCCTTCAATGCGGAGGTGTTCCCGAAGATCAAGTCGACCTATATCGACACCGGCAAGATTCGTTACGTGTTCCGCGAATTCCCGCTCGATATCAAGGCCGCGGCGGGCTCGATGCTGTCGCGCTGCATCGCCAAGGGCGACGCCGCAAAATACTTTGCGGTCACCGATCTTCTGTTCAAGCAGCAGGCCGATTGGGTGATGAAGAACACCACCGAAACCCTGACCCGGATCGGCAAGCAAGCCGGCCTCAGCCAGCAGCAGGTCGATGATTGCCTCAAGGACCAGTCGCTGCTCGACAAGATCGTCGCCGATCAGAAGTACGCAAACGAAGTGCTGAAGGTCAACTCGACGCCGACCTTCTTCATCAACGGCGAGATGATCAAGGGCGAGACCTCGTTCGAGGAGTTCGACAAGAGGATCAAGGCGCTGCTCAAGAGCTGATCGATCGGCTTGCGCTGGTTGGTTCCGGCGAATGTCGGGACCGCAGTGCGGGATCTCAGTGAGAGCGTATCGCGATTCGATGGCGCTGCGGATTTGCGATTTGGCCGCCTGATACAGTTAAGTGGACGCCGGTGATTGTGTTTCCCCGGTGTTCGCCACAACAAGAGTTGGGGATAACCTCAACAAATCCCTCTATAAAAGCCTTGGGAAAAGCCCCGGGCGACGGTTGCCCTCCGGCCCCGGCCTCGCCATTGTCGCTCGCATGAGCCGCAGGGAGCGACTCGCCCACACACCGACATTGCCTTTCTATGGTATTGTCCCGGCAGGGAGATTCGTGTCCTGCCAACAGAGCATCGTGTCCATGAAACTCACGCGCCTTCGTCTTCACGGTTTCAAATCCTTCGTTGAACCCACCGACTTCGTAATCGAACCCGGTCTCACCGGCGTGGTTGGGCCGAACGGCTGCGGCAAATCCAATCTGGTCGAGGCACTGCGCTGGGCGATGGGCGAAACCTCGCACAAATCGCTGCGTGCCGCCGACATGGACGCGGTGATCTTTGCCGGTTCCGGCAACCGTCCCTCGCGCAACCATGCCGAAGTGGTGATGACGATCGACAATTCCGACCGCTCCGCGCCCGCGGCGGTGAACGATCGGGAGATTCTGGAAATCTCGCGCCGCATCGAACGCGAGGCGGGTTCGGTTTACCGCATCAACGGCCGCGATGTTCGCGCCAGGGATGTGCAGATCCTGTTCGCCGACGCCGCCACCGGCGCGCGTTCACCGGCGCTGGTGCACCAAGGCAAGATCGGGGAGATCATTCAGGCCAAACCGGAGCAGCGCCGCCGTGTGCTGGAAGACGCCGCCGGCGTCGCGGGGCTTCACGCCCGCCGTCACGAGGCCGAATTGCGCCTCAAGGCCGCCGAAACCAACCTCACCCGCGTCGAGGATGTGATCGGGCAACTGGCCGGACAGATCGATGGCCTGAAGAAGCAGGCGCGGCAGGCGATCCGCTACCGCGAAGTCGCCGCCAAGGTGCGCAAGGCCGAGGCCACGCTGTTCCATCTGCGCTGGCTGGGGGCTCATGCCGACGTGGCGGAAGCTACCCAGGTTCATGACCTCAGCGTTCGCGAAATGGCGGAGCGCACCCGCGAGCAGGCCGAAGCGGCAAGAATTCAGGCGATCCGCGCCTCCGAACTGCCGGCACTGCGCGAGACGGAAGCCCGTGCCGCGGCCGGCCTGCAGCGCCTCACCAATGCGCGCGAAATGCTCGACCGCGAGGAAGAGCGCGCCAGGGAACGCGTCGCGGAACTCGATCGCCGGCTGACACAGTTTTCCGCCGACGTCGCGCGCGAACAGCAGCAGAGCGCCGACGCGGATGTCGCCTTGCAGCGGCTCGATACCGAAGACGTAGAATTGAAAGAAGAGATCAAGTCGCGCGTCGAAAAACGCAGCGGCGTCGATGAGCGGGTGTCCGAAGCCGAAGCGACTTTGGCCGCCGCCGAACGGATGTTCTCCGAATTGACCACCGTGCTCGCCGACCTCACCGCCAGGCGCGGCCAGCTTGAGGGCAACGTGCGCACCCACCGCGACCGGCTGGCGCGGCTCGACCAGGAGATCGCCAACGTCGAGAGCGAAGAGCAGAAACTGGCGCAGGAAACCAGCGGTCACGGCGATCTCGCAACGCTGGCCGGTGCCATGGAAACCGCGCAGCAGGATCTCGCGCAGTCCGAAGCCGCCTCACAGGCCAGCGAAGCCGCTCACATTGACGCCCGATCGAGGCTGGAAGCCGCCCGCGCGCCGCTGAATGAAGCCGACAAGCGCGTGCAGCGGCTTGAGACCGAAGCGCGCACGATCTCAAAACTCGTCAATGGCGAGACCAAGAACCTGTGGCCGCCGATCATCGACGGCGTCACGGTCTCCAAGGGATATGAAAAGGCGATCGGCGCCGCGCTCGGCGACGATCTCGATGCCCCGGTCGATCCCTCGGCGCCGATGCGCTGGACCAATGCCGGCGTGACCGAGGGTGATCCTGCTTTGCCTGAGGGCGTCGAGGTCCTCGCGGCCCATGTCGAAGCGCCACCGGAACTGGCGCGGCGCCTCGCGCAAATCGGCGTCGTCGCCAAAGAGCGCGGTGCTGAACTGGTGTCGCAGTTGAAGACCGGCCAGCGGCTGGTATCGCTGGAAGGCGACGTCTGGCGTTGGGACGGGTTTGTCGCGGCTGCGCATGCGCCGACCGGTGCGGCCCGGCGTCTGGCCGAGCGCGCGCGGCTGGTCGATATCGAAAACGAACTCGAGCAGGCCCGCATCGAGGCCGCTGTCAAGCGTCAGGCGCTGGAAGCCGCCGAATCCGAGCTTAAAGTCGCGTCCGCGGCGGAAACCTCGGCGCGTGATGCCTGGCGTGCCGCCCAGCGCGAGACCGATGCCGCGCGCGAGCGTCACGCCTCTACCGAGCGCGAGATCAATCGTCACGCCGCGCGCAAATCGGCGCTGACCGAAGCACACACCCGCCTCGCCGCCGACCGCAGCGAAGTCGAGGCCGCGCATGAGAGCGCCAGCGTGGCGCTGGCGGAATTGCCGCCGAGCCTTGAGACGGAAACCCGGCTCGCTGCTGTCCGTACCGAGATCGAGGGCCATCGCCGCCTTGCCGCGCAGGTGCGGGCGGAAGCCCAGGCGCTGGCGCGCGAAGCCGAACTGGCGGATCGCCGGCTGCAGGCGATCACGGCCGAACGCAACGAATGGCAGCACCGTAAGCAGAGCGCGGCCTCGCAGATGTCGACCATCGAAGCCCGCGTCACGGAAGTCAAAGCCGAGCGCGCCGAACTCGACAATGCGCCGGCTCTGTTTGCGGAAAAGCGCCGCGCCCTGATCAGTGAGATCGAATCCGCCGAGAACGCCCGCCGTGTCGCCGCCGATGCGCTGGCAATGGCCGAGAGCGCGATGGCGGAAACCGATCGCGCCGCAAAAATCTCGCTTGAGGCGCTTTCGGGCGCGCGTGAGACCTGCGCCCGTGCCGAAGAACGCATGGACGGCGCCAAGCGCCGGTTGATCGACATCGAGCGCGAAATCCACGACATGCTGGAAATCGAGCCGCAGGCGGTAGCCGGCCTTGCCGAGATTGAGCCGGGCGCGGAGTTGCCGCCGCTCGCGGAGATCGAGGAAAATCTGGAGAAGCTGCGCCGCGACCGCGAGCGGCTCGGCGCGGTCAATCTGCGCGCCGAAGAGGAGCTGCGTGAGGTCGAGACCCAGCACACTTCGCTGACCACCGAACGCGACGATCTGGTGGAGGCCATCAAGCGGCTGCGCCAGGGCATCCAGAGCCTCAACCGCGAAGCGCGCGAACGGCTGTTGACCTCGTTCGAAATGGTCAACAGTCATTTCAAGCGGCTGTTCGTCGAACTGTTCGGCGGTGGCGAAGCCGCCTTGCATCTGATCGAGAGCGACGATCCGCTGGAGGCCGGGCTCGAAATCATCGCCAAGCCGCCCGGCAAGAAACCGCAGACCCTGTCGCTGTTATCGGGCGGTGAGCAGGCGTTGACGGCGCTGTCGCTGATCTTCGCGGTGTTCCTCACCAACCCGTCGCCGATCTGCGTACTGGACGAAGTTGACGCGCCGCTCGACGATCATAACGTGGAACGGTTCTGCAACCTGCTGCACGAGATGACCTCCACGACCGAAACCCGCTTCATCATCATCACGCATAATCCGATCACAATGGCGCGGATGAACCGGCTTTTCGGCGTCACCATGGCGGAGCGCGGCGTGTCGCAACTGGTCTCGGTCGCGCTCGAAGAGGCGGTGAAGATTCTCGACCAGCACGTGGCGTGATCAAGCCTCATCCCGAGGAGCCGCGCTTGCGCGGCGTCTCGAAGCATGGCCGCGCATGAGGCTGTCACCCTTCGAAGCTCGCAAGAGCTCGCACCTCAGGATGACGGCAAGCGATGACCGCTCCCGAACTTCCCGCCGAACTGAAAGCCGCGCTCGATGCGAAACTGCACGGCGTTTCGCGCAATGATGCGGCTGAACGTGCGGCGCTGATCTCAAAGACCTACCGCGACGGCGGCAATTCCGAAGCCATCCGGTCAGAGACCGATGCGCTGGCCTATGCGCTGGCGCGGATGCCCGCGACCTACGCTGCGGTGACGGCGACCCTGAACGCGCTGCAAGAGACCAATCCGCGGTTTGCGCCCAGAAGCCTGCTCGATATCGGCGCCGGACCGGGAACGGCGAGCTGGGCCGCGGCCGAGGCGTTTTCGTCGCTGACGGATTTTACGCTGCTGGATGCCAACAACGCCCTGCGCGCGCTGGCGCTGGATCTTGGCCATGACAGCGCGCGCCTGAACAAGATGACCTATCAACGCGGCGAAGCCCGCGCCGCACTGGCCGCAGCGGAAGCCGCCGACCTTGTAGTAGCGAGCTACGTGATCGCTGAACTCAGCGAGGTCGAACGAAGCGGGCTCGCCGAGCTGATGTGGACGAAAACCCGCGACACGCTCCTGATCGTCGAACCCGGCACGCCCGCTGGCTACGCGCGGATCACCGCCCTGCGCACGCAACTGATTGCGTTGGGCGCACATGTCGCAGCCCCCTGCCCGCATGACGGCCGGTGTCCGCTCGCGGCGCCCGACTGGTGCCATTTCACCCAACGCCTGCCGCGCCTGCGCGCGCATAAACAAGTCAAGGGCGCGGAACTCCCGTTTGAAGACGAGAAGTTCAGCTATGTCGTGCTGACGCGCGCGCCGATGGCGCAGCGCCCGTCCCGCGTGCTGACGCAGCCTGTCGTCGGCAAAGTCGAAGTAACCGCGAAGCTCTGCACATCCGATGGTCTTGTGGTGACAAAGGTGCCCAGCCGCGCCAAAACAGAGTACGCACGCGCCCGGCGCTGGCGCTGGGGCGACGCGGTGATGAAGGGTTAGTTTCCGCCCGGTGAAGCAGACACCTTTTTGCACTGTCTCACCAGAATGCGAAACTGCCCTATCTATACTTATAAAATCAGAGGAAGCGGAAGACGCCGAAGGCGAAAGCAAAATTCCATGCAGATGAAGGTTGTCCCTGCTCTTCCGTAAGATCATCGCATCTCATGAAAAAGCCCCGGACGATGCCGGGGCTTTCACGCTGGATTTCGGATTAGATCAGTAGGGACGTAGGGAGCGTACGCCGGTCCGCCGAACTTGTAGTTCACGCGTACGGTGAAGAGATCGACATCCTCCTTGATATGATCGACGATGAGGAAGCCGGTCGGTGAACTTACGTCCCGGTTGCCCATGAAGAGGTGGTCGTATTCGAAGCCGACAGACCAGTTCGGAACGAAGGCGTATTCGATGCCGGCGCCAACCGTGGCACCCCAGCGGGTATCCCTCGCCGTATCGAAGCCGATGAGCGGCGGCAGCGTCGAAATCGCCGTGTACCTGTTGTCCGTCACAGCGCCGCCGCCCTTCACGTAGAACAACGTACGGTCCCAGGCATAGCCGATCTGACCGGTGAACAGGCCGAAGCTCTCAATCTGGGTTTGGTTAAGTTGACCGGGAAATTGCAGGCTGGCATTGCTGCCTTTGAAATCAGCCCAGTTGCCCTGCGCTTCCAAACCGAAGACCCAGGAAGACATTATCTGCCAGCGATAGCCGATCTGTCCACCGACCGTGCCGCCCGAGGCATTGTGACGGCCTTCGTCTCCGAAGCCATCCGCATTCCAGTCGAGGCGGCTGACACCGCCACCGCCGTTGACACCGATGTAGAAACCACTCCAGTCATAGGCGGCCTGAACGATCGGCGGCGCCTTTGTATAAGTGCGAGCGGGAAGATCCGCGGCAGAGGCCACGTTTATGAGGCCGGCCGAAACGATGGCAGTGGCTAGAAGAAGCTTTGTCTGAACGTAACGCATCATTTTCATTTTCCCAAAAGGCAGAAAAAGCAGTGTTTCAATCGAGAGCGTAATAATTAGCGAATGTGGAAAGTTCACGCTGACGCCTGGGACCGCATGAGTTTTTAACCGAGAGTTGCATAAAAGTCACAATACTGACGATCTACCGGTAAGTAATCGTGTTTCGTGAAGTCGGTGAAGTCGGCCCATCTATCCAGTTAGGTGGCGAGCACGGGGGGCGAGTTTCGTCACTGCCGCAGCGCTCACCGTCGATTGGCGGGCTATCTGGCTGAATGACGGCCACGCGTTCAAAACGCTCGATGAACTCATTGCTCAGCGCAACCATCAGGCGAAATAGCGCAACGCTGGCGTCTTGGATGGTATCGCCAGCGATGGTACGCTTGAGCGCATGGAAAGCCGAATTAGTTTTTAGCAAGTTCGTGATTGGTTTTTAATGTCTGCTGCTTCGCGCCAAGGCCGACTTCGCGACACGACCAAGCCGCTGAGCCAAGCCGCGGTGGGTGCGTTGACGATCGGAATACTGCGTACCGCCCGCTATTTCGATCCGATCAAGACTGCCAACCTGTTCGGCCGGGTCGCCCGCTCGATCGGGCCCTTGATGCGGGAGCAAAAGATCGGTCGCGCCAATCTGGCCGCCGCATTTCCCGAGAAATCGCCTGCGGAGATCGAGGCCATTCTTGCGGGCGTCTGGGACAATCTCGGTCGCGTCGGCGCCGAATTCGCGCATCTCGATCATATCTGGGAGCACGATCCCGCGCGCTCCGAGGATAGCCGGATCGAAATCGGGACGCGCTCTTACGAATTGTTTACGCAATTGCGACTCGACGGCAAACCGGCGCTGATCTTTGCAAGCCATCTCGCCAACTGGGAACTTCCCGCTCTGGCGGCCGTCGCGCACGGGCTGGACACAGCGATTCTCTATCGCCGGCCCAACATCGCGGCCGCCGATCGCATCATCCAGGATCTGCGCGCCGTAAAAATGGGCACGCTAGTTCCTGCTGGCCGTGACGCGCCCCTGAAACTTGCGGAGGCCCTGAAAAACGGCCAACACGTCGGGATGCTGGTCGACCAGTATGTGACCAACGGCGTCGAGGTTACCTTCTTCGGCCGCAAGACCAGGGCCAATCCCATGCTGGCCCGGCTGCTGCGGCAAATCGAGTGCCCGGTTCATGGCGTACGCATCATCCGCCTGCCCGGAAACCGCTTTCGTGGCGAACTGTCCGAAGAAGTGAAGCCGGTTCGCGACGCCGCCGGGCAAATCGACATTCAGGGAACGATGCAGGCGGTCACATCGGTGATCGAAGGCTGGATCCGCGAATATCCCGATCAGTGGCTGTGGCTCCACCGCCGCTGGCGATGAGCCAACGGGTCGCGCGGACGCGCGCCCGATGACAGGCTCCTCGATATCCGGGAACGAACGCGACGCCTGCCTTTACATTCATACAATGCACGAGGCATAGCGGACCTTGCCGTCCATCCAACCGCATTTTTACAGGTTCACGACCGAAACCTGCTCATTCTCCCGGTTACTATTGCCCGCGGGCTTTACCGGATGCACCGCGTCCAGTTCGGCAAGGCGGCGGTCGATCTGACTGATTACGCGCTTCGAGAACGGTCCGAGATGCATGTACAGCGCCATCAGTATCACGATGTAACGCAGCGCGCCTGGATTGGTCTTGGCGACCTCGACGAAGGTCTTCCAGAACGGTTCGCGAACCTCCGGCAATGTCTTTATGATCATGTGTACGCTGTCGATGCCGCCAAGCCTCTTGCGCATGTCGCCATCCGGCAGGTCGCGGCGGCGGTCGGAGCGGTCGAGCATCACCGCCAGCCGTGACAGCCGTCCGGCATATGCCGTCGGACTGAACACGTGCCCGAGCACGGTCTTGTAATCCACAAGGATGTCACGAAGCGGACGCTTGGTATCGAAATTGCACCCGAGCGTGCATTGATCGCCCGCCTGCTCCACCTTCATCAGGTCATGGCCTTCGTGCAGACGGCCTTCCGCAGCCAGCCGCCGTGTCAGCTGTGTGCCTGGCAGCGCATAGAGTAGTCCGACCATGCAGACCGGAATGTTCGTCTCCTCGATGAAGTCGATCATCGCCTGTCCCATCGAGACTTTCTCGGTGTCGAACCCGACGATGAAGCCGGCAGTGACGAACATGCCGTAGCCGTAGATCTTATGGATGCACTCGGCGATGTTGCGCCTGGTGTTCTGCTTCTTCTTCATCTGCACGAGCGTCTCTGGATCCGGGCTCTCGATGCCGACGAAAATCGCGAAGAAGTTCGCATCCTTCATCGCCTGCAACAGCTCGTCGTCATCGGCGATATTGATCGAGGCTTCGGTCGAGAACTCGAACGGATAGTCGTGCTCTTCCAGCCAGGCTTTGAGCCGCGGCAGTAGCGTGCGGAGGTTTTTCTTGTTGCCGATGAAATTGTCGTCGACGAAATCGACATGCCCGCGATAACCGTGATCGTAGAGCGCTTGCAGTTCGGCGAGAATCTGATCGTTAGTCTTGGTGCGCGGCACGCGACCATAAAGCTCGATGATATCGCAGAACTCGCAGGTGAACGGGCAGCCGCGCGAATATTGCACGCCGATGAAGAGATAGTGATCGAACTTGATCAGATCGTAACGCGGCATCGGGCTTTGGGTGACGTCGATCTTGAATTTCTCGGCGGTGAACACACCCTTGCGTTCGCCGCTTTCCCAGGCGGCGATGAACTCCGCCATGATGTGCTCGGCCTCGCCGATCACCTGGAAGTCCGCATCCGCGTAAAGATGCGGGCTGGAGGAGACGTCAGGGCCGCCGACACATACCGGCTTGCCGTGCAGGTGGGCGAGATCGATCAGGTAGAGGAAATCAGGCTGCTGGTTGAGCATACCGCCGATCATCACGAGATCGGCCCAGTCGAGGTCCGCGTCCGTCAAAGGCTCGGTATTACGATTAACGAGACGGATGTCCCAATGTTTCGGCAGCATGGCGGCGACCGTAATCAGGCCGAGCGGGGCCGCCGGATACTTCGCGCCGACCATTTCGCAGGCCTCAGTATAGTTCCAGAACGAGTCCGGAATGAACTTCGGATATACCATTAGGACACGGCACGGGTTCGTCATGTAGTTCCCCGGAGGTTGCGACGGAGGGTGTCACGCAGTTCGTCGGGAACTCAAGAGTTTGATTCGCTCGTCGCCAAAACGCAAGCAAGCCTATATATGCTTCTTGACTTCCAGGATACCTTTCTTGCGCGTTCGGCCATGGTGATCGTCACTCACGGCTGCCCCGTAGCGCCTTTTCGTTTCCAATTCCGCAAATTTCGCATTTGGCCGGCCACGTTTATCGGCATATTCCCTGCGGTCGACTGCCCGACATGCGGCGGATCTTGATCGAGGGACGGTCGCGCTCTCTTGTAACCGTGAGCACGGACTTGGGTTTTGATTGAGAATTCGAAATTCTTCTATCTCCAAGGCAGCACAGTGAAAAGAAGCGCATCGTCGTCACCTGCATCGCCCTCATGGCTCGGTACCGTTCGCGGCGGGGCAAAACCGGAAATACCCAGCGCGAGCATATGTTTTCCGCTTTGCCCTCACGAAAGCGGACATGGCTGCAAAATTTGCGCGTCGGCGGCGCATGCCGCGACCTGCGATATTTCTATTCTTGTGCAGAAAGCGTCGTGGGTGCTGTTTCGTGCATCATCACCATGGCACCCAGACCCGCCGCCGTCGCGAGCAGCATGTACCAGGCCGGCGCCAGAGCATTCCCTGTCACGTGTATCAACCAGGTGACGATCAGTTGCGCGGTGCCTCCAAAGCTGGCGATGGCGACCGCATAGACCGTCGCGAATACAGTTCCCCGAATCCTCTTGGGTAGTCCTTCCGCGAGCGCGACGTAAAATGCGCTGTAGGGAATGCTACCGACCAAGGCCAGAAATCCGAATCCGCCCAGGAGAGCCATGGCGCTGCGCGTGTCCACTATCCATAGGAAGATCGGATAAGTCAGCAACAGTGCCAGCGCTTGCGGCCATACCATTATCGGCCAGCGCCCGAAACGGTCCGCCAGCCATCCGCCGACAAGCGCTCCAAGGATGCCGGCACCGTTGCTCACGACAGTGGTCGCAAAAGCAAGATCGGTCGCAACCTGCAACGTTTGCTGCGCATAGGTTGTCATATATTGAGTGACATAGGTGATAATTGTGCCGCTGGCCAACACGAGCAGGCCAAGAACAATGATACGCGCGTTGGCGCGGATAACTCCGACCGTCTCCCCGTCGTTCGGCGGCGATACCGCTTTGACCTCGGCAGCATGCACCGTCTCGGGCAGCGTGCTGCGCATCCACACGCCGAACGGCAGACAAACCGCACCCAGAAGAAACGCAATTCGCCATCCATAGGAATCAAGCGCCGCGCCATCCATCGATTTGGCAAGCACCACTCCAACCAGCGCACCAGCGGTCGCGGCGATCTGCTGACTCGCGGGTTGCCAGGAAACGGAGAATCCTCGATTGCGTGGCGAAGCCGCTTCCATAAGGTAGGCAGTCGTTGGACCGACCTCACCACCCAGCGAGAAACCCTGCGTCATTCTCGCGACGATGACGATGATCGGCGCGGCGACCCCGATCAATTCGTATGAAGGCGTGACAGCCAAGGCAATGATCGCGCAGCCCATCATGACGAAGCTCAGTATCATCGCGGGCTTACGCCCAACCCGATCGGAATAGGCCCCAATCACGATTCCGCCGATCGGACGGGTCACGAACCCTGCTCCAAATGTGGCGAGAGACAACATGAGACTCGCGAATTGGCTGTGCGAGGGAAAGAACGTGTGACCGATCTGGATTGCGAAGAAGCTGTAGGTGATGAAATCGTAGAATTCGAGCATGTTTCCGATCGTCGCGCCGAAAATTGCCTTCCCTCCAAAAGCCGGCGAATTCCTTTCGATTGAGTATCCCCCCGGTTCGCTTTCCAATATTCAACTCCTCTTCCTTCTTTTGAGGACGCGGCATGATCTACGTCGTGCCGAACCTCGAATCTGGTCACGTCAAATTGCGCTCGCCATCACTCCAGACAAATAGGCGACGTGGAGCGTCACGATCCTATTATAGATAGCGATCAATCAAGGTTTTGGAGCCGCTTCGTTTGCGGGTCCACGCTCTCAGAGGCGCGGCCCCCTCCGGACAAGCTCCTGTCGCCTGAGCTAAAACCCGCCTTGCGCCCGACCAAAGGGGTGCCCATGTCGCGGCGGGCGGCCGTGCAAGTCCGTTTTGATGGTTTTTCCGTTTCACGCGTTCCGATCGCAAAACCAGTCTCCACTTTAGCGAAAACGCGCGCTAGATTACCCGCATTCGTTGTCTCACCAGGAGTTGTTTGCCATGTCGACCGGCTGGATCGTTATCGGCGTCATCGTTATTCTCGTTCTGTTCGCGGTCGCTGCGTATAACCGCCTGGTAGCGCTCGGTCAGCGCGTCAGTCAGGCTTTTGCAGACATCGACGTGCAGCTCAAGCAGCGCCACGATCTGATCCCCAATCTGCTGGAAACCGTGAAGGGCTATGCCGCGCATGAGCGCGGCACGCTTGACGACGTGGTGAAAGCCCGCAACGCAGCCATGTCGGCGCAGGGACCGGGCCAGGTTGCCGCCGCCGAAAACCAGTTGAGCGGCGCGCTCGGCAAGCTGATCGCGCTGTCCGAGGCCTATCCCGACCTCAAGGCCAACGCCAACTTCCAGCAACTGGCGAACGAACTATCCGACCTCGAAAACAAGATCGCGGCCAGCCGCCGGTTCTTCAACAATGCGGTTCAGGAATACAACACCGGCATCCAGCAGATGCCCGCGGCTTTGTTCGCCGGCATGTTCGGCTTCACGCGCAAGGACTTCTTCGATCTCGGCGCCACCAGGACTGAGATCGAGGCGGTGCCGACGGTGAAATTCTGAGACGATCCAAGCTTGTTGGTTCCGGGGTCGTCGCGTGGCGACGCCCCGGAATGACGGTACTTAGCGGAAGCGCATCATGGCCGCGTATGGTCTTTACACCCACATCGCCTCGAACAAATTTCGTTCGATGCTGCTGCTCGCCGGACTGTTCGTCCTGGTCTACGTCATGGTCTATGCCGGGGCGCTGATCGCGGAAGTGATGGTCAATAGCGGCGCGCCGGTCGACTATTATCTGGCGGCGGCGGGACGCGACCTGATCAAGGCCTTTCCCTATGCCACGGGAGGCGCCGCGCTGTGGATCGTGATCGCCTATTTCTTTCATCAATCGATCGTCGATGCCGTCACCGGCGGCGAGGACGTGACCCGGCAGCAGCAGCCGCGGCTCTACAATCTCCTGGAAAATCTCTGCATCTCCCGCGGCATCCCGATGCCGAAACTGAAGATCGTTAACAGTGACGCGCTGAACGCATTCGCGACCGGGCTCAACCAGCGGCAATATGCGATCACCGTCACCACGGGGCTATTGAACGCGCTCAACGATCAGGAAATCGAAGCGGTGCTGGGCCACGAGCTCACGCATATCCGCAACGGCGACGTGCAGATGATGGTGATCGCGGTGATCATTGCCGGCGTGGTCGGATTTTTCGCCGAATTGTTTTTCCGGGGGTTCACCAATTTTGGCTATTATGGCGGCGGCTCGTGGTCGTCATCCTCCTCGTCGTCATCGTCGTCATCATCTTCCTCCAATAACGACAGGAAAGGCTCCGGCGGCGGCGCGATCATTGTCGTCATTCTCGCATTTGTTCTGATCGCGCTGGCCTGGCTGTTGTCACAGCTGGTGCGGCTGGCCCTGTCGCGGTCGCGCGAACTGCTCGCCGATGCCGGTTCCGTCGAACTGACGAAAAATCCCGACGCCATGATCTCGGCGCTACGCAAGATCGAGAACCGGGGCGAGCTTCCCGGTGCAACCTCGGCGGTAATGGAACTCTGCCTCGACAACCCGCGCGAGGGTTTTTCCGACCTGTTTGCGACCCATCCTTCGGTGGAGTTGCGGGTCCGGGCGCTGGTGAAATTCGCCGGCGGACACGACCCCGGACCACTGGCTCTGCCGTCGGATACACCGGACGATCAGCCGCCGCGACCGACAGACGGACAAACCCCGCCGCCATTGCCGTCGGGCCCATGGGGCAGCGCCGCGGACCCCGGCACCGCGTCGCAGGGCGCCTCAAAGCAGGGACCCTGGGGCAATCCCGCCGGCCCCTGGGGCCGCCACTAACGATTTGAACCAGACATTCCAACAAAACGGGTGTGCCCCCGCTCCCATAGGGAGAGGGTCGGGTGGGGGGTTACGCTATACCGATAGTCCGCAACCCCTCACCTGAATTGCTTCGCAATTCGACCTGGCCCTGTGGGAGCGGTAAGAAAAGCCCGGAGTGCTGCCGAAATCCCACACGATCAACGAGATCGGCAGGATTAACCTTGGCTGCCGTCTAATGAATTGAATTCTCCCTTGTTTCTGCCATGTTCCCGCCTAAAGCAGGCAGAGGGACATTCTGATCGCATTGTGTATAGCTGCGGTCAGGGCATCATGTTGCGGGCAAGGGAAGTTCATGGCGAAGCCAGTTGTGATTGTGGTAGGCGCTGACAAGGGCGGGGTCGGCAAGACGACGGTCTCGCGAACCGTGCTGGACTATTTCAGCGCCAATAATGTTCCCACCCGCGCCTTCGATACCGAAGCCCCGCGCGGCACGTTGAAGCGCTTTCACCCTGATATCACCGAGATCGTCGATATGACGACGACGTCGGATCAGATGAAGATCTTCGATACGCTGAATGCCGTCAGCCCCTCGGTCACCGTGATCGACGTCCGCGCCGGCCTGTTGTCGCCGGCCCTGGCCTCGCTGCGCGACATCGGTTTTCTCGATGCAGCCAAGACCGGACAGATCACCTTTGCCGTGTTCCACATCCTCGGCCCCTCGATCGCCTCGCTGGACGAGATCGCGGAAACCGCGAATTTCATGGTCGGCGCGAAATATTTCCTGGTGAAGAATTTCATCAACAACACCAGCTTCTTCGAATGGGATCAGTCGACCTACAATTCCTATTTCCACCGCATCAAGGACGCCACCGAACTCACCATCCCGAAGCTCAATGAAATGGCCTACGAGCAGGTCGAGGTCGCCTCGGTGCCGTTCCTCAAATTCGTGGCCAACAAGGGTACCAATGACGAGGCCGCGAACTATTCGTTCGTGCTGCGCGGCTATGTCCGCCACTGGCTGGCCAATGTCTGGAGCGAGTTCGACCGCATCAAGCTGACCGACCTGGTCGGCTCCAGCAAACCCGGCGGCCGCGGCGAAAAATAATGGCGCCGGCGATATAATTTGGCTGGATTAGGCGCAAAATTGGCCTGATATAGCCTTGATGCGCACCACGCCCGTCTACATCATCTGCTCGCCCCGCCCACTGGTCGGCAAGACGTTGATTGCGCGGCTATTGAGCGAATTCCTGCTGTTGAAAAACGGCACCGTCGCATCCTTCGATATCAACCTGAAGGAACCGTCGCTGCTCGAATACCTTCCGAGGATCACCGAGACCGCCGAGGTCGACGATACCTTCGGGAAGATGGCGCTGATGGACCGGCTGATCATCAATGACGATGTCGCCAAGGTGATCGACCTCGGCTTTCACGCCTTCGACGAATTCTTCAAGATGTCCGACGAGATCGGGTTCATGAAGGAAGCGGCGCGGCGTGGCGTTTCGCCGATCGTGCTGTTCGTTGCGGATACCGACCGGGCCTCGGCGCGTGGCTATCCGATGCTGCAGCAACAGATCCCTGCCTCCGCGCTCGTGACCGTCGACAATGAATATGTGGTGCGCGGCGAACTGCCCGTGGCCATGGCCCATGGCAGGGTCCTGCGCATCGCCGCCCTGCCGGTGTTCCTGAAGACCTATATCGACCGGCTGAACTTCTCGTTCACGGAATATCTGCGCCACGAGAAGGATTCTTCCACCGAACTACATCAGTGGATCCGCAAGAATTATTTCAGCTTCCGCGAGCTCGAGCTGAGTTTGATTTTGCAGCAGTCTTAGCGGACTCTCTCGACATGTCGTCCCGGCCTTGAGTTGGGACGACGCGACAGTTGTGCACCACTAACGCGCCGACCCGGCAAGAAATCTCAATGCCCGTCGAATGCCATCAGCGTTCGCACCGGCACATCCATCGCGCGCAATTTCGCGGCGCCCCCGAGATCCGGCAGGTCGATGATGAAGCAGGCCGCGACCACATTGGCGCCGATCTGGCGCATCAGCTTGACCGCGCCCTCCGCGGTGCCGCCGGTGGCGATCAGGTCGTCGACCAGGATCACGCGCTCGCCCGGCAAAATCGCGTCGGCGTGCATTTCCATTTCATCGAGTCCGTATTCCAGCGAGTAGGCGATGCGTACCGTGGTATGCGGCAGCTTGCCCCGCTTGCGGATCGGCACAAAACCGGCAGAAACCTGATGCGCCACCGCGCCGCCGAGAATGAAGCCGCGTGCCTCGATGCCGGCGACCTTGTCGATCTTGTTGCCCGCCCAAGGCTGTACCAGTTGATCGACCGCCTGGCGGAAGGCCCGCGCGTCGCCGAGCAGCGTGGTGATGTCGCGAAACAGGATTCCCGGTTTCGGATAGTCCGGAATGGTGCGGACGCTGGCCTTCAAATCATATTCAAACGTCATCGGGTTCTCTTTCAGATCTCTGCCGCCATCTTCAATTGCGATCTTCAATTCATTTGCACACCGAGCCGGAATGCGTTCTCGACGATGCGCAGGCCGACCTCGCCGCCGAGCGACATCAGCGATTCCGGATGAAACTGCACGCCGCCGACCGGCAAGGTCTTGTGCTCGATCGCCATCGCGACGCCGTCCTCGGTGATCGCCGTGACCTGGAGCACGTCAGGCATGCTGTCGCGTTCGACATAGAGCGAATGATAACGGCCGATCACGATTTCATTGGGCAGGTTCTGCATCAGCCGCCCGCCACGCACCTGGACCCGCGACGGCCGTCCATGCGCCGGCTGGCCGAGCTGGCCGAGTTGGCCGCCGAAATATTCCCCGATCGCCTGCACGCCGAGGCAGACGCCGAAGATCGGCAGTTTCCTGTCGAGCGCAGCCCCAATGGTTTTGGATATCCCGAAATCTTGCGGCCTCCCCGGCCCTGGCGACAACACCAGCAGATCGTAGCTTTGGCTGCTCAGCATCTGCTGGGCGTGAATATAGCGTACCACGGTCACGGTGGCGCCGACCTGGCGAAAATAATCCGCCAGCATGTGCACGAAGCTGTCGTCGTGATCGATCAGGAGCACCCGCTTGCCGGAGCCGGTGGCATCCGGCGCGAAGGCCGACAGCGGCTTTGGCGGATCGCCGCGCAGCGCCTGAAATAGTGCCGCCGCCTTGACCTGGCATTCGCGGTCCTCGGCGGCGGGGTCCGAATCGAACAGGCAGGTGGCGCCGACCCGCACTTCGGCCAGCCCGTCCTTCATCCGGATGGTGCGGATGGTCAGTCCGGTATTGATGCTGCCGTCGAAATTCACCGCGCCGATCGCCCCGGCGTACCAGCGCCGCGGCGAGCGTTCATGGTCCTCGACGAACTGCATCGCCCACAATTTCGGCGCACCGGTGACCGTCACCGCCCAGGCGTGGGTGAGGAATGCATCGAGCGAATTGAAACCCGGCCGCAGGATGCCTTCGACATGATCGACGGTATGGAACAGTTTCGAATAGGTCTCGATCTGCCGCCGCGCCAGAACCTTGATCGTGCCGGGCACGCAGACCCGCGCCTTGTCGTTGCGGTCGACGTCGGTGCACATGTTGAGTTCGAATTCGTCTTTCTCGGAATTGAGCAACTGCCGGATCTGCTCGGCGTCGCCGATCGCATCGATACCGCGCGCGATGGTGCCGGAAATCGGACAGGTCTCGATCCGCCGGCCATCGGAGCGCACGAACATTTCCGGCGAGGCCGCCACCAGAAACTCGCCGTCACCAAGGTTCATCAGCGCGCCATAGGGCGAGGGGTTGATCCGGCACAGCCGCTGGAACACTTCGGCCGGCGAACGCTCGCAGGGCTCGGCAAACAACTGGCCCGGCACCGCCTCAAACAGATCGCCGCGCGCAAACGCAGCGCGGGCGGTTTCAACCGTGGCCTGATATTCGCCGGGCGCGTGATCGGAAAATCCCTGGCGCGGCGTCCTGGCATAGACGCTTTCGGGGGTGTCGCGCGGCAGGCCTTCCGATGATTTGCCTTTCCAGGCAAAATCGTAGCTCAGGACCACGCCGCGCCCGGTGGCGCGGTCATAGGCCAGCAGGCGGTCCGGCAGATAAAGCACGATGTCGCGCTGGTCTTTTTCGCGCGGGCGCTTCTGCTTAAGGTCTTCGATCTGGAACACGAGATCGTAGGCGAACGCGCCGAACAGGCCGAGCAAGGGATCGTCATTGGCGCCGAGCGCTGCCACCAGCGCGCGTATCAGCGACATCACGCTGGCGCGGCGGGTGCGCTGGTCTTCATCGACCGGCGCCGCGCCACGCACGATGTGGCCGGCAAGACGGCGCGGGCTCTTGTCGGTGACGACAACACAGGGCTCGCGGAGCACGTCGCCGAGGAAGGCGATCAGCACTTCGCCCCGCGCGTTCAGCGCATCGAGCAAAAAATCGGATCCCGTGGTTTCCAGCCGCAACGGCGGATCGGAAAAGCCGAGGTCGAAACTTTCGTAGCGGCCCGGCACCGTGGTGCCCGACGACAGCACCACGCCACGGCGACTATCGAGCAGGTCGATCAGGTCATCGAGCCGGTTGGCGCCGCCGGAGAACTGCTCCACCGAGCGCGTCACTTCGAGGCCGGCATGGGTGCGATATTGGCTGCGGGCCGGCAGTGAGAAGGCTGTCCTGTTCATGTGATCCTCTTACGAAACTTGCCGAGGGAACGCCACACAGGACAAACGAAGAGGCCGTCGCGCTGCGATGACGGCCCTGGACGATTGGAAAAAATGAAATCGCGCCGGCCACCTTCAGAAGGTGAGCCACCAGAGACGGGCTGGGCGGACGACGGTGTTCATGCCTCAGATAGACACCATGGCTGGCCGGGTTCGTCAAGCACGGTATGCCCGTAACGATTTCCGCAGATGATCGATTTCGGGCGCATCTTTGGGTGTTGAACCCCGGAAAATATGCGTAGGATTTTACTTAAAGATCACAAAAAGCGGAACGCGGGAGGCGCGCAATGCCATTGCAGGCTCTGGGATATGCCGGGTTCGGTTCGGCCGCGCTGGACGACTGGCGGCAGTTCGGCGCCGGGCTGGTCGGCCTGCAGCCGATAGAGCGCAGTTCCTCCTTGCTGGCGTTCCGGATGGACGACCGCAAGCAACGCATCGTGATCGACCGCTCGATGCCGGAAGGGGCGCGTTTCTTCGGCTGGGAGGTCGCCGACGCGACGACGCTGGACACTCTCGCGGCGCGGCTGGAACAGGCCGAGGTTGATGTCATCGCCGAGCCGACGACACTTGCCGATAACAGGCGCGTGGGCGGCCTGATTTCGTTTCGCGACCCGGCGGGCAATCGTCTGGAGGCATTTTACGGCGCCGAGATCGACGATACGCCGTTCACTCCCGGCCGATCGATTTCCGGTTTCCGCACCGGCCCGCTTGGATTAGGCCACGCCGTGCTGACGGTCGAGAACATCGACGCCGTGATGCCGTTCTACGTTGACTTGCTCGGCTTTGGCCTCAGCGATTACATGCAAAAGCCGTTTCGTGCCTACTTCTTCCACATCAACGCGCGGCATCACAGCCTCGCCTTGATCGAGACCGGCCGCAACGGCATGCACCACCTGATGGTCGAACTGTTTTCGCTCGACGATGTCGGCCAGTCCTATGATGTCGCGTTGACGCAGGAAAATCGCATCGGCGTCACGCTCGGCCGTCACACCAATGATCTCATGACGTCGTTTTACGCCAAGACGCCGTCGTCATTCATGGTCGAGTGCGGCTGGGGCGGCCGCGAGATCGAGCCCTCGACCTGGCGGCCGTTCGAGTTGCGGGACGGCCCGAGCCTGTGGGGCCATGAACGGGTCTGGTTGCCGCCGGAAGACCGCGAGTTGGCGCGCCAGATGCGAATGCGTGCCGCGGCGGCCGGCCTGCGCGCGCCGGTTCAGGTCATGGACGGCAATTACAAACTGATGTCGGGCACCTGCGCGTGGTGGGACGGGGTCAAGGGGTAAGTGAAGAGGTCGCTGCGGGCCTACCTCCCATCCACCGAAAACGCTAACAGCACATTGCCCGGCATCGTGCCGAAGTTGGTGTAGCCGGAATTGACGTAGAGCATGCCGCCGGCAACGACGGCTCCGGGGCCGTCGAGCGAGCCGCCATGCGCTGGCGCACCGTTGACGGTCTGATAGTCCCGCATCGTGTCGACGTCCCAGATGACCTCGCCGGTCTTCGCAGCGTAAGCGCGCAGATGGCCGTCGAGCCCGCCGGAAAACACCACGCCCGGGATCGCCGTGACCGCCGCCGACTGCGCCGGGCTACAGCCCGGCCGGTCGTTGCAACCGGGATGCGGCGTGTGCCACACGATCTCGCCGGTGGCGAGCTTCAACGCAAAAATCCCACCACCCGCGCGCGGGTCCACCTTCAACTCGCCTGGCCCAAAGATCGATTTCTGACCGCCGGGCGTTCCCGCCGCCACTCTTTGCAAACTGACATCCGAGACGGCGACATAGATATTCTCGTCGTCGGTGGCCATGCCCCATTGCACACCGCCAAGCGTACTGCCCTGGCCGACGCGCCGCTGCCACAGCACGGCGCCGTCACGATCAGGATCGAGCGCGTGCACCATACCGGATTTCTGCCCCGCGATCAGCGCGCGCTTGCCGTCCGGTAGATCGACGAGGATCGCGGACGAGCCGAAGTCGAAATCGGGACCTTTGGCATCCGGACAGTTGCTGCGATACTGCGTGGTGCACGCGACATTGTAGGCATCACGCTCGGTCATCTGTCGCGACCATTTGAGCTTTCCGCTCGTCATGTCGAACGCGATGAAGGCGTCGGAAGTGTCCTGGGCTGGATTCGAATAGCTGTCGCCCGTAGTCGCGTAGATCGTGTTCGCCTTGAGATCGATCGTCGGCGCCGACCAGATCGCGCCGCCCGAGGGTCCGAACAGCTGGACGCCAATTGCACTAGTGCCCTGCGCTTGCGCGGGCGGTGAGACGTAAGCGCGCCACTTGACCTCGCCTGTGCCCGCATCAAGTGCGGCGATGAGTCCGCGGAAGGTGCAGCAGGAGTAGCGCGGATCGGCTGCCAGCGCTTCCTCCAGGGAGGAGACCGGCACGTAAAGAACGCCATCGGCCAATGCCGGTGCGCCCGTGATCATGGCCGCCTGATGCTCCTCGACACGCCGTTTCCACAAGAGTTTGCCGGTATCGGCTTCGAGCGCATAGGCATAGCCACGCTGGTCACCGAAATAGGCCGTTGCGCCACGTGCGTCCTCGCCGATGGTAATCGCCGTGCGCACGCCGAAAACTGCGTCGAACATCCAGCGTTGGCAGCCAGTTTTTGCGTCAAGCGCATAGACCTTGCCGCCGGCACTGCCAACGAACATCCAGCCGCCAAAAACGGTCGGCTGCGCGTAGGCCCTGACGTCGCTCGGGAATCCGAACGACCATTTCAACTTCAGGCGCGGAACATCGGCCGGCGCAAGTTGGGCCTGGTCTGCAGGCTGGAAGCGATGCTGGCGGATGTCGACACCCCAACCGTTCCAGCGCGGCAGGGACGTTTCGCTCAGCACAGGAGCCGGCCCGCGGCAGCTCGAATCCGCCAGCACCGGAGGCGGCGCCGCTGAACCTCCCGCCAGGAACCGCACGATGTCGCCGATCTGGCCTCGAACTTAAATCCCGAACCTGCTGACTCATCATCCCATAGGCTAGGGCGAAGCCGATCCGATCCGGCGAGAGCTGACGCAGGGCATTTCTGTCCGGCGCGCGCTCCACCCGGCCCTCATGGCATGTGGCGCAACGCCCCTGATAGAGCGCTTCGCCCGGCGACGTAGCCGTCTCCTCGGCATGGGATGGCGTGGCAGCGGTGGCGAGACTGAGTCCGATCGAAAACGACAGGGTCGAAAAGACCGTACTCCGGATACGGGACCAGGATGACATCGTCGTTCCTTCCTGGCGAGGTTCAGGCGACAAGCACCCGTCATCAACATGATCGAACCGCGCGCGATCTGGATTAGCAGACTACGGAAACGTCGTCACGCCAATTCAATCTGAGCGTGTGGGTTGCCGCAACTCCAGCAACCACGCCAAACGCTATGCAAATCTCGCGGGGCTGCAAGCGCCCATCATGCCAGCGTATGCACGATCAATGGACCCGCGACCATGGTCGCCGGGCCGACCAAGAGCGGCACAAAACTCTGCTCGGTCCAGGCAAGGTAACGCCTGGAGAATTCGCTGTCCGATTCCGGGGCCGCGGATCCGTTACCGATAACACCCCTGTTCGATCTCTTCGATCAAGCTCCGCGCCTTCGGCTTCCAGCCCAGCTGCCGCGCGCGGACCGCTCGCACCCTGCTGTTCGAAGCCATCGTATCCTCGGCGAGGCCCTCCCCCCATTCGGCGATCGCCTGTTCCATGGACATCGCTGAGGGAGCGGCCTCATGACCGAGCATGCGGTTGATGGCCTCACAAATCTCGCGCATCGAATTTTCGCCGTTCTCCGCGAAAAAGAATGCGCCGGCAGGCGCTTTCTCGATGGCGAGTGCATAGAGCGTTACCAGATCGTCGATATGCACGTTCGACCAGATGTTCTCGCCGGGTCCGGCATGAGCCGCGCAACCTCGTTTTCTGGCAAGGCCGATGAGCAGGGGCACCTGCATGCTGTGCGGTTCGACGCCGTGGCCGAGGCCGTAGATCAGGCTTGGGCAGACGATGACCGGACGGCACCCCTTATCGCGGTAGGAGCGAATGAAATCGTTCAACGCGACCCGCGCTGCGCGGGCAGGCGAAGGGGTGACAGGCGAACTTTCGTCATAGACCGAGTCGGATCGGTGCCCTTGGGCGCGCGTGCCGACGATACTGGATCCTGAAGTATGGATGAACGGCTTACCGCTTCCGGCCAGAGCGCCAAGCAGCGCGGCGACCGCACCCTTGTGATCGGCGCTCGCCGCATTGACGACGATGTCGGCGGCTTGTGCCGCTTGCGCCAGACATTCCCCATCATCCAGCGTTCCCAACAATGGCTGAATGCCGCGGGCACGAACCAGATCGGCCTTTTCCCGGGTGCGAACAAGGCCAGTTACTTGATGTCCGGCGGCAACGAGATGAGCTGCAACCGATCCGCCGATATAGCCGGAAGCGCCTGTGCAGAAGACCTTCATCCCAACCCTTCAGGCGACTATTGTCGGACGCCCAACCGGGCCAGCAATTTGTGTCTATCCCGTCATTGTGAGCGAAGCGAAGCAATCCATAGAGCAACAAGAAAGGATCGATGGCTCCGTCGCTTCGCGCCGCGCAATGACGAGAAAACTTTTACCCCAGATGCTTTTTGAAAAACGCCGTGGCGCGGCCCCAGGCCAGTTCGGCCGCCTCGCGATCGTGCACGGACTGCCGCTGTTCGTTGACGAAGGCATGCTCGGCATCATAGCGAAACAGTTCGAGCGACTTGCCGGCTGACTTCATGCCCTGCTCGAAGGAATCGACCAGTTGCGGCGTGCACCAGTCATCCTTGTTGGCGAAATGGGCCTGCAATGGGATTTTTATGTCCGCCGGCTTCGCCGCCGCCTCCGGCGGAATGCCGTAGAACACCACGCCCGCGGTCAATTCGGGAACCCTGGCGGCCCCGATGATCGTGACCGCGCCGCCGAGGCAGAAACCGGTCAATCCGACCTTGGCGCCGGTCTTGGCAAGATACTGTGCGGCGCCGCGTACCGTCTGGGTGGTGGCGTCCATGAAATCCAGCGAATTCATTTCCCTGCCGGCCGCATCGGCATCGTGATACGGCACCACCTTGCCGGCATAGAGATCAGGCGCCAGCGCATCGAAGCCGGCCAGCGCGAAACGGTCGCACAGCCCCTTGATCTGCTCCGAGAGCCCCCACCATTCCTGGATCACGACCACGCCCGGCGCGTTGCCGCTCGAGGCATTGGCGAGGTAGCCGTGGGCGTCCCTGCCGTCCGGACGCTTGAACGAAATGCTGGTGCCCATGAGTTCCTCCGTTGTTTTTCTGAAAGTGGCCGTTTGGCGGCTATTTAGTCCACAGAGCGGTGAGGAATCAATCGTGGCGCACGGCGTTCGTTCTGGCATCGCGTTCCGCGGTATGCCTCAGCCCAGCAAAAAAGCCCCGCGCAGGGGGCTTTTTCAAATCCGCGACAGCGGATGTCGAGGTCAGTGCGCGTCGGCCCAGACCTTCTTCTTGGTGAAATACATCAGGAAGGCGAAGATGATCAGGAACACGAAGACCTGCAAGCCCAGCCGCTTGCGAGCTTCCATGTGCGGCTCCGCAGCCCACATCAGGAACGTGGTGACGTCGTGGGCATATTGCGGCAGCGTCGCCGGCGATCCATCGTCGAACGTGACCTGGCCGTCACTCAACGGCTTCGGCATCTTGATGGCATGGCCCGGGAAATATTTGTTGTAGTAGGAGCCTTCGGGAATGGTGACGCCCGCCGGTACCTTGTCTTCGAAGCCCTGCAAGATAGCGCTGACATAGTTCGGGCCCTGCTCCTGGAATTGCGTGAAGAAGTCGAACACGAATTTCGGGAAGCCGCGCTCGTAAGAGCGTGCCTTGGTGATCAGGGACAGATCGGGCGGGGCGGCGCCGCCATTGGCAGCCCGCGCGGCCTGCTCGTTGGGGAACGGCGAGGGGAAGTAATCGGCGGGCCGGCCGGGCCGCTCGAACATCTCGCCCTGATCGTTCGGTCCATCCTTGATCTTGTATTCGGCCGCCAGCGCCGCCACCTGCGCGGTCGAATAGCCCGGACCACCGGGATCAGCGAGATTGCGGAACGCGATGTATGACAGCGCGTGACAGGCCGAACAGACTTCCTTGTAGATCTTCAGGCCACGCTGCAACGACCCGCGGTCGAACTTGCCGAGCGGCCCGGAAAACGACCAGGTCTGCGACGGCGGCACATCCTGCTCAGCGGCCCGGGCGGTCTGCGCGCTACCGGCGAACAGCGCACCCGCGACCGTCAGCGCGATCACCGTGGACACCATCGGCACCGCCTTGCTGCCGGTCTTCGCCAGCACGTCATCGGCGATCGAATTGGGCACCGGCCTCGGCGTTTCGATCCGGCTCAGGAGCGGCAGCAGGATCAGGAAATAGGCGAAGTAGCAGACCGTCAGGACACGCCCGGCGATCACGTAAATGCCCTCCGGCGGTTGCGCGCCGAGATAGCCCAGCAGCACGCAGACGATGACGAAAATCCAGAAGAACTGCTTCGCCAGCGGACGATATTTGGACGAGCGCGTCCGCGCGGTATCGAGCCAGGGCAGGAACGCCAGCACGATGATCGCCGAGAACATCGCAATCACGCCGGCGAGCTTGTTCGGGATCGAGCGCAGGATCGCGTAGAACGGCAGATAATACCATTCGGGCACGATATGCTGCGGCGTGACGCCGGGATTGGCGGGGATGTAGTTGTCGGCGTCGCCGAGATAGTTCGGCATATAGAAGATGAACCAGGCGAAGAAGATCAGGAAGCAGGAAATGCCGAACATATCCTTGATGGTCGCGTAGGGCGTGAACGGCACGGTGTCCTTTTCGGTCTTCGCCTCGACGCCGGCCGGATTGTTCTGGCCCGCGACATGCAGCGCCCAGATGTGCAGCACGACCACGCCGGCGATCACGAACGGCAGCAGATAATGCAGCGAGAAGAACCGGTTCAGCGTCGGATTGCCGACGGAATAGCCGCCCCACAGCAGGGTCACAATGCTATCGCCGACATAGGGAATTGCCGAGAACAAATTGGTGATGACGGTAGCGCCCCAGAAGCTCATCTGGCCCCACGGCAGCACGTAGCCCATGAAGCCGGTCGCCATCATCAGGAGGTAGATGATGACACCGAGGATCCAGAGGATTTCGCGCGGCTCCTTGTACGACCCGTAATACATGCCGCGGAACATGTGGATATAAACGGCGAGAAAGAACATCGATGCGCCGCTGGCGTGCATGTTGCGCAGCAGCCAGCCGTAGTTCACGTCGCGCACGATGCTTTCGACGGACCTGAAGGCCAGGTCGGCATTCGGCGTGTAGTGCATCGCCAGGATCACGCCGGTCAGGATCTGCACCCCGAGCATCATCGAAAGGATGGCGCCAAAGGTCCACCAGTAGTTCAGATTGCGTGGCGTCGGATAGGCCACGAAGGAGGAATGGACGAGACCCATAATCGGGAGACGCCGTTCAATCCACTTCAGGGCGGGATTGGTTGGCTGGTAGTCGGATGGTCCGCTCATGATGCGATCCCTAGGGAAATAAGACGACGCGACGGGCTTATAGTCTCGGATACCGGATCCGGGGCTCAGCCAATCTGGATTTTGCTATCGGAAACGAATTGATAGGGCGGCACCGCCAGGTTGGCAGGCGCGGGTCCCTGGCGAATACGACCAGAGGAGTCGTATTGCGAACCATGGCACGGGCAGAAGAAGCCGTCGTAATTGCCTTCATGGGCGATCGGGATGCAGCCGAGGTGGGTGCAGATGCCGATCACGACAAGCCACTGGTCGTGGCCTTCCTTGACGCGGGACTGATCGGTCGCCGGATCGGGCAGGCTCGCAACCGGCACCGCGCGAGCCTCATCGACCTGCTTTTTGGTGCGGTTCATGATGTAGATCGGCTTACCCCGCCAGAACACCTTGACGTCCTGCCCCGAGGCGATCGGCGTCAGATCGACCTCGATCGGCGCGCCCGCCGCGATGGTCGAGGCGTCCGGATTCATCTGGGAAATGAACGGCCAGAGCGTGGCCACTGCGCCGACGCCGGCGGCAGCTCCCGTTGCAACAAAGAGGAAATCACGGCGTGTCGTATCCGCCGAAGACGCTGTCGTCACAATTCCAAACCCTTTCTCGGCTGCAGCCGGTGGAACCGCCCCAGGCAACGCATGAACGAAGCAAGGGAGGCTGCCGGCGCCCGCGACCCCCGCGGCGGCAGAAAGACCGCTTCGCCCGGCCATTGCGGCGGAACAAGCAGTCCAGAATCGTTCTATTGGCACCCTTGCCGGACGAGCGCAAGCCCGCTATCGGCTGGCTAGCGTGCAATGCACTCATTCCGCGCAAAGCGATGATTTATTCAGATATTTCATGCAACACCCAAACAGCCGTCACAGAATGCAGATTGCGCTTTTCCAGCCCGACATTCCCCAGAACACCGGGACGATTCTCCGTCTCTGCGCCTGCCTGGACGTGGCCGCCCACATCATTGAGCCCGCTGGTTTTCCTGTATCCGATCGCCATTTCCGCCGGGCCGGCATGGATTATCTCGACCAGGTGACCCTGATGCGCCATGATTCGTGGTCAAAATTCGAGGAATGGCGTAAAGAAGCGCGGTACCGGCTGGTCCTGTTCACCACCAAGGGCGCCAGTTCTTATCTCGATTACCAATATGGCGCCGCTGACATCCTGTTGTTCGGGCGCGAATCCGCAGGCGTTCCGGACGAAGTCGCCGCCGCCGCAGATACACGGCTGGTGATCCCGATCAAGCCGAGTTTGCGTTCGCTCAATGTCGCGATGGCGGCCGCCATGGCATTGGGCGAGGCGGTACGGCAAACCAGTTCCGCAATCCGGGAGACGGTGCGTTGAGTTACGCGGTCAAGGAAATCTTCCTCACCTTGCAGGGCGAAGGCGCGCATGCCGGCCGGGCGGCGGTGTTCTGCCGATTCTCGGGCTGCAATCTCTGGAGCGGCCGGGAGCAGGACCGCGCCAGCGCGACATGCCGGTTTTGCGACACCGATTTTGTCGGCACCGACGGAACGCTGGGCGGACGCTATGCCTCGGCTGGAGAACTCGCCGATACCATCGCCGCGCAATGGGCCGGGGCCGACGCGGAACGTTACGCGGTCCTGACCGGCGGCGAGCCGCTGCTGCAGGTCGATACGGCGCTGATCGAGGCGCTGCATGCCCGCGGCTTTAGCATCGGCATCGAAACCAACGGCACCATCGCCCCGCCCGACGGCATGGACTGGATTTGCGTCAGTCCAAAAGCCGGCGCGGACCTCGTGGTCCGGCGCGGCCACGAGCTCAAGCTGATTTATCCGCAGGCGGATGCAGCGCCGGAGGCCTTTGTCGATCTGGCTTTCGAGCGTTTCTCGCTGCAGCCGATGGACGGACCGGACGTCGTCGAAAACACCGCGCGCGCGGTCGACTACTGCTTGCACCATCCGCAATGGCGGCTCAGCCTGCAGACGCATAAAACACTCGGTATCAGATAGGTCTGGATTCAAGGGATGTGGGAATTGACGAAATCGTTCCGGTTCGAGGCCGCGCATGCGCTGCCGGGAACGACGCTCGGCGCAGCCAGCGAGGAGATTCACGGCCACTCGTTCCGGACCGAGGTGACAATCCGCGGCACCCCGGATCCCGCGACCGGGATGGTGCTCGATCTCGGGCTGCTCGAGCAGCGCATGGCCGACGTGCAGAAAATGCTCGATCACAAGATGCTGAACAAGGTCGAGGCGCTTGGGCCGCCGACGCTGGAGAACCTGTCACGCTTCATCTGGGAGCGTCTCCAGCACGCAGGCCGGATCACCCGGGTCAGCGTGCACCGCGACAGTTGCAACGAAAGTTGCACCTATTACGGCCCAGGGGGGTAAATTCTGCTCCGACCCAATTCATCAGCTGACGTCAGGAATTGATAGATGGATACGTCCGTGATCGACGATCGCAAGGCGCGCGCCCGGGCCTGGTTCGAAGCCCTGCGCGACGATCTTTGCCTGGCGTTCGAGCAATTGGAAGACGAAGCGCCGGCCTCGCTCTATCCCGACGATGCAGGACGCTTCGTACGAACCCCCTGGCAGCGCACCGACCATAGCGGCCAGCCCGGCGGTGGCGGCGTGATGAGCGTGATGCGCGGACGGCTGTTCGAGAAGATCGGCGTGCATTGCTCGACGGTGCACGGCGAATTTGCCCCCGAATTCCGGGCGCAGGTGGCCGGCGCCGCCGACGATCCCGCATTTCTGGGCGTCCGGTATTTCGATCATCGCCCATATGCGCAACCCGCACGTTCCGGCGGTGCACATGAATACGCGCTTTGTGATGACGACCAAGGCCTGGTTCGGCGGCGGGGCGGATCTGACCCCCGTGCTCGAGCGGCGACGCACCCAAGAAGACGCCGATACGATCTCGTTTCATCAGGCGATGAAGGCCGCATGCGCCGGCCACAACGGTGTCGCTGACTACGAAAAATACAAGGCATGGTGCGACGAATATTTCTATCTGCCGCATCGCAAGGAACCCCGCGGGATCGGGGGCATTTTCTACGACCACCATGATTCCGGCGACTGGGATGCCGATTTCGACTTCACCCAGGAAGTCGGCCGCGCCTTTGCAAAAATCTATCCCGAACTGGTTCGCAGGAATTTCAATTCGCAGTGGACCGCCGCCGACCGCGAAGAGCAATTGATCCGTCGCGGCCGTTACGTCGAATTCAATCTGCTCTACGACCGCGGCACCATGTTTGGCCTGAAGACCGGCGGCAATGTGGATTCCATCCTGTCGTCGATGCCACCGGAAGTGAAGTGGCCGTAAAGCGAACACAAGACCGGCGCTGAGATCGCTGTTCCGCCGTCCCAATTCAGGAATTCTAAAATACGGGGCTTTTGTGTCGTCGACACAATGCGGACGCGTGGCCGTGATCGACCTGTCATGACACAGCGCTATGCTACGCCTCGCGTCGATCAACCGAGGAAGAGATCATGGATTTGAAACAAGGCGATGTTGTCATTCTAAAATCCGGCGGTCATCCGATGACGGTGGCGGAAGTGCACGACGACGCCGTCGCTTGCCTGTGGATGGGCGGAGAAGGCGATCTGTTTCGCGAAACGCTTCCTCTGGCCGTCCTGGAACTTGCCGAAATCGAAAATTCGGATGACGAAGAAGACGGAGAAGATCAGGACGACGACGAAGAAGGCGACGAAGACGAAGATCACGATGATGACGAAAAAGCTTCGCGCAAGAAGCGCAGAGCCGCCTGAGCAAGTCTGCGTAAGTCTGCCCGAGTAGCGTAATTCTGTCTTGCGATGCCGCCCCCCGTTCTGTGGCATCGCTTTTGCGGTATGCCTATCGGTATTCTTCTAAGATAAAGCACGCAGCGCCGTAGTGGTCATCACCACGCCGCCGGCAATCACCGCCGCATCAAGGATCGCGGTGTGGATGTGCACCGGCATGCGCTCGACAAAAAACCTGGCTAAAAATGCCCCAGGCAGCGCCACCACGCCGATCAGAAGCGCAAAAGCGAGCACCTGCGCGGTAACGACACCCGCCAATCCGAACACTGAAACCTTGATGACGCTGGCAACGAGCGAAATCACGGCATCGGTGGCGATCACGGCCGCACCTTCGAGGCCGGCCGCCATCAACAGCGACAGCAAAATCACGCCGGAACCCGACGTGCCGCCAACCACGACACCGTAACCCACGGCGCCAAGGCCCAGCCCGGCGTCGCCGATCCTGACATCATGGCGCTTGAGAAACCGGCGCAGCGGCACGCTCGACATCAACATGCCGCCGATCACCAGTGCCGCGCCCGCATTCGTGAGCCGTGTATAACCGTAAGCTCCGATCGCGGTCGTCAATGCGGCCGCCAGGATCACGATCAGCGCGCGGCGGCGGTCGGGATAGCGCAGATAGGCCATAAAACGGCTGAGATTGGTAAAGATGGAGGAGATGGCGATGATCGGCACTACCGGCTCGGCACCGATCAACGGCACCAGAACCAGCGGCATCAGCGCGCCGGTGCCGTAGCCCGCCAGGCCTCCGACGACGGATGCCAGCAATGCGACGCCGGCAACCAGCAACAATTGCAACCAGGAGATATCGGCAAAGCCGGAAATGATGTTCACAGCCTGTGGTCGCGAGAGAAACGGGCTACGGTTTGATCCGCAATGGCTTTAAGTGTCCCTTGCTCGAGCGGGAAATCCGCTGCGAGCCAGGCATCTTCCGCCAACGCCAGCACCTGCCCGAGCCCCGGCCCCTCGGCAATCCCACGGGCGATGAAGTCGGCCGCCTTCAACGGAAATTTCGGCGCGTGCCAGCGCGCCGGCAAGGTGGCAAGCTCCCGCCACGAGGCCGTATCAGCCTCCGCACCCGCCCGGGCCCAAGCGAGCATCAGCCGGTCGCGGTAGCGCTCCTCGCCGAGCCGGTAGAGCCTCCGCCGCGCCGTCGCTTCGTCCATGCCGGCGAGCCGCCACCAGCGATGCCCCATCGAATCGAGCGTCCTGGTTTCGGCGTTGGCCAGTCGCAGGCGGGTCCCGAGCCTTCGCGCGTCCTCGGTGACGGCAACCGCCAGCGCGCCAAGCCGGCAAATCGCATTCGGTGCCGATCCAAGCTGGCGTTCCGCCGAAACCATGGCTGCAAGCGGCCCGGTATAGGCGACACCGCCCAAAATCGGCAGCAGCAGCCCGCCATCCGCCATCGCGGTGACGGCGCCAATGACACCTTCCGCGATCATCAGTTTCAGCATTTCCATGCGCATGCGCTCGGCCGAGAGCGTCGCAAGGCCGGCTCGCCCGCGGATGCAGGCGAGGTATCCCGCGCGATCGGGTTCGCCCGCGCCATGGGCGGCGTGAAAGCGAAAGAACCTGAGGATGCGCAGATAGTCTTCGGCGATGCGCTGGTTCGGATCGCCGATGAAGCGCACGCGCTTTGCCGCGATGTCCTCAAGTCCACCGACGTGATCGTGCACGACGCCGTCGGCATCCACCGACAGCCCATTGATGGTGAAATCGCGCCGCTGCGCATCGGTCACCCAGTCGCGGCCGAACGCGACCTTCGCCTTGCGGCCGAACGTCTCGGTATCCTCGCGCAGCGTCGTCACCTCAAACGGCTGCGCATCGACGACGAGCGTAACGGTGCCATGTTCGATACCGGTCGGCACGCTCTTGATGCCGGCCGCCTTGGCGCGGCGCATCACCTCGGCTGGCAGAGCCGTGGTCGCGATATCGGTATCGCCGATCGGAATCTTCAACAGCGCATTGCGGACCGCGCCGCCGACCACGCGCGCTTCCTCGCCGTTGTCATTGAGCAGCGCAAGCACACGCGCCGTCGGACCGGATGTGAGCCACGGCGCGTTGTCCAGCACGCGCGCGTCGCTCATTTTTCAACTCCCGGAACCAGCCTGCCGTGCTCGACATGCGCGGGAATGTAGGTCGAGTTCGGCGCCCCGCCGGAAAACTGCGCCAGCAAAACGAAACTGACCACCACCAGAAACAGCGAACCGATCACGAGTTGGCGATAAGTTCACCGTCCATGACGACTGCACCAGCAATCCAGAGCGGGTCGCGATCAAGAACAGCGCATATACCGCGAACGGGATCAGGAAAATGCCGACTTCAGTGAAAGCCGGACGAATCATGGCAGATAAATCCGCTCATACAACACGCGCAGAATGCCGGCCGTGGCGCCCCAGATATAACGCTCCTCATACGGCATGGCGTAATACCAGCGCTCGATGCCGCGGAATTCCTTGCTGTGCATCTGATGGTTCGCCGGATTCATCAGGAACGCCAGCGGAACCTCGAAGGCGTCGTCCACCTCGGCTTCGCTGACGCGCATTGAAGCCCGGCCTGACCCGGGCGACCGTCGGCAGGATGCGAAATCCGAAAGCGGTTCCGTACAAATCGAGATAGCCGATCGGATCGATGAATTCCCGATCAAGACCGACCTCTTCCCAGGCTTCGCGCAACGCGGCGTCCAGGGGCGTGGCATCGGCCGGGTCGATCTTGCCGCCGGGAAAAGAGATCTGGCCGGCGTGATCGTTGAGGTGCGCGGAGCGCTGCGTCAACAGCACAGTCGGCTGCGGATGATCGACCACCGGGATCAATACCGCCGCCGGCCGGATCGGCTTTTCGCGCGCGATGATCTCCAACATGCGGTCGGTGCCCTGATCCCCGCTCGCCGGAACCAGGCTGGCATCAGTCAGGCCAGCCGGCACATCGAAATTCAGCCGCTCCCGGGCCCGATCGAAAAACTCCGCTGAGCTGATCGCGGCCGGCATCGACTTCCGCATCGGCTCGTTCAAACGCCCCCCTCACCTGCTCCGCATCCGCCATCGCGAAGAATTCGCCTGACGACGCGACCCCGAACATTGGACGACCATCGACCACTCGCTCCTCGCCCATGTCAACCAGATCATAGTAGAGCGCGCGGGTCACCTTGGCCCAGAGATCGGCGCGGACATGAAGATAGGGCATGAGGCCGCCATCGGCGGCGGCCTCGAACCGCATCCGGTGCGCCCGATCGCACACGACCCAGTCGTCGACATTGGTTCGGAAGCGAGCAGCCGGCTTTCGCCGTCACCTTCCTTCCGCATCTCCACCGCCAGAAATGGCGCATCATCGACGCGGATGCCGACCTTCTCGACCGGTGTCACGAGAAAGTGCTTGCCGTCCTCACGCTTGAGGATCGTTGAAAACAGCCGGACCAGCGCCGGGCGCCCGATCGGCGTTCCCATGTAGAACCACGTCCCATCACCGGCGATTCGGATGTCGAGATCGCCGCAGAATGGCGGATTCCACAGATGAACCGGCGGCAATCCCTTCTCGGTGGAACCGGCATTCGCGGCATCCTTCGCCGCTTCTTCGCGGCGGCGATTCCAGGTCAGTTGCCTTCGCGGCCTTGATCGGTGATCCGCCCTTGCTTCGCCATTGTTTGCCCTGACTCTGAGGCTGCGGTTGGCATGATTGGTGCTAGCCATTTGGTGCACGTATTCTTTGGTGCAAATATTCTTCGGTGCAAGTATTCCGCGGTGCGAGCGGGACGAGCCCCTCGCGTGATTCCCCAATCAAGTCGCTACATCGTGATTCCGTTCATACCCTGAAATGCCGATAATGTGGGGATAGTTTAATTCAACGAATACATGGCCTTCGCATAAGTTTAGCATGAGGTTCATGGCATGACGACGCAATCGTGAGGTTTCCGGCAGGCGTACGACGAAGGAGAACGAAATGGCTGGCGCAGACTTGGTTAGCGCAAACAGTGTCGAAAAACTGGAAGACGTGATCGTCCGCTCGGCCGAACAGGTCGCCGGTCAAATCCGCGCCGCGAAGGAAGCGATCGCCACCGTCATCTTCGGTCAGGAACGGGTGGTCGAAAATACACTGGTGACGATCCTGTCGGGCGGCCATGCGCTTCTGATCGGCGTGCCCGGCCTCGCCAAGACCAAGCTGGTTGAAACGCTGGGCATTACACTCGGGCTTGATGCCAAGCGCATCCAGTTCACGCCTGACCTGATGCCGTCGGACATTCTGGGCGCCGAAGTGCTGGATGAAAGCAGTGCCGGCAAGCGGTCGTTCCGATTCATCTCCGGACCGGTGTTCGCGCAGCTCCTGATGGCCGACGAAATCAATCGCGCCAGCCCGCGCACCCAGTCCGCCCTGTTGCAGGCCATGCAGGAACAGCACATCACGGTGGCCGGCGCGCGCCACGATCTGCCGAAGCCGTTTCACGTGCTGGCGACGCAAAATCCGCTGGAGCAGGAAGGCACCTACCCGCTGCCGGAAGCGCAACTCGACCGCTTTCTGATGGAGATCGACGTCGACTATCCGGATCGCGATGCCGAACGGCGCATCCTGTTCGAAACCACGGGAGCGGAAGAAACGCTGGCCAAGGCCGCGATGAACGCGGAGATCCTGATCACGGCGCAACGGCTGGTGCGGCGCCTGCCGGTCGGCGACAGCGTCGTGGAAGCGATCCTGTCGCTGGTCCGCTCTGCGCGTCCCGGTCCTGAAGGTGGCGAGGCCGGCAAGCTGATCGCCTGGGGCCCGGGTCCGCGCGCCAGCCAGTCGCTGATGCTCGCCGTTCGCGCCCGCGCTTTGCTCGACGGCCGCCTCGCGCCCTCGATCGACGACGTGCTCGATCTGGCCGAGCCGGTTCTCAAGCACCGCATGGCTCTGACGTTTTCCGCCCGTGCCGAAGGCCGCACCATCCCCGACGTCATCCGGCAATTGAAGGCGCGGATCGGTTGATGGCCGTAGAGACCAAGTACACAGCCGGGGAGATCACAGCAATCCGACGTGCCGATGGTGAAAGCCGAACGCTCGCCGCATCGCTGCCGCGCCTTGTGCTTGAAGCTCGCCGCATCGCGGCCAATGTGATTCACGGCCTGCACGGGCGGCGGCGCGCCGGTGCCGGCGAAAGCTTCTGGCAATACCGCCGCTTCGTTTCCGGCGAGCCGTCGCAAAGCGTCGACTGGCGTCGCTCGGCGCGCGACGATCATCTTTATGTCCGCGAGCAGGAGTGGGAGGCCGCGCATACGGTGTGGCTGTGGCCGGACCGTTCGCCATCAATGGCCTTTGCATCGAAACAGGCGCGCGACAGCAAGCTGGAACGCACCCTGATCGTGACGTTTGCGCTTGCCGAATTGCTGGTCGCGGGCGGCGAGCGTGTCGGCATTCCCGGTCTGATCAACCCGACCTCAAGCCGCAACGTCATCGACAAGATGGCGCAGGCGATGCTGCACGACGACGCCGTGCGGCCGAGCCTACCGCCGTCATTTGTGCCCTCGGCACTGGCCGAAATCGTCGTGTTGTCGGATTTCTGGTCGCCGATATCGGAAATCAGAAGCATGCTGGCCGGATTGTCGGCGTCCGGCGCCCACGGCACGCTGATCCAGGTCGTCGATCCGGCGGAAGAAACGTTCCCCTATTCCGGCCGTGTCGAGTTTGTCGAGCCGGAAGGCGGCGCCATGATTACCGCAGGACGCGCCGAGCGATGGGCCGGCGATTATGTCGCGCGCGTCGCGCAGCATCGTGACGAGATTTCGAACCGAGACCAACAGGCTCGACTGGCTGTTCTCGACCCACACCACCAGCCGCTCGGCCGCCGAACTGCTGTTGTTCCTGCATGCGGGCATGATGGTAAACAGGGGCGGCGCTCGCGCGACGACCGTCAAAGTGGGGCGAACCGCATGATCGCCGGGTTGCCGCTCTCTTTCGCCGAACCGTTGCTGCTGCTGGGCCTGCTCAGCCTGCCGGTGCTGTGGTGGCTGTTGCGGGTGATGCCGCCGCGCCCGCGCCGCATCGAGTTTCCGCCAACCCGGCTGTTGTTCGATATCGCACCAGGGAAGAGACGCCGTCGCGGACGCCGTGGTGGCTGACCGCCTTGCGCCTGCTCGCCGCTGCCCTCGTTATTCTGGCGGCCGCGGGACCGATCTGGAATCCGCCAACCGGGCTTGCCGGCTCCAGGGCGCCGCTTGCGATCCTGATCGACGACGGCTGGAGCGCGGCCAGCAGCTGGGATGCCCGGGTCAAGGCCGCGGACGAACTGATTGCGAATGCCGACAGCAACCGGCGCGGCATTGCGCTGGTTCCGCTGTCCGAGCCCACGCGTGACATCACGATCATGCCCGGCGGCACGGCGCGCGTCGCGTTGCGCCAGCTTGCGCCGAAACCTTATTCGATTGAGAGGGTCGAAACGCTCCCCGCGATCGAGCGCTTCCTCAAAGCAACCGGCGACTGCGAGATCGCCTGGCTGTCGGATGGCGTTGATACCGGCCGGGGACCCGAGTTTCTCCAGGGCCTCAGCAAAACCATAGGTGACCGGACCTTGACGATTTTTGAAGGCGGCAATCCATCCGCGCTTGCGCTGGCAGCCGCCGAAAATGCTGCAGCCAAGATGACCGTAAAGGTACTGCGCACCGATGGCGGCATTGCCGCCGGAATCGTGCGCGCGCTCGACCAGAAGGGGTCGCCGATCGCCGAAGCCCGCTACACTTTTGGACCGCAGGACCGCGAGACCGAAACGGCGTTCGACCTTCCGGTCGAATTGCGCAACGACATCGCACGGCTCGAAATATCCGGCGAACGCTCGGCCGGCGCCGTGCAACTGCTCGACAAAAGATGGCGCCGGCGCGCGATCGGCGTGGTCAGCGGATCGAGCAACGACACTTCGCAGCCTTTGCTGGCGTCGACGTTCTATCTCACCCGCGCGCTGGCGCCGTTCGCCGACGTGCGGCTCGGCGATCGCGGCGCGCCACAGCAGGCGATCACCCAATTCCTCGACCAGAAGCTGCCGATGATGGTGCTGGCCGATGTCGGCACGCTGTCGCCGGAAATACGCGAACGCCTCTCCGCCTGGATCGAGCAAGGCGGCGTGCTGGTGCGCTTTGCCGGGCCACGCCTGGCGCGGGCCGATGACGATCTCGTGCCGGTAAAGCTGCGCCGCGGCGGACGCAGCCTCGGCGGCAGCCTCACCTGGGAAAAGCCGCAGCATCTCGCCTCCTTCGCGGCCGACGGACCGTTCGCCGGGCTTGCGGTGCCCAAGGACATCACTGTCAACCGGCAGGTGCTCGCCGAACCCGATGCGGCGCTGGCGACGAAGAGCTGGGCCTCGCTGGAGGACGGCACTCCACTGGTCACCGGCGAACGACGCGGCAAAGGCATAGTGAGCCTGTTTCATGTCAGCGGCGATATGCGCTGGTCCGATTTGCCGATGTCCGGCACTTTCGTCGAAATGCTGAGACGGATCGTCGATATGTCCGGCTATACGTCACGTCCCGGCGCGGGTGTCGCAGGCGAGACCAGCACCGAAACGGTGGCGCCGTTGCGCACGCTGGATGGGTTTGGCGCGTTTGGGCCGCCACCGTCGACCGCGAAGCCGCTATCGGCTGATTTCCGGGATCGGGCGACGCCGGATCATCCGCCCGGCTTCTATGGCCCCGCCGACGGCCCCCTCGCGGTAAATACGCTCGCCGCGGCGGACCGCATCGTAGCCCTCGACACATCCGGCCTGCGCGCGCGGCGGGCCAGCTACACCAATTCCGAACCGCGGGACCTGCGCGGCATCCTGCTGTCATCGTCGCTGGCGCTGTTCCTGATCGACGCTGTCATCGTCGCGATGCTCGGCGCCGGCATCGCCGCGCTGCTGAAGCGGCGCGCGGCACCGGCCGCACTGGCGCTCGCGTTCATCCTGTTGCCCCTACTGGCGGCGCCGTCTCCGGTCCGCGCCGAGAGCGCCGATGATTTCGCCATCAAGGCCACTTCGCAAACAAGGCTTGCTTATGTGGTCACCGGCAACGCCGATGTGGACTCCATCGTCAAGGCGGGCATGGCCGGACTGACGTTGTTTCTTGCGCAGCGCACCGCGCTGGAGGCCGGCGATCCCGTCGGCATCGATCCGGCGCATGACGAACTGGCGTTCTTCCCGCTGATCTACTGGCCCATCGTGCCCGGCGCCCCGAAGCCCCCGCAAGACGCCATCAACCGTATCGACGCCTACATGAAGCAGGGCGGCACCGTGCTGTTTGACACGCGGGATGCCATCGAGGCGCCGCCTGGAGAAAATGGCGCCTCGCAGACGCCGGGCATGCAGACATTGCGCAACATCCTTTCCTCGCTTGACGTTCCCGAGCTTGAGCCGGTGCCGCGCGAACACGTGCTGACCAAGACGTTCTATCTATTGCGCGACTTTCCCGGCCGATTTGACTCGGGCCAGACCTGGGTCGAGAGCTTGCCGCGGGAGGACGATGACGAAGCTGCATCGCACCCGGCGCGCGGCGGCGACGGCGTCTCGCCGATCATCATCACCTCCAACGATCTCGCCGGTGCCTGGGCGATACGCCCGGACGGCCAGCCGATGCTGCCGCTGACGCCGGGGGAACCGCGGCAACGCGAATTCGCCTTCCGTGCCGGCGTCAATATCGTGATGTACACGCTGACCGGCAACTACAAGGCCGACCAGGTTCATGCACCGGCGCTCATCGAGCGGCTAGGTCAGTAGGAGCCCGGCATGCATTACGGTATCGCGTTTACCCCGCTGGTCCCCACACTGGTGCTTTGGCTCGCAGTTGCGGCCATCATTGCGATCGCCGGATTGCTGCTGCTGGGACGGGCCCGAGGTGTGGCGGTGCGCGTGGCGGCGCTGGCGCTTATTCTTTTGGCGCTGGCCAATCCGTCCTTCACCCGCGAGGAGCGCGAACCGCTGTCGTCGGTGGCCGCGGTCGTGATCGACAAGAGTCCCAGCCAGAATTTCGGCGACCGGACCCGCGAAACCGAGAAGGCCCGGGAGGCGCTGGTCGACAGCCTCAAGAAGATCAAAGGACTTGAAGTGCGTGTCGTCGAAGCCGGCCAGGCCGACGGCGAAACTGATGGTACAAAATTGTTTGGCGCGCTGTCGTCGGCGCTGTCGGACGTTCCGGTCGATCGCGTCGCCGGCGCCTTCCTGATCACGGATGGAAGGGTGCATGACATTCCCGCGAACGCAGCGGCGCTCGGATTCCAGGCCCCGGTACATGCGCTGATCACCGGCCGCAAGGACGAACGCGACCGCCGCATTGCGATTTCCGCAGCACCGCGTTTCGGCATCGTCGGACAGGTCCAGACCATCACCTACCGGCTGGACGATCAGGGCGTCAGCGGCGAACGCGCCAAAGTTGTCGTGCGCTGCGACGGCGAAGTGATCAACGAGCGCACGGTACTTAGCGGCCAGACCGTCAACGTCGATGTCGAGATCAAACATGCCGGACCCAACATCGTCGAGATCGAAGCTTCCCCGCTCGACAATGAACTGACGCTCGTCAACAACCGCGCGGTGGTCGCGATCGACGGGGTGCGCGACAAATTGCGCGTACTGCTGGTCTCGGGCGAGCCGCATTCGGGCGAGCGCACCTGGCGCAACCTGCTGAAATCCGACCCCAGCGTCGATCTCGTTCATTTCACGATTTTGCGGCCGCCCGAAAAGCAGGACGGCACGCCGATCAATGAATTGTCCCTGATCGCGTTTCCGACCCGTGAGCTGTTCCAGCAGAAGATCAATGAATTCCAGTTGATCATCTTCGATCGCTACGCGCGCCAGGGCGTGCTGCCGGTGGCTTACTTCGACAATATCGCGCGCTATGTACGCGCCGGCGGCGCCGTGCTGGTGTCGGCCGGTCCCGACTACGCTTCATCCACCAGCATCTGGCGCACGCCGCTGGATTCAGTGCTGCCGGCCGAACCGGTCGGCGTCACTGAGAAACCGTTCTATGCGCAACTGAGCGATGCCGGCAAACGCCATCCGGTGACCCGCGGCCTGGAGGGGTCGAACACCGATCCACCGCACTGGAGCCGGTTCTTTCGCGAGGTCGAGACCCGCAACGCCACCACCCCGCCCGTCATGACGGGGGCTGACGGCAAACCGCTGCTGCTGCTGTCGCGGTACGGCGAGGGCCGCGTCGCGCTGCTGTTGTCCGATCACATCTGGCTGTGGGCGCGCGGCTATGAAGGAGGCGGCCCGCATCTCGACCTGCTGCGGCGAATGTCGCATTGGCTGATGAAGCAGCCCGATCTGGACGAAGAGGCGCTGCGTTTGCAGGTACAGGGCAAGGACCTGGTGGTGCTGCGCCAGACCATGGCGGACAGCGTGACGCCGGTGACGGTGACTTCTCCGTCAGGCGCCACGCGCGAACTGACGCTGAGCGCCGGCGAGCCCGGGATATGGCACTCGACGATTCCGGCCAGCGAACTCGGCCTGTGGCAGGCCACCGACGGCACGCTGAAGGCCCTGATCAACGTCGGCCCGACCAACCCGAAGGAATTTTCGGAAGTCACCTCCACCACCGACACGCTCAAGCCGCTGGCGCAGGCCACCGGCGGCGACGCACGCCGCATCGTCGATGGCTCAAGCATCGATCTTCCACGCATTGTGCCGGTGCGCGCCTCCGGCGTGTTTCACGGCGATGGCTGGATGGGCGTTCGGATGCGCGACGCCAGCGTGGTCAAAGGCGTCGGCGTGCTGCCGGTATTCGCCGGCCTGATCGGACTGCTGCTGCTGCTCGGCGCATTCGCGGCCACCTGGCTACGCGAAGGACGCTGATCGCCACGCAGACCGTTTGCCGTGGCGTGAATCACACAGACTTTACGAATTGTCGCCACACGTGGAGGGACTACGGTTGACACTCCTCAGCCCGGTATCGGAGACATCCTCGGCTTCCGGCGATACATACCTTCGGACTTATCGCCGCCACCGGACTATCCGCGTTTTGGCTGCCGGGGCCTTCGGCGTCGGGGAATATGCTCTCGTATATAGCGCGGGCCTCTCTGATGAGACGCGCCCGTTCAAGCTCGGACTTTGGGACAAATCGCACAACTTCGCCCATGGCCCCCTCCAAATCTAAAGCCCAGCACGCAGACGGCGGGCGAGTTTCATTAGAACTGTGGCCACCCAAATTGGCCCATGCTCATGGACAATCGGCGGAAGCGCCTCGCCGATGAGAGCAAGGGCCAAGGTCTCACTTGAAATGCCATCGGCCTCTGCGCACCTCACGGCGTTTCGCACATGCGCCCTGGCTTCGTCGAGGCGAAGTGCTGTCTGCCGTTCACTGAAATGATCGGGACTTGAGAGCGTCGCTTCGATGCATGCAGGAGAAGGTTTCATCGGAGCATCTCCAAAAATAGAATGTTATAACATAACATACTCAACGGCAATCGAAAAGCGAAGCCTGCGAGCCATTTCCACTGCCAAACACCGGTGAACGAACGGATTCGGGACTTGGCCTTTCGGAAATAACGAGCCAAGTCATCGATATCGGTTCACAGACTCAAAGCGGATCCGCCGACCGGTCCACCCCGAGGCCGGAAAAACGACCGAAAGTGTTGCAAAGGTCTTTTTGCGGCATGGGACTCAAATTTTGCGAGTTGTGGGCGCGATAATCGGATAATTGGGGCTACCCCGCCAGGAGCCAAACTCGCGGGTGATTCCGCCAGGAGTTTGAGGCTGCACCGATCGGCGGTTGTCGCCCGTTTTCGGGGGAAAAAATTTTGGTTCTGCAACACGATTGACCATTCCGGAAATCTTCGACAATGCCGAAACTTTGAGGCGTTGAATGGTTTTAAAATCCGCGAGGCGAATTGTCGTCAGAGTCGTCGGCGTGCCGCTATTTTTCGCGGGTCCAATCGGTTTGGTCGTGTTTGAGAAGTCGTCAGCCACGCGAAGGACGCTGATCGCCACGCGGACCATTTGCCGTAGCGTGAATCACACAGACTTTACGAATTGTCGCCACACGTGGAGGGACTGCGGTTGACACCCTCAGCCCATTTTTGCGATGTTACATTATAACACTGGGGTGGCCGAGATATCCTCGCCTTCCGGCGTGAGGCGCCTATCGGCATGAAGTGGTTCCGGTCGAACATCAAGCAGGGCTCGCGGCTGGCGCTTTTCGCGTTGGCCGTTCAGTTTGCGCTTTCGTTCGGACATTTCCATGCCATCGCTGCGCCGGTGGCGCCCGGGATTCAATCCGGTGCTGCCCAGTCCGGCATCTCTTATGCCGGCATCCTTTCTGATGCCGGCATCCTTGCCGCACTGGATGGGGTCGGCAAATTCACCACGCAGCCTCCATCCAAGCACGATTCCGATCAGCATCCGGACGATTACTGCGCGATCTGCGCCGTTGTCGCCATGGCGAATGCAGTGTTGTTTGCGACGCCGCCGGTGCTGCTGCTGCCGCAAGCCGTGGAATTCCTCTACCTCGCCACCGATACCGGGTTCGTTCGTCCGAACTCCCTTCGCGTCGCTTTCCAGCCTCGCGCCCCTCCCGCCTCCTGATCTCGATCAATTGCTAACGCCCAAGGGCTCGCCGCGCGATGCGCAGCAGCCCTGGAACTAATCGAAATCAGTCCGTCGCCTGTTGACGGCAGGCCCTTCCGCATTCGTCGAGGACGAATCCGGTCGAGGCTTATCAGGATCGGGGAACATGTCAGCCTTTTCGAAACCAATTCTGGTTGCCTCTGGAGCAACCTCACTTCTGCTCGGCTGCCTTGGCGGTACCGCGCTATCGCAGACGCCGACTGCTGCAGGAAACGGCACGACGGCGCTTCCCGACATCGTGGTCGAGGCACCAAAGCAGACAGCGGGAAAGCAGAAGCAGAGGCCGAAGACGGCTTCCGTTGCCCGGCACGTCGTAACTCCGCCGACGGCGCCACCGAAGACTGTCTCACCGGCCGAGCAGTTGGCCGCCAAAGGCAGCGCCTTCGATCAGGCGCGCAGCAATATCTATACAACCGTCGGCACGACCTCGGACACGATCAGCCACGACACAATCCGGGACCTGCCGGGGGGCACCAACCAATCGGTGGAGCAAGTGCTGCAACAGTTCCCCGGGGTCTCGCAGGACTCCGCTGCCAGCGGCCTGTTGCACGTCCGCAACGATCACGCCAATGTCCAATACCGGATCAACGGCGTGCTGCTGCCTGACGGCGTCACCGGCTTCGGCAGCATCTTCGACACCAGCTTTATCGGCAGCATGTCGCTGGTCACCGGCGCTCTGCCGGCCGAGTTCGGACTGCGCACCGTCGGCCTCGTCGATATCAAGACCCGCACCGACCTCTTCAACAACAGCGGCGAAGTTGGCGCGTATGGCGGCAGTCACGGAACCATCACTCCGAGCATCGAATATGGCGGGACGTTCGGTGGCAATTGCCCCGCCACCACGACCACGACGCCGGGCTCCGTTAAGGCACTCCCGGCCTCCACCGATTGCTTTGCCGGCGTCCAATATTACTTCACCGGGCGTTATTTGCAGAACACGGTGGGAATCGAAAATCCGACGCCCGCCTACAATGCGATTCACGATTTCACCCAGCAGGACAGAGGCTTCGGCTACATGTCCGCCTTCATCGATCCGACTACCCGGATCAGCCTGATCACGGGAACTGCGGTCAATAACTTTCAGATTCCCAACACTCCCGGTCAACCGATCGGACAGAATGGAAATGTCACCAACGCTTTCGGTGTGACCAGTTTCAACTCAGCGCTGCTCAATGAAAACCAGACCGAGACCACCCAGTTCAACGTGCTGTCACTGCAGAAATCCGTCGAGGGCTTTGACGGCCAATTGTCCTATTTTAGCCGCTACAACCACTTGCAGTACACGCCGGATCCGGTCGGCGATCTCCTGATCAACGGCATCGCCTCGAATATCGGCCGCACCTCGCTCACCAACGGCCTCCAGGGCGACGGTTCCTATCAGCTCAATTCGGCGCATACGCTGCGCGCCGGCTTTTCCGTCAGCAGCGAGCAGGCGTTCGTCGGCAATACGTCGCTGGTCGAGCCCTGCATGGTTTGCGACGGCAGCGACAATGGCAACCCCGTAAGCATCACCGATAACGTCTCGACTACGGGCGTGCTGATGGGGGTCTATATTCAGGACGAGTGGAAGCTCACCAACCAATTCACGATCAACGCCGGCTTGCGCTTCGACCAAATGGAGGAATTCGTCAGCGCCAACCAGTTCAGCCCCCGCTTGAGCTTCACCTACAAGCCGTTCGAGAACACCACGTTCCACGCCGGCTATGCGCGCTACTTCACACCGCCGGTGCTGGTGGAGGCCGCGCCGGCCAACATCAGCCTGTTCAACAACACCACAGGCGCAGTGTCCGGACAGAACGATCCGGTGTTGCCGGAGCGCTCGCATTATTTCGATGCCGGCGTCGATCAAAAGATCAAATTCGGATGCGCCTCAGACGGGAAAACCTGTTCCAATCTCGATCTCGGCGTCGATGCCTACTACAAGATCGCGACTGATCTCATCGACAACGGTCTTTTCGGCCAGGCCCTGGTGCTGAGCGCCTTCAACTACGCCCGCGGGTACAACGAAGGCATCGAGTTCCACGCCAAATACAACAGCGGCAACTTACAGGCCTATGCCAACGTCGCCGTGGCCCAGCAGAGAGCGAGCGACCCGGTGTCGAACCAATTCTTGTTCGACAGCACTACGCCGCTTGCGAGCCTGGGCGGCTTGACCGAGCTTTCGTACCTTCAGACGCACTTTATCTATACCGATCACAACCAGTTCGTTACCGCCTCGGCGGGCGCCGTCTATCAATTCTGCGGCCGGATTGCCACAGCAGCGGAAGCATTTGGCGACAATGGGCCATCGTGGTGCGGAATCAAGCTGAGCGCCGACGCAATCTACGGCAGCGGCCTGCGCGACGGTGACGCCAATATCGGCACCGTGCCCGCCTACACCCAGGTCAATGTCGGCATCAAGCGCGAATTCCTACTGCCGAACGACCCCAAGCCCATGACCATTCGTTTCGACGTCGTCAATTTGTTCGACAGCGTCTACGAGATCAGGGACGGGTCCGGCATCGGCGTGTTCGCGCCGCAATTCGGGCCGCGCCGCGGCTTCTTCCTCGGCCTCTCGAAAAAGATATGAGAACGCTCGTCAGCATCGTCTTCGTGGTGCTGAAGACGGCCGGTGCGGATGCCTTGATGCGCAGGTTGATTCATCTACTGTCGATCTCGGTCGCGCTCGCCATCGGTGCGGGCGCGGCGCAGGCGCATCCGCACGTCTGGGTTACCGCGGCAAGCGAACTCATTTTCGCCGCCGACGGGTCGATCACCGGCGTGCGTCACGCATGGATCTTCGACGACATGTTTTCGACCTATGCGCTGCAAGGCATCAAAACCAGGAAAAAAGGCGTCTACACCCGCGAGGAACTGGCGCCGCTGGCGCAGACCAATATGGAGTCGTTGAAGGAGTTCGCTTTCTTCACCTTCGTCAGGGTGGACAACAAAAAGCAGAAATTCGCGGATCCGATCGATTATTATCTTGAATACAAGGACGCCGCGCTGGTGCTGCACTTTACGCTTCCGTTCAAGACGCCGATCAGGACCAAGCAGCTCGCACTCGAAATATTCGATCCGAGCTATTTCGTCGATTTTTCCCTGCAAAAGAAAGATCCGATCCACCTGGTCGGCGCGCCCGCCGAGTGCACACTCGCCATCCAGCGCCCGAGCGATGGCACCGCCATCGCCCAGAAACTCAACGAAGACACTTTTCTAAATGGCGCGAACACCAATTTTGGCGCCATGTTCGCCAACAAGATCTCCGTGGATTGTCCCTGAGGAATACACGCATGACAACAAGCCGACAGATCGCGTTGAGTTGCCTCCTGATCGCAGCCGTCTGCCTTGCCGCCGATGGCGCCCTGCATGACGCACTGGCGCAGAACCCGTTCGGCGGTCCGCGCGCAGCTCCCGACGCACAAGTCGGCGGTATCGTCGGCTGGCTGCTGACGAAGCAATCCGAATTCTATCGCCAGATGTCGTCGACCATTCGCGCCGCCAAGGCCGACGGCAGCGCCGTCTGGACGCTGCTGGGGATTTCATTCGCCTACGGCATATTCCACGCGGCGGGACCTGGTCACGGCAAGACCGTGATATCGTCATACCTTGTTGCCAATGAAGAGACTGCGCGGCGCGGTATCGCGCTGTCGTGCGTCTCGGCGCTGATGCAATCGCTGATCGCGGTGCTGATCGTCGGCATCGGCGCCTGGCTGCTCAACGTCACCGCAAGCACCATGTGCGGTGCCGAGCGCGTAATCGAGATCGCCAGCTACGCGCTGATAGCAGCCTTTGGTATCCGGCTGGTCTGGACCAAGGGCGGCAGTTTTATCAGGGCGGCACGCTCATTTTACGGCAGATCCGGGCCGCAGCTTGCGCCGGTGCTGGCGAACGCGGCCGCGCTTCGTTCCGCTCACGACCATCACTCGCACGATCATGACGGTCCGGGACATCACCATCATCACGACCATGCCTCGGCGCACGCAACGGTCGTGCACGAGCATGAGCCCGGACACACGCATCCGGAGCCTCACGATCACCACCATGACCATGCTCATGACCACGACGAGCATTGCGGGCATTCCCACGGTCCTGAGCCTGCGCAGTTGGCCGGTCCGGGCGGCTGGCGCCGTGGTCTCAGCGCGGTGTTCACCGTCGGCATCCGGCCCTGCTCGGGCGCCATTCTGGTTCTGGTGTTCGCGCTGGCGCAAGGACTGTTCTGGGCCGGCATCGCCGCCACCTTTGTGATGGGGCTCGGCACCGCGATCACCGTTGCAACCATTGCCATCCTTGCGGTCTCCGCCAAGGGGCTGGCGCGGCGGATGACCGCCAGCCGTGAAGGCTCCGGTGCACTGCTGATGCGCGGAATCGAGTTCGGCGCCGCCGGGCTGGTGCTGCTGTTTGGCGTGGGATTGCTACTCGGCTACATCGCCGCCGAGCGCGTGACCTGCTTTTAAGACGCGAAAGTCGTCCGTCGGGCCTGACTATCGCGCCATGCTCCAGTCCGGCCGGATCGCGCCGGAAACCCCGGCGAACGCATCATCGACGAGTTCCGCCACCAGCAGGCGGGCGTAATCCACCGGTCCCGGCATGGTCGCGCGCCCCTTCGGAATCGGCTTGAAGCCGGCCCGGCCGTAATAGGTCTCGTCGCCGACCAGTATCACCAGGCGATGGCCCCGTGCTTTGGCATCCTTAAGCGCGCGATCCAGCAATACGCGGCCGATGCCGCGGCCGCGAAACGGCGGCTCGACGGTCAGCGGCCCCAGCAGCAGGGCCTTGGTATCGCCAATGCAGACAGGCAATTGGCGCACCGAGCCCACCAGCAGCGTGCCAATCCGCGCTGTGAACGACAGATCGAGCAGATGGTCGACATGCTCGCGAATCCGGTAGGCGCTGAGCACGAAGCGGCCGGGGCCGAACGTGCGCTCATGCAGGCGCTCGATCGCCTGGGCGTCGTTGGCGGTTTCGGCGGCTATGGTGAGGGAAAGGTCGCTCATGGTAATGCGCGGGATAGCATCTGGCGGAGGCTCGGTCCATCGTCCCGGTATGGCATGATTTTGAGCCGCATCAGTTCCTGTTGACGGGAGCCTGAGACAGATAGGCCAATAGCTTCATCTCACGGCGGCCACGCGTCACCGTATCGAGCACCAGCCCCGATGACACCGACAGTATCGCCAGGATCATCAGCCCCATCGATAGAATCGCGGTCGGAATGCGCGGAACGAGGCCCACCTCAAGAAAGGTGATGATGATCGGGATCGCGAGACCGACCGAAACCAGGGTCAGAAAAATCCCGATCGCCGTGAAAAAGCGCAACGGCCTTTCCGACCGATAGAGTTTCAGGATGGTGCCGAGAATCCGAAAGCCGTCGCGCCAGGTGTTGAGCTTGCTGACCGAGCCCACCGGCCGGGCGTAATAGGGCGTTTCGATTTCGGCGACCGGCAGCGCCAGTTCGAGCGCATGCACGCTCAGCTCGGTTTCGATTTCGAAACCGTCCGACAGCACCGGAAAAGATTTGACGAAGCGCCGCGAGAACACGCGATATCCGGAAAGAATGTCTTTGAAGGCCTGACCGAAAACCGTCGAGAGAAAGCTGGTGAGCATCCGGTTGCCGGTGCGGTGGCCGGGCCGATAGGCAGCTTCGGCCTGATCGATGCGAAAGCCCACCACCATATCGAGATGCTCTGACAGCAGCGTCTCGATCATGCGCGGCGCGCTGGCGGCATCGTAGGTCGCGTCGCCGTCGACCAGGACATAGATGTCGGCGTCGACGTCGGCGAACATGCGCCGGACCACATGACCCTTGCCCTGGCGTCGCTCGCTACGCACCTGGGCGCCGGCATCACGCGCGACCACAACGGTGCGATCCGACGAATTATTGTCGTAAACGAAGATTTCGGCCAAGGGCAGCGCCTTGCGAAAATCCGCAACGACGGCGCCGACCGCAGCTTCCTCATTGAAACACGGCACCAGAACGGCGATCCGCATCGATGATGGTATCATTGCCAAGATGCCCGCCCGTAATCTACCGACTCAAACTCCATATCACGATCAGGCCTTTGCCGCCTGCCCGAGAGGGCTCTCGTCCACGGCTTCCGACGGCTGCAGCAGCGATGCGAACAACAGGCTCCACAACGAAAGCGTGGCGATGGGGATCGTGTAGTACGGCGTGAAGATCGGATGACTCAGGAAGAAGGCTATGTTGAGCAGCAGGTTTCCGGCCGTGACCAGAGCTATTCGGCTCATGCCGTCTCTGCGATTCGAACGCCACATCAGAACGGTCCACGCTCCCGCAAGCACGAGCAACGCGAACTGCATATCGGCAATATACTGCCAGACGATGCTTAAATTGACATCAGGAGGCGTCACGTCGGCCCCGCCATAGGTCGTCGAGAACGGGCTGCCGGCATTGATCGCGTTCGCGAGCAGCGTCGGCGCCATGCCGGCCAGCAACGCCACCCCGAACAATGCGCCCTGCAGGGCGACCTCGATTTTACGAGACCATAAAAATGAAACGGCGAAAAACAACAAATAGCCTGATGACAGCAACAAATTCGGCAATCTGAAATTCACGGACACCCCAATGAGGAGCCCAGTAAGCCCGGCCAAAAACAGCCGATGCCGCGGCTGTCCGGCCAGGAAAAACCTGGCCGTGAAAAATCCTGCAAGCGCACAGGCCACCATCGTCGGCGCCATCGAATAGCTCGCCTTGGTGGGATTGATCATCAGATAAACGGCGATGCAGCCAAAGACCGTCGTGAGAAAAATCGAAGGCGTGGTGCGCGCCAGGTAAATTCCGAGCAATGCCAGGCCAAAGATGAGGACCGTCGTCACAACATACAGCGGAATCACCTGAAATCCTTCCGGGAACGCTGCCAGCACAAAGCCTGTCCCCGGCGGATATTGCATCACGAGCTTGTTCGTTGCCGGCATCAAGGTGTGGCAGGGAGGCCGTTGCGAGGCCGAAAAGCCGATCTTCTTCAATTTTGACGCCAGATAATGGTCGTCATCCCGGGAAAAATTCGTGTCCAGGCCGCCAAGCCCAAACCTCTGGAACAGATGAGCCTGCCGCAAATAACAGACGTCGTCATAAACACCGCGGCTTTCATTCCAGCGCGACATCGTCCAGACGTTGCAGGCCAGTACCACAAAGCATACGAAGCCGCAGGCAACCTTCAAATAATTCATCCCGTGATCCCGGCGCGCGATGTTCAAAATCGTTGTCGCCAAATCCGGAGTGGCTCGCAAGGGTCTCGCGCCAAATCCTAACGCCAAGTCACGATCGGCGCGCGGCCGTCGAGTACTTCCGATATCCGCAGCCGGGTCCCCTGGGTGGTATCCGCCGGCAGCGCGCCGGCTTCGAAGAACCCGCAGGCGATAATCTCGTGGTTCGGCTCGGGCAGGCGATCTTGCCTGAAATGCCTGACCAGGTAGACTGCGACATGGTCACGGCGAGATACATGGCTGTTGAAGAACATGCCATGCAAAGCCGGCTCGCCCGTCAGTTCAATGCGTCCCTCTTCCTCCAACTCGCGTTGCAACGCGTCGCGGAACGTCTCGCCGGTTTCCACACCACCGCCGGGCAGATGCCAGCCGGCGACATAACTGTGCTTGACCAGAAATACGCGATCTTGGCCGTCCAGCACGACGGCGCGGACCCCCAGGGTCATGCCGCGGGCGAACCGCCAATAGAGATGAAAAACCCGCCGCAGCACCGGCTCCAGGCTCTTTCGCAGGCTCTGCAAATTCACCGTCAATGAACTCCGGGTAGGCGGACATCGCGTTTGATCCTTGCATCGCGGCGGCCCGCTTGCCAATACATTGCAGTATCTTGACGCGATCTTGAGGATATCACGAAGTGACGGTGCGACTGCTGTTTCTCGCAGGCAACCCGGTCGGAAGCATGTGATGGCGGCATTCACCCTGGCCCATTTGTCCGATCCGCACCTTCCACCGCTGCCGGCGCCGCGGCTGGCCGATCTCGCCAGCAAACGGGCGCTCGGCTATCTCAACTGGACACGAAACCGACATAAATTCCACCGGCGTGACGTGCTGGATACGCTGGCATCGGACCTCCAGACGCAAACGCCGGATCATGTCGCGGTCACCGGCGATTTTGTCAATCTCGCGCTCGAAGCCGAATTTGCCCCAGCGCGGACCTGGCTGGAGAGCGTCGGCACGCCGGACCGCGTCACAATCATCCCCGGCAATCACGATGCGTATGTGCGAGCCACGCAGCATCGCTTCGCGGAAACATTTGCAAATTACCTCCGCGGTGACGACGCCTCGAACGGCACGTTTCCGTTTGTGCGCCGGCGCGGCCCGTTGGCGCTGATCGGCGTATCGTCGGCGGTCCCGACCCCACCGCTGATGGCGACGGGTTGGCTCGGGCAGAGCCAGCTTGACGCACTCGATCACGTCCTGGCGCAGTTATCCACCGGGCAGGTATTTCGCGTCCTCCTAATTCATCATCCGCTGCGTTCGAAATCGCGCGCCAAGCGGCTGACGGATTCGCCGCAACTGCTTGCGCTGTTGAAACGGCACGGCGTGGAGCTGGTGCTGCACGGGCATGATCACGTTCATTCCACGATGTGGTTCGACGGGCCGAACGGCTCGATTCCGGCGATCGGCGTGCCCTCGGCCTCGGCGCTGGCACATGGCCACTATCCCGCCGCGGCATACAATTTGTTTTCGATCGAGCGCGATGGCGACGCATGGCGGTGCGAGCAGACCGTGCGCGGCATCAACGATGCATTGCGGGTGCGGGAAATACGGCAGACGCGACTGGTATAAGCAGCGCCGTCGTTCCGGATGGTCCGAAGGACTAGACCTCAGATATGCAATTGCACTTCGTTAGTTCGCGCTTCACGCGCCCCGGAAACGGCCGTCAGAGATTCCGCAGGTTCGCAAACAGCGCGAGGCCGAACAGTGCGGCCGCACCGATGATGAAGCCGAGCACGAAGGTCCAGAACCCGCCGCGGCGCGGCTTTTCGATCACGACAGCAGCCGGTGCCGGCGTGGCCACCAGCGCGCGCTCGCGCTCGACCATGCGGCGCGCGACGTAATCGGTGACAGCGTCGACAATGGGCGCGACATCGTGGGATTCGGCGACCACGATGCGACCGAAGCGGGTATCCTGCACGAAACGGTAGATCCGCTTGTCGCGCCCCATCACGACATGGGCCACGACATCGATCCACAGCCGCGGGGTCTCGCCCTGGCTGATGCCGCGATCGAACAGATCGACCTGATCCGGAATTTGGACAAATAGCGGATCGAGCGCCTCGTTGAGAATTTCGAGCCGGGCCACTTCGGCGTCGCGCAGGTCGACGACAACGCCGGTGCGATCCGCAGCCTCGATGCGCGCCTTGCGCAGCGCGTCGCGCAGCCGCATCGGGCGCGGATCACCGACAGCTTTGCTTCCGGTAGTTTGTGCGTCTGACATCGCTGAGCGGCCCTTGTCCTGATGGATCGGAACGATGTTAACCTATCAGTAACCGCGTTTGCCGCAAAGGCCCTTTATTCCCAATAACTTACACCTTTCGCAGGGGAGAGACTCAAGCAGCCCCATCCAGGTTCACCGGATGAGGCCGCTCTCGTCCTTGGACGTCTTCTTAGCTCTTGGAGGTTCTTGGTTCTTGGAGCGGCCTCAAGCCGGGATGCGGCTGGGCTCTTCCACGATCGAGAAGCGCACGCCAGCCTTGTGCCGGTTCTCTTCGGAGACTGCGCGCCAGGCATCCTCGGCCTCCTTGCGGGTCGAGAACGGGCCCTGGACCTGGGCCGAGCCGTGCACCAGCGTATGGAAGTTCATCGAACCGAACTCACCGCCAATCACCCAGTAGTTGCTTCCGTTCTTCATGATGGCCTCCTTTTATTCAGCCGCCTGGATGTGAATGTCGGAGCCGTGCGCCTTGAACTGCGCGGCTTCGGTCGAATTGTGCAGCGCCGTGGTCGATGAGGTGCCGCCGGTGATGGTGGTCGATACCAGGTCGAAGTAGCCGGTGCCGACTTCGCGCTGATGGCGCGTCGCCGAATAACCGTGCTTCTCAGAGGCAAACTCGGCCTGCTGCAGGCGGGAGTATGCCGCCATGCCTTCGGCCTTGTAGCCGCGCGCCAACTCGAACATGCCGTGGTTAAGCGAGTGGAATCCCGCCAGCGTCACAAACTGGAATTTGTAGCCCATCGCACCGATCTCGCGCTGGAATTTTGCGATGGTGGCCTTGTCGATATTGGCTTCCCAGTTGAACGACGGCGAACAATTGTAGGCCAGCATCTTGCCCGGATAGACCTTGTGCACGGCCTCGGCGAATTCCTTTGCCTCCCTGAGATTCGGCGTCGAGGTTTCCCACCACAGCAAGTCGGCATATTTCGCAAAGGCGATGCCGCGCTTGATGCAATGCGCCAGACCCGTGCCGGGCTTGAGCCGGAAAAACCCTTCCGCGGTGCGCTCGCCGGTGAGGAATTCGCGATCGCGCTCGTCGACATCGGCGGTGATCAGCTTAGCGCTCTCCGCATCGGTGCGTGCCAGCACGAAGGTCGGCGTGCCGCAGACGTCGGCGGCCAGACGCGCCGCGATCAGATTACGCTCATGCGCCGCGGTCGGGATCAGCACCTTGCCGCCCATGTGGCCGCACTTCTTCTCGGACGCCAGCTGGTCCTCGAAGTGAACGCCCGCCGCGCCGGCCTCGATATAGGCCTTCATGATCTCGAACGAGTTCAGCGGGCCACCGAAACCGGCTTCGGCGTCGGCCACGATCGGCACGAACCAGTCGATCTTGGCGCCGCCTTCGGAATGCTCGATCTGATCGGCACGCTGGAAGGTGCGGTTGATGCGGCGGCACAGTTCCGGGCCGGCATTGGCCGGATAAAGGCTCTGGTCCGGATACATCGCGCCCGCGGTGTTGGCGTCGGCTGCGACCTGCCATCCCGACAGATAGATGGCGGGCAGACCGGCGCGCGCCTGCTGCATCGCCTGGTTACCGGTAACGGCGCCCAGCGAATTGACGTAGGGCTCTTTCTTCAAGGATTCCCAAAGCCGATTGGCGCCCTTCTCGGCCAGTGTGTAGGCGATCGGCACGGAGCCGCGCAGCCTCTCCACCTCGGCCGCGCTGTAGGGACGGCTGATGCCATCGAAACGCCCCTGCGGCGCGGGAACCAGCTGCTCAAAACTCTTTGCCATCTTATTCTCCAATCGACATTCGTGACAGTGCATTGCGAAATCCGTAGTATAGCTAAACGCTAAACCACAGTTTAGGTACAGATGGCTTGTTATCGAATGGTGATGTGATGTAACATAACGACTTGTAATAGATGTAATTTTGTAAATTTTGTCATAAACAGGTTTTGCGACGTCATTCCGGGATGGTCGAAGGACCGGACCCAGATGTGCGATTGCACATCGCGGAATCTCAAGATTCGGGTTCGATGCTGCGCATCGCCCGGAAATGACAACAGCGGTGAGGTAGGCAACCATGGCCGGCGGCGATTCCGGAAAAAAGCTGTTTGTTGGCCCGCGCTTTCGGCGCATCCGCCAGCAATTGGGGCTGTCGCAGACCCAGATCGCTGAGGGGCTCGGCATTTCGCCCTCCTACGTCAACCTGATCGAGCGCAACCAGCGCCCTGTGACGGCGCAGATTCTGCTGCGGCTGGCGGAAACCTATGACCTCGATCTGCGCGATCTCGCCACCGCCGACGAGGACCGGTTTTTCGCCGAGTTGAACGAGATCTTTTCCGATCCGCTGTTCCGGCAGATCGACCTGCCCAAACAGGAGCTGCGCGATCTCGCCGAATTGTGCCCCGGCGTGACGCACTCGCTGCAACGGCTTTACGCCGCCTATACCGAAGCCCGGCGCGGCGAGACCATGGTCGCGGCGCAGATGGCCGACCGCGACGAAGGCGCGCGCTTCGAGGCCAATCCGATCGAGCGCGTCCGCGACCTGATCGAGGCCAACCGCAATTATTTTCCCGAGCTCGAGCAGGCGGCGGAAAATCTGCGCGACGAACTCAACGTACCGTCCGAGCAACTGTTCGCGGCGCTCTCGACACGCCTTCGCGAAAAACATTCGGTCGTCACCCGCATCATGCCGGTCGATGTGATGCGCGAAACCTTGCGGCGGTTCGATCGCCATCGCCGGCAGCTTCTGATTTCCGAACTGGTTGACGGACCCGGCCGCGCATTCCAGCTTGCGTTTCAGATCGGCCTGTCCGAATTCAGCGGCAGCTTCGAGACCATCATCGGCCGCGCCGGTCCGCTCGACGACACACCGCGCCGGCTTTACCGTATTACATTGGCGAATTATTTCGCCGCCGCCGTGATGATGCCATATCAAGCGTTTCATGGCGCCGCGGAAGCGCTGAGTTACGACGTCCAGGTGCTGGCGCAGCGCTTCAACGCCGGCTTCGAGCAGGTCTGCCATCGCCTGACCACACTGCAGCGGCCGAACGCGCGTGGCGTGCCGTTCTTCCTGTTGCGCGTCGACAATGCCGGCAATGTCTCCAAGCGATTTTCCTCGGGCACTTTTCCGTTCTCGAAATTCGGCGGCACCTGTCCGCTGTGGAACGTGCATTCGACTTTCGATACGCCGGATCGTCTGCTCAAACAGGTGATCGAGCTGCCCGACGGCACGAGATATTTCAGTATTGCGCAGATGCTGCGCCGGCCGGTGGCGCCACACCCGCAACCGCAGCCGCGTTTTGCGATCGGCCTCGGTTGCGAAATCCGCCACGCCGGCAAGCTGGTCTATGCCACCGGCATGGATCTGGAGAAGACCGAAGGCACGCCGATCGGCGTCAACTGCCGGCTCTGCGAGCGCGAAAACTGCAGCCAACGCGCCGAGCCGCCGATCACGCGCACGCTGATCCTCGACGAGAACACCAGGCGGGTGTCGTCGTTCGCGTTCAGCAATGCGCGAGAGGTGTGAAACCTCTAGACTTCGATTTGAAAAACCTTTCGCTTTCGCATGGTGCCGCTCCAAAGGAAGTCCTCATACCCCGCCTTCGGGGTATCCAGTACGCTGCGGCTTCTCGCTGGCGTCGCTGGAATACGGGATCATCCGATTTCGCGGATGATGACAGCCGTGCGGATGCCAGATTCAATTTCCACGTCTGCACACATGCAGACACACCTTCGCGATTTCGCCACCCGCGCGCGAGTTTTGCGGCGGGCGTTCTGCCCCATGAATCAGAGAGCAGCAGAATGCATCGCGCAGTTTACTTGGCATTTTCGCGGGACATGATGAATTCGCGGTAATTTTCAAAAAGCCACCGTTGGCTAATTCGCCGCATTGTCTATGTTGGTTTAAACCTTCGCCGCATCTGACCCCTGAGAGTGGACCCCCCAAATGTTTGTTTCTTTTTTTCCTCGGCCCAAGCTGTTCTTTTGGTCTGCCCTCGGCTGGGCGGCGCTGGCGATGGCGTTCTGGTATGGCTTCGCCAGCCATCTCGTGGCGTCTTCCCCCGGGGTTGTCGGCATGGCGCTGTTCTGGTCACCGCCGTCGCTCTGGTTCGACTTCTATTTTGCAGTTTGTGTGGCGCTGTTCGCGGGCTTCTGGATGTGGCTGGCGCCGCACCCGTGGGCGCTATGGTCGATTATCGGTTCCGCGCTGATCCTGTTCACCTCCTACTTTCAGGTCGAGGTCAGCGTCGCCATCAATAGCTGGTACGGGCCGTTCTACGATCTCGTCCAGGCCGCGCTTTCGAAATCGAAACCGGTCACGGTCGAGGAGTTCTACGGCGAATTGTCGACCTTTGCCGGCATCGCGCTCGTCGCGGTTACGGTCGGCGTGATGACCCGGTTCTTCGTCAGCCACTACATCTTCCGCTGGCGCACCGCGATGAACGACTTCTACGTCGCCAACTGGTCGCGGCTGCGCACCATCGAAGGCGCCTCGCAGCGGGTGCAGGAAGACACCATGCGGTTTGCGACCACCGTGGAGGGGCTCGGCGTCAATCTGATCAGCGCCCTGCTGACGCTGCTGGCCTTCCTGCCGGTTCTGCTGAGACTTTCCAGCAATGTCACCGAACTGCCGTTGATCGGCCACATCCCCTATCCGCTGGTGTTCGCCGCGGTGATCTGGTCGGTGCTCGGAACCGGCGCGCTGGCGCTGATCGGCATCAGGCTGCCCGGAATCGAGTTCTTCAACCAGCGCGTCGAAGCGGCCTATCGCAAGGAACTCGTGCTTGGCGAGGATGATTCCACCCACGCCGACCCGCCGACACTGAGCGTGCTGTTCGGCAACATTCGCCGGAACTATTTTCGGCTTTATCTGAACTTCCTGTATTTCAACGTCGGCCGCATCGTTTACCTGCAGACCGACGTGGTCTTCCCCTACATCCTGCTCGCACCGACCATCGTGGCCGGCAAAATCACGCTCGGCGCAATGAACCAGATCCTCAATGCCTTCACGCAGGTGCGAACCTCGTTTCAATACCTCGTCAATTCGTGGAGCACGATCGTCGAACTGATTTCGATCTATCAGCGTCTGCGAGGGTTTGAGGCCACCATCGTCGGCGAGCCGCTGCCCTCGATCGAGAAAGAGGTGGAGCCAGCGTCGTTGTGATACTGGTCAACGAATGGCGAAGGAGATACATCGATGCGGAAACAGCTTCTCGCAGGTGTAATGGCCGCGGCGCTTGCAACCATGATGGCCACAGGTGCCATGGCCTTGAGCCAAAACGGTAAAGGCCATGGCGTTCGCGGCAGCCACACGGGCATCCATGGCGCACATGGCGGGCACGGCCGGCGCTACGTCAAGGGCTATGCCGGGCAAGGAGACAGCGAACGCGGCCCCAATTTTGTCGGCCTCGGGATCTCAGGCGTGGGCATTGGCGTGGATAACGACTACGGCTGTTCGCCCACCGACAAGGCCTATATCGGCGGATTCTGTGGCGACTATGTACCCAATTAGAACGGCGACGTCTTTACGGGACCGGCTGGCGCGTCGCCGCGATGATCGAACTTTCTCCGGTGATGACGCTGTCCTGCGGTAATGCTACGACAGCGTCATCTCGGGTAACTTGGCATCCATCGGCGGCCGCATGCAAAATTCTTCAATACGATTTTCTCTCGATATTTTTCCCAATGTTTTTCTCATGTTTTTCTCAATGTTTTTCTTGGCGCCGCTTTGTTGGCGATGACGAGCGGGCCGCAGCCCGCATCGGCGCAATTCGCTGACCCCACAGCCCGACCAACGGCTCCCGCGAGACCGCGCGCCGCTCCATCGCCCCGCGCCGCCTCGTGCCATAACGGAATGTCGTTCGACCGCTTCCTGGCCGACCTGAAACAACAGGCCGTCGCCGCCGGCGTGTCGCAGCGTACGATCGCCGAAGCCTCGCCGTATCTTGTTTACGACCAGGGCATCGTCAACCGCGACCGCGGCCAGCGCGTGTTCGGGCAGGTGTTCACTGAATTCGCCGGTCGCATGGCGGCGCCATTCCGGATGCAGCAGGGGCAGGCCCACATCAAGACCTATGCCGCGGCTTTTGCGCGCGCCGAAAAGGAATATGGCGTGCCGCCGGCCGTGATCGCCGCGTTCTGGGGTCTTGAAAGTGACTTCGGCGCCAACATGGGCAATCTGCCGACGCTGCGCTCGCTGGTGTCGCTGGCCTATGATTGCCGCCGCTCGGAGCGGTTCGCCAACGAGACTATCGCTGCCTTGAAGATCGTCGATCGCGGCGATCTGGAGCCCGACGAAATGGTCGGCTCCTGGGCCGGCGAACTCGGGCAAACGCAATTCCTGCCGACGCATTATTTCACCTATGCCGTCGATTACGATGGCGACGGACGTCGCAATCTCCTGCGCAGCCCGGAGGACGTAATCGGCTCGACCGCCAACTACATCGCCAACGGATTGAAATGGCGCCGCGGCGAACCCTGGCTGCAGGAAGTGCGCGTGCCGGCAAATCTACCCTGGGATCAGGCCGACCTCACCATCCAGTTACCGCGCTCCAAATGGGCGCAGCTCGGCGTGACCTATCCGGACGGCAAGGCCTTGCCACCGGACGAATTGCCGGCCTCAGTGCTGCTGCCGATGGGCCGCACCGGGCCGGCGTTTCTGGCCTACGCCAATTTCGCGGCTTACACCGAGTGGAATAATTCGCTGATCTATTCGACCACCGCGGGCTATCTCGCGACTCGCATCGCCGGTGCCGCGCCGATGCGTCGTCCGGCGGCGCCGGTCGCACAACTGCCGTTCAACGAATTGCGCGAGCTGCAACAGCTGCTGGTGCGAGCCGGCTTCAATGTCGGCAAGGTCGACGGCGTGATGGGCCAGCAAAGCCGCAGTGCCGTCAAGGCAATGCAGATTAAATATGGCCTGCCCGCGGATTCCTGGCCCACCGCCGAATTGCTGGCGCGAATGCGCGGGCCACGAGCGCCGACGCCTGCGCCGGGAGCGGCGGCGGAGCGGTAGGCCTGCCGAATTTTCATCTTCACCTCTCCCAAAGGAGAGGTGAAGTGTCCATCGCCGCAGCGCTTCAGTCCAAACCATCAAGCGCTGGAATATTCCACCATCACCGGCCTGGCCCAGGCGTTGTATTTCACCTGCCGCTGCCCCATCTCAAGCAAGGTCTTCCTTCCAGAACTTCCCACCTCGACAAAACTTCCTCAACTCGAAAAGAGCATCACATGTCCTTCTATGACGCCACCGTTCCGGCCTTCCAGCAGATTCTCGGCGCCCTCTCTGGTCTCCTCACCAAGGCCGAAGCGCATTGCACGGCGAAGAATATCCAGTCCGACGTGCTGCTCGGCGCGCGGCTTTATCCGGACATGCTGCCGCTGTCACGCCAGATTCAGCTCGCCTGCGATTTCGCCGGCAAGGGTTGCGCGCGGCTGGCCCATATCGACGTGCCGTCGACGCCCGATACCGAAAAGACGTTTGACGAATTGCGGCAGCGGCTGGCCAAGACCGGCGATTACCTGAAAACATTCAAGCCCGCGCAATTCGAGGGCGCCGACGCGCGCGAAGTCACCTTCCCGATCGGCCCCAACAACAACCTCACTCTGCCCGGTCAGCAATTCCTCAGCCGCTTCGCCTTCCCGAATTTCTATTTCCACGCCGCCACCGCCCACGGCATTCTCCGGCATAATGGCGTCGAAATCGGCAAGCGCGATTTTCTCGGCGTGAGCTAAAATACCGCCCCCTCATGCTGAGGAGGCGCCCTCGCGCCGTCTCGAACCACGAGTGCCACAATCAAACCTCATCCTTGAACGCGGCGAAGACGCCGCTCTTCAGGATGAGGATAGTGGCGTCATTCAACTCCCAAAGCACCGGCCAGTGGAATATTCGTGCCGTGCCATTCCCAATCCGGAATGAATCGTCTTCGCGCCGGCCCGCTCGACGCTGCGCCCCTTGCCACGCGCGGTTGCGGTGCACATGTCATCTGGACCTGATCATTTCCTTCTAATTTCCCGCCATTTACCGGAACAGCAAAAATGAGCACACCGACCAAACTCTTCGAGCCGTACGAACTTGGCCCGATCACGCTGCCCAATCGCCTTGTGATGGCACCCCTGACCCGCAACCGCGCGATTGAAGGTTTGGTGCCTCATCCGCTGGCGGTTGAATATTACGGGCAGCGCGCCTCCGCAGGCTTGCTGATCACCGAAGCGAGCCAGGTTTCGCAGCAGGGCCAGGGCTATCAGGACACGCCCGGCATTTATTCCAGGGAGCAGGTTGCGGGCTGGCGCAAGGTGACGGACCACGTGCACGCGCGAGGCGGACGCATCTTCATCCAGCTCTGGCATGTCGGCCGCGTTTCGCACACCTCGCTGCAGGTCAATAACGGCGCACCCGTTGCGCCCTCCGCGATCCGCGCCAAGGGCAAGACCTTTGTGAATGGTACCTTTACCGAAATCTCCGAGCCGCGTGCGCTGACATTGGAGGAAATTCCGGGCATCGTCGAAAGCTTCAAGCGGGGCACCGCGAATGCGCTTGCCGCCGGCTTCGACGGCGTCGAAATCCACGGGGCCAACGGCTATCTCCTGGATCAGTTCGCCAGGGATGGCAGCAACAAGCGCACCGACGCCTATGGCGGCTCGATCGAGAATCGCGCGAAGCTGACGCTTGAAGTCTCCAAGGTGGTGGCCGCGGAAGCGGGCGCCGATCGCACCGGCATCCGGATTTCGCCGGTGACACCGGCCAACGACATGTCCGACAGCAACCCGCAACCGCTGTTCGATTATATCGTCGACCATCTCAATGCGCTGAAGCTGATCTATATCCACGTCATCGAAGGCGCCACCGGCGGCGCGCGCGACTACGCGCCGTTCGACTACGGCTCGCTGCGCAAGCGCTTCAAGGGCGCCTATATCGCCAACAACGGCTATGATTTCGATCTCGCCACCAAGGTGCTCGCGGCCAATGAAGCCGACCTGATCGCGTTCGGAAAGCCGTTCATCTCGAATCCCGATCTGGTCGAACGGCTGCGACGCGGCGCCCCGCTCAACGCCCCCGACAAGGCCACGTTCTACGGCGGCGGCGCCAAGGGCTATACGGACTACCCGGCGCTCGACAAAGCGCTGGATCCGGCGCAGTAGGGGCGCTCTATGCGCTGCTTCTCCCCGCGCGCGGGAAGAAGGTTGGGATGAGGGGAGTCTCGACAGACTGAGACTCGCGGACAGTCCCCCTCACCTTCGGCTTGGACCTCTCTCCGCAAGCGGGGCGAGGTGAGAAGGGCCGCCCCTTGCTTGCAGACCTACCCGGTTGTTCTAATGTACCCGGCATGGACCAAACCACCGTCGAGGAGATCGTTCGCCGCGCCACTGCCGCCTTTAATGCCGGCCAGCCTGACACGGCGCGCGTGCTTTGCGAACAAGGCCTGACCCGTCGGCCCGGCGACGCCATGCTTCATCACCTTCTGGCCGCCGTGCTGTTTTCTCTAGGCGAGATTGAAACAGCGGGAAGCCACGTCAAAACCAGTCTCGCCAAGCGGCCCGACAACGCCGCCGCGCAATTGCTCGCGGCGCGGGTCGCGCGCGCCGCCGGAGATTTCGGTGATGCGCTGTCGCATCTCGATCGGGTGATCGCGATCGCGCCGCAGCGCGAAGCCTTTCTCGAAAAAGCCCGGACGCTCGATCAGGCGGCTCACCATCATGCGGATCTACGGCCGCGGGCGCGTGAGGCATGGCGAGCTATTCTGGAAGTGATTCCTGGACATCCGGAAGCCGCGGCGCGGTTGGGGCGGCTGGCGTTCGAGGATGGCGACCCCTCTCTTGCGGCGTCGCTGCTCGAACGCGCCGTGACAGCCGAAGTGCCAGCGTCGGTCTGGTTCGACCTCGGCCTCGTCCGCCAGGACTTGCGCGACCATGAAGGCGCCACCACCGCCTATCGCAGGGCAATCGAACTCAAGCCTGATTACGCCGAAGCCTCGCTCAATCTTGGCGTCGTGCTGCAGGAATCCGGCGATCTCGACGGCGCGATGCGCGCGTACGCGCAAGCCTATCGCCTGCGTCCGCAGAGCTTCGGCACCATCGCGATGGCGCTGACCTCGGCGCCGCATGGCCGGTTGTGGCTCGATGAGACAGCGCTGCGCCGCGCACTAGAGCCTTCTCGGTTCTGATTGAATTCAGAACCGGGCTCTAATCTTTTTTTGACGCGTTTTCTTCACGCGAACCGGCGTCCACTTCGCTCGAAAACGCGCTAGCTGGTTGAACGCCCGCGCCGCGCGCGAAAACGCTTGCGATAGACATTGGGACTGGCCAGCACTTCGGCCACCGTCGTCTCGTAGGCGGTCCTGCTCGTTTCATCAAAGCATTCAAATTCAAGCTGCGGCGCGGCGCGCGGGACCGCGAAGCATTGCGCCACCGGCGTGCCCCTGGGCAGCACGCCCGAAAAATCCGGCCGCGTCCAGATCGCGGGAAAATTGATCCCGCCGTCGTGAAAGCGATCGGCGTCCACCAGTCCCGAGATCAGGCGAAACGGCAGGTCGTCGCGGTTGACGGGATGTGTGGCAAACAGCGACCAACCGGACTCGAGCTCGATGGTCCAGAAGCTGTTGAACTTGATCGCGGCCTGTCCATCCCGCGCGAAAGGAGCATCGGGGAACTGCGCCGCGACGTGAAAGCTCAAGGGCGCGCGCGGATGGCCTGAGGTCGCCGGCTCCGGAATGTCCCATGCCCACGAAAATGAACCACGATCAACGATGATGTCGCAGGGCAGCAGGATCAACACGCCATAAGCCATCGCGTCCACGAAAGGCGGGCATTGCTTGACGGTACGAATGTCGCGGCCGTGGATGTTCGAAGCCGCTTTCGCCGGCATGGCGCGGAGCCAGTCAGGCAGCGCGCTGCGCGCCGCAACTGGCCGCGGCAGGTGATCAGACAATGCCGGATCGCAACGGAAGATCATGCGCATGGCGGACTCCTCAAGATGGCGCGCGCCATGTTGCGGCGGCGACGGGCGGTGGTCAACATTGGCACGCCGTCATTGCGAGCGCAGCGAAGCAATCCATGCTTTCCTTTCGCGGGGTAGTGGATTGCTTCGCTGCGCTCGCAATGACATTAAAAAAGGCCGGGATTGCTCCCGGCCTTCTGTCTTCGCGTGGATGGCCGGGTCAAGCCCGGCCATAACGATAGTGGGAGACCTCAGTTCGAAGCGCGCTTCGGGGGCGAGGCCGGCCACGACTTGATCAGGGTGTCGTAGTCGACGGTTTCGCCCTTCGGCTTTTCGTTCGCCAGCTTGCGCTGGGGCGCGATGTTGCCATCCTTGGCTGACTTGGCGAACCAGTACTCGGCCGTCTCTTTCTTGTTGAGCTTCGGCCCGCAGGCGCCCTGCACGCCGGATTTCTCCAGACGCTCCATCACCGAGTCCTGCGCTGCGGCCAGCGAATCCATCGCCGCCTGCGGCGTCTTCGCACCGGACGACGCATCGCCGATGTTCTGCCACCACAATTGCGCCAGCTTCGGATAATCCGGCACGTTGTTGCCGGTCGGGGTCCACTGCACGCGCGCGGGCGAGCGGTAGAACTCGATCAGGCCGCCGAGTTTCGGCGCGCGCTCGGTGAACGACTTGTCCCAGATATCGGACTCACGGATGAAGGTGAGACCGACATGGCTCTTCTTCAGGCTCACGGTCTTGGAGACGATGAACTGTTGATAGAGCCAGGCCGCCTTGCGGCGGTCGACGGGGGTGGATTTCAGCAGCGTCAGCGAACCCACGTCCTGGTAGCCGAGCTTCATGCCGTCCTTCCAGTAGGCACCATGCGGCGACGGCGCCATGCGCCACTTCGGCGTACCGTCCGCATTCATGACCGGCAGACCGGGTTTCACCATGTCGGCGGTGAAGGCGGTGTACCAGAAGATCTGCTGGGCGATATTGCCTTGCGACGGCACCGGACCGGATTCGGAGAAGGTCATGCCTTGCGCCTGCGGCGGGGCATATTTCTTCATCCAGTCGAGATATTTGACGATCGAATAGACCGCCGCCGGACCGTTAACGTCGCCGCCACGCTCGACCGACGAGCCGACGGGTCGGCAGCCTTCCATGCGGATGCCCCATTCGTCGACCGGCAACCCATTCGGGATACCTTTGTCGCCGTTGCCGGCCATCGACAACCACGCGTCGGTGAAGCGCCATCCCAGCGACGGATCCTTCTTGCCGTAGTCCATGTGGCCATAGACCCGCACGCCGTTGATCTCCTTGATGTCGTTGGTGAAGAAGTCGGCGATGTCTTCATAGGCCGACCAGTTCACGGGGACACCGAGGTCGTAGCCATACTTGGCCTTGAACTTGGCCTTGTATTCGGGATTGCTGAACCAGTCGTAACGGAACCAATAGAGGTTCGCGAACTGCTGGTCGGGCAACTGGTAGAGATGACCATTCGGTGCTGTGGTGAACGACTTGCCGATGAAGTCATTGACGTCGAGCCCCGGGTTAGTGACGTCCTTGCCCTCGCCGGCCATCCATTCCGTCAGATCGACGGCCTGACCGTAGCGGAAATGGGTTCCGATAAAGTCGGAGTTATTGATCCAGGCGTCGTACACATTCTTGCCCGATTGCATCTGGGTCTGGATCTTTTCCACGACATCGCCCTCCTGGATGATGTCATGCTTGACCTTGATGCCGGTGATTTCCTCGAACGCCTTGGCCAGCGTCTTCGATTTATATTCGTGCACGGTCAGGGTTTCGGAGACCGCGTTGATCTCCATACCCTTGTAGGGCGCAGCGGCCTTGATGAACCACTGCATTTCCTTCATCTGGTCTTCTTTGGACAACGTCGAGGGCTGAAATTCGCTGTCGATCCATTTTTTGGCGGCGGCTTCGTCCGCGAATGCAGGCGCGGTGATCGCAGCCGACGCTGCCATCAGCGCGACCGCGCTTGTCATCATCAAAATGCGGGTCCTGGGACCCTTGCTCATCTCCAAGTGTCGCATGTTGTTTCCTCCGTTGCAGCGACAAACATATTCAGGCCCGGGTTGATCCCGGATCTGCTCTTTTTCACCTGGCTCAGACGGTGCGGAATATGACAGCCGCCGAAACAAGCGAAATCACGGTAGCGAGCCAGAGGCTCGACAATTCAATTCCTTCCCCGATGGGAAGTGTCGCGATGGTGTCAGTGCCGACGAAGCCGATCCAGGCCAGATGGATGACGGCGGCCATGATCAGCGAAATGAACAGGCGATCGCCGCGCGTGGTCGGAATGCGCAGCACCCCGACGCGCTCAGCTTCGGGATATTTCACGGCAAGCCAGGTCATGACCGAGAGCGTCGCGGCAAGTGCTACGAAGAAAATCGCAGTCGGCAACGTCCAGGCCATCCATGCGATGTTTTCCATGGCTAGCCCCCCTGCCCGAACGAGGCACACCGCGGCCCCCTCTCCCCGCGCGCAGGGAAAGGGTTGGGGTGAGGCGGGGTCTCGGCGAGTTGGAGTTTGTCGGGAGTCCCCCACACCCGGATTGCGCTAGCGCGCAATCCGACGTCTCCCCGCGCGCGGGGCGAGGTGAAGGAAGGCAAATCTATCTCGTTTGAATGAATGGTCATCAGACTACACCCGGCCCAGCGCGAAGCCGCGCGCGATGTAATTGCGGACAAACCAGATCACCAGCGCGCCGGGGATGATGGTCAGGGCGCCTGCCGCGGCCAGCAAGCCCCAATCCATTCCGGCGGCGGAAACGGTGCGCGTCATCACGGCGGAAATCGGTTTGGCGTCGACTGAGGTCAGCGTGCGCGCCAGCAGCAATTCGACCCAGGAAAACATGAAGCAGAAGAACGCGGCAACGCCGATGCCGCTGGCGATCAGCGGCACCAGGATCTTGATGAAGAAACGCGGGAACGAATACCCGTCCAGAAACGCGGTTTCGTCGATCTCGCGCGGCACGCCGGACACAAAACCTTCCAGTATCCACACCGCCAGGGGAACGTTGAAGATGCAATGCGCCAGCGCCACTGCCCACGGCGTATCGAACAGATTGATCGCCGAATACAAATTGAAGAACGGCAGCGCATAGACCGCGGCCGGCGCCATCCGGTTCGACAACAGCCAGAAGAATAGATGCTTGTCGCCGAGGAAGCGATAGCGCGAAAAGGCATACGCCGCCGGCAATGCCACCGAAATCGAGATCACGGTATTGATGACTACATATTTCAGCGAATTGATGTAGCCGGAATACCAGCTCTCGTCGGTAAAGATGCGCATGTAGTGGGCGATGGTCGGCTGATGCGGCCACAGCGTCATGGTCGAGATGATCTCCTGGTTGGTCTTGAAGCTCATATTGACCAGCCAGTAGATCGGCAGCAGCAGGAAGATCAGAAACAGCGAAAGGATGACGCGGCGTCCGGGAATCGAATGCATCATGCGACTCCCTTTTTGGCCGGGCGCTCAACACCGGCGTTGGTCATGCTAGTGTAGAATATCCAACACACGATGATGATGATCAAATTGTAGACCAGTGACAGCGCGGCCGCCTTGCCGAGATCGAACTGACCTAGCGCGATCTTGACGAGTTCGATCGAAACAAAGGTCGTGGAATTACCGGGTCCGCCGCCGGTCACGACGAAGGGTTCGGTGTAGATCATGAAGCTGTCCATGAAGCGCAGCAGCACCGCGATCAGGAGCACGCGGTTCATCTTCGGCAACTGAATGGCGGTGAACACCGCCCAGCGCGAGGCGCCGTCGATCTGCGCGGCCTGATAATAGGCATCGGGAATTGACTTCAGTCCGGCATAGCACAACAGCGCAACGAGGCTGGTCCAGTGCCAGACATCCATCACGATGACGGTGGCCCAGGCGTCGAATTCGTTGGAGACGTAATTGTAGTTGATGCCGATTTTATTCAGGACATAGCCGAGCAGGCCGATATCAGGCCGCCCGAAAATCTGCCAGATCGTCCCGACCACGTTCCATGGAATGAGCAGCGGCAGTGCCAGGATCACAAGGCAGGCAGCGACGCGCCAGCCGTCCCGCGGCATCGACAATGCGACCACGATTCCCAACGGCACCTCAATTGCAAGGATCACGGCCGAGAAGAACAGATTGCGCCACAATGATGCGAAAAAACGTCCGCCGAGATCGGTCGAGGGATCGAGCAATTCCTTGAACCAGCCGACGCCATTCCAGAAAAACTGGTTGTTGCCGAAGGTGTCCTGCATCGAATAGTTCACCACCGTCATCAACGGCAGGATGGCCGAGAACGCGACCACCAGAAACACCGGCAGCACCAGGAACCAGGCCTTCTGATTGATGGTCTTGTCCATCAGGCGGTCCCCTCCACCAGGAGACTGTCGGCATAGACATGAACGCGCGACGGATCGAATTTGAGCCCGGCGGACTTGCCGGGAATTGAAAACCCCGGCGGTATCCGCGCGGCGAATTTGGCATCGCCGATCCGCACGCGCGCGAAGCTGATACGGCCGAGATCGTCGATCCGCTCGATGCTGGCCGAAAGAAGTCCCGGTGCGGCGGGGGCGACCTCGACGAATTCGGGCCGCACGCCGATTTCGATTTTCGCCCCAGACGGCAAGCCGTCATAGTTCCGGTTGAGCGCGATGACATGACCGTCGATCCGGGCCTCACGTCCCCTGACCTCGGCCGGCACGATGTTCATGCCGGGCGAGCCGATGAAATAGCCCACAAACGTATGCGCCGGCTTATCAAACAATTCCGCCGGCGTCCCGCTTTGCACCACGCGGCCGTCATGCATCACCACGACCGTATCGGCGAATGTCAGCGCCTCGGTCTGGTCATGGGTGACATAGATCATCGTCAGATCAAGTTCGCGATGCAGCGCCTTGAGTTTCGAACGCAACTGCCATTTCAACTCCGGATCGATCACCGTCAGCGGCTCGTCGAATAATACGGCCGCCACATCCGAGCGGACCAGTCCACGGCCGAGCGAGATTTTCTGTTTGGCGTCGGCAGTCAGCCGCGTCGCCTTGCGGTTGAGGTCGGGCGTCAGGTCCAATAGCTGCGCGATCTCGGCGACCCGCGCGTCGATCTCGGCTTTCGGCACACCGCGATTGCGGAGCGGGAATGCCAGGTTTTGTCCGACTGTCATGGTGTCGTAGATCACCGGAAACTGGAACACCTGCGCGATATTGCGCTTCTGGGTTGACAGCGGTGTGATGTCGACACCGTCGAACAGGATCTTGCCGCGCGACGGCGTGACGATGCCCGAGATCAGGTTGAGCAACGTGGTCTTGCCGCAACCCGATGGTCCAAGCAGCGCATAGGCGCCACCCTGCCGCCAGGTCATCGTCACCGGCTTGAGCGCGAAGGACTTTGGATCGGCGGCGTTGCCGCCGTAGGAATGCGCGAGATCGACGAGGTCAATGCGGGCCATGCGGCATCTCCCTCACATCGCGCCGGGGGAAGCGACCAGCCGGCCGGCTGTGTCGAACACGAAAACATTGTCCGGATCGAGCACGGCGTCCAGCACATGCCCGGGCGGATATTCGTGCACGCCTTGCAACACCGCGACCCAGTTGGACGCATCGCGGTTGAGATGCACGAAGCTTTCCGAACCGGTGATTTCGGTCACCGTCACGGTGGCGGAAAATGCATGGCGGCCGGCGATGCCGTTGGCGACCTCCAGCTGGTGGGCGCGGAAGCCGACGCGATATGGACCGTCGCGCAGCCTGGCGTAGAGCCCGGTCGCGGGCGCCTTCACCCCGCCGGCATATTGCACCGAGCCATTGAGCTTCTCGATGCCGACGATGTTGAGCGGCGGATCGGAAAACACCTGCGCGACGCGCAACGTATCGGGATGGCGGTAGACCTTCGGCGTCTCGCCGGCCTGCAATATCTCGCCTTCCCACATGCAGATGGTGCGGCCGCCCAGCAACAAGGCTTCGGAAGGCTCCGTCGTCGCATAGACGAAGATGGCGCCGGACGCCTCGAAGATGCGCGGCAGTTCGGTGCGCAATTCCTCGCGCAGCTTGTAATCGAGATTGGCGAGCGGTTCGTCCAGCAGCACCAGATCAGCACCTTTCACCAGCGCCCGCGCAATCGCCGTGCGCTGCTGCTGGCCGCCGGACAATTGCAGCGGGGTGCGATTGAGATACGGCTCGAGCTTCAGGAGACGTGCCGCCTCCTGGACCCGGCTCTCGATTTCCGCGCGCGGCTTGCCCTGCACACGCAACGGCGAGGCAATGTTTTCATAAACCGTCAGCGAGGGATAATTGATGAACTGCTGATAGACCATGGCCACCGAACGCTGCCGCACATCGGCGCCGGTGACATCCTTGCCGTCGACCAGGACGCGGCCGGTCGTCGGCTTGTCGAGACCGGCGAGCAGCCGCATGATCGATGTCTTGCCCGACAGCGTCGGCCCCAGCAGTACACTCAAAGTGCCGCGCTCAAGCGTCAGCGAGACATTGCGAATGGTCGCAACGCCGTCCGCCATGCGCGTGACGCCCTCGAGCGCAACGGTCATCGCCGCCCTCCCGCTTCCAGCAACGAACCTTCAGGCGAAACCCGGTGCGCGGCAATCCAGTCGTCGATCGCGACAATCTCGGCAGGCGACAATCGCAATCCAAGCTTTGATCGCCGCCACACGATGTCCTCAGCGGTGCGGGCCCACTCCGACGACATCAGGTACCGGACTTCGCGCTCCGTCAAGGTGGCGCCGAACGACTGGCCGAGATCGGCAGGGGATTTCGCACTGCCGAGCAGCTTGCTGGCGCGTGTGCCGTAGGCATGCGCCAGCCGGTTGGCGTGCGCCGGTTCGAGAAACGGATAGGTGCGCAGCAATTCCGCCGTCAGCGCTGCGATCGCCGAAACGTCGAGGTCGCCGCCGGGCAGCGGGGATTTGGCGGTCCAGCCTTCGCGAGCACTGGAACTGCGCAGATAGGGCGCGAGCTTTTCCAGCACCTCCTCGGCGAGGCGGCGATGAGTGGTGATCTTACCGCCGTAGATCGACAACAGCGGGATGCCGCCGGGCATGTCGAGTTCGAGAACATATTCGCGGGTCGCCGCCTTGGCCTCGCTGGCGCCATCATCATAGAGCGGGCGAACGCCGGCATAGGTCCAGACCACATCTTCGGGCTTGACCGGCTTTGCCAGATATTCGCTGACGGAGGCACAGAGATAACTGATTTCTTCGGCCGAGGCTTTCACCTTGGCGGGATCGCCATGGTAGTCGCGGTCGGTGGTGCCGATCAGCGTGAAATCGTCCTGATACGGAATGACGAAAACGATCCGACCGTCGCTGTTCTGAAACATGTAGGCGCGGTCATGCGCGTACAGTTTTCGCACCACGATATGCGACCCCTGCACCAGCCGCACCTTGGCCCTGGCGTTGACGCCGGCGCCCGATGCCAGTACGTCCTCGACCCACGGCCCGCCGGCATTGACGAGCACGCGGGCGTTGATGGTGCTGCGCTCACCGCTGGCGGTATTTTCGACCGTGACCTGCCAGCTTGCATCGGCCTGGCAAATTTCCACCGCGCGGGTGCGGGTCCGGATGTCGGCGCCACGGTCCGCGGCATCCCGCGCGGTGAGAACCACGAGGCGGGCATCGTCGACGAAGCAATCCGAATATTCGAACCCCTTGGTGTAGCGATTTGGAATCAAGGGCAGCCCGACTTCGTCATGCGCCAGATCGACCGAGCGGGTCGGGGGCAACAGATGTCTTCCGCCGATATGATCGTAGAGAAACAGCCCGAGCCGCAGCAGCCACGCCGGGCGCAGCCCGTCATGGTGCGGCAGCACGAAATTGAAGCGGGCGAATGATGTGCGGGGCGATCTGCCAGAGGATTTCGCGCTCGATCAGCGCCTCGCGGACCAGCCGGAACTCGTAATATTCCAGATACCGCAGGCCGCCATGCACGAGTTTCGTCGACCAAGACGACGTACCGCTAGCCAAATCATTCATTTCGCAGAGAAAAACTGAATTCCCTCGCCCGACCGCATCGCGCGCGATGCCGCAACCGTTAACGCCACCCCCAATGATTGCGAGGTCGAAAATCCGATCCAAAGACGCTTCCCCGGCGTTCGCCTATTCACATTGGCGATTTTACTTTCGGTTTGGATTAAATCACAACCAAATGTGAAAGCAATAGTCAAAGGGGAACCGGGAATGCTCCATTAGTTTCATCCTTCGAGACGGCGTTTCGCGCCTCCTGAAGGATGAGGACTTAGCCTGTCCCTGGGATGGACATCTCGACCCTCATGGCAAGGAGCGCTTCCCGCGTCTCGAACCATGACCCGGAAGCGCGATCATGCAGGCGACTTGAAATCCCTAACGCAGCCGCGTGACGGTTGCGGGAACCTCTGCCTTCACCTCGTCGATTTCCAGCGCCGCCTTCGGCATTGCCTCGATCACCTGGATGCCGTGCCCGTGGCAAATGCCGGCAAGTTTGGCCGGCAGCGCCACGTCGGTGACAAAGGTCTGGATCTGGCTGATATCGGCGATGCGAACCGGCGCGCTGCGCCGCAGTTTTGTTGAGTCGGCGACCAGCATCACGCTGCGCGCATTGGCGATGATGGCCTGCGCCGCCTGGACTTCGCGGTAGTCGAAATCCAGCAACGCGCCCTCTTCGTCGATCGCAGACGCGCCGATGATGGCGTAGTCGACCTTGAACTGACCGATCAGGCCGATCGCAGTCGAGCCGATCACCGCGCCGTCGGCCCTGCGCACCGTGCCGCCGGCCACGATCACCTCGATGCGCGGGTGCCGATACAGCAGCATCGCGACATTGAGGTTGTTTGTGATGACCAGCATGTCCTCATGCGAGGTCAGCGCGCTGGCGACTTCTTCGGTAGTGGTGCCGATATTGATGAACAGCGAGCAGCCGTTCGGGATCAGCGCGGCGGCGGCCGCGCCGATCGCTTTTTTCTCCTCGGCGGCGACGAAGCGGCGCGCTTCATAGGCCAGATTCTCCACACCCGAGGCAATGATGGCGCCGCCATGAATCCGCGTCAGCGACCGTTGATCGCACAGATCGTTCAGATCCTTGCGGATGGTCTGCGCGGAAACTTCGAAGCGCCGGGCGAGATCTTCCACCATCACCCGGCCAAAGGCGCGGGCGAGATTGAGGATTTCGGATTGGCGATGGGATAGACCGGTCACAGGGCACCTGAACACGAGGGCACCTATGGTGCGGCTGTTATGTCATCTGGTCAACGCGGCAGATCGGCCCAAAGCCGGATTCAGGTCCGGTTCAAGGCCCGTTCAGGGACGGCAAGGGCGATCCTGGTTAAGGCGCGGTCTCACATTTCTGCAATGGCGGGGGGAATGTTTGTCGCGACCCGGTGATTATCTTATCGGGGCCCCCTCAAGGGCGGCCCCGACAGAGATCGGGAGAAACGCATGAACAAATCTGTGATCCGGCTTTTGACATTGACCATCTACGCGACGGCACTGGTGGCGGTTCCCATGGTCACACCGGCCAAGGCGGCGGCGGACGGCAGCCAGCAGGTGAAGAAGCATAAGAGCCACAAGAGCTCTCGCGTCGAGGCGCCCAAGGCTTCAAACCGGGCGCCGTATTATGCAAACCCCAACGATAATCCCGACCGAAAAGTGAGCTATTAAAGCGTTTTCAAGCCAAAGCCTGGGCGCTTCTCGTAATCTTCGATGATGCGACTGGCCAAGTGGGTCATGGGCCGAATGTCGGGCGGCTGGCCCGGCGTCGCAACGGGCCAGTCGCCATCGCCAGTCAGTACGCATTCGGCCCCATCGCCCACATCCCCTGGTCGTGACCATGCGAATAGTTCATGTTGGTCGTCGCCGGATTGCGGTTGATCAGCGGCCGCAGGAACATCGGGTGGGTGACGCTGCGCACCTCGTGCTCGATCGTGAACAAATGCCTGCCATCAGCGGGATCGATGATGTCGCGAAAGCGGTATTGGTACTGGTTGTCCTCGCTGGAGATCAGACCGCGCTCCGCCAGCCGGCGGTGCGGACCCGAAAAGTCCGTGATGTACATCTGCACGTGGTGGCCATCATAGTCCGGCTGCGGCCGGTCGGTCTCACGGAACAGAAGATGCTGGTTGTTCCCGATCTCGACGCGCGCGACGGTGCCGTCGCGATCGTCGAGTGCAGCAGGCATGGCCATGAACCGGGGATAGAAGGCGCAAATGCCTTTCGCGGTCCCGACCGGAACGTCGAACTCGACGTAGGGGATGCCGAGCGTGATGCGCCCGAACCGCGTGGCGTCCGGCTCGTAGCAGCGCACGCGATTGCCCCACGGACAGATCGCCTCGACGTAATCGTTGTGCTCGCTGAACGCGAATTTGGTGCCGTGCAGCTTCTTTGCGACGGATGCGAGCCGCTCGAGCAGCGCCGCCCGGCCCGAGATCACGATGCCGGTATGACCGCGCAGCACCTGCGCTTCGCCGCTCGGCAAATGAAACTGGTTCCTGCCGACGTTGATCCACATATTGTCGTCGGACACCATCAGATAGGGATCGCGGGTCAGCCCCAGCCCAGCGACATAAAACAATGTGGCCAGATGCTGGTCCGGGACCTGGACGTTGACGTGTTCGAGATGGATCGAATTGCCGAGATCTTCTGCGGCGCGGTCGAATTTCTGCTGCATGGCGTGGTTCCGGATGCGTTAGGGCGTATCATAGCGAAGCGTGACGCCTGATCCAACCATTCGGAAAGGATTCCTGCGGCACGACACTGGCGTCATCGCACGGCCCGCACGTCGCCGGTATGGCCGCCGTCCCAAGCGCGCGTTTCCTCGGTTTCGACGAAGCCGGCCTGCAATTCCGCGGTCGCGGTCTTCATGTCGACGCCGTCAACCCAGCGTCCGACCACAAGCGTCGCGATGATGTTGGATGTCAGATTGGTCGCGGCGCGGATTTCCGCCATGAAGCGATCGACGCCGAGCAACAGCGCGATGCCGGCGACGGGCACTGCATCCACGACGGGGAGCGTGGCCGCCAGCGCGATGAAACCGCCCCCGGTGACGCCGGCGGCGCCCTTGGAGGTGAACAGCATCACGAACAGCACGCTCAATTGATGCCAGATCGAGAGGTGGACGTTGAAGGCGTTCGCAAGGAACAGCACCGCCGTGGTCATGTAGATCGCCGTGCCATCCATGTTGAAAGAGAACCCGCCGGGCATCACCAGTCCCACGACCTCCCGGGACACGCCGACCTTCTCCAGCTTCTGCATCGAGCGCGGCATCATGGTTTCGGCCGACGTCGCTGCGAATACGAACAGGATCTCGTCCTTGAAGTAATTCAGCACCCGGAAAACATTAAAGCCGGAAAGCCGCAGGAAGGCGCCGAGCACGAGGATGACGAACAGGAAGCTGACGAGATAGACCGACGCGACCAGTTCGCCGAGGTTGAGCAAGGTCCGCAAGCCGTATTTGCCTACGGTGAAAGCCATCGCACACAATGCTGCGAGCGGGGCAAAATACATGATGATCCGTACCATGCCGAACAGGGCGACCGATGCCGCCTCCAGGAACGACACCAGCGGCCTGCCCCGCGCCTGCGCCGCGCTGAGCGCCAGGCCGAGCAGCACGGCGATGAACAGCACCGGCATGATCTCGCCCTTGACGAAGGGTTCGACAAACGAGGACGGGATGATCGACTGGAGGAAATCCGACAGGGTGATGTTCTTGGCGAGCTTGGCATAGCCTTCGACCGCCTTGGGGTCGAACGCCGCCGGATCGGCGTTCAGTCCGACGCCGACTTTCCACAGATTGCCGACGGTCATGCCGATCACAAGCGCCAGCGTCGATGCGACTTCGAAATAAATCAGCGCCTTGAGGCCGACATTGGCGACACGGCGAATATCTCCCATCTTGGCGATACCGACCACGATGGTGGTGAAAATGATCGGGGTCACCACGACCTTGATCGCCCGCACAAAGGCGTCGCCAAACGGCTTTAGATAGATCGAAAGATCCGGATAGGCGTAGCCGAGCAACGCCCCGAGCGCGACCGCCACCAGCACCTGAACATAGAGCTTTCGATAGAACGGCGTTTTGCCGGCCGCGGCCTTGGCGGCCGACAACCCGATAGTGGAAGTCTGATGATCGACTTCGAGCGCGGACATCGATTTTCCAGTCGGCAGGCGGACGGCTTCGGTCAGTTCTCAATTTTTGCCGGTTCGCAAAATCGGTGACAGCGGCAACACTGCCACAAACTCAGACAAGGCGGGATACGCCGGCCGCCATCGCGGCCAGCGTCAGCCCGAGGACCGGACTACTCGGCAGCCACGCGGTTCATCGCCGCGTGACCATGGGTCTTGACCACGACCTTGATCGCATCCTCGATGCGCTCGCGGGCATATTTCAAGGCCGTCGGCAGATCTTCCAGGGCGAAGGTGTGGGTGTGCACCTTGGTGGCGTCGAACCGCTTCTGCGCCATGAACGCCTCGGCGCGGTGCGTGGCACTCTTGCCTTCCCCGCGGATGCCATAGATGTAGATGTTGTTGCGCACGATATAGGCTATATCGACTTCGGCCGGCTTGCCCGGAAATGCCGCCAGACAGATGCGGCCGCCGCGGTTGACCATACGCGCCGCCTCGTTGACGGCTTCCGGCGCTCCCGAACATTCGACGACATAATCGACGCCCTTGCCGCCATTGAGCTTGCGGACGGCGGCAACGGGGTCTTCGTTCTTGGCGTTGATGACGTGGTCGGCGCCGAGTTCGAGGCCGATCTTGAGACGGTTGTCGCGCGTTCCGGTCAGGATCACCGGATGCGCCCCCAGCGCCTTGGCGACGGCCACGCCGAGCAGCCCGATCGGACCGGGACCGGTGACGACGACGCTCTCGCCCGCGACCAGACCGCCGAGTTCGGTCAGTCCGTACATTGCGGTGCCGGCGGTGACGACCAGCGTCGCCTCCTCGTCCGACATCTCGTCAGAAATGCGAACCAGCGTGTTGATGCTGTTGATGGCGTATTCCGCAAATCCGCCGTCGGTGGTGAAACCATTGGCGCGGTGTCCCTTATCGACGTCGCCGTAGTTCAGTCCGTAGTTATGGCACGAGGTGTACATGCCCTCACGGCAGCGCTTGCACTGTCCGCAGCCCGCGTGGATTTCGACGGTGACGCGGTCGCCGATCTTGTATTCATCGACGCCGGGTCCGAGTGCGGCGACGGTGCCCATATATTCATGGCCCGGCGTGAAATTCTTGTTGTAGGGCAGGCCGCCCTGGATCATCGCCGGCGGACCGTGACTGATGATCTCAAGGTCGGTGGCGCAGATCGCGACAGCGTCGATCCGGACCAGAACCTCGGCCCGTTTCGGCACCGGCACCGGCTTGGTCGTCAGCGTCAATTGATCGGGATCGCCCAGCACCCAGGCGCGCATCTTATCGGGAATGGGAAAATCGGGCGAGGTCTTGACATTGTCGGGCCTGTACATGGTTTCTCCGAGGTGAGTTTGATTGTTAGTCGGCTGCGGCGTTCGCCGATCCGGTCAGGACGCTCAACGCTCCGCGCTTCCTGAACATGTCGGCGGCCGCTGCGATCGATGAATCCTGATGGGACTAATGGACGTCGACGCGAACCGGCTGCGCCGCGAAGGACAAGAGACCCGAAGACCTGAAAGGAAGGGGCGACCGGACGTCCGAATGCCGCGAATATCCCGCCTCATGGGGGGACAAGCCGACGTCATACGGGAATTTGAATCGTGCTTTTCACTACGTCGTGCGGATGCCATGCCGCGTTCCACCCCGCCTCATTTTTATGGTCGCAGTAGGGACAATCCTGGTTCCCAAAGCAAATGAAATTTCACATTGTCTGCGTTGCGATTCCCGGGAATTCGAGCCTGGCGGCCGCGGCCTGTCTTCCGGCGGCCTTGGTGCCTGCGGGCCTCGCGAATCAGTTATCGCTCCCGCAGACGGGGGTTGCCGCAAAACCTCTCGGCCCGGTTAACGAATATTTAGGAATCAGCGCTACAGCCTGAAGCGGCTTCCCCTTAACGATCGGGCCGCTAGCATGACTGATCCTGATATCCTGAGTCGCGACATCCATGCGTTGAAAGAGCTGCAGAGAGTGGCCTGGAACCAACTCGCCAGCCCAAATCTCACCGTGTTCGACCAGCGCGAGGTTCGAAACCAGCTCAGGCAAAGCGAGGCCGAACTGCGGACCTATCTGAAAATGAGGTCTGAACGTGCGCGCTTTCCGATGCAGCCGGCGCCGAATGCCGGCCACCGCCGTGCCAAACCCAGCTTCCGGTTGATCGTCGCCGATTAAACTCTGGCCGGCTGCCTGACCGCCGCACGCGCCGACGGGGAGACGCCGATGCCTTGGGCAACCGGCGTCAGACCGCCGCCGGCGATCTGCATCGCTGCACGCTCGGCTTCGCGCGCATTGCGAAACAACTGCCCTTCCAGCCGATTGTAGTCATGGGTGGCCGCGAAAAACCGGTAACCGCCCTGATCGCGCACGACAATTCCCGCGGCCTTCGAGCGGACTTCGATGATGTAAGTGTCTGACATTGATTCTTTCGCGCCTTTGCTCCCCCAGTGCGCGCAAATAACGGGAGCGGCGGGAAAAGGTTCCGCAGGCGAATTACGCCGAAACCGGCACATCGGCCTGCTGGATGAACTGCGGATGTCCCTGATCGTCGATCGAGACGTAGGTGAAATTGCCGTCGGTCACCAGGATCGGATGCGTCTCCTTGCGGCGCAGCACCCAGGCCTCGAGGTGAACGGTGATCGAGGTCTTGCCGATCCGGACCAGACCGGCATGCACAGAAACCAGATCGCCGACATAAACCGGCTTTCGGAAGTTCATTGCCTCGATCGCCACCGTGACCGTGCGTGATTTTGCCGTTTTGGAGGCGAATACGCCTCCGCCGAGATCCATCTGGCTGAGCAGCCAGCCACCGAAAATATCGCCGTTCTGATTGGTGTCGGCCGGCATCGCCAGCGTGCGGATACAGAGATCCCCCTGCGGTTCGGCCTCCGTGTTCAGCGGGGCGTGAACGGCTGTGGTGTCGGTCATGTCAGGAGGTCCCGTCGAATCGGATATGACGTCACTTGAAGCTATCCCAGCCGGCATCCGGCGTGAACCGGCCACCGAACTTCGCTGCCAGGGCGTGCAGCGTCGACGCCACATTCTCCGGTCCGCGGGTGCGGGCATAATTCAGCGGGCCGCCGCGAAACGGTGCATATCCAGTGCCGAAAATCATCGCGCCGTCGACCGTATCGGGATTGTCAACGATGCCTTCGCGCAGGCAGGCGACGCAGACGTTGGACATCGGCAGGATCAGCCGGTCGATCATTTCCGGCGTTGGTTGCGCCGTTGAAGGCGAGCCCGACGTCTTGTCGGCCTTGCCGTCCTTCCAGATGTAAAAACCGTTGCCGGACTTGCGGCCGAGTTCGCCCTTGGCGACCTTGTCGCGCAACCAGGCCGGTGTGGGCGGCAGCAGGTCCCCGAATTTCGAGCGCAGCATGTCGCCGACAGCGAGGCAAATATCGAGGCCGACCTGATCGGCCAGCTCGATCGGCCCCATCGGCATGCCGAATTTTTCCGCCGCCGCGTCGATGGTGACCTTGTCGATCTTCTCATCGAGCATCACCATCGCCTCGAGCATGTAAGGCGTCAGCGCGCGGTTGACGAGAAAGCCCGGCGAACTCTTGACCGGCAACGGCAGCCGGTCGATGGCTCCGACGAACGCCAGCGCCTCCTTCAGCATTTGCGGATCGCTGCCGTCATGGCTGACGACCTCGACCAGTTGTAGCCGGGAGACCGGATTGAAGAAGTGCAGCCCGACCAGCCGCTCCGGCGATTTCAGCGTCGCGCGCAGGTCCTGCAACGGGATGCTCGAGGTGTTGGTGGCGAGGATCGCCCCCGCCTTCATCTTTGGCTCCAGCCCCGCATAGACCTTCTGCTTTAACTCGAGTTTCTCCGGCACCGCTTCGATGATCAGATCGGCATTGCGCACGCCCTCGCCGTCGAGATCTGGAATCAGGCGGTCCAGCGCGTCGCGCACATCGGTGCGCTTGTGAACGATTTTGCCGAACAGATCGGCGGCGCGTTTCATCGCGCCGGCGATCGGCTCCGGCTTCATGTCGGCGAGCGAGACACGCAGCCCCTGATTGGCGCACCACGCCGCGATGTCGCCGCCCATCGCGCCGGCGCCGATGACATGAACATGACTAATCTTGTTGCCGGAGCCGGCGGTCTTTTTCATCTGTTCGCGCAGGAAAAACACCCGGATCAGATTTTGCGCCGTCGGCGTCACCATCAGATTGGCGAACGAGGTCTTCTCGGCCGCGAGCATCGCGGCCTTGTCGCCGCCGTGCTTTTCCCAGAGGTCGATCAGCGCGTAGGGCGCCGGATAATGCTCGCGCGGCGCAGCTTTTTCGGCCTCCGCACGCATGCGCGAAGCCAGAAAACCCCTGACGGGACCGAGATTCAAAAATGTGTTGAAGAGACCTGGTTTGGCCCGCTTCAGGCGACCCAGCACAGCATCCTTGACGGCATTACGCACATGGCGCTCCTGCGTCACGGCATCGACCAGCCCAAGCGACTTTGCCTTGCGCGCATCGATGGTCCTGCCGGTCAGCATCAGCGTCATGGCCTGCATCGGATTGACCAGGCGCGTGAAACGCGCGGGGCCGCCGAGACCGGGATGCAGGCCGAGCAATACCTCGGGAAAACCAAAACGCGCGCCGTCGATCGCGATACGCGACTGGCAGGCGAGCGCGACTTCGAGGCCGCCACCGAGGCAAAAGCCGTGGATCACCGCAACGGTCGGAATCTTGAGGCCTTCGAGGCGGTCGATCACCGCATGGGCCTGGCCGATCGAGGTCTCGACGGCATGAGGATCGGTCGCGCCGCGAAATTCGTTGACATCGGCGCCGGCGATGAACCCGGATGGCTTCGCCGAGCGAATGACCAGCCCGGTGGGACGCTGACTTTCCAACGCCGTCAGCACCATATCGAATTCCGCCATCACCTCTGATGACAGCGTATTGGCGCTGGCGCCATCGCGATCGAACAGCAGCCAGGCGATGCCGTCGGCATCCCGCGTCAGCTTGAAATGGCGATAGGTTCCGGTTGCCTCGGGTTTCGGCCCAAGCTCCAGCACGCGGTCACCGAGAACATCCATGATCCTGCTATCCATGATCACACCATCTCGATCAACATAGCGCCGCCCTGCCCGCCACCGATACATTCGGTGGCGATACCGCGTTTGGTGCCCAGCCGCTTCATCGCATTGACCAGATGCAGCACGATGCGATTGCCGCTGCAGCCGACGGGATGACCGAGGCTAATGGCGCCGCCATCGACATTGAGTTTCGTGCGGTCGATTTGCCCGGCCGCGCCGTCAAGTCCCAAAATCTCGCGGCAGAATTTCTCGTCGTTCCAGGCGGCCAGGCAGCCCAGCACCTGGGTCGCGAACGCCTCGTTCAATTCCCAGGTCTCGATATCCTGCAATGAGAGCTGGTGGCGCTTGAGCAGTTCGGTCGCCGACAGCACCGGGCCGAGGCCCATGATGGGGGGATCGAGGGCCGACCATTGGCTGTCGACGATCACGGCTTTCGGCGTGAGGCCGTGTTTGGCGACGGCTTCTTCCGAAGCCAGAATGGTCCAGGATGCGCCATCGGTAATCTGCGAGGAGTTGCCGGCCGTGACCTGGCCCCAGGGCCGCTCGAACACCGGTTTGAGCGCCGCCAATTTATCCGGCGAGGAATCCGGCCGCACGCCGTCGTCGTGATCGTAGAATTTTCCGTCGCGTGCGAACGCGGTTTCGACCTCGCCTTTCAGGAAACCTTGCGCCTGCGCGTTCGCCAGCCGCTTGTGGCTTTCGACCGCATAGGCGTCCGACTGCTCGCGGGTGATGCCGAAGAGATGACCGACCACTTCGGCGGTTTGTCCCATGTTGAGTTCAGTGATCGGATCGGTCAGGCCGCGCTCGAGGCCGATGATCGGCTTGAAGAAGGACGGGCGCGTTTTCGCGAGCGCCGCCAGCCTAGCGACAATTCCCTTGGCGCCGGCCAGTCCTGCAAACCAGCGCACGCCCTGCTGCGGCCAGACCAGCGGCGCGTAACTCAAGGCTTCCGCGCCGCCCGCCAAGATCAGATCCGACACACCCTCGCGGATGTAGCGGTAACCAGTGTCGATCGACTGCATGCCGGAGCCGCAATTGATCTGCACCGTGAAGGCTACCATCGCCTCGCCCATACCGAGCCGCAGTGCGGCGACCCGCGCCGGGTTCATCTCGTCGGCGATGACATTGACGCAACCCAAAATCACCTGATCGAAGGCCGTGGGCGCGAACGGTTGCCGCGCCAGCAGCGGCCGGCCGCATTGCACGGCGAGATCGACCGGGGTGAACGGTCCGGGCCCGGTGCGCGCTTTCAGGAACGGCGTCCGGCTGCCGTCAATGATGTAGACTGGTCGTGCCATCAGCTTGCCGCCCGCTTCTCACCCAGTTCCTGGAAGAACTGATGCACGTCGGCTGGTTTCTTGTAGATCGGCGACAGCGCTTCCGGTGCGAAATCGTCGACCTCGATCACCTTGGCGACCGCTTCATGCGCTGCCGCAAGCTGATCGCCTTCGGCCTGGGTAATGACGCCCTTGCCGACCGCCTCTTTCACGTCGTGGATATGGGCGGCGCGCATGCGTTTGGCGATGTCTTCCGCGCCGGTGACCAATAGGAACGCCTTTTCCAGCCGCGCGATGCCGCCGTCATCTTCGACGCGCGACAGGTCTGGCGTCAGGCGATCGCGCGCCGCCGACGGCTCCAATATCAACTGCGCGCATTGGTGGACCACACGATCCGAGGGGCCGAGCACGCGCGCGCCGAACGGCTGGATCAGGAATTTCAGAACCACGGCGACCAATCTATTGGGCAAATTCGCGAGAATTTCCGCGAAACGGTTTTCGATGGTGCGGAATCCGCTCGCCATGCACCATTCAAGGGCGGCAAAATCGGCAGACTGACGGCCCTCGTCCTGCCAGCGTTTCAGCGCAGCCGAGAGTAGATATAATTCAGACAGGATATCGCCGAACCGCGCGGAAAGCATTTCCTTGCGCTTGAGCGCGCCGCCCATCGTCAGCAGCGCCATGTCGGCGCACAGCGCGAAAGCCGAAGAATAGCGCGAGAGCTGGCGATAAAATCCGGTCGCCGCCGCGGCCTCCGGCACGACGATGAACATCCCGCCGGTCCAGCTTCGGCCCCACGCCCGAAACAGCGTGACCACGCTGTGGCCGACATGTTTCCAGAACGCGGTATCGAAGGCGTCGAGGCCCCTGGCGTGGTCGGCGTCACCCAGCGCATTCATCTCTTGCAGCAGATAAGGATGGGCGCGGATCGCGCCCTGCCCGAACACGATCAAATTGCGGGTCAGGATGTTGGCGCCCTCAACCGTGATGCCGACCGGCACCGAACGATAGAGATTGCCGAGGTAATTCTGCGGACCATCGATCACGGCCTTGCCGCCATGGATGTCCATCGCGTCATCGATCGCGATCCGCATCCGCTCGGTGGCCTGCAACTTCATGATGCCGGAAATGACCGCGGGATGATGGCCCTGATTGAGCGCGGCACAGGTCAGCCGCCGCGCGGCGTCGAGCAGATAGGCGGTACCGGCAATCCGGGCCAGCGGCTCCTCGATGCCCTCGAATTTTCCGATCGGGACGTTGAACTGCTCGCGGATGCGCGCATAGGCGCCGGTGGTGCGCGCGGCATAGGCCGCACCCGCTGCCGACAAAGACGGCAGCGAGATGCCGCGCCCGGCGGCCAGCGCTGTCATCAGCATCTTCCAGCCCTGACCGAGACGCTCCTGGCCGCCGATGATGTAATCCATCGGGATAAAAACGTCCTTGCCCCAGTTCGGACCGTTCTGAAACACCTGCATCGCCGGCAGATGGCGATGGCCAATCTTGACGCCGGGCAGATGGGTCGGGATCAGCGCCACCGTGATGCCGAGATCGTCCTGCGATCCGACCAGATGATCCGGGTCATAGGCCTTGAAGGCCAGACCGAGCAGCGTCGCGACCGGGCCGAGCGTGATGTAGCGCTTGTGCCAGTTGAGGCGCAGTCCCAGCACTTCGCGGCCCTCGAAATCGCCCTTGCAGATGATGCCGCTGTCGATCATCGACGCGGCATCGGAACCGGCTTCGGGGCTTGTCAACCCGAAGCAGGGGATATCGCGCCCGTCGGCGAGTCGCGGCAACCATTGTTGCTGCTGATCCTTGGTGCCAAAGCGCATCAGCAACTCGCCGGGGCCAAGCGAATTCGGCACCATCACGGTGACGGCGGCGGCCAGGCAACGCGACGAAATCTTCCGCACCACTTCGGAATGCGCATAGGGCGAAAAACCAAGCCCGCCATATTCCTTCGGGATGATCATGCCGAAGAATTTGCGGACCTTGATGAAGTCCCAGACTTCCGGCGGCAAGTCGCGCCATTCCCAATTGATCTTCCAGTCGTCGAGCATCGCGCAAAGCTCATCGACCGGACCGTTGAGGAATGCCTTCTCTTCCTCAGTGAGCGTCGCCGGCGCGTTGGCCAGCAGCTTCGACCAGTCGGGGTTGCCGGTGAAGAGGTCGGCGTCCCACCAGACGTCGCCCGCTTCCAGCGCCTCGCGCTCGGTGTCCGACATCGACGGCAGCACGCCGCGGGCCCAGGAAAAGATCGGCTTGGTCACGATATCGCGGCGAAAGCTCATGGCGATGTCCTCGTTATCGAAGCGGGCTCGTGATCGGAAGCGATTTGGTGGCCGGAAGGCCAGCATTCGCGAAAGAGACTGCCTAGACTAGCATTAGCAGGAAAGCGCAGGATTGATACTTGGCAGGATTGATAACTGGCACGACTGAGACTTGGCACAAAAAGTAAAGCGGAACCGTTAACCGCCACCAACCAAAACGGTTCCGAAAAATACAATCACAATCGCAACTTGCACAATCGCGACCTGCCGCAATGGGGCTAATCCGGCCGCACCATCTCGAACATCGCCTCCGGCTTGATCTCGAAATAGTCGCCGCGGCGGCCGGCGCGCACGATGGGCCGTGCCAACGCGGTCTGGTAGACGCCATCCTTGATCATAGCCTTGTCGATATGGACGGCGATAACCTCGCCCAGGGTCAGCCAGGCCTGCACCTTCTTGCCGTCGGCGCCCTGCAACTGAATAATTTGTGACAATTTGCATTCAAACGACACCGGGCTTTCCTTGACCCGGGGCACATTGACGAGGTTGCCCGGCACCGCGGTCAGTCCGGCGATCGCGAATTCATCGACATCGCGGGCGACATGCGCCGCGGTGGCATTCATCTGCTTCGCCAGGTCCATGGTGGCGAGATTCCAGACGAACTCGCCGGTCTCCTGAATGTTCTGGACGCTGTCCTTGAGGGATGTCGAGGAGAAACCGATGATCGGCGGGTGATAGTTGAAGCCATTGAAAAAACTATAGGGCGCGAGATTGACGTTGCCCTTGGCATCCCGCGACGAGATCCAGCCGATCGGACGCGGGGCGATGATGGCATTGAACGGATCGTGCTTGAGGCCGTGGCCGTTGACCGGCTCATAGTAGTGCAAGTCTTTCGGGCTTGATGCGTCCACGTCGGTCTTCCTGTGCTTATTGGCCCGATGGTCTATTTGCTGTGCGCGGCAAGCCCAGCGAGGATGAAGTCGATCATCTGGTCGATCGAGGGTCCCGGCTTGTGAACCGATTGCGCAATGATCTGCGGATGGAAGAACCGGACCATCGCGGTGCAGGCGCACATCGCCGAGAGCGGCACGTCCGCCTTTTCGAATTCACCGGACGCCATCCCTTGCGCGATCACGGCGCCGATGGCCTCGGTGATGTGCTGCATGTGGGCGACGCAAACCTCCCAGCTTTCTTCCATCGCTACCGCAACCATCTCATGCAATTTGGCATCGCCGACATAGCGTTCGGAATTCATGCGGTGGATGGTGGTCAGCAACTCGCGCAGGCGAGGTCCCGCCGGCCCCGGGGCATTGGCGATCCGTTGCGCCTCGATCTCGACTTCACCCATCAGACCGCACGCAACGCCCTCGTGGATCGCCTTCTTGGAATCAAAAAAGCGATAGACGTTGGCCGGGCTCATGCGCAGCATCTTGGCGATGTCGGCGACGGTGGTCTTCTGGTAGCCGATCTCCCGAAACAAACGCTCCGCCACCTCGAGAATCCGCTCTCGGGTATGCAATTCGATATGTTCCGAAATCAACGCCATGCCGGTGGATTCTTCAGCTTCTTGTTTCGAGTATAATGTTCAATTATTCCGCAGCCTCAGCAAGCGGAATCGCGGCCTGTGATTCGCCGTGTTGCTGCGGCGCAATGTGTTTGCTCGGGCCACTTTCTTCAAGACTCTTGCGGAACCAAAGGGCGTAGAGGCCCGGCAGGTACAGCAAGGTGAGGAAGGTTGCAACAAACAGGCCTCCCATGATCGTGATCGCCATCGGGCCCCAGAACGCCGAGCGCGACAGCGGGATCATCGCCAGGATGGCGGCAAGCGCGGTGAGCACCACCGGGCGGGCACGCCGGACCGTGGCTTCAACAATGGCCTCCCGGCGCGTCAGGCCATGCGCCACATCGGTTTCGATCTGGTCCACCAGAATCACCGCATTGCGCATGATCATCCCGGCCAGTGCGATCAGCCCGAGCAGCGCCACAAACCCGAATGGCTGGTTGGCGATGTTCAGCCCGAGCGACGCCCCGACAATGCCGAGCGGGGCGGTGAGGAACACCAGCAGCAGGCGCGAGAAGCTCTGCAACTGGACCATCAGCAAGGTTAACATCACCAGGACCATCAGCGGAAACAGCACGAAGATCGAGGCGTTGCCCTTGGCGGATTCCTCGAACGCGCCGCCGGCCTCGATCCGGTAGGCCGGCTCCAGGCTGTCGCGGATTTCCTGCAGCTTGGGCCAGATCTGGTTGGTCACATCAGGCGCCTGCACGCCATCGGCCACGTCGCCACGCACGGTAATCGCCATATCGCGGTTGCGCCGCCACAGGATCGGCTCCTCGTGGGAATATTCGATCTTGGCGATCTGCAGTAACGGCACCGCGACTCCGTTACGCGATGTCACGGTGAGATCGCCGACATGGCCGAGATCGAGCCGCTCGGACGGCACCGCGCGCGCCACCACGTCGACCTTCTCGATGCCGTCGCGCACGGTAGTCACGGGCGCACCTGAGATCAGCATGCTCAGCGCCTGCGAGACGTCCTGCGGGGTGAGGCCGAGCGCTCGCGCGCGGTCCTGATCGACCACCAGCTTGAGATATGGCGACTGTTCGTTCCAGTCGAGCTGCGGATCCCGGATGTTTTCGTTCTGCTTGACCACGTCCCGCACTTTGTAGGCGATGTCACGGACGATCTTGGGATCGGGGCCGATCACCCGGAATTGTACCGGGAAGCCGACCGGCGGCCCGAAGTTGAAGCGATCGACCCGTACCCGCGCTTCCGTCAGCACCCCGTCCTCGACCGACTGTTCGAGACGCGCCTTGATCCGCTCGCGCGCCTCGACATCTTTCGCGACGATCACGATTTCGGCGAAGGCCTCGTTCGGCAGTTGGGGGTTAAGTCCGAGCCAGAAGCGCGGCGAGCCCTGGCCGACATAGGCGGTGTAAGTCGCTATATCCTTGTCGCCTTTGAGCAGGGTCTCGGCCTTTTCCACCGACTTCTGCGTGACGCCAATCGCCGTCCCCTCCGGCAGCCGCAGTTGCAGGAACAGTTCGGGGCGCTCCGACAGCGGGAAGAACTGCTGCTGCACATGACCGAACGCCACGATGGAAAGCGCGAAGATTCCCACCGTCGCCACCACCACCTTGACCCGGTGGTTGACGCACCACTGGATCATGCTGCGCAGAACGCGATAGACGCGCGTCTCATAGACCGCATGCGGATCGTGGTTGTGGCTGACCGTGATGTTCGGCAGCAGCTTGACGCCGATATAGGGCGTGAAGATCACCGCGACGAACCAGGAGGCGACCAGCGCAATCGCCACGATCCAGAAAATGCCGCCGGCATATTCACCGACGGCTGAATTGGCAAAGCCGATCGGCAGGAAGCCGGCCGCCGTGACGAGAGTTCCCGTCAGCATCGGAAACGCTGTGGATTCCCAGGCAAAGGAGGCTGCGCGGACGCGGTCCCAGCCCTGCTCCATTTTCACCACCATCATCTCGACCGCGATGATGGCGTCATCGACCAGAAGGCCGAGCGCGATGATCAGCGCGCCGAGCGTGATCCGGTGCAGATCGAGCGACATCGCATTCATGACGATGAAGACGATCGCCAGCACCAGCGGCACCGACAATGCCACCACGATTCCGGTGCGCCAGCCCAGTGCCACGAAACTGACGAACAGCACGATCGCCAGCGCCTCGATGAAGGAATGCACGAATTCGCTGACGGCGTGTTCGACTACCTCGGGCTGGTCGGCGATCCGGTCGACATTGATGCCTTGCGGCACCGCCTTCATGAAATCAGCGGTCGCGTTGGCCACGTCCTTGCCGAGCTCCAGGATGTTGGCGCCCTTGGCGGTGACCACGCCGATCCCAAGCGCGGGCTTGCCTTCCTGACGCACCACGAAACTTGGCGGATCGACAAAGCCATGCGTGACGGTGGCGATGTCACCCAACCGAAACACCCGGCCATTGCTCTCGACCGGCGTTTCCGCCACCGCCTTGACGCCGTCGAGCGCGCCGGTGACGCGCAGCGGCACCCGCTGCGCGGAGGTTTCGACCGTGCCAGCCGGCACGACATTGTTCTGCTTGGCCAGTGAATCGAACAGTGCCTGCGGCGTGATCCCCAGCGTCGCCAGCTTGGCATGCGAGAACTCGACGAAGATCTTCTCGTCCTGGATGCCGTAGAGGTCGACCTTGGTGACACCCGGCACCTTCAACAACCGCTGGCGCATGCCTTCGGCGGCTTTCTTCAACTGCGCATAGTCGGCGCCATCGCTGGTCATCATATAGAGGATCGAGTCGACGTCAGAGAATTCGTCGTTGACGACGGGGCCGAGCAGACCCGCCGGCAACTGGCCCTGCACGTCGGCCAGCTTCTTGCGCAGCAGATAAAACAGATATGGCACTTCCTTTGGCGGCGTCGAATCCCGGAACGTGACCTGCATCGCCGTGAACGCCGGCTTCGAATAGGTCTGCACCTTTTCGAAATAGGGCAGTTCCTGCAATTTCTTCTCGATGGGATCGGCGACCTGGGTCTGCATTTCCGCCGCCGTCGCGCCCGGCCAGATCGCCGAGACGTTCACCACCTTGACGGTGAAGAAGGGATCTTCCGCGCGGCCCAGCCCCTGATAGGAGACGAAGCCGGCGACGCCGAGCGCAATCACCAGGAACAGAATGAGTGCGGGATGGCTCACCGCCCAGCCCGAAAGATTGAACCGCTTCATCGCGCCCTCCTCTGCTTAATCAGATTAAAACGACAACGACGACATGACCCGGACCTTCTGGGACGGATCGAGCTTCTGCACGCCAAGCACGACAACCTTCGAGCCGTCGTCGACACCGCCTGTGATGACGACGTCATTGCTGCCATAGGACTTCACCGTGACCGGCTTGAGCGTCACGTCGCCATCGGCATCGACGGTATAGAGCGAGGGATCGCCGCCCTGGCTGTACAGTGCCGACAACGGCAGCCGCGCCACGCGCTCGGTCAGAGGATCGGCCAGCGTCAGCGTGGCGGTCATGCCGAGCGAAACCGCCTCGTCCGCGTCAGGCAGCGAGAATTTGGCCAGATAGGTTCGCGTCGCCGGATCGGCCGATGGCGCGACCTCGCGCAGTTTGGCCGCGTATTTCCTGTCGGGTTCGGACCACAGCGTCACGCTGGCCGTGCCTTCCTTGGCGCGACCCAACAAAGTTTCGGGTATCGCAACCACCGCTTCCTTTTCGGCAAAGCGCGCGACGCGGATCGCGGTCTGTCCGGATGCCACTACCTGTCCGGCGTCGACCAGGGTCGCGGTGACGACGCCGCGGGTGTCGGCCACCAAAGTTGCGTAAGACAACGAATTCCTGGTGAGTTCGACCGAGCGGTCGGCACGATTGAGCCGGGCACGTGCCTCATCGGCCGCGGCCTTGGCTTGATCGAGCTGCGCGTCGGTGGCCCAGCCCTTGGCGCGCAAATCCTTGGCGCGCTGCTCAGCGGCGGCGGCCTGCGCCAGCACGCCGGTGGCGGCGCTGAATTCAGCCTCGGCCTGTTCGGCCTGCAATCTCAGATCGATTTCATCGAGCGTCGCGAGCGGCTGTCCGACATCGACGGTCTGGCCGACTTCCACCAGGCGTTTTGCCACCTTGCCGGGAACCCGGAAGCCCATATCGGTCTCGATCCGGGGCTTGATGGTGCCGACGAAGCTGCGCTCTGGAGATTCCGACTCATAATGCACCGTGGCGACCAGTACCGGCCGCGATGGGGCCGGTTTCTCGGCGACCTTATCATTGCAGCCGGCCAGGCTGATCGCGATCGCCGCAAGCATTGCACCCGCTAATAGCCTGTAATAATTCGAAAAAATGGAACGAACGAACATTTTCCTCTCCATCGGCTGATGCCTGATGAAGAATGTCAATTATTCACTGACGAATGTCAACATTCGTCAGTGATCATGAGTTCGTGAAGGACCGGCCCTTCTCCCGCAAAGCGCGGGGTGGTCGGCGTTTGCTATTTTACCCCCATGTCCGCGAATTCCGCCTTGGTCTCGTGGCCGCCGAGGAACGTCAACAGGCCGCCGATCAGCGGCAGCACCGCGAGCACCAATAGCCCGGTCGAGGTGCTGCCGGTCGCTTCCTTGACCCAGCCGATCAGATACGGTCCGCCGAAGCCTGCGAGATTGCCGATCGAATTGATCAGCGCGATCGCACCAGCCGCCGCCGAGCCCGACAGCCACGCGGTCGGCAGAGTCCAGAACACCCCGAAGGTGCAGAACACGCCGATCGCTGCGACCACCAGCGCCACCATCGTGACATAGGGACTATCCATGTAGCCGCAGACGGCGAGCGCCGCCGCGGTCAGCAGCAGCGGCGTGCCGACATGGATCACGCGTTCGCGCGTCGCATCCGAATGCTGCGCCCACAGGATCATCGCGATGGTGCCGAACACGTAGGGTACCGCGGTGACGAAGCCGGTCTGCGCGTTGGAAAAGCCGAACGCCTTGACGATCTGCGGCAGCCAGAACTGCATGCCGTAAAGCGCCGCGACGAATCCGAAATAGATCAGGCTCAGCATCAGTACTTTCGGCGAAGACAGTGCCTGGCCCAGCGTGAGGTGTTGCGCGGCCTGTTTCGCCGCGATTTCGCTTTCGAGTTTTGAGGACAGCCATGCTTTCTGTTCGGCCGAAAGCCAGTCCGCCTTGGCGGGCCGATCGGTCAGATAGAACCAGGCGACGATACCCAGGAGCATCGAGGGAATGCCCTCAATGACGAACAGCCATTGCCAGCCTTTCAGGCCCATGGTGCCGTCGAGGCCCAGCAACAGCCCGGAGACCGGCGCGCCGATCACGGTCGAGATCGGCACCGCGATCGCAAACGCGGCCAGAAAGCGCGCGCGATATTCCGCCGGATACCAATAGGTGAGATAGAGAATGATGCCCGGAAAAAATCCGGCTTCCGCAACCCCGAGCAGAAAGCGCAAGCCGTAAAAACTCAGGGCACCCGACACCAGCGCCATCAGTGTCGAGATGATGCCCCAGGTCACCATGATGCGCGCGATCCAGCGGCTGGCGCCGAATTTTTCCAGCGCGAGATTGCTCGGCACTTCGAAGATGAAATAGCCGATGAAGAATATCCCGGCGCCCCAGGCAAAAACCGTCGGCGAGAATTTCAGTTCCGCGTTCATGGTCAGCGCGGCGAAGCCGAGATTGACCCGGTCCAGGTAGGAAAAGAAATACGCCAGCACCAGGAATGGAATGAGCCGCCAAGAGATCGCGCGGATGGTGGAGGTCTCGAGTTCGCTCTTCGCGCCGGGCACGGAGGTGAGGATGGTGGCGGAATGGCTCATGCGTTTCTCCCCGAGGTCTTTGCTTTTGGTAGCGTTACGGCCGCAACCGCTTTCAATATCAATATCAGGCGTTCTTAGCATCGACGGCAAAGCGCGAGAAAGGGCGATTGGCGCGAGGTCGGCCTCGCATTGCCGGCCTCCTCGTCCGTCTGCGCAAAATCTGCACGAAAATACGCAAATCCTGAGCAAGCCGGACAAACGCGCTGCCAATCAGCCCGGCATGGTCGCTCGCACCATGGCGAAAATCATCTCCCTCCCTATTCGGCGATCGCGGTTGCCACGGCGGCTCCTCAACGACGGCTGGTGGCTGGAGACGCCGCCGGCCCCGCGTTCCCCGGTCATTGCCTTTCCGAAATCCCACCCGCCGAAACCGAAGCCTGGGGTTCGCCACCTCACTCTCGTGCCCCCTGAAGAAATAACAAGGACATAAATGATGATCGCGACCACGGCCGCTCCTTTCGAAATCGCGCATTTTTGAAGGACGTGGGCCGTCAGTTTCCAGACAGCGAGATTCTCTCGCGCCTCCGGAAAACTGGCTGGCCTGGAGTTTCGGACATGGCGCATCAAGCGATATTTGGCTAACAATCCCGGCACCCCGCCGCACATTTCAAGCGACGACAGAGGTCAGCGAACGTGGCTCATTCCATTCTCGTCGTCGATGACGACCCGCATATCCGTGACGTCGTGCGCTTCGCGTTTGAAAAAACCGGAATGGTGATTTCCACCGCGCAGGACGGCAAGGAGGCGCTGCGCCAATTCGACCAGAAAATCCACGAACTCGTCGTGCTCGACATCGGCATGCCGGAAATGGACGGCCTCGAAGTCTGCCGCCAGATCAGGAAGACGTCGGATACGCCGATCCTGTTCCTGTCGGCCCGCGACGAGGAGATCGACCGGATTCTCGGACTTGAGATCGGCGGCGATGATTACGTGACAAAGCCGTTCAGCCCGCGCGAACTGATCGCGCGGGTGAATGCGATCCTGCGCCGCACGCGCAATGCGCCGGCGCCCGCGTCCGGCGCGCCGAAAGCCACGCGCCACGGCGGCCTCGTGATCGATGCCGACGCGCGCACCGTCATCTTCCGGGATACGCCGGTCTCCTTGACGGCGCTCGAGTTCGACATCCTGCGAACGCTGGTGGCACGGCCGGGCTTCGTGTTCACGCGCGAACTGATCCTCGACGCCGCCTATGCCGGCAATATCCATGTTGCGGATCGCACCATCGACAGCCACGTCCGGAACATCCGCGCCAAGATGGCGGTGGCCGGCTGCGAATCCGTAATCGAGACCGTGCACGGCGTCGGCTTCAGGCTGGGACGCTGCGAGGCGGCGCGTTGACCGAGATCGCCAGACCTGCACCCAATCAGCGGCAAAAGTGGCGGCCCAGTCTCAGCCTCGTGGTTTTTCTGGTGCTTGCCAGCGTGTTGTCACTTCCGCTGTTCAGCCTCTATTTTCTCAAGGTCTACCAAAATCAGTTGATCCAGCAGACCGAGGCTGAACTGATCGCGCAGAGCGCCGCACTCGGCGCGGTTTTCCACCGCGAAGTCGAAACCAGTATTCCGAAGGACGTCGCGCTCGGCACCGCGGTTCCGCCGGTCGTGCCGAAACCGTCCGATGAACCCTATCAGCCGATCTGGCCAACCCTGGAACTGGTCAATGAAAGCGTGCTGCCGCCAAGACCGGAGGCCCGCGCACCATCCATGCCCGCCGATCCCGCCTTCATAGCGCTCGGGGCGCGCATGATGCCTGACCTGATCGCGACGCAGAACGTGACGCTCGCCGGATTCCGGCTGCTCGATCCTCATGGCATCGTCATCGCCGGCCGCGAGGAAGTCGGGCTGTCTCTCGCCCACCTCCAGGAAGTGTCCGAAGCGCTGCAGGGACATTTCAGCGGTGCGCTGCGCGTGCGCACCTCCAAGCATGACCAGCCCTCGCTCTATTCCATGAGCCGGGGTACCGGCATGCGCGTCTTTACCGCGATGCCGGTGATCGTGCGCGGCCAGGTCGCCGGCGTCATCTATGCTTCGCGCACCCCCAGCAATGTCTTCAAATATCTGTATGAGCTGCGCGCAAAACTCGCTCTCGCAATCCTGTGCATGATCGTGCCGACGCTGCTGATCGGGTTCCTGTTCCATCGCACCATTACCGAGCCGATGCGCGAACTTATCGAGCGCACCAATCTGATCGGCAAGGGCGACCGCGATGCCTTGCGGCCGCTCAAACGCCACGGCACCAGCGAGTTCGCCCGCCTGTCGCAGAGCTTTCTCGGCATGGCGGAGCGGCTGAATACGCGGTCCAGCTTCATCTCGACTTTCGCTACCCATGTGTCACATGAATTGAAATCGCCTTTGACGTCGATCCAGGGCGCCGCCGAGTTGCTGCGCGACGACGTCGACTCCCCCGACATGGACGACGAGGACCGCCGCAAGTTTCTCGACAACATCATCGCCGATGCCGACCGCCTGGCCGAAAATCTCCGGCCGCCTGCGCGATTTCGCCCGTGCCGAAAACCCGGTTGCGCTTGGCGCTGCCAGACTGTCGGATGCGATTGCCGGCCTGCGTTCGGCGTTTCCTGCGCTCGATCTTCGCGCCACTGGCGAACTTGATGCGCCGATGCGCATCTCCGACGAGAACGCCGGCATCATTTTTTCCAATCTCGCCGACAATGCCATGCGCCATAAAAGCTCGGCGCTCGATCTGTCCGCCGTGCGGCAGGGCCATCTGTTGCTGGATGAAAGTCATCGACAATGGCGAGGGCGTCTCGCCCAACAACCGGACGCAGATATTCGACAGCTTCTTCACGACGCGCCGCGACAGCGGCGGCACCGGGATGGGGCTGGCGATCGTTCGCGCCATGCTGGACGCCCATGGCGGCGCCATCCGCCTGCTCGATTCCGGCGCAGGGAACAGCCTTCGAATTGACCATCCCGCTGGCCGATGAGCCAACGGCATGATCGCGACTTCAAGCGATTTGACGCCAGAGCCCGTCTCCGAACCGGCATTGGCTGTCCGCGCCAGCCTTTGCCTTCTGATTATGGTGTCCGGTCTCGCCCTGCGCGGATTTGGCTTTGGCCTCGGGTTGTCGGCGTTCGTCGTGAAATATGGCGGCTCGGTGCTGTGGGCGATGATGGTTTTCTTTCTGGTTGCGATTGCCGCGTCTCATTCGCCGCGGCTGAGCGTCGCATTAATTGCGGCATTGATCGCTGTCGCTGTGGAACTGTTTCGGTTGGTTCATGCACCCTGGCTCGATGCCTTCCGGCTGACATTGCCCGGCGCGCTGTTGCTCGGCCGTATCTTCTCGGCCTGGAATATGCTCGTCTATGGCACCGGGATCGCTCTCGCTGCGTGGCTCGATCGCTCCGCGGCATCCATTTTCCGGGCGCGGCTAAGCGGCCATGCTGGCGCGCGCTGAAACGGTGTCATACCAGCGCTTGAGCACCGCGTGCTTATCCCGCATCGACAGGCCGGCAGCCTTGGTGGGGAAATCGACCGTGACCGCGGCCGGATTACGCGGCGGTCTTGCCGCCATTGACGGCGATAATCTGGCCGGTGATGAACGAGGCCTTGCTGGAAGCCGCGAACACGATGGCATCGGCGATCTCTTCCGGCCGGCCGGTGCGCTTCAACGGTACGCCGGCGACAAGGCCAGCCTTGCGGTCGGCCGACCCGGTGAAGCGATCGAGCATCGCGGTATCGACTGGGCCCGGCGCAACCGCGTTGACGCGCACGCCGAACGCCGCCGCCTCCAGCGCCGCCGACTTGGTCAAGCCTTCGACCGCGTGCTTGCTCGCGGTATAGAGCGATGCACCCGGCGCGCCTCGGTGGCCCATGGTCGACGACAGATTGACGATGCTGCCAAAGCCTTGCGCCTGCATTACACGCAGCTCATGTTTCAGGCTCAGCAGCACGCCGAGCACGTTGGTATCGAAGGTCGCGGCGTAGCTCTCTGCGGTCTGCGCGGTGACCGGGCCGGGCGTACCTTCGGTGCCGGCATTGTTGACAGCGACATCGAGCCGGCCGAACCGGGCGACGGTCTTGTCAACGAGATTTTGCACGTCGCTCTCGTGACGAACGTCGGCGCGAATGAATTCGGCTTGGCCGCCGAGCGCGCGAAGCTCCGCGACCAGCGCGTAGCCGGCGTCATCGCGGCGGCCGGAAACGATGAGATCGGCGCCTTCTTTGGCGAAGGCAAGCGCGGTGGCGCGGCCAATACCGGTCAGGGCGCCAGTGATGAGGACAACAGGACGGGTCATGTGACTTCTCCTTCGGATGCATAGGGCGTAAGGCCTGTCGGGCCCCGTCAGAAGTTTCCGATTCTCAGCGGATGGATTGTCCAACTGGCGAGCATTCGCTTCCGTTGGCGAATATTTAGATCGTACTGGCACCCGGGAAAAAGACTTTGTAAGGTCAAGGCCATACTTATGGAGTATGGCTGTGGAGCTTCGGCATCTCCGGTATTTCGTCGCGGTGGCGGAAGAAGGCAGCCTCACCGTGGCGGCGCAAAAGCGGCTGTATACCGCGCAACCGTCTCTGAGCCGGCAAATTCACGATCTCGAACTGGAACTCGGCGTTCAGCTATTGATCCGCGGGCCCCGCGGCATCGAGTTGACTGCAGCAGGCCGTGTATTCCTCGATCACGCGCGGGTCGTGCTGCTGCAAGTCGAGGCGGCCGGCGAGGCGGCGCGGCGAGCGGCACAACCGGCAAGGGCTTCGTTCGCGATCGGCTTTCTGACCGGTTACGAAATGGATTGGCTGCCGGCTGTCATGGAAATCCTGCACGCCGAGTTGCCCTCGACCGAAGTCATCATCCACAGCCAGGATTTGCCCGATCTCACGGCCAGTCTCATCCGCGGCAAAGTCGACCTGGCGTTTATGCGCCCCGAGAAGCAGGCGCCCGGTCTGAAATTCAGGCCGCTGCGGAAGGATCCGTTGATCTTGCTGATGCCGCGCGATCACGCTTTGGCGGCGCGAAACTCGATTCGCCCGCAAGACATCTGCGGCGAGGTGTTCATCGGCGTATCCGCGATCCGGGCGCCGACGGTACTCGCGGCCATCGAAGGTTACGCCAAACGCGCCGGCGTTACGCTGAAACCCGCGCATCAGGCCGAGAATCTGGCGATGGCAATTTCGCTGGTGGCGTCCACCGGCGGCGTCTGCCTGGTTCCGCTCTATGCGCAAAATTTGCTGCCGAAAACCGTCGTCAGCCGCCCACTCCAGGGCGCGCCGCCGATGGTCGACCTTGTAATCGGCTACAACGAGGCCAACACCTCGCCGTTGCTTGAATTTCTGTTGTCGAAAGTGGATGCGTTGAAGTTTCGCGTGGCGAAAAACCAAGGACGATAATCACCCGCGTGCGCGCTTGCGTTTTTTCCTTGCCGCCTTGGGTGCCGACTTCTTACCGGATTTCTTCGCAGCCTTTTGTGCGGGCTGCTTCGAGCGCTTTGCGAACGGATTTCTTTTTCGATGCAAATTTCTTTGTTGTCTTTGCAGCGGACGTTCTGGACATCTTCTTTGCTTTTCTCGCGGCGGGTCTACTGGCCTTCTTCGCTTTGCGCCTCCGAGCTGTGTGTTTTTGCGCGACGGGGGCCATCGCGACTGGCGGTACCATCATCGGATCGGAAACAACGCCGTCGGCAGCCGGCGGCACATAGGCCGCTGCCTGTTCATCCGCCTTCGGCGGCGACTCGCCGGGCTTCAGCGCGTGACTGGCAGCGTCCGTGGCCAAGGTCGCGATATCCTTCACCGTGTCGGAGATCTTTTCCAGGATAGATTTGTCGTTGCCCATGACGTCTCCAAAAACCCGGTTATCCAGGCGATTATCCAAGCCTAACCGGTGCGGAGGCCGCAGGTTCCCGTCACTCCCCCAACTGAAACCGCTCGAAGCGATGCAGTTCGTCCTCGATGCGGCGCTTCAACTCCTTGCGTGCCCCCCTTGGCGCGCCCGTGCCGATCCAGTTCCATTTCTGCATCAGCAATTTGCCGCGCTGGCGATCGGTCTTGAGATCGAGCGCGGCGACGATTTGGTTGCCGACCAGGACCGGCAGCGCGAAATAGCCAAAGCGCCGCTTCTCCTTCGGCACATAGGCCTCGAAGCGGTGCTCGTAATCGAAGAGACAGATGCGTCCGCTTGCGCTGGATCACCAGCGGATCGAACGGCGAGAGGATATGCACCAGCTCCAAAGCCGAGCCGCCCGCATTCTCCAGCGTCGCCGGAGCGGTCCAATGCTCCTGCTTGCCCGCGCCTTCGATCGCGACGGGCACCAGCTCATTGCGGCGGACCCTGGCCTCGATCAGGCGGCGGACCTGCGCCTTACTCGGCGCGTCGAGATGACAGATCGAATCCAGGCTGACAATGCCCTGCGCGCGCAGCGCGCGATCGAGCAGGTAGTGGATGATTTCGTGGGCTGAAGCCGGCTTCGGCGGGTGGTTGGGCGGCTGGTCCCAGCCGAAATGCCGCGCCATCAGCTCATAGGTCTTGAGCATGCCGTTGCGTTCGGAAATCGCGAGCCGGCCTTCATAGAACGCCAGTTGCAACGCCCGCTTCGACGGCTTGCGACTGGCCCATGGGTGTGTCTTGTCGACCAATACGTCGTCGTCGATGTCACGAATGGTCAGCGCGCCGTCGCGCTGGATCAGCCGCATGACCTTGCGCAAATCCGCCGGCAGAACCGAGGACAGCCATTTATGGCCCTCACGCCGGTGGCGCTTCATGGCGGGCAGGAAAAAACGCAGATCCCTCACCGGCACATAGGACAGCGCATGGGTCCAGTATTCAAATACGCTTTTATCGACGCTCTGGGCCTGGCGCAGATCCGCGCGCCGATAATGGGGGATGCGGGTCCAGAGAATATGATGGTGAGAACGCTCGATCACATTGATGGTGTCGATCTGCACGTAGCCGAGATGCTCGACCGCCGCGGCCGTCGCCGGCGCGCCCTCGCCGAACGGCGTCGGGGTGTCGAGCCGCTGCGCCCGCAGCCAGATGCGGCGGCCTTCGACCTTGCTCAGCGGGATGGATTTATCGGCGGCGGGCATCGTGCGGCAATGGTACCGGATTTGCCGATATCAAGAGACGGAAATGAACAACCAGCGCTAGCTATTTATGGTCTTCCTCTTTCCCGATGCTGCCGGTCGCGACCTCCGGATCGCACGACGCCTTGCCGCGCTCCGGCGCCTGGCACCGGTACACGCTGCCGGTGAGGCGGTCGATCAGCCACACATTGTCGTCGGCGACGCTTTCCATGCCGACAAACCTCGTGCCGACAGCCGTGATCAGCGTGGACAACAGGATAGCCGCGGCGATGAGGCCTGCACCGATCAAGATCGGCATCGCGGTTCCCGAGCTATCCGGCGTGGATGGGCGATACCCCTGATATTCGTTTGGTCTTTGTGGTGATCGAAACGGCGCCAGGTTATTTCGCTCGCTTTGTTTTTTTGCACGGCCGGTTTTTTTAGCTGCGCATCTGGCCGATTTATTGTCAGCACGTCGGCACTCCCGCGACCGCTTTGCGAGGCGAACGAGGCGGATTTCGTAAATTTAATGTGGCCGAGATTCCGGACCCAAAAAGCCCCGGCCAGCCTCAAATAACCGGGCTTTTCGCGAGCCGGGCCGGCGCCGATCTGCCCGTGTGACGTAAGTCACGTTCATCGCATTGAACCGGTCGCATCCTCCGAGCATCCAAACGCTATCAAGTGTAACAACGAGGATAACAGCCAACGGGGCCTGTTGCCGCGCCGCAGGAGGTACACCGGCGCCAAGCTCGCCAGCGTGGCCGACGGCAAATAATAATACAGAAATCCGAGCGTGCGTGGCAGCAGCGCCCAGGCGAGCCAGTGCCCGAGATAAAACGATAGAGGTGCTATCCGATGAAATGCCGCGCAAGATGCAAGGCACCGACTTCATCCAGACCACCGCGCGATACCGTCGTGGTCGGCGATGAAATGCCGAACATGCCGCATATCGAACTTGAACAGGCCGGGAATTTCGTCGTCGCCAAGATCGAGGAAGCCGTTCTCGCTGTCACCGGCGGCTAAATGACATCCCGGCGTTTCGACGGCAGGGGGCACGTTGGGCCGGACCGCCGAGTGGCGTGCGACGTCGCGTGACCATTGGCATCATGGCCGGTCGTTGCCATCAGCCAACGCGAGCGCCGCGCTGACGCCGCTCTCCAGGATTTCGTCAGACAGCCGCTTGTCGTTGACCGCGCGTGCCAGTTGAAGCGTGCCTACCATCATCGCGTAGATCGCGACCGCATTGCGGCTCTGCTCGCTCGGCGTGCCGGCGCGAAGCTGCGTTGCAATTAGTGCGATGAACCTGGAAATCCTGGCTGTGAATGCATCGCGTGTCGCCTTGGGATGGCGCGCAATTTCCGCGACCAGTGCCGCGGTCGGACAGCCGCCGCCGGGATTATCGCGGTGGCGGGGCGACAGATAATCGCGGATCGTCTTCTCCAGCCCGGCATTACTTTGCGAAGCGCTCCGCAACGTCTCCTCACGCCGGTTCAGCGCCTCGGAAAGCACCGTCTGGACCAGATCCTCCTTGGATCGGAAGTGCGTGTAGAAGGCGCCATTGGTCAATCCCGCACCGGCCATGATGCCGGCCAGCCCGACCGCGGCAACGCCGTCCTCACGGAACTGCCGGGAGGCAACATCGATGATGCGCCGGCGGGTAGTGTCGTTGTGTCCCTTGTCGTAGCGCATCCTCACTCCCCTGCGTGTTATGACGGAGAACTTCGGCCGTTTCGCGGCCCCCCCCCCGCGCAACACCCCGATGTATCTACCGCGCCGCGATCCTAGCTACCCCAGGGACCAGCAGCGGCGTTAAGGAGACTTCAGACTATCACACTCATGGTCGCGAACAGTGCATTGCGAACCGCGCGCGGCTGACTATATTGCAGAGCAACATGCGGGCCCCTTGGGGGCCCGTCGCAATTTAACACCGCCCCCAATTTAACACCGCTGCCATGAACCTGCGCAACATTGCCATTATCGCCCATGTCGACCATGGAAAAACCACCCTGGTCGACCGTTTGCTCCAGCAATCCGGCGCTTTCCGAGAGAATCAGCGCGTCGCCGAACGGGCGCTCGATTTAAACGACCTCGAGCGTGAGCGCGGCATTACCATCCTCGCCAAGGCCACGTCGCTGCTCTGGGACGGTACGCGAATTAACATCGTCGACACGCCCGGCCATGCCGATTTCGGCGGCGAGGTCGAACGCATCCTCAATATGGTGGATGGCGCACTGGTGCTGGTCGACGCGGCCGAAGGGCCGCTGCCGCAGACGAAATTCGTGGTCACCAAGGCCCTGAAAATGGGGCTCAAGCCGATTGTCGTCATCAACAAGGTCGATCGGCCGGACGCGCGCCCGGTCGAGGTCGCCAATGAAGTCTTCGATCTGTTTGCCGCCCTCGATGCGACCGAGGAACAGCTGGATTTCCCGATCCTCTACGGCTCGGCCAAGCAGGGCTGGATGGCCGACAAGCCCGAGGGTCCGAAGGATCGTGGCATGGCGCCGCTGTTCGAGCTGGTCATCCGCCATGTGGCTCCGCCGCAAGTCGAGGAGGGCCCGTTCCGGATGCTAGGCACGATCCTCGAGGCCAATCCCTATCTCGGCCGCGTCGTCACCGGCCGCATTTTCTCGGGCAGCGTAAAACCCAATCAGCCTGCCAAGGTGCTCGACCGGCATGGGACATTAGTCGAAGTCGGCCGCGTAACCAAGGTTCTGGCGTTCCGCGGCCTCGAACGCATGCCGATCGAAGAAGGTTTCGCCGGGGACATTGTCTCCGTCGCCGGCCTGCCCGAAGCATTTGTTTCGCACACCGTGTGCGCACCCGAAGTCACCGAACCGCTCCCGGCACAGCCGATCGATCCGCCTACTCTGGCGATGACCTTTCGCATCAATAATTCGCCGCTCGCCGGTACCGAGGGCGACAAGGTGCAAAGCCGCATCATCCGCGAGCGCTTGTTGCGCGAGGCGGAAGGCAACGTCGCGCTTCGGATTTCTGAATCGACCAAGAAGGATTCGATGGAAGTCGCCGGCCGCGGCGAACTGCAGCTCGGCATCCTGATCGAGACCATGCGGCGCGAGGGGTTCGAGCTTTCGGTGTCGCGGCCAAAGGTGCTGTTTCAGTACGGCGCAGCGAATGAACTGCTCGAACCCATCGAAGAAGTCGTCGTCGACGTCGACGAAGGACACGCCGGCGTGGTCGTACAAAAGCTGGCCGAGCGCAAAGGCGAGATGGTCGAGATGCGTCCGTCAGGCGGCGACCGCGTGCGGCTCATCTTCTACGCACCGACGCGGGGCTTGATCGGCTACAACGGCGAGCTTTTGACCGATACGCGCGGTACAGCGGTGATGAACCGGGTGTTTCACGCCTACGGGCCGCATCGCGGAGATATCACCGGCCGGCGCAACGGCGTATTGATCTCGACCGACCAGGGCGACGCGGTCGCCTATGCGATGTGGAATCTGGAAGACCGCGGGCCGATGATGATCGAGCCGGGCTGGAAGGTCTACCGCGGCATGATCATCGGCGAGCACACCCGCGGCAACGACCTCGAAGTCAACGTCCTCAAGGGCAAGAAGCTCACCAACATCCGTACCCATTCCAAGGATGAAGCAGTCCGGCTCACGCCGCCATTCGCATGACGCTGGAAAAGGCGTTGGCCTATATCGAGGATGACGAACTGGTCGAGGTAACGCCGAAATCAATCTGGCTGCGCAAGAAACTGCTTGATGCTAACGAGCGAAAAAAGGACGAAAAGCGGAAAGAAGCTGAGCGGGTGTAAGCCGGTCAGGCCCAAGGGCCAACCGTAAGAAGACCTATCACCCCACGCCACAACCAATAATGCGTTCGAAACGGCGCAAAAATATCGGGCGACCGTGTCGCTCTTGTAACAGCCCCGCAGATTATGAGCCAGCCTAGGTTTTTTTGGCCGCCGCGATGGCGCGCCAGCCGCTGGTCCGCTAATAATCCACATCGTTAACGAAGTATGAATGTCGGCACTTGAAGCCCGCAGAGTCGCTTGCTTTGATTGCACCATGAGCACAGTCCTCATCGAGATCCGCCGCGCCAAGGCGCATGACGCCAGCGCGGTCGCTGACGCCCACGATGAGGCATGGCGGACGGCATACCAGGGCATCATCCCCGGCACCGAGCTCGACCGGCTGATCAATCGTCGCGGCCCGGCCTGGTGGGACAGCGCCATCCGCAAAGGGAGCCGCGTCGCGCTGCTGCAATTCGGCGACAAGGTCGCGGGCTATGCCAATTACGGGCGCAATCGCGCGCGCAGCCTGCATTATGACGGCGAGATCTACGAACTCTATCTGCGGCCCGAGTTTCAGGGCTTGGGTTTCGGCCGGCGACTGTTCACCGCCGCACGCCGCGATCTGGCGCAGAGTGGACTAAAATCGCTGATCGTGTGGGCGCTGTCGGAGAACGACACCGCCGTCGAGTTCTACCGCGCGCTCAACGGCAAAACCGTCGCCCGCTCATCGGAAAAATTCGGCACGCGCGTGCTGGATAAGGTCGCCTTCGGCTGGAATAGTTAAGTCTTGCGAAGGCTGACGGTAGCGAGCGCAGCATCACGCCTGTTGTGGGATCCGTTGTCGTAATACCGTAACGAGAGCGCCCGGTTCGCCGATAACCCGAACCCGTTTCACTCGTGACATGGCACCCCCTGAAACTGTCACATTGCGCGGAGCGACGCCGAGCAATTCGGCGACAAGCCGGCACAGTGCGGTGTTGGCTGCACCTTCGGATGGCGCTGCACGGACCCGCACTTTGAAGACGTTGCGCCCATCGGCTCGCCGCTCGGTCCCTTCAAACGCGTCACGGCCGCCGCGGGGCGTCAACCGCACGTCGATGATGACGCCATCCGATGTGGCCGTCCACGCCTCGACAGCCACGGCAGGTCAATACACGTTCGGCAGGATGTAGAGCGCGATCACATACCGAATGAAGATGATGATCAGGAACAGGATCACCGGCGAAATGTCGATGCCGCCGAGATTTGGCAGAAAATTGCGAATTGGGCGCAGCGCCGGCTCGGTAATCCGGTAGAGAAATTCGCCGATCATGCCGACGACTTGGTTGCGCGTGTTCACCACGTGGAACGCGACGAGCCACGAGAAGATCGCCGCGATGATCACGATCCAGATGTAAAGCTCGAGGGCCAGATCAATGACGAGAAAGAGGGCGCGCATGGGAGGCTTTCGAAAGTGACGACGCCGGAACCTAGCGATTTGCTACCGCGCTCACAAGCCGATGCGACGCCTCCGGATGCCCAAACGGCGTCTCCTTGACACAATTCAAGCGCGGCCCTAAATGGCCCGGAACTCGCCAAAAGCCGGCACTTATCGGCTGATAGTGCCTGCGGCGGGGCCGTAGCTCAGTTGGGAGAGCGCCGCAATCGCACTGCGGAGGTCAGGGGTTCAAATCCCCTCGGCTCCACCACTGAAACCTGCTTCTCGCAAGGGTTTCTGTGCTGCGCACTCTCTAGCTCGAACACCTCAAACGCCAGTCTGCCACAACGCCGTCACAGCGGAGAGGCAAATGGCGAGCATTCGTCGGCGCGGAGCCACATGGCAGGTGCAGGTGCGCCGCCAAGGTTTGCGACCCTTGGTAAGAACTTTCCGCCTTAAGGCTGATGCGGAATTGTGGGCGCGCCAGCGGGAGGCCGAGATTGATCGCGGCGATTTACCTACCGACCATCGGACACTTCGCTCGCTCACGCTTTCAAGTCTGCTTGGCCGCTACCGGGATACGGTTACGCCGAAAAAACGCGGGGCTGCCCAAGAGCACTATAAGCTGCGCATCCTCTTGGCCCACTCCATTGCTGGGCAATCGCTCGAAAAGCTGTCAGCAAGCGACATAGCTGCCTATCGGGATGAACGACTTTCCATGGTGGCAGCAGGCACAGTCCGGCGTGAACTTGCTGTCTTACAGCACTGCTTCGAGATAGCGCGCAGTGAGTGGGGTGTTGCGCTCCCGGAAAACCCTGTGCGTAAAATCAAGATGCCATCCCGGGCCGTGGCAGGGAGCGGCGTGCTGCACCGGAGGAGCTTACGGCCCTGCTGGGAGGCTGTAGACAAAGCCGATCTAAATGGCTTCCAGCCCTCATTCAAATGGCCGTGGAGACCGGAATGCGCCGGAGCGAGCTACTATCGTTGCGTTGGTCGGATGTAGACCTAAAGGCTCGCACAGTCCTCGTTAGCAGAACCAAGAACGGCCATCCCCGGCGCGTGCCTCTTTCCTCAACGGCGGTTCAGACACTTAAACACACGCCGCATTGCGGTTATGTGATATTTCCCGTGACGGCAAATGCCTTCCGGCTCGCATGGGAACGTTTGAAACTTCGTGCGGGCGTGAATGGGCTGCGGTTTCACGATCTCCGACATGAAGCAATCAGCCGTTTTTTTGAGAAGGGCCTCAATGTCCCCGAGGTTGCCCTAATAAGCGGCCACCGGGACCTCCGAATGTTGCTTCGCTACACGCACCCCATGAGCGAGGGGATTTTGAAAAAGCTCGATGGTTAAATAGGGAATATAGGATATAAGTCCTAGTATAAGTTATTGATCTAATGGCATTTTACGACTTTTCCTGCACCTTGCGCTTCACGCGCGAGTGCCTATTTACTGTGCTCGAACGTCCCTACACGTTTTCCATCATCCAAAGCGAGCGGGCGGTCCTGCCGTCTGCCGCAAACGCAAACCGAAGGAGAAACATGGTCCGTGCCAAAGCACGAATTTCTTAGCCGAAACACTATTCAAATAAAGCCCGCTTACTCAATTTTCGAGTTCTGTGCCCTGCACGGAATATCCCGCTCCCTCCTCTACAAGCTACTCCAACAAGGAAACGGTCCCCGCGTGATGAAAGCGGGGAAGCGCACGCTCATAACCAATGAAGCTGCGGAGCAGTGGCGGCGTAGCCGGGAGAAGGTGGCGTGAGCGGAGCGGCTCCAAAGCCGAACCTTGAACGTCAAGAACTCCAACGAACCAGCGCACTCAGCCAAAGCGGCAATGCCCGACCGCGCGGACAAACGCTCCAGCGCAAAGATAAGGGCAGCGTCAGATCGGCGGTCCCGAAAACTCAATGTCCAGATTTTAACTGGGTGAGCAGAAGGCCCGGCGATCTAGCAGAACGCACAATGCTGGCGCTCCGAATAACATTCGAGGAGAGAGACCACCACCCCTCAGAAGCACAGTTTGCCAGTCTCGAAGAAAGTGCATGCCTAATCCAAGCGATGGCGGATGGCAGCCCCCGGCTTGATCGGCACTTCTATCTTTCCTCCCTCGCTCCGGGTATCGGCAAAACCAGTCTCGATATTGAGGCAATACGCCAACTCGTCCAAATGCCCGAATATCAAAACGTTGGGGTGATGTTCCTCATCGCTCGCTGCGAGGAAATAAAGGGCATAGCGGAGGCGATGGGGTTAGATGAAGTAGACTATGCGGTCTACGTTACTGAGGGCACGGAACCTTGCAAGGAAATCTACAAGCACGGTAATCCAGATCGCATCGATGCCCGCGTATTGTTCACGACACAGGCCATGCTTGGCGCGCGTCTAAGACACGGCGGCAGCTTTGCGGCGCTCAAGGATTTTTGGTTTCGAGGGCAACCAAGACGTGTCCGGATTTGGGATGAAGCCATTCTCCCCTCCCGGATCATTACCGTTGGATTGCATCAAATAAAGCACCTGTTCAAAGATTTGGGGCGCGCCGGTTTCACGGATGTGTTAGCGGCACTGGACCGCTTCGAGGACACATTAAAATCCGCAAAGGATCAGGGCATAGTTCAAGTTCCGGATTTGGAAGCCCTCGGCTTAGGGCTGGAAGATTTGCTGAGTGCGTTTGAGAGCAACGAAGATAGGGATGTTGTCGCCGATTTGTGGAAGCTTTCCGACTGTCCGGTGCGAGTGCGACGGGACCGCGTGACGAATGTCCTCGTTGATTATGAGGACCTTTTCCCAAAAGACCTTGGCCCGATGCTAGTTCAAGATGCCAGTGGCGGACTTCGCAAAGTCTATGACCTTTGGCGTAAGGATCGCGGAGGCTTGTGTGGCCTTCAGTCCGCTCCAAAGAACTATGGGGGGCTGACATTCCACCATTGGGATCGAGGTGCTGGGAGGGACATTTTTAGGCCGGGGAATAAGAAGGGGGATGAGATTATATCCGGCGTTGTTTCCGCGATTGAGGACATTCCAGCAAGTGAGCCCGTGCTTGTGGTCCACTACAAACAAAAGAAGTACGTTCGCGATATCGCGGGTGAAATCCAAATTAGGTTAGGGGCCCGCAAAAATGTGCACTTCATTCATTGGGGCATTCATACAGCAACGAACAATTTCCAACATTTCAAGTACGTGTTCCTGATTGGCGCTTTTCAGTACAACGTTCCTGTGAATGAAGCCTATGGGCGGAGCGCCAAGGGCATTCCGGCGCGTGAGCCACTAACCGCAGAGGAGCTTAATCAGGTTCGGCTGGGGGAGATTGAGCACAACATCTATCAAGCCGCTTGCCGGGGCAATGTGCGAAAGAGTGAGGGGGACGGATGCCCCGCAGGCAACCACGTCTTTGCGATCTTCTCCACGCACAAGTCCGCGGGAATGCCAAGGGAACTGCTTGGGTCCGTCTTTCCGGGCGCGAAAATCGTGGATTGGGAACCAATGGCAGCCGGCCTGAGCCCGAGGGAAACGGAGCTTGTCCGGGTGCTGAGCGCGGAGGGCCAAGGAGGAACGTTTCGCAAAGCGGAGCTAAGGCGGGGCTTGAGCGTATCTCAGCCGACCTTTAGGAAGCTCCTCCAAAGCGTACAGGGACCCATGAAGGATCGTGGCCAGCCCCTCACGATCAGCAGGCGGGAGGTAGTGGTCCCGAAGGTCGATCGTCAAAGTGAAACAAAAACCATATAAAGGGCCTTCTTATGAACTTGCTTTCACTTGCAGCAGTAGGTTCTGGTAGGGGCTCCTTTAGGGAACTCAGGGCCGTTTTCCTCGACCCGAATAATGATGCAATCCGTCCGTATCGGATGGGACAAAATCGCGCGCATATTCTACGAGAAGCTTCAAGTCATTGCCGAGTTTCCATTCCCAGCGATTTGGCGCCTTGGCATAACCCTCACTGGCAAAGCTCCCTACGCTTCTATCCATCAGATAATTGGCAAGCCGTTCCATATTATCAGCAAGCTCAGAGAAGCTGTGATGGGGAGGCAATCTATTGTACGCCCGGCCAAGACCAAACAAACCCTTGAACATCACCCCACCTCCCGCTCGTTCAGTGAGCAGTCGCCCATACTTCCAACACGTTCACGATATCACCAATTGTCCAAAGCTGCGATGCCGGGCAGAACGTCCTAAGGAGCCACGCGCTTTGAAATCCTAAAAGAGATATACATAGAACGTCGAAGTGGGCTTGATGGCCAGATGGTCACCAGCAAGATGGCCACTTTCCGTATTAGTCGGAATACGCAGTTTGGCGAAGCTGGCGGGTCCTAAAACCGGCCGGGGCTATTTCTTCTCCAAATGCCACGTGCAATCCGATGCCGGCGGCGGCGTGGCGATGCAACTGCTGCACTCGCCGGGCTGGCCGTGGCCGTTCCAGAAGCACGTGCCATGGACGTTTCGATCAGCCGTAAATACGACCTTGCAGCGCGCATCGGTGACCATCGTTGCTTTGGCCCGGCAGGCATAAGTTATCCCGCAACCAAGCAGCGAAAAGGACCCCCCCTTGCCGGGGGCTCTAGGTAGGGAGGGCGGGGGGATCATTTTGGCTTTCACCCACACCCCCTGCTCCTTTAACGAACAGTCGGGGGGCGACGCCGCCCTCACGGATAAAGCACCGGCCATTAGAATTGCGCCTACAAGGATGAAGTGCCCTATGTCTTTGAGCATAAGCTCATACATTGCGAGACCTTGCAGCGACACTTCACGACCGGCCATTGCGTTTCCCCCACCTCTTCAGAGAACGCCGCACCCTAACAGTTAGGACGTTAGTCCGCTCCGAACAATAACCCGATGCGAGGGACAGGTTAGATGTTCAATCATTCAACAGCTTCGTTACGTGCACCCCCAGCGCCTTCGCAATTCTCGCCATCACAAGCAAGCTCGGATTACGCTTGCCCCGCTCAATTCCCCCAACGTAAGTCAGATCAATTTCAGCTTCAAATGCAAGCTGCTCTTGGGTCAGTTTCTTTTGCAAACGAAAGCGTTTGACGTTTCGCCCGAGTATGAGCCGCCAATCCTGCATTGCAGGAGGGGGCACCATCTGGCATATAGTCTCTAGGGAATATAGTCTCTATTGGTGCTTTGGTAACGAGATAAAGCGCAATGATGCGTTGGGCCCCATTGCTGCTTAGGAACTTGCTTTTGATGTGTATTGCGCTGGTGCCTATCGCCGCATGCACACGAAACGGCGGCAGCAATGGTAACAATCCAAGGCCGAATATCCTTACTCAAATGGCGGCGGGGCAAGGAAACCAATGGGCGCAGGAACAAGTAGCGTCTGCCGCCGCGGCAGATGGAATGCAGTTATTCGTTCGACTATTGGAGCAAAACGGGCATGACCGGCAAAGGGCATGGATGGCCTTTTATCAAACCCCTGAAGGCCAGCGCGTAGCGCGCACTCCCGGCGCGCTTAAGCTTCTAACAGATTGGCTTAATTCCGTGGTCACTTTGCCGTCTGGGCAACAGGATAGTTATCCCGAACAGGATAGTTATCCCGCGCAAAAACAGCCCTTGACGGGTCCACAGCAAAGTATCGGGGCCAACACACAACCAGCCAATCAACTTGGAGCCAACGGAAGCTTCCTCGGTCCTTACCGGCCCAACGCTTATGGGCCGGGCATAAATAGCGACGCGACTGGCCGACCATTTATTTGGCAGCCGTCACCGGGACAGGGCCCCCCAGACCCCTTTGCCACTGTGCGTCCCAACGCCTACGGGCCCGGGATCGGTATGGACCAGTTCGGCCGACCTGTGCAGCCAGCGTGCCCTCCATCCCAACAATTCTGTTGAGAGACAAGCCACAAAGGGCTTTCCTTTTCGAAGGAAGCGGACGGTTTTGATCCCTGCTTACGCAGGGGTGTTCTAGGCTTCAAAAACCACGAGATAGCGACCAACTCCGCGACCTCATCCCCCTATCGCTTGCACGGTCGCAAGGCCAAGATGGTCACAAAACGGGGACCTTTGGCTTCCTAGGGCGCTGCGCGTTTTCACATTGATGCGAACCACCATAACTGGGTGCCCCCCGGTGTGTGCGTTCGGCTGAGGCAAGCTGGTATTTGACCGCTGAATTACGCACCTTTTCCAACGAACTTGTTTGCCAAATTCCGCCTCTTCGAACGATGTCCAGACGGTCGACTTAAGCATCAAATATCGCGTTAATTTAATTTCTTCAGGTCGATCGACAATGGAAGATCTTCACTTTCGTCCAGAGTTGAAATGCCGTCATCTACGGCGGCCTTTTTGACAAGCGCCTCCTTATCCATCCAATTCATTACTTGGGATACACCCGCTTGCCTTTTTTCAGACGGTACGAAGTCCAACCCGAATACTTCCTTGAAAGCATCCGTGAATTTGATGTTATCCCGCACACCATAGAACACTGGCCATTCTTGATAGCTTTGCGCGTTTATCTCATCAGAATTAGTACCAATCTTTCTCATCAATGTGACAACCTCATCGATTTCATCCTTTACGGCCGCTATGCTTATTTGAAATTGTACCGCAACAGCAGACCAGTCCATCGAACTCAACGTCTCCAAAGATTTCGTTTTATCGCCAGCTAACTTATATACGTTCGCGAGATTTACGAGGTTCATTCGCTTCCGAATATCTGATACGCCACGGATCGTTTTAGCTGCTTCTAACATTTTGATTGCGAGCTTTAATTGGCCCCTCGCGATCAGCTCGTAGCCGAGCTCTGAAATCGATCGGTCGCTGTATTTGCCTTCTTCAGCATAGCATTTCCGCCAAACGATCTGTGTAAGGGTGACGCCAAAGTGGAGTACCCGATGGACCGCCGCGATGAAATAATCCGGATCAGCATGCAGCTCATCTCCTTTCCTAAGCGGATGCTCGGCCGGAAAATTATGTTTCTTGGCAGCTTTAATATATTGGTCATTCACGACCCCGTTGGCGTGCACAAACAAGTTCCTTCGTTCGAAAAGCTCCAGCAGACGCGGCCAATCAGTATAGTTTGGTCCGATCTCATCGAGACCCGCTTTAGACGTGATCCACTTGACTTGATTTTCGAATGCTTCTCGTTGAACCTTGTCAATTTCGTCATAGATTATAAATTCCTTGAGTTCCTCCATTGAGGCAAAGTTCACGACGTCGCGTGCGGCAATTGCTTTTTCTTTGCCAAAACTTTCCTGCGGAAAACATTTCGCTACCTCCTTCATCAATTGCGTCAATTGGTATTCAAGTGAGGTAACTAGCCCTACCGTCAAAAGTCTGGGTAGGCTGCGGCTTGTCGAACCGGCCGCGCTTAAGTTCTCATCAAATCTACGAAACGCGACCAAATCGGCGGACCTCAATTCGTAGATGGTGCGATCGACGGCCTTATCGGCAGAAAGGCACTGCCTATCCAAAAACTCGTGCAGACTGGAGGCGACCAGCGTGTGTGAAATAATTGGTGCTAGGTAGAGGATGATTGGGACATACTCAAGGTAGCCCATCATGGCGTCGATAAATTCTTTAGAGATTGCTGGGAAGTTCGAGGACGATGTTGCCTGTGACACTGCAGCATCCGGCTCAGGATCATTTGACGCAGGGAAAGTCTTGGAGAAGCCCATACGGTGTCCGATGGGCATTCCGTCTTTCACGTACAGGCAAACGTAAAAGGACTTGTTCTGATCCATTCGTTCCTCCGGGCAAGGACTTGATGGTGCCAAAGAGAAAATGTAACCATAGCGAGGCCATTGGATGATGTGAAGACTGCGCCCGCCGGGCGAAACGTGGTCGTTCAGTTCGATGTATTTTGCAAAATGTTGTCTTTGTCGCTTCCCTTCGGCCACTGATATACATTTTCTTCAGCTTCGCATCGTCACATAGCGACGCGTTGCGTTTGTTTTCCGTGGCGGCACAACGGGCAATTCGGCACGCTGCAAATCGGAGTGGCAAAGGTTGCCGCTGGACGAAACGTCGCGGGGACCCCGTACCGTGGGGGGAATTTATTTCTTGAAGGGCCCTTGGCGCGGGTCGCTTGGGAAATCAAAAGGCCCGTTAAGCGCGCGCCCTATGCTTCATCTGTCCGTTGCATTTGGTGGCCGCAGTCTATGCACTCGTACGTCCAAATTTCGGTGCCGTCGCGCTTGAACGCATCAAGCTCGCAACGGGCGAGGAACGCATAATCGCCGCACTTGTCGCAGCGGGTGGTGAATGCAAGTAATTGCTCTTTGTCTATGGAACGGGTGTTGGGCATTGTCCGCTCTTGGCAAGAAGGGTTCATCGGGGATGAAATTGACGTTTGCCATTCCGAACTTGATTTCCGGCATAAATTGGGAAGTCGGCTGCGGCAAATTGGAACGGATTGCTGGGCCACTCCCGCCACCGGAACTAAGACGCCCTATTCGTGTTAGTGGTATTGGACGGGGACCACTCAACGCCCCCAGCCCCGCTCCCCGTCTAAAAGCCCCGCGTATGTTTGGGGCTTTTCCTTTTTGAGGTGGCACGAAGCTTAGCGCCGCCGGCTTTCCTCCGCAGTGAAGCAAACACCGCAGGCCCGGCATTGGTAGCTGCGCAATTCGGACAGCCCACCTAACCGGGGAATAGTCCTGATAAGCCGCATTGCCTCTCCACAACTGGGACAGTGGGGAAGGTTCGGGTTGGGTGCAGGAGCGTCCATGCGTCGTCAATTGCACACGGGAAAGCTTACGTTTTGATTTAGCTCGTGCCGAGCAACGCATCGGTGCCCGCAGTGAGCTGCTACCGGCGCGGTCCCGTATCCCGTAAGGCGACCAGTGCAATGTCGCGAAGCCGCGCTACGTTGCGCTCACCTCTATGCGCTGCGGCGATAATCCGCTGGGCCATAACTTCTTGGACTACTGTAGGCTGTCCGTCGTCATGGAGGGCTTTGCGGGCGGCGTCGAAAGCGAGGCCCATAACGCGCAATGTTGCGTCGTCGAAAACGCCTTTAGCAACGAATGGTACAATGGATGCCAGACGACCCGTCCCCCCGGATGCATCCGCCACAGTAGTACCTCTGGCAAAAAAGGGCCACCCCGCCACTTCAAAATGGACCAGTCGGGATGGAAAGAGGCCAGTACCGAAAAATGATGAGGCCGCCAAACTTAGACGGCCTAGACTAAAGCTAGCGCAACTGCATTCAGGACGAACATGGCTACAACGATACTGCCTATTGTCCAACTTAGAATTGATAGGGTTCGTCGCTCGTCCATGACATTGCACCGTTCGGACGGTTAACGACCGTTCACCAAAAAAGGTTCACCGGCGAACTAGCACCTGTGCGAAGGAACGTTCCGTGAAACGAGAACGGAAAATAGTTTCCTAAAACGGGCAACAGTTTTCCGCTGCGCTAAGCTGAGGAGCGGGCCAACCGAAATTTGTTTCCGGATTTTTGCAAATTTTCAAAGGACCTCACTACATCGCGCCCTTTTAGGGGGAAACTATTTCTGCCGGCATCACGCACGCTTGCAGCGGACCAAATTCGGCCAGCCCTCCATCAACAAAACGATGGAACCTCCACGTCGATGTGACGGGGACCTTGTGTCGCGGGGGGAAACTATTTCTGGAAGGGCGTGCCCCTCCACCGATTGACGGCCGGGCGTATCCTTTCTTGTCACAACCTTGCCACAACAAGCAGCCCGATGGGTCGTGTTCTTCCTCTATGAGTGCTCGATGGGCCGTTGCTATTGGCACAAGCACGCGATAATCTCTCTCTATCGTAACAGACTGATGTAAAGGGTGTTTTCGAGCAAGCCTCGCCAAAAGCCGGCACTTATCGGCTGATCGTGCCTGCGGCGGGGCCGTAGCTCAGTTGGGAGAGCGCCGCAATCGCACTGCGGAGGTCAGGGGTTCAAATCCCCTCGGCTCCACCAGCCTTCGCCGGCTAGGCCCCTGCGGCTGACAACAGAACCCACAATAGCGTTTAGCCCACCTTGCCTCTAGAATGTACGGCGTTGCCGCAGCATCATATTCGCGACTCAATCTACTGATTTATCGCTGGCAGCAAGGTTCGACAAGGCATGAGACCGATCGCCCTCCGACTGGCCTGTGTGTTCTTGTTACTCGGCTGCATCTCGGCGCCAGCATTTGCGGCCGCTCCCTGCGGCGGCGACTTCGGCGCATGGCTTGAAGCCTTCGAGCAGGAGGCGGCGGCCCAAGGCGTTTCGCAGCGTACGATCCAGTCCGCGCTCGCGGGCCTGACCTACGATCCCACCATCATCGCACGCGATCACGCCCAGGGCGTGTTTCGCCAGAGCTTCGAGCAATTCTCCGGCCGCATGGTGCCACCGCGTCTCGCGCGTGCCAAACGACTGCTGACGAAATACAGGCAGATCTTCAGCCGTATCGAGCAACAGTTCGGGGTGCCCGCCCCGGTGATTGTCGCCATATGGGGCCTGGAAACCGACTTCGGCGCCGATGACGGCAAGTTTCCGACCATCCGCGCGTTGGCGACACTCGCCTACGACTGCCGACGTCCGGACAAGTTTCGCGGCGAGTTGCTTGCCGCCTTGCGCATTGTCGAGCGCGGCGACATGGCGCCCGGCGAAATGCGCGGCGCCTGGGCGGGCGAGATTGGTCAGACGCAGTTTCTGCCGTCGTCATATCTGAAGTACGCCGTCGACTATGACGGCAACGGCCGACGCGATCTCATTCATAGCGTACCCGACGCGCTGGCCTCGACCGCCAACTATCTCAAAGGGTACGGCTGGCAGCACGGCCAGCCATGGGGCGAAGGGACACCCAACTTCCAGGTGCTGCTGCAGTGGAACGCCTCGCAGGTTTACACCCGGACGGTGGCCTATTTCGCCGAGCAGCTCGCGACCGGCCAGTGAACTCAATTCGCCGCCTTAACAAGCGATCAGGTGGCAGCGTGCAGCGGAATTAAATTGAGATTCTGGTCTCAATGGCATCGTAATCCGCCCGCACCCCTCCGTCCGTCGTATCGAGAAGCCCGGCGGAGCTAAGCGCCTGCACGTCCGCATGAACGTTGCTGTAGTCGCGCATGAGCGCCTTCGCCAGCGCACGCACGCTTGTCACCTCGTGGCGACGGACATAATGCAACAGTTCCATCCGCTTGCCACTCAGGACGCGCGTCAACGAGTCCCAATTCTGGAACGTCAAACAACGCTCCCGGAACTTCTCTCTGCGCTCGGCCCTGTGCCAGGCATTGATGAACCGCTGCCCGGCTTCCTTCTCAAACTCACCGCCAACCGTGACTCTTATTTTATTGGCTCTTTTCATATCTCACCACGCAGGGTTCTAACGTCAGACCAAAAATCGGCGATCAATTGCTCGACCGTCGCGAATCGGTACGCGGTCTGGGCGTTCCGAAAATGCCTGTGATCGCCCTTGCCGCGCTCGTTGTCGTATCCGACTTCGCGGATCCCTGGCCGACCGTAAAACAGCGAGTACTTAAACGCGTGGGCCGATGGCGGGACCGCCACAGGAACGCGCCATAGCTTCATTTCGACGATAGCGCCGTCTTCGTAATCGACCCGTTCGTAGAAGATCAGTTCCGCGTTTCTCCCTGGCATTATGTTCTATTGAACCATATGGTGTCAACGGCCATAGCCCTACGCCGTTGAAGTATTTCCGATCCAGCGGTCGAGAAAATGGCTGAGCCAGTTGCGGGCGCTGTAATCGTAGACCGCACGGTCGGCGAAGTGCGCGGCGTACGGCTTTGCTCCCGGCATCTCCAGGCGAAGGTGGCCGCGCGCCGTCCACTTGTGCATCATCAGCCGCGTCACGTCCGGATGAAATTGCAGTGCGTAGCTTCGCCCGTAGCGAAACGCCTGCACCGCAAACATGTCGCCCGCCGCCAGAAGCTCGGCGCCGTCTGGCAGATCAAAACCTTCCCGGTGCCACTGATAGACCTGCTCGGGCCACGGATTGACCATGGCAAGGCCGGCGGGCGTTGGCCAGATCGGGTAATAGCCGATCTCGGCGTGTCCGTCCGGATGCGGAAAGACTTTGCCGCCCAGCGCCCGCGCGCACATCTGCGCGCCGAGACAGATGCCAAGAAACGGTTTCTGCTCCTTGAGCGGAACGGCGATCCATTCGATTTCCCGGCGGATGAAATCATCCTGGTCGTTGGCGCTCATCGGGCCGCCGAAGATGACGGCGCCGGTATGCTCCGAGAGTGTCTCCGGCAATGGGTCGCCGAACCGCGGCCGGCGCACATCCAGGACAAAGCCGAGTTGCTGCAGGGCGTAGCCGACCCGTCCCGGGGTCGAGTGCTCCTGGTGGAGGACGATCAGAATCGGCTGTCGCATGACGAAAGAGAATCGAAAGACGCCCGCTTAAGCTTGGTATTGCTTTCGCAGGTAAATTCAAGGCGACGCGATGCTTGGCCGCTATGAATGGCGCTCCGCCCGGCGCGGGCCGACATACGTGAGCGCTAATTTGGCAGCAGCACGTTGGGGATCGCGCGCGACTAGAACCTGCGACCTGGCTGTAAAAAGCGGCAACGACAGCACGCTTGCCCCGCATCAATCCGTCGTAGCCGATCCGCCCCACGCGCTCTGCCACGGCTTCATGCGTCACCGTTTTTTTCGCCGGTTTTTGCGGCGATACGCTGACGCAACTCGATCCGTTGTCGCTGCGACACGCCGAGCAGGTCGGCGGCGCGCCACAACAGATTGTCCTCAAGTTCGTCCCGGCGGCGGTCGGCATAAACAATTTCCCACATCATTTCGATGATGCGGGCGCGGCCTTCCTCGTCGAGCACACGGTTGAGAAGGCTCGTGAAGTGATAAAGGTCGACTGATTCGTGCTCGGCCTCCGTTGCCTTGTCGATAAGCTCATCGGCGACGGCATCTTCAAGCCCGAAACGCTGCTTAACCACGGCATGGAGCGTATCGCGCTCGCTCGACGACATATCGCCGTCGATCGTCGCGGCGTGCACGAGCAACGCCACCGCCGCGAGGCGGTAGTCATTTTCGGCGAATTGGCTTGGGTGTTTCCCGCCGTCCACGAATTCGGCGACAAAATTCCGAAACGCTTCCAGCATGCACCCGTTCCGTATCGAGGACGTTCGATCGTCATGGTCATATGCGAGGTCGTGCGTGCCATTCAAGCCCGCGACCGGCGCCCGCGGCAAGGTGGGAGGCTTATTGAATAGACTTGCCTTCGCGATAGCTTTCCTGGAGCAGGCGCAGATTAGCCGCGACATACGGATTGGCGGGATCCTTGGCGGTGGCCTGTTCCAGCTTCTTGTGGGCGCGCGCGTAATCGCCACGCAGCATGTATGAGAACCCCTGATTGTTAAGGATCTCAACGGTCGGGCCGACGATGCGAATGGCCTCCTGATAGGCGCGATCGGCAAGATCAAACCGATGTAGACGATCGTAGGAGGCCGCGAGCCCCAGCCACGCCTCTGCCTCGCGCGGATGCTGCTCGACGGCGGTGCGGAAGGCCCTCTCGGCGAGACCGTAATTGTTGCTGCGGAAGTATTTCTTGGCGAGTTGCAGATCGTCGTGGGGGTCGTCGCCAAGAAGGCCGGGCTTGGCGCCGGGCGCGATCGGCTCGCCGCTCGGGCCCGGTTCAGCCGGTGTTACTGCAACGGATCCGGTGGTTTCGGCGGATTTGCCGTCGGCCGGTTTGCCGGTGATCCAGTTCGTACCGTCGGCGCTCTTGGGCGCCCAGAGGTGGTCAGCTTAAATCCAGTATCGGCAGCGGGCGCATCCGACGCATAGGCCGTCTTTTGCCGCATCGCCGGTCTTCGGCGTCCATAGATCGCTGAGTTTGGTCGATGAGGCGCAGCCCCCCAGGCCCGTCAGGCAAGCCGCCATGACGATCAACGCCCGAGTTACTCGGATACTCATCGACGCGCTCCGGACCACGACGCGTCCGGCCAATTCCGTCGCCCCAAAATTGCGCTGGCGCGCCGGCGGATCGGACAGCCCCGGACACGCAAAACTAGGCGACGATGGTTAATGGATCCCCGCCGGGCGGCGCTTTTGCCAACTCGCCGCGGCGGTGGTTCGGCTCCCCGTAACCGTGTGGACGAACCACCATCAGCTCGGAAGGAGCCCTGACAATAGCAGCAATACCGCAACGCCAACGAAGCCCTGCAGCAAAGTCCCGACTGTAATTGCGGCGAGCCCGCGCAGCGGTCGAAGTCCCGCGGTTGTCGAAACCAGCCAGAAAAATTCGTCGTTGATGTGGGCCGCCGTCATCGCGCCCATGCCGACGGCAAGGGCGGCGAGCGCTTTGCCGGTGTCGCCGTCCAGTCCAAGCGGCATCAAAATCGGCTGCACCATGCCGGCCGCAGCGATCGCTGCAACCAGCGACGAGCCCTGCAGGGTCTTTATCACCGCCGCGATCAGGAACGGAATGAGAGGCCAAGGAATCCGGCGACATGCCAGTCGAGCAAACGCTCGCCGAGCAACTCCGCCATCCCGGTTTCCTGGCAGAGCCGCTGCAGGCCGCCGGCAGCACCCACGATCAACAAAATGCCTGCGACCTTGCCCAAAACGCGGTTGGTCCAATCGGGCTGAACCAGATGCCGCATGCTCGAGCGCCACAGTCCGATGACCATGCTGCCGACACCGAGGATAAAAAGGATCAGCGGGCGGCCTACCCCCAGAACCAATTCCCGCGCCGTGCCCCCGCCAAGCGGCTCGCTCGGCATCGCACCGATGGATTGCTCCATCAGCATCAGCAGCGGGATTGCGGTCGCCAGGATGAGTACAATCGCAGCCCATCCGGCCTGCTTCTGCGCGATCGGCAGCGGTTCC
>CAWETC010000022.1:0-66617 GCA_963811915.1 uncultured Alphaproteobacteria bacterium
AACAGAAAATCCCGTCGGGCCGTTAATTCATTAATACATGCCAAGGCTGGACGAAAGAGGCGTTAATCGGCGTTCCCTCGCGTTTTGGCTTAATCTCCGGGCTCGGTAACATCAGCATCAACTTTCTCAGCCTTCTGTAGAAGGGATAGGCGTGCTTGTGACCGGAGAGATAGCCGCGAATAGAAAGCACACACATCCGCCAACTGCAGCAAACTAAATTCAGCCTTATTTGCGAAGTGCACTGCTCCGCGAATTTTCTTTAAAGGCAACAAACTTCCGAGACCTCGAAGTTGTTCTGCTCAATCCATTTCGGGTTACGGATGACTTCATGTGCACGTTTGATGATTGACCTAGCCTGGTCGTTATCTTTAGCCACCAGTTGAGCTATTTCAGAGGGCCACACTTCGAGCATGTGTTGTTCAATGCGAAGGGTGCAGCCAGTAAACGTCATGCCATGGGCCGCTACGAGCAATTCGTGCGCGCTGACCTTAGTCATGTCGACCTCGTCGAACACAACTCGGCTTCTCTCAAGCGCGAAAAAGACAATCGGAATCTCGTACTGCCCGGGATGCGACGAGATCAGTGTAGAATGTTCATACGCAGGGTCATGGCGCGGCCACTATTGAACACGCCGTAGGCCGCCAGGCACAGCACCACCACGACCAGAACCCAGAGGTGGGGCCTAAGATATACGAAAAGCCTCTCGCAGGCCGGTCATCGATTGCCTACCACGCTCCAGATCGCCACCAGCATCGGCATAGTCGGCGGCTTGTTGTAATCGACCTCATAGTTCGGCGCTGGCGCATCGGGCGCGAACTTCAGCCTGATCTTGATCTCGGAATAATCGTTGGCGAGACGGACGCGGCCGCACATACCTCAATCTCCATACCACCGCCTACGGCACGTCACCCTTCCGACTTTCGCGATCCCATACGGACGGTTCCGTAACGCCCGAGCAGTCCGCACAACACGGGCGCACCGCGGCGGTTCATTTTCCGTTCGCGAAATTGCCATTAGGCCACCCGCAGATTCAAAACAGCCCACTATGTTAGCGCCGCTCTTTGCCCGACTTTTTCTTAGCCTTCGGCTTATTGGTCTTCAGCATGTCGGGCCTGGCTGCGATAAGCCTTGGCCATATATCATCAAACTTTGGGAGATTTCGACGTCTGAAACGGCCTGAGCCATGCGCTCAGCCTTTTCGGCCTGTTTCCGGAAGAATTTCAATTCTTTCACCATCGCGGTCGCCTGATGCAAATGCATCCGGGATATATGGAAGGGTGACCCGAAGTACCCCTAAAACAGAATTTAATGGGGATCGGCGGATTGTGCGCCAACATCAAGATCAGTGCCGCGGGCCGCTTCCCGGCACCGGCCCCCAGGCGGCCTCAGCTCTGCCACCCCCGAGGTGGGACCGTTTCACCTTTAAATAAATTCGGACCAGCATCCGTACCAGCAGGTGCCCGATGCGTAACCGCGACTTCATGTCCGACGAGATCCTCGCGCTAATCGCGACCGGCTTTGTGCTGTTGTTCTCGATCTTGGTCACTATCGCACTTATCTAGCCGGGCCGGGCGCCCTCACCTATCCTCGTCCGGATGGTGCCGGGGTCCGTCCCGGTCGCGCGGCCAGCTTTATGGCGGTGCTTCTAGTCGAGTCGCCTCTGAGGACCCTGTTGAATTGGTCCCAAAGTTGATCTGCTTCGTCTTCGAGTTGTTCCAGGTGCGTCATCGTTGATAAGGCCATCCTCTCAATAGCGATATTGTTCTGACTTGCCAATTGCCTCTAGAAACGCCTTGCCATTTTCGATGCCTTTCGGTGCCGCTTCGAGCAAGCTGCGATAATAGCCCTCGTCGCAGCGCGCATTCATTCGCTGCTCCCGGTGATGGTTATTGGATTGGGGGCTATCAACTCGTTGAATGTTAGACGGGCGAACGCTTAATGTCTGACGCAAAAGACCCGGCAATATTGCCGGGCCTTTCTTATTGTTGTGCCTGAACGGTTGGCCTTAGAAATCCATACCGCCCATGCCACCCATTCCGCCGCCGCCCTGAGGCATGCCGCCGGCGCCGGCGTTCTTCTTCGGCACTTCGGCCACCATCGCTTCGGTGGTGATCAGCAGCGCCGCAATTGAAGCTGCGTTCGATCGCTACGCGAACCACCTTGGTCGGGTCGATGATGCCCTTCGAGATCAGGTTGACGTATTCGCCGGTCTGCAAGTCGAAGCCGTAGGAATACTGATCCTTTTCAAGGATCTTGCCAACGATCACCGAGCCGTCTTCGCCCGCGTTGATCGCGATCTGGCGCGCCGGATATGACAGCGCCTTGCGCACGATCTCGACGCCGGTCTTCTGGTCGTCGTTCTTGGTGCGCAGACCCTTGAGATGTTCGGAGGCGCGCAGCAGAGCAACGCCACCGCCCGGTACGATGCCTTCTTCAACCGCCGCACGGGTTGCATGCATCGCGTCATCAACGCGATCCTTTCGCTCCTTCACTTCGACTTCGGTCGCGCCGCCGACGCGGATCACCGCGACGCCGCCCGCGAGCTTGGCCAGACGCTCCTGCAGCTTCTCCCGGTCGTAGTCCGACGCGGTCTCATCGATCTGTGCCTTGATCTGCGTCTACGCGGGCCTCGATGTCGGCCTTCTTGCCGGCGCCGCTGACGATCGTGGTGTTCTCCTTGTCGATCATCACCTTCTTGGCGCGACCGAGCATGGCGAGCGTGACGTTTTCCATCTTGATGCCGAGGTCTTCCGAGATCGCCTGACCGCCGGTCAGAACTGCAATGTCCTGCAGCATGGCCTTGCGGCGGTCGCCGAAGCCCGGAGCCTTGACGGCGGCAACCTTGAGGCCACCACGCAGACGGTTGACGACGAGCGTGGCGATACCGCGCTTCAGATCCATCGGGTTCATGCCGGCGGCAACCGACTTGGCGCCTTCACGGACGATCGCCGCGGCCAGCACGGTCGCGGTGGTGGTGCCGTCGCCGGCCGCATCGGCCGACTTGGAGGCGACATCTGGCAGGGCTACGATATGTTTCCGAATTTTCCGGCGCTGAAGGAATTTCTAGCGTTTTGGAAAAACTCGCTCGAGGGTCCACTCTTCGCGGTCACCGTCGCGCACTCCAAGCTGATCAAGCCTGCCGAACTACGCGCCGTCGATGGCGTCTTTCGATTGCATTGATAACGCAGTCACGTGCCCTTAACTCAGCGGCACATCGGCGCCAATAGCGGGGTCTAGCCGCTTCGATATCTGAAGTAACGAAGATCGTCAGCCACGACTGGCAATATGGTTTTGCCAAAGTGAAGATGCGGAAGCATCATCATCGTCACGTATCGCGGAAAAAGGCGCCAGCGGGGCTGAAGGCGAAGGGGAAATGAACCGGGGTCGGCGGACCGCAATTTAATCACGCCGCTGTGGCGTCTTGGAAACAGCAAAGACCGCGCCGCCAATCCCACAAGCATTGCGCAGACACCAATCGCCACAGAAGCCAGAGCGAACCACTGTTCAATGGATCCACTCCATCTGGTGCTTGAGATCGGTTTGGCGACTTCCCACCAAAAGAGAGCCGCCGCCGCTAGACCAAAGCCGAGCGCGACTGATATCTGGGTAGTCAAGCTGATTTTGCGGATGCGCATTGAAGCCTCCTTCAACGGTGCGCTACGTGTTGCCTCGATCAGCACAGTAGCGGCGCTCGCACTGATCGACCCTAAGTGGTATCAAGCGCGAAGCGGTCATCGCGATCGAGGCGGCGGTGTTGCCGTTGATTCCGAAAGCGCTCGCGGCCTGATCGTCGCCGAACTTGATGTTCTCATATCCGGTAGCGGCTGCACAAGTCGCGCGAAGTACGAAGCGGTCTTGTCGAAATAGAGACCTCTATCGCAGAGGATATCGGCGCCACCAAGGTTTCGGCGTCATAGCATTTCGGGCATTCGAAAGTCTGCGAGTCGAAACCCGGTCTTTCAGGCTCGATGATCCGCAATGACATCGTTTCCCCGCATTTTGAGCAACGAGGACTCTTGATACTCGCCACCAACATTGCGCATTCCCCCTATTAGGTTTTGCCCGACGTTTGTGATGTGTCGAGGCGAACGAAATCAATGGAACTGCTTTGCGCAAATCCTGTGTTCGGAGCGTGACAGATGTTTGGAAGGTGACGGATGTTGCGCAGCGGCCACACAGCGAGTTCTTTGGAAAATGAAATTTGCGCAATGTTGGTCACGCAGCGGAACCAAGTCGCCTGTCGAGGTTTGGAGGGGTTCTGTAACCCCATGGAGACATTTCTGATGCGATCCAAACTTGCAATCTCTGCTCTTGTCGTTACGTCGCTCTTCGGCTCGACGCTCATTGCGTCTGCTCAAAGCCAACCCGCGCCCGGCACGTCCAATAGACGGAACCGTCAGTCCCGGCGCTACCTCTGGCAAGAAAACGCAACATGAAAAAGGCATGACGACAGGATCGAGCACGCGCAGCGGTACCAACAAAGGCGGCGCGGCGAATCCGGCGGATCAAGACAACGCTGCTTCCGGCGCCGATAACATGGCTGCTCCGAAAAGCGGCAGCAAGTATTGACATTCTTTTCGAGGGGCTGATGCACTTCGAGAGCAAAGGCCCCGGAGCAATCCGGGGTTTTGCTTTTAAGGATGCGACTCCGGACCGTCCGTCGCCCGCATCAAGCGCGCGGCGCAAGAGCAACAATAAGGAACCGCCTCGCCTCAAAGCCCTTCCCGGACGGCGAGTCTTTCCATCCGAAGGAGGCAGCGATGGCATCACGCGACCACTTTCAGCAAGAGCTAACGCGCAAATCGAGAGAGCGATAGAGCGCGGCGCGGAACAACTCATCGTCAATTCAGGCGAACTACTTGCAGCGGTTGGCGGGCGTCCCGTCCTCAAAATCAAATGCGGTATTGCTGCGACGTGATGAGAGAGGAAATGAAAGCAGGCGATGCCGTCGTAGCTGGTCCCGAAAACGGCAACGGCCCGAGCTTAACGATACGCTATTTGTTATCTGGCAATTCTGAACGGCGGTGATGGGGCGATCACGGACGCGCGTTCGCACCAACCGTTCCGCAATGTCAACGCCGTCAATCGAGTTCAGATGCTCGACGCGGCAACCTACTCGACCCAAATTATCAAGGAAAGAATCTGAAACCGCTGAGTGACGGGCGATTGAAAGCCTGATGCTTCGCCGATAAGCAGAGCGAGAGATAGTTTCTGGCGCGATATCAAATATTTTAAAATGCTGCTCTTCCCTGCCCCAGACGACCTTGATCTAGGTCAATCGGCCGAACCGTTTCCGACCAAAGACCTTGCTCTCAGAACCGAGTTTTTGTTTTCGCGGCAAGGTCGCTAACGTCAGAGTTGGGTCATTCGCGTCGATTTTGGCATGTCCGCTTAGAGGGTAAATTCCGGAATTGCTGTGCGTCTCGGCGCATCGTGCGGGCCTTGGCGCAGTGCAGCTCTGGCTTGCTGGCGACCTGCTCAAGGAAGTCAGGCGTTCACCGTGATGCAGCAACACGGGCATTCAGGTGGCAAGGGCGATACATGGCCTCCAGCTGCCTGCCTCGCAGAAAGATCATGCGTGGACTTAAACCGCCATGACTATCGATCCAGTGCCGGACCTGCGATGGGTACAAAGAATAAAGCGTCCGGGTTGCTCCCCGGTTCGCAATGGTACGTCCGTCGGCTCCGAAATCCCACGCTGCGTGAAAAGCGAGGTTGGCGTTTGGAGTTACGCAGATCTTGTCGTGAGGGATTGTGCCGAGGACAATGGTACAGGCCGAGGCGCAAAGGCCATCGATGATTATTGTTTGGCCCGAGGCTGGCAATTGTTCGTATCGATCTAGATAACGCCCGATCTGTCCGCCCTGATCCCGCGTAATCCGGACTTCCGCACGGCTGGTGCCCGCACCCGCCAGCAGGAGCGTTGCCGCGAGCAGCCCGGTTAGCAATTTCATGCTTCCTCCCCCAACAGCTGTGATGCCCACCACGACAACTCGCATAGCTGCACCAGATCAAGGAAGAATTGTGGTACGGTTGTCTCCCAATATCATTCTTTGAGGACGGCGACCCCTGTTTCTCTTTGAGCGAGCGCAATCACTTTCTCTGTTACGCCGCTTGAGGAGATAAAAGACGGCGACCCTGTGAGAACTCAGAGAATATGCCCGCCCTCACCCGCCGCCGATTGACCCCGACCGGCGCCTGTCACTTAAAACGAAACAGCGTCGCTCTCCGGATATGTTGCAAGGCACAAATACCATTCGACAAGCAGAACGGTAGTTGTCAGCCTGCTCGATTGGGCAAATGCTGCCCTCAAGAACAAAATCTCACGGGAGAGCAGCATGCCTCGTTTAGACGAAAAGCATGGTACCCAGCGCCAGTTGATCCCAAAGACTGGAACGATCTCGTTTGATGGCTCTGGAATTGACTGCCTAGTCCGCAAAATGTCGGGCGAAGGAGCAAGTCTCGAGGTCGAAAGCCAAATCGGCATTCCCAACTCGTTCGACTTGGTTATCGACACAGAGCACAGCAATCACCATTGTCACGTCGTCTGGCGAAAGGCGCGTCGGATCGGTATCGCGTTCGATTGAGGGTTGAAAATCCCATCGCATGGAACCGGCGGCCCATCATCGTGTCAATAAAGCGATCCACCCCTCAACGTGGCCAGCCGGTGTCTTGCCCAGCGGAATAACTAGCTTTATTCGCGCTTCCGGGCGCACAGTGGATGATCACAGCACCCTGGCCTGGTATCCATCGGTGGCAGAGAGTGTTGCGCTCCCGCCTATTCGAGGGAAGCACCATGTCCCAGTCTCAGCGCCTGTCGTCGGCCATTCCATTCGTTGCACTTGAGCGCCCCGCCTGTCCGAAGTGCAAGGCCCAGATGATCCTCGTCTGCATCGAGCCGGTACGCGCCTGTGTCGTTGACTTGTATACGTTCGAATGCGCTGTCTGCAATCAGGGGCTTAAAACGTTTGCCGCGTATGAAGATCCTATGAGGTCCAAGGGTCTTGGACGTTGGCTTCAAGGCGATTTGCACCGCTGAAGTAAGGCCCGCCGGCGTGAACCGGTATCACTGCTCCAGGGGTTGGAGGCTGCCATGCCAAAAATCAAACGCGATCTTCGCGGCGGCGAGTGGCGCCGCACGCGAGTTGTCAATGTGCTGTCCGATCGCGTGAACCTTTTTTTCACCGAGCACGACGCGGTAAAAAGGAAACGCCGTCATGATCATGCCGGAGAAATGAAGAATTCCGAGAAGTTTCATTTTATCGCTGACGGTGTCGACCCGCCGGAGTGAGCGGTTCTCTGACCGGCCAGCAATGGAGGCTGTGAGGCGGCACTGTCGCGTAGTGGAACTACAATGTGATTAGCGGGGATAAATCTAACCGCACCGTTGCCAACGCTTTGATTTTACGCGCCGGCGCTCATGATCGGCGGAATTATGCAGAAAACAGCTTGGAGGTCCGACATGCTCGTTCGCCCCCGCGATTTGGCAGACCGGATGCATGGCGCGCGGCAGCCAGAAATATTTACGCTGCCTATCGAAGCGGCCCGCCGCAAAGCTCGCGAAATCCTCGGTCAACCATGTCAGCAGGTCGGGTACATGACGGTTGTCGAGAAATGGCGGCAGCTTCCCGACGGTCAGATCGAGTTCACTATGCGAGACCTCCCGCGTGCGGATTGAACAACATCGACACTTTGGCCTGCAGTGCGCAAGGTGGCCTTCCTCTCGCAATGATCGGTGAGCGGACACCGCCCGACTGGAAACCGCCGCAACCGGCTGCCTATGGCTGATCGCGGGTGAAAACGTCCGTTCGACGATCCAATCCCGCTTCCCCGCGGCCGACAGCATCGTCACGCTTGAGGACGCCGGCAACTACATCACGAAGCCACCAAAGGCCGAGCACGCCGCCGTCGAATGGCAAGCCGCGGTGATGGCCTTGATCCTGGTCGCGGAATCCGGTGGCCCGACAATGCTCGCCCGGATTGGCGTCATGCGGGCGCAATCGCTACGTCGAGCGCGTGTTCAATCCCGACCGCAAAGATCATCATTGGGGAAAGCGAAAGGTGAAGCGGGATGAAGGCTGAGACCGGCCTCTAGTTCCGTAGTACGCTGAGATTCCATGGAGTAGGAACCGCCGTATTGTCCGCTTCATTCTTGCACTTGCACTGACGATAGTCGGGGTGCTCGGGGCGATCTATGTGCTGTTCTTTGCTGCTGGGGGTTACTACATAACCGCCGTGGCCTCAGCTCTAATGCTTGGTGTAGGCCTCATCTGGCTATCGGACCTCATCGACGCCCCGAACCCCTAGAGGTGACCAAGCTATGGGTACCATGGCCCCGGCCGGAAACGCAAAAAAGCCGCACGGGCATTACTCCGTGCGGCTTGATACGCGACTGCTGGTTTCCCAGTTCCGTCGCTGTGGTGATAAGCGGCGAGGAGCGCAAAGGTTCCGGACTGCTTAGGAAGGATTCCGCCGGCCGATCGGCGTCAAGCGCAGGGTTCGCCCGCGCTGCTTACCCCGAAAGACCACGACGTCAATCGTTCGATTTCGCCCCGCCGTAAAACCCCAAAGGTCTACAAGGTCCGCACTTATCGAGACGGCTTTCCGCGACGCCGAGGATGACATCCTTGCCCGCATTTCGGAAAGGCCTGAGAGCCAATCCGATCCGCTGACTCCGGCCGGCGCGGCCAGCGTTCGTGCAACGAGCTTCGCTATTGTGACGATGCGATCCATGCCTTTGATGAAATTAACGCGAGTGCGAACGGCCTGAACCGATCTGGACCCGCGCAACGGTACCAAAGCGGCAGGAAGCGGCGACATTTACGTTAATTGGCGAGTTTCGTTGCGGCGTCCAGTTGCGGGAAAACCGCCCGTTTGTCGGCCGCCCTCAAAGCCGAAACCAGGTTCAGGAGCAAACCCAAATAATCGCAACCGCCATCGGCAGGCCGACGACTAAGGCGCCGACAATCATTAGCGAGAACTCAGAAAGCAAATTTGTCCCGGGTCGCGCTTTCTCTACCAACATGCCGATTTCTCCGCCGCTGACTTCGAATTGAAATATCGCTGGTCGCGAAAAGCGGGGGCGCCGCCTTACCGGCCGCGCGCGAGAGTGAATAAGCTGCCTGGGCGATCACCGGGCGAGGCTAATTCCGCAACTGCCGGCGAACGGCCGGTTCCGCTGCATTCCTACCCTTAAAATTGAGCTGATTTGGTTAATGAAAAGTAAACCGGCGTGGCTGGATGTCCACTTGAACCGACTTGTCGCCGCTGACGCGCGTTGAAGTTCATGGTCGCCGCTGGCACGTATCCCGCTTGTATCTCTCGACAGGCGAACAGCAACGACGCCCGCTTTGGCTCCATGAACTGACATCCTGCGTGGCGCCCGGCACGTCCGAAAAGTGCATGCCATAAGGCGACATCGCGAGCTTCCAACATCAGTCGGGCTAGTATCCGAGATCAGGCAACCCAAACGGTGTGGTCGTATATTTGCCGGCCCACTGCTGCACCAGATGTGAACATTAATCACTTGTTAACCATACGGTCGCCTAATGCGAACCATTCGAGAGAATTTGACCATGTCGGCCCCTGCGACGCGACCGAAGTCGATGCCTTTTTCGGCCGATCTTACCGTTCGTTCGTTTGCCAGACCATCGGTTCGCGTTGCGGCTGTCCTACGCGGAGCAAAACAATGTTGGGAAAGAACGACCTAGTGGACAATCTCAGCCGCGATCTCGATCGCGCGCGGGAAAAACGCGACGCACTTGCATCCGATGTCACGACACTGACGGCTCAGATAGCCGAAATCGAAGCCCGCCTTGATGAGGAAAAAAACCGGCGAGAACGTGATCGCGTTATAGGGCAACTCGAAGCCATAAAAAAGCGAATCAAACAAACTGCCAGCGCGTTTTCACCTGTCATCCGTGAACTCTGCGAGGCGAGCGACATAGCGGCGGCAGTCGTGCCCGAAGCTCGCGAGCTTAATAGTTTTCTAATATCGGTTGCGACCGAAGTCGATGTGGTAATCGATCCCTTATTGCGCGAACTGGACCGACGCGCGGATGCGGTGCGAGTTGGCCATGCCGCACTAGATCTCCCGTGTTTAGCCGATGAGTTGCCGGTCGAAATGCCAAAAGATGATAAAGATCGCCTACTTCGGTTTCCGAAATGGCTGTCTCCCAACAAAGAGGCGGGAAAAGGAGAAACAGCGGAGAACCCGCGCAGCACAGCAGCGTGAATTATCGGTGCGCTGCGCATCCCAAAGAAAACCTCGATGCAGATCTGGCGGTCCGAAATCGGCTATGGAGGTAACAGATAGCGAGCCTACCGGTTTGCGTCGAGCACGCGCGTCACCGCCTCCTCCGCGATGATCTGCTACTGCGGTTCCGGGATGATAGGCCTCTGCGGGAAGCCCGCAAGCATCCCCAATTGCAGTTCCATAAGAGCGAGCCGCCCTCGTTGGCGCCTCACTTGTTTTCGGTAGAGTATTTCTCAGGGATCCGAAAGAAACGCGATCAGTACTTCAGTCGCGTGTAAAGAGCTGCGTCCGCGCGCAGCTTTGACGGTGGACTTTTTGACGTCGCGTCGCAGCGGTCTACTTCCGGCACTTGGAAACGGGTTGCTTTGGTTCTTATGACGGCTCAGTTGGCCTTGCGGGGCAGGAAGGCCGGGATATCGAGAGCTTTTTCCTCGATCGAATTGCGCACAGGAGGGGAGCGGCCATACGGATCGAGGCCCTGCGGAGCCGCATGGCGCGCATATTCCGGTCGCCCTTCTGGGTGGCGGGCCGTCGGGCGGAGCGGCGGTACACTACGCTCGACCCGGTCGGCGATGCGGCGGCTGTCGTTGCTCAGCCTGCCGGCGAGTTCGGTGAGCGAGCTTTGCGCTGGGTGAATCTGGCGCGCCGGGTCGAGATTATCGATGCCGGTCGCCACCACCGAGACGCGGACGATACCTTCCAGGCTTTCATCGAAAGACGCGCCGACGATGATGTTAGCGTCCTGGTCGGCCTCTTCACGAATGCGGGTAGCAGCTTCGTCGACCTCGAATAACATCAGGTCCTTGCCGCCGGTGATGGAGATTATGAGGCCACTGGCGCGCTTGATCGAGGGGTTCTCGATCAATGGATTGGAAATCGCGGCCACAGCGGCGGTGAGCACGCGCTTCTCGCCAGAAGCCTCGCCCCTGCCCATCATGGCCTTGCCCTTCTCGCGCATTACGGACAGAACGTCGGCAAAATCGAGATTGATCAGACCTTCCTTGACTATAAGGTCGCTGATGCAGGCCACACCCGAATAAAGTACCTGATCGGCCAGGGCGAAGGCATCGGCGAACGTAGTCTTCTCGGTCGCCACCCGGAACAGGTTCTGGTTTGGGATTATCAGCAGTGTGTCCACCACCTTCAGCAGCTCCGCGATGCCGGCTTCGGCTAAGCGCATGCGGCGCTGGCCCTCGAAGTGGAATGGCTTAGTGATTACACCGATGGTGAGAACGCCAAGCTCACGCGCGGTCTTGGCGATAATGGGCGCTGCCCCGGTGCCGGTACCGCCGCCCATGCCGGCAGTAACGAACACCATGTGCGCGCCAGTCAAATGATCGCGGATCTCGTCGATTGCCTCTTCGGCTGCGGCGCGGCCCACTTCGGGCTGCGAGCCGGCGCCAAGGCCTCCAGTCACCTGGGTGCCCATCTGGATGATGCGCTTGGCCTTCGACATGGCGAGCGCCTGTGCGTCGGTATTGGCGACGATGAAGTCGACGCCTTGCAGCCCGGCCTCGATCATGTTGTTGACGGCATTGCCGCCGGCACCGCCGACTCCAAACACGATAATGCGCGCCTTCATCTCGCGAATATCGGTGATGCTGGTCATTTTTGCCTCACGATTGCTCCGGCCAGCTGGGAATGAGAGAATACGGATTGCTACCTACAGGCCTTGCGGTCTGCTTCCACTATGGTCGCGGCTAGATGTCCCAGTCGGCGTGCCGCTTGTCCGTGGCTGTCGATCGAGCTGCCAGCTCGGCCACCGGTCCGCAGAGGTGCAACCTCACCTTCAAGCCGTGCCGTCACCTCATTTGCGGCCATAGTCTCGGCAGTCGCCTGCAGCAACTCAACAGCCAGGCGATCGGCGCGCTCGCGCTCGCGCTCGAAATCTGCCCTGTGATCGGCGGCCCCTGCTTCGAGTTGCGCGATCTCCGCCTTCAATGCCTCGATCTTTGCCGCCAATATGGCGATGTTGCCTGCCTGGCGACCACGTGGTGGTCGAGGCGTATGCCCTATTTCAGCGAGATCAACGCTCACCAGGACTTTGCCATCATCCGAAAGTGAGCGCGGCAACCGGCGTCGCTTGGCAAGCGAACGAGCGGCCTCTGGCGAGATTTTCAGGCGGCTACCTAAAGCGGCATATGTCAGCGCCTCAACGGACATCGGCTGTTCTCCTAGAACGAACCGGGCGGTAATCGGCTGATGATGACCGGGCGATGACCACAAGTTAGGCTGCGTTGGTTAATAGACCATTAACGGGCGAGAAGCGATCTGCCGCTTGAGCGTGACCGGCCGGGATTGCGTCCCACCATCTGACCTCATCTCGAAAGTGCGCCGGCCTCGCGGGCTTGCCGAGCCAATCTGCGTGGTCAACTCCGCGCCAATCGGTCGGCCGCCGCCTTTCGCGACGTTGAGGCCGCTACCCTCGTCCCGTGACGGGTCTCCCCCGATTACCCGAACCACCTTTCCGACGTGCCGTGCCCACTACCCCGGCGGATCGAGCGGGTGCGCGTGTCGATTGCTTCCCGCTCATACAGCCTTCCCCAATTGGCAGGAGGGTCGGCATCCGCATTGTCACTTTCGAGATGCTATGGGGCAGGCCGCGGCGAGGCTCTACCATCGCCGCCGATGCGCATGACTGCTGCTCGGAAGCCGTCTAGGTATGGCCCGGCCAGGGCGAAGCATGCGGAAAGGTTGGTGCGACGGCCAACCTTGACGGCCCCTGCGCGCGCCGCCGTGAGCAAAGCGCGCGTGGGGACGAAGAAACGAGCTTTGAGATCGAACAAAGAAACCGATGAAGGAGAAAAGATGCGTTGTGCCGGCAAGGCCTCTTGATATACCCCATACAAGGCCTGACGGCCCGCCGGATTGCTCAACCGCCTAGAGCGGCCTTTGTCACGAGGCTCCAGCCCTGCCGGTTACCCAGCCGAACTGCTCGTCAGCTACCAGATCAATCGACAACTCTCTGGGTGGAATCTTCCTCCACTAGTGATCCGCGCCTTCGGGGCGTACTGCCAAATCCAGACTTAGCCTTGCGTGGCGACGATCTCGGGCTGTGGAAACGGCCAGCACGCTCGGGGCTAAAGCCGTCGCAGCGCCACCGTCTCGATGACGTGATCGGCGCCCTTGGCGAGGATCAGCGTCGCGCGCGGCCGCGTCGGCAGGATGTTTTCCTCGAGATTGGCGAGATTTGTGCGCTCCCAGATCGCCGTTGCGGTGGCGATCGCTTCATCGTCCGACAGCAGCGAATAACGGTGGAAGTAGGACCTTGGATCGTTGAACGCGGTGTCGCGGAAGGTCAGAAAGCGCTGCACGTACCAATCGCGCAGCACCGACACGTCCGCGTCGATGTAAACGGAGAAGTCGAAAAAGTCGGAGACGACGGGCACCGCCTTGCCGTGGTGCGGCAACGGGGCGGTCTGCAGGACATTCACGCCCTCGACAATGAGGATGTCGGGCTGGTCGACCTCCTGCCACTGGTTCGGAACGATGTCGTAGGTCAAATGCGAATAGACCGGCGCCCGCACCGGGCTTCGTCCGGCTTTGATGTCGCTCAGGAACGACAACAACCGCGCCCGATCGTAGCTCTCCGGAAATCCCTTCTTCTGCATCAGCCTTTCGCGCTCCAGCACCGCTTTGGGATAGAGAAAGCCATCGGTTGTCACCAGATCGACTTTGGGCCGCGGCGACCATCGTGCGAGCAGCGCCTGCAGGACGCGCGCGGTGGTCGACTTACCCACCGCAGCCGAGCCGGCGATACCGATGATGTAGGGCACTTTGCGGTCGCGGATGCCGAGAAACTGGCGCTGCGCGTCATAGAGCCGCTGCGCGGCATCGACATAGATCGACAACAGGCGCGAGAGCGGCAGATAGATTTCCTCGACCTCCTTGAGGTCGAGGCGGTCATGCATCGAGCGCAGCTGCGAGAATTCGCCAGGTTCCAGCGTCATCGGCGTCTCGTTGCGCAGCTCGGCCCACTGCTCTCGCGAAAAGATGCGGTAAGGATTATGTCTCTGGTCGGGAGCGCGGATATCCATGTCGCCGTCTCTCAAATTCTTAGGGCGCCAGTCGCTCTTGCGCGACGCTTTATATTCCAGTCCGGACATTCTTGTTCGGGGTGCGATCGTAGTTGTGAGCGCGATCATACGCGATGGCAGCGGTCGCCGGTGCGACAACAAGAGACTCATGCACCGCAGCAAACAGCATCTCTATGCGATCATCTCGCCGGCGCGGACAACCAATGCCGCTGGCATTTCGAGGCCGCGTGCTATCGAGACAGAGAATGTCGGGCCGCAACTGGCGCACGCGCAAAAAACATTCATCGGCGCTGACATTGAGATGAATTGATGCAGCTATCCGGACCCCGCCCTATGCATCAGAGGGGGCGACCCCTGCGGAGGCAGGCAAACTAGCTGCACGGCTTTTTGTCCTTGGCCACTTCCTCGGCAAGCAGCGTCAACAGTGCCGATCTTCATCTCGCGACGGATCACACTCGCTCGCAGCGATCCGCCGTTGATAATGCTCGACGTTGGCGCTGTGGACAAAGCGCCTCCATCGTACATGCTCTAGTCTTCGTCCGGCTCGCGCACGACCGGCGGTTCGTCGGCGCGGTCCTCCTGATCTTCCTCGTCGTCGTCGTCGTCGTCCTCGTCCACTTCGTCTTCATCAGGATCTAGGGGCGGCATTGTGTTGCCCATGATCACGAAGGGACTCCAGTCGATAAACCTGGTGGAAAATTCCTCGGGGATGTCTGGGGTCATGTTGTTGCTCCTCGGGCGTGGACCCTAGGGAGGCCGCCACCAGAGGCGGCCTTACCGGATGCGTAGTTCTGCGACCGCCAGAGCCGAAAGCTGCGCCGCGTCATGGACACCAGCTTGCGCGATCTTGATGATCTGCTTCGCGATCATTTCCGTTAGAGGGTCGTCGCGATCCTTGACGCAGAGGGTATGCAACGCTTGCTCGTATGCCTCTGTGATGCGGCTAATCTCTTTCGGCTCCAAGGCTGAGTTCTTTAATAGGCGATAGATAGCCATTGCTAATTGAACTTATCTTGGTGCCTGTAGCCCGAGGCTGGCCACTTCGTCATATGAGACGCTGTCTCGGCTCGGCGGGCTTTGCGAACCAGGAGGTCGCGCTCAACGCCCGGCGGGGTACCTTGAGCCTGCTTGCGTAACCGCGTTGCTTCCTTGGCAAGGCTTTCTTCAAGGGAGGTGGTTTGTGTGAAACGGCGACGCTCTGGCATACGCTGCTCCATCCATTTGAGGATTGGCGGGAGCGCGACCGGCGTTCTCATCACCGTTAACTGCCACGAGACCGGGCGGTGATGACAAAGTGTGCGCCGTAATCCTGAGAAGTGCCAGAACTTTCAATATAACTTTCTGCCGGAATCAAATTAGGCGCACTGGGCTAGTGTCATTCCGGCTTTCTCACTGGACGTTCAATAAGTTCGTACGTGGGAACGTGGGTGCTTTCCCGCCACGATTCTAGAGCAGCTCCGCAGACCGTGCAGACCGCGTCACCCGTATGCGGTACCAAGAACTTCTCTTCAGTGCGTCGGTACTCGGCGCCGCAATTGCATTGCACAATTGTCGCCATCCTGGGAATATGCGCTTCGGACCGTCGACTTTCCACCCAGGAACTCTGCCACAATCAAACTGACCCACTACCCGGCTCCCATGTGCCAGCCACCTCCGGGCCAGCTCACGGGTGAGGCGCTGGCGGCGTCATTTCTGGCGATTTGCACTGGCTTCGCCCTTGACCGGGAACCGTCAGCCCGCCAAAGCGCTAACCCAAATGACACCACCATTCAAAATCAGCTCCGAGACTGGCCTAGCCGACACGCTCAACGGCAGGTGCGAGGCAATGGCCTTGCCGCAATACGATGGTGACTTGCCACCGTACCGATGCACGCGTGAAGCAGGCACCGATCGCAAAGGCCGTCGAGTTTGTGAGGCTCATTCCCGCACGCTGCACCGGCTCACGTTTTATGACGATGCCGATGCCGGCGTGCTTCATGGTTGATCGCTGCCAAGCCGTCGCCACGGTGCGCGGCAAGCGTTGCCAGAGCGAAGCGCCGGCCACTCTCGGATTACAGACACTGCTTGCCTGAGCGGCACCTCAGTGGTGGGCTTGCCATTCCCTGTTTGGGGACCACCGTGACGGTCCAGCGCATGGGATTGCTGGATTGATGCTCCTTAACCGAACGGACCATCCCGGTGACCGCCAATCCGTTTAACATCACGGTTGCCTTCTGGCCCGATATTGGGCGTTGCGGCAACGTCGGGCCTCTATCGGATCAGTAATATCGATAGCTTGCATGCATCACCAATAGTCGCGGTACGGGAAACAGCTCCACGACGACCTGCACGATATAGAGCAACCGTTAATAATGATGCCGATCCGGCGCTTTGCGTCCTGGCCAATCGTCACAACGCACTCAAATCGTCCGGCACATCGCCGAACTTTCGCAACACCGTCGCATCGTAGAAATCACCGGTAGCCTGATCGCCAGTGCGGCTGAATGCGACTAACCACAAACAACTTCACCCATCGGGAAATCGACGGTTCCACTTTCGGAACAGGCTTGCTGAATGAATGTCGGGAACAGGGCACAAGCGAGATGGTTATCCAAACGATCTGATGATCGGGGATTAGACCAGCATCCCGAATGACACCAGGCGTTATCGTTGTCGCCTTTGAAAGCTAGTCGCGCCGGGGACCTTCAGATCAAATAAAACATCAGTCTGGAGGCTTTCATGCCCTCACGAAACGAAACTGCACGCGCATGCGCAGGGCTTCAATCGGAAACGCCAATCTCCGGTGACGAGGACTTGCTCAAATTGCAAGACCAGGCCCTAGAATATATTAGTGAAGCAAAGCGCCGCGACCCGGCCGGACCAAATGAATTGGTATCGTCTGTGATTGATGCGGTCGCGCGCCAGTACGTTGGGCACGTCGTCCGAAAACAACGACGGCGCGCTGGCGAATCCTGAAGAGCCTGAGAACGGTCAAAGCACGCTCAAATCATCCGGCACGACGCCGAACTTTCGCAACACTGTCGCACCGTGGAAATCGCCGGTGGCTGGATCACCAGTGCGACTGAACGCGACCGCGCCTGTATGGCCCAAAACTTTCCAAAGACCTTGCGCACGCTCTATCGCGGCTGCGGGGCTTGGACATTCTATAGGCTCACCAACAACGACCCTGCTGTCCGCAACATCGAACGGCAACGCCACGAACTATGCAATTCCTGCCATGGCCCACCTACTCAATCATACCAATCTCTGCGGTCGCGCGGCACGGGTTCAAACTTGCCTCGCGCATAGCCATGAGAGACGGCGGCTTGCAGCTCTCTCAATTCCGCTTCCAAAAATTCATTCGCCACGATCAGCGCTTTGACCGCATCGCGCGCGTCACCGCCGCAAGCCTCGATGGCCTGATCCGTCGCCGCTTCAAGCCGGTCGGCGTCGGCCTGTGGATTTGGCGCGGCGGTTTGCGGCATGGGCAATTCCTGTGTGTACCAAAAACCTCACATGGGGATTTCCTAGTTTCAAAGGAGCAAAAAAATCATTAGTGCATGAGTAAGATCTTCGGTGTCTATTTTCGGCATCCAAGGTCCAAGCCCGATTTGCGTGATCTGGTTGTTCCTCGCCAGATCAACCTCACATACGGTCGCCGCACTAAGCGGCTGCACCAATATCCCGCTTGCGGCGGGCGAGGCTCAGGAGAACGAGACCATTCTGGAGCTGCGGCTTTTAAAGCCATGGATTTGGAGCGGTTCGTCCACCTGGATCCGCCAAGACTAAACGGTCCTGGAAGATTACGAGAATTCGGTTAGCGTGCGGGACAGTCAGGGGGCTTTCATTATGGCTCCCTCTATGACGACGCCGGCGGTGACATATTTCCAGAGCGCGACGAGCAGTTTTCGCGCGAACGCGACGATGGTCGGACTTCTTGAAACGGCCGCCATTACGCAGGACTCGTTCTTTAAACCACAAGGCAAGCGCCGATTGCGGCTGATGACGCAGCCATAGCCAGGCGAGCTGGATGAGGGTGGTTCGCAATCGTGAATTGCCTGCTTTAGAAACACCTTGTTCGCGATCGATAGATCCGCTCTGCCAGGGGGTGGGCGCCAAGCCTGCATAAGAAGCGATTTGGCGTTGATTATCGAAGTGCCGGTATAATCCTTCGGACCAAAGAATGGCGGCGAAGTCAGGCCCGATGCCCTTGATGGCGAGCAACATGGCTGCGGGCGGCGGCGTCACAATTCGGTTGCGCGGCGAGCAACGCGTCCCGCTCTGTCTCCACCGCCTTGATCTGATCGAGCAGAAATTCGAGCCGATCGAGCTCACGGCTGATCTGAGGCTTGAGATGCGCTGGCAAGGGGCGGCCATCGCCCGTCCTCAGTTCGTAGAGCTGTCGCCGACGGTTACGACGAAGCGGTTCGTACCCGGACACGCCTTGAGAGAATAGCAATCCTTTAATACGATTGACGTGCCTGGACTCGCTCGGTGATCAGCACTTTGCGCTCGCGGCACAAACGGCGACGATCCTCTTCCTCGGAAGTTCGCGCCTTGACCATTGCGCACACTCGGGGTTCGCCGCGCTTGTACGCCAGCAGCGTGCGAACCAGCGCCTCACCGTCGATCTTGTCGAGGCTTCGGCCGGTGGCGCCGACGGGATGTCGCAACTGAGGCTGGATCGATGATGTGGTTTTCGATCCCTTCATTCTTCAACACGCGGTCGATCCAGAAACCGTCGAGGCCGGCTTCATGAATGACGATGATCGGAAAGTTGCGGCCCTGTCTGCGCTACAGCTTTCTCTCGAAGTTGAGCGAAGCGCTGCAGCAGCCCAGCGATATCGCCGCCGTGCACCACGTGCTTGGACATTTTCTCGCCGCTGCCAGGCGACAGCGAGGTGATCAGCCAGGTTGAGTGACTGAGTTCCAAAGAAGCGAAAATTGCGCCAAGATTGGTACGGATAGCGCTCGGTCCTTCAGGTCGATCAGCTATAACTTGCATGGCCGTCTCCAGGTTAAGGGTTTGCGGCCTCACTCTGCCAGAGCGTCGGTCGCTATCCACCTCCCATGGGACTAAAACCGGACGTAGTGATGGTGAAGTCCACCAAGTATCGGGTGTGAACTGATCCACTCCGGTTCGCTGAACCGGGCGAGAGACCGGCGCATCTTTGTCCAATGACCGATGCGTTCTGACAAGTGCGTAGGATCGCAGGATCCGACGTAGATGCGCCTCACCCAAAACGACGATATGATCCAAACACTCACGCCGGATCGATCCGATCAGCCGTTCGGCAAGCCGTTCTGCCAAGGCGAGGCTGGTGCGGTAGGCTTGTCCCGGATGCCCATGGCGCGCAATCGGCGCGCGACAACGCAACCATAGATCCGGTCGCGATCGCGGATGAGATAGCGCGGAGCCTCATCCCAGGGAAATGCCTCGGTTATTTGACGAGCAAGCCATTCTGCCGTCGGGTTGGCTGTGACGTTGATCCAGACGAGGTCTCTGCGGTCCAGCCGAATGATGACGAAGGCATAGAGCAGGTCGAAACCGACAGTTGGAACAACGAACAAGTCCATGGCAGCAATGTCCGGCGCGTGGTTATGCAAGAAGGTCCGCCATCCCTGGCTGGGCGGCGACGCGTCGTTTGACCATGTACTTGGCGACGCTCGACTGCGCGATCTCAAACCCGAGCTTGAGCAGTTCGCCGTGAATGCGTGGCGCACCCCAAAGCGGATTCTCCATGCTCATCCGCCGGATCAACGCGCGCAGCTCGGTGTCGATCTGCGGTCGCCCTCCCTGTGGGCGCGACTTCCACCGCCAGTAGCAGCGAAAGCCGGCCCGTGCCAACGCACGAGCGTCTCGGGCCGGACGATTGTGAGAACCTGCAGGATTGATGGAAACCAGCGATACAGTTGGATAAAAAACCAGCGATCATGGTTCGTAAGCCGGACCCGACCATGCAGCCTACGCCTCAAGACGTTCAACTGATGTCGAAGCACCGCGTTCTCAGCCTCAAGCCGCAACTTCGACTTGAATGGCGAGGCCAGGATGGCCAGAACGAAACAGAGCAGCCCGATCATTCCGCCAGCTTAGGCGATTCCATCACGTCATCAACTCAGATAAGGTTTTCGGTTCGGTTGGCACAGAACAAGGCGCTGGGGCTGCCATGACCGAGGCAGCCCCAAAATGTCCCGCTGGACCGACGAGGAACTCCACGAGCTTATCACCTTGTGGCCAACACACTCGGTGTCGCAAATTGTCAAACGGTTGCACCGCCCGCGCTGGGCGATACGCAGCAAGGCAAAGCGGCTGTGCCTAGATGGACTGCCGCCGCACAGTCCCGAGCATTTCCATGTAGATGCGCCAAAGCGGCCCGCTGCCGCAAAGCAAGATAGTGCCGCCGAAACCGCCGCTCGCGCGGGATCGGTGAACTGATCCAAGGCGCACATCCAGAACGGCGGCAGCACCCGCATGGGCAGGCGGGGCGCCCCATCCGGTCAGTCGCCCTTGAACTCGGTCCAGGTCCCGGCAAAGGCGAACAAGGGCCTGTCCTCATCGAGCGCGAACCACACGTCTTTCTTGCCGGTGACTGGGTCGGGCTCTGGCGCGTACTCGGCGAAACTGTTTGCTGGGACAAGACACCGGCTTTCCGGCTTCAACCATCCTCTCCAGTGCGGCGACGACGTATTCCTGATGTTCGTAACCGGGTATCCACCGGCCCGTGGCGGTGGTGGCATTCCCCATCGCATGGTCACCATCTCGCGCCCGCCACCATCATCGCGCACCACCGGAGCCGGGTAGTCGGGGAATACGCCGGGCATCGGCGGCAGGTTGCCAACGTGGTGGTTGATCACGCGGAATAGCGCGATGATCGCGGCTTGGTTCGTGGTGATGCTATAGAGGTTGCACATTCGATCGCCCCTGCGTTTTATTCTCAAGGATGAGCGTTCGCGTCGTCCGAACAGTCACCCGGTTTCCCGCCTCGCCGGATACAGACGCGGAAAAGCCAGGGCTCGACATAGCTCCCTGCCCACATCCCTCGCCCGGCTTGTTCAGCTTCACGCTGCACATCATCGTACTTTCGTTTTGAATACTGCGGCCAGTCCAAAGCGAGACCATTGCGCACGAGCCAATCACCGAGGTCTGCGCCGCCGACCGAGCACGCCGCCACTGTGCGACCGTATCGGTCCAGCGAGATCGGCAGACAGTTCACCGGCCGCCTTGCAATGAAAGCATCCAGTTCGTTCGCCGCCTTGGCCCCGCACCGATACTGGAGGCTATCGTCGCCTCGGCAAAGCTGACCGCTTTCCGGAGCGTCGATACCCCATAGCCGGATGCAGGTGCCGTGTATCTCCAGCGTGTCGCCATCGATGACGCTGGCCTGCCCTGCCAGGTTGTCGGCTGCGGCGGCGGACGCTGGCGCCAGTATCAGCGCCGCGGGCACGGCTATTGCTGTTCTGATCATCTGCTCTCGCTGTTGAAGTCGATCACCAAGTCCAACCCAGTGTGTCAGGCCAACGGCGCGGGGTGAACTTCACAGGGGCGGTGACTGTAATTGGCGAACCGCAGCCGCGGTATTACGCTTGACCGGCGGATCGACAACAACACCTTCGCAAACGATACGGTCCACCGCTTGCCCGTTGACATTGGACCGAGACTGAGTTGTCGGCAACGCCGCGATCCTCACCGATGGCAAGGCCGGTACGGTCGAGAGCGTTTGGCTTGACGAAACGCACGGCCTTCGAATCTCGATCAGGGGCCACGACGGGAAGTGGCCTGTCTCAACCATCAAATTCGCGGAAGGCTACTGAGTTCCCCTCGGGGCCGGTTCTCAATTGAGGCAGGCGTCCTGTGGCCAGATTCGCTTCGGTGAAAATGATATCGAAATTGGAAAAACCCGCCGGGCGTGGACCGGCGGGCTGGAATTAGGTTCGTAATCCAAACCGATTTTAGCCGACCGTCACAACATTAGACGCGATGCTTGCCAGATCGACTTCGCGACCATCGGGCCAACACACGTTATTTGTCGACGACTTCGACTTCCGCGTGAAGTTGCGCGTCGTCCCCTACTCGCGATCATTGCTTAGGCCGGACGAAGCGATCTTAAATCAATCGAGGGCTATCACACCTGTCCTGTAGCGTAAGTAAGGGTGCGGAAAACGATTGAAGCGGTCACGGTGGTCCTGGGTCTGTTTTGCGTTTGCATCTTTTTAGCCCATGCAGTCGATGCTTATCGCACGGCCTAAGGGCCGGCGACCGACTGCCTCTGCACGGCTCTAGGAAGGCCGCTGGTGAGTCCAGGATTTGCGGGAAGCTAACGAGCTCCGCGGCCTTGAGATACGCGGCACGCCCGACATTGGGCGGAGAGCCCCAGCCCGACCGCGATGTTGTGATCAGATTGCAACACCGGCGTAAAATCAGCTCTATCCTTATTCGGAACACAGTTATGCCCATCGCCATTCGCACGACTTTGGGAAGCTGTTTGGCGATTGAGGGCGACAAAGCGAGTATCCGCGATGACCCACAAAGCGATCACTTTGAAATTCGTCGTTCCGACAGCAGTTGCGCTGGGGATCATCCTCTCGATCGGAGCCGTCTATCTGAAAGACAAATACTTCCCGATCAATCAGGCAGAAGCCGATCACTCCGTCGCCGGCAGCGGCGGAATTGATGCGTTGCCAAACTCATACGCGCGGTTTTCGCGCGTTCACGTGTTGCTTTCCAGTATGAAGTGAGCCGCGCCGCCACGCGCGTCTGCTTTCAGCACCGCCGCGCTCGACGCCAATCGGAGACTCGGGTGGAAATGATAGAGACTGCGCTTCTCTCTCGACCATGGACGCAGTCCGACGATGATAAACTGCGGAGGTTGGCGCTCACGGGCCTCAGCTCGAGGGCGATCGGCATCCGGATGAACCGGACCGATACTGCCGTCCGTTCACGTGCCAAACAGCTGCAGGTAATTTTGAGAAAAATCAGGCCGGAACAATTGCAGATGGGCTGAAGGCGAAGGGGAAATAGGCACGATGGAAAAGCTCGTTGCCTTGACGATCGTTGTGTGTGCCGAAAATTAGAACTCTGCCATATTGATAGTGAAGGCCGCCAAGGACAGGTCGTGAGACGACGGCGCCGAGGCGCTCAATCGCGCGATGGAGAGGGGCGTCCTTGTTCAGAGATCGATGGGTCCTCGACACATTATAATAGGCGGCATATCCGCGTAGGATCCGGCGCAGGTGCGCTTCGCCAAACACGATCATGTGGTCGAGACATTCGCGGCGGATCGAGCCGATGAGTCGCTCAACGTAAGCATTTTGCCAGGGCGATCGGGGTGCGATCGGATGGTCCCGAATGCCCATTGCACGGATCCGCTGCAAGAAGACTGGACCATACGAGGTGTCGCGATCCCGAATAAGATATCGCGGCGCGTGGTCCCACGGGAACGCCTCGGTGACTTGGCGCGAGATCCACTCCGCGGTTGGGTTTGCCGTCACGCCAAACGACACCCAAAGCCGTCGCCCGTGGCGCACAATGACAAGACAATACAGAATTTGGAATGCGATCGTCGGCAGGACAAAGAGGTCGATCGCCGCGATGCCGTCGGCGTGATTGCTGAGAAACGTCCGCCAGCCCTGAGACGGCGGCCGCGAGTGGCGGCACATGTACCGAGCGACCGTCGACTGGGCGACCTCGAAGCCGAGCTTGAGCAACTCACCATGAATACGCGGCGCGCCCCAAAGTGCGTTCGCACGGCTCATCTCGCCAATGAGCGTGCGCAGTTCAGCCGAAACCTTCGGTCTGCCAACACGGTTGCGGGATCGCCAGCGCCAATACGCCCGAAACCCAGCACGGTGCCAGCGAATGATGGTCTCCGGCCTGACGATCGCAACCGCCTCAAGGATGGACGGAAACCAGCGATAGAGCCAAACAAATAGAAAACGATCCGTATTGTTGAGATGCGGTCGCTTCGGCGTTCGCCGGCGAAGCACATTGACCTGCTGCCGCAGGACCAGGTTTTCCGCTTCCAGCGTTGCCCTCGCCTTGAAACGCGAAGCCAGGATACCGAGGATTAGCTTAAACAGATCGGTCATCAGGATGCGAGCTTACGCCGTCTACTTGCTAGGTCTACGCCGGAATCGAATTTTCGGTACACACAGGTTCAGTACACGCGGGCCGTCGGCTCGATGTACTGAATATCCTTGCTCAGGGTGTAGGTATGCACGGGCCGATAATCCAAGCGGACGGCCCCATTTGGATCCACCCAGGCAAGTGTATGTTTCATCCAGTTTTGGTCATCCCGCTTTGAGAAATCCTCGCGCGCGTGAGCCCCGCGGCTCTCGGTGCGGGCGGTGGCCGAATCCATTAGAGCTGTCGCCTGGAGAAGGAGATTCTCGAATTCGAGGGTTTCGACCAAATCAGAATTCCAGATCATCGATCGGTCCGACACGGCGATGTCGGACAAACCGTTCCAGACCTGGCGCAAAGCTCCTTTGCCCTCCTGCAGAATGCTTCCCGTTCGAAAAACGGTTGCGTAGGTTTGCATCACGCGCTGCATCCGAAGCCGGAGAGTCGGGGTGGGCGTTCCGCCCTTCGCGTTGCGCAGCCTGTCGAACCTGGCCAACGTCGCTTCTCCGGCATTGGGTGGCAACTCGGGCTGCGCCGCTTTCGCGGTCAATTTTTCGGCGCAGCGCAGCGCAGCGGCTCGCCCGAAGACAACGATATCGAGAAGTGAGTTGCAACCAAGCCTGTTCGCTCCATGCACAGAAACGCAGGCGGCTTCCCCGACAGCCATCAAGCCGGGCACAATCGTGTCAGGATTGCCATTGGAAGGCTGGATCGCCTCCCCATGATAGTTCGTGGGGATGCCGCCCATGCAGTAGTGGGCGGTCGGTAGCACCGGGATCGGTTGTCGCGTGACGTCAACGCCGGAGAAAACGCGCGCTGATTCGGATATGCCCGGCAGCCGTTCATGCAGCATCAGTGGGTCCAGGTGATCAAGATGCAGGTAGATGTGATCTTTTTTCGGACCGACGCCGCGCCCTTCGCGGATTTCCACCGTCATGGCGCGAGAGACGACGTCGCGTGACGCGAGATCACGCGCGGAAGGCGCGTATCGTTCCATAAAGCGTTCGCCCTCGGAATTCACCAGAAAGCCGCCTTCTCCGCGCGCACCTTCCGTGATCAGGCAGCCTGCCCCATAGGTTCCGGTCGGATGAAACTGCATGAATTCCATGTCCTGCAATGGGAGGCCAGCGCGCAAGACCAAACCGCCCCCGTCGCCGGTGCAGGTGTGCGCAGACGTGCAAGAAAAATAGATCCTGCCGTAACCACCCGTCGCCAGGATGACGGTTTGTGCGCGGAAGCGATGGAGCGTGCCATCGATCAGCGACCAGGCAATGACGCCGCGGCACTCGTCATCCGCCATGATGAGGTCGAGGACGAAATACTCGATGAAAAATTCGGCTCCGACGCGCAGGGCTTGCCCATAGAGCGTGTGAATCAAAGCATGTCCCGTTCGATCCGCCGCGGCGCATGCGCGGGGGACCGGATTTTTGCCGAAGTCGCTCATGTGACCACCGAACGGCCTCTGATAGATCTTTCCATCGTGAGTGCGGGAGAAGGGCATCCCCGCATGTTCCAGTTCGATGACGGTGGGGATAGCCTGCCGGCACATATATTCGATGGCATCTTGGTCGCCGAGCCAGTCGGACCCTTTGACCGTGTCGTACATATGCCATTGCCAACTGTCTTCGCCAATGTTGCCGAGACTGGCTGCGATGCCACCCTGGGCGGCGACAGTATGGCTGCGCGTCGGAAACACCTTTGTGATACAGGCAGTCGTCAAGCCCGCCTCGACGGCGCCCTGGGTGGCACGCAAACCGGCACCGCCCGCACCGACGACGACCACATCAAACATATGGTCGATGAATTTGTACGCGGGTGTCGAACTCATGTTGTCCCTCGACGCACTGGGATTGGATGCCGACAATTCGCGGGGGTATTTCGTTTAGATTAGATGTTTTAGATATCACTTATTGACATTATAACATGACTAGTTAGGATGCAAGGATGATGTTTGGTATTCGTTCGAATCTGGGTAGTGGGGCCATCCGATGATCACAGCGGCTCAATTGCGGGCGGCCAGGGTGCTCCTCGGCATCGATCAGCGCCGGCTCGCAGAACTGTCCGGACTTTCGGTGCCAACGATCCAGCGTATGGAGGCGAGTGAGGCAATGGTTCGGGGCAATGTCAATTCGCTGGTGAAGCTGATTACAGCTCTCGACGCCGCCGGCATTGAGTTGATAGACGAAGGGGCTGTCAGTAGCGCCGAGGGACGCGGGGTGCGGCTGAAAATCAATTCCGGATCGGCAAAAATCTATTTGGATAATCGGATAGAAAACAAAGCATCAAGCGGAACGAAGGCGCGCACGTAATGTCGGCTGTCGTTTTGCAAATGCTGTGTGTTGCCGGATTGCTTGGATCGGCAGTTCTGGCGATTGTTCTGAGCCGCTCAAAGATCGCCACGGCCATCATCTATAGCGCGACGTTGGTCGCGTCTGCGATTGCGTTGATTGGGTCCATCCACTGGTTGCTTGGCGATACGGCGAACGCCACCGATCTGACCCTCCCGATCGGATTGCCATGGCTTGGCGCCCATTTCCGCCTCGACAGGCTGGCTTCGTTTTTTCTCGTCGTCGTCAATCTCGGAGGGGCATCGGCAAGCCTTTATGGTCTCGGCTACGGTCATCACGAAGAGGCGGCGCAGCGCGTGCTGCCCTTCTTCCCCGCCTTTCTGGCAGGGATGAATCTCGTGGTGCTGGCGGATGACGCGTTTTCCTATCTGCTTTGCTGGGAATTCATGTCGCTGGTTTCCTGGGCGCTGGTCATGGCGCACCACCGTGAAGCGGGCAACGCCAAGGCTGGCTACGTCTATCTGGTGATGGCGAGCTTCGGCACGCTCGCATTGCTGCTGGCCTTCGGCCTGTTGGCGGGACCGGCGGGAGATTACGGATTTGCAGCCATACGCGCGGCGCAACATACGCCCTACGTGGCCGCGTTGGTGTTGATCCTGATGTTGCTCGGAGCCGGTTCGAAGGCCGGCCTGGTGCCGTTACATGTCTGGCTGCCGCTTGCCCATCCCGCGGCTCCCAGCCACGTTTCGGCGCTGATGAGCGGCGTCATGACCAAGGTCGCGATCTACGGCTTCATTCGCGTCGTGTTCGATCTGCTGGGACCGCCGACCTGGCCGGCAAGTGTGATCGTCCTCTTCCTTGGCGGCATCACCGCTGTTATGGGGATTTTGTACGCCATGATGGAAAAGGATCTCAAGCGCCTGCTCGCCTACAGCACGATCGAAAATGTCGGCGTCATCTTCGCAAGCCTCGGCCTTGCATTGGCCTTCCAGGCCAACGGGCTGAAACTACTGGCGGCTCTCGCCTTCACCGCGGCTTGTTTCACGTTCTCAATCACTCCTTCTTCAAGAGTCTGCTTTTCTTCGGCGCCGGCGCCGTCCTGACCGCGACGGGCGAGCGGGACATGGAAAAATTGGGGGGCCTCATCCATCGCATGCCTTTTACTAGCTTCGCCGTTCTCGTCGGCTGTGTCGCGATCTCGGCGCTTCCGCCCTTCAACGGCTTCGTCTCGGAATGGCTCATGTTCCAGGCCGTGCTGCAAAGTCCGGAGTTACCGCAGTGGGCGCTGAAGATCATGGTGCCTGCGGTCGGCGCGCTATTGGCCTTGGCTGCCGCGTTGGCGGCGGCATGTTTCGTCAAGGCATACGGCGTGACCTTTCTCGGACGGCCGCGCAGCGTCGTGGCGGAAACTGCACGGCGAAGTCGACCGATACTCGCTCATCGCAATGTTCATCCTCGCCGCGCTTTGCTTGCTGGCCGGAATCCTGCCGGGACTGGTGATCGACGCGCTTTCGCCCGATTACGACTGAGATCCTCGGTGGCCGCATGCCGATCCAGGCCAACGAAGCCTGGCTTTCGATCGTACCGATTGCGGAGAGCCGCAGTTCATACAACGGATTGCTGGTGATGGTATTCATCACGATATCCGCCTCCCTCGCCGTCTTCTTTATTCACCGCTTCGCCTCTCATGCCCTGCGGCGGGGGCCGGCCTGGGGTTGTGGCTTTTCCGATCCGATCCCCGCCGCTCAATATTCGCGGTGAAAGCTTCGCTCAACCGATCCGTCGCGTGTTCGGCACGCTCGTGTTCCACGCTCGCGATCATGTCGAGATGCCGGCCCCCGGAGATATAAGGCCGGCGCGGCTCAGGATCGAATTGCATGATCTGATCTGGGAGGGAATGTATGCGCCGATAGCAGGCGTCCGTTGGCTTGTCTGCCGATAAACTCAATCGCCTGCAGTTCCTGACCATCCGGCGGTATCTCAGTCTGGTTTTTGCGACCCTCGTCACACTGCTTCTGGTCCTCGCGATATGGTCGTGATGTCAGACATTCTTGTGCAAGGCGTGCAGATGCTTCTGGTGCTGCTGCTGGCGCCGTTGCTGACCGGCTTTGTTCGCAAGATGAAGGCCCGCCTGGTGCGTCGCCAGGGAGCGTCGGTCTTTCAACCGTATCGGGATCTCCTGCGATTGCTCCGCAAGGAAGTGGTGCTGGCGGACAATGCCTCGTGGCTGTTCCGCGTGACGCCCTATGTGACCTTTGCCGCGATCTGGGTTGCCGCCGCCCTGGTGCCGACCTTCGCCACCGGCCTCCTCTTCAACTGGACGGCGGATCTGATTGCGATCGTCGCACTGTTGGGAAGCGCACGCTTCTTTCTGGCGCTCGCCGGGATGGACGTCGGCACCAGTTTTGGCGGCATCGGCTCCAGCCGCGAAGTCATGATTGCGGCGCTTGCGGAGCCGGCGATGCTGCTGTTTGTATTTTGCATCGCGCTGGTTGCCGGCTCGACCCAACTTTCGACGGTCGCAAATTTCATGGCCTCGTCCTATGTCGGCTTACGGGTATCGCTAGGAATGGCGATGATCGCGCTCATCATGGTGGCACTCGCGGAGAACGCGCGAATTCCGGTCGACAATCCGGCCACGCACCTGGAGCTGACCATGGTGCACGAAGCGATGGTTCTTGAATATTCGGGTCGTCACCTCGCGATGATCGAATTTGGCGCCTTCCTCAAACTATTGCTTTATATCTCGCTGATCGCCTGCGTATTCCTACCCTGGAAGATAGCAGTCTTCGGTACCGGCCCCTTGGCCTACGCCATCGGCGCAGTCGCTTACCTCGTCAAGCTCGCGGCTGCCGGCTTTTTCCTCGCACTGTTCGAGACCGCCACGGCGAAAATGCGGGTCTTTCGCGTTCCGCAATTTCTCGGTGCGGCCCTGATGCTGGGCCTGCTCGGCACCCTCCTCCTGTTCGTGTCAAAGAGCTTCTGATGCAGATGCACAGCCTCGACTTCGACATCTCGCATACGCTTGCCGGCGGACTCGTCCTGATCAGCTTCATGATGCTATATCAGGACCGGCTATATTCGCTTCTCAACGTTTTTGCACTGCATGCCCTGGTGCTCGCCCTTTCCGTCGCCTGGCAGGCCTTCATCCAGAACGCACCTCATCTCTACATCACGGCCGCAATCGCCCTTGTCTTCAAGGCGATCGTCATTCCCGTGGCATTGCATCGCATCGTCAAGCAGCTTGGGATTCATCGCGACATCGAATCGGCCGTCGGTATCGGTCCAACCATGCTGGCGGGGATGGCACTGGTCGCCCTGTCCATGGTTCTGATGCTGCGGGTGACCGCCGAGGCCGATCCTCTGGCGCGCGAGGATCTCGCCTTCGCCTTGTCGGTCGTGCTGCTCGGACTTCTGGTCATGGTGACGCGCCGCAATGCTGTCAGTCAGGTCGTGGGATTCATGTCGCTAGAGAACGGACTGGTGCTGGCGGCCACCGGCGCCAAGGGCATGCCGCTCGTCGTCGAGATTAGCGTGGCCTTCTCGATCCTGATCGCTTTCATCGTCATCGGCATCTTCCTGTTTCGGATCCGTGAACGCTTCGATTCTGTTGATGTCTCCGCACTCGACGACTACCGGGGCGAACGGCGATGAATGCGCATTCCTTCGACCCAGTGGCCGCTGTCCTGCTAATTCCGATCGGCTCGGCAGCGTTGCTGGCCATATTGCCGGGCTACCGGCTGACGGCGCGGCTGAATGTCGTGGCGAGCCTCGCGACATTTCTCGCGGCGCTCTCGTTGTTCGTGATCGAACGCCCGCCGCCTGGGCCGTATGTGCTGGTCGACGATCTCAACATCGTCTTCATCGTGCTCAACACCTTCGTGGGTTTCACGACCAGCATCTTCAGTGCGAGCTACATCGCGCATGAACTCGAAACCGGCCGGTTGACGCCCGCTTACCTGCGTTTCTACCACGCCATGTATCAGACCATGATGTTCGGCATGAACCTCGCTTTCGTGTCGAACAATATCGGCCTGATGTGGGTCGCGGTGGAAATTGCGACGCTCACCACGGTGCTGATGGTCGGCATCTATCGTACCCACGCGGCTCTGGAAGCGGCATGGAAATATTTCATTCTGGGCAGTGTCGGAATAGCGTTCGCCCTGTTCGGCACGATTTTGGTCTACATGGCTGCGCGCCCGATCGTAGGCGAGGGCCAGGATGGCATGGTCTGGACGCTCCTGATCGAACATGCTGCGAATTTCGACCCTGCCCTTCTCAATGTCGCTTTCGTATTCCTGTTTCTCGGCTACGGGACAAAGGTCGGCCTCGCGCCGCTGCACGCCTGGCTGCCCGACGCGCACGCCGAAGGTCCTACGCCGATATCGGCCGTGCTGTCGGGCCTGCTCCTGAATGTCGCGCTCTACGCGTTACTGCGCTTCAAGATATTGCTTGCCGCCAATCCGGCGGCAATTGCTCCCGGACCCCTGATGGTGACGATGGGCCTGGTTTCGGTCGTGTTTGCAGCGTTCATGCTCTACCGCCGGCGCGACATCAAACGCCTGTTCGCCTACTCTTCGATCGAACACATGGGCATTATCGTTTTTGCGTTCGGGATGGGCGGCCCGCTCGCCAATTTTGCCGGGCTCTTGCACATGGTGATGCACAGCCTGACCAAGTCGGCGATCTTCTACGCCGTCGGCCATATTTCGCAGATCAAGGGCACGCAAAGGATCAACAGGATCCGGGGCCTGACGGTGACCCATCCGGCGCTTGGGTGGGGCCTGGTGGTGGGCGTCGTCGCGATCGCCGGGTTGCCGCCGCTCGGCATCTTCATGAGCGAATTCCTGGTCGTAAGCTCGACCTTCGCACGCCAGCCCCTGCTCGCGATCGTACTGGTGTTCGGGCTGTTGCTGGCATTCGGCGCATTGACGTTGCGCATGACAAGCGTCGCATTCGGCGAGCCTCGCGGCAGCACCAAGTCAGCCGAGGCTTCCTATGTGCCGATGTTTGCCCATCTCTCACTGGTTCTGATCGCGGGAATCTATCTTCCAGCGCCGTTCGTCACATGGTTCCAACATGTGGCTCGCCTTCTCGGATAGTTTGGAGATCAATAGGATATGCCATCGCTGATCGATCGCATTGTGGAGGGCCGCGAGATCCGGCAACGCAGGCCATGGCCGCGAGCCGTGGTCGGTGCGCACCTTTGGAAGTTCGTAGCAAACGAGCTGGCGCAGGGACGTCTCGCCTTGCTCGGCCTTTGGGGCGAACCCTCGACAGTACATATGGCGATCATGGATGAAGCTACCGCAGAAATCGCGACCGTCAGCCTGGCTTGCCCCGATCACAGTTATGCTTCGATCGGCAGGCACCACCCGCCAGCGCTCCGATTGGAGCGCGCCGCCCATGACCTGTTCGGCCTGACACCGGAAGGCTCGCCCGATACCCGTCCCTGGCTTGATCACAATCGGTGGGGTGTACGCTTCCCATTGGGAGACCGCATCGACGCGTTGTCGAACGCAGCGCCCTATCGCTTCCTACCGGCGGAAGGCGACAGCCTGCATCACATCGCGGTCGGTCCCGTCCACGCGGGCATCATCGAGCCCGGGCATTTCCGCTTTACCGCCAGCGGCGAAACCGTGGTCCGGCTCGAGGAGCGGTTGGGATATACCCACAAGGGCATCGAGGGGTTGATGGTCGGGGCCGATCTTCAACGGGCCGTCCAACTTGCCGGACGCGTGTCAGGTGACAGCACCGTCGCCTATGCCTATGCGTTTTCGCGCGCGGCCGAGGCGGCCCTGGAACTTGTCGTGCCCGATCGCGCGGTTTGGCTCCGAGCGCTGCTCGCCGAACTCGAGCGGCTTGCCAACCATCTCGGCGATATCGGGGCAATCTGCAATGATGCCTCCTTTATGCTGATGCACGCCCTTTGCAGCGTGCTGCGAGAAAGCGTGCTGCGCGCATCCGATCACGCATTCGGCCATCGATTAATGCGGGATATCATCGTGCCTGGTGGTGTGACCCGCGATCTCAGCGATGAAGGGAAAGGAAACATCCTGGCGACGCTGGATAATATCCGTCTGCGCTTTCCTGCGCTCGTCGAACTCTATGACAACACCGCATCGCTACAGGATCGCACCGTCGATACCGGCGTGCTCAAACCCGCATTGGCCAAACAATATGCCGCCGGCGGCTACGTCGGCCGCGCCTCCGGTCGATCCTTCGACGCGCGCCGGACCCTTGCCTATCCGCCGTATGATAGACTTACGCTTTGAGGTACCCGTCCTGAATGAGGGTGACGTCAATGCGCGCGTCTGGGTCCGTGTGCGTGAGGTTAAGCAGAGCCTCTCCTTGATCGACCAGATATTGGACCGGCTTCGCGAGGGCCCACTGTGGGCAAAGGCGAGCCAACTTCGTGAGCCGCGGGAAGGCATGGCGATCGTCGAGGGATTTCGCGGCGACGTCCTGGTTTGGCTCCGCTTTCGGGATGGTCAGGTCGAACGATGCCACCTGCGCGACCCGTCGTGGTTTCAGTGGCCGCTTCTAGAGGCCGTGATCGAGGGCAATATCGTCGCCGACTTCCCGCTCTGCAACAAATCCTTCAATTGCTCCTATTCGGGCCACGATCTCTGAGGAACAGCATCAGATGCGCAAGCTGCTTTTTGAAAGCCTGTTTCGCCGGCCCTTCACCGAACAGGCGCCGTCGCCGGACGACGCCGCGGTGACCGAGCTCGCCACAGCCGTCGGTCGCGCCGCACAGCGGCGTCTCGGCCGAAGTCTCTCGATACGCGAGGTCGACGCTGGATCTTGCAACGGATGCGAACTTGAAATCCACGCGTTGAACAACGCCTACTACGACGTCGAGCGCTTCGGTCTCCGGTTCGTTGCGTCGCCGCGCCATGCTGATGTGTTGATGGTAACCGGACCGGTGACGAAGAACATGCGCGACGCGTTGGAGCGCACCTATCAAGCGACCCCCAACCCGAAATGGGTCGTCGCCGTCGGAGACTGCGCCCGGGATGGCGGCTGCTTTGCCCGCAGCTATGCAGTGGTAGGGGGGGTCTCGCAAGTGGTTCCCGTCGATCTTCATATTCCTGGTTGTCCACCGCCGCCCACCAGGATCTTGCAGGGGCTGCTCTCTCTGCTCGATCAAACGGCCAAAAGTGTCGCTCCCACTTGAGAATCTGGGGACGACTTCGACTATTCCAAGCCGGCTTTATCGCGGGGGGCGTTCAAGCCGCAATAGTCCTTGTGATGACGCCGTTGGTAATCCTTTTCGCACAATATCAGGATGATGATTCCAACGCGTCTGGCCGCGACCCGGCATTCTCAGTGGTCTCGCTGCTGCCATTCATCTACGTGGTGTTCGCTGCGGGGGTGGCTCTGACAAAGCACCGCTACGTTACGTTGACGAGCACGCAAATCCGCCACGCATCGCGCCTCATGTCGTCCTCCGAACCTGATCGACCAGCCGGTACGCTCGCCATCTGTCTCTTTTTTGCGTCCATCGGATGCGCTTCATTTGCCCTGCAACCGCCTCCCGCCATCCTGGTTTCAATGAACTGGCATCTCGGCCTCCACACGGCTGCCCCCATACTGTGGTCGGCACTGATGAGCGTCTGCGTGGCCAGTTTCGGAGCAAACGCGCACGCCGCCGTCGACGCCACGTACTGATTTTTGATCGCGTAACGGGTTAGCAAACGCATCGCTTGGAACCAGCGACCTTCAGAGATGTGACTAGACTCAAATATGATCGTTAGCTATACATCTATAGAAGATCGTTACTGACGTTAAATACATCAGAATTAACGAGAGTAACTTTGAAGATCCTCGGGCAATACAAGGGCAAGCTGGGCGATATCGCGATCTGGGAAAGCGAGCAGACCGGCGACCGCTTCTACTGCGAAGGCGAGATTTTCCAGAGCCAAAGCTCGGCGTCCGGGGAGAGTCGCTTGCCATACGTAAAGATGATGGAAGCGTTCTTAAGCGACGCGAACAGTATCCTGCTTCTCGGATGTGGCGGAGGCAACCTCGCGACGATGCTGGCACGCCAAGGCAAGATCGTGGTCGACCACAACCCTGTCAGCTTCGACCTCGCCAAGCGCTTCTTCGGACTAGCCGAAGGAAGTTCCCTGCTTCGTTGCAGATTTTAAGGAATATCTCGGCGAGACGCGTAGTTTCGACGGCATAGCGATCGACCTCGGCGGGCCCGGATTTTGCTTCGAGGAGCAGTTGATCCGGCAACTGTCATTCGATCACGGCACGGCTGAAATCCAGCGGACGCGCCATCCTGAACATGCTTGTCGCGACCGATTTCGACGCGGCGCCTGACATGATCGGCAGCGACCTGTCCGAAGGTCACATGACTTCATGGATATTCGACCATCCGGGTCGTCTAAACCGAAATGTCCTCATCGCCTGCCTGCCTAGGCTACGTCGGGCCGCCAATAGGCACTACATGGCGAAGTTTTCCAAAAACATCGGCTGTGGTTGGGCGTTGCGGCGCCCGCGTTGGCCTTTACGCGACAGCAAACCTGTCGTCATCGACAGAGCATGCATGTCCTAAGCTGCGCCCAGGGAGGAAACGAATGTTAGAACAAGGCACACGCAACCCGGAATTCGGGGCAGACAAATTCGGGTTCAGAGATCTCAAAGGGGTGAACTGGAATTTCCTTGAACCTGAACTGTACGAATGCGCCCTCAAGGACGGTGAAGCACAGGTCACGTCCGGCGGCGCGCTGTGCGCCGAAACCGGCGTGCACACCGGCCGCAGCCCAAAAGACAAATATATCGTCTGTGACGACCAGACGGAGCAGACCATCTGGTGGGAAAACAACGGCAAGATGACCCCCGCGCAATTTGCGCGACTGTACCAGGACTTCATTGCTCACTCCGCCGGCAAGACCTTGTATGCCCAGGATCTACGCGCCGGCGCCGATCCGGAATTCGGCATGCGTACGCGCGTCTTCACTGCGCTTGCCTGGCACTCGCTTTTCATCCGCACTCTGTTGCTCAGACCAAAACGCAGCGAACTCGCGACATTCCTGCCGGAGCTCACGATCTACTGCTGCCCGACCTTCAAGGCGGATCCCAAGCGCCATGGCGTTCGCAGCGATACGGTGATCGCGATCGATTTTTCGCGAAAGATCGTCTTGATAGGAGGAAGTTCGTATGCCGGCGAGATCAAGAAGGCCGTGTTTACGACGCTGAATTACTTTCTTCCCGCTCAAAACGTTATGCCGATGCATTGTTCTGCAAATGTCGGCCCGCAGGATGATGCGGCTATCTTCTTCGGTCTGTCCGGAACCGGGAAAACAACTCTGTCTGCCGATCCCGGGCGTACGCTGATCGGTGACGACGACCACGGTTGGGGTCCCAAAGGCATCTTCAATTTCGAGGGCGGTTGCTACGCGAAGGCAATCAAGCTGAGTGCCGAAGCCGAGCCGGCCATATATGCGACCACCCAGCGCTTCGGAACGGTCCTGGAAAACGTCGCCTTTGATCCGATCACGCGCGTCTGCGATTTCGACGATGGCTCGAAGACAGAGAATACGCGCGCTGCATATCCGATGCACTTCATTCCCAACGCTTCAAAGACTGGGCGCGCCGGACATCCGAAAAATCTCGTCATGTTGACTGCGGACGCCTTCGGCGTGATGCCACCCATTGCCAAGCTGACCGCGGCGGAAGCCATGTTTCACTTTCTGTCGGGGTACACCGCCAAGGTCGCTGGAACGGAAAAGGGCGTGATCGAGCCCGAAGCCACCTTTTCGACCTGTTTTGGTGCCCCGTTCATGCCTCGGCCGCCCTCGGTCTACGGCGATCTGCTGCGCTCGCTCATTGCAAAGCACAACGTAAACTGCTGGCTGGTGAACACCGGTTGGACCGGGGGAAAATACGGAGTCGGACAACGGATGCCCATCAAGGTGACCCGTACTCTGCTGACAGCCGCACTCGACGGTACGCTCAACGACGGCGAATTCTACATCGACCAGCATTTCGGCTTTCAGGTACCCGCATCGGTCAAGGGCGTCGACAGCCGTATTTTGAAGCCCCGGGAGACTTGGAGCGACAAGGAAGCGTACGACGTCGCTGCGGCCAAGCTTGTGCAGATGTTTCAGGACAATTTTGCGAAGTTCAAAAGCGTCGTCCAGGCGGACGTCATGGCGGTCGCGATGTCAGCGTAGGTTCCAACGGAACGAAAACACACCTCGGCCGATCAGTGCTCGGGTTCGCTGCCCGATCGCCCTCAAACCGGGATAACTCGGATGTCTGCAAGCAGTCCACATTTGCCTGTGCGCATCTGGCTGGCCAGCAATCGTTCGGGCCGTAGCCGGAAAGTGTCCCGCATGCGGTCGAGGGAAGTTCTTCCGGAGCTATCTGCATCAGGTGGAAAACTGCGCCTCCTGTGGCGAGCACTACGGCAAAACTCACGCCGCCGACGGACCGGCATGTCTGACAATCCTCGTCGTCGGTCATTTGGTCGTGCCGTCGGCGTTATATGCCGAGACCGCCTTTCGCTGGCCTCTTTGGGTGAGCATAACAGTCTGGCCGCTGACGGCGTTGACGCTGACATTGGCTATTCTGCCGCGTGCGAAGGCCATCTTCATCGCGGCAATCTGGGCAACGAAAGCTCCGGGTTTCGAATGACGCGACTGGAAGCACAAAATTCGTCGCGTCGTGGTTTCCGAGAAGGAATGTAGCAGCATATTCGCTGTTTTTGCATTTGCCTGTCTCCCAAATTTCGCTTGAGCGTTGACACCTGGTAGTATCGTTCCGAAGCGCGTCGCGGCTTAAACAGGCAAACTTAAGGTCCGCCCGACATGACCGAAAAACAAGGACGTGAAGCAAGGAGGCGTCTTAAGGTCTTTTCCGCTTCTGGCTGCGGCCAGCCTTTTATTTGTCTGCCTCGAATTCATATTGGCCATCGGGGTTCGATCAGCGTCGCTATTTGCTGACAGCATCGCCTTTCTCGAAGCAGCGAGTGTGAGCATCTTGATGTCGTCTGGACGCAACTGGAGCATGCGGGGCCGGGAGGCATTCGCCCGATTCTCCAGAACGATCATTCTCATTCCGGCCTACTTTCTGTTTTGGATGATTGCGGCGAACTATTACGGGGCCGCGATCCCGTCCGCGACGCCGCTGGCCGCAACCAGCGCGGCGCTCCTACTGGCGAACATCGCCTGTCTTGTCGTGCCCAAGAACGGCATGTTCGCGCATCTGGTGGGCTCGCTCTCCGACATTCGCAATCATGCGATCATGAACACAGTCGTCGTTCTAGCCGCCTTTTTGACCTGGGCGTCAGGAACGATGTGGCCGGATGCGCTCGCCGGCCTCGGAATTTTGTGCGCGAACGCCCGTGCGGCCGAGCATATATGGCATGCTGCGCGGGAGTCGCCGTCTATTGATGCCTGATCTGCTAAGGCGGTTTATTCTTCGGCTCGCGGAACAAGTTTTCCCTGCGATGCCTTGTGATGATACTGCAACGCGATCAAAAGACTTTTCAGGCCTCGCAACGGCCATAGCGTGACTATCAAGATCAACGGGATCCACAGCATTGCGTGGACCCAGTACGGAGGCTGATATTTAACCTCAGTCACCAGAGCAGCTCCTACGACAACGGCGCCCGCAACCATGATGACGAATATGGCAGGCCCATCCCCGGCGTCGGCAAAGCTGAAGTCTAGGCCGCACACGTCGCACTTGGATTTCAGGGTCAAGAATCCCTCAAACAACTTTCCCTTGCCGCAGCGCGGACATCGACACAGAACGCCGGCGATATAAGGCGATGGCGTTTTTTCCGAGATCTGCTTGTCCGAGAGTTCCATCTTCCGCTTTCTGCGCTTCGAGGGTGGCGACGGACGAGGCCAATCCGAAACACTAATGCGAGCAGGTCTGCGCGAAACGCATGGAGCTCGCGGCTCCCGGCACGTCGACCGCCGTCGCCTCGACGCGCGCCGTTTGCTGACGGTTGGGATAGTCGTCAAGATTGGCGGCTATTGTCAGGCAGAAAAGCGTCCGACCGTCTTGTCCGCCCAACTGACACGCGACCGCATGACGGCCGGGTACGTGAACGCGATGGGTGACACGCCCGCCCTGCTGCACGCGGACAAAAAGCGACTGCCGGGCAGCGGCTGCCCAGACGGCGCCTTCGGAGTCACCGCAGATGCCGAGCGGGCTCATCCCCTCGAAGTTTGCGAAGACCTTTCGATGCAGCAATGCTCCATCGCCATCGATCTTGAAGGCGAGAAGCCGATTGCCAAGCGTTTCCGCGACGAGCAGGTCATGCGTACTTGTGATAGCCAACCTGTTCGGATGCGCGATATTGTCGGCGACCGATCGAATATTGCCATCCGGCATTGCTAGAAGAACCCGTGCCCGACGCGAAGCAGTCGGGTCCGGAGGCATCCGCGTCGAAAGACGTCACATAGGCGTTTCCATCGCGAGTGACGGCCAGGTCCCGTAGATATCCTGATGCGGCATCGGTCAAGTCGGCATGGATCACCTGCTTCTCGGCACCGAATTTCAGGATCAGCCGCTGGGTCATCGAGGCGACCAACAAATTACCGTCGGGCAAAAAACCCAGACCGAAGGGGCGACTCGGCACGTCGGCAACGATCGTAACCTTGCCGTCCAGATCAATGCGGAAAACCTTTCCCGCGCGCACGTCGGATACCCATAGGGCACCCAGATGCCATCTAGGCGCCTTAAGGCGCCAGAAGCCGCATGCGAGTACACTTGTCTTCAGCGTCTTCGTCATCTTCGATCGGGAAATCTATTTTTCCGACAGCCCGACGGTTCATCGCGCGCGTTCCAAGGTCCGCGACGAAGAAGGCTTGGGCTGCTTTATATTCTTCATTTTGGGCTTCGTGACGTGCTCCCTGAGACGAACGCCGCGACCACCGGCCGAACTCTGCCCTCCCGGATTGATCAACTCGATCCCGGCATTCTCCAGTGCAGAAACCAATTTCATCAGAGAATCGACGTTCCCGCGGATAACTCCGTCGCTTGCTTCCATGCGCTGAATGGTAGGGACTGAAAGATCCGCCAGGTCGGCCATCTGCCGCTGGTCTATATTCAGGAGTGCGCGGGCGGCCCTGAGTTGGTTGGCCGTGATCATGAAATGGCGGCTTCCGGTTCGATTCGCATCAAATGTATCTACACCATCCGAATTATGGTTTCAAGCATCAATTTAGATGCAAAATATATCAGCATCCGGTTCGCGCCGTTTCAAAGGGATAGGAGACCTGAGACTTGTACCGAATTTTTCTCGAAGGATGCGGAAACATTATCAGCAATATCCGAAAGAGTTGGCGATCTACAAATTACATGATAAGAGATGTTTAATGCATGTATTCTGATGCCAAGCTCTTTAGGTGTTGCCTGTCGTGAAATTGCTGGGTCGTTATCAAGGGAAGAATGGGCAGATCGATATCGTCGAGTGTTCTTGGGACGGTACACGCGTGTACTTCGAAGAAGGGATAAGACAAAGCCAGGCCTCGCCAGACGGCGAAAGCGTGTTCACCTACGTCAAGCTCATGGATGAACTCCTGTCTCGGTCCAAACAAGTCCTCGTCCTGGGCTGTGGCGGCGGAAATCTTGCGACACGGCTGTCGCGTCTCGGCAAGAGATTGACCATTGTCGATATTAACCCGATCAGTTTCGTGCTCGCGCACAGGTATTTCGATCTGCCGCACGAAGTTCCCTGCATCGTCTCGGACTTTCGAAAGTTCGTGTTCGATGATCGCGCATACTACGACGGCATTGCGATCGACGTCGGTGGACCGGGATTCCGTTTCACGGAGGAGTTTGATACGGAGACCTGCGATGCCATCCGTGCCCGTCTGGCACCAGGCGGCCGGATCGTGATGAACGTGATGGTGGCAAACGACATTGATCCGATACCTGACCGGATCGCGGCCAAACTCGCCGGTGAGGAGCTGCGGACATGGATCGTCGATGAGCAATTCATTGAGGACCGCAATGCCGTAATCGCTTGCATCCCCGAGAAGACCTTGGGTTCACGGCCGGCGCTCGATCGCGTGATGCACCATAGCCACGAACGGTGGGCGATCCGCCGCGGAAGACTGCGAAACCGCGATCTCGCCCGTCGCTAATGTCGCGAGATTCCGGCAGACCGACGCGAGACGTGGATAACCGGCATCGGGCTCGTCTCCTCCCTGGGGGACGGGTTGGAAGCGAATTGGGACGCTCTCCGCAGCGGCCGCGTAAACATCGATCAGGAAAAGTATGCGCCGTGGATGGTCCATCCCTTGGCGCCAATTAATCTTGACAATCAGATTCCGAAAAAGGGCGACCAGCGCCAGATGGAAGCATGGCAGCGCATCGGCACCTACGCAGCCGGACTTGCGCTGGATTCCGCGGGCATCAAGGACGACAAGGAAATCCTGGCTCGGACCGACATGATCGTCGCTGCGGGCGGCGGCGAGCGCGACCTCGATGTCGACGCCGCGATTTTGACCGCGCGCGCGGACGGAAGATCGGGGGCGCTCAACGGACGGCTGATGAACGACCTGCGCCCTACCTGTTCCTCGCGCAGCTATCCAATCTGCTCGCTGGCAACATATCGATCGTCCACGGCGTGTCCGGATCGTCACGGACCTTTATGGGCGAGGAAGCCGCCGGCATGGACGCCGTCCGGATTGCATGGGCGAAGATCGCCTCAGGACAGAGCGAGATTGCCTTGACCGGGGCCGCGCATAACGGCGAGCGCAAGGAAATGTTGATGCTCTACGAATGTGGCGGCTTCAATCTGAAGAAGGATTTCGCACTCGGTCTGGTCGCGTAATGGCGGTGGCTTTGCTTTGGGGTCGGGTGGTGTGTTCCTGGTGCTTGAGTTCGAGACCGCATGCGGAGCGCCGGGGCGCCAAGCCGTTTGCGCGGCTCGTCAACGTCGTCTCCGGTCATTCCTCGCGAACTGCCCCGGGCGGAGTTGAAAATGCTCTGAGAGGTCTCTGGACATCCCTCGGGGTCACCGAGAATGCAACTGCGATCTACACCACAGCGACAGGCGCCGCGGCTGCCACCGAGGAAGAGGCAGCTTTCTTGTCGGCACACGGGGATGTCCCCGTCCGCGCGATCGGCACGTCCTTCGGACATCTCAGCGAAGCGCAATTCCCATTAGCATTAGCCCTTGCTTCATTGAGTGTATCCCGCGGTGCGTTGATCCCTCCAAACGATACATCCGGCCGAGAGATGAAAATCGACCTGATGCCGGGCCAGATAGTGGCCGTGGGCGTCGGTCATTGGCGCGGCGAAGGAATGGCGCTCGTCGAGGCCGTCTTATGACAATGCGGCTTGAAACCGGCTTGGTACCCACAAAACTGCGTAACGCGAAGACGACAATGCGTGACGCCTACAATCGTCGTTCGTCGTCGTTACCGGCATGGGAGTGATCACGTCCCTTGGTGAGGGCAAGACTGAGAATTGGGCGAAAATTACCGCCGGAGAGTCTGGAATAAGCACCATTCGGCGCTTCTCCACCCATGGGCTGAAGACGCGTATCGCCGGCACCATCGACTTCGTCGAGGTGAAGCCATTCTCCTCGACAACGCTTGCCGAGCGTCTGGCAGATATCGTCATCGAAGAGGCCGTCGGCCAATCGGGAATTGGACGAAAGGGCGACTTTCCAGGCCCGTTGTTTCTCGGTCTGGCGCCGGTCGAAGTCGAGTGGCCGCAACGCGAAGAAATCGCACGAGCCTCCGGCGAAGCGGGCTCCATAGACTACGACGTCCTGCTGCGGACCAGCGGCGGCGGGCGGTTCACGCAGGTCCACGCCCGCTATCTGTTCGGCTCAGTTGCGGACCATCTCTGCGAGACCTTCGGCACAAAGGGATCGCCCATCTCGGTATCGACGGCCTGCGCGTCGGGCGCGACAGCGATACAGCTCGGCGTCGAGGCAATTCGGCGCGGAGAAACCGACGCCGCGCTGTGCGTAGCGACCGACGGTTCGGTCAATGCCGAGGCCATGGTGCGATTCTCTCTCCTCTCAGCGCTATCTACTCACAACGACGACCCGCGCAGTGCATCGAAGCCCTTTCGAAGAACCTCTCGGGCATCCGTCCGGTTGACCTCCCGGGGTTCATACTGGCCGAGCTTTGCGGCGCGTTCGTTGGGATGTTGCTGATGAACTGGCTGCTGGGCCGTCCCGAAGTGCGAGGCCCGGTCAAAATCGCGGAGACATCTCGATGAGCATCACGATCTATCACAATCCCGACTGCGGCACGTCCCGCAACACGCTGGCCATCATCCGCCAGAGTGGAGAGGAGCCGACCGTCATCGAGTATCTGAAAACGCCGCCTAGCCGCGAACGACTGAAGCAGTTGATCGCCGCCATGGGCATCCCGGTCCGCGCCCTGCTGCGCGAGAAGGGAATGCCCTACAGGGAGCTCGGTCTCGACGACCTCAAGTGGAGCGATGAGCAGCTCATAGACCGGATGCTCGCGCACCCGATCCTCATCAACCGTCCAATAGTTGTGACACCAAAGGGCGTCAAACTCTGTCGGCCCTCCGAAGCGGTGCTCGATCTCCTGCCCAATCCCTACATCGGCCGCTTCGTCAAAGAGGATGGCGAAGTGATCGACGCCACCTAATTGCAGTACATCAGCGATTCCCGATGCGTCAGATGGGCGGGTATCCGCCATCGTTGCGGTCGTCGACTTTCGCCAGTCTGCCCACCGACATCACTGCAAGGCCCGCCAACGCAATCACCCCGAGGACCAGCATGGCCGGTTGCCGCGCTTCGGAACTGACCGGGACGTTGATGGCCATCAAGACACCCATGAAGCCGAAGTAGAGGGCACAGAAGCCCCCTAGGGTAAGGAGATTGGCGACACGAAGGGACATCCCGGGGCCCTGATCGATTCGATGCCCGATAGATCGCCGGGCGACGGAATTGCCCGGCGAAAGTCGAGAGAGAAGGGGTGCTCGTCAGCTGGTGTACTCAATCGACTTGAAGCTGAGATGCTTCACGCCCTCGGGCGCATCCGCGATCTTGCGGATGTTAGCCCAGGTCTGCTTGTAGTTAGGGATGATAAATTCGTTCACCCCGGGTGAAACCACGTTGCCCTGCACGCCGGTCGCTTGGGCGAACAGCATGAACGTTTGCTTTGGCTTGGCAGTCGGCGTGGGATAGACCATCGCCTGGGTAGAGCCGTTGTCGTTATAGATCTCGACCAGATCGCCCTGCTTGAGCTTCAGTTCGTCCATGTCTTTCGGGTTCATCTGGAGGTAGGGATAGGGCATCCGATCCATGACGAACTCGTTGTCCTGGTCGAGATAGGCGCTCTGCCAGATGATGTTGGCGCGGCCGTTATTGATCAGGAACGGGAATTTTTTCTTCTCGGCTTCTTTGCCGGGCGCCTGCAAGGCCGCGCCACTGCGTCTCCATGAATTTGGCCTTGCCGTCCTTGCTGTTGAATTTGCCGTCGGCAAAAGACCGTTTGGTGCCGATCGATCTGCCGGTCCGCTTGAAGATCGCAGTCGATGCCGGGTCTCCTGGAAGCCGTTGGTTGACCCATCGCCGCAGACGTGGCATAGGTGACAAACTCGCCACCCTTTTCGTGGCTGTGATAGCCGTCCATGAAGGCGTCTTCTTCGGTCTTCCAGTCGAAGCCCTTGAACTGGTCGGCGTATTGGCCTTTGCCCTGTTCGCGCAGCACGCGCTCCATGTTGTTGGCGATGCGTGCCGCGATCAGGCTGTCGGGCATCGCCTGCCCCGGCGGGTCCATGTACTTCTCGGTGAGCCGCATGCGGCGCTCGCCGTTCATGGACGTGAGGTTCGCTTCGCCCGACGTCGCCGCCGGCAGCCAGACATGGCAGGCCTCGCCGATCTTCGTCGGTACGATATCGACATCGACGGCGAACAGGCCGCCCTTCTTGATCGCGTCCACGATCGCCTTGACCATCGCGTCGCGGTCGCCATAGGGCACGGTCATCATGGCGTCCTTCACCAAGTCGGTGCGCTTCTTGTAGTTCTGCTTGAATTTGAAGGCGTTCAGCGTCGTCTTGTAGTGGTCGCATCCCCAGATGTGATGCACGCCGCCCTTGCCCTCCATCAGCAGCTTGTCGACGTACGCGGCGGGACGTCCGACATGGGCGTCCGAGGGCCGGGAATAGCCTTCCTGATGCCCGCCCATGCGGACGCAGCCGCCGCCCGGGCGCCCGACGTTGCCGGTCGCCAGCGCGACGTTCACCAGCGCGCCGTTGGTGCGGTAGTTGTCGTTGCCCCAGATCAGGCCCTTTTCGTAGGCGAACATGGTCCGGCGCCGCGCGTTGCCCGACTTCGGTTGTGCGATCCATTCGGCCGATTTCTGGATCTGGTCGACCGTCAGCCCGGTGATGCTTGCGCCGCATCCTCAGGCGAGACCTTGTTGGCCGCCCGCATCTTGTCGAAATCGCTCGTCGAGGCGTCGATGAAGGCCTTGTCCGTCCATCCCTTGTCGGCGATGTAGGTCATCCACGCATTGAACAGCGCCAGGTCCGTGCCGGAGTTGATGCGCAAGGTGCATCACGTTGTCCTTGCCGGCTTCGACTTCGCAGGCATTGACGGTCACGGTGCGCCGCGGATCGACGATGACGATGCGTGTCTTGTCCAACGGCTCGAAGCCGAACTCGGCCTTCTTCTTGTCCATCGGACGTCCCGCGAAGGTTCGGGATCCAGTGGTTCAGGAAATAATTGGTCTGCGTCTCGAGCGCGTTGGTACCGACCGCGACGATGGTGTCCGCAAGTTCGGCATCTTCGTAGCAGTTGTTGAGCTCGCCCACGCCCATGTCGCGCGTGGCATGAACTTCGGAATTGTACGCCGGCCGGTTGTGGATGCGGATGTTCTTCACCTTCATCGCGCCGAAATAGAGCTTGCCGGTGCCCCAGGTATTTTCGTAGCCGCCGCCGGCGCCGCCGTGATCGTACGCCGAGACGAACAGTCCATCCTCGCCGTGTCGTTGATGACGGCGACGGTGACGCGCGCGACGAGATCGAGCGCGTCGTCCCAACCGGTCGGCTGCATCTGGCCGTAACGCCAGACCATCGGATCGGTAAGGCGCTGAAGCTGCGTATTGCGCTGCTGCGAGTAGCTCATCTCGGCCATGCGCGCGCCGCGCACCGAGCCGAGGCCCGAATTCACGACGCAGTCCTTGTCGGGCTTGATGACAATATGTACGTCCTGCCCGTTCTGGCGAACGATGTTGTACATCGACGGCGAGTACCAGGCGGCTGTCTCGGCCCCTGCTGCTTGCTCAAGATCGACACCGAACTTGTTCTGGTTGGGCGCGGTGCCGCCCTGCTATTGGCGGCCAAGCGTATGCCTTGTAGCCGCATCCGACGATGCAATAGTGGCAGGTGACGTTGAATTCCTTGGCGTCCGCGGGAACGATCGGGAGACGGTCGATTTGACGCTTGTAGGCCATGGTCGTTTCTCCCTCAGAGCACGTTGGACAGGCGGCCGTAGAGCAACTCGTCGACGCCTTCGGCGTAGATGTCGCCCTTGCCGTCGACGCGCAGCACATACTGCGGGAGGTTTTGCGTGGCCTGACCCCACACCTGCTGGCCGCCCGCTTCGCAGTCGAAGCGGGAATAGTGACCGGGACAGTTCATGGTCCTATCGGCAGCGTTGTAGTTGAGGGGAAAGCCCTTGTGCGGGCACATGGTCGAAAACCCGACCACGTCGCCATCGGCGCCGACGCCACCCGGCACCCTTTTGCCGAGCTTCAACAGGACGCCCGGAGCGTCGTCGTCCGGATAGGCAACGTTCATCGGCTCGTTGACCTTGAGGTCGGCGACATTGGCGAGACGATTGACGGGTAATCGACCCGGGCCGCTGCGGGTGCGGCCTTGGCAGGGGTAGGAGCAATTGAAGTAACGGCTACACCGGCGGCGGCAAGCCCGGCTCCGCTCATGAACTTACGGCGGCCGACATCGACCATGCGATCGCAGCGCGACATGGCAAGAACTCCCAGGTCGCGCCAGTACGCCTACTGGCGAGGTTTCCTCGGAACGGCCGGTACGCCTACCGGCCTGAGCGCTCGCTTCTTGAAACTGTCGCACGGGTGTTAAAACCCGAACTACCATATGTCGAGACATCTCGACATATCCAATAATCGAAACGTTCTGGCTTGTCGACAATCCTTTGGGCTAAAAGGCGGTGGAATTGATGTCACGGATCGAGGACTTTCCGATGCGGAAATCCATGCTCGCGGTCGCGAGCCACGCCGGCGTGGTCCCGGCCGGGGGTTCACTCTCCGAAGCGCATGCGATCTCGGCCCTGGCGGCGCTCGCGCAGCCCACCCGTCTCGCAATCTTCCGGCTGCTGGTGCAGCATGAGCCGGTTGGCATTACCGCGGGCGTTATCGCGGAGACGGTCGGCGCACCGCACAACACCCTCTCAACCCACCTCGCCATTTTGGTGCGCGCCGGCTTGCTGCGCAGTTCGCGCGAAGGGCCGCACCATCATCTACCGTTCGGACGTCGAAGGCATGCGCTCGGTGATCGCGTTCCTCGTCAACGACTGTTGCCATGGACATCCGGAGCTCTGCAATCTGGTCGCCGCAGACGCGGTGGCGTGCTGCGCGGCTCCCCGGGCGAAGGCCGGTTCGCGCAGCGCAAACAAGGCCGGCACCAAGCGCAAAGCTGATCGCGGGGGCGGGCCATGACCTGGACGCTGTGGGGACTGGTGGTTCAAACCACCGCGGGATTTCTCGGAGCCCATGCCACTGCCGGCGCGGCGCATGAGTACCGCGTCGGCTTCGTCGGTCGTAGTCTTGCTGGTCTTGTCGGCGGGGCGTTGAGCGGCACCTTCCTGCAGACGGCCGCCGTTACGATCGTCACCGGGAGCGGCAGCCAGAATCCGTCGACCGCTGTCGAGATCGCCGTGATCCATGCGCTGACCGGAGCGGTGGCCGGTGCGATCACGATGTTCGCGGTCGGATTTCTGACCCACGCGTTGCGGCATAGGGGCTAATTGGCTACTCCCTCGATTGAAACAAGCCTGATCAACGCCGGGCGCTGCCTTCATACATGAACGTCATCGGCTTGGGTCCGGACATATAGCCCGTCTCGATCCGGTCGATGCGGAATCCCGTGCCCTCGATCATCGAGCGGATCGGGCGGTTGAGGTGACAGCCACCGCTGATACGTCGCCAGGCCGGGTCAGCCGATCTTGCCACCAACGCACGCCCTCGTCAGGTGCTAGGCCGTGCTCGACGAACAGGAGCTTGCCTCCCGGCCGCATGACGCGCCGCATGTCTGCGAGCGCCGTGGCCGCCTGCGGGATCGAGCACAAGGTCCAAGTCGAGACGATGGTATCGACGCTATGTTCGTCGAGCGGAATGGCCTCGGCAGAAGCTTCAAGGAAGGTGACCGGCATGCTCGTCGCGCGTGAGCGCTTCGAGCCATGTCATAAGCCGCAGTCCTGGTTCGAGCGCCAGGACCTCCCTCACCGGCGGGCGATAGAACGGCAGGTTCATTCCCGAGCCGACGCCGATCTCGAGCACCCTGCCCTCCGCCGCACCAATCACACGTTCGCGATAAGGCACGAGCTGCCTGTTACGCATCGCAAGATCGCAAAGCCTCGGCAGGATGATGTCGCTATAGAAGCCCATCGAGCACTCCTGAACGCTTTGTTAGCCGCGGTGAGAGGTCGCCGACATCCCGGCGCCGGTTTGCGCCGGATCGGGTTCGGTTTTCTCTGGGCGCCGCGGGTTTGTTCGTGCACCGGTTGGCAATGGCCACCAACCAGTTCAGCAACAAACGCGCGGCTCAGCATCGCGGTTCGATCATTTTGTTGATTTCTTCCGGCGCTGCAAAAATCACAGCGGCGCGGCTCGCCCATCATGCCGGCCGGCATGATCGCGGGCGCACTTCTTTCCGTCCCATCCTGGCTGGAATTGGTCATGAAGCGCAGGTTACGTTCCCAAAAGGCGCGTGTCTTGCCATCGACGTTGGTCACGCGATTATCGTGGCAGTAGGTGATTGCCTTGACCCGCTGGCGGGCTCGACAGATCTTCAGCTTGGGGTTCGCGTCCGCCGCCGACGTGCGGACGTCCGCGGCTATTCCCTATGCGGTCTGACTGGTTGCGGGGACACGCAAAACCCGATGCTTGCGATTGGCCGAACAGGCGATTCCCCGGCTCGCCGCATAGCAAGGCTTACTATGGCTATAGACGCGGGTTCGAAAACCCTCCACGTCCTGCGTCTTCTAGCGCGATACTCTGCGACGCAACCGCCAATGGGTTCGGAATTACGTCACGTTGGTTACCGACGATACTGCGGCATTCAGCTCGGACGGCATGAAAGCGGCTGCGACGAACGCCCAATGATTGCAGACGCCACCGAAGCATTAATGTCGCGGCTTCCCACTGCGAAAGGCTAAGCGCCCCCTCCCCGAGCCTGATCTAAACTGACAAGTTCTCCTCTATCAGTCACGCGATACTGTTTGCGTATGATCGACCGCTTTGCGGCCATAACCGGTCGTTCGCATGGGATCTGCGTCGCTGATTTCAGTTCGCACCAACGGCGGCTCTCGGCTGCCCGAAATCCAGCACTTTTGGCGAGGCACGAAGCGCTCTGTTAGGAAGTAACCAGTGATGGGTAGGCTGCCGGCGTCATATCAACGAAGATGTGTTTCAGTCGTATCGCACGTGCTCGCTTCTGGGCGAGCGCTCCTTCGAGGATCGCGAGCGACAGTGCGTGCGCGGTGGTCGCGCACCGATCGCCAGACAAGCCCTTGTTTCCGGTCTTGCAAATACGTTGAACAACTGTTATGTTTTGTTCAACAATGGAGGTTGCCATGGCTGTGCGGACCCGCACGTCGACAGAGACCGAGGAGCACATTGCACTTAAGCGCAACCGGCTCGTACTCGAGGAAGCGCGCGCCGTCGGGTTGCTCGGTGAGGCCAAGAACACGCGCTTGTCCGGCCGCGTACCGGCAGGCCTGATCGAAGCGGCAAAGAAGCGTGCTCACGTATCTTCCGATACCGAACTTCTAGAGCTCGCGTTGTCGCGTTTGGCGCTCGAAGACGATTTCGGCGCGCGTCTGGTTCGGCGCAAGGGAAGCGTCCCGGCAGATATTGATCTTGCCATTTGATCTCCAGGGAACGCTGCGGAGGCTGAAGCCGCACAAGCGTTTGGAGCGGTTGACGCGGACGAGGTATTGGAGCTTGCCTGGGCATCCGACGAGCCGCTCATCGGCGGCGCGCTGATTCTCGATACCAGCGTTTATCTCGATGTCTTGCAGGCGCGCACGCCGGACGCCGTCGATGAATTGCTGACATATCGCGTCTGCTACCACTCGGCCGTCTGCCTTGCCGAACTAACGCATGTGTTCGGGCGGCTCGATCCGGCTCACCACTCAACGAGTGGGGTTCTGCAAACGGTGCGGGATGTGATTGAAGACATTCCGCGGCATCGCTTGCAAGCGCCGGATTTGGCGACGCGGGCGAAGCGGGAATGCTTGCGGGCGAGCTCTTTCGTCTAGCGGCGCACCGAAGGGTGCGGGTCATGAGCGGAAATACCTCAACGATGCGCTCATCTATCTTCAGGCGCGGGGTATCGGTGCCAGCGTATTGACACGGAATGTCGGCGACTTCGACTTCCTGAACCAACTTGTTCCGGGAGTTCCGATCATTCTGTATCGGCAGGCGTGAGCCAATGCCCGCAGCCGCTCAGAAAATTCCCGCGGTGCCGCAAGAACTCCGGGTAGCGAAGGATTACGCTATTTGGCACTAAGCCGACCTCCGCGTTTCGGCGAACGTCCGCTTCTCGCGTGGAATCGGCCCAATTCGACTGGCGATGGCGGGAGCGACCCGCTCTGGCTCTGCTGGCGTGGTGAAGCCTTGGTCGCGATCCGGTGATGAGGCTATGCCGCATCGAACCGGGCCAGCAGCTTCGACGGGCTGCGCCGTTCTCGGTGGGAATTCGAAGGCCCTAAAAAAATAGGGCTGCGCGGTTGCAAACGCGACCCGCTCAGACCCTGCCCGGCTCAGTTACAGACCTCCCTCCCAACCGCAATCTTCAAGACTGCCGAAACGCCACCGCAGCGGATTTTTTCATCTCGGTTAGATACTGGCGGGCGGCCTTGCTTATTGCGCGAATGGCTTGCCAGGCCTCGGTGGCTTCCAGCCATGCCTTGGCTTCGCGGAATTTTGTGTACGCCCAGACAAAAGCTGGAATTTTCATCAGCTTGTCCCGGGTAAGGCTGAACAGGCGCTCGACCAGGACGAGCTTTAGAAGCTCGCCGACGATCAATGTCACAACGCTGCTTACCGTCTGACCGGTAGCAGCCAGATAAGCCGCCACCGGTTTGACCGGTTCCAGCATGACCACCGGTACCGAAAACAGCGCCAGCGAGGGATAGGGCCGCAACGATCTGATCCAGGCGCGCAATCGCCTCAGCACGACGTGCCTGGCAAGCCAGTCCGAGATCGGCTTGGCGATGGCCATGAAAGCCGCGTCCACCAGGAAATACAGGGCAGCCAGGACATACGTGACCGGTTTCAGGATTTGCTTCACTGCCAATTCTCCTGGCGAATCCAAACCCCGAGAGTTCGAAAGGTTTCACCTGCCAGTGCGAGGGTCTCATTTGACGGAACAGGTCAGCTCCCCTGACCCACGTGAACCCTAATCTCTATCTTCTCCGGTCATGGACGCGCGCTGGTTTGCTTTCGCCGCCAAGCCGCCGCATTGGGTCGCGGGCGAATCGACAGACTTCACTCCGAAATCGTTTTCCATCGCATATCGCAGCTTTCTCGACCTCGGCGGCTGCACCCATACCGTTGAACACGATGTTGGCCCGGCGCTCGCGAAGGCACGCGCACACGCGAGACTTATGCCGCCTCCGAGCCGGTCACGAGTGTCGTCTTCGCGTGTTGCGTACGCTTTCCTTGGGGACATGCCGCCGCCAGTACCCCGGTGCAGTAGCCAGGCGTAATCTTCGCTCAGCCACTTCGTTACCTCCATGACTGCTCCGATTGCTTCCGGCTGGAGCGGTTGCCGGGTGGGGGCTTGCACCCACTGGAAAGCGCCGCCTTTGCACGGCGCACGAGAAGCGGCCATTCCATAGCCGACCCACCGGGCAGCCACTGGACGCTTCGGTCAATTTGACCTAAGTGCAACGCGAGCCGCTGGGACTGTGCTGCACATGGCCAATGTCGATCCAATCCGCCGTGCCGAAATCGGCCGCGAGAAGCGAGCAAGAACGCGGGCTCAACTGGTGGCGGCAGCTCGATCGCTGTTCGGGAAGCGACCGGTCAAATCAGTTACCGTTGATGACGTCGTGGAGGAGGCGGGGGTCGCGAAGGGAACATTTTATGTTCATTTCGAGGACTTGAACGCTCTGACTGCGGCTGTCGCAGACGAGTTGGTGAGGACGTTTGACGAACTCCTGCAGCCGCAGCGCCTGTCTATGCCCGACCCGCTCATGCGGATCGCCTTCGCCTGCAACGCCTTCATCGAAAAGGCCATGGAAGATCCATCCTGGGCCGCAGTTGTCGCGCGGATGGCGTGGTCCCATCCGACGGTTGGCCGAGTCGCCCGAAGCCGGCTTCGTGAGGACTTGAAGCTTGTTCTCAAAGGAATGCCGCAACAAGAGACCTCGCTGGAGTTAAGTCTTGAAGTAGCGTTGGGCATCATGCTTCAAGTGCTGGCGGCAATTAGCCAACGGCGACTATCTCGCCGTGATCAAAAAGCGGCGATTGGCTCTATCTTGCGTGCGATTGGTGTGGCGAGCCGTCAAGTGAAATCCACGCTGGCACATTTGCCACAGATCGAACTCGCCGCAGGGTAGCGCGGTGGCAGCAGGGAACACCAAACAATTCGATCCAAGGAACAACGCGTCTGACAACTTCCAATTGGCAGCCGCAAGGCTTAGCCCCTTCTGATCTCCCTGCGGCGGCCGCCGATCCAATGACCCGTCTGCAATTTGGTTAGCTCAAGACGTTCGTCATCTGCTCACCAAGATCTATGCGGCCATCCGCGCTGTGTATGTAAGCGTTGATAACGTCTCCAGGCTGGAGGTATTGCGGGCGGCGACGCTGGGCTTTGATAAACAAATTCCAGAACTGTCGCTCCGGAAGCAACTGCAGGAGCCTCCGAATCGGGGCAGGCGGTACGTGAAGCGCACATCCGGAGGGCGTACCCGTCAGCAATACATCGCCCGGTCTGACGTTTGCGAAAGTCGACAATTCGGAAATAGTTTCTGCGGGCTTGAACACGAGATTCTTTGTCGTATCGCGCTGACGAGGGGAACCGTTTACGGAGAGTTGTAATTCGAGCTGGTCGAGGTAGGCGAATTCGTCGGGCTCAAGAACCGTCAGCCAAGGACCTATCGGGCAAAATCCACGATAGCTCTTGCCCTTGAAGAATTGCATCTGCGGTAGCTGGACGTCCCGTGCGCTGAGATCGTTCGCGATCGTGACGGCGAACACGTAATCCTTCAGCGTATCCTGGGTGACGGCGACAGATGACGAAATTGGCCGACGAAATACCAACGCAAGTTCGATTTCGTAGTCGAGCAACATGACGTGTTTTGGCCGCTGCACCGAGCCTCTTGCGGGGCCGATCGACGCATCCGACTTGGTGAAAAACATATTGAACAGCTTTGCATCCGGGTCCATGCCAGATTCAATCATGTGTTGTCGATAATTGGCGCCCTGGCAATAAACGCGGCAGGGTGCCGTTATCGGGGAAAGAATCTTCACCGAATTTATCGGTACGCTGGCCGCTTTTCCCAATGCTGCGCGCCAGTCGGCCTCGCCTTGCTCGATCAATGCTGCCGTCGTCGGATAGACGCCGTCGAGGGGTGATATTCCTGATGCTGATACGACACCCCAGTACGCAGTTCCCTCGGTTTCGTAGCGAGCTATATTGGTAGCCATGTTTTCAAGTCCTTTTTGTTCGGTTGTTGTTTCGGTCAACGAGAGTATCGCTCGGAAAGCGATTAGAGGATTTCGTCAGAAGGGGCGGTTCGGGTAAGCGGCGAACGATCTGCTCGGCCTCGTCGGCGGCCACGCCAAGCCCGCGCAAGACCCCGGAAACGGCGGCCGGTACGTCAGAGGGCGAGAGGCGCTTCTCACTGGCTGAACGCATCGCCTGAAGAACGCTGCCAACGGCGATATCGAATTCGACTTCCGCCGAAACCGGCGCTATACGTCCTTGCGCTATCGCGGCACGCAGGTCGTCGCTGAGTCGGTTGCGTGCGGCGGTGGCAACCGCCGGGAACGCCCAGACTCCCCGCGCGGCGAGTTCCTCCCCAGGCTGGATCATGCAGCGCTTGCCTGATGAACGCCGCGCAGCCCGTCGCTATTCGCTCGACGGGGTCGGCAATCGCGGTCCGATGAGGCTGGAGAAGGTCGTCCAGTTCGCGCGCCAGCTCATCCGCCACGGCCGCGCGCAAATCGTCGAGATGCTGAAAGTGAACGTAAAAAGTCCCTTTCGCCAGTTCCGCTTCCCTCGTCACGTCATCGACAGTGATGGAATCGACCGGCCGGATCGCAAACAACGCACGCGCCGCCCGTATCAACTGGGCATGGCTCTTTGCGCGGAGCCGCAGCCCGATTTGCGCCCGGCGCACGATATCGACCCTGACCATATCCACTTACCCTTTTTGACAGTCCGAATATTTCGTATTGACTTTTTAGTCATTATGACCAAATAATGCAATATGAAATTGGAGCCACGTCAGAGGAGGCGCAAATGTCGAGGGAAATGGAACTCAATTCCGGACCATTGCAGGAGCGCGAGGTCGCGATCGTAGGCGCAGGCCCGGTGGGCCTGATGGTCGCAAACTTGCTTGGCTTGGCAGGCGTTCGAGTTGTCGTTTTCGAACGCAACAAGGGACTTCTAGGACTGCCGCGAGCCATTGCTTACGACGCCGAGACACTGCGTCTGTTCACCCAGGTCGGCCTGTTCAACGGGATCGCGCCAGGCCTCATTCAGAATCCGCATGTCCGCCACCTCAATGCGCGCAATGTCACATTGATGGCCGCGGATTTCCCTGTCCGAAGCGAATTTGGTCACTCGGCGTTGGGCACCTTCTATCAACCGGAATTCGAAAAAGTGCTGCTCAATGGCTTGTCCCGTTTCGACAATGTTCGCACGCTGTTCGATCACGCTGTTACTGGCTTTGAACAGGAGGCAAGCGGGGTCAATCTGAAGATTTCGACACCGAACGGCTCTCGTTGGCAACGCGCGAACTACGTGGTCGCCTGCGACGGAGGCGCCAGTGGAATCCGCGAACTGCTTGGCGCGCAGCTCATAGGTTCGACCTATGCGGAGCATTGGCTGGTGATCGACGCAATTGTCAGGAATCACGACGTAAAGCAGATCACTTTCCGCTGCGACCCGCGTCGTCCGCAGGTGGAATTACCGGCAGTCGGAGAGCGGGTGCGCTGGGAGTTCATGCAGTTGCCCGGCGAGACCGGAAAAGACCTCATGAGCGACGACAAGATCCGCTCTCTGGTCATGCAACACACCAAGTATCGTTCGTTCGAGATCGAGCGGAAGGCGATCTATACCTTCCATGCGCGGGTCGCGGATCGTTGGCGTCAGGGACGTATATTTCTGGCTGGCGACGCAGCACATCTGATGCCGCCCTTCGCGGGTCAGGGCATGAACGGCGGCATGAAAGATGCCGTCAACCTTTCGTGGAAGCTTGTTTCAGTCCTGAGAGGACAGGCCCCTGACTCCATCCTTGACACATACCAAATCGAACGCGCGCCGGTCGTGCGGAAGATGGTCGAGGTTTCGCGTCGTCTCGGGGCGTTGATCATGCCGACCAGCCGGATCACCGCATCGGCACGGGACTTTGTCTTTGCCTGCCTCAACCTGTCCGGCAAATTTCGGGCTTTCATCGGTCGCGGCGGAGTTCTGCCCCCGCCCGAGATCCATCAAAGCGCGCTGACAGACAAAGGGCGGGACGCGCTGATCGGTCGGATGATGCCCCAGCCGACTGTCAGTGCGGCGCAAGGGAACGAGCCGCTTGATGCATTCCTTTTTGATACGTTCCTTTCTTGTCATCAATGGCTGGTGCTCGGCATCGGAATTGATCCGGTCTCCATGTTGTCCGCCCGTGACTTGGCTGTTCTCGACGCCCTCCAAGCAAGATTTGTTTGTCTGAACGGTGGCACCAAGGACGCCAGGACGCTGTCTCTGCAATGTGTCGACAGCGGTTTTGCCGACTGGGCCAAGCGGCACCAAGTCCGGGCCGTCCTCGTTCGCCCCGATCGGTTTATTGCCGCCCGGCTCGAACCGGAAAAGGACATTTCGGTCCTCACTCCCTTCGCGCTTCCCCAGACTGCGCGCTCATCGCGCGTCGCCGCCTAAGCAATCCAAGATCAGGAGACGATCATGTCGCAAATTGCAAAGCTCGACGGACCCGGCGGCATCAAGCTGGCGCGCAGCCGCGAACCAATCGTCAAAGCCAACGAACTTCTGTTTGTTCATTTTGAGCGTCCGGATATCGGCAAAGCCGAGCGATACCTGCTTGACTTTGGCCTGACCGTTGTCGCGAAAAGCGACGGCGAGCTGTTCATGCGAGGAACAGGGTCGCAACCCTACATCTATCGGCATTTCGATCGGTCCGGAAGCTCGATTCGTCGGACTTGGATTGTCGGTTCCGACGAAGGAGGACCTCCAAAAGCTGTCGAAGGCCTCCGGTCGTCCAGTTGTCCCGGCGAATACTCCGGGTGGAGGCTCCGTCGTCCATCTGCGCGATCCCGAAGGCGTGGCCGTCGACGTCTTGCATGGCTTCGTGCCGAACAAGCCGCTGCCGGTTCGCTCGGCGATCCCCCATAATGCGCCGAACCAAATCGTTCGAGTGAACGACACCCAGCGCCCGGCGCTGGAGCCGCCCCAGGTCACCAAACTCGGACATCTCGTGCTCGAGGCGCCCGACTTCGACGTGAGCGTGCGCTGGTACATAGACACGCTGGGGTTCATTCCCTCCGACGTGATGTGCCTGCCCGACGGTGCGCTGGTCGGCTCCTTCATGCGTCTTGATCGCGGCGACGAGCCGACGGACCATCATACCTTGTTCGTGGCGATGGGGCTGGAGTTCCAAGGTTGATCACGTCGCCTTCGAAGTGGTCGATCTCGACGCCGTGGAAATGGGCCAGCAAGTAATGATGGCCAAACGATATCGCCACGCCTGGGGCGTCGGTCGGCACCTGCTTGGAAGCCAGATTTTCGATTACTGGCGCGACCCCTGGGGCCAAAAGCACGAACACTATGCCGACGGCGACCTGTTCGATGCCGCGCAGCCCGCCGGATATCATCTGATGAACCGCGAGGGGCTTTATCAGTGGGGGCCGGATCTTCCGGACGATTTTGTCGACGCGCGGCTGACCCCCGCCCGCCTCTGGCGCGTGCTGAAAATGGCCGTCAAGGACAGAGCGCATCTTAAGCGAATGATGGCTCTCAAGGAGAGCCTTTCGAAACCGGGTCGTCAGTGGCAGCGGTGAGAACTGTAGCCTCTCCTTATTAACCGAGCGAGCGAGGCGACCACCGCTCGCCATTCCAGGAACTGCGATGAAACACCGATTTCAGCCTTGCCAGTGCGCGCGGCCAAAGGGATCGGCCGGCCGATCATGAAGCTGCAAGGTGCGGCGCTTGCAGCCGCGCTGCTCGCGACGTCATTGAGCGCCTGCAATGACCGCTCCGCGGCTCCTGTCGAGCGTGCCGCATTGGTGCACACCGAGCTTGTGCAGCCGCGGGACGGACAGGCTGCCGTAACGCTGACCGGTGAGGTCCAGGCCCGCTTCAGTGCCGACCTGTCGTTCCGGGTCAGCGGACGCGTGCTCGAACGATTGGTGGACGTCGGCGCCCACGTCAATGCCGGCGACGTCCTGGCACCGACTCGATCCGGCCGAGCAGCAGGCCGATTTTGACGCCGCGACCGCGAGTGTGGCCGCGGCGGAGGCCCAGTTGCGCGTGGCGCAAGCGACCTTTGACCGGCAGAGCTATCTCCTGTCGAGCGGCTTCACCACCCGCACAGCCTATGACCAGGCGCAGGAGCAACTGCGAACCGCACAAAGCGCGCTTGAATTGGCAAAATCGCAGTTGGGAACGGCCCGCGAGGCACTGGGCGATACCGAACTGCACGCCCGCGCGGGGGGTGTGATTACCGCCCGAAACCTCGAGGTCGGGCAAGTCGTGCAGGCGACCCAATCGGTTTTCACGCTCGCGCAAGACGGGGAGCGGGATGCTGTCTTCGATGTCCCCGAAATTGGTGTTCTTTGGCGATGTGGAGCACGGCCACGTGTCGCTGGCGCTGGTCTCGGGTTCTGACGTGACCGCCGTCGGCTACGTCAGGGAAATATCGCCCGCCGTCGATCCCAAGAGCTCCACAGTTCGCGTGAAAGTCGCAATCCAAAATCCGCCTCCGGCGATGACGCTCGGAAGCGCCATCGCGGGCAGCGCCGGGACCAAACCGGCCACGGAGATCACCGTGCCGTGGACCGCCCTGATGGCAGCGGGCTCAAAGCCCGCCGTCTGGATCGTCGATCCCAAGACAAGCACAGCGTCGCTGAAGCCGGTGACTGTCGGCGCTTACGAAGCCGGAGCGGTCCTGATCAAGGAAGGGCTGCAGGCTGGAGACCGCGTCGTCATCGACGGAGGCAAGCTGCTGAGCTCCGGCCAGCCCGTGACATTTGCTGGAGATCGGTCATGAGAACGCGATTTTTTGTCGTTGCAAGCACCATCGCTTCGGCATTGGCGACGGCCGGATGCAAGCAGGAAGCGAAGGCGCCGGAGCCCGTCCGGCCCGTGCTATCAACCGTCCTGCAACCGGCCGCATCGGCGAGCACGGTGGCGGTTGGAACGGTCGCAACCCCGATACGAGACCAATCTCAGCTTCCGTGCGCTGGGGCGCCTGATCGCGCGTCCAGTCAACGTCGGAGATCTGGTAGCCGAGGGGCAGATGGTTGCCGCAATCGACCCGACTGCCCTGGAGCTCGCCGTGCGGTCAGCGAAAGCGGACCTTTCGAAAGCCCAGGCCCTGCTTGAAAACGCAATCGGGACCGAGGAGCGGAAGCGGATCCTGATCAAGACCGAAGCCACGACGAAACAGACGCTTGACGATGCAGAGCAGGTGCGCGCAGGCGCACAAGCATCGACCGCTCGCGCTCGAGCGAACCTGACCAAGGCGATCGAGCAGCTCGGTTATGCAGAGGTGAAGGCCGATTTCGCCGGTGTCGTCACGGCCGTGAGCGCCGAGGTGGGACAAGTGGTCTCGCCGGGTCAGACCGTGGTGACCGTGGCGCGGCCGGATGTCAGAGAGGCTGTGGTCGATATCGGCGCGGACTTCCCCGTGCCCTTGATCGTCGGTTTGCCGTTCACCGTCAGCTTGCAGTTGCTTCCTGCCGCTCAAGTCCAGGGCCAGGTTCGTGAAATCGCGCCGCAAGCCGACCAAGTGACGCGCATGCGCCGCGTCCGTATCGCCTTGAATGATCCGCCCGAAAGCTTCCGGCTCGGAAGCACCATCACAGCAAGGCTAAGCAACACTCACGGCGCAGTTCTCCGAGTGCCCGCGTCCGCCGTGCTCAAAGAGGGCGCTGAGACCTTCGTCTGGGTCATCGACGCTCCCACGAGCACGGTTTCGCTCCGCAAGGTCGAGCTTTCCGACGACGAAGGAGGGATCCGCGGTCACCGGCGGTCTCTATCATCGGAGCGCGCATCGTGACTGCCGGAATCCACAGCCTCAAACAAGGACAGCAAGTTCGCATCGAACAGGACGCCACGCCATGAAAACCTTCAACCTTTCCGACTGGGCACTCGGGCATCGTTCGCTCATCTGGTATTTCATGATCGCCTTCATGGTGGCGGGTCTCTTCGCCTACCTGCAACTGGGGCGGCAGGAAGATCCTGATTTCACCATCAAGACCATGGTAATCGGGGCGCAGTGGCCGGGCGCTTCGCCCGAGGAAATGACGCGCCAGGTCACCGACAGGATCGAAAAGAAGCTCGAAGAGCTGGAGTCGCTCGACTATACCAAGAGTGTCACCGTTGCGGGCCAAACCACCGTCTTCGTCTATTTGCGCGACACCACAAAGGCTGCCGACGTCGCGCCGACCTGGGCGCGCGTCCGCAACATGATCGCGGACATCAAGGGCGATTTCCCGCAAGGCGTGATCGGGCCGGGCTTCAACGACCGCTTCGGCGACGTCTTCGGTAATATCTACGCGTTCACCAGCGATGGCTTGACCCAGCGCCAGTTGCGCGATCGCGTCGAAGACATTCGCGCAAAAGTTTTAACCGTCCCGGATGTCGGCAAGGTCGACATTCTCGGCGCGCAGGATGAAAAGATCTTCCTGGAATTCTCGACCCGGAAGATCGCGGCGCTCGGCCTCGACACCCGTTCCATCGTTTCCTCGCTGCAGGCGCAAAATGCCGTCGCGCCCTCCGGCGTATTCCAGGAGGGACCGGAGCGCATCAGCGTGCGGGTCAACGGTCAAATCACGTCTGAGGAAAGCCTGAAGGCGATCAATCTCAGGGTCAACGACCGGTTCTTCCCGCTGACGGATGTGGCAACCATCACGCGCGGCTACGCCGATCCGCCGACGACGCTGTTTCGCTTCAACGGTCAACCCGCCATCGCACTCGCGATCGGGATGAAGTCGGGCGCGAATTTGCTGAAATTCGGCGAGGCGCTGAAGGAGGAAATGTCCAAGATTCTGGCCGAGCAGCCCATCGGCCTGGGAGTTCATCTGGTCGCTGACCAGCCGGTTGTCGTCGAGCACGCCGTGTCTGGCTTCACGGAAGCCCTGTTCGAAGCCGTGGTCATCGTGCTCGGGATCAGCTTCTTGAGCCTCGGCCTTCGCGCGGGTCTCGTCGTTGCGATCGCGATTCCCTTGGTTCTGGCGATCACCTTCGTGGTGATGGCGTATGCGGGAATCTCGCTGCAGCGTATTTCGCTCGGCGCCCTGATTATCGCGCTTGGCCTCCTGGTCGACGACGCCATGATCGCCGTCGAGATGATGGTGGCGCGACTGGAAGTCGGCGATCCCCTGGAGAAGGCCGCAACGCACGTCTACACTTCCACGGCCTTTCCCATGCTGACGGGGACACTGGTCACCGTCGCAGGGTTCATCCCGATTGGCCTCAACACCAGCAACGCCGGTGAATTCACCTATACCTTGTTCGTGGTCATTGCTGTCTCGTTGCTAGTGTCATGGATTGTCGCGGTGCTGTTCACGCCCTTGCTCGGCGTCACCATCCTGCCGGCCACGATCAAAGGTCGTCATGAATCCAAAGGCCGGCTTGGGCAGACGTTCGCCCGTCTGCTTCTGGTTTGCATGCGTCACCGCTGGGTCACGGTTGGGGTGACGGTCGCGGCGTTTGCGCTCGCTCTGTTCGGCATGAAGTTCGTGCAGCAGCAGTTCTTTCCGTCGTCGGACCGGGCCGAGTTGGTCATTGACTGGAACTTGCCTCAAAACGCCTCGATCACGGAGACCAATGCGCAGATCGCCCGCTTTGAGCGCGAACAGCTAGAGGGCAATTCCGGTGTCGAGCAGTGGTCGACTTATGTAGGAACCGGCGCTCCGCGATTTGTGCTGTCATTCGACTTGCAGACGGCGAACACCTGGTTTGGCCAGATGGTGGTCGTCACCAGGGGCGGCGTCGCCGCGCGTGATCGCGTCAAGGCGCAATTCGAAACCTATCTGAGAAAGACCTTTCCGGGCACCGATACCTTCGTCAAACTGCTCGAGGTCGGACCTCCGGTCGGACGTCCCGTGCAGTACCGGCTGAGCGGACCCGATATCGCCAAGGTGAGGGAATTTTCCCAAAAGCTCGCCGGCATTGTGCGCGCCAATCCACACCTCGATCATGTGGTGTTCGACTGGATGGAGCCCGCACGCGTGGTCAAGGTCGATGTCCTGCAGGACAAGGCGCGCCAGCTTGGCGTGAGTTCGGAGGACATCGCGACGACGTTGAACGGCGTCCTTGCCGGCTCCTCGATCACCCAGGTGCGCGACAGCATTTACTTGGTGAATGTGACGGGACGCGCAACCGCGCCGGAGCGCGCATCAATCGATACGCTGCGCGACCTGCAATTAACCGGCCTTGGCGGGCAGTCGGTGCCGCTCGGAGCGGTCGCCACGCTGCGCTATGAAATCGAGCAGCCGACAATCTGGCGCCGATCGCGGATTCCCACGATCACGCTGAAGGCAAGCGTTCTAGACACCGTGCAGCCGAAGACGGTCGTGGATCAACTCGCGCCGAAGGTGGACGAGTTCGCAAAAGGACTGCCGGCCGGATACTCGGTCGCAATCGGGGGCTCCGTCGAGGAAAGCGCGAAGAGCCAGGCCCCGATCGAAGCGGTCGTTCCGCTGATGCTTTTCATCATGGCGACGATCCTGATGATACAGCTACAAAGCTTCCACCGGCTGTTCCTGGTGTTCGCGGTGGCGCCTCTCGCCTTGATCGGCGTTGTCACGGCCTTGCTGCCAAGCGGAGCGCCGCTCGGATTCGTCGCGATACTCGGGGTGCTGGCGCTGATCGGTATCTTGATCCGCAACTCGGTGATCCTGATCGTGCAGATTGAAGATCTGAGGAAAGCGGGACGGCCCGCTTGGGACGCGGTCGTGGAAGCGACCGAGCACCGCATGCGGCCGATCATGCTGACCGCAGCCGCCGCAAGTCTCGCGCTCATCCCGATCGCGCGCGAAATCTTCTGGGGCCCCATGGCCTACGCGATGATGGGCGGCATCATCGTAGGCACCATGCTGACGCTGCTGTTCCTGCCGGCGCTCTATGTGGCGTGGTTCCGGATCAAGGAGCCGGAGCCTGCGACAGACAACAAGCACGAAAATCCGACTGCCCCCGAATTGAAAGCAGATCTGTCGGCTGACGCGCCTTTTCAGCCTGAAATGGAAAATGCATAGGAGCGATATGACAGAAGTTTTGAGTGTCTTCACGTTTGGCATCGGATCGTTGTGCTTCGTGGTGTTCGTTACCGTCTTGAAGCCGAATGCTATTAGCGCGATCCCTGGGCCGAGTAAGCCCGAGTATTGCAACACGGAAAGATTCGCCTGCGCAGCGTCCCGCCCTCACAGCTCTGCCGCATCGTCATGGCTGACCTCGGCTGGCTGTGGACGCCAAGAGGGTCCCACCCGGAATCCGACGATAGCAACGCCATTTCGATCAAATTCAACGATAAAGGGGGAAATTGCAAAAGGCGCGATGCTGAGAGCATCGGTCCAATAGTCACCGAACTCGTCATCAATTCCCTCAAGCACGCCTTCGACGAAACAACAAAGGACGGCGAGATCAATGTTTCCTACGACGTATCGGGCACCGATTGGCAGCTTGCGGTCTCTGACAACGGCTCCGGCAAACCTGACGGCGTGTTCGCTCAACCAAAAACCGGACTTGGTACCGGTGTCGTTAAAGCGTTGTCAAAGCAGCTTGATGCTCAAGTGGTGACCGTGAGCGGAGCATTGGGGACAAAAGTTTCGGTTACTCACGCCACATTTGCAGCCGCATAATTTAATCGACCTGCCGCAGCCGATTTATTCCGCCCACTTCCGATATTGGCAGATTTTGTTGCAAAAGTCGGTTGAGAGAGGCCGCGAAGCGTGATTCCGTTGTGTTGACGCGAATTCTCGGCGAGGTCGATCCATGATGGGCCGTCTGAAGAGTGACCAAGGTCAACTGTTCTACGAGTTTCATCTTGGCGACGCGGTTCCCGAAGATCATCTGGTGCGGAAGATCGATGCTGCTCTCGATCTTTCCTGGCTTCGCAGCGAACTTGCACCTCATTATTCGTCCATGGGTCGCCCGTCGATCGATCCGGAGCTGATGATCCGGATGCTGGTCGTGGGGTATGTCTTTGCGATCCGCTCGGAGCGGCTGATCTGTCGTGAAGTGCAGGTGAACCTCGCCTATCGCTGGTTCTGCAAGCTCGGCATCGAAGATGCTATCCCGGATCATTCGGCGTTCTCGCGCGCCCGCAACGAGCGTTTCCGCGAGGGAGATGTTTTTCGTCGCGTGTTCGAGCGGGTCGTCGAGGCGTGCATTGCGGCCGGTCTGGTTGGTGGCGAAGGCTTTGCCGTCGATGCGAGCCTGATCCAGGCCGACGCCAACAAGCAGCGCTCGATCGCGGGTGAGGATTGGCGCAGGGATCGCGATCCGGCGAGGTCCAGCCGCGCTGTGAAGGAGTATCTGGCGACCCTCGACGATACGGCGTGGGGCGCCGCCAGCGACGTCGTCCCGAAGTTCGTCTCGCCGTCCGATCCCGCGGCGCAGTGGACCGGCGCTCACAAGGGGCCGGCATTCTTCGCTTACTCCGACAATTATCTCATCGACGTGAAGTTCGGCGTCATCGTTGATGTCGAGGCCTCCCGCTCCATTCGCCAAGCCGAGGTTGGCGCGGCAAAGACCATGATCGAGCGAACAGAGGAGCGCTTCGGTCTCAAGCCGGAGCGGCTTGTCGGCGATACCGCTTACGGGGCGGCTCCGATGCTGAACTGGCTGGTCGAGGAGAAGGGCATCGCGCCACATATCCCTGTGTTCGACAGGTCGAAGCGAGATGATGGCACCTTCTCGCGCAGCGACTTTCGATATGATCCGACCGGCGACGTCTACCACTGTCCCGCGGGCAAGACCCTGACGACGACGGGGACACTCGTGAATGGCGGAACTACGCTGATCTATCTGGCTAGAAAGCACGACTGCGATGGCTGCAAACTCAGAGCGCAGTGCTGTCCGAAGGTCCCGTTTCGCAAGATTCCGCGCGATCATGCACGAAGCCGCCCGCGACGTCGCGCGGTCCTTCGCCGGCACCGAGCGCTTCGAGACAATCGCGACGTGAACGCAAGAAGATCGAGATGCGGTTCGCGCACCTGAAGCGCATCCTGAGGCTCGGTCGACTTCGACTGCGTGGTCCACGAGGCGCCCAGGACGAGTTTGTTCTGGCCGCCATCGCTCAGAACCTGCGGCGGCTCGCATCACTGGTCGCGCGGCCGCCACCGGCACGAGGTTCTGTGCATCGCGTAGCGTTAGAGTTGCGTAGAGAGCGTCAGGGCCGGCAGATCAAAGCCGGTTGCTCTCAGCCGAATGACTGACGAGCATCCATCGGGCGCAACCGACTTTTGCAACAAAATCGGCACGAAACGGACCGGTCGACTCAGTCTGACGATGTCCGTTTATCGGGGCAGACCGCACTCTCCGCGAATGGTTCACCGCCTCGATACGGGCATCCTCGATCGTACGCAGCGTTCTCGATCGCGGCTCGTCCCGAAGACCTTCAAGCCGATGCTCGACGAAGCGCCGACGCCACTTGCCGAGCGTGTCGGGATCAATACGCAGGCGGTCCGCTGCAATCTTGCTCTGCTCGCCTTCAACACAGGCCAGCACGATCCGAGCCCGCAGCGCCAAGCCCTGCGCCGTGCTTCAACGCGTGGCCAGCGACGTCATCTCACGGCGTTCCACCTCATCAAGCTCCAGCGGACCAAAGCGTCGACCCATAACCGATCCTCCCCAAAATCAGGAGGGTCCGCTATCATCGAGTCCATTATAGTTCCGGTGAACCTCAGAGTCGGAACACTAGCTGGGCCAAAAGAAGAGTTGATCCAGGTCAACATGACTCGAACGAGAGCGTGATAGCTTGCGAGCCTTTCACCAGAAGGAGGAGCAAATGAAGCCACTCTCTGAACAACTCGCCGAATTGTCGGTACGTGCAAAGGGTGCTGAAAATGCCTTTGAAGGCGCGAAAAAGGAGGCGCGCGACAAGATCGAAGCGCGCAAGGCCGAGGCGCTTTCTGCTGCAAAGACGGCAGTCGAAAAGGTGAACCAGCAAATCAAGTCTGCTGGAGAGTCTTGCCACGAGAGATACGAAAGCCCTGCAAGCGAAAATTACTGCGGACTTGAACGCCTTAAAGGCGCACGTGGTCGAAGCAAAGCATGGTCTAGATGTGAAAGTAGCCGAGAAACGCGCCGAGCTCTTGGAGTCGGACGCTGGTTTCGCGATCGATTACGCCGTCGCGTCGGTTGAACAGGCACGACTGGCCGTTCTCGATGCCATCGACGGCCGCCTCGCCGCCGAGCAGGCAAAGCGCTCGTAAGAGCGGGAGTAAACTCGGGGACTGGCCAGACGCCAGGGACCAAGACATGGCGCACGGCCAAAATGAGGTGATTGACCCTCATGTATGGACCGGCTGCGTTTCGCAATAGAGATTGTGCTTAGAAAGCGGAAGTCGCTGATATGTATTCGGCCTGTTTGGTCGGCTCGCGGGCCGTGGCCTTAATGGGAATACGCACGCATCTTTGGTCTCATTAGCGGATAGGTTGACGAGCAACCATTTGGGTCACCAGACTCTTGATGCGTTCATCGATCCGTTCCATGCAGTTTTCTCTGTCGCGAACTAGGTGAGGTTCAGGCTCAGATGGCCATCACCTCGTGATGGTTGAGGTCGAAGGTGTTCTCGTTGCGCAGGATGCTCCACGCGATCCGCGCCAGCTTGTTGGCCAGGGTCGTTGCCAGCTTGTTGCGATGAAGCCGTGGAGCTGCATTGAGCAGCCATGCTCCGAAGCTGAAGCGTTCCCAATTGTGCGGGCGCATCAGGATGACGTTTGCGGCCTGGATGAACAGGGTTCGAAGATCGAGGTGCCGCTCGAAAGCAAGCGCTACACGTTGTCGGCCGAGCCTTTCCGGCGCAGCGACGTCGAACTGAACGGGGCAACGCTCAACGTCGACGACGCCGGCGATCTTCCGGCGATCGAGGGCGCCGCGACCACCGCGGGATCCGTATCGTTTGCGCCAGGCACGATCACGTTTCTGGCGATCGAGCGGTCCGGAAACTCCGCTTGCCGCGGTTCGTAGCAAGACGTTGGAATGGTTCGGCCGGCACCTCCGTTCAGCGCGGCGGTATCGCAGATACGACCCTATGCGGCCGTCGTGTCCCGCTTCCGTCCGTGAGACAGAAATATA
>CAWETC010000023.1:0-17478 GCA_963811915.1 uncultured Alphaproteobacteria bacterium
CCCAGGCCGTGCCAACGCTCCTTACCGTTAATCCAATACCGATAGGACCAATTCCGCGACGTCGGGCCGGCAACGATGAGGTAGAGGCCATCGCCGTCCGGGTACTTTCCGGGCGTGACCCTCGAGCAACTTCCGGGGGATGCAGCTTTCCGGCCATGTCGATCTGATCAAAACCGTCCGCCAAACTCAGGTCAGAAACCACGGTCTTTGCTTTGATTAGGGAGAACACCGGAGAACAAATAAGTACAGCAATCCGGAGCAAAGCACTGAGATTGTTGTGGATTCCGAACGATGGCGAACAAGGGAGAACAACATACTGGCGGTTGCAAATCGGGGGCCATCCACACATGAGGCGGCCTTAGACCGTCTCTAGTTGTTTCGCCCTGTCATAAAGCCTGGCAGTCTCGCCGGCCAACCAGTGCCATCGTGCGGTCATATCGAATAGCTCGGCCTTGATATCACGATCAGCGGACTGCTTGGCTTGGTGTTCGCATCGGTCGGCGGTTTTCCGCAGCAACTCTATTGCATTGGTCATTCTCTATCCTTCCCGAGTGTCCCATAATTTGCCAGTGCCAACTGGCAGATCACAACTCCGGGGAAATACCGGATCGGAAAACACGGTCAAGTTTTGGTAAAAGTTCAAATCAGCGCCGGTTCAGGCCGGCGGGTTTTGCTCAATCGAACGCGATACCGATCCGGCGCGCCTTTCGCCAGATAACGTGACAATGGTGATTGCTGTGCTCTGTGTCGATAACCAAGTCGAATGAGTTGGGAATGCCGATTTGGCTTTCGACCTCGAGATTTGCGCCGTCGCCCGACATTTTGCGGACTAGGCAGTCGATTCCAGAGCCATCAAACGAGATCGTTCCAGCCTTTAAGATCTGCTGGCGCTGAGTGGCTTGCTTTTCGTCTAGACGAGGCATGCTGCTCTCCCGTGAGATTTCCCAGCGCCGGGCCCGGAATTATCTTTCCATTGCCCGGGCCGCTCAGAGAACCGCTCATGCCGGCGGGTCGGGACCGTCAGCGATAAATCGAAACTTCTCGAAATTCTTCATTTCGCCCAGCGTTACCATCATGGCGTTCCCTTTTATCGCGTCGTGCTCGGTGAAAAAAAGGTTCACGCGATCGGACAGCACGTTGACGACGCGCGCGCGGCACCACTCGCCACCGCGAAGAACTTCCCAAAGCTGATTGCGTTCGACTTTTTGCATGGCATCCTCCAGCCGATGAAGCAGTGATGCCGGTTCACGCCAGCGGGCCTTACGTCGGTGGGTACAAATCGCCTTGAAGCCAGCGTCCAAGGCCCTTGGACTTCATGGGGTCTTCATAGGCGGCAAGGGTCTTAAGTACCCGATTGCAGACTGCGCATTCAAACGTATGCAAGTCGACGCCCCGGGCGCGTCCTGGCTCGATGCTGACGAGTATCATCTGAGCCTTGCACCTCGGACAGGCAGGGCGCTCAATTGCAGCGAATGGAATGACGGACGACAGGCGTTGAGATTGGGGCATGATGTATGCCTCCCTCGAACAGGCGGGAGCGCAACACTCTCTGTCACCGGTAATGCCTGGGAGGCGGGAGCGGTGATCCTCTGAGGATGCGCCTACACGATATCAAACGCGAGTTAATTCGCGGATATGTGGAAGGAAAGCAGGCAGCCGCCCCGCGCCCGAAGATTTCATAGCCGCGCGACCGGGACGGACCCCGGGCACCATCCGGACGAGGAGAGGTGAGGGCGCCGGTTCACGCCCGGCGGGTTTCCTTTTGGTCGGTTGGCGTTCAGCAGCCTTGATCGGCCATCTTTGCTGACGGCTTGGCGCCTTCGGCTTGCTGCGCGGCCGTGGGTTGGCCTTGCATCTGCTTCTGAGCATCCTCAGCAGATGCGGGGCCGGCTCCAGTCGCGCGGTTCATTGTGCTGGTCGCTGGCTGCTGACTGGCATCTGCTGAACCGGTGGTGGTCGTCTGTCCGGTGTTGCCCGGCGTAGGGCCCGAACCTGCATCGCGCATCTGCGCGGCTCTGCCGACTGTGTCGCAGGGGCCGGCCTGTGCGGTGCCGCCGCTCAAAGCCAACACAGCGCAGCCAGCAAGAATGAGCTGTTTCGTGTTCATCTGCCTCTCCTTGGTTTTCGCCCTTCAATGAGGTCGCGCCTTCAGCGCAACTGGAGGACCACTGGAAACAAGCCGACGGCCGCCGATTCGTTCCGAGGCTTCGCTGAAGTGTCGATCGTGCCGGAAGGGTCGTTGCGCCCCACCGGCGCAGAGCTCAGGGCTTTTTCTTTTTGGGAGCGCCACGGAACGAACTCAACCTGGGAACCGTTGGCTTCTGTCACGGAGAAAAGGGGAGGGTAAGCAATGGCTCAGAAAACCAATCTCACTCCTGTCGACAAGTATGAGTTGGATCGCCGGGAGGCCGAGAAGCTCGACCTGGAGAAACTTGCGCGATTGGAAGCGGGTTTGATCGATCCGGTGAGAGCCATTCAGCCGGCGCCAACCGCTGAGCATCAACACCGGGAAGGCCTATCGTTCTGGCAGGCGGTCAAGACGAGGTTCAAGTAGACTCGTCGGGACAATGAGGGGTGAGGGGGCTTATCACCTTGAAGAGCCCGGCCGGAACCCCTCATCCGCTTGGCCTTTTTCGAGATCGGCATGGAGCCGGTTTAATGATGCTGCGTCGAGCCGGTTGATGACCTCCCGAAGCGTTACGGTGTCCGCGTGCCCAGCCGCAAAATTTTCACCGTAGCGCTCTCGAAGATCACGAACGAGCGCTGTTCCGTAGTTGCGACTTATCTTCGCGTTTCGGATGCGGTTGCGATTGTCTATGGCCGATTCCTCGCTCGGGTGACAAGCTAAGCCTGGTCGGATCCCGGATCGCCCCCAGCATTCACAACAACGCGCCCCATGGCTTAAAGGTCCTTTGGATCACGCCACGTTTTCTTTTTTGCTCTCGTCTGCGCTCAAGTTCGTCACGCGCATCATCTCCTGGCAAAGCCATTTTGAGAACAAATCACGAAGCGCCGTGTACCATCCGTGTACCACGGACTGAGCGGTACTAAACGGGAAGGGCTGATATCAAAGGGTTTTCTTCATTTCAGAATGGTACACGCGTTTATTGAGAACAGAACGCGCATCTCTTTGAAATCACTGGCGATCCCAGCAGAAGTAGCACATCATCTAAAATCAACGGCTTAGATTGGCAAACTGACATAAGCGCGGAAATTGATACCAAAGGCGTTTGCGCCGAACTGGCAAACCGCGCATTCTATCAGCCGAAATCGCCCAACCTTGCGAATTCGCCGATTTTCCGCAACGCCACGGCTGATCCTCGACTGGTCGCGGGCTATCTGTCGGGCGAGGTGGCGACAGCGCCGGCGCGAAAAAGTCCAAGTCCAGCTTTGGAAAGGCGATACCTCAGTAGGGTCGCTTCCCGGCAGCGCCAGCGTTCGCCCGATCGAAAGGCGTCACGTGACCGCCGACGCATGCTAGGCGGTTCCAGCGCCCTCCCTGACAATCTGCGGCACCACTATACCGAGGGTCAGCGGTCCGTCTTGTGCGTCATCGCCGGCGAGATCAAGCATCATGGCGTTTGCGATTTGTCGATCGAGGCGATCGCGGCCAGGGCCGGCGTTTGCCGCACCACCGTGCAGACGACACAGCATGAGGCGCGACGGCTCGGTCAGCCGTCATCCGAAACCCTTCACATCACCGGAAGTCAGATGATTTATCGATCACTTCGTCGGCGCATTCTTGCTCGACAAAGCATCTCGGCTTTGTCGAGCAAAAGGCCCAGCGGGGTTCTCGTGATCATCCGGCCATAATATGGTATAGGGTCGCATTTTAGCGTCTGGTATTGGATTGACGGGCCAGAGCGAACGTAACCTAATGAATGCACTAAGGTAGTCCTCCTGGCAGGAGGCCCTCGTGAAGGAGCTCTCGAGCTACGTATTCTCGCCGCTGCGGGAGGGAGACATCGCTCTCTACCGGGGCTCCGGCAACGGCTTGACGCCGATCCTGCTTGCTGCCGCGGAAGAAGGCTCTCTCGGTTGCGTCGAGCGGCTTGAACATGAATATGGGCTCAAAGCCGAACTTGACGCCGACTGGGCGGCCCGACCGGTCGCGCTGACGCGCTACAACGACCGCGTGACGTTGGTGCTGGAGGATTCCGGCGGTGCGCCGCTCGATCGACTGCTTGGCCGACCTCTGGAGTTCTTGCAATTCCTGCGCATCGCGATCCCGCTCGCGGGAGCGCTCCGCCGAGTGCATGAGCGCGGCCTGATCCATAAAGACATCAAGCCGGCAAATATCCTGATGGACGCGGCAAGTGGCGGCGTTTGGCTGACGGGGTTCGGCATTGCCTCGCGTCTGCCGCGCGAGCGCCAAGCCCCCGCGCCGCCGGAGGTGATCGCGGGGACGCTCTCCTACATGGCGCCGGAACAAACCGGCAGGATGAATCGCTCGGTGGACTCCCGCAGCGATCTCTATGCGCTGGGTGTCACCTTCTACGAGATGTTGACGGGGACACTGCCCTTCGCGGCTGCCGATCCGATGGAGTGGGTGCACTGCCACATCGCGCGGCAACCGATGCCGCCTAACGAGCGGGTCGGAGGCGTCCTGGGGCCGCTCTCGGCAATCGTGATGAAGCTTCTCGCCAAGACCGCCGAGGAGCGCTACCAGACTGCCGCTGGTGTCGAGGCTGATCTTCGAAGATGCCTCGCAGACCTAGAATTATATGGCCGCATCGACCGGTTCCCGCTTGGCGAGCACGATGGGTCGGATCGGTTGCTGATCCCGGAGAAGCTTTACGGCCGGGAGCGCGAGATTGAGGCGCTGATTGCCGCCTTCAACAGAGTTGTGGCCCAAGGCGGCACGGAACTCGTGCTGGTGTCCGGCTATTCCGGCATCGGCAAGTCCTCGGTGGTGAACGAGCTGCACAAGGTGCTTGTCCCGCCGCGTGGCCTGTTCGCGGCCGGCAAGTTCGACCAGTACAAGCGCGACATCCCGTATTCGACACTGGTCCAGGCTTTTCAGAGCCTGGTGCGGCCTCTTCTCGGCAAGGGCGAGGCCGAGTTGGCGAGCTGGCGCGAAACACTTCTGGAGGCCCTGGGCCCCAATGGCCGGCTCATGGTCGACCTCGTCCCTGAGCTGAAGCTCATCATCGGTGACCAGCCGCCCGTCCCTGAGCTTCCGCCACAGGGCGCGCAGCGACGTTTCCAGCTGGTGTTTCGGCGGTTTATCGGAGTGTTCGCCCAGCCGGAGCATCCGCTGGCGCTCTTCCTCGACGATCTTCAATGGCTCGACCCGGCGACGCTCGACCTGCTCGAGGATCTCTTGACCCGGTCGGATCTGCAGCACTTCATGCTGATCGGCGCCTATCGCGATAACGAAGTCGACGCCGCCCATCCGCTGAGGCAGAAACTCGATGCCGTGAAGAACGCCGGCGCCAAGGTAGCGGAGATTACGCTGGCGCCGCTCGCCCAGGAGCACCTCGGGCAGCTGATCGCGGACGCGCTTCGCTGCGAGCCGGAGCGCGCGGCGTCGCTCGCGCAACTGGTGCGCGAGAAGACGGGCGGAAATCCTTTCTTCGCCATTCAATTCGTCTCTTCGCTGGCCGAAGAGGGAATGCTCGTCTTCGACCATGATGCAGCGTGCTGGTCATGGGATCTCGACCGCATTCACGCCAAGAGTTACACCGACAACGTCGTGAGCCTCATGGTCGGAAGGCTCACCCGCCTGCCGGCGGACACGCAGAATGCTTTGCGGCTGCTGGCCTGCCTCGGAAACAGTGCCGAGATCACGAGACTTTCGATTGTCCTCGATAGGCCGCAGGAACTGGTTGACGCGGCTCTGTGGCCGGCCGTGCATCAGGAATTGGTCGAGCGCCTGGAGGGTGCCTACCGGTTCGCCCATGATCGCGTCCAGGAAGCTGCCTATTCGTTGATCCCGGAGGAGCTACGCGGCGAGGCGCACCTTCGGATAGGGAGGCGGCTCGCGGCGCACATCCCTCCCGAGAAGCGGGAAGAGGCAATCTTCGACATCGTCAGTCAGCTCGACCGCGGCGCGTCGTTGATCACCTCCCGAGACGAGCGCGAGCAGCTGGCCGAGCTCAATCTGCTCGCGGCGAAGCGCGCCAAGGCGTCTACCGCATACGGCTCGGCGCTGACATATCTGGTCACCGGCGCAACGCTGCTGCCGGAAGACTCCTGGGAGTGCCGCCACGAGTTGACCTTCGAGCTGGAGCTGCTCCGGGCCGAATGCGAGTTTGTCACCGGTGCGATGGCCGCCGCGGACGAGCGGTTGAAAGGGCTTTCCAACCGCGCCGCAAATACGGTGGAACGCGCCTCGGTGGCCTGCCTGCACATCGATCTGTACACCACCGTTACTCAGGGCAGTCGCGCTGTTGCCGTCGGGCTCGACTACCTCCGGCATCTGGGTATCGAATGGTCCGAGCATCCGACAGACGAGGATGTGCGACGTGAATACGATCGGATCTGGGCGCAGCTTGGGAGCCGAACGATCGAGGATCTGATCGAGCTGCCTTTGATGACTGATCCAGCATCCCTCGCGACGATGGACGTACTGACGAAGGTTGGGCCAGCTGCATTCACGATTATGGAAGCGAATTTCCATGCCCTCGCTATATGCTGGGCGGTGAACCTCAGCCTCGCGCGTGGCAACAGCGACGGTTCGTGCGACATTTATGTGAGGCTTGGCTTCATCGCGGGTGACCGATTTCGGCGATTACAAGTCCGGATTTCGCCTCGGTAAGGTCGGCTACGAACTGGTCGAACGACGCGGGTTGAAGCGTTTCCAAGCCCGGACCTATCTGTTGTTCGCGTTTCACCTGATCCCATATGCGCAGCACGTCCGGGATGCACGTGATTTCTTGCATCGTGCATTCGAAATCGCGAACAAGGTCGGTGACCTCGTGTTTATGGGGTGGTACAGGGGCTTGTGTCTGACCGAGAACCTTCTCGCAACGGGCGATCCACTCGTTGAGGTGCAGCGCGAGGCGGAGCGTGGTCTCGCGTTTGCGCAGAAGGGGCAGTTGGGACACGTCGTTTCTATCATCCAAACGCACCTCGAGCTCGTCCGGACGCTGCGCGGCTTGACGCGGAAATTTGGCTCCTTCGACGATGAAGAGTTCGGGACGACGCCCGGTTCGCCGGAAACCCGAACTCGGCGCTTTTCGAGTGGCTGTACTGTATGCGAAAGGTGCGGGCGCACTTTCATGCCGGCGACTACGCCTCGGCCATCGAGGCGGCAACAAGGGCGCAACGGCATAAGGCGTCGGGGTATATTTACCAGGTCGTCGAATCTTCGCTTCTACAGCGCTTTGTCGCATGCCGCAGTTTGCGACACCGCCGACCAGCGGGAAGCGCATTTCGCAGCGCTGTCCGCCCATCACCGGCAACTCGAGATCTGGGCCGAGCAATGCCCAGAGAACTTCGAAAACCGCGCCGCGCTGGTCGGAGCCGAGATCGCTCGCCTGGAAGGCCGTGACGTCGATGCTATGCGGCTCTATCAACAGGGCATCCGCTCTGCCCGCGTCAATGGCTTCGTCCAAAACGAGGCGCTCGCCTACGAACTTGCTGCGCGCTTCTACGCGGCCCGTGGTTTCGATGAAATAGCGCATCTCTACCTGCGAAACGCCCGGTACGGCTACCTGCAGTGGGGAGCCGATGGCAAGGTGCGGCAGCTCGATGAGATGTATCCGCAGCTCCGGAAGGACGAGCTAGCGCCCGCTCCAACGAGCACGATCGGGGCGCCCGTCGAACGGCTGGATGTCGGGACGGTGATCAAGGCTTCGCAGGCGGTGTCCGGCGAGATCGTCCTTGGTGAGCTCATCAAGACGCTGCTGCGGATCGCGGTCGAGCATGCCGGCGCCGAGCGCGGCCTGCTCATCCTGTTCCCGGGCGACGAGCCGCGGATCGCGGCGGAAGCGACGACCGGCCGCGGCCAGGTCGAGGTCACGCTGCGCCAGACGGCCGTGTCACCGGCCGATCTTCCCGAATCCGTGCTCCATTACGTGATCCGGACCCGGGAAAGCGTGATCATCAATGACGCGTTGGTGCAGAACCCGTTCTCGGCGGACAAGTACGTCTGCCAGAAGCAGGCCCGGTCGGTGCTCTGCCTGCCCCTGGTGAAGCAGACGAAGCTGATCGGGGTGCTCTATCTTGAGAACGACCTGGCATCGCACGTGTTCACGCCAGCCCGGATCTCGGTGCTGGAACTGTTGGCATCGCAGGCTGCGATCTCGCTGGAGAACGCCCGTCTGTACAACGATCTCCAGGAGCGGGAGGCCAAGATCCGGCGCCTGGTGGACGCCAACATCATCGGCATCTTCATCTGGGAGCTCGGTGGTCGGTTTCTCGACGCCAATGACACGTTCCTCCGCATGGTGGGATATGAGCGCGAGGAACTCGTCTCCGGCCGGGTGCGCTGGACCGAGGTGACACCGCCGGAATGGCACGACCGCACCGCACGGGCTGTCGAAGAGATGAGGATGACCGGGACCGCACAACCGTGGGAAAAGGAGTATTTCCGTAAGGACGGGAGCCGGGTGCCGGTGCTGATCGGCTCGGCCGCGTTCGACGAGAAGCGCGACCAGGGCGTCGCGTTCGTGCTCGATCTGACAGAGCGCAAGCACGTCGAGCAGGCATTGCGCGACGCCCAAGCCAACCTGGCCCATGTCGTGCGCATAACAACCCTGGGCGAGCTGGCGGCCTCGATCGCCCATGAAGTAAGCCAGCCGCTCACCGGCGTCGTCACCAACGCCGAGGCCGGTCTGCGCTGGCTCCGCCGCGGAACTCCCGACCCGGACGCAGCGTGCCGATCGTTGGAATGGATCATCGACGACGGCAATCGGGCAAGCGAGGTGATCCGGCGCGTCCGGGCGCTCGCTAACAAGACTGAGATTGAGAAGGAGCCGCTCGACGTCAATGACGTCGTGAGGGAGACCATCCCGTTGGTGCAGCGTGAGTTGATCAGCCATCAGGTATTGTTGCGAATAGAGTTGGCACCGGCTCTACCCATGATCCTGGGTGATCGGGTCCAGCTGCAGCAGGTGATGATAAACCTGGTGATGAATGGCATTGAAGCGATGCAATCGGTCACGGATCGGCCACGCCAACTGGTGATCCGATCCGGCCAGCACGAGACCCAACAAGTGCTCGTAAGTGTAACGGATTGCGGCGTCGGGATCGCCGCCGAGAATGTGGACCGGCTGTTCAACGCCTTCTTCACCACCAAAGCCAGCGGCATGGGTATGGGGCTCTCGATCTGCCGTTCGATCATCGAAGCCCACGGTGGCCGGCTGTGGGCCACGGCAAACGTACCCCACGGTGCCGCGTTTCAGTTCACCCTGCCGGTGAACGCAGACACAGCGTCTTAAGGATGCGCCCGTGAGCCGCCCATAGGCACGGATCAACAATACAGCCCCCCTAACTCGGCGCGTTGAAGACCGCTCAGACGCCGAATGTCTGTTGAGGCTCCAAAGACGGAAGTGGCGTCGCATCCGCAGAGAGTCCGCTCTCACCCGCATAACGGGCATTGATCGGCTCCGTGCAAAAATCATGATTTATGCACAAATCCATTGACCCATATAAAATGCGGATTTATGTTGTGCATATTATATGTGCGAAATGGAGGGGCGATATGGCGGTTTATGGTTACGCGCGGGTGAGTACCGATGGTCAGTCTCTAACTGCCCAATTGGCCGAGTTAAAAGCAGCAAAGTGCGAGAAGATATTTCAGGAGAAAATCAGTGGTGCTCGGTCCGACCGCAAGCAGCTAGCGCGACTAATCGCGGTCCTCGCAAAAGGGGACATAGTGGTCGTCACCCGGCTTGATCGATTGGCGAGGTCCACACGCGATCTCCTTAATCTGCTGGGGACGATCGCCGAAAAAGGGGCCGGGTTCAAATCGCTGAGAGATACTTGGGCTGACACCACGACGGCGCATGGTCGCTTGATGCTAACCGTTTTGGGCGGTCTCGCCGAGTTTGAGCGCGAACTGATCCGAACACGGACCGGTGAGGGGCGCGAGCGCGCGAAAGCGCGAGGGGTAGTTCTTGGTCGTAAGCCAAAGCTGACCGGCCATCAGCGAAGAGAAGCAATTGCTCGCCGAGAGGCGGGAGAGGTCCTAACGGACATTGCGCGGTCGTATAATGTTAGCCATAGCACCATCAGCCGGCTCAGCTGAGCGGTTGATAGGCAATTGCTCTAATGGCAAAAGCCGGTTCCTTATGCTCTAAGTTGAAGATACCAGCGCGGTGGGGGGTGCTTCCGAGCAAAGCAGGCAATTGCAGCTGATCAAATGAACCGGATGCCGGTGGGACTAGATAAACGCAAGTGAACTAAGGGTCGGCATTGTTGTCCGCGGTCTGATGCTTCCTGAGCCTATCGAGGTGCTCGTCGTCACCCCGCTGGTGACGCAATCAAGATCGTAGGTGCGGGTCAGAAGTCCGGACAGGTTCACCAGCGTGTCCTACGGCTTGACCAGCTTCAATTCCTAGACGCGACGCCCGAGCGAGAGCCATTCGACGGTGACCCTGGGCGTTTCCGACTTGGTGTCGAAGCCGCGCGGCTTGGGCTCGCATATGAGTACGACCCATATTTTTCTCTCTCCATTTCCCGCGTTGACCCGCTGCCGCACCAGCTCGAGGCTGTTTACGATTACTTTACAGCCCAAGCCCGTCGGCATACATGCCGGGCTTCAGATTTTGTTGATCTTGAGTGCCGTGAGCACTCGTATGCGAGCCATTCCAATACTTCCGCGTCGTGTCCGAGCCCATATAGAGGGAGGGGATCGGTCGACGGCCGGGGATGTTTCGGAATTGGTGGATTTGGGGATAATGAACGGGGAGAACAGCCTCTCTGACTATTGGAGTTTTGTCTTTTTAGGGTACCTGTGATTGTCTAGCAGCGGGAGCCCAACCCGGCTGTTTTGAGGAAGGGCAGTATCGACCAATATCGCCGGCCGCTCAAAGAGTTTTGCTCAGTCAAGATTAAGTTAGCCCAGAGACCCGTTCGGACAGCTGATTAGTAGTAGTGAGACAATGAATGAAGGCGTTTGAATTCGACCATCGTCTTATCGATTCCTATGCCCGTTTCTCGCGGTCGTTCAGCACCATCCGATCTGATGACCTGAAATCGGAGATCGATCGTCAGTACGATGCTGGGCGTTTCTGGCCGGACGCTCTTCTGTCTCTCAATCCTCGATATCTTCAGGGGCCGACGGTCGATGATCTGGTGGCATCGGGTGATCTCGACGAAGCGACTGGCAGAATATTCCGGTTCGGGCCAACACCCTGCGGTTTCTATCGCCATCAGGCGCAGTCCATCGCAAAGGCTCGGGCCGGACAGAGTTATGTGGTCACGACCGGAACCGGCTCAGGCAAGTCGCTTTGCTTCTTCGTGCCAATAGTCGATGCGATTGTTCGCGCGCGGAAAGCCGGAAGGCCGCGCAGAACCAGCGCGATCATCGTTTATCCGATGAACGCACTGGCCAACAGCCAGATCAACGAGATCGAGAAATTCATCTCTCAATCCGGTCTGCCCGACTGAGCTTAGGCCAGTCGTACGGCGCTACACCGGCCAGGAAAGCCAAGAGGAGCGGCAGCGGATCGCAGACAACCCGCCGGACATTCTGCTGACCAACTTCATGATGGCTGAACTGCTCCTGACGCGGCAGGACAGTCTCGACACCAAGGTCATAGAGAACGCGAACGGTCTGAGACTTCATCGTTCTAGACGAACTGCATACTTATCGCGGTCGGCAGGGCGCCGATGTCGCCATCCTCGTTCGTCGCCTTCGCAACCGCTGCACACCAGATAAGGCGCCAATCTGTATCGGCACCTCGGCCACCATGGCGAGCGAAGGATCTGATGCTCAGTCGCGCACAGGCCGTAGCTGATGTTGCGTCGCGCCTTTTCGGGACGCCCATCGGGCCGGAATCGGTCATCGATGAGTTCGCTTCAGCGGGCGACGGACGATCGGCTGAAACTCGACGACGTGCGGGCGACAGCTCGCGCCTGTTCTGACATCGGCGCTTCCGGAGGTGCTGACAGATGAGGTTCTGAAAAAGCACCCGCTGGCGGTATGGACCGAATTGGCGATTGGCCTGGAGGACGCGCAGGAACTCAGGCGTAAGAAGCCCATTCCTTTTGAAGAGGCCGTAGAGCTGCTGTCAAAGGATAGCGGCGTAGACCTCGAAACCTGCCGAAGTAGCTCTTGAGACATTCCTGACCCGCATCAGCCTTCCGGAAACAGATCGTGGCGGCTCGGGAACAGGCGCATTCCTGGCGTTCAAACTCCATCAGTTCATCTCCGGCGCAGGTGAGATTTTCACCACGCTGACTGACAAGCCCAGGAATGTGCTGTTCGAAGGTCAACTCGAAGACCCCAGCGCGCCGGGCCATCGCCTCTATCCAACCCGCTTCTGCCGAGAATGCGGACATGAGGTCCACGTCGTCACGAAGACCGAGGATGCAGACGGCATTCTGTTTCTGCCCAGGAACATCGATGATACGCCGCTCGAAGATCAAGAGGGGGATACCGCAGGGTATCTGACCCCCACGGGTGATGGCGATCCCGATTATGCCTTCACAGGTGAGATCGAAACCTATCCCGAGGATTGGCGCGAGGAGCGCAACGGCATCGAGCGGCTCCGAGCGAACAGGAAACGCCGGGTGCCACAGATGGTGACGGTAGCCCCGAGTGGGCGCTACGATTCATCAGGGAAGAGCTTCTGGTTCATACCCGGCAAGTTTGGTTTCTGCCCGTGCTGCCTCGACCAGCCGCATCCCAGCATGCGGGAACGCACCAAGCTCGCCGGGCTTGTCCGGTGAGGGCCGCAGCTCGGCCACGACGCTTCTCGTCTCGACCGCCCTGGAATGGATGAACGGGAGCAACAGCGGCGTCCCAGAGGAAAAACGCAAGCTCCTCGGCTTCACGGACAACCGACAGGATGCAGCGCTCCAGGCGGGCCACTTCAATGATTTTCTGTTCGTCAGCCTTCTGCGCGGCGCGATCCTGCGCGCTGTTCTGGACGCCGGTGAAGATGGCATGGCCGAGGACGAATTCGGTCTGCGGGTCGTGAAGGCGCTTGGATTTACTGCCGGCAACAAGGAAGCGCGTATCCACTGGATGTTGGATCCTGAGGCGGGTGCCGTGGTCCGCGAAGACGCTCAACGCTCTCTCGCAAAGGTTCTCGCCCATCGGGTCTGGACAGATCTGCGCCGGGGTTGGCGCTACACCAACCCGAGCCTCTCTGTCCTCAAGCTTATCGACGTTGCATTCATTGGGCTTGATGACATCGCGGAAGACACAGAGCGCCTCGCGGCGATCCTGCCGAATTTCGGGACACTCGACGTGCCCGCGCGCAAGGCGATGCTGAAGCTGCTTCTCGGCGCCATGCTCGAAGGCCTGGCCGTCGGGACGGAGGCGCTCGATCTGACCGTCCTCGATACCGTCGCTCAAAAGTCCCGAAATCTCCTGCGCGTCCCCTGGGCTATCGACGCAAAGGAGACGCCCAGAAGCCGCACGACCTTGTTTCTGCAAGCTCCGGGCAAGGACCGGGTCGGGCTACGGGAAGAACAGACGATCATCCGCGCCGGGCACAATTCCCGTATCGGTCGCCTCATCAATCGAAAAAGCGTCATCGGGACTAAGCTTGGCAAGACGGACTACTGAGCGGTAATGACGGGCCTAATGGAACTTCTGGCTCGTGAAGGGCTGGTGTCGCGCGTCGACATAGAGACGGACCTGCAGGGTTGGCGTCTGTCACCTTCGGCAGTTCGCATCGTTCCGGGCGAAGCTATCCGGAAAGGTACTGCGCAGGGCAATCGTTACTTTCATGATCTCTACAATGCGATCGCTGCCGATCTGAAAGCTGGCCATAGCAGCTTATTGGGGGCTCGAAGGTCGTGAACATACGGCCCAAGTGTCCCAGAGACAGCGCGAATGGCGCGAGTGGCGCTTCCGATTTGAGAAGGAGGATCGGGAAAATCTCACAGAAGAATGCTGCCGATCTCAAGGCGGCAGGAGAGTCGGAGCAGTTTCTGCCGGCCTTGTTCTGCTCGCCGACGATGGAGCTTGGCGTCGACATCTCGGCGCTCAATGCCGTCTATCTGAGAAACGTGCCGCCGACACCGGCGAACTATGCCCAGCGCGCCGGCCGGGCCGGTCGTTCTGGACAGGCCGCCGTCATCGTCACCTATTGCGCCGCCCAATCGCCGCATGACCAGTACTTCTTCGAACGGCGCAATGAAATGGTGGCTGGCGTCGTTCGTCCACCGGCGCTCGACATCACCAACGAGGAGCTCGTGCGCTCGCATCTGCACGCCGTCTGGCTTGCCGAAGCGAAGGTCGCCCTGTCTCCGGACATCCCGGAAATCCTCGACCTGAAGCAGCCGGGCTCCCGCTGAAGCAGGAGATCCGCGACGTCATCGATCGGCCTGGGCTGGTGATTGCGGCGCATTCCCCGATGAAGCGCGTCCTCGATCAGATTCTCGCTTCAGTGGATGGCCGGAAGCCGGTCTGGATGAGCGAGCCGGACGAGTTCGTCTCCGCGGTCGCCCAGCGCGCGCCGCAGGAGTTCGATCGCGCCTTCGGTCGCTGGCGGGAACTCTACAACTCCGCACGAACGCAGCTGATGGAGGCCAATGCCCGCTCCGAGATCACCGGCCTTTCGGGCGCGGACCGTCGTCGGATCAAAGCTGCGCAGATGCAGGCGAGCGACCAGATCACCATTCTGGAGCAGGGCAAGGCCACGAACGGCTCGGACTTTTACTCCTACCGCTATCTTGCGACGGAGGGCTTCCTGCCGGGATACAATTTCCCTCGGCTGCCGCTCTACGCCTTCATCCCTGGAGAAGGAAAAACTGGCTCGTTCCTCCAGCGCGCCCGCTTTCTGGCTATCTCGGAATTCGGGCCGCGCAGCCTGATCTATCACGAGGGCCGCGCCTACAGGGTCATGAAGGCGAAGCTGCCGCCGGAAGTCCGGACAGGGGACGGGTCGGAGCTCGCCACAAGAGACATCTTCATCTGCTCGAACTGCGGCGCCTGCCATGACGGCGAGGTCGAGCGCTGCCACGCCTGCAATGCCCCGATGGCGGGCGAGATGCCGGTGCAGAGGACGCTCCGGATCGACAATGTGGAGGCGGCGCCCGCCGAGCGGATCACGGCAAATGACGAGGAGCGCGTCCGGCAGGGCTTTGAAATTCAGACCGTCTTCTCCTGGCCGAAGCGGGACGGCCGGGTTCAGATCACCGAGGCCGACTTCCGTTGCGAAGATACCTCGCTCCTCTAACCTGCAATATGCCAACAGCGCCGAGATCAGTCGGATCAACAAAGGGTTGAAGCGGCGGGCGCAACAGACCAAGTTCGGTTTTTATATCGACCCGCGCAGCGGCTACTGGGCGAAATCCGAAGACGAAGATCCGGATGTCGATGTGCCGCCGGATGTTGTGAAGCCGGTTCGGATCGTCCCCATCGTCCGCGACCACAAGAACGCGCTGCTCTTCCGTTTCAAGAGCCCACGGCCTATGCGCCCAACGACAATCGCGACGGTCCAGCATGCCCTCATGAGGGGATTGAGTCGTCTTCCAACTGGAAGAGGGCGAAGTTCTCGGCGAGCCATTGCCCGCCCGCGACAACCGCCGCGCCGTCCTGGCCTACGAAGCCGCAGAGGGCGGCGCCGGGGTGTTGAGCCGTCTGATCGAGGATCCGCATGCCCTCGGCAAAGTCGCCCGAGAAGCGCTGATCCTCATGCATTTCGAGAAGGTCGATGAAGCGATCGCAGCCGGCGATGCCAAGCTGCTCGTCAATCACGATGAGGAAGCCTGTGTTCGCGGGTGCTACGCTGCCTGCTCTCCTATTTCAACCAGCCCGATCACGAGCTGATCGACCGAACAAGCGATGAAGCGAAGCAGATGCTGATCGATCTGGCGCGGGGCAAGGTGGTGCTCGCCGCGGCTCAGAAGCTGGCCGATCGAAGGCGAGGGATGGGGGCGCCTTCAAAGACGCGGGTTTCCGCCCGGATGACCTCACGGCTCAGCTTCTCCGGATCAGGAAATGAGCTTCGTCTGGCGCGGTCACTTTGTCGCCGCTTGTCTCGATACCTCTAACCGCAGCGACGCGCGAGGCGGCGGAAGCCAAGGGCTGGACACTGTTCGAGTTGCCGGGAACGTTCGCTGCGGGCGTGCCTCACGGGATGATTTCGATATTTAGGGGATGATCTTATGACGGTGAATTTTGCCCCGGAGATCTGGTCCGCGCCCGCGGGCGTGAGTGGGTTGCGCTGCCGTCCCCGCAAGATGGCGTTCTGTGCGCTCCGTCCGCTTTCGGGTAGTGAGAACGACACGGTTATCCTCGATCCTGTGCTTGAGTTCGAGCCGGTCAAGCCTGCACGATTCGATCTGCCTCCGACGCCGCGCCAACCGTTCAGGCGAAGGCGGCGCTGCTCGCGGACGCCATGCGCCTTACGCTCCGTCGCGGAGCGGGCCCTTCCGGTCCGCTGCGCAACTAGCCTTCGAACCCCGCACCTACCAGCTTGTTCCCTTGCTGATGGCGCTTCGCCTGCAGAGCGCCGCGCCTGTCAATCGGCGTTGGGAAGAAGCAACCCTGATCGGCTTCCAAAATTGACCCCTTTGACGGCGTGACTTGCCGGTAGCGCTCGTCTCGTCGGAGCTGGTCGGGGTTGCGGAGACGGGACGAGCGCGGGTTGTTTGATCGTCGTCGCGGCTTTTAAAATCGCCAACTGTCGTTGCCGGTCTCGACGATGTCACAGTGGTGGGTCAGCCGGTCGAGCAGCGCGGTGGTCAACTTGGCGTCGCCAAACACGCTGGGCCATTCGCCGAATGCAAGATTGGTGGTGACGATGACGGAGGCGCGCTCGTAGAGCCTGCTGACAAGGTGGAACAGGAGCTGGCCGCCAGACTGGGCAAAGGGCAAATAGCCGAGTTCGTCGAGAACGATGAAGTCCATCCGTGTTAGATGCTCGGCGAGCCGGCCCTGTCGTCCGTTGCGGGTCTCGGTCTCGAGGCGGTTGACGAGATCGACCACGTTATAGAAGCGGCCGCGGGCACCATCCGGATACAGCTTCTGGCGATAGCGATGGCCAGATGGGTCTTGCCGGTACCGGTTCCGCCGACCAGCACGACATTGCGCTGCTGAGCGATGAAGCCGCCGCCGGCGATATCATTGACGAGGGTCTGGTTGATCGGTGTGCCATCGAACTGGAAGTCGGCGATGTCCTTGGCGAGTGGAAGCTTAGCGATGGTGAGCTGGTACTTGATCGATCTTGCCTGCTTCTCGCTGATCTCGGCGGTGAGCAGATCGCCGACAATGCGCTGCGGCTCATGCTGGCGCTTGATGGCGGTCGCCATGATCTCGTCGAAGGCGGCCTTCATTCCGTAGAGCTTGAGCTCACCCATGAGGTCGAAGATTTGGGTTCGTTCCATTAGATGGTCCTCCGAAGGTTG
>CAWETC010000024.1:0-9812 GCA_963811915.1 uncultured Alphaproteobacteria bacterium
CTAATTCGCGCCCAGGTTTTCCAACGGTCTGGCAGCGTCTGCTAACCGCCGGTTATGTATTTGACATCCAACGACAATTTCCCCCTAGACGGTCTGCTGACGGCGGGCTATAGGGCGGTTACAGTCTGGGTTACAGGCGGTGGATTTGGCGGTGGATTTCAAATGAAGGGTAATCTCACATCCCTGTCGGTCGAACGTGCCGGTGTCGGCATGCACGGCGACGGAAATTGTCTCTGGCTTATCGTGACTCAGTTGAAGGACGGCTCACTGAGCAAGCGCTGGCTCATGCGCTATCGGATGCTCAGCGCCTATCGCGAAATTCCGCTTGGCGCCTACCCGGCGGTCTCACTCGCAACGGCGCGCGTAGTAACCAACCAGCATCACGCAACGATTGCTGCGGGCGGCGATCCGGCTCAGCTTAGGCGCGAGGCGCGGGAGGCGAAGAAGGCGGTCCTCGTTGCCGCAAAGACCGCCATCAACACGAAGCCACTCACGTTCAAGCGGGTGGTGCGCGAATACGTCGATCAATTTGGCAAGGACAAGTGGCGGTCAGCGCGAGCGGCCAAGGCGTTCATCAACAACCTGGACAACCATGTGATGCCAACACTAGGAAACATCCTCGTGGTTGATATCGACCACGAGTATGTTTTGAAGGTCTTCGACAAGCTGTATGCGCACTCGCCCATTATGGCCTCGCGCATTCGCGGTGTCTGTGAGAGCGTCATGGGCTTCGCGATTATGCGCCATCGGCTCGCGGTGTCGAACCCCTTCGCGTGGAAAGGCTCGCTGGAGTTCGTCTACAGGAAGAAGCCAGCATCGAAAAACTTTGCTGCTGTCGACTACAAAACCATTCCTGCGCTGTTCACCCAGCTGATTGAGCTAGGCGATGACCCCGCTGCGCTGGCGGCGCGGCTCCAGATCGCATGCGCGCTTCGACCGACAGAGGCGCGGTTGATGAAGTTCGAGTACATCGACGCGACCGCCAACACGTTCACGATCCCGATGACCAAGAACGGTCGGCCATTCGTTGTTCCAATCAACGACGCAGCACGCGATGTCATCGAGCGTGCGATTGAACTACGCACGAGTGACTACATGTTTGCCGGTCGCGATAGTCGCAGCCCGATTGGCGAGCGCAGCCTCTACACGATGATCAACAGGCTGACCGGTGCAACAGCCCATGGTGTTGCGCGGGCCGGATTTTCTACATGGTCATATGAGACTCAGGATTGGGCACCAGACCACATCATCGAGGCAAGCCTACACCATACGCCGGATGCACTCGTCCGGGCCTACAAGCGGGGTGATTCGCTGGAGCTAAGGCGACGGTTATCGACCGCCTGGAGCGACTATCTGCTGAGCAGGGAGGGGCAAGTGATCCAGTTCCCCGCGACGAAGACCGCCTAGCCGTCTTGCTCCGGCACCCGAGGACGCAGATCAGGACCGGCGGATGTACCTAAACCGCCGCTCCTGCTCCCGGCCAGCCCTGCGGCATCCTCGCGAACAATAGGCGCGACACCGTCTGTCCTCCATGACCTGGTTGCAGATGACGCAACGCCGCTCCAGCTTCGGCGGCGGCTCTGGCACCAGATAGGAATGGCGGCGAGGATAGCACTTGGGCTCATCCTCGCCATCGTCAAAAAGGCGAAGCTGCTTCATCCGAAATTCCATGACGGCGATGAAACTCGGTTGACCAGAGCGGCACGGCGTCGCCGTGCTGGGCTGCGAATTTCTTGCCATCGACGGTTTCTGTCAGCCAGTCCCAGCAGCTAATGCAAACCATCTTCCTGCGTTCACGGGTCTGCACATAGTGGGTCCAGACGCAATCCGGCACGTCGAACATTTCAGGGGATATTTCCCCACATAGCCCGCATATGTTCGGCCACATGATGAAGGGCACACGTGGCAGCTGGTTATCAGCACATTTGCAGGCCCCGAGTTGACCGCCACACCCCGGACACCACTCCTGCGAACAGCCGCCTTCATCATGCAGTTCGCCCTGAGCAACACCACAGACACGGCATTTAAGCTGACGAAGACGGCGAACTAACAGGCGCTTCATCGCCTCAGCTCCCCATAACCAATCTGATCACGCGGTGCTCGTGATCGATGTCGATGCCTTCAAAGTAGCGATGGAAGTCGCCGGACTCACGGAACAGAACCTCTGCCGCATCCCAGAGACGGACCCAGTTGGGGTCGGTCACGACGGTCGTGAACCGCTTCCGGTGGGTTCCGGCCATGTGCATGTTGACCTGCTGTACCACTGGTAAGTCCGGCGGAATGTCCACACCGGGCGAGTCATCAGGAATAAAGTCCAACACGACCGTCCAGTCCCCCGGCTGGATGACCTTCTCCAGCTCGCCCACCGGAACGCCAACACAGAAACTGACCTCGCGGCTTTCGCCTGGAAACCAGACGTGCTGAACCTGAACCGTCTCGACAGTCAGGTGTCCGTCGATCAAAGGAGGTTGGGCCTTCGCCTTCTCAGCCTTGAACTGCTTAATGAACTTGTTCTTCTCCTTCTTTGAGTAGAACCGGATATTGACGCTGTAATGGGTGTCCATTGTCATTCACTCCTATGTTGAAACCCATTGGTTGAGCAGCGCCGCAATGTCAGCCACGCACTTGCGGACGCCTTCGACAAAGTCCTCGCCGGGGTTGTCGGCGCGGGCCTGAAGCCGCTTGACCACGGCCTCCATCGATTGACGGAACTCGGGTGTCGTCAGCGGCTTCGGCTTCATTCCAGCCGATGACGTGCTTTCCTTGCGGGACGACTTGCCCTTTGGCGCTGGCGCCGTCGTCTTGTGCTTGGCGACGACGGCCTTGACCGCGTTCTTCGTGACCGGGGCAGTCTTGGCGAACTCGATGACCTCATCGACCGCTGCTGGAGGCGTGCTGGGAGCGGCCAGAATGTACAGGCCGCTCAAGTCGATAGGCAAATCCAAAACCGGTTTTGTTTTTGCGAACGCTGCGAGGTGGATCAAATTGCGGGCGGTCTGAGCGCTGAAAGGCAGCTTGGTCTCTACCCAGCAAAGCCATTTGCCGTGCGACAGCGTCGCATTCCACTTGCTGAGCCGCTCGCCAATACCCACAGCCTCAGCGCGGATATTGTCGTAAGACCGCTGAATCGCTGCGGTGTCTTCGGCTAGCGCGGCCTCATCGTCGGTCGTGAGGGCGTCGGCGTCGGCGGGGGTCTGGATGTCCATGTTGGGGACAAGTCTGACCAAGTATTGGGGAAGTGCAACCTGACGCTGACGTACTGCAACCCACCGTCAGCGGTCTGCACGCTAACGTCAGCGGACCGCGATCACATATTGTTACGATGATGCTGGTGGCTTTAACTGCCGATGGCGGTGGTCGCGGCGGTCAGTTCTAGACCGCCCTCACCATATTGGCCTGCATATCCAGGGCAAGCCGAGTATGGGCTAAATTCCGTGCCGCTAGCCTCGATCAGGGCTTGCCCTCCGCAATGATCCCGGTGCGCTCATGGACCTTGGCACCACCGGCGGCGGAGATTGCGTCCTCGGCCACGGCGGGCAATCCTTCGTGCGCTTAGCCGATCACCCCAACACGAAGATCGACGAACTGCTCCCATGGAAATGGTGCGGAAGCCGCTTCGCAGGCTATCGCCGCATAGTGGCCCGCGGCCGTCACATCACGCTTACGCCGGACGCGCCGGTTCTCTTGCATTTGGACTACCTTCGAGGAGCGATATTCCATGTTCTGAAGGGCCCGACTTTTGAGGTCTCATTTCCGGATTGATATAACGGGAGGGTATGGTTGCCGCTCAATCGCAACAGGGGAGTCGAAGGGCTGAATGTTGAAGGCTAGAATTTATTTAGCGATTGGCTTCGCGATTTCGCTGGCGAGCCAACTCGCGGCCAACGCTGCGGACATCGGAAAGCCGGCCGATTTTTATCACCGCCCCTATGTTCATCACCGCATTCCGGCTGTTCGTGGCTCGGTCGCGACAACTGTGGTTGCGCCGGGCGTTCCGGCTGCCGCAAAGCCCACCGCCTCCTTGCCCGTTCGGAACGACAGCGACGGGTTGAGCCGCGACCCGGAGGACTGCAACAAAGGCTGCCTCGGCAGTAGCGAGTAGCCGGAAGCCGTGAACCGTCGCCGCCTCAGAAATTGATGCGCAAGCCAACGGTTGGATCGATGTTCTGGGTCTTGAAGAAACCGCTCGCGAGGCCACCGTAGACATTCGTGATCATCATACCACCGTAGAGGTCGGCGCGGGCGAACGGCTTGTAATCGATCAGGAAAGAAATGGCGGACTGGCTGCCTGCGCATTTCGGACTACTCGTACTCGCGCCGGAGCCGGTGCATGTGCCGGGCGGGGGCAGGAAGTCGTTCTGAGCCTGATAGGTGAAACCGGCTGCGACGCTGAGGTTGGTCCAGATATTGTATTTTGCCCCGGCCCAAAACGTGTGCATGACCTGATGGATGTCGTAGAAGGTAGCGTTTACTTCGCCGGGCGGAACGAAAATGCCGCTTGCGAGCGTTTGGAAGCCCTGTGGAAAGGCGTCGGACGGATTGGCGAGCCGGGAGTAGGCATAGCCGCCATATATTTCGGACCGATCCCATTTATATCTGCCGGCGATAAGGAAAGTGGCAACGTCGGTGAGCGTAGCCTGCAAAATCGAATTTGGATTGTATCCAGCGGGCAGATCGCTTCCACTGAAGCTTTGGAGAGATACCGCGTCTTTCGCGTATCGAACAACGGCGTCAGTCGAAAACCCGCCAAAAGTGGCCCCGATCTGGGCCTCGTATTCTCCCATGGAGCCGTTGCCCAGCGCATAGCCGTTCCCGACCTGCGCTAGGCCGCCCACACGGAAGTTTCCCAACTCCAGCCGATATTGAAGCCCGGTATTTACACGCACCAGTTCTGGGTAGCCGTATCGGGGAAACGGACCGGAATTGCCGATGAGTGAGAACGCATTCGATCGGGTGGGATCGTAGGCGACGGCGACTTCGTTCGAGAGCGAGATCATGCGGCCGCCGGTCAGCGTGCCATAGGTTTCGCTGCTGACGCCCACGAATCCCAGCGAATTGTCCCACTGACCGGCGCGGCTCGAGTTGCCGTTGGCGGTCTGATTCGTCGGCGGATTGAGGTTGTTGTCGGTGAGGGTCTTGGGGCCGTTGTCCGGCAACAGCGAATAAGGATTATAGTTCAACTCGGCCGCGCCGATCAGCAGCCAATCGCCACCGATTGGCTCCTCCATTTTCACGCCAACCGTTGAAGCGTTCAAGGCGTTGGAAGACCAGGACCAACGCGCGCCTACGCTGGTTTTTTGGATGGTGTAAAAGACCCCCTTGTCGTACCACTCCCCCAAGTTAACGCCAGCGGTGTTGTAGCCGTAGCCAACATCAATCGTGCCATAGAGGGTGAAGCCGGCATAGCTCAGTGCGCATTCGGAAGCCGAAGTGTTGAGCCAGTCCCAAACACTGCTGAAGCAGTTTGTCGCCTTGGGCGGCTCGGACGCCTTCGCCGAGCTGAGATCCGCCGCTTGCGCGCACTCGATCGCGCCGGCCATGACCAACAGGGCAATTGCAAGCTGCTTCATCTCGCCCGCCCTACCTGACCCATCTCACCCCAAGTCGGTATCTCAAGCTCCTCGCGTCACGGCAACTATTTCTCGTGCATAGCCGCGGCGATGTCCTCCAGATTGACAGCCCCCACCCGGACAAAGCCGTTGCGCGGGCCTTCGACGTCGGCGATTAGAGCGTGATCCGGACCGATTGAATTCGGACTGGGGATTCCCGAATCGGCGTTGATTTGATTTAACCTTCTGCCGGGTTGGAGGCCGGCAGAGATGGCCGAGCCACTTTCCATGGATCTTCGCAGACGGGTGTTAGCCGCGATTGCTGCGGGAGTTTCAGGTCGAAGCGCGGGGCGTCGCTTTGGAGTGAGCGCGCCGAGCGTCAGCCGGTGGCGGGCGCTTGAGCGGGCGCAAGGGGACGCCGCGCCCAGGCCGGTTGGCGGCGACCACCGCTCTCACAGGACGGAAGCGCACGCGCCCGCAATCTTCTCGGCGCTTGAAGCCGCCCCAGACCTGACGCTCGAGGAACTCCGCGAGAAGCTCGCCCAAGAAAGGGTCTTCGTGAGCTATGGGGCGCTTTGGCGGTTTCTCGATCGCCACAAGATCACGCGCAAAAAAAGACCGCGCACGCCAGCGAGCAGGATCGACCGGACATCGTGAAGCGGCGCCAGGACTGGTTCGAGGGACAACTCGATCTCGACCCGGAACGTCTCGTCTTTATCGACGAGACTTGGGCCTCGACCAACATGGCCCGCCGATATGGGCGGGCGCCGCGCGGCCAGAGGCTGCGCATGAGCATCCCCCATGGCCATTGGAAAACGACGACCTTCGTCGGCGCGCTCCGACTGACGGGAATGACCGCGCCCATGGTTCTCGACGGACCAATCAACGGCCTCGCGTTTCAGGCCTATGTCGATCAGGTCCTCGTGCCGGAACTCAAGCCTGGAGACGTGGTCGTCATGGACAACCTCGGATCGCACAAGGGCGCAAGCGTCCGTAGGTCCATCGAAGCCGCGGGCGCTCGGCTGCTGTATCTTCCGCCCTACAGTCCCGACTTCAATCCCATCGAGAACGCCTTCGCCAAACTCAAGGCCCTCCTGCGCAAAGCCGCTGAGCGAACCATCGAAGCCTTGTGGACCAGGATCGGCGAACTCCTCCCCGCCTTCAGCCCAAATGAATGCAAAAACTACTTCGCCGCCGCAGGATATGATGCAACGTGAAGGGATTCCGCTCTAGGAGAAACGCCAGAGCGGCCGTGACCGGCAAGATGGCGTGCGTGACAGGCGATAGCCGTTCGGCGCCGAAACCGATGAGGAAATTGCAGCCCGCCGCGATCACAAGCAACAGCATCCACACTTCGACTGGCAACCGATTCCGCCAGGCGGCGAGCGTGTAGCCCTGCGAATTGAGGACGTCTGTCATTCCGGAGGCGACAAGTGCGTCTGTCGGCGTCTGCCGGGTCTTCGCCTCCGGCATAATAGCCGCCCAGAGCGCATTCATGGTCTCCATCGTCGCCGCGTCGGTCCTCTCCTGCCTGTCGGGGTCGCGATCCCGATAGAAGGCGATGCGCTCGTCGACGTAGGTTCTCAGAAGCGCGCGCGCCGCCGCGGTTGTCTCGGGCGACAAGAGGTCAAGGCGCAGATATTCGGTGCCGATGGCGTTTGCTTCCGCCTCTTCATAAGACTTGCGCAGATCGTAGCGACTCACCGCCATCGATATCGCAAAACCGACCATCAGTCCGAGCAGGGTGAACATCGCATTTCGGACGAGATCGAATTCGGCGCGATCGACCGACGCCAGCTTGTGGCCGCGGGTATTGGCAAGGACGCCGATTCTAGCCGAGACGACGAGCAGCGAGAACGTCGCGACAAAAAACACCGCCGGATGATCAACCAGCCACAGCATTGCGTCCCCGATTTCCCCTTGCGCATCGTTGTCGCGGTCCCGGTCGCGCGCGAGCAGCAGTCAATCGAGGAACTCGCGCTTTCGTCGATCCGCCCTCGCAGCATGAAAATCCGCGAGTTCTACCGGGCGCGTCCCTTCACCGACGACTTTTCGCTTCCCTGTCGCAGAGTAACCCGCATCAACGCCCCCTCATCAATGCCCCTCTACGCCGCCGACAGAGCCGCCCTGGGTCAAGTTTTCAGATGACGCCAGTGCAGATCGTTCTGGTCTTGCCTGAAGCGCCCGACGCCGCCTCCAACAAGGCGTTATTGTCATCGCGTTAATTGACCAAAGCACCACTTACGACTTAAGGAACTCGTGAGAAACAACGGAATCATCGACGAATTGATTCTTGGGGGGATGGCTTGAGGTGGAGGCGAACCTTTTGGCGCCATCCTCTCTGGGTTTTTGCATCCTGTTGCTCCTCTATGGCTTTTGCACAAGAGAGCAGTGAGCAGCTTGCCAAGGAACTGGCGAACCCGATCGCCAGCCTTATCAGCGTTCCTTTTCAGAGCAATTATGACTGTTGCTTTGGACCCCTTAAGGGCGGGGAGTATACGCTCAACGTACAGCCAGTCATTCCAATCTCCGTCAATGCCCAATGGAGTTTGATCCTCCGAACTATTGTCCCGGTTATTGGAGCTCAGCCGACGTCACCGACGTCACCGCAAATCCTCTTGCCGGATATTGGATCAGATCCGATAATCGTTAACTCCCCGCAGCAAGGCAACACGTGGGGCCTTGGGGACACCGTACAGAGTTTTTTCCTTTCGCCAAAAGCTCCAACGAGCAACGGTATCATTTGGGGCGCTGGCCCCGTATTCCTCTACCCGACCGCAACGAGCGACATTCTCGGCGCGCATCGTTGGGGAGCTGGACCGACAGCCGTAGCCTTAAAACAGCAAGGGCCGTGGACTTACGGCGTCCTGGCCAACCATATTTGGTCGTTTGTGGAAACCAGCAGTCTCGGGCCTGACGTCAACAACACGTTCATCCAACCGTTTATTGGCTATACAACGAGCACGGCTTTCACCGCGATGATAAATTCGGAATCCACTTACAACTGGCTCAGTCACAGGTGGATAATACCTATCAATTTGCTCTTCAGCCAAGTTGTCAAAATCGGTGGCCAACCGATTAGTTTGCAAGCTGGACCAAGATACTACGCTACGACTACAGATCAAGGCGCCAGGTGGGGCGTTCGTTTCAACGTAACCTTGCTCTTTCCCGCCAAATAGACGTCAGGAGCAGAAGTCGAGTCATGAGCGTTCTGCTACAAATGATCGGCCGTGGTTGGGAAAATTTTCTCGCGCGGCCAAATGGCTCCCTAGGTTTGCGGTTCTACGTCCAGCCGACGATGGCAAGCTTGTTAGCCCTGCGTGCCGGCATTCTGGATGCGAGGCAGGGGCGGCAGGGGTATCTGTGGGCGATATTGACGCGCCCGGAGAGGCGGCTGCAGTTGCTCCACGAGGGCTGGCGGGGAGCAATGACTTCATTCCTGCTGGCGATCGCTCTCGATTGCATCTATCAGCTCATGACAGTCCGGTTTGTCTACCCGCTGGAGCTGCTGTTTACAGCGACCTTGCTGGCGCTCGTTCCATATGCCTTATTGCGAGGTCCGTTCAATCGCCTCGCCCGGCTGTTCTTGCCGGTTGCTCGGCCGCCACCGGTAGAACCAACCCAAAACAACACATTCATCCACTGAGGAAACACATCAAGGAAGGGCCAACTCAATGTCGAACGAATCGAAGACACAGGACTGGTCGAAACCCGCCGCGATGGCGATTCCCAAGGGAGGGTATTTCCAGGACAAGGTCGAGCAGGGACGTTATGGGCCCATCTTTCCCAAGACTCCGGCTGGCTACGGCTTCTCTGTCCTGGCGAAGATCCTTCCAGGCCGGGAAGAAGTCTTCTACAAATACGCCAAAACCATCGAGGAAACGATCGCCGCGCAGCCCGACGCCTTGGCCGTCTTGCAGCTGCATTACCTGCGCTGGGTGCTATTCCCCATCCAGGGGGACACCTACTTCATGTATCAGGGCATTTTCGACACCGACTTCGATAAATATACCGAAGACGCGGTGAAAATATTCAGCGCCACCGGCCTGCGGACGGTGTTCGAGAATCTCCAGGGTTTTCCGATGGACTGGCAAACCAATCCCGCCGCCTTCATCAAGTTTGCCCGCGATCATCAATGCCCGAGCTTCCTTGAATATGCGGAATATCCCTATGTGAGCGCCACGGAAATCAAGAAGGCTCTCAAACTGAAGGCCGCGTTCTCGACCATGCTCGACCAGATGCAGTGATCCACGGCCTGGAGGA
>CAWETC010000025.1:0-11645 GCA_963811915.1 uncultured Alphaproteobacteria bacterium
TCTTGAAAGCTAACGGGGAACGATATGGGAGACGAAACCTCGACGTATGCGCCGTCATCTAACTTCGGCTGCTCGCGGATTGTCGTGAAGGGAATGGCGATAGCCGCTATCGCAATAGCCTTCAATTTTTCCGTTCCTGGTCATGCCCAAAATGATGCCGTCAACGATCTCAAGGGCAAGATTTTCGATGCCAAAATGGCGCAGCAGACCTTCGCCGCCGGGTTAAAACATTGCAGCGAGCTCGACGGTACGAGTTTTTATTTGCTGCCGCGAGATCGCGTTCTTAAGCTTGATGACTTTCATCACTCATTGGACAACCTCGTCTTAAAGCGGGCCTTTAACCCCGAGACCAAGCGCCCGTGGACTCGCGAGGACGCCAATGCGCGCTGGGAGCAAGTGCGCAAACAGGCGCTGGACGATAAGGCCAAATGCGACCTGGTCTCGAGCCTCCCCCATCTGCAGAACAAACTCGATGACTTGGAGCGGCAGGCTCCAACAAAAGAATAACGAGGATACGAAATGCTCAAGCTGCCAAAGCGCTCGGCCTGACGGTGCCTCCAACGCTGCTCGCCACTTCGAGACATCGAGGGCATGCCGGGCTCGCGCATTAGACCGGCATCGCCAACTGCGGCCCTGTGTTCTTGACGTTGCCAACTCTGCCGATAGGCCCGATTTTCAGATCCTCGTCGGGGCACGGCTTGAGCAAAGCGTGCAATTCATCTTCGCTCCCCTCACCACTTCGGCCAATCGCGCTCGAGCAGGCTCACCGGCATTCGATCGTACAGTTCGCCCATCACGTGGTTCGCACCGCAGGTCGGTATGGCTCAGAACTTCGTAGCGAGATTTCGGGTCTTTCCATCGCGACGATAGACCAGCCATGAACTGACCCAATTCGGCCGCGGGTTCGCCCCGATATGGTCCAGATTAGCATCATGGTTTATCTGGGATCACAATTTAACGGGGTTTTGTGATGAGATTTATTTCAGTCGTTGCGTTTCTATTCGCGATCTTCCCAGCGCACGCGGAGGTCGCCAGCATCTATGGAGGCCGCGACGGTCTTTGTGGTCACCGTACTGCAAGCGGCGCTTCGTTCAATTGCGCGGCTATGACCGCTGCGCATCGTTCATTGCCCTTCGGTACGCGCGTTCGCGTCTGCCACAATGGCTGCGTGATCGTGACGATCAACGACCGCGGTCCGTGGGTTCGCCATCGTGACATCGACCTCTCACCCGCGGCCGCCCGCGCTATCGGACTATTGCAAACCGGCAAAGTGGAAATGTTGGTAAGTCAGTAAGCGCCAGGCAAGCACAGGCCGGCGATCGCGCGCGTTTTATCCGAAAGCGTCACCAGGTTTGCCAAAATGTACAAACTTGAATGGGCCGAAATTTCCGACGACGCGGGCTGCCCTAAATCCCGAAGGCGGTCATCTGCCCACGCACGTCGAGGCTGAGTTGAAGAAAGCCGCGGCCGGCGGCGCCGCGGCGCAAGTCGCGATCGCGCTGCAGATGATGCTCCAATTTACAGAACGTCGAATATCAGATGAAAGAAGCCGCCAAACGAGAAAGAGAAGCGCGTCGAGCGCCGGCCGAAGTAGCGAACTCTAAGGCATTGCGAAGACGAGTGCCGCGATGATCGCAAGTTGTTCCCGTGCGAACGCCGATGTGTTCCAGCACGCGTTACCGAGTAGCGGCCTCAATTGCGGTTTACGAACGATGGTGCGTTCAATCCCCGCGCGCGGTTGCGGCGGCGGGAGTTTACAGGCAGCTTTGCGGGATGCCCTACATTCGAGAGTCTCCCCAAACAGCTGAAAGCGTTTTTGTCATGTCGCGCCCGGCCGACATGCTAGCGAAACTCTCGTGGGAGAATGCGCAGTTTAAAATGATAATGGAGGGCCAACACTCTCAGCCCGGATCCATAATTTTTGCGGGATACCAAGCCTTCAATTGCGCCGTGACGGCTTGGCATTGTGCCGATTGGGCGTGGGGGTATGCGGACGAAGAAGCAAAGCGGCGCCTCGCCCAACGCTATTCTTTTTCGCTCAAAATCTCGGATAGGAAAAATCGAGAGGCTTTTTTCGACGGCGTGTGTGCCGAGAGCAGAGACTTGGAAATCTGCCGCCACATCGCGAATAGTTCGAAGCACCTGAAGCTCGACCGCCCTGACGATAGGGGGTTCCGCGCGCTCGCCGCGAATGCAGTGTATCGAGCCCCTCCCGGCACGGAATTGATCGATATTTTCGAGCTGCTCGTTATCGACCGTGATCAACCGGTCCGATTGGGAGATGTCTTTTCCCGAGCCCTCGCATATTGGGGCGCCCTATATGGAAGCCCCGACCTTCTCTATGTCGAAGATCGGTTTATTGACGCCACGTAGGGCGGTTGGAAAGCGGCGGCGGCGCGTATAAGTTTTTCGCAAAACGGAGGCAAGAAAATAAGGGCGGTCGCACATGCCAACCGCCCCGAAGTAAAGCGGCGCGTTAGCTAACGCGGCCGATCGTCGAACATTTATAGTTGCTGACCTCTCAGCGCGGCTCATCATTTTCGCCGCGGCTGATCGCCTCTGATGTCACGAAATTCTTCCGGCCCTTTGATAAGCCGCTGCTTGGCCTTTTGCTTTTGCTCGCGAGGCTGACTCGGATCGGTCAAGTTCTCGATGGCCGTGGCGGCTAAATCAGATGCCTTCTGCGCTGCGCCCTTGCGGGTCGTGCGTTCAAGCCCGGTACCAGCAAGCCCTTGTTCTATAAGCCGCCGGATGGCCTCGGGGCGCGACAGCGCACCTTCTTGCCGCTTAGCCCATTTATCAACTGCCGTAATGAGCGGTGGATGTAACCGTAATAAAACTGCCTCGCCCCGACCTGTGGTTTTTGGACGACCTCGGCGGCGCCGCTTTTTTGGGATATCCCGTATTGACTTTGTCATGATTTGGGATATCATAAAAACATCGGGCCGCCAAGGTGCTGGTAACACCCTGACAGCCCTAACCCAGCCAAGGAGATTACCCATGGCACAGGCTACCGACAATTATACCACATCCCGCTTTCACAACCTCTCAAACGGCGCGCTCGCCGATGCACTCGGCCGCGCGGATGCGGTGCTCAAGGGCGCCGAGGTTGAGTGCAAGGCGTTAAAGGACGAGTTCAAGCGGCGTTGTCTCACTGAGGCCGCCGGCGACAACTTCCTCGTCACCGCCACTGAGCAGATCAGCGGTCGGCTCGACACCAAAGCGGTCAAGGATTTCCTTGGCGAGACCTATCGCCGCTTCGAAGTAGCGACCGTCTCCACCGTCATCCGCATCAAAGCCGAAACGCCGCTCGCAGCGGCCGCCTAATCCGGCAATCGAAACGACGTGGAGCGACGGCGTCCGTCGCTTCTCGGCAAATTCGTTCCGCATCACCCCAACAAAATACTGTGAGAAATCCAATGAACACTCAACAATTTTCCGACGCGAAGCTGTTCAACGACTCGGCGTCCGCGCAATCCGCGACGGACGGGCTGGTGAGCAGGAGAAAAGCGATGAACGTCCTCGTAAAGTCCTCAGCTGCTCTAGCTGTAACCAGCGCGGCAATGTCCGCAGAGACTTTCACCTCAGATGATCATGTGTTCGCTGCAATAGAGCGGCATCAGCAAGCGAACAAGGCGTTCATCGATGCGGCTAGAGCTGCGGATGATGCATCGAGAGGTACCGTGGCTCTGAAACAGCCTCCGAAAGTCTGCATAGGCTTTCACAAAAACGGCAGCTTTTCGCGTTCAGCCACCGGTTCGGACGGCAGTTACACGATCACTTGGACTCCTAATGGTGAAACCGAACCGCTTTACGTTGATAGCCTCGAAGGTATCGAAAGGAATGTTCCAGAAAATCTGTCTGATGCAGATCAAGCTAAGTGGCTTTCTGAGAAAAAGGCTGAATTGGAAGAACAATTGCAAGACGCCGCGGAAAGCAAGCCAGACCTCGCAGAGCGAGCATTGTCCGAGGCCGGCGACTTGGAGGTTGCGGCAATGTGGGACTTGGTGGGGACGGTTCCAACCACCACAGACGGCATGGTGGCTTTACTCTCGTATGCGCGCTCAAACGATGTTGACGGAGCGTTTCTCGACGACGAACATAGGGAAGTACTCGCGTGGACGATTGAGCGTGCGGTCCGTGCCATGGCAGGGCTTCCTGAGCCGGTGATCAGCAACAGACTGGCGCGTCTCGCAGACGGTGATGAGACTGCAATTGCTTGAGATGAATTACACGGCGGGCATCGCGCCCGCCGTGCTCTCGGATAGTAGGCAATGTCACCATCACTCCCCATCCGTCGCGTTGGTATGTACCTGCGGGTTTCGACCGCAGAGCAAACCACGGAGGACCAGCGACGCGAATTAATGGCTGTTGCCGAACGGCATGGCTGGGCCGTCGCGCAGATCTTCGAGGACGCTGGAATATCCGGCGCCAAGAACCGCAGCGGCAGACCTGGCCTAGATGCCCTTATGAAGGCCGTAGCGCGCCGCGAGATTGATATGGTTGCCGCCTGGTCCGTCGATCGGTTGGGGCGCTCGCTCACCGATTTGCTAGAACTGCTGCGGGAGATGCACACCAAAGGCGTTGACCTTTTCTTGCATCAGCAAGGTCTGGACACTTCGACTCCGGGCGGCCGGGCGATGTTCCAGATGATGGGAGTATTTGCGGAGTTTGAGCGCGCGATGCTTCGTGAGCGAGTTGTCTCGGGCTTAGCGCGGGCACGCGAGAATGGCACTCGGTTGGGGCGGCCCAAACTTGCGGCTGAGAAGGAGCAAGCTATCCGGCAGGCGAGAGCGGACGGCAAGGGCATACGGCGCATCGCTCGCGACCTGGGCGTTGGAGTGGGGACCGTACTGCGCGTTACTGGTATCGCCGTCTAGTTTCCGGCGGGAACGCATCTGGCCCGTCGCGACCGGTACGCGGCGGACTCCCAAGGCAGCGAGCGGCGACGGTCCGTGAGGAAGTATCTCGTGCTGGCAGGTCGGTCGTAGGCATTGTTCAACCTCAAGTGATCTTATCGTCGTCAGAATTTGTATCTTTGGATTTGGATGCCTTGCGGCTTTGCCGTTTTAACTCTTCAACGGTAGCCATCGCCTGATCACAAGCTGCTTTCTTTTCCGCAGAAGTTCGAGGAGCTTGCTTTTGCCACTCTCGAGCCCGCTGCTCGCGGCGGACGATTTTGTGCTCGATGGCCGACTGCAGCCGAGTTCGGGTGCCTGACAGGCGGCCTTTCGCACCGGGGTCGACAGCCATGGCTTCTGCGGCGACCTGTAATGCTCGCAAAACGATTGTTTCGTTTTCTTGCTCAGGAATGCTCTGCTCACCCTGATGATCGAGTTCCTTATGCAACTCTGAGATTGCGTCACCAACTACAACGTCAAGGCTCGCGTTTGCTTTGTTGAGCTCACGAGAGAACTCTGCGAGGTGTCGCGAGATTTTCCCCTGTGCATCGTAGCCCCGGACAAGGGAACGCAAAATTTCGATGATAGCCTGTTCCAGGTGATATCGGGCCGCCCCGGAGTGACGGTCCGGCGGCCCCCTTCCGCCGCCCTCGATCACCGTGAATTTGCTCACCGCTCCCTCCAAGGTCGTTGCCGGCGTCAATCTTAGCGCCTGGAGCGCCAGTTACCACTCACTGAGCGCACTGAGGAAAGCGACATAGGCGATGCACGTCGCAGATCGGGAGCGGCGCTAGTGCCCGCGGACCTTGCAAGCGAGATTCGCTATCTTCGCGGCTCCCGCGTGGACGCGCTCGGGCGCGCATGAAGGTGGGCAGCCGCAGACGCCTTTCGCGAGGCCGAACCAACCAACGCATTGCCCGTCGGGGCCTCGATAGCCAGGACCGCCACGGTCGCCACAGGTCGCATACGCCAATGATTGGGCGCCTAAGACAATTGCGACGGTAAGGGCCGCGATGCGCATGCTAATTCTGCGGCGTCGTTAAAGACGCTGGCTGCACCGGCGGCATCTTTGGTTTGACGGCGGCTGTCTTGCGCGGCTGCTGCGCAGGAGGAGGCGGGGCAGCCTGAGCCTGCTTTTGGGCAGTTATCGCCGCAAACTGTTCCCTTGTAGCTTCGGCCTGATCTGCCGGAACAAGCAAATAGCCCTTTTCGGCCATGCAGCCCTTCATCGAATCCAGCTGAGCCTGCGAACGCTGTGCCTCGACGTTGGCATTCAGACCTACGGACCATTTATTCACCTCAACCGGCGTGAGCGAGCCGAGATTGGTGCGCTGGGTGTCCCCGGCACAAATCGTCCGGTCAATCTCGCCTTGCTGCATGAGCGCGGGATTGCTGGTGGCTTGTTGGCCGTCCGTTCGCACCCATGCCATCGGCGGTGGAGCATGCGCGCAGGCGCAAAGCGCCAGGCACGCGAAAAACACCCAGTTACGCATAGCATCCCCCAAATCCCCGGTGGATCATCGGACAACTATTGCGCGAGGGCAAGAGCCCAGGTGTGTGCCTGGGGAGGGTGGTCCTCGCGCCGGAAAGCATTATTTATCTGCTATGTGTGGGCGCGTTCGGCTTTCCAGCGACTATTCCGAAATCAAGATAAGGCTCATGTTTGACGCCGCAGCACCGGCCCTGAGGGAACGCTGTGAAAATCGTTGAAGAGTACCGGCTGCTTGCCCAAGCCTGCCGGGAAATGGCGGCACGCATGTCCGATCCGCAGGATCGCCGCGCATTGGAGCTACAAGCTAGCGCGTGGGAAAAGGTCGCCAACGAGCGCGAGACCAAACTCAAAGGCAACACACCGCCATTACCCGAACCGAGGTAGCACTGGTTCACTAAGCCGGACGACTAGGCTCCATGCCTTTTTCCGCGGGCACGACTCGCGTAGGAACTTGGGCGTAAGTCCTGCGTTGTTATTCCATCCTATCAAATAACGAGGCAGCTATGCGCACCAGCGACCGCCAAGTCGCGGAATCGGTATTCGATCGGAACAAAAGGCGAGAATCAGAAATCAACGATGCGCTAAAACAGGAGAGCGCTCGTCACGACGCGGCGATGAAAAACTTGCAACGCCTCCGCGCGTTGCGGATCGAGCGCGAGCAAAAGAATCAGCCCGTGGGTAAAGTCAAACAGCGCGCTTGATGTGGTCTGCGGCGGGCGGACACCGGTCTTATTTGATTTCGTATTCCACATGCTCAAGCTGCAGCACCATCTGCAGCGCGATCGAGAGTTGCGTCGCGCTGGCGCCGGCCTGCACCGAAAATTATAGTTCAGGAATTTCGGTCCAATAAGCGGGACGAATTTCAATTTCAACGCGGCCTGGCACGCCGGCGATCGGACAATCTCTCCATTTATTGTCGATCCAGTATCCGATAACAGGCGTGGGAGTTGCGAAACCACCTACCGCAGGTCGCGCGAGGAAAAGAACCTTCGTTCCATCCTTCGGTGCTCCAACGTCATTCGGCTTCCACACGCTGTTCATGTGTGTCTCCTTTGGCCATCTGTTATACGCCGAAACTGATGCGCACGTCGGCGAGCGTGACGAGATCCATGACGGTTGGGATTGTCACGGGCCGCGGCAGGGGGCGCGACCAGTTCGGGTGGGGCAACGCGCAGCTATCTCTGGGGCGTAGTTGGAGGATGAACGGATGTCGTTTGCGCGTCGTGCAGCGTAATACCAGCCATAAAAGACGCGAGCATATTGCTTTGAGTCAAACAAATCGCCGCCACACCAGCAATCACTAGTCCAGCTATCGTCCAGCGTGTAAAATTGTTGTCCCGCCTGACGCCCGCCACCGCGCCGGTCAGTGAATTAATTGAGTTCGCCACGCGATCAATCTTACCGCTCAATTCAGTGAAACGAGTTTCGGTGCGCGCTTCTATCGTCGCGAGTTTTGCGTCGATCTCTTCGCGTGTAGGTTCGGCCATGACTTCGGGCCGGACGGGCGACGGGGGAACTGAAATTTGTGGGTCAGCTATTATCGCGTGAAGATTCGCGACGCTTGGCCCAAACGCCATAGATGCAGTGCGATAGGCGCCGCTATCGCTTTGAGGCAGTACGACGTCTTTCTGCACGGAAGAGCCGGCCGTATATTGTGGCCACAGGCTCGCGACTTTGGAAGGGGAGTTCATTTGTTTGGTTCAGATTGAACTGCGGGATTTGCCTTAACCGCAGCCAATTCTGCTTCGATCTGAGCTACCATTTCATGGGGAAATTGATTTTGTTCGACTAGCAGGTCCAGTTGTTTGCGTACAAACAGCGCCATCTGAGCAAACCCATGCATGGGCATGGCGACCTGTAGAACCGGGTTATTTACTATACCACCCCTCCCCAAGGCATTAGGGTCGGAGCGATAAAAAAACATTCTCATCATTCCGGGACCGGGCGTGAGACTGGCGATACCGTCCGCATAAAGTGTCGGAAATCTGGGGTCCGGAAATTCGGAAACGGGCCGACCCATACGAGCTGCGGTGTCGGCCTCTTCCTCTGTTGTAGCCATTTTTCCCTCCATCACCCCGTGGAGAGATTTAAGCACGCCTCCTACGGTTGTCCTAGTGTCGGCTTGCGCCTTAGTGCCCCGCCGTTGCCCGAAGTCGTCGAATGGGCGACCATCTGCCAATGGGCTTCAACCGCCGCAAAATGGACGACGAGCGCCGACGCGAGGCCGATAAACGGGCCGCGGCTAAGCGTGCGCTCGATCCCCAGGTGAAAGCGACTGTGTGTGACGGCGATCACTTCGAGGCCACACGGCCCGCGGTACGTTAGTGCACGGTTTGGGCACGGACACAGCGCGGGAGATCGACATGGCTAGAGCAGTGAAAATGACGAAGACGCGGGTCGCTCGCTGGGTCAGCGCATTCCGGGAAAGACGCTATTACGACACTATGGAATAGCGGTTTTATCGAATACCAGTTGGATTTGCCGTCGGCCTCGGACTGTCCCTCCGGGGCCTTTCTCTTTGGGACCGGTCCCATAGGTGTTTCTACTTGCGTTCTCTGCGACCGGTCAGTACTGGCCTGTTTCCGAGCCTAGTGGCCGGGTTTGATTTTCACAGTGGCCTGTTTTCCCCGATCATCATGGCCTGAAAGCCACAGTGGCCCCTTTTCAACTTTGAGGTGGCTCCTTCGAATTGAACCGCAATCAGAGCCGTGCATTATCCCCGCGCCGGTCACAACCTGTCATGACACACACGGCAGTTTCACACCGGTACCAATAGAGAAGCCCTCGGCAATAACGCCGGGGGCCTTTTCATTTTGGCTGCCTCAGCATAATTAGGTCGCCTCAGTTGGCGGCCTCTTACTTGGTTTCCCTGGCGACCAAATCGGCCAGTAAAGAATCGGAGACCGGTTTGCCAAAACGGTCTTCAACGGATGCCTCGCCGCCTTCCTTCCGAATCTTCTGCACCATCTCCGATGCTTCGGTTGCTGTCTTCTGGGTCGTTATTGAAAAGCCGCTTTTCGGCAATTTCGCTTTGACGCGGTACATATCTTCACCCCATGTCGCTCGGTCGGTGCTCTCTCTCATTTAGGTACTAAACCTAGCGGCTGGCTTCCGCCTCGTCTGCCCCTATGTGACTCGCCGATATGAGCGGCGAACGACGCACCCTACAAAACTACGCCTACTGGTCGTCCCGAAAGACTCACAAGTCACCGCCGGGACCACGGCCGACACTGGGCGAATTACAGCGTTCGCATCCATGGACGTGGCTGTGGTGCGAACGCTGTCAGCATCGCGCGCCGTTCGCTTTCGCGGCCGCTGTCATCCGATGGGGGCCAACCGCATCAAGCGACGTGTTGCGCCAGCGCGCACGCTGTACGGCCTGTGGCAGCAAGGGCGCGACGCTTCAGCATCCGACGTGGGGCGGCAACAGCATCGGGTTCATGCCGTTTCCTGCTGACGTGTAGGTGGCGGCTGAAACGAAGTGCTCCTCGGGCAGTTACCTAGAGCGAGTAGGAGGAAATCAATGACCCCGATAAAACTCGTTCTGGTGCTCACGCTGCTCATTGCAGCAAGCGCCTCTGGCTTTGCGCAAAGTCAGCCGAACTATGGGCCTGGCGGGTCCAGCGCGGGTGACACGTTCGGCAAGCCGCCGAGCGGCTCCGCTGCGGCACAGCAGGCCGCCCGGCATCACCATTACCGACGCTGATGGCGATGCCGGCCCGTTCGCCGAGCTGGTGAAGCTGTCGGCGACAAGCATCGCGGGCGAGTTGCGCGAGGAGCACCGGCGAAGGGTGCTGGGCGACTGACGCTCCGTCACCGTTGATGCTGAGGTCGCCGTGGCGGCCGCCATTGGCGCGGAGGTCGATTTAGCGGCTCCGGTGTCTGGCTGCGGTTGATGAACAAACGATAGCCTTTTCCTTGGCACTCGTCGCATACGCTCCCGTGGCGAAGCCCTGAGGCACGACATTTCTCGCACGGGGCTGGCAGCTTTTCATCCATTCGATTGTCCTGTTGGTAGAGTAAAATACGCGAGCGCCTGACCCGTGCCGTCATGCGCGGCTGTTCCGAAAAGGAATGTTTCCCGAACAGGCCGCGCGGTCATTCGGCGGCATTGATAAAGCGTCGTTTTTGCCGGCGCCGTTCCAAGGGTTTTCTGAACACCCTCTAACCACGCTTGCCCCCTCAATGCGCGGATGATCGGAGCGTGCTCTTCTGCCCTGGCTCACCGACGTGCGGAAGCCGATCGAGTCTCCGCTTAAACCTGAACCGCTTAGTCGAGGACGCAGAGGCTATCGCGTGCGCGGATATCGCCGTTAAGCAGGCGTTCCACGCAACTATGCAAGCCGGTGCTAATGACTAAGCCAGACGACATAGAAAAACTAGGCGCCTTATGGGCGCCCTCCTACGAATGCCGCTAAAGTCGCATTCTGAAATGAAGTTGCGGGCGAAGCACAATCGCTAAAGCGCCGTCGGGTCAAAAAGCCGAAACTGAAATCCGATTAAGCGGCGGCGGCTTCTAAAACCTTATTGCCAAAAGGGGTTGGCTCAAATCGGCCCTGTGACTTAAAGAGCGCGCGATTGGCGTCGCGAACGAGCTGCGCTTCCACGACTGCCTCTAGGTCGAGCGCCTTTCTTTCGCGATACATCCAGCTTGCTACCTCGGCCCAATCCCACAGCGGACTGTCCGTAGTGAGGCGTGCAATAGGGGCGGGGAAGTGTTGTCCCCGGGCCCCTTTGGCATAAAGCGATATCGCAGACTTGGAGAGCGAGCACCGCTCTGCAATATCGGACAAGCTAACCAGATAATCTGGTTCTATGTGTTCAATTGCAGCACCAGCGTTTCGGACATCTCGAACTGAGGTTGCGAGGGCGTGGGAAAAATTTTTCGCGTCGCGCTCGAACTCTAAGACGATAAGTCCTTTCACATATGCGATGGTCGCGTCATCGCATCCCGCCTCATAAAAGCGGTCGTAAAACTCTTTTGCTTCGGGATCGAGACCGGAGGCGATGATTGTGAACTCGTACTTTTTCATCGTTTTTCTCCTTCCTGCTCTTCCTGGTGTGGGCAGCGGTCTACAAAGCGCTTTAGACCGCGCGCGTGGCTCCCTGCGTCTCTGGGAGTTGACCAAACCCCAGTTTGGCAACCGTCTCTTGTGTGGTGAGGGCAATAGATGCGACCCCATGCATGACCATTGCTGGTCTCGCAGGCCCATCCTTTTGTCTCGGCGTATTGGACAGCATCCTCGATCTCC
>CAWETC010000026.1:0-59807 GCA_963811915.1 uncultured Alphaproteobacteria bacterium
CGCGGTACTGCCGCACGACGCCATCGTCACCGATGAACTGTCGCAGGTCGGCTTTGCCTCCTCGTACGGTTTTCCGGTCTACGAGCCGCGCACCTTCATTACGTCAGGCTATCAAGGCACGCTCGGCGCGGGCTTTCCCACGGCACTTGGCGCCAAGGTCGCTCACCCGGACCGGCCCGTGGTAGCGATCACAGGTGACGGCGGCTTCATGTTCGGGGTGCAGGAACTCGCGACCGCGGTTCAGTTCAACATCGGCGTGGTCGTGCTGGTGTTCAACAACAATGCCTATGGCAATGTGCGGCGCGACCAGCGTGAGCGCTTCGACGGCCGCGTGGTGGCGTCCGATCTGGTCAATCCGGATTTCGTCAAGCTCGCGGAAATCCTTCGGCGTTGCTGCTGCGCGGGTGACATCGCCCGAAGGATTTCGTCCCGCATTGGAAACAGCCCTGGCGCATGGCGGTCCTTATCTCATCGACATCGAAGTGCCGAAGGATTCCGAGACAACGCCGTGGACGTTCATTCATCCGGCAAAACCGTAGATCCATCGAAACCTTGGTACTTTTTTGGTGCCAATGGGCTAGACATGCAAACGACCCTCCAAGGCTGATGTACCTTCCAGACTTGCTGTCGGGTTTTTTCAATTCTTAATCTGCCAATTCCGGCTGACGTCGGCGCTGTCATCCGCGCGTCATTTCCAATTGTTAGATCACCATTACCGAACAATGACGTCAATCGTTCGAGAAGATCGATCACTAGGCTCGCGAACGGCAGCCTGATCGAGTCCGAGGAAGCCGCCGATGCTGCGATTGCACAATGTTGCAATGATCTACCCAAATGGCGTTACGGCTGTCATGCCGACCAGTATCTCAGTTCCGAAGGGTCAGTTCCTCGTGCTGCTTGGACCCTCCGGGGCGGGCAAATCGACTTTGCTTCGATGCCTGAATGGGCTGGTTACGCCAACCCAGGGCGATGTCATTGTCGAAGGCCTGGGTTCGATTTTTCAGAGTCGCCGCTCGCTGCGGGAACATCGCCGACGAACGGGAATGATTTTCCAACAACATCATCTGATTGGCCGTCTTTCGGCGCTACAAAACGTTCTGCTCGGCCGCGTCGCTGCCCACAGCCCGTTGCGGTCTATATTTCCGTTGCCGCGTGCGGATCGGCGAGTCGCACTGCAATCGCTCGAACGCGTCGGCTTGGTCGAACGCGCGCTTGATCGGGTGGATGAACTCTCCGGGGGACAGCAACAGCGTATCGGCATTGCCCGAGCCATGGCGCAGCAGCCACAGATCGTACTCGCCGACGAACCGGTGGCAAATTCTGATCCAGCATCAGGCGAGAAAGTGCTGGCGGATCTTCACCGCATTTGCCGGGAAGACGGCATCACAACGATCGTCAGCCTCCATCAGGTGGAATTGGCCCGCCGATTTGCCGATCGGGTAATTGGTCTGGCTGGGGGCCGGATTGTTTTCGAAGGCACGGCATCGCAATTGGGCCAGACAATTCTGGACCAAATCTACACCACCGTGCCGTCCCGGATGGCGGCAGCATAATCAGCATTCAGATCATCAAAGGGATCAGGGTAATGGAACGTAGAAGCTTTCTACTCGCCTGCACGATCGGGGGACTGGGCCTTGGTATCCGTCAGGCCGCCGCCCAACAAGCGCAAAATCCTGCCACTATACGCGTAGCCCTGCTGCCCGACGAAAACGCCTCGACCATCATCCAAAACGCACAACCATTTAGAAAATATCTTGAGCAGGCGCTCAAGAAAGACATCGAACTTGTTGTCACGACCGACTACTCCTCGATGATCGAGGCGATGCGGTTCGGCCGAATTGAAGTCGCGTATTTCGGGCCGCTTTCCTATGTGTTGGCCAAGTCGAAGGCACCGGGCATCGAGCCCTTCGCCGTCGGCGTTTCCAAGGGATCGCCGACGTATAAAAGCGTCATCATCACGCGCGCGGATGGGCCGGTAAAGTCGCTGGCCGACATCAGGGGCAAGATAATGGGATATGGCGACTTTGCCTCAACTTCGAGTCACTTGATCCCGCGCGCATTGCTGGCCCGCAACGGCCTTTTAGGCGACACCGACTACAAATTCGTTCTGCTGGGCGCGCATGATGCCGTTGCGCGCGCCGTTCAATCTGGCCAGGTGCAGGCTGGCGGCCTCAGCCAGGAGATATTCAAGTCGCTGGTTGCCAAGGGCTCGATCGACGGTGACAAAGTCATAGTGTTGGCAGAAAGCGACCCGATCCCGAATTACCCGATGGTCATGCAGGGATATCTCGCGCCAGAACTAAAGGCTGCGATCAGGACGGCGTTCCTTGAACTGAAGGACAAAGAGATACTGAAAACCTTCCGCGCCGAAGGCTTCACGACGACCGACGATCATGCCTACGACATCCTGCGCGAGACCGCGAAAGTTCTCGATCTCGACCTTTCGAAGTTAAAGGGATGAACCGCGCTATCCCGACAGATTACGACGCCATCCTGGTCCGGGAAGGCGCCACGCAGGTCAGGCGTGGGGCCGCCATTCTCCTCGTCGTGCTGTTGATTGGCACCGCTATGGGACTCACCGGTCTGCTTGACCCGCGCCGGTTCATAGATGCATGGCCGGCGATCAAACAGCTCTCCAGTGAAATGTTCCCACCGGACTTCAACCGGTTATACAGTTGGCTGAGGCCGTTGGCCGATACGCTTGCGATGTCGATAGCGGGAACCGCCTTAGCCGTGGTACTTTCGCTACCGCTCGCCCTGTTCGCCGCCCACAACACCACACCGAACCGTATCGCTTACCGGGCAACGCGAGCGATGCTAAATCTGCTGCGATCGATACCGGAACTCATCATGGGCATCATCTTCGTCGCCATGGTCGGCTTCGGAGCACTGCCCGGTGTGCTCGCTGTCGGCCTGCATTCCGTCGGAATGATCGGAAAGTTCTTCGCAGAGAGCATCGAGCACGTCGACCCAAAGCCGATAGAGGCAGCGCGGGCTGCGGGTGCTTCACCGTTCCAGGTCATATGGCATGCGGTTTTACCGCAGGCATTACCGCAGCTTGCGGACACGGCGATCTACCGGTGGGAATATAATTTTCGGGCCTCGACAGTACTCGGCGCTGTCGGCGCCGGTGGAATCGGTTTCGAACTCATCGCGGCATTGCGCGTACTCGAATACGCTCAAGTATCGGCCATCCTGATCTGCATCCTTATTTGCGTGACGATCGTGGATGGCATTGGTGCCGCTTTGCGGAATTATTTGAAATAGCGCGGAAGAGCGAGGCCATGGCCGAAACCCCTAGAATTGTTGTGACCAACCCTGTTTTCCCTGAAACCAGGGCCTTTCTCGAGGAAAACGCAGAGGTGATAATCAATGAGGCGCTCGAGCCTTGGCCTCATGAAGAAGTACGGCAGAGATGTCGCGATGCCGTTGGACTGCTTGCATTCATGAACGACACGATTGACGCCGCTTTCCTGGCGGCCTGTCCCAGACTACGCGTGATCGGAGCAGCGCTGAAGGGCTGTGACAACATCGACGTTGAGGCCGCAACGAACGCCGGCGTGTGGTTGACCATCGTCCCCGACCTGCTGACCGTGCCGACCGCAGAGTTGGCGATCGGGCTGATGCTCTCATTGGGCCGGAACATTGTAGCCGGCGATCGCGGCATCAAGAAGAATGGCTTTCACGGTTGGCGGGCTCAGCACTATGGAGCGGGCCTGGCCGGCGCAACGGTGGGTCTTGTTGGATTTGGGCTCGTTGGCCGTGCGATTGCCGAGCGCCTTTTCGGTTTCCAATGCCGGCTGCTGGCCTTCGATCACCATGCGTCCGAGGCGCTAAAGAAGTCCTGGCCGCGGGTCACGATGGTAGGCTTGGAGGATGTGATCGCCAATTCCGACTACGTCGTGCTTGCGCTTCCCCTGACCGCGGACACCAGGCACATCATCAATTCCGAAGCCATTGCCGGCATGAAGCCGGGTGCAAGGCTCGGTGAATCCATCCCGCGGCTCGCTGGTTGACGAGGCCGCGGTGGCGGACGCTATCGCTCGCAACCACCTTTCGGGCTATGCAGCGGATGTGTTTGAGTGCGAAGATTGGGCTTTGAAGGATCGGCCGACCCACATCGATCCTCGCCTTACAACATCATCCGCGCCTACGGTATTTACCCCGCATATCGGATCAGGCGTCGTCGATGTTCGGCGCGAGATCGAGCTTTCCGCCGCCCGCAGCATCGTCGATGTTCTGGCCGGCCGTATTCCGTCTGGCGCTGTCAACGATCCGGGCAAGCAGTTCGCTCATGCTCAACCTCGTTCACACTAGAACTTTCCTCGCAGTTCTCAGCGAGCGCGGATTTCGTGCCGCGGCGCGCGATCTGAAACTGTCACCCTCAACTATTGTCGAACACATCAGGCAACTTGAGGAAGACCTGGCCGCGCCGTTGTTCGTGCGCGGACGCGGAATTGTTGAACCTACATCTCAAGGTGCAGCGTTCGCGCCGCTTGCCCGCGCAATGCTCGATACCGCGGCGCGCAGCCGGACAATGCTCGCTCAAGCGCGTTTGCGCGTTGCGTCATCGAGCAACGTCGGCACGTATCTCTTGCAGTCCATGCTTGCTTCCTTTCAGGCGAGGGATTCGTGTTCCGTCGATCTTTGGATTGGCCCCAACCCTGACGTCGCCGAGCGGCTAACGAACGGTACCGCCGACGTGGCGCTGATGGAATGGTGGAGCGAGCGTCCCGGCTTCTGTGGTTACACCTGGCGAAAGGAACCGGTCGTTGTGATTGTAGGTCCCGGTCACGCATGGGCCAAGCGGCACACGATCGAGGCAAGCGAATTGGCAAGTCAAACCTTTCTGGGAGGCGAAGCGGGAACGGGAACCAACACGCTCCTGAGAAGGACATTGGGGAATTTGGCGGAAGGTTTGACAGCTATCGGAGGCTTTGGAAATACCGAAGCGGTCAAGCGGGCAGTCCGGGCGGGCCGGGGCGTTTCACTTGTGATAGCCGCGGCGGTCGCCGATGAAGTCGAGGCCGGACAGCTCGTCGCCCTGCGAATAAACGCAATCGAACTCGTGAAAGAATTGAAGGTCATTTCACCGATCGGTTTGCCGGATACGGCGCCTGCCGCGCGCCTCGTGGCCCACGTTCTGAGAGATGCCTGCTGAGATATCCGGAGCGATAGCATCTCACGACGGTATTGCCGGGTGCCACCGCGGAAACTCAGACCACTCACGACGCCTTTCTGAAAGTCAAGTTGATGCGCTGCCGGCCCATCAGCGCGTGCTCGCCATCGGCGAGCGGCGCGACGCCGTGAAATACCAGCCGCGCGGGACCTCCCCACACCACGACGTCGCCATGCTCCAGCCGAAACCGACGTGTCTTGTCGCTGCGCTGCAATCCGCCGAATAGAAAGATCGCAGATAAGCCCAGCGACACCGAGACGATCGGCGCGCTGAAATCATGCTCGTCCCTGTCCTGATGCAACGACATGCGCGCACCCGGCACGTAGCGATTGATCAAGCACACTTCCGGCAAAAATCCGTCAAAGCCGGCCTCTGCAGCCGCCTGACCCGCCAGCACGCGCAACAATGGGGGCATCGGCGGCCATGGCATTCCGGTATCGGGATCGTTGGGATCATAGCGATAGCCGGTGCGATCGGTGACCCAGCCGAAACTGCCGCAATTGGTCATCGCGACCGACATCTGATGGCCGCCCGGCGTCACCATATGGCGAAACGGCGCTTGCGCCTCGATATTGCGCAGCGCCGCGATCAGATCGGCTTCGAATGAACGCGCAAAACCGCGCAGCAGCGCGGCGCCCTCCGCTATTGGTTCCTGCGAGGACCGCGCATCGTGAACGCCAGCAAATAAATCCGCCGTCAAAGATTAGCACTCACTTTGCGTCGTGAAAGATCACGCCGACCGTATGGCGATGACCGGAGCGGATCCGGCTGACGCCATGGCGCAAATTAACGCGATAAAACCCCCGTGTCCCCTGCACCGGCCTGACATGCACAGCAAAAGCCACCGCATCGCCCTGGCTGAGCGGCACCACTTCTGGCCGCGACTGCATGCGCGGCCGTTGCTCGGTCAGCACGAATTCACCGCCGGTGAAATCGTGTCCCGGTTCCGAGAGCAGGATCGCGACCTGCAACGGGAACACGTGTTCGCCGTAGAGGTCCTGATGCAGGCAATTATAGTCGCCGGTGCCATATTGCAGCAGCAACGGCGTCGGCCTTGCTTGTCCTGCAGCATGGCAGCGCCTGAGAAACGCCTCATGGCTCTCCGGGTATCGGATATCGATCCCCATGGCTTCGTTCCAGCGGTTGGCAACATCGCGCAGTTGCGCGTAGAGCACCGGCCGCAACTCCGCGATCAGTTGCGGAAGCGGATAGGAAAAATATTTGTACTCGCCACGCCCAAAGCCGTGACGTCCCATCACCACCCGGCTGCGGAAATGGGAATCATCGGGATAGAGTGCGGTGAGCGCACGGCACTCGTCGGCCGATAGCAGTCCCTTCAGGACGGCGCAGCCCTGCGCGTCGAGATCGGCGGTTGCCTGTGTCCAGTCGATGGCTTCGACGCGGTAGGCGATGCTGGATGCCGGCGTGGGGCGGATGGTTTTGCTTGCGGCTGATTTCATGACGTTTAGTTTCGCAAATCAGACGCCCCTTCGCCACCCGATTTCCGGGAGCAACCCCCACGCCCCGTCATTGCGAGTGCAGCCAAGCAATCCATTCGCAACGACACGTAAGCTGGATTTGCTTCGTCGCTTGCGCTCCTCACAACGACGAAACGGGACAACAGGCTACCCCAGCACCGGCAACTCAATCACATCATAGGCATGGCGAATGGTGCGCTTGAGAACGGGGTCCTCGAGTTCGTACTCGAACCGGCTGGCGGGGCGGATGCCGCCCCTGGCCGCGAAGGTACCGCCGAACATGGCGCAACCATCCGGCAGTCCCTTATCCCCGAAGCCGCGCTTGATGAGTTCGGCAACCGGGAGCATGCCGTCGAGCTTGCCTTCCTGGTACAGCACACGCTTGCCGCCGATCCAAGCAAATGAGCGCAGGATCATCTGGTCCCAATGCCCGATGACGTCCTCAAGTTCCCATAGCACGGACGCCATGGGCTTGTCGCACATCTGTTTTGAAACTGTGACGCCGTAGGCCTCGACCTTGCGATCGGTGTGATCGGAGCCGACCCCGACAAAGGTCCGGCCTTGCCAGCCGATCAGCACGAATTCCACCTCGCCGCTGGAAGTCGCCGCCGCTGCATTCGATGCTGTCGGCAACGACGATCCGCCGGGCCGCGACACGGTAATAAATCGGCGTTGAAGCCGGCCTTGCAATTCCGATCGCCTCGAGTTCGGCGATGTGCTTGTCGCGCGCCACCGGATCGCGTCCGGTCCAGCCGGCAATGACGGCCTGATCGATCGCCAGCGTCAGCGGCGTTGTCGTGCCCTGCGCCTCGACAGTGAATGTAAGGTCAAACACGGATGACATCCTCTATTCCAGCCGCAAGTTCAAGGATGCGGCGATCCGATTCGCCGGATGCCGCCAGCATCAGCCCGACCGGGACCTCGCCTTCGCGATGCGCGGGCAGCGAAATCGCGCAACCATCGATCATGTTGATCAGTGTGCAATTGCGCAGCGACAACAGGTTGGCCTTGGTAAAGGCCTTGTCGTCGGCAAGATCGGCGATCCGTGGCGGCGTAATCGCGGTGGTCGGCATCACCAGCGCATCATACGGCGCGAGACGAACCGCGGCGCGCGCGATCAGCGACCGCCGCGCCCCGAGCAGATCGATATAGTCAGCGGCGCTGAGGCCTTCGCCGCGCAGGATCCGGCTGGAGACGCGGGGATCATAGACGTCACCCTTGCTGGCGAGGAGATAGCGATGCCAGGCATAGCTCTCCGAGGCCGAAAACCCGCCCTTTGCATTCATTACCCCGACATCCAGGAATTCCGGCACCGCGATCCGCTCGATCAGCGCGCCCTCGCGTGAAAGCACCTCCAGCGCGCGCTCAAATGTCCGCGCGACTTCGTCCTCGAGTTCATCAAGCGCGATCGTGGTCGGTACCGCCAGCCGCATGCCCTTGACAGGGCGCGGCCGCAACGGCCGCACCGGCTCGTCGGCCAGCACGGCGTCGAGCACCGCGCAGCACCCCACCGTGCGCGCGAGCGGCCCAAAACTGTCGAGCGTGAACGACAGCGGCACGCCGCCGTCGAGTGGCACCCGCCGCTGTGTCGGCTTGAAGCCGACAATGCCATTATAGGCGGCCGGAATACGGCACGAGCCGCCGGTATCGGTGCCGAGCGCACCATAGGCCATGCCGTCGGCGATCGAAACCGCCGCACCGGACGACGATCCGCCCGGCACGTGACCGACGCCGCGCTGCCATGCACTCTTCGGCGTGCCGTAATGCGGATTGATGCCGATCCCGGAATAGGCGAATTCGGTCATGTTGGTGCGGCCGATCACGATGAACCCGGCCCCGCGCAACCGCGCGACAGCGGTCGCATCGGCCTCCGCGGGCGCCGAATCCTCCAGGGCGCGCGAGCCGGCGCGAGTTACCTGCCCCTTGATGTCGAACAGATCTTTGATCGAGACGGGGATGCCGGCATAGGGCGACGGCGCCGCCTTGGCCGCACGCAACCGGTCCATCGCTTCCGCAGCCTCGATGGCCGCCTCACGATCGACGTGTATGAAGGTCCTGATGCCCTCGCCTGAGGGGTCGGCGATCCGGGCGATGCATTCGTCGACCAGCTTGCGGGCGCTGGTGCGGCCAAGTGCAAGATCTTCGGCCAATGTAGCAAGCGTCGGCGTGTTCTTCATGATTATTTCGCCTCGTCGTAGCTTGGTCAGTTATTTCTTAATCCGCTTCGATTTCCAGATCGAGCAGCGCCGAGCTCAGCGATTTGCCGTGCGCATCGAGCGCCAACGACCGCGTCACGCCGCCGCCGAGCGCCCCGGTCATTACGAAATTCAGCGCTGCAATGTTAGGCAGCTCATAGCGGACAACCTCGCCTTCGACAACACCGGCAAAGTGTTCCTTGACCCGCGTGCTGGTGACCTGTTCCAGCAACAGCGGATAATGCTTTTCGTCATAGGCGATCACGGAGATGTTGGAGGTGTTGCCCTTGTCGCCGGTGCGGGAGTGGGCGATTTCGCGCAGCTTCATCACATCACGCCTCCACAAAGCGAACCTGCGGCCGGGCGAGTTCGCGCGGCAGCAGGACCGAGGCGACCGCGACGACATCGCGGGACGATTTGAAGGCGCCGCCGCCGGCCGCCGGGCCGTTGGTGTAGAGCGTTTCGACTTCGTTGCCTATGCGAATGGCCTCGCGCAGGTTTTCGGTGCGGCCCGCAACGCGAACACGCACTTCATAAGGCTCGTTGGCATGGGCAGAGACTTCAGTGCCGTGCAGCGCGTCAACGCCGATCAGTTCGAACCGTAATTCGCTGGCGGCCACGCCGGTCAGCTTCAGCCGCTCCCTCACGATCTCCAGCGCGAGCCGTCCGCGTGCCTGGGCACCGGGACCGGCATACGAAATCTGACCCTCACCGATATAGCTGTCGACATAGCCGACCGAGACCTTCAGCGTGTCGGTGCGTTTGGTTCCGCGCCCGCCGCTGACACGCACGCGATCTTTGGCGATCTCCTCGACCTTGACTTGCGAAAAATCCGCGACCACGTCGGGCTGGATATATTGCCTGGGATCGTGCACCTCATAGAGCAATTGCTCCTTGCAGGTCTGCGCCGTCACCGCGCCGCCGGAGCCGGTGACCTTGGTAATCACGAGGCTGCCGTCCTCGCCGACTTCACCGATCGGAAAACCGAGCCGCGCCAGATCGGGAACATCCTTGTAGCCCGGATCGGCGAAATAGCCGCCGGTGATTTGGCCGGCGCATTCCAGCAAATGCCCGGCGACGGTGCCCTGCCCCAGCAGATCCCAGTCGTCCATTGCCCAGCCGAAGGCGTGGATCATCGGCGCCAGAAACAGCGCGGGATCGGAAGCCCGCCCGGTGATCACAATATCGGCGCCGCCGCTTAGCGCCTCAGCCATCGGCTCGGCGCCAAGATAAGCGTTGGCCGACAGCAGCCGGTTGCCGAGCTGCTTGATCGAGCCGTCGAACTCCATGATCCTGAGATCGCGGTCCTTGCAGGCCTCAAGTACGTCATCGCCAATGACAGCCGCGATCTTGAGCGACGACAATCCAAGTGAGTTCGCGATCTCGGCGGTCTTGCGCGCCGCCGCGACGGGATTGGCCGCGCCCATATTGGTCACGATCTTGATGCCTTTGGCGGCGCAGAGCGGCAGCACCCCGCGCATCCGCTCTTCGAGCAGCGGATCGAAACCGGCATCGGGCTCTTTCATGCGCGCCTGCTGCGCCAGCGCGACGGTGCGCTCGCCGAGGCACTCGAACACCAGATACTCGATGTCGCCTTTTTCGGCGAGTTCGATGGCGGGCTCGATGCGATCGCCCGAATAGCCCGCACCGGATCCGACCCTGATCGTACGCATCACTTTAGTCCGAAATATGCGCGCCGCAGCGCCTCGTTGTCGGTCATTTCAGCTACCGTGCCGGAAAATCGGATGCGTCCGCCTTCCAGTACGAACACCCGCGTCGCCACTTCGAGAAAACCGATATTCTGTTCGGCAATTAAAAGCGCCAGCCCCTTGCCGCGCAAGTCACTTAAGATGCGAATGACTTCCTTGACGAACAGCGGCGACAGCCCGGCCGACGGTTCATCCATCACCAATAGCCGCGGCTCGGCGGCGAGCGCCTTGGCAATGCCCAGCATCTTGCGCTGGCCACCGGAAAGAGTGGACGCCGGCGCCCGGCGTTTTTCACGCAATGCCGGAAACAAACCATACATTTCTTCGACGCGGGCACCGGGATCGGCATGCCCCAGTGCCTGCGCACCGACCCGGATGTTTTCCTCGATCGACAAATCAGGAAAGACCGCGAGTTCCGACATATAGGTCATGCCGAGCTTCATCCGATCGCTCGATCGCATTCGCGTCAGGTCCTGATCACCGAGCTTGATGCTGCCCTGCCGCGTTTCGATCAGGCCGACCAGCGACTTGAGAAAAGTGGTTTTGCCGGCGCCATTGGCGCCGAGCAGCAGTACCGTCTCGCCTGATCGCACATCGAGATCGACACCCCACAGCACCTGCATGGTGCCATAGCCGGCGTCGACGCCAACGGCTTTCAGCAGCGAAGCAGTTTCAGGCGGCATGCTCGCCTCCCAAAAACACTTCGATGACCTGCGGCACCTTTACCGCGACCGCGAGCTTGCCTTCGAAAATCTCCTTGCCGGCGTTCATGACAATGACGCGATCGGTAATATGTTCGATGAAGCCCATCAGATGCTCGACCACGATGATCGCCATCCCGGCCTGCGCCAGCGCCTTGATACGTTCGGCGATCCAGTCCAGTTCCGCCGGATTGAGTCCGGCAGCGAGTTCGTCCAGCAGCAGCAAACGCGGACGGGTGGCGAGCGCGCGGACCAGATCGAGCATCTTTTGCTGCGCATTGTTCAGATCGGCCGCAGGCCGGTCGGCAACGTCAGCAAGCCGATATTCGTCAAGCAACTCGGCCATATCGGGCGGAGCCACCGCGGCTCGCCCGTAGGCCAGCGCGACCTCGATGTTCTGGCGCACCGTCAGCGACAGAAAAGGTTTTGGAACCTGGAAGGTGCGGTTGATGCCGCGATGAACCAGTTTGTGCGAGGCGACCCCGCCGATCGCCGTGCCGTCCAGCACAACCCCGCCACCGTCAGGGGCATACAGACCGGAGATGACATTGATCGCCGTGGTTTTGCCGGAGCCGTTGGGACCGACCAATCCCAGGATTTCGCCGGACGTGACGTGAAAGCTCAATCCGTCGAGCGCATGAAAACCGCCGAAGCGCTTGACCAGTTTCGAGACGGCGAGAATGGGAGCGGCATTAAGGGACATGCCAGCCTCGGCGCGTTGCGAGCGAAACCAGGCCCGCGGGGAGAAACAGCACCAGTCCCATGATCAACAGCCCGTAGATCAGCTGGAAATATTGCGGCGTGGTGAATCCGATCAGATTGTAAATGCCATAGAGAAGAATGACGCCGACAATCGGGCCACAGATCGTGGCGACGCCGCCGAACAGCGCAAACACGATCGCAAAAATCGAGAAATCGCCACTGAAGACATTGTCGGGATAGAATACCGACACATACCATGCGTAGACGCCGCCGGCGAGACCCGCCACCAGCGCCGATGCCAGCCACGCGATCACCCGCATCCGCACCACGTCGACGCCGGCCATCGACGCGCTGACGGCATCTTCCCGTACCGCCTGCAATGCCAGGCCGAAGCGGGAGTTTTTCAGGAACACGACAGCGCCCAATGTCAACGCCAGCACGACAAGCGCGGCGGCATAGGCCTGCGTCGGATCGAACGTGCCGGTGAGCGAGACGCCGTAAGGCCCGCGGGTAATGCTCTCAAGCGCCGGATTGGCGACGAAATGGAGCACGGCGAGCGAGGCCGCGAGATTGGCGATCGCGAAATAGGCGCCGGACAGACGCAATAACGGCGTCAGCAACAACCCCAGCGCGACCCCGACCAGGCCGGCCACGAGCACCGCGGGCACTGCGGGCGTCTGATAATGCATCACCAGGATCGCAAATCCGTAAGCACCCGCGCCGAAGAAGCCAACATAGCCGAATGGCAGATAGCCGGTGAAGCCATAGATGATGTTCACGCCTTGGGCGAGGATCAGAAAGATCACGAAATTGAACAGCAGCAGATGGTTCTGGTAGACGCCCGGCAGCACGGCAAAGATGGCGAGCAGCGGTACAATGATGAACAGCGTATGTCTGAAAGCATTAGGCAACGCGCACCCGCCTTCCGAGCAGACCGCTCGGGCGGAGCAGCAGGATGAAAATAAGGAGCACATAGGGCAACAGGTCGGCCCACGAACTGAGATAGGTCTGTACCAGCATGTAGCAGACGCCGTAGACCACGCCGCCAAGCGCGGTACCGAGGGGATTGCCAAGCGATCCCAGCACCACGATGGCAAATGAGGTCACGGTTGCATCGGCGCCAAAAGCCGGCGTCACCGATCCGAACATGAAGGGCGCGAATATGCCGGCGACCGCAGCGAGCCCCAATCCGACGCCGAAGGCCGCGGCAGAGACGCGATCGACATCGATGCCGGTCGCAAAAGCCTCATCGCGCCGCGACATCACCGCGCGGGTCAGCGTACCCAGGCGGGTCTGGTAGAGATAGACATAGACCAGCGCGATGGCGATCAGGCTGGTGACGGCCGCGATCACCCATGACGCGGGAAACCCCTGCCCGAAAATCTGGATCGGTCCTCCGCTATCCGGCTTGCCGCCGAACAGCTTGACCTTGATGGTCGAGAACACGGTGCCGAGCGCGCGGCTCTGGATCGAGCGCTCGCTGGTTCCAAAGAAAATCGTCGTGACCGCTTCGATCACCTGTGACAGCCCGAAGAACAGGATGATCGACAACATTTCCGGATTGACCGATCCCTGCAGCCGGGGCACCAGCACCCAATAGAGCAACATCCCGACGAGCAGGAAAATCACGAAGGCCAGTGGCACCGCGAACAGGGGATCAATGCCGGCCAATGTCACGACGCCGAACGCCACGAACGCGCCAAGCATCAGAAAGTCGCCATGCGCAAGGTTGACGATGCGCATGACGCCGAACACGAGATTGAGACCGATACCGACCAGGCTGAAATAAAGACCGAACAGAACGCCGGCGACGAGCGCATAGATCATCGGCGCTTCACTCCCGGCCGAGTTTCGATCCGTGTTTCGCTCATGGACGCGGATAGACCGGTTTGCCGGTGGCGGTTTCGTGCGGATAGAGCGAGACAAACTTGATATGGCCGTGATCGTCGAGCGCAAGCTGGCCGAGCGGCGTCAACTCGCCGATCTGGCCACCGGTCTCGTCGAGCGCGAAAGTCCCGTCGAGTGTCTTGAGCTTGCCGGACAGGCTGAACACGGCGCGGCGCAGTTCGAGCTGATCGAGGCTGGTTGCCACCGAAAGCGTCTTCTCGATCACGAGGCCGGTGGTATATCCGGCAACGGCATTGAAGCCGAACTCGATCTTGCCGTCGGCATATTTCTTGTCCCAGGCGGCCTTATAGTCCTTCATATTCATGCCGAAATTGACCGGATATTCCAGCTCCGAAGGCGGCACATAGGTGAAGACGTGCTCAAGGCCCTTCTCGCCGACGTTCTTTTCCAAAAGCTCGGTCTCGAGCCCCGCGTAAATGCAGAACAGCATGTTGAACTTGACACCGACGTCCGCGACATTGCGCAGGAAGGCGATGTCGTTCGGCGCGTATCCGAAATGAATCACCGCGTCCGGATGGGTATTGTTGATGTTGTTGATGATGACGGTGTAGTTGGTGGTCTCGGTCGGAATACCCTGATCGTAGACGATCTCGATCGGCGCGCCGGAATCCTTGACGAATTTGCGAAAGGCGTTGGCCTGGGTGCCGGTGAACTCGTTGGTCGAGTAGAGAATGGCGATTTTCTTGATCCCAAGACCCGGCCCATCATGTGAAACGAAGTCCGCGACCGGCTTGGGCCAGACCGTCGAGACCGGGTCCGCCATCAGCGCGATGTAGGGATTGTCCTTGGAAAAAAAGCTGGCGCCGGTCCCGGTTTGATCGAACAGGAAGACCTTGCGGTCGCGGGCGATCGCCACCGCGGGCGCGGTCAATACCGAACCGGAATCCGCGACCAGGAGATCGACCTTATCCTGGGTAATAAGCTGGTTGTAGAGCGTCGAAGCGGTCGCGGTGTTGCTCTGGTCGTCATAGGCGACGAGCTTGATCGGGATTTTCTTGTCGAATGCCTTCACATAGGCGCCGCCGTCGGCGTTTTTCTGGTCGGCCCACAGCTTGAGTGCGCTGAAAACCGGCATCGAGATCGAGGCGTAACGCCCGGATGACGCGTAAAGCGTACCGATCTTGATTTCTGCCGGCGCGTCCACGGCAAAGGCCGGTGCCGCAAATGTCATACCTGCAAGCACCAGCGCGCCTGTCATCCTCAACATGAAATCCTCCCGTATCCTTCGTTCTGCCGGACAATAGCGCGGGCGGTTGCCGGGATACAAGCGCTCCGGACTAATCCATTGTGCGTGAGCCGGAATACGCTGCATGAACCGGGCTGGCTGGACCGTTGACGCCGGACAGTCAAATGTCGCATCAAGGTCGCAATCGGGCGGGCCGAACCAGACCCGCCAAGGAGCAAGGAGGAATCAGGGATCATGGCTGAACCCGCGCGCGCACGCCCGAAACCGACACCGGAAACCCAGCATTTCTGGGATGGCACTCAGGCCGGCGAATTGCGGCTGCAGCGCTGCGACGCCTGCGCTAATGTCTACTTCCCGCCGCGCCCGTTCTGCCCCGCCTGCGCCTCACGCAAGGTCAGCATTTTCAAAGCAAGCGGCAACGCAAAACTCTACAGCTATGTGATCCATCACCGCCCGGTTCCGGGTTTCACGCCGCCTTACGCCATCGCGGTGGTGGAACTGGATGAAGGTCCGCGCATGATGAGCAACATCGTCGATTGTCCGCAAACGCCGGAGGCGCTCGAACTCGACATGAAGCTGGAAGTCGCGTTCGAGAAACTCGACGACACCATCACCCTTCCCCTGTTTCGTCCGGCGAGGGGGTAAGCGTCATGCGCAGAAACCAGGTTGCCGTCGTCGGTGCCGCGGAAACCACCGAACTCGGGGTCATTCCGAGCGTCTCGCAGATCCAGTTGCATGCCGATGCGGCGCTCAACGCCATCGCCGATGCCGGGCTCAAACTGTCCGATATCGACGGTTTTGCCACCGCGGTCGAAACGCCGCAGCAGATCGCGCATTACCTCGGGATCACGCCGACCTGGGTCGATGGCACCTCGGTCGGCGGCTGTTCCTTCATGCTACATGTCCGCCATGCCGCCGCCGCGATCGAGGCCGGCCTGTGCAAGACCGTGCTGATCACCCATGCCGAGAGCGGCAAGTCGAATATCGGCCGCACCCCGCGCATGGTCGGACCCGATAGTCTGAATGGCCAGTTCGAGCTTCCTTACGGCGTCTCGACGCCGGCCAGTATGTTTCCGATACCGGTGCTGCGATACATGAAAACCCACGGCATTACCCATGAGCAAATCGCCATGGTCGCTGTGGTGCAGCGCGAATGGGCCGCGAAGAATCCGCGCGCCACGATGAAAACGCCGATCACGGTCGCAGACGTCCTGAATTCGCGGATGATCGCCTATCCTTTCCGTATCCTGCAATGCTGTCTCGTCACCGACGGCGGCGGCGCGCTGATCCTGACATCGGCCGACCGGGCAAAGGACTTTCCGAAAAAACCGGTGTACATCCTCGGCACTGGCGAGAGCGTGGAGACGCCGATGGTCAGCCAGATGCAGACCTTCGACAGTTCGCGCGCCTTCAAGGTCGCGGGTCCGACGGCCTTTCGAGAAGCCGGCATCACTCATAAGGACGTGGATCACCTGATGATCTACGATGCGTTCGCGCACCTGCCGCTCTATGGTCTCGGCGATCTCGGCTTCATGCCCCACGAAGAGACCGGCAAATTCATCGCCGACGGCCATACAAGGCCCGGCGGCAAGCTGCCGCTCAACACCAATGGCGGCGGCCTCAGCTACATGCATTCCGGAATGTACGGCATGTACGCGCTACAGGAGAGCGTGCGGCAGATGCGCGGCATCGCGCCGGCCCAGGTCAAGGACGCCAGGATTTCGGTCTGCCACGGCGTCGGCGGCATGTTCGCGGCGAGCGGCACGATTATTTTTACGAATGAAAAGTAGGAACAATGGGATCGAGCATAGCACACGATACGCCATTGCCGGGCATGACCCGGCAATCCATCATCGCGTGAAAATAGGTGGATGCGCGGGTCATCTAGCGCGAAGACGCGCTTCGCGCTTTGCCCGCGCATGACGAGCGTGTCTGCTTCGACCACGAAAGCAAAGGGAGGCAATCATGACCCACACAAAATCTCTCCAGGACAAAGTCGTCATTGTCACTGGCGCCGGGCGCGGCATCGGCCGCGAGATCGCGTTATTGTGCGCCGCTGAAGGCGCCAAGGTCGTGGTCAACGATCCCGGTGGAGCCGCCGACGGTTCGGGATCGAGCGCCGCGCCGGCCGAAGAGGTGGTCGAGGAAATCAAAAAGCGCGGCGGGACGGCGGTGGCGAACTTCGAAACCGTCGCCGAGGCGATCCCGGCCAGCAAGATCGTCAAGACCGCGATCGACACCTACGGCAAGCTCGACGGCGTGGTCAACAATGCCGGCATCCTGCGCGACGCCATCTTCCATCGCATGAGCATCGACGCCTTCGAGTCCGTCATCAAGGTGCATCTGATGGGCTCGTTCTACGTCTCGCATGCCGCCGCACGGCTATTCCGCGAGCAGGAGAGCGGCGCCTTCGTGCACTTTACCTCGACCTCGGGCCTGGTTGGCAATTTCGGCCAAGCCAATTACGCCGCGGCCAAGCTCGGCATCGTCGGGCTGTCGAAATCGATCGCGCTCGACATGGAGCGCTTTCATGTTCGCTCCAATTGCGTCTCGCCATTCGCCTGGAGCCGGCTGATCGGGACCATCCCCACCGAGACCGAGGCCGAGAAGGCGCGCGTCGCGAAAATTCAGCAGATGGGACCTGAGAAGATCGCGCCGATTTGCGCATTCCTGCTCAGCGACGCCGCAAAGGACGTAACGGGGCAGATCTTTGCGGTGCGCATGAACGAGATTTTCCTGATGAGCCAGTCACGGCCGCTGCGCTCGATCCATCGCGCCGAAGGCTGGACGCCGCAAACTCTCGCCGAGCACGGCATGCCGGCGCTGAAGTCGTCGTTCTACAAGCTCGACCGCTCGGCGGATATTTTCAACTGGGATGCGATCTAGCCAACGACCTCACGGTGACGCGTGTGTCCTCCCCGGCAGCGTTTGCTGCGGTCCGGCGCGCGTTTCGAACCATGAAGCCCATCGTGCTTTCATCCTTAGAGATGCGGCCGGTGGCTGCTCCTCTCAGCGATGAGCGCAATTGCGCTCATGCGGGGATGAGGCCTGTGGGACTCATGCTCTTCCCATCCACCCTCTGGTTGTTTCGCAGAACTTCGCCCGCTTTATGCCGGAATGTCGGCGCATGATTTATCTCCCAACAAAAAAACAACGGGAGAAAATGCGATTATGACAAATCCAATACATTCAAATGACGGCGCCGAAGCCACATCGGGCCTCGTCGACCGTCGCGGTATGTTGCGCGGCGCTGCAGCAATCGCGGCCACGGCGCTGGTAGCAACGGACGCATCGGCCCGTGATTTTGGCCGCAACGCCGAGCCGCAGCGCTATCCCGACCCCGATATCGTCGTGATCGACCCCAAGCGTTTCAAGGCCAAGGTCGGCAACACATCGATCAAGCGTCTGTATACGGGCTGTCTGTGGGCCGAAGGACCGGCCTGGAACGCTCAAGGCCAATATCTGGTGTGGAGTGATATTCCCAACAACCGTCAGCTGCGTTATCTCGACGACGACGGCCACATCTCCGAACAATTTCACAAGCCCTCCAACGAGGGTAACGGCAACACCTTCGACTTCGAGGGGCGGCAGATCACCGCCGAACGTACTCGCCTGGTCCGTTTCGAACATGACGGCTCAATCACAACGCTGGCCGAGCAGGCCAACGGCAAGCAGCTCAACGGACCGAACGACGTCGTCGTTCACCCTAACGACAAGTCGATCTGGTTCACCGATCCAGGCTATGGCGCGATCAGCATCTACGAAGGACAGAAGGCCAATACCGGTTCTGTCCAGCCCTATCAGAAAGAAGCGGTGTATCGGCTGGACGCCTCAACCGGGCAAATCACCAAGGTCGCCGACGAACCGTTCAAGCCGAACGGCATCGCCTTCAGCCATGACTACAAGAAGGTCTATGTCTGCGATACCGGGATCACGCATTACCCCAACGCCAAGAACATCATCTGGCAATACGATCTCAACGGCGAAAAGCTCTCGAATCCACGCACGCTGATCGACATGACCCTCGACGGCAAGTCAGGCTTCCCCGACGGCATGCGGGTCGACACCGAGGGCAATATCTGGGTCGGTGCGGGCTGGGTCGGCGACGGCTATGACGGCGTTCAGATCTTTGCGCCGGACGGACAACGCATTGGTCAGATTCGTCTGCCCGAGACCTGCGCCAATCTCTGCTTCGGCGGCAAAAAGCGAAACCGCCTGTTCATGGCGGCCAGCCAGTCGCTGTATGCGGTCTATGTTGAAACGCAGGGCGCACATAATTGTTGAGCGGCTTTCAGCTAGCACCGTCATTGCGAGGAGCGAAGCGACGAAGCAATCCAGACCTCGTTTGCGCCCTATGGATTGCTTCGCTGCGCTCGCAATGTCGGTAAAGCTTGGCTCTCGTCGTCATTTCGGCGGGGGTAATACCTACCCGCTATTTCTCAACCCCGCCGAAATGCCGTTGATGGTGAGTTGAATTCCGCGCAGTACCTGTTCGTCCGGGTTCTGCGCGCGATTTTTTCAGCAATTCCACCTGCACATGGTTCAAGGGATCGAGATAGGGAAAGCGGTTGCGGATCGAGCGCTCCAGCAGCGGATTGCCCTGCAACAGCCGCTCCTGGCCCATGATGTCCAGCAGCGTCTCGATCGAAGTGTGCCATTCGCGCCGGATCCGTCCGAAGATATTTTCGCGCAGCGTCGTGTCCGGCACCAGTTCGGCATAGCGCGAGGCGATCGCGATCGAGCTCTTGGCCAGCACCATGTCCATGTTCGACAGCAAAGTGCGGAAGAACGGCCACTCGCGATAAAGCTCCCTGAGGAGCGGCATGCCCTTGTCCGGATGCTCCGATATCCAGCTCTCGACCGCACTGCCGAAGCCGTACCACCCCGGCAGCATCAGCCGGCATTGCGCCCAGCTGAACACCCAGGGAATGGCGCGGAGATCCTCGATCTCGCGGGTTTTTTTACGCGAGGCCGGACGGCTGCCAATGTTGAGAGTGGAAATCTCGGTGATGACGGTCGAAGCCCAGAAATAATCGGCGAATCCCTCGGTTTCATAGACCAACCCGCGATAGGCCTTGAAGGCGAGCGCCGACAATTGCTCCATCGCCTTCAAATATTCTCCCGACGGCGCGCTTTGCCGCGGCTGTAGCAGGCTGGTCTCGAGGGTAGCGGCGGCCAGGATTTCCAGATTGCTGCGGCCAACTTCGGCGTTCGAGTATTTGCTGGAGATGATTTCGCCCTGCTCGGTGATCCGGATCTGGCCGTTCACCGCCCCGCCCGGCTGCGCAATGATGGCGTCATAACTCGGGCCGCCACCGCGGCCGACCGAACCACCGCGACCGTGAAACAGCCGCAGCCGCACGCCGTGGCGCTCGAACACTTCGACAAGGCCGATCTCGGCCTTGTAGAGCTCCCAGCCAGAGGTGACGAAGCCGCCATCCTTGTTGCTGTCGGAATAACCGAGCATCACCTCCTGCACCGAGCCGCGGCTGTCCACCAATCTGCGGTAGTCGTGAAGCGACAATAGCCTATCCATGATCGCAGAACTGGCCTGCAAATCCTCGATGGTTTCGAACAGCGGCACGATATTGAGCGCACTGCGGCCGGAGGGATCGACAAGACCGGCCTCCTTCAGGAGCAGCGCGACCTCCAGCATGTCGGACACACCCTTGCACATGGAGATGATGCATTGCGGGATCGCATCGGCACCGAACCGCGCATGCGCGTTCGCCGCCTCATGGAAAACGGCCAGTTCGCCCGCCGTCTCCTCGCTGTACTTGACGAAGGTCGAAGTCAGCGGCCGCGCATTGCGCAACTCGCTCGCAAGCAGCGCGATCCGCGCCTCTTCATTGAGCGCCCGATAGGACATGCCGGGCATCGCCGCGTCGATCAGTTCGGCGACGGTGCGTTCGTGCACGGCGGAATTTTGCCGCATGTCCAATCTGGCGAGATGAAAGCCGAAACAATCCACCGCCCGGCGCAACAGCCGCAGCCGGCCCCGCGCGATAACCCTTGAATTGTTCGCAATCAGCGAGCAATCGAGAATATCGAGGTCGGCCTTGAACTCCTTCACGTCAGCATAGGCAGTCGCTTCGCCGACCGGCTGGCGGGTGGTTTCCACATCGAGCTTCAGCGCGGTCGCAGTGAGCCGCGCATAGATGCCTGACACCGCCAGGCGATAGGGCTCGCCGCTTCGATGCGGCGAGGTATCGGGTGAGCGCCCGGCGAGCGCCCGCAATTCTTCGGAAATACCGGCCAGATGCGCCGCCAGCGACAATTCGGAACCGAGCGTGTGCAATTCCTCCAGATAAAAACGAAGCGCGCGGCTGCTTTGCAGGCGCAACGTGCCTCGCATCACCTCGGCCGTGACGAACGGGTTGCCGTCGCGATCGCCGCCGATCCAGCTTCCCATCCGCAGGAATGATGCCAGTTCGCCGTGTGCGCTGCCGCCGTCCTCGTTCAGGAGATCCTCAAGCGCGCAATGCAACCGCGGCACCTCGTGCAGGAAAGTGTAGTCGTAGAATGAAAGCCCGTTGGCGACTTCATCGAGCACGGTGAGCTTGGTCCGGCGCAACAGATTGGTCTGCCACAGCGTCACCACCGCGCGCCGCAACTGCTCGTCGCTCGCGGCGAGTTCTTCCGGCGTCAACTGGACCCGTTCGCGACGGTCCAGCAGCGCTGCGATCTCCATCTCGCGGTCGATCGTGCTCTTGCGGCGGACTTCGGTGGGATGCGCGGTCAGAACCGGACTGACCTGCGCGCTTGCAAAGAATTTGCGCAGATCGGCCGCGCTGAAGCCGGCGCTGCGGGCATGCGAAAGTGTGAGCGTCAGCGACTCAGGCGATTCGTCCCCGGTCGTGCGGGTCCGCATCTGCCGGATGTTGTTCTGATCCTCGGCGATGTTGGCGAGGTGGGAAAAATAGCTGAAGGCGCGCACGATGCGGACGGTTTCGCTGGTCGACATCCCGTCGAGGATGACTTCGAGTTCGCGCCGCGCCGGCATGTCGTCATCCCGGTGGAAGCGGATCGAGGTTTGACGGATCCGTTCGACCAGGTCGAATACGTCAGCGCCTTCCTGGTCGCGCACGGTGTCGCCGAGAATACGCCCAAGCAGGCGGATATCATCCCGCAGCCGGGCATCCTGCTTCGAGCGCCCGGGCTTCATCGGCGCGATTGGACCGCAGGTCGGCGTCGGAAGGCATGATCTGGGGTGACATGACGTGGATGCTCCAGAAACTGCCCGGCACTCTTGAGTCGCAATTTTTCAAGCCCGGCGCAAGACCAAGAAAAGGGCGGCGGCTACCCGGGAGGTGTCCTCATCCCCGCATAACGGCTTCGCCGATATTGGCGGAGGAGCGGCCACTTGGGCTGCATGGTTCGAGACGGCGCACCGGACAGCGCAAGCGCGCTGCCGGGAGGGCGCCTCCTCACCATGAGGAACTTTATGGCTCTTTTTAAATGCTGCGTCCCGCCCGCGCCCAATAGGGATCGCGCAGCCGGCGCTTGAAAATCTTGCCGGAATCCTCGCGTGGCAGATCGGCCTGGATGTCCAGATGTCTCGGTACCTTGTAATCGGCAAGTAACGTCCTGAGCTGCGCGCGGATGAAAGCAATGTCCAGCGTCACCCCGGCCTGCGGTTCCACCACCGCCATGACAGCCTCGCCGAACTCGTCGTCGGGAATCCCGAATACGGCGCAGTCACGCACGCCGGGAACGGCATGCAACGCCGCCTCGATTTCGGCCGGGTAGATATTGACGCCGCCTGAAATCACCATGTCGCGCTTGCGGTCGCGGATAAAGACATAGCCATCCCTGTCGATATAACCGACATCGCCCGACGTGATAAATCCGTCGCGCTCGATCTCGGCGCGCCTTTCCGGCTTGTTGTGATAGGTGAAATCCGGGCTGCCTGCGGCGCGCGAATAAATCTCGCCGATCTCGCCCTGCGGCAGTGGGTCGCCTTTGTCATCGAGAAAGCGCAGTTCGACGCCATCCAGGATTTTCCCGACCGTGCCCGGCTTCCGCAGGGCATCGCCGGAGGTCGCGAAAGTAAGCGCGCCGGATTCGGTGCTGCCGTAATATTCAGAGATTACCGGCCCCCACCACTCGATCATCGCCCGCTTGACATCGGCGGGGCACGGCGCCGCCGCGTGGATCACGTGGCGCAATGACGACGTGTCATATTGCTTACAAATCTCCTCCGGCAGTTTCAGGAGCCGGATGAACATGGTCGGCACCATAAACACGGTATCGATCTTTTCGACTTCGACCAGCCGCAAAAACTCTTCCGCATCGAAGCGCGGCATCAGCACCAGCGCGCCGCCGAGCCGGCCGGCCCGCAGGCCAAACGAATTCGGCGCAGCGTGGTACAGCGGTCCCGGCAGCAGCCCCCGCACCCCCGGCCTCAGGCCATAGATCAACGCACGCGTCCGCTCCGATGCGACGTTTTGCTCTGACGTGGGTGCGTTGCGCCGGACACCTTTGGGACTTCCGGTGGTGCCCGAGGTGTAGATCATATTCGCCGGTTGCGGCAGCGCCGGGCCGGCATAGGGACTTTGTTGTTCGAGCCAGACCTCAAGGTCGGTCGCGAAGGCAGGCGTGGCAAGGTAGTTGGGATCGATCTTGTAGTTCGGAATTATCTCCGGCGGCGTCGGAACGCTGAGGACGGTCACGTCAGCGGGGATGGTGTCGCGAAGCGGACCCAGCAGGTCGGCATGGCCGACAAGGACGGATGTTCCGGAATCGTTCAGGATGTAATTGATCTCCTCGGGCTTGAAATGCCAATTGACAGGCACTGCGTAGGCGCCAAGCCGCATCGTGGCATAGGCGGCCTCGAGAAAGGTGATGTCGTTGCGCATGAGAATGCAGACGCAGTCGCCTTGCCCGACACCAAGCGCGTGCAGACCGCCGGCGATGCGGGCGGCGCGATTGGTAACCTCCGCATGATCCCGCCGTCGCTGGCCGCTGGTGATACCGAGGAAAAGCGGTGATGTTTCGGTCATTGTTTTTTCGATTTCTCGGCGGTTTGGGTGTCTCATGGTGAGGAGGCGCGATAGCGCCGTCTCGAACCACGAGATCGTGACCATCCTTCGAGACGCGGCGAAGTCGCCGCTCCTCAGGATGAGGTTCTGGTCAAACGTCGGTGAAGCGCGGGGGGCGCTTGTCGATATTGGCGCGCACCGCCTCACTCTGGTTAGCGCCGCCCATCAATTTCATCTGCTCGACGGATTCGGCTAACAGCGCCGGACCGGGATCGACGCTTAAATTATTCAAGAGGCGCTTGGCGGCGCGGATCGCGTCGGGACTTTTGCCCGCGATTTCGCGCGCAACCTCAAAGGCGGCGGCGCGCGGATCATCGCAGATCCGCGTCGCGAGGCCGTAGCTCATGGCCTCCTGGGCGGAGAAAATCCGCCCGGTATAAGTCAGCTCGCGCAGGATATCGTCGCGCACCAGGCTGGCCAGGATCGGCGTCCCCGCCATATCCGGTATCAGCCCCCATTTGATTTCCATGATCGACATCCGGGCATCCGGCGCCAGAAACCGCATGTCGGCGCCGAGCGCGAGCTGAAAGCCGCCGCCGAACGCTACGCCCTGGATCGCAGCGATTACCGGGACCGGAAGCTGCCGCCATCCCCACACCGCCTGCTGCGGAAAATTGGCGAGGCCGTGGGTACGCGCGGTCAGGTCGCGTTTTTCGTCACCCGCTATCCCGTTACCGCCGCTTTCCTTCATGGCCGCGAAGCGGCCCATGTCGAGGCCGGCACAAAACGAGCGCCCCTCCCCGGACAATACTACCGCTCGCAGCCCCTTTTCCCGGCTTAGCCGGTCGCTGGCCGCGACCAGCGCCTCGAACATCGCGGCATCGAGCGCATTCATCTTGTCCGCCCGGACCAGACGGACGTCGGCGACACCCTCCGAGATCGATACCAAGACACGATCGTCCATAACGTTCTCCCCGCTCTTTTTCTTTGTAGCCACTTTACAGAAAGGGGTAGTCTGGATTTAGTCAATCAACTAATTAACAATCAATCCTTTTTGGGCGGAAACCTCCGATGTTCAACGAGCAACTCCTCGCCGGCCGGCGCATTCTTGTCACCGGCGGCGGCACCGGCCTCGGCAGATCGATGGCCACGCGCTTCCTGCAACTCGGCGCCGAGGTTCATATCTGCGGCCGGCGCAAAGGCGTTTGCGACGAAACCGCGACCGAACTGATGGACCTGCATGGCGGACGGGTGACGAGCCACGGCGTCGACATCCGAAACCCGCTTGCCGTCGACGAGATGATCGAGGCGATTTTCAACGACGGCCCGCTCACCGACCTCGTCAACAACGCCGCCGGCAATTTCATCTCGCGCACGCAGGACCTGACGCCGCGCGGCTTCGATGCAGTCGCCAATACCGTCATGCATGGCACGTTCTACGTGACCCATGCGGTAGGCCGGCGCTGGATTGCCGGCGGGCATCGCGGCAATGTGGTGTCGATCACCGTCACCTGGGTGCGCAACGGCAGCCCCTACGTGGTGCCGTCCGCCATGAGCAAATCCGCGATCCATGCCATGACCATGTCGCTGGCGACGGAGTGGGGACGTTACGGCATCCGGCTCAACACGATTGCGCCCGGTGAAATTCCAACCGAAGGCATGAGCAAGCGCATCAAGCCCGGCGATGAAGCCGGCGCACGCACCATCGCGCAGAATCCGATGGGCCGCGTCGGCAAGATGGAAGAACTGCAGAACCTGGCGGTGTTCCTGATTTCCGGCGGCTGCGACTGGATCAACGGGGAGACCATCGCGATGGACGGCGGCCAGGCGCTGGCGACGGGCGGCAACTTCTATCAATTGCGTGACTGGTCCGACGCCGACTGGACCGCGGCGCGCGACGCGATCAAGGCGCAGAACGAAAAGGACCGGGCTGCGAGAGGGTAGGTTTTGTCGTTTCCGCGAACGCGGGGACGATGTTGCTATATTGTTTTTGGTGCGGGATGACGTCAAACTCCTCCCAACAAAATAAAACTTACCGGGGGAAACATGTCCGTCTCTGAGGAAGCGGCAAACCTTGCCGACATGGTGCGCATGCGGGCGAAGTCCCGAGGCAACTCGATTGTGTTCGAGTTCGAGGGGCGTCAGACCAGCTTCGCCGAACTGGATGTCAAAACCAATCGCGTCGCCAACGCACTCCGTGCGCTCGGCGTCCAGGCCGGCGAGCGCATCGCCTATCTCGGCAAGAACAGCGACATCTATTTCGAACTGCTGCTCGGCGCGATCAAAGCTCGTGTGGTGATGGCGCCGGTGAATTGGCGGCTGGCCGGCCCCGAGATTGCCTTCATCGTTGGGGATTGCAAGGCACCGGTGCTGTTCGTCGGACCGGAGTTCGTTGAGCAGGTCCAGCGCATCCAGGCTCAATTGCCCGATGTGCGCGCCTTCATCGCGACCGAAGGCGGCGCGGCAGGCTGGCGAGACTATGCGGCATGGCGCGACGAACAGGGCGACGATGATCCCAACATCGAGATCAGCCCGCGCGACATCGCGATCCAGCTTTACACCTCCGGCACGACAGGCAAGCCAAAGGGCGCAATGCTGTCGCACGCCAATTTTCTCAATCTGGTGGAAACCGGCAAGGGCGAGAAGCCCGACTGGAATAAATGGACCGAGGACGACGTCTCGCTGGTCGCGATGCCGATCTTCCATATCGGTGGTTCCGGTTGGGGCGTGCTGGGCCTCTATCACGGCGCCAAGGGCGTGATCGCCCGCGAATTCGATCCCAACAAGGTGCTGGATTTCTTCGAGCAGTCCGGCATCACCAAACTGTTCATGGTGCCCGCCGCGATGCAATTCGTGGTGCGGCAGCCCCGCGCCCGCGAGGTGGATTTTTCGCGGCTGAAATACATGCTCTATGGCGCCTCGCCGATCCCCGCCGCACTTCTGAAGGAATGCATCGAGGTGTTCGGCTGCGGCTTCGTGCAGATGTACGGCATGACGGAGACCACCGGCACCATCGTGGCGCTGGCGCCGGAAGATCACGTCGAGGGACTGGAGCGGATGCGCTCGGCCGGCAAGGCGCTGCCGGGCGTTGAGCTTGCGATCCTCGATGCCGACGGCAAGCGACTGCCGCCGGGCGAAGTCGGCGAGATCGCGACACGGTCGGGCTCGAACATGGCGGGCTACTGGAATTTGCCCGAGGCTACCGCGAGGACGCTCGACAGCGACGGCTGGCTGCGTACCGGAGACGCCGGCTATATGGACAAGGACGGCTATCTCTATATTCACGACCGTATCAAGGACATGATCATTTCCGGCGGCGAAAACATCTATCCGGCCGAAGTCGAAAGCGCGATCTGCGACCATCCTGACGTCGCCGAAGTCGCCGTGGTCGGCGTGCCCGACGAGCAGTGGGGCGAAGCCGTCAAGGCGATCGTGGTGATGAAGCCGGGCAAGACGGCCACGGCGTCGGACATTATCAGCTTTACCCGCCAGCGCATCGCGGTCTTCAAGACGCCGAAAACGGTCGATTTCATCGACGCCCTGCCCCGCAACGCCTCCGGCAAGATCCTGCGCCGTCACCTGCGCGATCCCTATTGGGTCGGCAAGGACCGGCAGGTGAATTGAACGCCGAGCCGTCATTGCGAGGAGCGTCAGCGACGAAGCAATCCATTTTCTCGATGTAGCTGGATTGCTTCGCTTCGCTCGCAATGACGGCGACCGTTGTATCCCTGCCCTCAATGCTTCCCCGCCCCCATATAGCCGAACAGAAAGCCCGCGACCTTGCGCTTCTGGATTTCCTCGCTGCCTTCGGTGATGCGATAGCGGCGGTGATGCCGGTAGATGTGCTCGAACGGCTTGTGGCGCGAATAGCCCATGCCGCCATGTACCTGCATCGCGCGGTCGGCCGCTTCGCAGCACAAGCGGTTCGCCCAGAAATTACACATCGAGACTTTGTCTGACAGCGTGTGCTCGACCTGCGCCTGCGTCAGTTGATCCATTTCCCATGCGGTCTTGCGAATTAACAGCCGCAACATTTCTGCCTGCGTCGCAAGCTCTACCAGCGGCCACTGTATCGCCTGGTTTTCCGCCAGTGCGCGGCCGAACGGTTTGCGCTCACGCGCGTATTTCACGCTTTCGTTGATACAATACAGCGCGGCGCCGAGCGAACTCGCGGCCTGCCGGATCCGGTTCTCGTGCACAAAGCATTGCGCCAGCGACAATCCGCGGCCGATCTCGCCGAACAGCGCACCGTCGGGCACAAACACGTCCTTGAAACTGACGCGCGGGTGATCGGTCGGCATGTTGAAGGTCCACATATATTCCTCGACCTTCACGCCCCCGCTCTGTGCCGGCACCAGAAAGCAGGTGATACCGTGCGCATCGCCGTCATTGCCGGACGTGCGTGCGAACAGCGCGCAATGGGTCGCGACATGCATGCCGGTGGTCCACATCTTCTCGCCGTTGATCACCCATCCTGAGACCCCGTCGCGCATCGCCTGCACCGCGCGGCTTTCCATATGGGTGGCGTCCGAACCGTGCTCGGGCTCGGTCAGGCCAAAGGTGATGCGATATTTTCCGGTGATCGAACCCTCGATCATCGCCCTCTGGTCGTCGCGGCCGTAGCGGTCCAGCATGGTCACCAGCGGCAGATTGCCGACGATCGAATGCTCGTTTTGCAGATCATTATGCAGGCCAAGCCCCTTGGCGGCAAAATGCTCGCGGATAACGGCCATCCAGAGATTGGAGCCATCCTTGCCGCCGTAGCGCTTGGGAATCGCAAAGCGCAGGTGCCCCGCGCTATCAGCGAGATTTTTCACCCGGCGCAGCAACGCTTCCCATTCGGACCGCGGCAGACCGCCATTTTCGAAATCGGTGCGCGCCCATTCGCGGCGATGGTCGAAGAAGCGAATATTGTCATCGGCCTCTTCAATCGGTTTGATCTCGCGCGCGATGAATTGATCGAGTTCGCCGAGATAGGCGACCAGGTCGGCCGGCAAGGCAAAATCCACGGCAGTTCTCCCTGTATCTTTTTTGTTGTTGTCTTTCGTTATTATCGCAAGGCCGCACGTCGATCGACCTTCGCCCGTCGATTAAGGTAAGAACCCCAAATCAAGTCAAGCAACGGAACATGGCTGGCGCGCGGCGGCCAACTGCGTAATGAGATGGCGCCGGATCGCGGGAGCGCGCTATTGTCGCGAATGACATTCCGCATCACAGGAAAAACGACGGGAGCAAACATGGATTTGAAATTCTCAACGGTTACGCGCAAAGGCCCGATCACGATCGTGACGCTGTCGCGTCCCGAAGTTTACAACGCGCTGCATACCGACGCGCATTTCGAACTGAACAAGGTGTTCGACGACTTCGCCGCCGACCCCGAACAATGGGTCGCCATCATCACCGGCGCCGGCGACAAGGCGTTCTGCGCCGGCAACGATCTGAAATGGCAGGCGGCGGGGGGCAAGCGCGGCTGGGACACCGGCGGCTTCGCCGGGCTGACCTCGCGCTTTGACTGCGACAAGCCGATTATCGCCGCCGTCAACGGCGTCGCCATGGGCGGCGGTTTTGAAATAGCGCTGGCCTGCGACCTGATCGTCGCTTCCGAGAACGCGAGGTTTGCATTGCCGGAACCGCGCGTGGCCTCGCAGCACTGGCCGGCGGGTTGCACCGGCTGCCGCGGCAGATCGGTCTCAAGCGCGCCATGGGCATGATCCTCACCGCGCGCCATATCAGCGCCCGCGAAGGCCACGAACTCGGCTTCGTCAACGAGGTTGTTCCGGCCGGCGAAGCGCTGTCGGCAGCGGAGCGCTGGGCGGAGACCATCTGCAAGAACAGCCCGATGTCGATCCGCGCCTCCAAGCAAACCATCCAGAAGGGCCTTGCGGTGTCGCTGGAGCAGGCGATTGCCGAGCAGCGTGAATACCCCGCGGTCAAGGCGATGGTGGCCTCGCAGGACTATATCGAGGGGCCGAAGGCGTTCTCCGAAAAGCGCCCTCCGAAATGGACGGGGAAATAGCGCTAAGCGCGGTACCCTTTCGTCATTGCGAGCGTAGCGAAGCAATCCATTGGTGATGTCAGTAAAGCTTGCGGATCGCTTCGTCGCTTCGCTCCATTGCGCAAACGCTTCGCGCTTGTCGCAGGCAATGACGGCCTGAACATCTTTAGCCCTCAAGCTCTCTCTTGTACGACGCATAATTCGGCTGATCGACCGCGAGCTTGTCCATCGTGGTCTGCCACAGATGCGCGGCGAGGCCGGGCGTCTGCAGATCGGCTTCGCCTTTTGCAATCCGGCCGGCCAAAGCGCGATTGAGTTCGCCGAGCGTGCCCTCCTCGCCCAGCAAGCGCGCCAAGCGCGCGGCTTCCGCCGCATCGCTGCCCTGCGCCAGCGCCAGTTGGCGTGTCACGAGATCCAGCGCGTTGATGGAGACCCGCAGCTTGAACGCGTTATGTCCGTTGATCTCCGGCGCGATTTCATGGCGCAGAAAATCCGCGACCGCCTTGATCAGTTCTTCCGGTGTTGGCTCGTCCTGCATTGACGTGCTCCTCTAGCCCCGCGGCGCCAATAGCCGCAACAGATCGATTTCGGTTTCCGACGCGCGGCGGCCGATCATCGCGCGCTCGAACGGAATGCTCAGGGCCGCTGCGAAAGCGCTGCATCATCCCGCAGCACATCACGCCCCAGCGCAGCGTTCCCATCACCTCCCAGAACATCACGCGGCCGGGATCGACGCGGCGGCCAGTCTTTTCGTATCCGGCGAACAGCTCCTCGCGCGAACCGAACCCGCCGACGGGTTTATCAATCTCGCCGAAGCGCCAGGAATTGACGCAGGTCCAGCCCAGATCCTCCATCGGATCGCCGGTATGCGCGAGTTCCCAGTCCAGCACGGCGCGTAGCCCGTCGGGACCGATGATGAGATTGCCGTGACGGAAATCGCCATGCACCAGCGTTACCGCTTTGGGCGGACCGGGATCGTGATCGCGCAGCCAGCGCAGCGCCAGTTCGAACACTGGCCGCGGCCAATCGAAGCTGCGGTAATCCCGCTCGAGTTCGGCAATTTCCTTCGCCGCCGTCATGCGGCGAAGTCCAGGCAGGTGTGACAAGCTCAATCCGTGGATCGCGGCGAGGGTTTCGCCGATCTGGCGCGCCAGCATTGGCCGGGCCCGCGCGAACTTTGCATCGCGCAAGATCTTGCGCGGGATGGTTTCACCATCGACCCGCGCCATGATGAAGCCAGTGCCGAGTTCATCCCGCGGCTGGAGCACATGCAGCACCCGGGGCGACGGCACGCCGGCGTCATACGCGAGCTGCATCAGGGCGGCCTCGGCATTGAGGCCGGCCGCGCGTTCCGGCGCGGCGCCATAACCCGACGGTGCGCGCCTCAGAATGGCGCCGATAGTGCCATCGGGATGCAGGATATCGAACGACCAGGTCTCCTGGCTGGCGCCGCCGGAAAGCCTGATCGCGCCGGCGACGCCGGTTGCGCCTGGACACCACGCGGCGACGCAGCGTCCGAGCAGCGCCTCCATCATTGACCCCTGAATTTCGCCGGGCGCTTCTCGAGGAACGCGGTGACGCCCTCATTGAAATCCTCCGTCGCGCCGGCGGTGCGCTGCGACTCGAATTCAAGGTTGAGTTGGTCTTCGAATGAATTGTCCAGGCTGTCCCAATAAAGCTTGCGGATCAGCGAAAGCGCGATGGTCGGGCCGTTCGCCAGCTCGTGCGCGAGCTTCATGGTCTCCTCGGCCAATACCGCATCGTCATAGACCCGGTTGACCAGACCCCACTCCAGCGCCTTCTCGGCTGGAAGCCGTTCGCCCATCAGCGACAGTTCCACCGAGCGCGCCTTGCCGATAAGCCGCGGCAGCAGCCAGGTCGACCCGCAATCCGGCACCAAACCAATACGGCGGAACGCCTGCAAAAAATACGACGAGCGCGCGCACAGGATCATGTCGCCCATCAGTGCGAAGCTCATGCCGGCGCCGGCCGCAGCTCCATTGACCGAGGTCACGATCGGGCAATGTAGCTTGCGCAGCCGCCGCAGAAACGGATGGAACGCGGTTTCCAGCGCCGCGCCGGCGTTGCTCCTGCCCGGCTTCTGGTTGTTGCGGCCCTGCAAATTGGCGCCGGTGCAGAAGGCGCGCCCCGCGCCAGTCATGACCAGGCAACGGACCTCGGTCTTCTTTTCCTCGATCGCGTCCAGCGCCTCGCCGAGGCCGCCCAGCATGTCGAGCGAGACCGCGTTCATCACTTCCTGATGGTCGAGCTTGAGAACCGCGACCGGCCCATCGAAATCGAGCGTGACGTGCTTGAACTGCATCTGTTTCCTCGTGCGTTATGGCCCGCGTTGTTTGTTCCGCGGTGCGAAGGTTTCAATCCCGATGCCATATTTGATTTTCCGGGCGGCCTTGTCCATGGTTGGGTTCGCAACACTGGCCATCGGACGCGCGGCCGAACGTGCGCCACAAACCACCTGGAAACGCTCCAAGGATATGCTCTCATGAACATCTTCGACCTCACCGGCCGCGTGGCCGTCATCACCGGCGGCAATGGCGGCATCGGTCTTGGCATCGCACAGGCGCTGGCCGCGGCCGGATGCAACGTCTCGATCTGGGGCCGCAACGCCGACAAGAACAAGAATGCCGCCGCGACCATGGCCGGCTGCGCCGGCAAGATCGATACCCGCGTTTGCGACGTCGCCGATCGCGCCTCGGTGAAATCGGCGATGGCCGCGACGCTTGAGACGTTCGGCCGGGTCGATGGCTGCTTCGCCAATGCCGGAATCGGTGGCGGCGGACGCCACGCCTTCATTGAGCGCACCGAAGAACAGTGGCGCAGCATGTTCGCGACCAATCTCGACGGCGTCTTCCATGTGTTCCAGGCCGCCGCGCGCCACATGACCGAACGCGCCACGGCGGGCGATCCGTTCGGCCGCCTGGTCGCGACCTCGAGCCTCGCATCGCTGTTCGGCACCGCGCGCAACGAGCACTACGCCGCGACCAAGGCCGCCATCAACGCGCTGGTCCGCGCGCTGGCGGTCGAACTGGCGCGGCAGGGCGTCACCGCCAATGCCATCCTGCCCGGCTGGATCAAGAGCGACATGACCGCCGGCATCATGGCCAACGAAAAATTCGTCGCCAACGTGATGCCGCGGATTCCCATGCGCCGGTTCGGCGAGCCTTCGGATTTCGGCGGCATCGCAGTCTATCTCATGAGCCGGGCGTCGTCATATCACACCGCCGATTGCTTCGTGATCGACGGCGGCTATACGGCGTTTTGAGAGCCCGCCGTTGCGGACCGCGCGAGCGCGTAAATTCTCAGCGTCGTCCCGGCCAACGCCGGGATCCATACGCCGCGGCCTATCGTTGAAGGATGCCGTTGGACGATCTTCGCACAACACGAAATCCTGTGGTTATGGGTCCCTGCGTTCGCAAGGACGACGAGGTCGAGTGGGGCTTCGGACACGCCTTCGCCCTCTCGCGACGCGATACGTCCGAGGTATGCCAGGAAATGCCGCCCCAGAAGTGAGGGCGTGGGGAATGCCGGGTGCCCGTCGCACCCGCGGCCGCGCGTGGTGTGTAGTAAACACGCGCGTTAGTCACCACGGTCGCACCGGGATCACCCGGCATTCCCGCACGCAATGGTTTTAACGGTTTCCTCCGCGCTCTCCCCGGTGACCGGGCTTGTTTGTCACCGTCGCCGACGGATCGCTCCACCGACTTGACGCCAGCGTCGGGGCGTCAGGACCACACGACTTCGCCGTCCGCAGGAAGCGCTCTCGTCAGAAGCACCCTCGCGTCCACCGCATCCCGCCCCGCGTCCGTGACGACCGCGAAGCGCCCCTCGAGTGGGACGGGACGGCGCGGATGTAAAAGTGATTTGGGTCGCGCGCGAACGGAAATATTTTTGCAAGGAGAGCTGGACAGCCCACCCAAATCAAGGCGTTCAGAAACGCCCATTATTCACGGGCCAATCGAGATCGATCAACACGGCGGTAATCGCATGAGCGCCATGATGAGTGGCGATGTGGCCGGCACGGCCGAGATAGGCCATAGTAGATTTGTCCAACCAAGAGACCTCCCCATGCTTGCGTCCCAGCGCGCCCTGTTCGAGATGCCGCGCCATATCTGCTACCTCAATTCAGCCTCCTACAGTCCGCTGCCGCTGCGAACGCTGGAAGCCGGCCGCGCCGCGGTCGGGCGCAAGGGCGCGCCCTGGAGAATCGACGCCGCGTTCGCGCAGCAACAGCACGAACGCGCGCGAACGGCGGCGGCACGGCTGATCGGGGCCGATCCCGATGACATCGCGCTGATACCCTCGATCAGCTACGGTGTTGCCAGCGCCGCAAAAGTCCTGACAATCGGGCGCGGCACACGCGTCATCGTTCTGCAGGACGATCATTCCTCGCCGGTGCTCGAATGGCGAACGCGGGCCGAGGCACAGGGGTTTGCCGTCGAGACGGTCAACCGGCCTGATAATGGCGATTGGACCTCCGCTGTTCTCGCGGCGATCGAGCGGCCGGGTGCGCCGCCGGTCAGCCTCGCCTCGATCTCATCGGTGCACTGGTCGGACGGCGGGCTGATCGAGATCGAAAAGGTCGGCGCGGTGCTGCGGCGACAGGAAGCGGCCTTCCTGGTCGACGCCACGCAAAGCGTCGGCGTGCTGGCGCTGAACGTGACGCGGCTCGATCCGGATTTCGTGATCTTCCCGACCTACAAATGGCTGCTCGGACCCTACGGCCGCGCCTTTCTCTATGTCGCCAAGCGCCATCAACAGGGCATCCCGCTCGAGCAGACCTCCGGTGGCCGCCGCAACGTGCGTTCCGAGAACGAAGTCTATTTCAAGGATCTCGGTTACGTGCCCGATGCACGGCGCTTCGACATGGGCGAGCGCGACCATTTCATCTCATTGGAGATGGCCTCGATCGGCATGGAAATGATGGCCGAATGGGGCGCCGAAGCCATTGCGCAGCGCCTCCTGATGCTGACGGAACGGATCGCCGAGGGCGTGCGCGGGTTCGGCGTCGGCGTGCCGGAGCCTCACGTGCGCGCGCCGCATATTCTCAGCCTCAATTTTGCGGACGGGATACCGAACGGCCTGATCGAGGAACTCGCCAGCGAAGACATCTATGTGGCGGCGCGTCTGGGGCGGATGCGGGTGTCCCCGCATGTTTTTAATGACGAGGACGATGCAGATCGGTTTGTGGCGGGTTTGGGTAGGTGGCTGCGGGGTTAATTCGCAGCAACCATTTCCCCGTCATTGCGAGAAGCGTTAGCGACGAAGCAGTCCAGTTCTTGCGCACGGTGGTATGGATCGCTTCGCTCGCAATGACGACCCTCATGACACCGCCATCTTCTGCGGTTGCTCCGCCACACCCATCGCAAACCCCTCATATCCCTTCGCCGCGACGTTGTTGCAGATCTGGCGGTAGACGCCGACGCCGCCGATATAGGGCATGAAGATCTGCGGCTTGCCCGGGATGTTGGCGCCCATGTACCAGGAATTGGCCTGCGGATAGAGCGTGGCGTGGGCGACCTCGTTGACATGCGCGACCCACTTGTCCTCGGCTTCCTTGCTCGCTTCCATGACCTCAAGGCCGCGGTCGCGCATGTAGGCGATACAATCGGCGATCCAGTCGACATGCTGCTCGATCGACACCATCATGTTGCTCAGCACCGACGGACTGCCGGGCCCGGTGATGATGAACAGATTGGGAAAGCCCGCGCTCATCAGGCCGAGATAAGTCTTCGGGCCTTCGGCCCATTTTTGGTTCAACGTTTGTCCATCGCGGCCGCGAATGTTGATCTTGGCCACCGAGCCGGTCATGGCATCGAAACCGGTCGCCAGCACCAGCGCATCGACTTCACAGTCCTTGAGTTCCTCCGCGCCCCCGGTCCGCACCGCACTGGACGTTATCTCCTCGATCGGATTTGACCTGATATCGACCAAGGTCACGTTCGGACGATTGAAGGTCGCGTAATAGTCGGTATCAACACAGATGCGCTTTGAGCCGATCGGATGATTGTTGGGTTGCAGCAGCTTTGCCGTCTGCGGGTCGCTGACGATCTCCGCGATCTTTTCACGGACGAAATCGGCCGCGGTGTCGTTGGCCGCCTTGTCGAGCGCGAGATTGTTGTAAACCCCCATGAAGGTGAGGCCGCCGTAAGCCCAGCGCAACTCGTATTTGGCGCGCCGCTCATTGTCGCCATCGTCCAGCGCGCCGCGGTCGGGCAGCTCCTGCACGATGCCGTTGCGCATCTCCTCACGCGCGATGCGTCGCAGTTCCGGATAGTTCGACCGGAATGAATTGCGCTCTTCCGGCGTCAGCGCGGCGTTGCGAGCGGGGATGGAAAAATTCGCGGTGCGCTGAAACACAGTGAGGTGTTTGGCCTGCGCAGCGATCACAGGCACCGACTGAATGGCCGAGGAACCCGTGCCGATCACGCCGACGCGCAGCCCCGTGAAGTCCACCGGTTCATGCGGCCAATGACCGGTGTGATAGACCTTGCCCTTGAAATCGGACAATCCCTTGATCTCCGGAATCTTGGCGTTCGAAAGACAACCGGTGGCGAGCACGACGAATTTGGCTGTCACGGCCTTGCCGTCGGAGGTGGTCACCGACCACGTGTTGGCGCTCTCGTCGAATGCCGCCTGGTCGACGCGGGTGTCTAGCTGGATATCCGGCCGCAGCTTGAAGCGGTCGGCAACATGGTTGGCGTATCGCAGAATTTCCGGCTGCGGCGCGTAGCGCTCGCTCCAGTCCCATTCCTGCTGCAGTTCGTCGGAGAACGAATAGGAGTACTGCATGCTTTCGACGTCGCAGCGCGCCCCGGGATAGCGGTTCCAGTACCAGGTGCCGCCGACATCGCCGCCCTGCTCATAGACCCGGACCGACAATCCCTGCCCGCGCAGCCGGTGCAACATGTACATGCCGGCAAAACCGGCGCCGACCACGACGACATCATAGGTCTCGGCATTTGCGGCGTGGCCCTTGCTCGCGATCGATTGCACGGCAGACATCTGTTCCCGCTCCCTTGGGTTTTTTCTAGTGTTTGAAGCAGCATTCTACCCGCGGCCCGAAAGCGCAAGAGATAAAATGCCGTCGAATATTCTGCGTGGTGGAACGCTCGTTGTTCCTCATGGTGAGGAGGCGCACTCCCGGCGCTCCCCGGTGCGCCGTCTCGAACCATGAGGCCCCGGTGCTTGTCATCCTTCGAGATGGCCAACGGGTCCTGCGCGAAGCGCGGCCCGATGATAAACTCCGACGCCGCATCCTCAAGCGATGAGCGCGATAGCGCTCACGCCGGGATGAGGTCGGAGTCTGGCTTGGCATGTCAGGCCATGATGCGCTAGCGTCGTCAAAACATTCGCCATTAAGAACAAGCAGCATCGCATGCTGCCGCAGGGAGTGAATACACCGATGAAATCGCCCATCTGTGAGATGCTGGGAATTGAATTTCCTCTGCTGGCCTTCAGCCATTGCCGCGACGTAGTGGCAGCGGTCAGCCGTGCCGGCGGGTTCGGCGTGCTCGGCGCCACGACGCATTCGCCTAAATCCATCGAGCAGGAACTGAAATGGATCGACGATCACGTCGACGGCAAACCCTATGGGCTCGACGTGCTGATCCCCGAGAACATTTCGACATCGGGCGAGAAGGACGTCACCTGGAACAGCCTGGCGGGACGGATTTCGCCTGAACATCGCGCCTTCACGCGCGACCTTCTGAAGAAATACGGCGTCGAACTGACGACCACCGACATCGCCGACAACCAACCGCAGCCGTTCGATGCGCAACGCGCGCTGGAAGTTCTCGACGCCTCGTTCCGGCACCCGATCCGCCTGATCGCCAATGCGCTCGGCGTGCCGCCGAAGGCGATGATCGAGATGGGCAACAAGCACGGCGTTCCCGTCGCGGCACTGGTCGGCGCCAAGGAACATGCGCTGCGCCAGGTCGCGGCCGGCGTCGATATTCTCGTCGTGCAGGGCACCGAAGCGGGCGGCCATTGCGGCGAGGTCTCGACCATGGTGCTGGTGCCGGAGGTGATCAAGGCGATCAAGCCGATCCGCGACGTGCCGGTGCTGGCCGCGGGCGGCATCATGACCGGGCGACAGATGGCGGCGTGCATGGCGATGGGCGCCGCCGGCGTGTGGACCGGCTCGGTCTGGCTGGCCACGGTCGAATCCGAAACCTCCGAAATTTTTCGAGAAAAGATGATCGCAGCCTCGTCGCGGGACGCCGTTCGCTCCAAAGGCCGTACCGGAAAGCCGGCGCGGCAGTTGCGGTCGGTCTGGACCGATGCGTGGGACCGCGGGCCCGACAGCCCCGGCGCGTTGCCGATGCCGCTGCAAAGCATCATCAGCCGTGACGCGTTTGCCTCCATTGATCGTTCCGCCGCCGCCGGCAACGCGCAGGCGCGCGACCTCGTCAGCTACTTCGTCGGACAGGGCGTCGGGCTGATCGACAGCGTGAAATCGGCAGGTGCGGTGGTGCAGGAATTCAAGGAGGATTTTGTCGATGCGGTGGAGCACATCAACGCGCTGGTGGCGGAGTAGACGATCCCTCAAGGTGAGGAGGCGCGTCAGCGCCGTCTCGAACCATGAAAAATTTGACCGCTTCATCCTTCGAGACGCGGCCAAGCCGCCGCTCTTCGGGATGAGGCTTTGCTTGTCTTAGGAAAACGAAAACAAGAAACCAATGACCAGCTCACGCGCAACCACCCCCGAAGACCGCATTCCCGTCATCGTCGGCGTCGGCGAAATCGTAGATCGTCCGAAGGAGATCGCCGCCGGGCTCGAACCTCTGGCGTTGCTGGAATTGGCACTCAAGCACGCCGAAGCGGACAGCGGCGCGCCGTTGCTGAGCGAGATCCAGTCGCTCGACATCGTCAATTTCCTGAGCTGGCGCTACCACGATCCGGCGCGGCAGCTCTCCGATCGGCTCGGGATCAAGCCGGCGCATGCTTACTACGGACCGGTGGGCGGTGAGAGCCCGATCCGTTATCTGCACGAAGCGGCGCAGCGCATTGCGCGCGGCGAATGCAGCGTCGCCGCGGTCTGCGGCGCCAAATCCCAGGGCACCGCGACCAAGGCCGAACGTGCCGGCGTCACGCTGCCGTGGACGCCGTTCGCACATGACGTCGCCGAGCCAAAACGTGGCGCCGCATTCCAGAAGCCTGCGGCGGTGACGCTCGGCGTATTCAGGCCGGTGACGGTCTATCCGTTCTACGAAGCCGCGACCGCCGCGCATTGGGGCCAGACCCCGCGCGAGGCGATGGCGGAATCCGGCCAGTTGTGGTCGATTTATTCCAGCGTGGCCGCGCAGAACCCGAACGCCTGGCTGAAGCGGCGCTTTACGCCTGAAGAGATCATAACGCCAACGCCGGACAACCGGCTGATCGCCTGGCCCTATACCAAGCTGATGGTCGCCAATCCGACCGTCAACATGGGCGGCGCGGTGCTGATGACGAGTCTGGCCAAGGCGCGCGCCGCCGGCATTGCCGAAGACCGCCTGATCCACATCTGGGGCGGCGCATCGGCAGAGGAACCGCGCGACTATCTGATCCGCGACCGGTTTTTCGAAAGCCACGCGCAGAACGCCGTGCTCAAGGCGGCGATGGATCTCGGCGGCGACGATGGCCGCGCGTTCGACGCGATCGAGCTCTATAGTTGTTTTCCCTGTGTGCCGAAAATGGCGCGGCGAACGCTTGGCCTTGACGCCGACGTGCAGCCGACCGTGACCGGCGGCCTCACCTTCTTTGGCGCGCCACTCAACACCTACATGACGCATGCGGCCTGCGCGATGGTGCGAAAGCTGCGCAGCGGCGCGAAGCTCGGCCTGCTGTACGGCCAGGGCGGTTTTGTCACCAAGCATCATGCGCTGGTGCTGTCGCGCCAGCCGCCGCGCGCGGCCCTGGCCCAGCACAGCAGCGTGCAGGCCGAAGCCGACCGGCATCGTGGCACCGTGCCGGAATTCGTCACCGAAGCCAGTGGCAAGGGCACGGTCGAAAGTTTTACAGTGATCTATGGCCGCAACAACGAGGTCGAGCACGGCGTGGTGATGCTGCGAACGCCGGATAATGCTCGCGCGCTGGCGCGGGTCCCCGCGCGCGACAGCCAGACACTGGCACATCTCCTGAGCATGGACCGCACGCCGGTGGGATCAGCGGGCGATATCGTCAGCGCGGACGACGGCGTTATGGAATGGCGGGTGGGCAGATAAGACAATGCCCCGGACGCCGGGCATCCGGGGCATCATGGAGCGCGCATACGCCCCGCTTATCCCTTGACGTCCTGCGTCGCCGACACCGTGGCGGGCCGCCCGGGCGGCTTTACCGTGCTGACAACATGGACCTGATCGCCGTTGGCCACGCCATCGGGCGGCGCGGTGATGATCCGATCCTCCGCGGAGACGCCCGACGCCAACTCGAGATTGCGCCCGAGATCGCGCGCGATGGTCACGGTCTTGAGCACGACGCGATCATCGGGGCCGACGGTCGCGACCCGCAGGCCGCTCTGGTCGAAGATCAGGGCGCTCGAAGGAATGTTCAGCGGCACGCCATCATGCTGAAGGGTCAGGCGCACATTGGCGTAACCGCCCGGCATCAACTCGCCGGCAGAGTTGTCGAGGACGATCTGCATCTGCGTCGTGCCGGAGTTGATATCGACTGCCTGCGACGAAGCTTCGACGGTCCCGGCGAAGGTCCGGTTTTGATATTCCGGCACCGAGATCACGGCCTTGGCGCCCATCTTGATCTCCGGCACGTAACTCTGGGGAACGTTGACGTAGAACTCTCAGCTTCTTGACGTCGGAAATCACGAACATCGCCGGACCGGTGCTTCCCCCGGCATTGATCAGGGCGCCCACATCCGTCGAGCGCGCGGTGACGATACCGTCGAACGGCACGGTGATTTTCTTGTAGGCGGCGAGCGCCTCGAGCCGCTCGACATTGGCCTGGCTGGCTTTGACCGCGGCATTCTTGTTGGAGAGATCGGCGGTACGTTCGTCGATCTCCTGCATCGAGACGAAATTCGAAGCGATGAGCGTCTTGCGGCGAGCCAGCGTCACGTCGGATAGTTTCGCGCTGGCCTGCTGATTGGTGAGATCGGCGCGCGCCTGCAGCAATTGCTGGTCGAGATCCGGCGCCTCGATTTCCGCGATCACCTCCCCGGCCTTGACCCGCGCGCCGATGTCGGCGCTCCAGCTCTTCAGGTAGCCGCTGACGCGGGCAAAGATCGGCGCACGATAATAGGCCTCGAGCCGACCCGGCAGGTCGATCGTTGCCTGAAGCGCGGTGGGGTCCGGAAATACCACCGCGACCGACGGAACGGCCTGGTTATCGGTCCACTCCTTGAGTTTTACACTAAAATCTTCCCGAGCCCGAATACCGGTTACCACCAGCAACAGCGCTGCGATAACAGCCACGACGCCGAAAATGCCCAACTTCCGGTGAGAAACCGGCGGGCTTTGTTCAGTGCGCATTTGCAGTCTCCGATAAGGCAGCGGCTCTGGTGCCCTGCTTCTTGTGTATCATGCTAAAGACCACAGGGACAAACATCAGCGTGGCCACAGTAGCAAAAATCAGGCCGCCGATCACCGCCCGTCCGAGCGGCGCGTTCTGCTCGCCGCCTTCGCCGAGCCCGAGCGACATCGGCAACATGCCGATAATCATGGCCAGCGCCGTCATCAGCACCGGACGGATACGCACGAAACCGGCTTCGATTGCCGCGGCGATCGGGTCGCCCAGTTCGTCATATCGCTCACGGGCGAAGCTGATCACCAGCACGCTGTTCGCGGTGGCGACACCCATGCACATGATCGCACCGGTCAGCGCCGGCACCGACAGCGTCGTTCCGGTCGAAAACAGTATCCAGACAATCCCGGCAAGGGCCGCCGGCAGCGCGGTAATGATCACGAACGGATCTGACCACGACTGGAAGTTTACCACGATCAGGAGATAGACCAGAACGATCGCGCCGAGCAGCCCGAACAGCAGCCCGGAAAACGCACTGTTCATGGTCTGCACCTGTCCAAGGAGAAACACCGAACTGCCCTTTGGCACGTCATGCTTGGTGTCGGCGATCACCTTGTTGACGTCCGCAGCGACCGCGCCGAGATCGCGTCCCTGCGTCGTCGCGTAAAGCTGAACCAGCCACTGGATGTCGTATTGGGAAACAACCGCATTCGAGACAGACCGCTTGATATTGGCGATACCGCCAAGAATCGGCGCGGACGGACCGCCCGACGTAATCGGCAAAGTCTCCAGCGCGGTCAACAAATCGATCTTGTATTGCGGTGTCTGCATCACGATCGAGTACGAAACGCCGTTGTCCGGGTTCAGGAAATAGGTCGGCGCTACCTGCGCACTGCCTGCCAGATTGACCGTGAGGCTGTTGGTTACGTCGCGCTCGGTCAGCCCGACATATTGCGCACGGGTCCGGTCGACGTCGACATCGAAGGTCGGATAATTGGGCGATTGCTGAATCCGCGCATCGGCGACGCCGGGGATCCGGCGAATTCGAGCCAGCAGCTTATTGGCGTAGGCGAAATTCGCGTCCAAATTAAAGCCGCGGATCTGAAGGTCGATGGGCGCCGGGGCGCCGAAGTTCAGGATCTGGTTGACGATATCTGCCGGAAGAAAAGCAAATGTCAGGCCTGGAAAAGCGCGGGGCAGTTGTTCGCGGAGCGCCTTCACATAGATGTCGGTCGGAGGGTGGTCCTCCTTCAGCTTGATCTGGATATCGCCATCCTGCGGCCCCATCACGCCGGTATTATTGTAGGTCATGTTGATGCCGCTGATGGGGAACCCGATATTATCGGTGATGGTCTCGATGTTATCCGGCGGGATGATCTTGCGGATGACTTTCTGCACTTCGGCGAATTGATTGGCACTTTCCTCAACACGGGTACCGACCTGGGTGCGCACATGCATCAGGATCTGGCCGGCGTCGACGGAGGGGAAGAAATTCTGCCCGAGATACGGCACCAGCAGGAATGAAAGCCCGACGAAGCCCAGGAAACCGATCACGAAAGTTGGGCGGTGATGCAGCGCCAATGTGAGCAGATCGCGATAACCAGCGCGAAATCTCTCGAACGCCGCTTCGAAGCCGCGCTGGAACCGGACCAGCGGATTGCGCGAGCGCTTCGGCTGCTCGCCCTCGGCATGGTGCACATGCGGATGCAACAGATACTTCGCCATCGTCGGCACCAACGTCCGCGACAGGATGAACGACCAGATCATCGCGAAGATCACCGCTTCCGCCATCGGCACGAACAGGAAGCGGGCAACGCCTTGCAGGAAGAACATCGGCACGAACACGATGCAGATACACAATAGCGACACAAAGGCCGGCACCACGATCTGATTGGCACCGTCCAGGATCGCGGGCTCTACTTCCTTGCCCTGTTCCAGGTGCCAATTGATATTCTCGATGGTCACCGTGGCCTCGTCGACGAGGATGCCGACTGCGAGTGCCAAACCGCCGAGCGTCATGATGTTCAGCGTCTCGCCGATCGTCGCCAGCATGATGATCGACCCGAACACGGCGAGCGGGATCGACGTGGCGATGATGATCGTGGAGCGCCAGCTTCCCAGGAACAACAGGATCATGACGCTGGTGAGCAGCGCCGCGATGATGCCTTCGCGGATCACGCCGGAAATAGCACCGCGAACGAACAGCGACTGGTCGCCGACAAACCCGACCTTTAAATTATCGGGAAGCGAAGTCCTTGAAATCGATGACCTTCTGCTTGATACCCGCGATGATGTCGAGCGTCGAAATGTAGCCCGCCTTCAGCACCATCATCAGCACGGAGCGGTTGCCGTTGACGTGGACGATGTTGGTCTGCGGCGGATTGCCGTCGCGAACGGTAGCCACATCCCTCACATAGACCATGGCGCCGTTGACGGCCTTGATCGGCAGATTCGCGAGCTCCTCGATCTTGAGCGGTGAATTGTTGAGCTGAATGTAATATTCGAAGCCGCCGATCTTCTGAGTACCCGCCGGCGTGATCAGATTCTGCGCAGCGAGCGCGTTGGCGACGTCGTTGCCGGACAGGCCCAGCGCCTGCAGCGCCGACGTATTGAGATCGATCTGGATCTGACGCTGCTTGCCGCCATAGGGATAGGGGATAGCGGCCCCGGGCACCGTGACCAGCGGCGTGCGCAGTTGATTGATGGCGATGTCGCCGAGGTTCTGTTCAGTGAGACCGTCGCCGGACAGCGCGAGCTGGATGATCGGAACGGTAGACGCGCTGTAATTGAGAATCAGCGGCGGTGTCGCGCCAGGAGGCAACTGCTTGATGATGGTTTGCGAGACCGCGGTCACCTGGGCGTTGGCGGTACGGATATCGACATTGGGCTGGAAGAAGATCTTGACGATCCCGACGCCGTTATAGGAGTTGGCGGTGATGTGCTCGATATCGTTGACCGTCGTGGTCAGGATGCGTTGAAACTGCGTGACGATGCGGCCGGCCATCTGCTCCGGCGGCAGACCCACATACGACCAGACCACCCCGATCACGGGAATCCGAATCTCCGGAAAGATGTCGGTGGGCGTGCGCAGCGCGGCGAGCGGGCCGAGGATCAGGAGGAGCAGCGCGAGCACCACGAAAGTGTATGGCCGACTCAGGGCAATACGGACCAGTGCTGTCATAGAGCGGGCGTTCCTTGATCGGGCGGGGGAGCTTGCAATTCACAGGCAAAAATCGCTGGCGCTGATTTACCCGAATTGCGCCGGTCTAGCTAACGCCCGGCCGCGCCCCCTGCATGCAGTTCGGCATATCTTTAGCCTGCCCGGATTAAAGATGATATTCGCAATGTTTCGATTGCTCTTCAGTTTCACTGCGTTGTGAACAAGCCCTTTACAAGGCTTTTAATGCTCCCGCTTTCGGCAGAGCTGCTGTTAATTTCAGCGCGAGGCTAGAGAGCTTCGACGATTTCGGCCTCTGAAAATCGCGCGTCGGCAACGGAAACATCCCGACATCTTCGCATCCGGCGGCATACCGCGCCACCGCAGAGGATTTGTGCACCAGTCAAAAAAAGCCGGGAATATACGGACTTCCGCTCTTTAAGCCGCCCTGACCGAACTGAGAAACTTGCCGACTTCGAGCTTGAGGCGGCTGCTGTCGCCGGACAGCGACTGTGCCGCCGACAGCACCTGCGACGAGGCCCTTCCGGTCTCGCCGGCGCCACGTTGCACATCGGTAATGTTGGAAGAGACTTGCTGGGTGCCTTGGGCGGCCTGCTGCACGTTGCGCGAAATTTCCTGCGTCGCGGCCCCCTGCTCTTCCACTGCCGCCGCAATGGCCGAGGAGATCTCGGACAGCTTTTCGATGGTTCCGCTGATTTCCTTGATGGCGCTCACCGAATCCTGCGTCGCCGACTGGATGCCGTTGATTTGCTGACCGATCTCGCCGGTCGCCTTCGCGGTCTGCTCGGCCAGCGCCTTGACTTCCGAAGCCACTACAGCGAAGCCGCGGCCCGCGTCGCCCGCGCGGGCCGCCTCGATGGTGGCATTGAGCGCCAGCAGATTGGTCTGTCCGGCGATGTTGTTGATCAGTTCGACGACGTCGCCGATGCGGGCCGCGGCCTTCGACAACTCGCTGACACGATCGTTGGTCTTGCGCGCCTCGTTGACCGCCTCGCCGGCCATCCGCGCCAATTCCTGCACCTGGCGGCTGATCTCGTTGACCGATGAAGCCATCTCTTCGGTGGCCGAAGCCACCGACTGCACATTGGTCGAGGCTTCCTCCGACGCTGCCGCGACCACGGTGGTAAGTTCCTGCGCGCGCTCGGCCGTGGCTGTCAGCGTGCCGGCCGAAGCCTCGAGCTGCGTCGAGGCAGAGGACACCGTATTGACGATCTCGCCGATCATCGATTCGAATTCGCGCGTGATGCCATCTACCCGGCGGCCGCGTTCGATCTTGGCTTCGGCGTCACGCGCCGCCGCCTCATCGGCGACCCTTTTGGCGATCAGCGCCTCCTTGAACACCTGCAGCGATTCCGCCATCGAACCGATCTCGGTTTTCTCGCCCTGATGCGGGATCTGCGCGGTCAGGTCGCCGCCGCCCAGCGCCTGCATCGGCGCAACAATGGAGGCAATGCCGCGAGAGACATCGCGAACCAGGTAAATGCCGACGCCAATTCCGACGATGATGACGATGCCGAGGATGGCGGCTAGTATCTCAAAGGCGGAGGTGTAGTTGTCGGCCGCATCCTTGCCTGCCTTGTCGGCGCCCGTGTTGTTGAGTTCGATGCTTTTCTTCAGGATGACGTCAGCGTCCATCCCAATCTTGTTCACCGTCTTCTCATTCAATTCGTGCGCCTCATGGGGGATCTTGCCGGCACTCTTGCGCGACAATGCCATGACTTCTTCGGTACCCTTTTTGTAGCGGTCCCACTGCTGGACCCACTCGCTGTAAAGCGAACGCTCTTCCATAGATGTTATCAATGGCTCGTAGGTCTGGCGGATCCTGTTGTTGTTCGCGACAATCGCCGCCAGGGTCTTCTCCGCAGCTTGCTTTTCCTCTGCGGTTTCGGCCAGCATGTGCTCCCGGATCACGGTGCGATAGCTGACAACGCCGGCGCGCAGATCGCCCAGCACACGCACGCTCGGCAGCCAGTTGGTGGTGATATCCACAGTACTGGCGTTGATCGCCCGCATGTTCCTGACCGCAAGCAGGCCCATGCCGGTCATCGCAATGAGCAGGAACGCAACAACGGCCGTAATTTTGGCGCGGATGGAGAACTGGGCGAGCATGAATTTGATCTCTTGTTCTGAGCCCGTTGGGCTCTGAGGCGGGGCCGGCCAAATCGAAGCGATAGCGCGGCAGCAAACCACAGACCGGCTACACTTCTGTTAACGCTCGGCCACCGTAAAAATACGTAGAGATGGCAGGCAACCGAGGCAGCCGAGTCCTCAACGCATCAGCTTGAGGGCGTCGGAGAAAAATTCCGGAGCGCCGAAATTGCCTGATTTCAGCGCCAGCAGCATGTCGCCGCTGTTCGCCCCAACGGAACGCAAGACCGGAACACCGGCGGCGATTTCCGCACCGACCAGAAAGCCCGGAATTTGCAAGCGATCCACCACCGCGCCGGAGGTTTCGCCGCCAGCGACCACCAGCCGTCGCACGCCAGAGCGGACCAAACCCTCCGCGATATCGGCCATCGCCTGCTCGATGGCATGGCCCGCGGCATCGCGGCCGTGACGCGCCTGCAAGGCTGCGACCTCTTGCGGCGCCGAGCTGCTGGCGATCAGGATCGGGCCTTGCTCCAGCCTTTCCAGAGCCCAGGCCAGTGCGCGCCGGGCTTCGTCCCCGCCCGCAATGACCCGGTCGGGATCGAGATGCAGCACCGGCATCGCCTGCTCGGCCCTGGCGATCTGCTGCAGCGTCGCTTGCGAACAACTGCCGGCCAGACAGGCCGCCGGTCCGCCCACCGGATTGTCGGCAACCGCGTTCGTCGCATGCGATTTGACGCGGCCCGACGCGACCAGTGCGCGGGCAAGCCCAAGCCCCAGCCCCGAAGCGCCTACGGATACGCCATGGTCCAGTGCGACCTTGCCGATGGTCTCGAGATCGCGCTCGAACACGGCATCGGCGATAACAGCCCCAATGCCTTTGCCGGCAAGCTCGGCCAGACGCGCCCGGACGGCATCCGGTCCGCGCGCGATGGCCGCGAGATCGACCAGACCGATCGGGGTCCGGCTCTGACGCGCCAGCACCCGCACCAGATTGGAATCGTGCATCGGATTGAGCGGATGATCCTTCAGCGGACTTTCATTCAGCGGCACGGCGCCAACAAACAGATTGCCCTGATAGACGGTACGGCCGGTTTCAGGAAACGCCGGGGTCACCAGTACCATCGCGTCGCCCGAGTCCGCACGCAACGCGTCCATGACCGGACCGATATTGCCGGCGTCGGTGGAATCGAAGGTCGAGCAGATCTTGAACAGTACGTGCCGCACCCCTCGCGCGCGCAGCCATTTCTCTGCATCGCGCGAGCGTTTGACGGCGAGGCTTGCTTCGATCGACCGGCTCTTGAGCGACACCACCACCGCATCGACGTCGGGCAGCGCCAGATCGTCTGCGGGCACGCCGATGGTCTGCACCGTGCGCAGGCCGCAGCGGGTCAGGGTATTGGCGAGATCCGACGCGCCGGTGTAGTCGTCGGCAATACAGCCAAGAGATAAACTTCTGGCCAGCGTCACGGTTTTACTCCAGCGTAAGACTTGAACCAGCCGAGCCCGTCGGTGGTCTTGCCGCGAGGGTTATATTCGCACCCGACAAAGCCCTGGTAGCCGAGCCGGTCGAGTTCATCGAACAGGAACGGATAGTTCAGCTCCTCGCCGTCGGGCTCATTCCGCGAGGGGATACTCGCGATCTGGATATGACCGATCACCGGCATCATCTCGCGCAGCCGCATCGTCACGTCACCATGGATGATCTGGCAGTGATAGATATCGAACTGCAGCTTCAGATTCGGAATGTTGAGTTCCACGATCAGGTCGCGAGCGAACATGAAATCGTTGAGGAAGTAGCCGGGCACATTGCGCGGATTGATCGGCTCCAGCACGACGTCGAGGCCATGGGGCTTGAGAAACTCTGCGGCCCACACCACCGATTTCCGAAACGCCGCCACCGCGTTGGGATCGCTGCGACTGGCCATGCCCGCCATCAGGTGCAGGCGCTTGACGCCGGTGGCTTGCGCGTATGGCAACGCCGTATGAAGGCTTTGTTGCATATCCGCGAACCGATCCGGCAGCGCGGCAAAACCCTTTTCGCCGGCGTCCCAGTTGCCCGGCGGCAGGTTGAACAGCGCCTGCGTCAGGCCGTTGGCGCGAAGGCGTTTACCGATCTCTTCGGCCGGATGATCGTAGGGAAACAGGAACTCGACTGCGGTGAACCCCGCCTTCGCCGCCGCATCGAAACGATCGAGGAACGGCACTTCGGTGAACATCATGGTGAGATTGGCGGCGAAACGGGGCATCGACTGTCCTCTTGTTGATACGCGCTACTGGTACGCGGCTATTTCGGCTTACATCTACTTCGGCTCACCCGGTAAATGCGTGCCGCTGACCTTGGCATACATCCGCGCCACCGAGGCATCATCGTCGCGGCCCATGCCGGAGGCCGCCGTCATCAGGAACATCTGCAACGCAGCCGCCGCGACCGGCACCGGAAATTTCGCGGTGCGTGCCATGTCCTGGATGATGCCGAGGTCCTTGACAAAGATTTCCACCGCGCTGCGCGGCGCATAATCGCCGTCAAGCACATGCGGCACGCGGTTTTCGAACATCCAGGAATTTCCCGCTGACGCGGTGATCACCTCGTAAACCTTCCGGATATCGAGCCCCTGCTTGGCCGCGAACGCGATGGCTTCCGAGGCGGCGGCGATATGCACGCCGGCGAGCAACTGATTGATCATCTTGAACGCCGCGCCCTGGCCGGCGGCATCGCCGAGTTCATAGAGCTTGGCCGCCATCGCGTCGAGCGCGGGCCTCGCTTTGGCAAAGGCCACAGCAGTGCCCGACGCCAGGATGGTCAACTCGCCCTGCGCCGCGCGCTGCGCGCCGCCCGAAATCGGCGCATCGAGATAATGCCGGCCGGTCGCCTCCAGTTGTTTCGCCAGCCGCCGGGCGACATCCGGATCCATGGTTGCGGAGGAGACGAACACCGCATCCTTGGCCAGCGTTTCCGCCGCGCCGTCTTTGCCGAACAGGATGATTTCGGTCTGCGCGGCGTTGACGACCACGCTGACGACGATGTCGGCCGCTTTCGCGGCCTCCGCCGGCGTCTTTGCACCCCCTCCCCGTCGGCGACGAACCGCGCGACGGCATCTTCGGAAACGTCGCAGCCGGTGACGGCAAAACCGGCGCGCCGCAGCGAGGTGGCCATGCCAAATCCCATCGAGCCCAGCCCGATGACGGCGATGCGCGGTTTGGCGAGAATTCAGGCATCGGCAATTCCCTTAGCGGTTCCTCTGAGCCGAATTTGGTCTGCGGCGTTGCCTCTGGGTATCACGGCTTGGCCGCGCTGCCAAAGCGTGAGACAAGAGGGCAACGAGGGTGCTGCCATGACCGAAAGCATTATCCGCGAGGAAATCTGCCGCCTCGGCCGCTCGTTGTTCGAGCGCGGCCTGACGCCGGGTTCCTCGGGTAACATTAGCGTCAAACTCGACGACGGCGGCTGGCTGGTGACGCCGACCAATGCTTCGCTCGGTTCACTCGACCCGGCGCGGCTGTCGCGACTGGGCGCGGACGGCAAGCTCGTCTCCGGCGATGCCCCGACCAAGGAAGTCCCGCTGCATAGCGCGCTCTACCAGACCCGAGGGGCGGCCCGCGCGGTGGTGCATCTGCATTCGACGCATTCGGTGGCGCTGTCGATGCTGCCGGAGATCGACCCGCGCGCCGCGCTGCCGCCGATGACGCCCTATTACCTGATGAAGTGCGGCGCCACAGCGCTGCTGCCGTATTATCGGCCGGGCGATCCCGCCGTCGCCGACGCGATCAAGGGTCTTGCGGGGAAATATTCGTCCGTGCTGCTCGCCAATCACGGGCCGGTGGTATCAGGCGATACGCTGGAAGCAGCGGTGTACGCGATCGAGGAACTGGAAGAGACCGCAAAACTCTATCTGCTGCTGCGCGGGCTTAACCCGCGCTATCTCACGCCTGCGCAGGTGGCGGATCTGTCGAAGACGTTTGGGTTGGCGCTGCCGGAGCATGGGCAGCACACGACGCCCTCATCCTGAGCCATGCGGAGCATGGCGTCTCGAAGGATGGTCACAGGTGCCCGCCATCCTTCGAGACGCCGCTTCGCGGCTCCTCAGGATGTGGGCGGTGTGCGCGAAACGCCTGTAACGGTTACAATCCCAGATACGCCTTGCGCACGTCCGGATTGCCCTTGATCTCCGCCGACGTGCCCTGCATTTGCAACCGGCCGGTTTGCAGGATGTAGGCGCGGTCGGCGATCTCAAGGCATTCGGCGATGCGCTGTTCGACGATCAAGACGGTCATGCCGGCGTCGCGGATCTGCTTCACCGCCTGGAAGATTTCATCGACCAGCTTGGGCATGATGCCCTGCGACGGCTCGTCCAGCATCAACAGCCGTGGCCGCGTCATCAGCGCGCGGCCGATTGCCAGCATCTGTTGCTCGCCGCCGGAGAGGGTTTCGGCGCGCTGTTCGAGACGCTCGGACAATCGCGGAAACAGCTTGAACACCAGCGCCAGCGGCTGGTCGCGATCGGACTGGCTGCGATAAAGGTAACTGCCAAGGCGCAAATTGTCCCGCACCGACAGCCGCGGAAACAGCCGGCGGTTTTCCGGTACATAGGCGATGCCACGCGCCGTGATCACGTGCTGCGCCAACCCGTCGATGCGCGCGCCATCGAAGGTGACGGAGCCGGAGCGTGGACGCTCGGCGCCGGCGATAGACTTTATCAGCGTCGATTTGCCAGCCCCATTGGCGCCGGCGACGCACACGATCTCGCCCTTGGCGACTTCGATGGAGACCGCCGCGATCGCGACCAGCCCCTGATAGGCGGTGGTGACTTCATGCACTGACAGCATGACGATCCCCAAGGTAGGCGCTGATGACTTTCGGATTGCGCACGATGTCGGCCGGCTTGCCTTCGACCAGTACCTTGCCGAGATCGAGCACGATGGCGCGGTCGACCAGCGGCATCACGATCTCCATGACATGCTCGACCATCAGTACCGTGACGCCGGTGGCGCGAACTTTTCGCACCAGTTCGACGCCGGTCTGCGCCTCGATCGGCGTCAATCCCGTAAGCACTTCATCGAGCAGCAGCAGTTTCGGTTCGGTGGCGAGCGCGCGCGCGACCTCGAGGCGGCGCTTTTCCGAGGGGATCAACTCGCTGGCAAGCACGTTGGCGCGCGCCGCGAGGCCGGCAAATTCCAGCACCTCATAGGCTTTGCGGCGCGCTTCGCGCATCACGGTGGAACGGACCAGCGCGCCGACGATGACGTTGTCGATGACCGTCATGGTCTCGAAGCTTTTCACGACCTGGAACGTGCGACCGATACCGCGCTGGCAGCGCTCCGCCGCCGGCAGTGCGGTGACGTCTTCGCCATCGAAGATAATCGAGCCCTGGGTCGGCGGCAGCACGCCCGCGATCAGGTTGAACAGCGTCGACTTGCCGGCGCCGTTGGGGCCGATCAGCCCGACGATCTCGCCGCGCCCGACCGAAATCGAAATATCGCTGTTGGCGATCAGTCCGCCGAAACGCTGCCAGACGCCGCGGATTTCCAGCAACGGCGTCATCGTGTGGCTTCCTTGCGACGACGCGAGAATAGTCCGACCAAGCCCTCGGGCCGCGCCAGCGAGATCAGCACGATCAGCGTGCCGTAGACGATCAGGTCGACGCCGCGGCCGGAGCCGCCGATGAAGGAGCGCGTCAACTCGGTGAGCGGGATCAGGATGACGGCGCCGAGCACCGGTCCCCACAGGGTGCCGATGCCGCCGACCACCGCGGGCAGCGCCATCAGCAACGAGAACTGAAAGCCCATCACGCTTTCGGGGTCGATGTAGGACACGAACTGCGCGTAGAAACTGCCGCCGATCGCAGTGAGGAATGCCGACACCGCCGCAGCGCCCATTTTGGAATTGAACACGACCACGCCGAGGCTTTCGGCAGCGACCGGATTGTCCTTCACGGCGCGCCACCAATAGCCCCATTTGGAATCCTCGAGCCACCAGGTCACGAACCAGGCGACGCAAGCCAGCGCCAGCGCGAAATAGAAATACGGCAGCTTGCTGCGCGTGAACTGAAACATGACCCAGCTATCGTGGCGGACCGGGATATCGATCCCGAGCGCGGCGCCGGCCCAGTCCCAGTTCTGGAACAGCAGCAATGCCGTCTCGGCGATGACGATGGTGGCGATGACGAAGTAATGCCCGCGCAGCCGGAAGCAGGGATAGCCGAGCGCCATCGCGATGACAGCCGATATCAGGCCGCCGCCGAGCATGCCGAACCATGGCAGCACGCCGAATTTGGTGAACAGAAGCGCGGTCGTATAGGCGCCCAGCCCGAAATACAGCGCGTGGCCGAGCGATATCTGCCCGCAATAGCCGCTGAGGATATTCCAGCTCTGCGACAATGCCGCGTACATCAGCGTCAGAACCATGATGTTCTGGACGTAGACGTCCTTCACGAACAGTGGCACCAGCGCAGCGACCACCGCAAGACAGGCCGCAACGATCAGGTCGCGGCGGCGACGCTGGGCAAAGCTCGTATCCATCAGATCGACCCGAACAGGCCGCGCGGCCGGATGAAGACCACCAGCAGATAGACCGCGTAGATGCCGACCGACTTCAGGGATGGCGGCAGGATCAACGCCGTGGACGCTTCGACCAGACCGACGATGATGCCGCCGGCAAAGGCGCCGAACACGCTGCCGAAACCGCCGAGCGCCACCGTGACATAGGCGATCAGCGCGAACGACGCGCCGACATCCGGATAGATGTAGAAGAACATCGCCATCACGGCGCCGGCGAGGCCAACCAGCGCCGCACCTAGGCCCCAGCCCAGCGCGAATACCCTGTTCTTGTCGATGCCGACCAGCGCCACGGCGCCCGCATCCTCGCGGGTCGCCTCAAGGGCGCGGCCAAAATCAGTGCGGTTGATGAAGAAATACAGCGCGCCGAACGCCGCGATCGACACCAGCGCGCCCACCAATTGCGGTACCGGCAGGAAGATGCCCGCAATCGAGATGGTTTTGCCGCCAAGCCATGAATGCGTGATGCTGCGATAATCGGGCGTGAAGAAGAACTGCGCCAGGCCTCGCATCACAATGGCGAGCCCGAAGGTCGAAAAGATCTGCACCATGCCGGCATTGGCTTTGGCCCTGACCGCAAAGCGCACCACCAGGAGATAGACCACAGCGCCAAACACGAACAACGCTGCCGCCACCAGCGGCGCCGCCAGCAAGGGATCGATGGCAAAGAACGAGAACAAAAAGAACGTCACATACATCGCGATCATGAGGAATTCGCCGTGGGCGAAATTCACCACGTCCATCAGGCCGAAGATCAGCGCGAGGCCAACGGCGATCAGGCCATAGAGCAGCCCCATCAACAGACCGCTGGCGAGACTCTGGATGATCGTCTCGGCGGTCAAAGGCGTTGCTCCGGGCAAATATCCTCATCCTGAGGAGCGCGCCTGGCGCGCGTCTCGAAGGATGGCCGCGAAGTCAAGGCGTTGCATCCATCCTTCGAGACGCGGGCTTCGCCCGCTCCTCAGGATGAGGACGTCGGCGACGGTGTGATACACTCCCTGCATTTACTTCATCGGCCAGGTGGCTTCGGCCACGGCGGCTTGCGGCGGGAAGATGGTGACGAACTTGCCGCCGATATATTGCAGCAGCACCGGATCGGCATCGTTGTTCTGGCCCATTTCGTCGAACTTGACGCGCTTCCACGGCATGATGGTGGCCTCGCCCGGAATGTCGGTAGCGGCCAGCGCGTCACGAATTTTTTCGCCGTCGGTCGATTTGGCGCGATTGATGGCTTCCGCCATCACGATCAGGGCCATGAACTGCCGCGACGAGTAATCGTTGAGGTCCTTGCCGGACTTATCCTTGTACATGGCGTTGATCTTGCCGACCATCGGCCGCTTGATGGCGAGATCGAGCGAGAAGCTGCCGCGCGAGATCACGCCTTCGAGCTTGTCACCGACCGCGTCGTACAGCGCTTTTTCGGAGAAGCCGGCGTCCTGCGCGACGATGGCACTGGGCTTGTAGCCGAGTTCAGCCATGGTCTTGATCAAGAGGATACCGTCGGTGGTGTAGCTCGACGGCATCAGCACATCGGCATTGGCGGCCTTGAGTTGCTGCACTTCGGCCGACAGCGACGGCGAGTTGGCGCGGTATTTGACGTCGGCGACCACCTTGTAGCTGCGCTCTTTGGCGTATTTGAGCTGGGCGTTGCCGGAGTCGGTGCCGAAAATGGTGTCTTCGTGGAACAACGATAGCGTGTCGATCTTGGTGCCCTTCTTCTTCATGGCATCGAAGAAATCGAACATCGCGGCCGAGAACATCTCGTCATGCGGCGCAGGGCGGAAATAGAATTTGAGACCGCGGCGATGCAGGCTCGGCGATGAGTTATCAGCCGACATGAACGGAATCTGATAGCGCTCGCAAATCTGGCTGACCGTGACGGCGACCGCGCTCTGATAGGTGCCGATGATGGCGCACACCTTTTCCTGTGTGATCAGGCGCTCGGCTTCGGCGCGCCCCTTCTGCGGATCGGCCTGATGATCGGCGAACACCAGGCGGACCTTGGCGCCGCCGAGACCGGGCAATCCCTCGCCGCGGGCCAGCGGCAGATCGAAGTCGAAGTCCTTGTTGATGATCTCGTTCGCGGTCGCAAACGATTTTTGCGCATCGACACCGATCTGCGCGCTGGAGCCCGACAAGGGGTAGATCACCCCGATGACCACTTCGGGTGTCTGCGCGCGCGCCGCGACCGGCAACAGCGCCGCGCTGGCGGTGGCTCCAAGCAACACATGTCGGCGACTGATGGTCATTGCAATATCCCCTGCCTGTCCGGCGCTATCGATGAAACGATTGACGAGTGCGGTAAAGCCTCAAAGAACGGCAACCGCTGCCCATGAGGGCATAATCCGATTGGATCAGATCAAATCGGATCAGGCTCTCATCACTTTGTTTAAGCATGATCTCCGCGCAAAAGCCTCTGGCGTTTGTCGCGAGCGAAGACCGACTGCCACTTTTCCGGATCATGCTCTACAGCACAGCAAGCTGCTTGTTGCGCAGGTCCGTCACCAGCATCAGGCCCGGCGCATGCGTGATCGCAAACGGCAGCTTCGCCGCCGCGATCACCGACTGCGGCGTCACACCGCATGCCCAGAATACCGGAATCTCGTCGGCCGCGACCGGTACCGCGTCGCCGTAGTCGGGCTTGGCGATGTCCGCGATCCCGATCAAATGCGGATGACCGAGATGAACCGGCGCGCCGTGCACCGAGGGAAAGCGCGAGGTGATCTGCACCGCGCGGATCGCCTGCGCCGGCCTGTACGGCCGCATCGACACCACCATTGGGCCGGCGAACGGGCCGGAAGGCGCGCAGGCGATATTGGTGCGGAACATCGGCACCCGCACATTGTGCTCGATGTGACGGATCGGCAGGTCCTCCGCCATCAGCGCCTCTTCGAACGAGAACGAGCAGCCGAGCACGAAGGCGACCAGATCGTCGCGCCAATGCGCCATGATGTCGGTGGGTTCCTCGACCACCTCACCGTCGCGCCAGACGCGGTAGCGCGGAATGTCGGTGCGGATGTCGAGGTCGATCCCGAGCGAGGGAATACGGGGATCACCGACGTCGGACATGCCGATAATGGGACACGGTTTCGGATTGAGCTGGCAGAACCGGTGAAACGAGGCCGCGAGCCTCTCCGGCAGGATCGCAAGATTGCCCTGGACGAAGCCGTTGGCGACGCCGGCCGTGCTCGCGACCGTGCCGGCCCGATATGCCCGCCGCGCCAGCACGCTGGGAAGCGGATCGTCGGCTTCACGAAATCCACCTCCTGCCAACAAAACAGTCATTTAATCGCCCTGCCTATTATCTCGACAAGAGTGAAACGCAAGCCTACGATAATGTCTAATCTTAGTTTCTAATCAGAATTGATAAGCTGGTTTTATCGTTGGGAATCTGGCGATGGTAGACTTCAAGTCGATCGAGACCTTCCTGTGGGTGGTGACGCTGGGCAGCTTCCGGGGCGCAGGCCAGCGGCTCAACACCACCCAGCCGGCGATCTCGCAACGGATCGCCCAACTCGAACGTGAGCTGGGAGTCAAACTCCTGAACCGCGACCACCGCGTCGCCTCGCCGACGCCGAGTGGCCGGCAGTTGATGGTCTATGCGGAAAAACTGATCGGCCTGCGCTCGGAGATGATAGCGGCGGTAGGCGACCGCTCGGCGACGCGCGGCGTCTTGCGGCTCGGCGTCGCCGAAACCATCGTGCACACCTGGCTGTCGCGGCTGATCAAGAGCGTCAACACCGCCTATCCGAATTTGTCGCTTGAGATCGAGGTCGACATCACGCCGAATCTCAGCGCGCGGCTGCTGGCGCAGGAAATCGAACTCGCCTTCCTGGTCGGGCCATTGTCCGCCTCCAGCGTGCGCAACCGCGTGCTGTGCGACTATCGGGTGGGTTTTCTGGCAAGCCCCTCGCTCGGCCTCGGTCCCGGTCCGCTGACCGTGCATGACCTGGCGAGGTTTCCGATCATCACCTTTCCGCGCAAAACCCAGCCCTATGAGATCGTGCGCTCGCTGTTCAACCGGCCCGATCTGCCGCCGATCCAGTTGCACGCCAGCGCCTCGCTCGCCACCGTCATCCACATGGCGACCGAAGGGCTGGGCATCGCGGTGATCCCGACCGCGATCGTCGAGAACGAACTGGCGGACGGACGGCTCCAGCTTCTATCGACCGATCTCGAAATCACGCCGCTGACATTTTCGGCAAGCTGGCTGGTGTCGCCGGATACGCTCGCGGTCGAACTCGTCGCCGACCTCGCCGGCAAGATTGCGCAGGACAGCGCCGCCGTTATTGACGGGCCGCTGCAGGCGCGTCATTGAAAAACGTCGCGCACGTCTGCTGACTGGAACAGATTCATGACCCAACTAGCATCCAATCTGCAAATCAATTCCGCCCGGCTGTGGGATACGATCCACGAAACCGCGAAATTCGGCGCGACCCCCAAAGGCGGCGTGCGGCGGCTGACGCTTGGCCCTGAGGACAAGCAGGTGCGCGACTGGTTCCGCCACGCCTGCGAGGCCGCGGGGCTTGAGGTGCATGTCGATGCGCTCGGCTCTATGTTCGGCCTGCGCAAGGGCCGCGACATGTCGAAGCCCCCGATCGGGCTCGGCTCGCATCTGGATACCCAGCCAACCGGTGGCAAGTTCGACGGCGTGCTCGGCACGCTGGCGGCCCTCGAGGTGGTCCGCACACTCAATGATGCCGGCATCGAGACTGAAATCCCGATCTGCATCGCCAACTGGACCAACGAAGAAGGCTCGCGCTTCGCGCCGGCGATGATGGCTTCGGCCGCGTATGTCGGCGATTTCACCACCGACGATATTCTGTCGCGCAAGGATGCCGAAGGCGTCACGGTGGCCGAGGCCCTGGACAGCATCGGCTACCGCGGCGAGAAGCCGGTCGGCACCCAAAAATTCAGCAGCTTCGTTGAACTGCACATCGAGCAAGGCCCGATTCTCGAAGCCGAGGGCAAGACCATCGGTGTGGTCGATTCCGGCCAGGGTGTGTTGTGGTACGACGGCAAGATCACCGGCTTCGAGAGCCATGCCGGCTCGACGCCGATGCTGCTGCGCCGCGACGCGCTGGCGACATTGTCCGAGATCGTACTGGCGATGGAAAGCATTGCCAAAAAGCACGGCCCCAGGCGGTCGGCACCATCGGCGAAGCCGTCATCGCCAATCCCTCGCGCAACGTCATTCCCGGTGAGATCGCCTTTACCGTCGACTGCCGCAGCGCCGATGCCGCGATCATGGACGCACTCGACAAGGATCTGCGCGCCGCCGTCGCCGAGATCGCCGAGCGGCGCAAGGTCGACGTCGCGCTCGATCTGGTTTGGCGCAAGGCGCCAACGCATTTCGATCCCAAACTGGTGGATGCGGTGGAAAACGCCGCCAAGGCGCTCGGCTTTTCGCACCGGCGCATGATCTCCGGCGCCGGTCACGACGCCTGCAATCTCAATACCAAAATTCCCGCTGCAATGGTGTTCGTGCCCTGCAAGGATGGCGTCAGTCACAACGAGCTCGAGGACGCGACGCAAGCCGATTGCACGGCGGGCGCTAATGTCCTGATGCACACTGTGCTGGCTCTCGCCGGCGTCGCGCCCTAGCCGAACGTCAGCCCGCTTTCACCGCAAAATATAATGGAGATGTTTGTGCGCGGAGTTTTTGTCGATGCCAACGGATCGCTGGCGGATATTTTCGAACGCCAGAATAAGCCCAATGATCCGCCGGTGCGCATCAACCGCAACGCCGACATCTCGGCGGACCAGGTGCCCGCACTGCTCGACGGCGCCGAGATCGTCATTATCGACCACACCCCGTTGCCGACCGAAGTTGCCCGGCGCTGCGCCGGCCTGAAGCACGTCGTGTTTCTCGGCACCGGCGCACGCAGCTACATGAACCCGGAAGAACTCGCCGAACTCGGCATCGAGGTCCATCTGATCAAGGGCTACGGCGACACGGCGGTGGCCGAATGCGCCATCGCGCTGATGTGGTCGGCGGCGCGCGGCATCAGCCGGGATGGACCGCGAAATGCGCGCCGGCAACTGGCTGCGCGAGGATGGCATGCAATTGACCGGCAAGACGCTGGGCCTGATTGGCTTTGGCGGCATCGCCGCGGAAGTCGCACGCATCGCAGCAGGGCAGCGGCATGCGCGTGATCGCCTGGAACCGGTCGCCGAAGAAACATCCCGGGGTCGAATTCGTCGACATCGACACCTTGCTGACGCGGAGCCATGTGGTCTCGCTGCATCTCTTGTTGAACGACGAAACCCGCGGCTTTCTCTCACCGCGAGCGCATCGCGGCGATGCGGCCGGGCATGATCCTCGTCAATACCGCGCGCGGCGCCGTGGTCGATGAAGCTGCGATGATCGATGCGCTCAAGTCAGGCCACATCCGGCACGCCGGACTCGACGTCTACAACATCGAACCACTGACGGCGGACCATCCGCTGACCAAACTGCCGAACGTGACGCTGTCG